>CAWBWQ010000005.1:0-460132 GCA_963792535.1 uncultured Phycisphaerales bacterium
CGGATCGAAAATAGCGAATCTGGACCGGCGGATGCTGCATCCTGTATCCTCGGGGGCTTATGTTTGATGAACCGCAGGAAGATCCCGTTGAACGTGTTTCCGATCCGGCTGCCCGGGCGAAGGAAAAGTCGGATGAATTTCGAATGCACGCCGAGCTGGCAGCGGTCTTCGAAGGGTGCCGAAAGTTTGATGCCCGGATCCTTCCGCGACTTGATATGCAACTGGCTCGCGAAGTCCAGCGCGGGATGGCCAGGCTGGATAAAGCCAGAGCCGCTGACAGCCCTGTCATTCCTGATGCCTCGGTGGCCGAAGCGTTGCATCTTCTGGATTTGCCTGCCACCGCGGGTGTGTCCGGCAACGACTATCACGTTCATCGACGCCCCGGCGAGGTGATGATCGTCCGCTGGTTGGCGGGGGAACAAGTCGATACGTATTACCAGCGATTGCAGGCCCATTTTGATGCAGCCTTTAATGGATTCCGCGAGGAGCAACGCATCGATAATGCCTGGAAACAAGATGCCGGCGCTAATGCTTACCTGGCTGCGCTCGATGCGGTCGAGGTGAAGATGGCCGATAGATATCTGCGTGACTTGATCCGCGGACACAAGATCGCGGTGCTCTCGACTCAGTCGGCGGATGAGATGAATATCAATCATCTGGCGAACTACATCATGGGGGTTGATGCCGCTGAGATTGTGGGTGTGAAATCAGCGCCGCCGGAAGAACCTTCAGAGCGGGATCTGGCGTGGTTTTTTAAGCTGTTTTCCCTGCGCGGGAAGAAGGATGATATCGAGCAGATGTGCTTTTTTACGTTTCTGCAGAAGTCGGATGATGAATTTGAATAATGAAATATTTTGCCCGGCCATCGATAGCCGATGGCAGGGTGTAACTTTTAAGTGTGGCGATTCAGGCGGCCATTTTTGAGTCCCAATAGGTATCCCATAGGCCGCTATACTGAATGCAGCGGATCGTGCCCATCCGTTCAGCACGGCGAATCCGCCAGCGGGCGCTGTTAATCTTCAAGCGTTTGCCCAGAATATTTTTCGCGCCGCCTTCGATCAGGCCGCTGCCGATGGGCAGGCCTTGTTTCAATCGATCGCCGTACCACAGGCTGTCGCGGTTTTCGCTCAGATAATGCAGCAGTTTGGTCCATGCGGCTGCGGTGGCGGGCTTTGGATCGGGAGGACCGATGCTTTGCAGATGCTCGATGAATTTCGGGCCGCCCATCTCGATCAGTTCCAGGATGCGCTGACCGACCCATTGCTCGGCACCTTTGGTACCCAACTCCGCGGCAGCGGCAAACAGGTAGAGCATCAGGTGATAGATGTCCACCACCCACTGAACCTCTTTGCCCGCAAAGCGTTTGGCCGCCTGGTCCCAGATCCACCGGGCGCCATCGGCCAGAATGCTCAGGTCCTGATCTTTGGGCAGCCCCAGTGTTTTGCAGAGCCGCTGCCAGCTCGCACCGATGATATTGCAGGGCGCGATCGCACAGATGCCCATTCTCACCGCAGGCCGATTCAGCACGCGATCGTTCCACTGCCGCGGTGTTGCCGAGGCGACCGGTTCCCGCTTGCTGATCACGCTCAGACGCATCTCCCGCCAGCCACCGACGGTGTTGATCTTCAAACCATCGGTGGAAAACTCCACCTCCCCCCTGGCCGCGGCGAAGGCCATTTTGGGCTCGGGGCTGCTGTTGATCCACTCCTGCATCGCCGTCCCCTGTTCATCGCAGATCGCTCGAATCACGTCGTTGCTGGTTTGAACGTGACACAGTTCCTTCAGATTCCTCTCCGCTTCATCAAACGAACGACCGCTGCCGGCCAGCACAATCATTCGCTGGGCATGAGGCGTCACCCGATGCTTTGCGTTGATACCCGCCCAGCCTTCCCACGGAATCTGCTTGGCCTTGCACTTTCGGCACGCGTAATACCGACGGTCGACGGCAATGTGCCCGATGCTGCTGAGCACCTTCTTCACCTTGCGCCGCTTGAACGAGGCGTTTTTCCCGCAGGAACACGGCAAACTGCAGACCCCTTTTTTTGCACCCTTCGTGGGACGCCACCGCCGACTGCAGCATCATTCGAAGATGCTCAAACCCTTTATCGTGCAACGCCGTTTCCACGCAGAGCATCCCTTTGCCGTGCGGCGCGGTTTTGACAGCCTGAGTCAAGCTGCGCATCGTGAGCACCGCCGATTCGGCTGCCAGGAGTTCCTCGGGAGATAACGTGCTGAAATCCAAGCCCATGCGACCATCCTTGGTTGGAGTTCATCGCATTATGCCAGAATCGCCACCCTGGCACGCTACACCCCGATGGCAAGGGCAAGGGGAGATGCGGGCGCATTTTTTTCTGAGCCGCGTATCATGTCTGACCCATGCAATCCAACCGGTCTCTTATCGTCGACGGTGTCGGGCTGTTTCCCGACTCGATTCCCAAGCCCATTGTCTGGAGGGAAATGTTCGGCAACGATCATCCAGTCGAGCTGGAGATCGGCATGGGCAAGGGAACCTTTCTGCTGGAACAGGCCCGCACGCGGCCGGAAGTGAATTTCTTCGGCATCGAATGGGCCAGCTGGTTCTGGCGCGTATGGCAGTGATCGACTTCGTCGACATCACTGCACCAACGCGCGGACAGTACGCGCCGAAGCCATGTTTTTTCTGCGGGAATGGGTGCAGCCAGCCAGCCTGGCCGTGCTGCATATTTATTTCCCCGATCCATGGCCGAAGAAGCGGCATCATAAGCGCCGGCTGATTCAACCACCGTTTGTGGAGCTGGCATCGAGCCTTCTAATCCCCGGCGGGAGATTGCAGGTGGTGACGGATCATCAGAATTATTTCGAACAATATATCGATCCCGCCGTGCGCGGGTCGAAGTTGACGGTGGTGGATTACAACCGCCCGGAAGCTGCGGGGGAGGGCGAATTCGTCGGTACGAATTTCGAACGGAAGTATCGCCGCGAAGGGCGGCCTTTCTACGCGATAGCCGCGCTAAAGCCAGCTGTTTAGAGTTGTGTGCGCAGAGCCTGCAGGAACGCGGGCCGGTCTAGTCTGGTTACCACCGGAACAGAACGCAGCGGGGTGGATCGAAGGCTTTTCTTATCGTCAGTCGCCCGATACACTTTAATACTCGAACATCCATCATTTTCCCGAAGGAAAGTCGAATCTGTGAGCGATAAAACTGAACATCCGCCCGTGCCCGAAGCCTTTGCCGCTTTAGGCGTCCGCCCTTCAATCCTCCGTGCGCTGGCCGACTTGAAGTACATCACCCCGTCTGAAATTCAGGCGATGCTGATCCCGCGCGCGCTGTCCGGGGTGGATATCCTGGGTCAGGCCCGCACCGGCACCGGCAAGACCGCATCGTTCGGCATTCCCGTTCTGCAAATGGCCAGTAAAGGGCTGGCCACCCAGGCAATCATCCTGGTTCCCACGCGTGAACTCGCCGTGCAGGTGGATGAGGAACTCAAGCGACTCGCCCAATACACCCCGATTCGATCGGTAGCAGTATTCGGTGGACAAAAAATTCTCGCCCAGATGAAGTTCCTCAAACACGGTCCCGAAGTCCTTGTGGGCACGCCTGGCCGCGTAATCGATCTGCTGGATCGTCGAATCATCAGCTTTGAGAACATTCGGTTCGTCGTGCTGGATGAAGTGGATCGAATGCTCGACATTGGTTTTCGCGATGACATTCGCAATATCCTGTCCAGGGTGAAAGGTGTTCGCCGCCAGGTCGATGCCAGAGATCCCGGCCCGGATTCAGGGCCATCCACAACAGGGCACGAAGCCGAAAACGCAACCGAAAACGCAACCGAACACGGTGAACAGCCGCCGTCCATGGCCGAGGCTCAGGGTTCCCCGGGGGCTTCGTCACATCAAACTATTTTCGTGTCGGCCACCATCAGCGAGGAGATCGACCGGCTCGCCCGCCGATATATGCGCGAACCTGTCGAGAAACTGATAGCTCCCGGCGCAGATGACAAACCAACCGTCGACAAGGTCGAACAGTATTACTGTTCAGTTCAGCCGTGGGATAAATATCGACTGCTTCGCCAGCTGCTCAAACAGGAGCAGCCGGAACTTGCGATTGTCTTCTGTCGAACCAAGCGCGGTGCTGAGAAGATCGCCAAGAAACTGCATTTCGATGGCATCGAATGCCGCGAAATCCACGGCAATCTCGCCCAGAACAAACGCGATCGCGTGATGAAAGGTTTCAAAGGCGGAAAGTTCGATGTTCTGATCGCAACCGATCTCGCCAGCCGCGGCATTGATGTCGCCGACATCAGTCACATCATCAATTACGATATCCCCGAAGACCCCGAAGCCTATGTGCATCGCATCGGTCGCACCGCCCGCATGGGTGCCAAGGGCAAGGCATTCACGCTCGTAACCAAAGAGCAAGGCGACGAACTGACCAAGGTCGAAAATCTGATCAACATGGTGATTCCCGTTGCCACCGTGGAAGGCTTTGAAGCCCGGCCCACTCCCGAAGACTGGACCGAGGGCAAGCCCGGCGACTATCAACCCACTACAGCGTCCAAACCCATTGTCAACCGTTTTGAGCGCGCCTTCGGCTCAACTTCCACCCCAGCTGCACCCCAGGACAGCACCGCTACTCCGGCGCCTGTTAAAGCCCTGCCTCCGCGTACGATCGGCAGTAAAATCCCTGTTAATCGCCGACACAAGCGGCGATAAACGGTAAAACCGCCAAAATCGCGCGCAACCATAAAGCGTGAATAAGCAATCGCTTACGAAACGCAGCTGCGCACTGCGCCGCAATTTTCACATCGGTCCACCAAAGGCGAACCGCTATAAGTGGCGAAATACATTGGCCTTGCGCGTTGGTTCCATGGCCACTCGACGCAATT
The DNA here is from genome assembly GCA_963792535.1 of uncultured Phycisphaerales bacterium. Lineage (GTDB taxonomy): Bacteria > Planctomycetota > Phycisphaerae > Tepidisphaerales > Tepidisphaeraceae > CBDAQA01. Next base: position 4,864 of record CAWBWQ010000005.1, read on the forward strand.
AACGCAAATTACGCCAGTCCTTTGACGCGAAACAAACTGGCGTTACACGCTATTTCGGCTGTAAGCAATTAATGTGAAGTTAGTTACGGCTGTCTCCGGATCAAAGGAATTTTCAACCCTGAACCGGCCTGAGCAGTTTAAGCGACTGTTATTCGCAAATGTTCAAAGCTAACTAGCAGGCAGCCTCAATTGAGACTTGTTGCCATGATCGATCACCGCCCGTTCAAACCATGCAAAATCGCCGTCATACTTTAAAATCTTCATCCGCGTAGCCGCGACTCCATACATGATAAATCAACCCGTCCTGCGCGACCCTCGCCATTCTGGCCATCGCTGGACGATAGCCTAATTGACCCAGCGGCGCAGACCTGATCTCCGACCCTCCCCATTTCACACCCATGAAACATCACTTTATCGCCGGCCGCGTTGCAGCGATTGCCTTGCATTTTTCAGTGACAAGCAGGCATCACTGTCGCGGGGTGAGGTCTTCACGCCCGGAAAGCTCCTGCAAAACCGCATCTACATCCGACGCCGACACCGATCTCAGTGCCATGACATACTCCATCTGCTGGTCGCGTGTCGGCAGGTAGTCGGCTGGGAGAGGTTTGGTGGGATGTGAAGGACGTGGGAGCGGCGTCGGATTGATCCCATTGATGTCAGGCTGACCCGGAAATTGACCGATCTCGGAGATACTCACCTTTTGAGGAACCAGCGTTGTGCCTTCAAGCGTACTAACCTTCCCATCATAGTAAAACACGACGATTTTATCGTTCAGCGGCACAACGCTCGCAACATGCTGCGTGATCAACGTCTGCTGCGGCGTCAAGGCGCTCCCGTTCCAGTTCCAAATTGAAATGATTGATCCCGTTGCCTGCGTGGTCGCCTTTATGAATTCCTCAGGTGTTTTTCCTTCTGGGTTCTGACCGCCCCATACGTAAAGGTGGTTCGAATCTGCTGCCAGCCATAACCCAGTACTGTTAGCTATTCCAGTTTTAACGCGGGTAATTTCATGACCATCCTTACGACTGAGTAAAACAATGTCGCTCGCGGCGGTCCACAGCCAGACTGCGTCGTCCCCCTCGGCCGAAAAGCTCGATGGGCTGCTACCCACATTTACGGTCCATTGGACCTTCCCCCCTCCGTCATCGACTTTCAAGAGGGAAACGTCTCCGCCACGCTTACCGACCAGTAGTTCGGATGATGACAGCCATTTCAGGCCGGTGACAATGTCGTCTTCTGACAGGGGACCGCCAGCGGTCGAGAGGTCGATCGGCATCTTCCGCCATTTGTGGCCCCCATCGACAGTGACAAGCAATTTCTGCTCCTTCACTTGGCAGCCGATTTTGTCGTCGAAAAACTCGCAGTGTGCGACAACCCCGCCTGGTGCCATCGCTTTGATATTCCCGTCAAACGTGAGTAATTGAAGTGTGCTGTTCGCTTGGCCGGGATCCCCTGTTTCGTCCGCATCAAGGCTTACCAGAACAAGTAGTCCCTCCTTGCATCCCCCGACCATTTCACTGAAATGAAGATGCGTAGGTAGCCAGAACACATTCCACTTCGTGACGTCATTTGGCGGGCAAAAATAGATGGCACTGTGCCCCGATTCCAAAACTTCGATTCGGGAATCCACTGTGGCTCTCGCACAAGTAACCGGCTGCAAGCTGCCCCGAATTTGCGCGTGCGACAGCCCACACGCAAAAAAACAAATGCCCAAATATGCAAAGGTGATGCGACGCGCTTTTAACATTGAATCCCCTAGATGGTAACTAGAATTTGTAAACGCGGTACGCGCTACCAGTAATATATCCTGTATCAGATGGCGTTGAGAACTTCAGATCAAATGCTGACAACGAAATGTTATCAGATACAAGGAGAGTCATCTATTCAATTAAATAGGTGACCGTCCCTGAATACGCCTTGACCAGCAGCAGATTTGCTTCGCAACTGGTGGCTCTGCCCCCAGACCCCCGCCTCGTAAGCCTCTTCCGCCTGAGTGGCGTTAGAGAAGGAGAGACATAGAAAAGTTTGCGCGCTAATTTACGCTTGACGGCAAACGGGATTCATAGTCGGCTGGTTATCCGCCGGGGGTCTGCCCGATGGTCACGCGTTTAACACCCGCTGCCCTTAGTTCATCGCGTGCGACTACCGCGCTCTGCAGCGAACTGCCCATTCCAACCAGGTGCACCTCTTCGTCGCCGGCAAGCTTAACAAAAGCCCCAAGATCCTTTGTGTGGAAGGTGAAGCCCTGCCAGTAGAACCGGTCGGAACCGTCCACCACGACGGTAGCTACCGGACGTGCGCTGAAGCTAGTTTGAGCTTGGCAGCCGCAGAACACATTCGCAAGTCCGATGATGGCGAGGGTTTTCCACATGACGGGTGATTGAGGCGGATATCCGCTCGACTACCCAAAACAATCGTTCGCGGCGGTGCGGGGTCAGTTACCGTTATAGAATCGCCTGTGCCTGCTAGATAGCCCGTCCACGGTAGACCGACCCTCTCGCTTACGCTCCATATTTCTGTCAATACGGAAGCCCAATAGACATCGTCAGTACCGGGAACAGTAGCATTCTTAATAAACAATATAGATGGAAGAATATTCAATTTTCACCTTACAGTAATCCAAAACCTAAATATCTCAGGAGATACTGCGACAGTCACCGATTGTTTTTTAGAGGTGACTTCTATTTGTGCGGAAACGAACTTGCTTTCCGCGTACGAGACCCGCATTTTCGGTTGACTGTGCATATCACATGCTCAGGATGTCTGGAATGGCTACATTGTCATACATAAGAAGAAACCTTTTTTTCCTGATTGCGCTGCTTCTCCCGGTGGCGGTGTTTGGTGGCGATGACCTTCAGTTTGCTGATGGGCCTGGTGCGGTCTCCAAAGACAGCGGATTTGCCATGAAAGGGTGGTTTGTCTGGTGCGGTTCTGTAATTAAGGTTGGCGAGAAATATTACATGTTCGCTTCTCGCTGGCCGGAGGAGACGAAGTTCCCCGAGGGCTATCGCACAAATTCTGAGATCGTTCGCGCCGTTGCGCCCGGCCGGAGGGGCCGTATGTTTTTCAGGATGTGGTTATTGGAAGACGCGCGGCCGGAAAGTGGGACAGCGGCATGGCGCACAACCCGGCGATCTACAAAACGGGCGATACATTCGTCCTCTATTACATTGGTTCTGATGTCGGCTCGAACTATCGTCGCATCGGTGTTGCAACCGCAAAGGCAATTACCGGCCCGTGGACGCGACGCGACCAACCCCTCGACCTTGGTATTGCCGGCGATGCGAACAACCCGGCAGCCTGTTTCGAGGCAGATGGCAGCGTGAAGCTCATGTGGCGCACGATTAATTTACGCGTCTGTGTCTCGACGGCACGCTCATTTGAAGGGCCTTACACAGTGGCCAACAGGAATGTCTGGCCTAAAGCCAAACTGGAGGATTTTTCGTTTTTCAAGCTTGGCGAAGAATACCACGTCATTTGCGAGGACAACGCCGGCGAGGTTACTGGCCACGAACGTTGGGGTGCGCATCTGTTTTCCGCTGATGGAGTGACTGGCTGGAAGCCCTGGCACCAGGCGGCGGCTTACGACCACCGCATCCGGTGGAACGAGGGCGGTGACTTGATCGCGACTCGCCGCGAACGCCCGTGGGTGCTCATCGAGGACAGCAAACCTACTTACCTTTTTACTGCGGTGTACGACGGCCAACGCACATGGAACCAACCCGTTCCCCTGGGTCTTCAACAGCAACCTTCGCGATAAAATACCGCCGCCGATTACACGCAACTAAAATGAAACTACACAGGACACAACGGTCTTGTCCCATTTCCTGAACAGATCATTTTGCCAGGGCATGTTTAAACGCAGTCAGCGTCTCTGGTGGAAGATTTGCCACCGTGGTCAGACCGGAAATTTTAAAGCTAAGCCCGGATTTGCACGGCAGGGTTGCTGGGATATTTATCACCAAACCATCGGCTGTGCGAGACCATTGGAGCTTTTCCGAGGTTCCCAATAATGCAACGGAGGTGGGTTCTCCCGTTACCAACGGAGAGGCCTTGGCCAGGGAGCGGATCACCACTTGCCCGTTTGGCAGCCCGAGTGTAATCGCATAGAGATCGTCGCCCTTGCGGGTAAAGCGGATGTCCTTGGCGGTGAACTTGGAATTCGCGTGAAATGCAAACCCTTTGAATCCCGATGAACCTTCGCCGTAGATCGTCCAGGGGCGCGTTCCGAAGATGGCATCGCCATTAATTTTCGTCCAGTCGGCCATCTCGCGCAGGAAGGTTTCCATCGTCGGCGCGAGGCTGCCATCGGGCATGAGGGTTACATTCAGTAGAAGGTTGCCGTTTTTACTCACGATATCGGTCAGCGTGTGAATGACTTCATCGCTGGATCGATAATGTTCATTGGGTACCCAGAACCATTCGCCAACGGAGGTGTCGGTCTGCCAGGGCGCGGATTGGATGTCGGTCATTAAACCCTGCTCGAGGTCCTGGACACATATTCCGTCGATGAAATCGGTGTGGTTGTAGTTTTTTTTGCAGCAGTAAACCGCGTCCTGTTTTCCGTCGTGCGACTGAACGCTGAGATTATAAAGCTGCGCCACGATATTTCGGCCTGCTTCTCCAAAGGGCAGCCCTCCGTCGCTGTAGAGCAGGTCGGGCTTGTAGTGTGTAACCAGGTCATACATGCGGGCGTACCATTCCCGCGCCCAGCGGGGATCGTTACTGTACCAGCCGACGTCACCGTCCCTGGCAGGCAATTGATACAGATCCCAATTGGCCGGGCTCGCGCCATCGTAGGGAACGCCGGCGAAGGGCCCGGTTTTATCCGAGGCATGGGAAGACTGCATAAAGGTGAAACTGTGGCCGAGATGCTCCGAAACGCCAAAGGGAAGGCCTTGCTTTTTCGCCTCTGCCTGCCAAATGCCCACCATATCTTTATGTGGGCCGATATTTACCGAGTTCCATTTATGATATTTAGAGTCCCAGTTATCGAAGTTATCGTGGTGAACCGCCTGGGCAACAAAATAGTGAGCGCCCGCGGCTTTATAGAGTTGCATGAGTCGACTGGGGTCCCACTTTTCTGCTTTCCAGAGTGGGAGGATATCCTTATAGCCTGCCTGGGACGGATGGCCATATAGCTTGAGGTGGGTTTGATACGCATCATGGTTTCCCCTTTTTACATTGATGTACATCTGCCGGGCGTACCAGTCTCCGTCGCCTGTCACGGCCTGGGGTCCCCAGTGCGCCCAGATTCCAAATTTGCCATCTCGAAACCAGTCCGGACTGCGAAATTTCTTAAGCGACTCAGCCGTTCCTTTGAACGGGCCGTCCACCAGGGGCAGGTCTTGTGATTTTGGAATTGGGATGGCGTGCGTCTCGGGTGGATAAAGATCCTCTGCAAGTGCGCGGAACGATAGCGCAAGGATCAGGATGAGACTGAACAAAAGCTGGCGCGATGTGGCGGATGGTTTAAGCAGCATATCAGTGTTTCATAACTCTTTTGAGCAGAGAGTCAAATCGACCCACAGAGAACAACCCGCCATCTGGCGACCTTGCAAGTGGCAGATGTTTTACTACGGTAAGTGCTTTACAGCGCGTCCCGTCTGCAGACCGGCCTTGACTGTCGATCCTTTCTGGCAGTGGAGACCTGGCTCATGCGGAAACAAACGAACGAGCGACGGAAACACGGCAATATCAGCTCTTTGAAGCGAGGTCCATTTCAATGAAGTCTCATCCCTCTATTTTCAGCTTTTTGTTTATCGCGCTTATTTCCGCGAGTATGGTGGCCTCGGCACAAACGGCTTATGACGGCTCGATGCCGGAGGACAAGGTCAAGCCACCCACTGCTGCCCAGCGGTGGGTTTTTTCCACGCCAGCAGGTCATCTGGCTTTTGTGCCTTACGGTCCAAACGTCATTCGCGTCACGTGCACGACCGGGTCGGATGATACGCTGATTCCAAGCGGCTGGGGCACCATTGCCTCACCCTCGGGCGAAACAGCGTGGACCGTGGCCGACGGCACACTGAAATCCAGCGCGATGGTCCTGAAGGTGAACAAGGCCGACGGCACGTTCACCGCGACGCGCCCGGACGGAGGATCGATTGTTAACTATCTCGGAGGGAAGCTGACGCCGACGACTCTCAGTGGCCAACCGACATTGCGCGTGGAGGCCGACTTCAGCGCCGAGGCCGACGAGCATTACTTCGGCCTCGGCCAGCACCAGAATACGCCGGTGGACCTTCGCGGGCTCAAGCTGCCCGTGTGGCACGACTACAAGGGCCCGGGCGCAAATCGGCAGACGATGGGTTTTCCGTTCCTGGTCTCCACGCGCAACTACGCCATCCTCTGGGATAATCCGGCGCGAGCGCAGGCGGAGATTGCGGTCGATGGCAAGGTCCATTGGGACTCAGAGGCTGGCCGCGCCATCGCCTTTTACCTGATCGTGGCCGATAACGCTGACGGCCTCTATACCCAGTATCGTGCGCTCAGCGGCACCACGCCGTTGCCGCCCAAAGCTGCTTTTGGGCTGATCCAATCCAAGGCGCGGTATGCCAGCCAGAAGGAATTTACGGCGGTCGCACAGGGTTATCGGGATCGTCATGATCCATGCGACCTTCTGGTGGTGGATTATTATCACTGGGATAAGCTCGGCGATCTTGCGCTTTCGCCCAAAGCGTGGCCGGACCCCAAGGCCATGAACGCGCAACTTCACGGCATGGGTTTTCATACGATGGTCACCGTCTGGCCGGGATTTGCCACGGGCTCTTTGCACAATGAAGAGATTATCGGCAAGAAGTTGGTGCTCACCAACGCCGACGGCAGCGTGGCGGCCAATCGGAACGATGGCATGCACCGGGATGCCACCATCGATTCCACCAATCCGGCGGCGCGCGTGTGGCTTTGGGAAAAGGTCCGGGATGGCTACCTCGCCGATGGATTCGACTATTTCTGGATGGACGAGACGGAGCCGGACGTCGAATGGCACAAGATGTTTTGCCACCTCGGGCCGTGTGCGTTCGTCTACAACGTCTATCCACTGATGCACACCTCGTCTCTTTACGGGGGGCTGAGGAGTATCAGCAATGAACGCGTGGTCATCCTGGCTCGTGACGCCTACATCGGTGCGCAGCGAAATGGCACCACCTTCTGGTCGTCCGACATTCAGCCGACCTGGCGGGCGCTGCGGGAGCAGATCCCGACCGGCCTGAACGTCTGCGCGAGCGGCCTTCCGTACTGGTCTTCTGATACAGCCGGCTGGCAAGGGCTGCCGCGCGCAAGCCACCCGGCGCATGTGCTGCTCGATCCGAATGACGCCCGTGATACGGTTGGGCAGGACGATGATTACCCCGAACTCTTCGTTCGCTGGTTTCAATACAGTGTCTTCTGCCCCACGTTTCGCCTGCACGGTGCGCGCAAGCACAACGAGGTGTGGTCCTATGGAAAAGAGGCCGAGCCGATCCTGGTGAAGTACCTGAAGCTTCGGTATCAGCTCCTGCCTTACATCTATTCACAGGCACGCAAGGCTGAGCAGACGGGCGCGCCATTCATGCGGGCGCTGTTCATGGATTTTCCGTCGGACCCGAATGTCGCCGGCTTGAATGACGAGTATATGTTTGGTCCGGCGTTTCTCGTCGCTCCGGTGACTACACAGGATACGACTTCGCGCAAGGTTTACTTACCGGCGGGCACGGACTGGTACGATTTCTGGACCGACCAGCATTACACCGGCGGTCAGACCATCACGGCAGCCGCCCCGATCGACAAAGCGCCGCTTTTCGTTCGGGCCGGTTCGATTCTGCCGCTGGGGGGCGAAATTGAAAATACCACCCAGCCGCAGAAAATCGCCGAGCTTCGCGTCTATCCCGGAGCCGATGGTGAGGCAACGATCTATAGTGATGATGGCCATACTTACGATTACGAATCGGGCAAGTGCGAAACGACAGTGCTGCACTACAACGACAAGACCCGCAGCGTGCAATCCTCCGGCGCCAACACGATTTTGCCGGCGGATTTGCAGCCACACATCGTCGGGGCGAAGTAGTATGCTTGCTGGTCTGCAACGGAAGTGGATATCGCGAGAAACATCTTTAAGGGCTGACCAGGGACGATGACGACGCTGCGTGAGGTGAACAGGTTGCACATCCCGGGGCGTGAAACTGCGCGCCGAAGACGAACTATGGAAACACGCTATGGCGCACACGTTACTCTATAGGACATTTACGGGGCTTTTCGCAGCATCATTGTTAATCGGATGTAGCTCTTTATCTAGAAAAGTGGCAACAGACGAAAACAGCAAAATGGAATATCCCTGGATGTTGGGTCCGTTTGTCAAAAAATTAGACGCCAATCCCTGCCTAACGCCTAATTCGAGCGCAAATTTCTTCGACCCGATCTCGCAGCAAGAGGTGCATTGGCAAGCACTACATGCATACAATCCTGCCGCAATCGTAAAGGATGGCAAGGTATTTCTGCTTTTCCGGGCGGAAGACGGGCTTGTACCGGAAGGTTTCAAGGAGCACCGGCACTCGCGTATCGGACTTGCTGTCAGTGAAGACGGCTACAAATTTATTAGCCAGCCAGAGCCCGTTTTGTTTCCGGACAACGACGAGTTCAAATCCGTAGAATGGGATGGCGGTTGTGAGGATCCCAGGGTTATCGAATCGAGAGAAGGCGTCTACTACATTTACTATTCAGCCTTCAATGGGAAGACGCCGCTTCTGTCCTGCGCGGAGAGCACTGATCTGAAACATTGGAAAAAGCACGGGCCGATCTTCCCAAAAGCGCTCAGTGGCAAGTATGCACTGTTGCACTCCAAATCTGGTGCCGTCGTATGCGAGCAGGAAGGCGAACATTTCTATGCGGTTAAAATAAGAGGCAAATACTGGATGTACTGGGGTGAGGGTGATATCTACGCCGCCACATCGAACGATCTGATTAACTGGACCCCGGTGGAGTATCAAAAAGTGCTCATGCCAGTGATCACACCCAGAAAAGGTAAATATGATGAAGACCTTTGCGAGCCCGGCCCTCAGGCTCTTCTGATCAACGACGGTATCGTTCTTATCTATAATGGAAAGGGCCGCAATCGCGATCGCGACGGGACTGTCTATTCGGGCGGGCAGGTCCTCCTGGATCCGCAGAATCCTACCTGTGTCACGATGCGTGCGACAAAGTCCTTTATACGACCAACTGAAAGCTACGATATGTGGCAGTCGTCAAAGAATAAGAAATCCGGTAACTGCTTTCTGGAAAACCTTGTATTTTTTAAAGGCAAATACATCATGTATTATGGAGCCGGAGACCATGAGGTTGCGATAGCAGAAGTGGAAAAGTAGGCTCTTCAATCTGCTCTGAGATGTTGCAAAACAGCGACCTAAGGGTTGCCCGGTCCCGGACTGGCTGGCGGCAGGGTCTTCCTGAATTCATTGAGGGCTCGATTTGTAATTTTCGTACTGTCGACATCCAATTGTGAGAGCGATTTTAAGCCTTTCAGATGCTTGAGACCTTCGTCATCAACCGCTGATTGCCCTAAAGTCAGATGCGTCAACGATGGCATCGCTCCCATGGCGTCGAAAGCCTTTCCAGTAATCTGCCGGCCCATGATCGACAGATGCTCCAGCTTAGAAAGATTACGGAAATGAGCAAAGACGGCATCCGTCATGGAGTCGGACCAGATGTCCAGTTCTCTCAGGTTCTGGAGATCGGAAAGTGCCGAGAACACATCATCGTGAGCATGGTGCGCGTGGATTTCAACAGATTTCAGGCCGGCGTTATTACGCAATGCTGCAATTTGCTCATTGGTGATATGTCCGTCTTGCAATCGAACCTTCTGTAGATTTGTCAATCCGGTCAGTACGGATTCCTCCGGCTTTTCCCATTCCGTAGTAAAGATCGTCAGATCTGCGAGCGTGGTGAACTCACCGAGACGCAAGCCATCGACCCGGAATCCAGAAATGCTGAAATCCTGCAGCTTCGGAAGGCCGCTCATCGTAAACGTCACGATGTTTGGACGGCCTTCGCAGTACAAATTAATGGATTTTAGTTCGGGTAAATCAGTCGCTTCAAACGCGGTCATCGCCTTCGCATTTTCCACGGAAATGTCTCGGAGGTGCTTTAAGCCATGCAGTCGAACGGAGGTCAGTTGATTTGCAGAAATGCTGATCGACGTGAGATTCTTCATCGACTCCAGCAGTTTCCAGTCTCCATCTGCAATCGCAGCGGCTTCAATATTGAGTGATTGCAGCTTCGGCATCGCCGCAATGGCTTTCAGGCCGGCGGATCCGATTTTCATGTTCGACAGAGTCACCCCGTGGGTTTGCTGCAGATCGATCAGTGTCTGCAGGCCGTTGTCTCCGCCGGTCCATTCCGGGCCAATGCTGAGGAATTCGTATTCGTTGAGCGTGTACCCGTGGTTGAACTTTCCGCCGAGGTCTTTGATCGTCTGCTCATCGGTGCGCAGCGAAAGGGGATGCATTAAGAATAAGAAGATCGCGATCCCGCTTGTTGTCCATCCATTCATGAGAACTCCAACGACTGAAGGTGGGGTTGCTTCACGATCTTTACCAACACGCGCAATGAATGGATAAGTTTCAAGGCCTTCCATGGGGTGCGTCCATCGACGATTGTCGCCCACACTAGATACGGCCAGGATGTATTCGACGGGCGACGGTTCGCCGTGAGCTTACAGATAACGCTACCGCGATGCTGGTGGTGGAACTGGGGCGGGCACTGGCATATTGCATCGTGAATAATCATCGGCATTTAGTGTTGTGGCCCCGTCGCCCGTCAACCACGCTGAAGCTAGTGGCAATAGCTTGACGTCCAACCCGTGGTACGACCCCAGCGGCAATCTGCTTCAGCAGATTCAGCAGGGAGACGGAACGGCTTTCAGGAAGTTAAACAGGGACAGCCCCCGAATAGGCAAACGTAGGCATGTAAATCGGGGGCTGTCCCGAATGCCATTCGGTTAGTCTGTTTTCCCCTGGAATTTCAGCTCATTTCGCAATTGAGCTCGCGACCGGGTCATTTTTGTATACGTGTCCTGCAGGTCTTTGATCACACGCGGCTGGTGTCGGTCGGGTCGCAGGGGATTTACTACTAAATCAGGGATCGAAGCGCCGGGGGCGGCCCACATATTTGGTCCGCCCACAGGCGACATCCGACATTGTTCGCCTGCGTATGTAACGTAGACTAATGTCTGCAAAGGTAAATGTCACCTTTGCATTCCCCGCCTTTGCATTCCCTTAGACAGGTCCATAAAATCAGGCCCCATGCCAATGTTCCCGACTCATCTTCCAAAATTTACCCGGCTGGCGCGCTACACTTCGCGCGACACCCTTCCGGGGTGGAATTTTGACGGGAACCTTGACCTGTCGTTAGTACAAACCCAAAGTATTCAAGATGCGGACACGCACCTTCTCTACAGTTTTCATCCTTCTTTTGTCTTTCAGTTTCGCAGGTGGCGATCTAGCACGGGGGAATAACGAAATCTTCCCGGCGGAACCAGTCGCCCAAAGCTCCGACCATTGGGAGAACGGGTACTTCGTCATCAACGGGAAACCAGTCTTCATCAACTCGGGTTCGATACATTACGCTCGGGTACCTCGCGAATTGTGGCGGGATCGGATTTGGCGCCTGAAGATGATGGGGTTCAATTGCGCACAGAGTTATGTCTTCTGGAACGCGACCGAGCCGAAGAAGGGCGTCTTCGACTTCACCGATAATCTGGATATCGACGCCTGGCTTTCCCTGCTTCAGGAGATGGGAATGTATGCCCTGGTCCGGATGGGGCCTTACTCCTGCGCGGAATGGGATGGAGGTGGAATCCCGGCCTGGATGAACACCGTACCCGGCACGGTGCAGCGGGAGATGGGCCCGAACGTGCCTTACGAAGACGTTTACCTAAAAAAGCTGCAGGGCATCATCGCGCGGCATCAAGTCAACCACGGCGGAAACGTCTTTCTCGTTCAGGTGGAAAACGAGCACCGTCCCGAATGGGGCACGGAAGCGAAAGATCCTTACCTGCAGCATTTCGACGACGAGGCGCGGGCCAACGGCATCGAGGTTCCGATGTTCAACTCCGGCCTGCACCACAGTCCGGAGCCGGGGGGCCAAAAGCCTTTTCCCGTGGGGACATCGCCTTGGTACAGCACCGAATTCTGGACGCTTTATCTCAATTACTACGGCGAGATGAAACCGGGGGCGCTGGCGCAAAAGACGCGGGGCGCGTGGAAAGTCGAGGCCTTCGGCGGCGCGGGCTACAACTTTTACATGGCGCATGGCGGGACGAATTTTGGATATTCCGGCGATTCGGCCAAAACCACGTACGACTTCTCCGCGCCGATCGGCGAGGCCGGGCAGCTTCGGGAATTTTATTTCACGGCACGCCGAGCGGCTTATTTCGCCCAGATGTTTTCGTCGCTTCTGACGGGTAGCCACGACGATCCCGCTTTTGCGACCAGCGACCAGCCCGACCTGCGAGTAACCACCCGGACAAACCCAACGGGTGGCAGCATGATCTTCGTCGATCATTTCGCGAGGAATGCCCAGGCAGGCGACGAACTGCGTTCCACTGCCCCGCTCGATGCAACCAAGCTGGAAACGCACATCACCGCGGCGGGATTGACGCTGCCTCATCAGGGAGCACTCAAAGTCGGAGTCCTGGAGCCGCGCACGCTGCTCGTCCATTTTCCGTGGACAGCCAACGCGAGCTTTGAGTCGATATGCACGAATGTGCTTTTTCATCGGACGCTCGGCGCGACCGATTACTGGGTCTGTTACGGGACGCCGGGCGATGCCGGCGAAGTGACGCTTACCCGGAAGGCACCCAGCAGCGCACCGGCCCAAATCGACTTCACCTATCCGGCAGGCGAGGCGGTGAATGAATACGATCTCGATTCCGGAGACGGGCATCGGGCGAAGCTGTTGGTGATGAACACCGAAATGACGAAACGGGCTTGGCTTGCGCACGATAAATTGTACTTTGGACCGTCGTTCGTGCTGGAAGACGGCAGCTTGGAATTTCCGCCAACGGGGGGCAAAGCCACTATGTACTCGGCAGCGGGCAAGTCCGAGGTGACGCAGCCGCCGGCGGCCGTGCCAGATCTGCCAGCGCTTGGCCCGTGGACCTGGCGGGACGCGGCGCCTGAGCGCGATCCGGGCTTCCCGACCACGGGCTGGCTCTCGTCCGACGGGCCTCAGCCGATGGAAAATTTCGACGATTTTGAGAATCGTTACGGCTGGTATCGAACCACTGTGCATGCCAATACCACGGGCCCCGTGTCTCTTCATTTTTCGGGAATGCCTGGGAAACTCGTACCCTACTTAAACGGACAGCCGAGTGACTTGGCCAAGCTTGACTTCAAAGCAGGAGATAATTCCCTCGCGATTCTGATAAAGAGCGACGCTCGCCACGCGGGTATGGCACATTACGGGGAGCCGATAGGGACGCGCTTGTCGCGTGGACTATGGGGCGGGGTGTCGATGGATGCAGCCGCCACCCGGCCGAAAGTTGAATGGAAAATGACGTCGCAGCCGCCCAAGGACGTTGCCCTAGAGGAAATGTCCAAGCCGGCATTCGATGATTCGGCGTGGAAGGCGGTCGATGCAAATAAGAAAGTTACCCTGGCTCCAAGCGTGACTTTCCGGGGAACCTTCGACCTCACGGCTGACCAGATTGACTCCAGCCTCGAATTTCCAGCCATGGGAAATCAGACTGTGGTCTGCTTGAACGGCATAAAATTGGTCGATCGGATGCAGGACGTGTCTAAGATCCTGAAAGCGGGAAAAAATGCCCTGCTTGTGCAGGCCCAAGCCGGCAAGGCGACGGACGTGGGCTCGCCCTCTCTTTCAATATGGCATAACAGCCCCCTCACCCACGCCCAGTGGTATTTCCACGGTGGCTTGGATGACCTGCACGAAACGGCGATCATCGGGCGGGTGATGAACTGGGACGAGTTTTTAAAACACGTACCCTGGCAGTCTGGTGATTCCACCCTGGCAGACCAACCGACGTTCTGGAAAAGCACGTTCACCTACCATCCCGCGGCGGGCACCCGCGAGACAATCGGCCTCGTCACAGCGGGTCTAAACGCCGGCCATGTCTGGCTAAACGGGCACAACCTGGGCGAGTGTCCGCAAAAGGTTCTAATGTACATGCCGGAATGCTGGATCAAGGACGGCGCGAACGACCTGGTGATCTTCGATTTGGCAGGCGGGAAGCCCGATCAGGTGACGCTAAGCCGATTCGAATCTTTCGCCCTCGCAAGTCCAAAATGACAGTTCAGCCCTACTAATACGAGAAGCAGTTGGGCTAATTTCAACTTCTACTCCGAACACGGTTGCGGCGCCGATCCTGAAAATGCAAAGGTGACATCCACCAATGAATAAATTTGCCTACTCAAGTAGGAGTATTATGTCAGAGAGGGATGTCGCGAATGCCTGTCGCTTGATAGCCCTCCATAAGTCCTCTCCGCAACATCAGCGTTCGCCCCTTAGCGGGGTCGTTTCCGCGAAACATATTACGCGCAATTTGCAAACGGCGATAACGTAACAGCTCATAAGAATAACTTTTATATATTTAAGGACGAATGAGCAATATAATGATACGAACCGTGATGGACGTAACATTTCGTAACTTGCGTCACATCTTCAAATCTTCTTACACCACGGTCGAACCAACCCCGTGCAAAGTGGATTAAAGTGGACGGAGCCAATCCCGTTCGGCAGACACCGACGCAACGATTCTCTCGAGAAAGGAACGCTATGAACCCGACGCCCGTGACCCGCCGAAACCTGATGAAGGCTGCGGCTCTTTTCGCAGTCGTTGGCGCTGTTCCCGCGATCGCCGGGTCGCAGGAGGGAAAGTCGCCCGAACTGATCAAAGCCTCGGCCGGTCCGACGACGCAGCCGGATCGCTTCAAAGGGCTCAAGGTTGGCGTCGCTACCTACAGCTTCCGCAAGATCCCTCTCGACGCCACGATCAAGGGAATCCTGCGGGTGCGGTTGTCGTATGCGTCAATCAAGGATTCTCACCTGGCGATGAAGAGCACCACCCAGGAGCGGAAGGCGGTGGTGCAAAAATTCCGCGACGCCGGGATCACGCCGCTCAGTTGCGGCAACATCAAGTTGACGAAGGATGAAGCGGCTAGCCGCGCGGCGTTCGAATATGTCCGCGACACCGGCGCGGGCGTAATGGTCTGCGCACCCGATGCCGCGGCCTTGCCGCTGCTCGACAAGCTGGTCAAAGAATTCGACATCAAGCTCGCGATCCACAACCATGGCCCCGAAGACAAAACCTTTCCGTCGCCCTACGAAGTGCAGGCCGCCATCAAGGACCTGGACCCACGGATCGGCTACTGCATCGACGTCGGCCACACCGCCCGTGCCGGCCACGACCCCGCCAAAGCCATCCTCGACTGCCGTGACCGCCTGTACGATGTCCATATGAAAGACGTGTGGAAGCTCGACGCAAAAAACACGAGTGTCGAGACAGAAGTCGGCCGCGGCGTGCTCGACATCAAGGCGATGCTCCAAGCCCTGCTCGAGATCAAATTCGCCGGCCACGTCGGCTTGGAACACGAACGCACTCCCGAAGACCCGTTGCCGGGCCTCGCCGAATCCGTTGGATACGTTAAAGGCGTCCTTGCGGGAATGGCGTAGTAGCCGCGGCAGGGTCGAGACAGAGCCGTTCCGGCGTCTTATCCAACACCGCGGTCCAATTCTGACCGCCCCAAAGACCGTCCGGTTCAACGAAACACTGGTCTTAGCGTACCATCAACACACAGGAGAATTAGTGATGCGGAAAACGATCTTCATTTTAACGCTGGCTTTGATCCTCAACGGAGTCGCCGGCCAGTCGCTCGCCCAAACCACCGCACCCGCTTCGACGCAATCCGCCAGGCGGCTCGAGCCACTATCGCCCACGACGGCGGACAATACGCGTTATCTCAATAATCCAAAGATAACCCTCAGGTGCGAGCAACAGGTCGCCCAGTTCAAAGATAAGCCCTGCGACATCATCTTCGTCGGCGATTCCATCACCGCAGGCTGGCTTGGTGGCGGTAAGGCGGTCTGGGCTGCCACCTATGAGCCGCGGCACGCCATGGTTTTTGGCATCGGCGGTGACAAGACGCAGAACGTGCTGTGGCGTTTGGAAAACATGGACGTCAAAAGCCTCCGCCCAAAAGTTGCCGTCATCCTCATCGGCACTAACAACACGGTGAACAGCGTCGAAGATATCGCAAAGGGTGTCAAAGCGGTTGTCGACAAGACCCAGGACACTTTTCCCGGCGTGAAGATCATCCTCGTCAGCATCATGCCTAACCGCCGGGCCAACGAAAAAATGATGGCGGCCAACACCATCCTCAAAACATTTGCGGATGACAAGTCAATTTATTACCTCGACCTCGTCCCGGTGATGACGCCTATCGAAACAACCACGCCCGATGGAAAATCCGATACGAACTGGAAGGGCCTCGGCAAGGATCACCTGCACCCCGACGCGGATGGCTACAAGCTATGGGCCGATGCGATGGAACCGTTGCTGTCAAAACTGCTCGGCAGTGGAAATCCATAGTCGTTAAGTTTGATAAGGGGACAATTTCCGACTGTGCGGTCGCCATAATTAGGAATGTCCTGCTCGGGCTGAATCCGTGCCGTAACATGGCCGTCCGGCAAATGCTGGCAATCGGATTAAGCTGCAACAATCCAATCTTTATCTTTCCCCTACCGGGGTGAAGTAGGCCGTTCGATGATCGCTTACTCCGCTCGCTCAAGAAGGTAGGTCTTACCAGCGGTCGTGGGGAAGGTAGAGATGCCGCTGTCGGTTGTGACTGGAACCGTCTCACCGGCGGGTTGCGCGACGACTTGAAAAGCTTTGCCCCACGGGCTCAGGAATTTGACCGGGCCGCCAACGGTGGAAGTGATCTGGACGTTGCCTATTGTTCCACCAATTTGCTCGGCCGAGACTTCAAAGCCACCGTAGGCGAGCAGGTCGGTAAAACGAGCATCAGTCGCCGCCGGCCAGGCAGGGAAGATGCGGATGGTGTCGGCGACGCTTTGCAACAGAAGTTCGTTTACAAAACGCTCGACGGCCACCTGCTCCGATATATAAACGCCGTGCCCAGCCCAGTAGAAGAGGCCATTGGGAAGCTCCCTCGAGTATTTGCTATTCGCGGAGAAGCACATTTTCGCGTTGGCGATCGCCTCGTCGGTCAGGCTAAGTCGGGCGCGGGCAATGTTTATGGTGACGTTGGAATTGGCATGCGTGGTAGATCGCTCCACGCGGTTAATGGTGCGAACACCGAGAGCTTTCATGTCGTCGCTGGAGAACCAGTTGATGATCCCGGCTGGGAAGATGCCTTGGACCATCGTGCCATGCCGGTCTGAGCCGACTTTGAATTTTGCGCCCAGCCACGGTTCGATCACGGTTTGCCCGTTCTGATCAGGATCGGGCTGGGTGCCGTAGGTCGGGACCTGGTCGATGACCGCGTCGATGCGTTTGCAGGAGCGCGGTGTCGTTTTTCAATGTCGCGGCTTCCCGGGCGATACGCAGTCCGGCGGTCACGTAGGTGATGTCATAGCAGACGTTGAACTCATCGTATTTACCTATTTCCGGGAAGAAGCTCGGGCCCATCTTGCGCTTGCCGTCCACGAGCGGGCACTTCTCCAGCAGCGAACAATAGAACGTGCCGAAGTCGCGGATCAACGGGTAGACGCGCTCAAGGTGCGCCGGGGTGGGGGCGGATTTGTAATAGTCCCAGAGCACAACAGCCGTCTGTCCGTCCATACCCCACGAGTACCCATAAGGCATGTAAGTCTGCTGATGCTTGTACGGCGTCTTGCAAACGGCTGGGTCGGGCTCGAAGGGCCAGATATCGCTGTGGAAGAACGCGCCTTCTGCGCCGACAAAGCTCGTCTTCGCAAACCACTCCGCACGCGGCAGGTTGCGATTGAGCGCATCGATGAACGGCTCCACGAGCTCCGGGTGGTTGAGCGGCGCGGCACCGAGATAGGTCTGTTGAATATTATAGTTTAGCTTGAGTGAATTATGCCACCCCGCCAGGCCCGGGAAACAGGCGGCTAACCCTACCGCATTGCCGTTCCCCCGCGCGAAAGGTGCGGTTGAAATAAAGCATGCGGTACCACCAGTTCTGCAACTCCTTGTCGCCGAGTTCGACCCCGCTCTTCGACCAGAAATCCTGCCACGCCGCTTCATGGTGGGCGATGGCGTCGGCGTCGTTCAACGTGGCGGCAACCAGGGCCAGCGCGTCCGGCAGCGGATGTGCCGAATCACGCGAAGTCGTTACCGCGATTGCCTGCAAATCTCCCTTCCGGCCCGCGACCACATAAAGATCCATGCCGCTCACATCCTCATCGCCGGGGATGTTCTGGTGGAGATATCGGCAACCATCTTGCTCGCCCTCGTCCGCCTTGCTGACCCAGGATTCGATGGGGATGCTCGGCGGGCGCGGTTTCGAACCCGGCTTTGGCGGGCGCGGTTTACTATTATCCCGTAGGAGATCCTGGTCGCCGATGAAGGAAACGGGCCGCTTCGAGTGGATCAAGATGACGTTGCTTTGCGAGAGCACGCGCACCTCGGCCGTTTCCTCCGCGGTTTTGATCGTGGCGACGGCCCTGGCGAGGTCCAGCGTGGCGCTCGTTACCGCGGTCTGGTTCTCGGCGCCCAGCACCAACTCGACAACCGGCAGCGCGGTCGGGTAGGGATGCTTCCAACTGCCGGCGTCTCCGTGGCCCGTGGCCGTGCCTGTTGTGACATCGACCACGGGCAACGGCGGATCTTCCTTCGTGTCTACCCGCATGTCCCAGCAGTCGTTCTTGCTGATCCGAAGGTGCAGATCGGTCCCGCTGGAGTAGATGATCGCATTCATTTCGCCGTTGCCGACAACGAGCCCCTCATCGTGAATGTCAGAGATCTTGCTCTCTGAAACCGCGGCCGCCGCCAGCGCATCGGGGTACGCGATGGGCGGCGCGGCACAGGCGATTGACGCCAGCAAAGCGGCGGCGGTGGTTAACGTGATGGTAGCGATATAGAAACGAGACATGGTGATCCTACTGCGTTTAGTTTCATTCTGATGGCACATGCAGATATGATCTTAACAGATTGTTCTGGGTTGTATCGGCGAGCAGTTCAGCTTTGCCGGGCGTTTTCCTGCGGGGAGAAGTTCTGAAAGATCCTGCTAAATTCGAGTTGAGTGGCCGGCGATTGTCGCTGCTCACATTCATTTTCCTCGGCACCTTTGCCTGGCTGTTGGCGGGTGGCAGGACTCATGCGCGGGCGGAGACGCCACCCTCGGTCGATCCGACGGTGACTGCGATTTGGCGCAACGCTGACGCTCCGATCCCGGAGCGCGTCAAGGCCTTGATGTCCCAGCTCACGATGAAAGAAAAGATCTCACTGATCTACTTTCTCGCTCCTGCTATCGATCGGCTGGGCATAGTTGAATATGACCACGGGAATGAATGTCTGCACGGATTGGTGCGTCCGGGCAGTTTTACCGTTTTTCCCCAAGCCATCGGATTGGGGGCGACGTTCGATCCGGATTTGGTTCATACCATGGCATCGGCCATCTCCGACGAAGCGCGAGCTAAATGGAATATGACGGGCGGTCAACATTTGGGACGCTACAGCGATGTTCTGACTTTATGGTCGCCTGTCGTCAACATGGCTCGCGATCCACGCTGGGGGCGAACGCAGGAAACCTACGGTGAAGATCCGTGGCTGACGAGTCGGCTCGGGGTTGCCTTTGTGCGCGGTTTGCAGGGAGACGATGCCCACTATCTAAAAGCTATCGCCACTCCCAAGCATTTTGCTGGGAACAATCAGGAACATGGACGAGTGGGGCTGAACATATTGGCCGACGAGCGCTATCTGCAAGAATATGAACTGTCCGGATTCCGCGCGTGTATCACGGAGGGCAAGGCGGAATCGATTATGGCCGCCTATACCGCCATCAATGGCGTTCCGTGCTCGGCCAATAAATGGCTGCTGACTGATGTTTTGCGGGGCAAGTGGGGCTTTCAAGGCTATGTGGTTAGCGATTGTGGAGCGGTTTCGCACATCGTCAACGCGCACCATTATGCGGATACCCCGGCAGAAGCCGCCGCCGACTGCCTGAATGCGGGCCTGGATATGGAAGGCGGCCTCGACGCTAAATACCCGGACGTTGTGAATAATTATCTTCAATCCGCATTGGATCAGGGTCTGGTCAAACCCGAAGTGGTGGATAGCGCCTTGGCGCTTAGTTTGACCGGGCGCTTCCGGCTCGGCATGTATGATCCGCCCGCCCGAGTACCCTATTCAACGATTCCGGCTTCGGCCATTCGCAGTCCCGAACACATTGCGCTGGCGCGTAAATTAGCCGACGAATCCATCGTGCTTTTAAAGAACGCGCCTGTGGATTCCACGTCTCTGCTTCCCATCGATCCAACGCGGACAAAAAAGATTGTGGTCGTCGGACCAAATGCCGACACCGTGCAGTTGGGGGACTACTCGGGCACCCCTACCAACCCAGTGACACCTTTAGCTGGGTTACAGGCCCGGGCGCAAGCGCCGGTATGACCATCACCGCGATACCCTGGCAAAGCGACAAGCTAGAAGTTGTCCCTTCAAACGTCCTGACGCCGGACCCAGCTAACAGTTCAAACACGGGTTTGACGGGACAATATTTTACTTCGACTGATCTTACCGGCTCGCCTGTCGCTACGCGCACCGATTCACAACTCGATTTCGATTGGGCTCATGGTGCGCCTGATCCATTGGCCACCGGACAGCAGTTCAGCGTGCGATGGAGTGGGCATCTCCATGCGGCTATTCCGGGAGTTTATACATTCTCGGTAAACGGTGACGGAGGCTGTCGTCTGTTCATCGATGGCAACCAGGTTCTCGACTCCTGGGGCGATAAGAGCCAAAAGCGGCAGGTTCATACCTGGAAATCCGGCCCTTTCACTGCCGGAGACCATACCATCAAACTGGAATACCATCATGATGGTGGTGAAACCGGGTTGATCTTAAGCTGGATCGCTCCGCCGGATCAGAACAAACTAAATCCAGTCAAAGATGCCGATCTTGTGATCGCGGTGATGGGGATCACTCCCAATGAGGAAAGCGAGAACAGGGATCGCGCCACCCTCCGTTTGCCAATCGAGCAGGAAGAGTTCATCAAGAAAGTCGTTGCGGAAAATCCCCGCACTGTTGTTGTCCTGGAGAGTGGAAGTCCGTTGGCCGTGCCGTGGGCGGCAAACCATGTTCCGGCTATCGTGCAGGCCTGGTATCCCGGACAGGAGGGCGGCAATGCGATTGCGGATATTCTCTTCGGGGACGCCAATCCCTCCGGCCGACTGCCCCTGACGTTCTATGCCGATGATTACCAGTTAAGGCCCATGGACGAGTACGACCTCACCAAGGGGCGCACCTATATGTATTTGCAGGATAAGCCTCTTTATCCGTTTGGTCATGGCTTAAGCTACACCACTTTTAAATATGCCAACCTAAAACTCGTTCTGGACTTGAATTCCGCGCATGGTCAAATCACAGCCTCGGTTGAGGTGACGAACACAGGGACACGCGACGGTAACGAGGTTGTGCAGTGTTACGTTCATGTACAACACGCCAGCGTACCAATGCCGATTAAACAACTTTGGGCTTTTAAACGTGTCTCTCTTCGGGCAAGCCAAACGAGAACGGTATCCTTGCCTCTGGACCCAAAAAACTTTGGCCACTGGGACAAAGCGAGTCAGCAATTTATCGTTGAACCAGGACAGTTTGATATTTTGGTTGGGGCATCATCGGACGATATTCGCGCCACGCAGGTTCTTAAAATCGACAATTAGTCTAGCCGCGACCTCGACGGGGAGCGCGACTGTTGATGGTCGAGAAACCAGAGCACCTGTTTAACGACATTCTCGAAAGCGATTTTCCGACAAAAGGCACATCGGCTCACAGATATAAAAAGCAGGCAATCTATCCTGTGCGGCTTTTGCACTTCTTCGCGCCGTTCGTGCCCCTTCTTGGATAACACTTTTGCAGTGCGCTCACGTCGGCTTGCTCGTCGCCTCGAAGTCGTTCATCGAATGATCCGCGGAAATATCCTTGCCGGACCACACGCGTTGCGAGCTGAATTCAGTTGTTTCGCACGTCCAGAACTCATCCGTGGCCGGCAATCCCAATGGCAAAAGGCCTGTTGTGCAAAGATAGAGGCTGCCGGTGGAAATATAGGGTTCCGCGGTGTTGGGCTGATGGCCGCACACCCCGATCTGGAGAAAGCCGTTGGCGTCGAACGTGCCGGGTGCTTCGATCATGCGACGGATGACCGCAGTCATGGCGCATCGCACCTGGCCCGGCGAAAGTTCGCCGGGAAGCTGGCGGCGGAGAGCGATCTGGCCCAGCAATTGAAGCATGCCAAACCGATATGCCATCGACCGGCCGATCACGGGAATGGTGCCCTCGGGGCTGATGAGGCTTTCCTGGACCTTCGCATAGCGCTGGCTGTGCGCCAGCACGGTCTTATGAAGGTCCTTAAAATCGCCGGACTTTTTCGCGATCGTCTCCAGCACATCGATCAGCATGGGATGAATGACAAAGCTATTGTAGTAATCCCAATGAAAACGCGGGCCGTCGCCGTATTGTGAGTCGCCCTTGTACCACTCCATGTGCTTGGCGATCGCACGTTTCACCGGCGGCATAAGCCACTCCTGGCCCTGCGCAAAGCGTCGCTTCCACCATCGCGCCAAAGAGAAGCCAGTTATTTTCAGGCGCTTTGATGACTCGACTCGATTTGAGGGCGGCGATCACGTTCGCCTGCGTGCGGGCACTTAACTGGCCCCAGAGAGTGCGGGGAGCGCGGAGCAACGCATGTCCGAAAAAGGCGGTATCCACCAGCGGCTGGGCGTTGCGCGTGAAATTGAGAAAATCCGGGGAAGCCGGATCGGTCCCTTTATCGATGCCGGCAAGCGCGAGTTGCAGCAACTCCGCCCGCAGTTTCCCCTCGGTGGAGTCATCCGCCGGCAACTCCAGCCACGGTGCCATCCCCGCAAGCAATCGGCCCATCGCCTCGAGGTGCGTGGACGATTTTCGATCTTGCTTTGAGCCGGGCTTGATCTCCACTGGCATCGTCGCGCGGAGCTTTCCCTGCGACAGCGCAGTCAGAACTGGCCTGGCGATTTTCTCGAGTGTTGCAACCCAGTATGCGCGATCTTCCAAACCTGTTGACATCGAATCGTTCCGTCAAAGTTTTTGGGTCGTTCCATTTAGCAGCGAGCCCACTCGCCATTGCTATGGCTGCGTCGCCGTTTTCCAGAGGAAAACAGACAGGCGTCGCAGGCGTCGCAGGCGTCGCAGCTACAAATCATCAAATGATTTTGCCCGGGTCCTTTTTCTGTTTATTTACTCGTACCCGCGTTCTCGTTTACTTCGCGTAGACTTCAAACTGAGAGATCTGATAACCAAATCTGCCGCGATCTGTCGCGATTACTCGGACATACCGGCCTTTGCCGGCCAGGCCATTGAGCTTGTCCAGACCGCCGTTGCCCTGGGTCGTCTTGTAAATGGATGTCCAGGCATTGGCGTCTTCGGAGACCTGTACCTCGTAGCTCTTGGCAAAGTCTTCCCCCTCCCACCCGATATTCACGCGGCTAAAGGCCGTGCTTTTGCCCAGGTCGACGCAGAGCCACTCGGGTTTAGGCGTTTTGGGGCGAGCGCGCCAGGAGGTCAGGATGTCGCCATCGACGGCGTATTCCGGGCTGGCGTCTGACAGCGACGATGAGGCTGTCACCGGGCGGTTCAGTGCCAGGTTCGCCGGGTCGGGCGGCGGGGGAGTCGGCTTGGGATAATTGTTCCAGCACTCCACCGCCAGCGCAGCATCCTTCCCACCGGCGCTGGCGCGGTCGTATTGAATGGTGAGATGCTTTGTTTCACCGGGCACGAGTGAAAAATAGCCGTCGTTCATGAAGACGGGCAGAACCTGCTCGTCGGTGCCGGTCTTGACGACCTTGGGCCGGATAGCCAGGGCGACCGTTCCCGAATCCTTCGGGTTGGTGATGTCGACCGTCATCGTCTCGGCGCCATTCTCGTGGTGCAGCGCAGAAGAAACAGCCAGGTTGACCGGCGGCAGGTTTTTCAAGTCGGCGTACCGCTCGTCGGTTGTGCCGCGCCAGTAGAAATTTTCCGACACGGTGACGCCCTTTGCATCGGTGAGCTTCAGCTTGACGAAGTGCACGGACGAAAGGCCTGCGGGGAACTCCATCTTGAAGCAGTCCGCCACGGCATCCGGCTGGGACGAAACGGGCGCAGACCGGGAGAATTTTCGCGTGCCGTCCGCATTATAGATCGCGGCCTCGGCGGTGAGACCGGGCACCTCTTTGCCCGAGGTGTTGACCACCCGGATGCGGTCGTCGAATTGATTCCAATAAATGTGGACCGGCTCGCAGGCGGTCTTCGCCCCCCAGTAGGAGCCGGTGGTGTCGAAGTAGTAGTCGTAGGTCTGCCAGACGAAGGAAGGATAGGCGGACTGGCTCATCCAGATCAGCGCGCCAGCGGAGGTTTTGTCGCTGTGATCGAGATAACCTTCAAAAATCGCTTTCATGGTCTCGAGGTTCAGCAACTGCGCCTTGCGGCAATAGTCCTCGATGCCCGCCACCCGCCCGTAGCGCAGGCTCAGCGAAGTGTTGTATTCAGCCGGCCTCGCGTTGCTCGCCTCAGTGCCGAGGAAATGCTGGTTCCACATCTCGTCCGGCGGCCAGGCGTCGGCGGCGGGCATGAACTTCTTGAAGCTGTCGTATGAGGTAAACGTCGCCGTGCCGATCTCGCTGTGCATCCCGCCGCTGCCTATGCGCTCGAAGTAGGCCTTCAGTGGCTGGTTGCCGTAGGGGCCGCCGCCACTCACGTTGCCGGCGTTGGACTGGGGCTGATAGCGGCGGTCGCCCGCGTCGTAGGTCTGAATGTCCTCCCGCAGCCAGTTGTTTAAAGGTGGGGTAGGCGTGTTCTCGTTTTCACCGCACCAGAGGGCGACGCAGGCGTGGTTGCGCACCTGCTTGATCTTCTCGATGGCGTTGGCGCGGAAGACCTCCAGATTGGTAGGCAAGCCGCGCGTGGAATGCAGCCAGAAGTCGTCCCACACCATCACGCCGGTGCGGTCGCAGGCGTCGTAAAAAGCATCATCCGTCGTCATGCCGATCCAGTTGCGGATCATGTTGAAGTTCATCTCCTTGTGGAAACGCAGGCGCGTGTCGTAGTCCTGGCCGTGGCAGCGCAGCATGAATTCCGCCATGCCCCAGTTGCCGCCCTTGGCGAAGACCCGGACGCCGTTGACGTAGAGGTTGAGAAACTTTTTCGAGGTGTCATAGGTGTACTTGCGGACGCCGAAGGTGGTCGTTTTCGTGTCGGAAACGTCGCCGCCGACCTGAAAGTCGAGCCGGCAAGTATACAGGTTTGGGTCGCCGTAGCCGTTGGGCCACCAGAGGCGTGGATGGGACAGCTTAAGAGCGGGAACAGCAGTGTCATCCAGCTTGACGGTCTTTGTCTCATTTGCGCCGAGCGTCACCGGTACCGAGAAGACGCCGTCGCCCGGCGAGAAGGTGCCCTTCAATACGCCATTCACTGGGGCGCCGGAGTGATTCTCCACCTCGACCTGGATGGAAACGTCTGCTTGTGACAGATTGGGCACCTCCGTGCGAATCCACGGATCGATCAGCGAAACGTCGCCGGTGTTGGTGAGCCGCACGCTCCGGTGGATGCCCATGTTGAATCCGGCGACCGGGGGCATCCAGTCCCAACCCACGCTGCAAATAAACGACGGGCTCGTCTTGTTGACATCCCTGGCCTTGTTGTTTTCGCCGGGAAAGTAATCCAGCACGGCCAGCGCGTTCGTTGCCCCCGGATGGATCAACCCGGTCACGTCAAAGCGGCCGCGCTGCACGAAGCCGTGCATGGAGCCGAGGTTCTTGCCGTTGAGATAAACGTCGGCGTCCTTGTTCACGCCGTCGAATTCGAGCCAGGTCCGGCCGGACGTGAAAGCCGCGGGGCTTTTGAACTCGGTCCGGTACCAGTAATTGCGGTTGTATTTCTTCTGGTCGATTTTATAGGCATTGTCACCGTATGTCGGCTCCTTCTCGATGCCGGCCGTGACGTAGGCTCCCAGAACTGTTCCGGGCACGGTTGCCTTCACCCACTTGTCCGTCGTGAAGCCTGACACGGAGATTTGCTCTCCAGTGGCGCTGATTTCAGCCTGCGGCGTGACGGTCCAATTGTCACCATCGAGTGCCACGGGTGCTGCAGCGGTGCGCACAACCATCGGAAAGAAAAGAGATACGGCAAAGACAGCCACTTTTTGCAAGGTGCGAATCGTGTTCATTGCGAGGTTTATTCTCTGAATTGGGTTCCTGAGGTGGATTCCCGCACAAGTGCGCGGGCGACGATCGGTATTCTCTTTTTTGTTCTAACTTTTCACAAGTGCCGCTCGAAAAAAATGAGCATTATCTAAACTGCGGTCAGTGGTTAGAGGTTGCGGTGAAATCGTAAGTTCCTGAAGCGACTTCATAAACGGCGGCATTTTGCTGGCTGCGCAACAACCGCACCCCGGTTGCCTGCGACACCGGCATTCCCGATCTCCATCACCGATGATGGGTCGGACGTCGGAAGAATTAGGGTTGCCTGTGTGCCGACAGGAATGACAGCATGTAGAGTGAACTGGCCGGAACCGAACTTCCACTGGCTGCTTATGCGACCATACGGGCAATCGTAATAACCCTGTGCGGACACCAGGCCGGTTGCCGGGTCGGGCTGAGGCGCGAGGATGAATTTTTGGAAACCGGGGCCTGCTGAATCAGGTTGAATGCCCAGAACGGATTGAAACAGCCACGCGCCGATCGGGCCGCCGCAAGACGGCATCTGCGCACCTTCGCCGTTCCATGTTTCCATAAGGATTCCGGCCTTAATCAAGGTTGTCCAGCTGGGATAATCTTTCTGGTTGACCATGGTATTGGCCAGCGCGGATTCACGATGCGTCGCCAGGGTCTGCAGGAGCCAGGGAAGGGCTACAAAACCAGTTCCGACGTGGTCCTTTCGCATGTGAATGGAGTCCAGAAGCCGCTGATAGGTGAGAGACGTCTTATCCCCTGGGACCATCCCCACGGCAAGCGGCAAGATCTGTGCAGTTTGGCTGTCTGCATGGTCGCCGTAGAGGCCGGTTTCCGGATGAAAATATTTCGCGTTGAAACGATCCTTTACCGCCTGGGCTACTGCGGCATATTTGGCGGCGTCGTTATCTTTCCCCAGTAAAGCAGCCGTGCGGCTCACAATCGTGGCATAGTAATACCACGCCGGCATCGTGGTCATCGGCGTCGGCACCGCATGCTGGCTTCCCGGCGCGTAGGGATTGTACCAGTCCCCGGCGCCATTCCAGATGAGCATCTTTTCCCTGGCAACCGCGGGGTTTAGATTTCGGTTCAGGTATGGATAGTCGCCCCAGTGGTTACCTGTGTCCGCGTCGTAACCGGCGTCGGCCATTCTGCCGAGGAAATCGACATAGCGGCACATCGGGGCATAGGCCTGCTCCAGCAGGCGTTTGTCGCCGTAATACTGATAGTGCTCCCAGGGGAGAAAAACGATAATCCCGCTCCACCACGGTGAGTTCCAGTCGGGACTCTGTCGATTCACCAGCGGTATGACGGTGCCCAGACAACCCTCACTATCCTGATTGTCAGCCATGTCCCACCACCAACGCTGATAGAGGCCTCTCGCGTCGGTGAGATAGGCCGCTGTGTCGAACATGTTTTGCCCATCCTGGGTCCACCCTTGTTTCTCTCGCGAAGGATCGAGGGGAACGTCGTAGTTATAGTTGTGGTGGCTCCGTAGGGTGACCTCATAAAGCGTATTCAGGTATGCATTGGAACAGGTAAACGCGCTGGCCGACGGCAAGTCTGCATTGACATGAACGATGCTGACCGAATCCCGCGAAAGCGGGCCTGTCAGCCCGTCGACTTGAAGATCGGTGGGCCCGGAGAAGAAAACAAAGCGCGGCTCCAGCACCGCGGGCCCATCGTGCCCCAGCGTGAATGAAAGCTTCGGAAGAACAAAGCCCCGACCCTTGCCCGAAATCGTAATCGTTTGTCCTGCTTTGCCAGCGACGGTCACACGCGGCCAACCTGAACTCTCTATATCGAAATGGGCGCGATTGCCAGCTACGGAAGCTGGTTTAAGCTCGTCAAAAACCCGTATCGGCGGAGCCATGGACGCGCAGAGCTCTCCTCTTGGAGGCAACGCAAGAGCAACGGAAAACCATTTGGAATCTTCAAATCCAGGGCGGTCCCATCCCTCCTGGATAAACCGTCTGTCTTCGCTGTATCCCTGCCAGATATCGTTTAATGTGATTTCACTGCGCGACCACTTCCAGGTTTCATCCGAACCGATTGTTTCGCGCGTACCGTCGCTGAATTCGATCTCAGTTTGAAGCAATATTCCCGGTGGGCCATTCCCTCCGAAGTGGCCGCCGAATCCTTGGGCCGGCGGGGTATAAAAACCGTTGCCCAGTGTCACGCCAACGACATTTTCCCCCTGGCCGAGTAAATGGGTTATGTCGTGGGTGGTGTAAATCACCCGCTTGAAACAATCGCTGAACGGTGGTCCCAAAACCTCGTCACCAACTTGTTTCCCGTTAACGGTAACATCGGCCATGCCAAGAGCGGCGCAATAAAGGGTTGCCCGTACAACTACTTTGTGAACCAAAAACGATTTGCGCATCAAAGGTGCCGCAGGACTCGGGCAGGCATCCGGCGGGCAGGTTGCCCCGCCTTTTTCAGACGGCATTCCGTCAACAAGGAACGAGGCATGCCCATGCGACCAAGCCGTTCCCGATTCCCGGGTGAACTTCATCAAAGCCACATTTTTGCCGCCGGACATAACCTCTATCTGCCGCACAACCGAACCTTTTTTCCCGGATGAACCCTGGACCGCGAGGCGAATAAAACGGGCATTGGTGGCGCTGACTGAAAATTCCTGCGCCCCACTTCCACGCAATGCATAATCCTGCGCCGTGTGGTCGATTAAGATCAATGGTTGATTAAATTGCAGGTTATCTGATCCCTCAATGCGGAAGCGTTTAGGAAAATCGGCGGCGTTTTGTGCGTACAGCTTGATTGAATCAATGGGCAGCGAAGCTCCCAGATCCACATCCGCCCATCCGCCGCCCGGGCCTAGTTCCAGTCCCTTGGGACGATACTCGCGCGGCGTAAACCACCTGGAAGCCGTGATCCAATGCGCCGCCCAGTCCTCTGGTTTTAAGAGTCCCATCGTCCAGGATCCGTTCGCGCTCCATGCAGAGGGTTGACCGCCTTTGTCCCACACGCGAACTTTCCAAAAGCATCGCTCACGCGGGAGCAGGGGAGTCCCGGCGTAAGGGATAAAGGTACTCTGTTCCGACATTACCTTTCCGCTGTCCCATTGATCGCCTTTGTCCGCTGCGAGTGATTCGGACGACGAGGATACGAGAACCTGATATGCCGTCTGCCGATCGCCGCGATCCCGCGATGAAATGTTCCAACTCAGGCAAGGCTGAGGATCGGTAATACCGATCGGATCCTGTGCGTAATCGCACTGAGGCTTTGCGACCTGTGCTGCTCGCGACGACGGGTCTATCAAAAGGAGGAACGCGATGGTCGCACCGACGATTTTTTGCATATGAAGGCTTCCCGTTCAAATCGTGTTTTAGCATACAGCGACGTGTCGAGGGGCACGAGGAAGGGGGCGAGCTGCAGTCGCGTGGCATCATCGCGAACAATCGTTTTCCCAGCGATAACCGGATGACGTCCGTACCTGAGGTCCGACAAACGCCGTCGGCAAGCGAACCCGTACCGACACAGGCGCAAAAAAAGAGAGCGTCGAAATGAAAGGCCGTATGGCTTTCATTTCGACGCTCGAGATTCGTCCTGGCCGGAGGGCCGGGCATGCAATCGGCATCACGGGGTGAGGCTGTAAAACTGAGCGCCCCACTGACTTTTGGGGTAGAGCGTATCGGCTACATGCTTGGGCTCGACGTGACCGTCCAGATACAAAAAGTTGGATTTGCGAAGATCCCATCCGCTACGGGCGTCGCCCGCGACGGTTCCGAGTTTTCGGCTGCCGTGATTACGACCGACGAAGTCCAGCGAGCAGTCCACTGTGGGCACGGTTCCCAACGCCTGAAAAGCGGTCGAAGGATCTGGTGTGAGATTGGCTGGCGTGGCAGGAACAAAGTTGTAGGGGTTGGTGGTTGTGTACGCTTTGTCAGCACCCCCGCTGATCCCCGACAACGATGCGCTGATCCCGCTCACGGGCCTGCGGGTGTTGCTTACAGTCCCACCGCCGTTCTGGCTTTTGGCGGACATGATAGCCTGGTTGCCCCACATCTCGGTGGCCAGGATGGTGTTCGAACTGTCGCGCACACTGCCGGCCCGCACCCAGTGGTAAGCGTAGTTGCCGGCGCCCATTTGGTTGGCAGTCAATCGACTTCGAGGCGTAAGTTCCTCATTCAGCATGTAAGCAAGCCGCGGAGCCTGCAGATCCACCACACCGGGGGTTTCGTTGCTGAGGCCGGCGTTGTTACCGGTAAACGTGTTGGCGGGGGGCAGGCCGCCGTCCTGAATGGACGGGCAGCTGAAAATACTCCATCCGCTGTTTGAAAGATAAACAGGATCCACCGCTGCCAGGTCAGGCACATTCCCAAGGTGTCTGCCACCGGCAAAGATCATTGCGCTCCAGTGAACATAGCCTGCGGTGGGGGTAGTGGGGGTTTGCACACCACCGACATTCTGCAAGCCGTAATACCAGTTGGATGCGGGAATTACGCCACTGTTTTCGGTGATGTAGATTGCAATTCCCTGTCCAATCGCATGAAGATTGGAGGAGCACTTGACGGCGTTGGCGGCATCGCGCGCTTTATTCAAGGCGGGCAGCAAAATAGAGATTAATAGTGCGATAATCCCAATAACAACCAAAAGTTCAACGAGAGTAAACGCATTTTTGCGATGTCGCATGGATCGGATCTTCCTAAGAAAAAATGTATCAAACGAATAGACAACCAGGCGTCGATCAGGCCATACAGCCCCAGGCCGCTTGGAAGTCAGAATGGACAGCCGCATAGGGCTCGAATGTCAGCGATTTCATCGCGAGGAATATAGATTAGGAAAATTAGATTGTCAATAACCACTATAGATTTAGTAGGCAATTACAGTTGCCATCGTTTGCCCTCAAATCCCTGCTTCCGTGTACTTAAAGGGTGTTCCAAGATCAGCAGCGGGTCTAGAATGAGCTCCCCAAATGGAGAACAGATGCCCGATTTTCGCGTCGTCAGCCCCTATCAGCCACAAGGTGACCAGCCCGCAGCAATTGAAGCTTTAGTCGAGGGCATCGGCCGCGGGCAGAAATTTCAAACTTTGATGGGCGTAACCGGATCCGGCAAGACGTTTACGATGGCGCATACCATCGCCCGCTTAAACCGTCCCACGCTGGTGATCAGCCACAACAAAACGCTGGCAGCCCAGTTGTACGAGGAGTTCAAGGAACTCTTTCCGCATAATGCCGTCGGATACTTTGTCAGCTACTACGATTATTACCAGCCCGAAGCCTACATCCCGCAGCGCGACATCTACATTGAAAAAGACGCAAGCCGCAATGACGACCTCGACCGTCTTCGCCTGGCTGCCACCAGCAACCTGGTGAGTCGGCGCGATGTATTACTCGTCGCGTCGGTTTCCTGCATCTTTGGTTTGGGTTCGCCTAAGGAGTATCGCAACAGCGTATTGCCGATTCGCAAAGATGTTGAAACCGATCGCGATGACATGCTGCGCAAGCTGGTTGACCTTCAGTACGCGCGGAACGACATCGATTTTAAACGAGCCACTTTTCGCGTGCGTGGGGATGTCGTCGAGTTGCATCCCAGCTACGAGGAATTTGCCTATCGCATCGTTTTTGACGGTGATCAGATCACCGACATTGACGCGGTCAATCCACTGACCGGCGAACTGCTTAAAAGCGAAGATTCAATCTTTATCTATCCCGCTGTTCACTATGTCATGCCGGAGGATCGCGTGCAGGACGCCGTGCGGAACATCCGCGAAGAGCTGGACACGCAGGTCATGCACCTGCGCGGCCAGGGCAAGCTGCTTGAAGCGCAGCGACTGCTCGCGCGCACCAAATACGACCTGGAGATGATGCAGGAAGTGGGTTACTGCAGTGGAATCGAAAATTACTCCAGGCACCTCGACGGTCGCCTACCGGGTGAAAAACCGTATACGCTTATCGACTATTTCCCCAAAGATTTCCTGATGGTGATTGATGAATCGCACGTCACATTGCCACAGATCAAAGCAATGTTTAACGGCGACAAGGCGCAAAACCGTGCTGGTTGACCACGGGTTTCGGCTTCCAAGCGCCATGGATAATCGTCCGCTGAAATGGGAGGAGTTTGAGCAGACCGTTAATCAGTGCGTTTACGTTTCGGCAACGCCCGGCAAACTTGAGCTGGAACAAACCCACGGTGAAGTGGTCGAGCAGGTTATTCGGCCGACTGGACTGGTGGATCCGGTGATTGAGGTGATGCCCGCACAGGGTCAGGTGCCACACCTGCTGTCGCAGATAAAAGAACGGGTCGCCAACGGCGATCGCGTACTGGTTACGGCGCTGACAAAGCGGCTTGCCGAAGACCTTGCTGCGTATATCCAGGAAGCCGGTTTCCGCGGGCGCTATCTGCACAGTGAAATTCAAACGCTGGAGCGCGTGGAGATTCTACAGGATCTCCGCAAAGGTGAATTCGACGTACTCATCGGCATCAATCTGCTTCGCGAGGGGCTGGATCTTCCCGAGGTGTCACTCGTTTGTATCCTCGACGCGGACAAAGCAGGATTTTTGCGAAGCGAGACCTCGCTGATCCAGACGATCGGTCGAGCCGCTCGAAACGTGAACAGCAAAGTGATTCTTTATGCTGACAATGTAACGCCCGCCATGCAGCTGGCGATGGACGAGACACTCCGTCGACGCGGGATTCAACTGGAATACAATCTGAAGCACGGCATCACCGCCACGACAGTAATCAAGTCGATCCACAGCAGCCTGGAAACCGAGATGAAAGCCCGCCGGACGGTGGCGGCGGCGGTGAAGGAAAGCGAGCAGGAGCTGGATCAAAGCGAAATCATCAAGCTGCTGGAAGAAGAAATGCTTACTGCCGCCACGAACCTGGAATTTGAACGCGCTGCCCAGCTTCGCGATAAGATCAACGAAATGAAGGGTGCTCCCACCATCACCAGCGGTGATCGGCTGCTGGTGGATCCCGCAGCAGAGCAACACAAAATCTGGCAGCCCAAAAGCAAGGGTCGCGGGGGCAGCAAGCGCAAGGTTGCCAAATAAATCCCTGGCTGGTTTACGGTATTGGCAGCCGTGGAATTATGTATCTATGGCGGTGTCACACGGCGGCTGCGGTTATATTGCCGTATGCTGTTTCTTCTCATCAACTCGCACTTTTGCTTCAGCCTCGGCGCCGCATAAGATGATATGCAGTAGCCCGTGTCACATGAAATGGAGATGCACTGGTGTTCCCCTTTCCTTCTGAGACTGAAGTCCGCGATCTGATCAATCTCGCCCGCCGGGAAGATCTCGGCGCTGATGATGTCACCAGCCGGCTGCTTATTGCCGAGGACCGCATCGGCGTGGGCACCCTGATGCAGAAAGAGACCGGCATCGCCTGCGGCCTTCCGATTGTCGAAATGATCTGCCGGGCTTACGACGAGCGATTACGCGTCGAGCAGATCCCCGGATTCCACATGGAGCTCATCGAAGGTCGATTCGTCGACTCCCGTAGCACACCGCTGCTTCGACTGCGCGGCCCGATGCGATCGCTGCTCGCGGCAGAGCGGGTCATACTGAATTTTCTTCAGCACCTGGGGGGCGTCGCGACGCAGACCCAGCGCTTTGTCCGGCGCGTCGCGGGCACCGGCGCGAAAATCTACGACACGCGGAAGACGATTCCCGGCCTTCGCCTCCTGGAGAAATATGCCGTCCTCTGCGGCGGGGGGATGAACCACCGCATCGGCCTTTTCGACGGGTTACTCGTCAAAGACAATCATCTCGCGACCGTTCCCTCGCGCGATCTGGCAGCCTACCTCACACAAACGATCGCCCGCAGCAAGGCGGAAGACCCCGCGCGGTTTATCGAGGTTGAGGTGGACGACATCACCCAGTTACGCGAGGTGCTGAAAGTCGACGGTATGCACGTTATCCTGCTCGACAACATGGACTGCCCGAGCATGAAACAGGCAGTTGCGATGCGCAACGCCGCGGGTAAAAAAGCGTCCGTTCAACTCGAAGCCAGTGGCGGAGTCACGCTGGACACAGTCCGCCAGATCGCCCTCACCGGCGTCGAACGCATCGCCGTCGGCGCGCTCACCCACTCCGCCCTGGCGCTGGATGTGGGGCTGGATGTGGAAGATCAGTAGCGTTTTGCCGCGCTATCGCGTGTTGCAGCGTCGTCCATGCCGCTCAACGTATTCAATGATTTAAAAAACACCGCGTCTTATGCAAATCCCCTGGAAAATTGCCCGGTTTTATTCGAGATTTGCCCTGACCAACCGCGGAACCTACGCCTTAGCGCGATGGGCCCGTGAATCCCTGCCCCGCGAACAATGGAACGACACATTCGTCACGCCCGCCGGCCTGAAGCTAAAGCTCGACATAGCAACCTATCCGGATTGCAACATGGCCCTGGGGCTTTACGAGACCGACTCTATTCGACTGCTTGGCCGGCTGCTCAAACCGGGCATGCATTTCGTAGATTGCGGCGCGAACCTCGGATACTTCACGCTTACTGCCGCCCGCCTGGTAGGGCCCGGCGGCCGGGTGGATGCGTTCGAACCCGGCGCGGCGAACCACGCACGGCTCAAGTCTCATATATCAATAAACGGGGCGGAGAATGTCTGTGTATATCAAATGGCCACAGATCGGGAGAGTAGATTGCTGGCATTCTACGAACCGGTCGGCGAACTGAACCACGGACAGGCCAGTCTCTATGCGGCACTGGTTCCTGATGGTCAACCGGTCATGGTGTCAGCCGCTCGCGTGGACACTGTGCTCGATCATGTGCCGGACGTTATTAAAGTAGATGTCGAAGGAGCGGAATTAGTCACGCTTCAGGGCGCCGAGCGATTTCTACAGGCAGATCGTCCGCCTGCTTTAATCATTGAACATAATCACGAATCCGCCGCCGGCGCGGGATATCGACCGGCGGATCTTTTCAACTATTTAAGATCCGCCCAGCCGAAGTATCGGTTCTATTGGATCGACTGGCGGCTTGAACCAATCCCCGATGCAGCGGCGCTGACCGCGATCAACCGGCAGGGAAATATTCTCGCCACAGTTTCTCCCAAGCCGGCTTAGCAAAGTCACTCCACCGACGGCAGTCCTCTACGCGGGCCGACCGGTGCCATGTCGCTCTTGCATGGAACAGACACAACCTGAATCGAAGCGGATGTCAGTCCATTTCTCGCAGCGGTCAGCTTAATTGTGCCGGGTGTTAAAGTAGAGCGAATGGAGACGCGATTGATTCCGCACTCGGTATTTAAATAGGCATTGTTATTTGATCCCACGATCCCACTATTATATCCGCCGCGCCAAATGCCAGGACCGTCCACTGTGAAGTCTATCCTGCTTTCGTCGGTGGGGCACCGCTGGCCTTTTGCATCGACCACCTCGACATCGAATAACGCCACGTCATTGCCATCAGCCATCAGGCCGCCGGGGCCTAAGATCGAAGTCAGTTTCACCGCAGCAGGCTCTCCGGCTGTTTTTAAACTATACTCGCAGGCTTTCCCGCCGTTTTTATAACCAACGGCTTTGAGTTCGCCCGGTTGATATGAAACATTTTCGAAGGAAAATATATATCCGCTTGTCGGATGATCTTTTTTGCCCAGCGATTTACCATTGATATACAACTCGACCGCGTCGCAGTTAGAAATGACATACATCGCTTTCTTCGTTTGAGTCGGATAGGACCAATGACCCAGGATATGGATATCGGGATCGGGGTTCTGCATTACCTGGTATGTGTAGTAGGCCTCTTTCGGAAGACGGACGCCATCTACTTTTCCACTGACGCGCACCACTTCGCTGGAGGCCTGGCGACCATCAGCGTTTGAATCCGTAAAATAAATTGAAGCATAGCCTGACCATTTGGAATGCTTGGGATCATCGTTGGACACGCGATTGCTGTAATAGTCCCAGTATCGGCCCGCCGCCGCCAGCGCGAAGGTCTCACTGTTCCATTTGTATGTATCTTTCGGGCCTGCTTTGAACCCGAAATGGGGCGGGGAATAGTCGTCCCAGAACCTGCGTGCGCCTTCATCGCGGAAATCTTCGGTTTCGACAATCGGAGCACGATCCCGCCGCTCATCGCTATAGGCGCGGAACAAATCCGCCGGGCCGGAGCGCTTGTCCGCCTTATCGTCCTGTCCGATCATCACACCATAGTACTCTGCAATATCGGTCGTGCCGGGCTCGGTCAGCGATCGGCAACCCATTGCCCGCATCCCGTTGGGATCGACCTCATTTTTCAGATCGACCATTTGCTTCATATGTTCGGCAGAGACGCCGTTATTGCCAGCCTCCCAGAATAAAATGCTGGGGCTGTTGCGATAGTAAATCATGCTTTCTCGCATGACTTCCATCCGCTGTTCCCATTGACGACCTTCCACGTCTCGTTCCTTATCACCAGCGGGGCAGACTTCAACGATTCCATATTTGTCATAGGAGTCCACATCCGTTCGCTGCGGAGAAATATGCATCCACCTCACATAATTTGCGTGGCTGTCGCGGATCATTTTAGCTGTGTAGTCATGCATCCAGTCGGGATAGGCCTGGCCCAGTCCGGCCCACTCATCGCTGCTGCGCTGAGAATATCCTTTGAGGTAGTAGAATTTATCATTGATGTAGACACCGCCTTTAGCAACGCCGCCTTTAAATTCCGCCTTGCGGAATCCGGTGCGCGTGCGAGTTACATCCACCGCATGATTGTCCGAGGTCACGATCGTATATACATCGTAGAGCACAGGTCGCTCGGGGCTCCAGAACTGCAGACCCGTCAGCTTGCTGCTTAATTGGATATCCGCCTTTTCGTTATTCACGAGATCTACAGCATCACCCTGTATCTTACCGACAAGGTTGCCATGGAGATCCACAATGACAGCTGACAATGTGACGGGTGTTGATGCATCGCCGGACTCGTTTGCCACCTGCGAATCTATATTTATCTGAGCCGACCCGTCCTTAACATTGATGTCCGTAGGATAAATATAAACGCCGGTGGTTTGCAGGCCGTAATACAGGGGCAGGGTCTGGTGAACCTTGCCCATCAGGTGCAACCAGACATGGCGGTTAATTCCACCATAGTTTGGGTTGAAATCTCTCGGTTCCCATTCGAATGCCTTCCCGCTTGATTTTTCAGTGTAGTTACCGTTGTCCACTCGAACCGCCAGCACATTGTCGTCGCTAAACCGCACATCCGGGGTGAGATCGATTCCGTAGGCAGTGACTCCGTTCTCATAAAGGCCGACCTGCTTGCCGTTCAGAAAGATCTGCCCGGCCTGGCGCATGCCTTCAAACTCTAGGAATACTTTCTTGTCCTTCGCGTCGGCTGGCAGCCTGAAATGTTTTCGATACCAGGCTGGTCCCATATAAGCGCCCGCCTGCCCGCCGGCATGGGAGATTAACTTGCTGAAGGTATCGACATCGTTGTAAGTGTGAGGCGTGCTCACCACCTGCCAGGTAGAGTCATCAAAGCCCGCAGCCTGGGCTTGGGGTACATCCTCTTTGATAAAGTGCCAGCCGATATTGAAATCCAGAGTTGTCCGCGGCGATACCGGAGGTTCGTATACCGCAGCGGCCCATTGCGGAAAGAGATGACAAAGCAAAATCACAAGTGCCGTTTGATGTCGGTATCCCATACGGGCAGGTTATTCAAAAGCGGTAGACCATTCAAAGGTATAGTTCGCAAAATGACGTTCATTGGAGATCCGGGTCCACGTTCCGGCGCAGACGGGCCTTGGGCAGCGCGACAATTGATCCACTGCTGCTCAACTACAGGGATTATCAGCCGATAACTGTGATATGGCATTTGCGATGGATAACATTCCCGAGTTGGCCGCGATGACGCGTCGAGAGCGTTGGGCCGTGCTTGGGAAATGTCATCTGATGTCGTTTGCCGATTGGCGAACCTGGGCAGGTTTGCTCATTGCGGTTGGTCTTGCGCTCAGCGGCCAGATCGCGGTTCGATATCTGTTTCCACCATTAACTGCCCGCAGCGCGCCGTTGATGGGTTTTAGCGGAGCTGTTGTTTTCTGGCTCGTGGGAAGCCATGTGTCCTGGAAAATTCGGGTGCACGTCGTGCGTAAACTCGTCCGAAAGCAGTTTCCTTACTCCTGCCAAACTTGCGGCTACGACCTTCGCGCCAGCCAGGGCCGTTGCCCCGAATGCGGCACCAACGCCGAGCAATGGAACGCCCCGGCTACAATGCCGGAATGAATCCGCTGTTTTTACAATACGCGAATCTGATCGAATCCATGATCGTCGCCCCGCAGGCCTTTGTGCCAGCGGCCGAGGACGCATCGCATCTGCAGGTAGAACGCGGGATCATCGGACCCGTCATTGAATGCCCGCAAACTCCAGTTCAGATCGTCGACGCCGGCGGTCACGCCCGGCCGGTCTACCGACCCTTGCTGCTCTACAGCTGGTTGCGTAATTGCCGGATTGGGCCCGCTGTATTCACGGGCTGGGTGCAAAGTCTGCAGCATCACGACATCTGGTCCGCGCTGGTTCTTTCAATTGCCGGCGAGCGATTTCAAAATGGAACCTGGACCGATGAGGCTCGGCTTTCGTTCAACCAATTAATCGATCAACAGCGGCCCGGCGGGGCGTTTCTTCCTGTCGATTCAAAAGCAAATCCTGAGACAAGATGGTACGAAGAACTCTTGTTGCTTCATGCGCTGGCCAGCTATTCGGTCGGACAAAGCGACCCGCGCATCCATCGCGCGGTCGAGCGGGGGGCGCTATTCCATCTTGAAGAAACCCAACCGGACCACGCATCTGCCCAGCCGTGGGCGTTGCTGGCGTTTGTGCAATATGCGCCGCTGTTGGCGGATCAGGTGCTGCATGCGTTATCCATGCAATATCCTGCGGGTGTGACGGGTGTGCCCTTGTTGTTGCTGACCGATGCGCTGTATGGTTTACGTCGATTGATAGAAACGAATTCGACCCCTGACCACGGATCGCCGATTCATGAGCAACGAAGTTGATATGGAACTGCTGGACATCCTCCGCTGCCCGGTCACCCGAAGCCGCCTTCGACAAGAAGGAGATTGGTTGATCGCTGAGGCAGGCGGCCTGGCGTTCCCGGTGCGCCAGGGAATCCCTGTGATGTTGGCCGAGGAAGCCAGGCTACCCGAAGGGATCAAATCGCTGGAAGAATTTCGAGCACGGTTTGCCGCGAAATAACCACTGCTATTGCCTGCTTACCCTTGTCATGTGCCCATATCGTCCAGCGCCGTCAGAAGCTGCTGGACCGTCTTGTTTAAAATCGGGTGCATCGCTTCGGGCGCGATCTCGGCAAGTGGTTGCAGCACAAACCTGCGCTGATGCATCAACGGATGGGGCACGTTGAGTCCTTCGCTGTGAATGACCTGATCGTCATACAGGAGCAAATCCAGATCGATCGATCGCGGTCCCCATTTTTTTTGACGAAAGCGACCCAGACTTTGCTCGATGCTCAGCAGCAGGGTCAGCAGTTGACCGGCATCCAGGCCTGTTTCCAACATAGCGGCGGCGTTCACAAACGGAGGTGAATCGACCGGTCCGCCCACTGCGGGATTTTCCAGAAAGCTCGCGACGCGCAGCAGGCGAATCGACGAAGACTGCCCCAGCTTTTCCAGCGCCGATCGCAGCGTGGAATGGCGGTTGCCGAGGTTCGACCCCAGGGCGATGTAAGCGATGTGCGGCACAGTCAGAAGAATCGTAGTCGAATAGTCTGTGGTGTACACTGGGCGTCCGTGAGGAAAGACACCACAAAGTTGATGCATTGCATGGAAGTGTGGGGCGGTAATCAGCGCACCGACAGCGGTGTCATCATGCCCGGCCTCGATGCGTGGATTTATTCCGAGCCCTGGCAAAACGAAACCGCCGGCGGAGATGTGCATTATCTCTCCAGCTGCGCGTCGGGGCAGGTGGTGCGTATGCTCGTTGCTGACGTCGCCGGGCATGGCTCAGCCGTAGCGGAGATGGCTACGCAGCTCCGCAGTCTCATGCGGAGATATGTGAATGACCACGATCAGGGCCGGTTTGTTCGATCGTTGAATCGGGAGTTCACCGGCGCGTCCAGCGGCGGCATTTTCGCTACCGCGGTAGCGATGACCTTTGATTCTCCTACGAATAACCTGCTGATCTGCAACGCCGGTCATCCACCACCGCTGTGGTATCAATCTTCGAAAAAGATCTGGACCTACCTGATCCCGCGGGAAGCCGGGTCGGCTAATGTTCCCTGGGGTATTGAGGAAAGCGTGGAGTACGAGCAGTTTGCCGTTCGCCTGCGGGTGGATGATCTGGTCCTCTGCTATACCGATTCCCTGATCGAAGCGCGGGATGCTGCAGGTGAATTGATCGGGCAGGCTGGTTTGCTCGATCTGGTTCGCGGTGTTGATTCATCCGATCCTGCGGGATTGGTGGCCCGCGTTATTGCCGCTATCGACAAGCAGGCGGCGGGAAGCCTGAACCGCGACGATGTAACCTGTCTGCTGTTTCGCCCGAACGGGCTTCGACCCAAAGTGCCTTATCTGGATAAATTATTTGCCGTCCCGCGTGTTCTGGGCGACTGGTGCGGCGTGCATTTTGGCTGGCTCGGTCGACCAGACCGGCTGTGATCCTGACTGTCACCTTCGCGGATTGGGAAAGGCGTCGGCGTCTTCCTCCGCCAGCGAATGTATGCATTCAAAATCTTTTTCAACCAGGATATGCAAGACACGATCCGAACCGGCCGGCTGGCCACCCTCTATAGACACCAGTTCGGAGCCCGCCCATGCTTTTGTCTGAGCTGCGGGAAGGAAAATGGTTATATTTCCGGCACAAAATTCGGCGCGTGCGGATTT
Source organism: uncultured Phycisphaerales bacterium (assembly GCA_963792535.1). Lineage (GTDB taxonomy): Bacteria > Planctomycetota > Phycisphaerae > Tepidisphaerales > Tepidisphaeraceae > CBDAQA01. The sequence goes on from CAWBWQ010000005.1 coordinate 46,033, forward strand.
AAGATCGGCAATCGGCACCACGCTGGATATCAACTGCTGCTGTACCGTAAATGAGGTCGCCTGATCGATGCGTTCGCCCGCGCCGAGACGCGCGGCCTCGGCCTGAGTGACCCGCACGCGAATGCTATCACCGCGAATTCTAAGCTTCATGATAAAGCCCAACTTTCCACGATGGATTCTATCCCAACTGCGTTAATTTTCGGAACGCGACAAACGAGGGCAGCCAATGAATTGTCGCCGTCCGCGTGCATATACCGATCGACCTGACCCCCCGGTGTTCAAGTTTCAAGCCAACCCGTACAATCCGCCTCCCCGATGGATCCTGCGACGGCGCGCTCAACTTGCTGTGTATCACCTTTCGCCTGGTTAACGCCCTGGCGGTGCCGGGCTATTCTTGTGCTTCTGCTGTCGGTGAATTTTTTTGCTTCCTGGCATTATCTCACGCATTCCTGCCCGATCGACCTCGCGGGAGATGAAGCGCAATATTGGGATTGGTCCCGTCACCTGGATCTCAGCTACTACAGTAAAGGACCCATGGTGGCGTATCTCATCCGCGCCAGTTGTTTCTTCCTCGGCGAGACCATGCCGGCCGTGCGACTGCCCGCGCTCCTTCTGGCGGTGGGCACCTCCGTTTGCACCTATTGGTTGAGTCGCCGATTGTTCGGCAGTGAGCGCCTCGCGCTGGGCACGGTTTTACTCGGTGCGATCGTTCCAATTTTTGCCGCCGGTACGATGCTGATGACGATCGACCCGCCTTTCTTTTTTTTCTGGGCGCTGGCAACCTGCCTGGTGGTGACGGCCGTGTTCGAAAATCGAGAATGGGCGTGGTGGGTGGCGGGCCTCGTCGCGGGGCTTGGGGTTCTGACAAAATATTCAATGCTGCTATGGCCGCTGATAGTGATTTTGTTTCTGTGCATCGATCGACCCAGTCGCGGTAAACTAAAGACCAGCGGGCCCTGGATCATGGCGTTTGTTTCGCTGCTTTTTCTAACGCCAATCCTCATCTGGAACGCGCGACATGAGTGGGTGTCGTTCCATCATGTCTCATCGCAAATCGGCACGCAGAACAATGGTGGAAACACCTTTGCTTTCCTGGCTTCCCAACTGGCGGCACTCAACCCCTTTGTCGCGGGGATTATGATTGCAGCATCGGTCTATGTCTTTCGATCTAAATCAAATCCTCACTATCGCGAATTACTCTTTTTACTTTGCATCGGCGGTTTCTTTTTTTTGCTCTGCCTGCTCGACTCGTTGAAGGCCAAGGTGCAGGCGAACTGGCCGGCGCCGGCGTATTTTACGCTGTTGATTCTGACGGCTTATTCCATCGCGGTGCAGTGGCGCGCGGTGAAGGGATGGTTCGTGGGCGCGGTTGTTTTTGCAATCATAATGCAACCGATCCTTCATGATATGACTCGGCTGTATCCGGTTGTGGGATGGATCAACAGCACATTTCCCAAGTGGGTTAGAAAGGATGGGCAGCCGATTCTCCGTGCAAAAAATGTTGACCTGGAGTACAAGCTGCGTGGCATCGCAAACCCGCTGGCCAGTACCGTCTGGAGCGACCTTCAAGCGTTGCCGCCCGGTTCATTTGTTCTGTGTGAAGCTTACGAAGATGCCTCCCAGTTGGCTTTTTATCTGCCCGGTCAGCCTAAAACTTATTTTGCGGGATCTTACTGGACCGAACCTTTTCCGATTCGAAGACGATGGACGCAATTTGATATTTGGCCGGACCGCGCCTTGGATCGCACGGAATTGATAGGCCATGATTGCATCTACGTCGGCTCGATGGCTTTCGCTCCGTTGCGGAATTCCTTTCAATCGGTGCAACGATTACCCGATATCACAATAAAGGTTCGCGGATTCGAAGTGACTTCGTTCGAAGTATGGAAATGCCGAGGTTTTCGTGGAATGAAAAGACCGCCGGGCGAAGGTCCACGCTAGCCGGCCAGTTCCAACAGCAAGAAAATGCGAACAGTGAGCGTTCATCCAATGTCCAAAAGCCTGCAGCTCAATGAAGAAACTAATGCGTCCGGTTTTCAGTCGCCCCGACGTGCAGTGCCACCGAGGAGCACTGTCCACAGCGCACTGCGATTTGTATCTATTAATATCACTGTAACGGTCGTCGGCTGAATGCCCGATTCCTGTTCGAACTAAGCACCGTTTGTTACTGCTGAAATCAAATGTCCAGACGCCATCTCATTTTTATCGCCTTGTGGACCGTTGGGTTTGTCGCCGCTTTGTTGCTTGATTCGACCTGGGCTTCGTTCGCCACTTCCAGCGGACTTGCTCGCTGGATGATGCACCATCCGTGGCTTGCCGAGACACTTAAAGCACCGGGCCAATTTGTTTTCACGTTGGCGGTTGCAGTACTGCTGTGGTTGTTTCGGCGCGCGGGATGGAAATGCTCGGCATTTGTGGTGCTGGCCGGCGTTATCAGTGGCGGAAACGTGCTGATCAAATGGATCGCCGGCCGAACCCGCCCGTATAAAATCCCTGGATCGACTGAACTTCGCCCCTTTGAGTTGCATCCGTTCTGGCACGGCTTTTCCGGATTAGTCCAGCAGAAGGATCTTTGTTTTCCATCAGGGCACGCCTGCACGGCTTTTGCGCTGGCGGCGTCTATTGCCGTCGTTTGGCCGCGCGCCGCGTGGGTCTTCTTCACACTCGCGGTGCTGGTGGGTGTTGAACGTGTGGCTGAAAATGCCCATTATCTCAGTGATGTTGTCGGAGCCTTTGGTTTTTCCATGGTTTGCGTTGCGCTGCTGCATCAGGCCTTTGCAGACTGGATCAAGATGCCCCGGCGGCGCGGGTTCCTGGTCAAGGAACCCACTATTTCGGTCGAGTCGGAACTAATCACAGGGTGATCTCGCCTGGTTGATGAATTGTCCCCGGTTGAATGCCGAAACAATCATTGAGTTTCGAACCGGGCGGAAGTGGATTCCGCGCAGTTATCAGACGAATGCTATGTCGATCTCACTCCCTATGCTCGAGGCGCCGCATGCAACTTCCACCGGTGCATCAGACGACCGTCGACAACTCCGTCACGTCGTTGTGCTGGTGATCGTAGCCGCGCTGGCATTCACGCTCACCGCCGGAGTATGGGAGGCGGTTATCACCCGCCTGCACGCCAGGCCCGAGGTGCCGGAACCTTTCAAAACCAAGCTCGATCTCTGCTTTAATTCCGGTGCTTACGATACTTTGTTCATCGGTTCGAGCCGGTTCTTTCACGGCATCGATCCTGCTGCGTTTGACAGCGAAACCGCTCGGCTCGGTTTACCCACGCATTCTTATAATCTCGGATTTGACGCGCTGGATTTTCACGAGCTTCAGTTCCTCGTTCGCCATGTGCTGACCGACCCGCGCTGTCGCGCGAAAACGCTTCTGATCGAACCGTCCCTCCGCGTTCGGCTCGCGCCGGGGCTGGAACACTCTCAGCGCGCCCTCACACTGCATGATGAATCGGGCACACACGACGTGTTCGAATTCCTGCTGAAGGGAAACCATGATTGGAAACGAAAGTTTTTCTGGCTGTACGAACAGTCGACTATCTCGGTCGTGCGGCTGACAAATGTCGGCTCGCTTACCAACCGCTACATTCGCCCGCAGGAGCCAGCGCCCGACATTGCCGATTTGAATGGCCCGTTGCGAAATGGCTATCAGGGCCTTAATCCGAATATCATGCTTGGCCCAGCGGTAACCGCTGAAGGTTTGAAAGAAATGGTCAGCGACCAGACCGCCGCCGAACACGATGGGCATGCGCGACACCCTGAATAATTTCGAGGTCGACCAGCTGCTGGACCTGCAGAAACTCGCCGCCGATCACCACGTGAATTTGATTCTTCTGGCCCCTCCGACTGCGGCGGCGGAAGTTTTTGACGAATTCCGGGCCGTTACCCGAGCAGATGAATCGGGCAAGCTGACCGTTCCGCTGATGTCATTCGCTGATCCGATCACCTACTACGATCTGTACGATCCAAAAGGTTTCACAGATCCCGATCACGTCGGACAACCGGTTTCGCGACTATGGTCGCTGGACGTGGCCCGAAAATTTGTCGAACTGCAGCATGTACGGACGAGCCCCGCGGGGATCCAAACCACTGAGGAGCCGCACTAATGCTCTTCACTGAGTTTCGATTCTTCATCTTCTTCGCTGCGGTTTTTGTGACCTACTGGATGCTTCCCACCAACCGGCAGCGCAAAGTGCTGCTGCTGATTGGCAGCTATGTTTTCTATGCCGCCTGGAACTGGAAATTCCTGATCCTCATCATCGCCAGCACGATCATCGATTTCCTGATCGGCCTGCAACTGGGATCGCTGGGACCGGCTTCGGATGAAAACCGCCACCACCGCCGGGTATGGATCGCCTTAAGTGTCTGCTGGAACCTTGGGGTTTTATTCTTCTTCAAATATTTCAACTTCGGGATCGATTCCGCACAGCATCTGCTCACTTTTCTGGGCCTGCACCCCAGCCTGCACACGCTGCGGATCATTCTGCCAGTGGGCATCAGCTTCTTTACGTTCCAATCGATGAGCTACTCGATCGACATCTTTCGCGGCACGCTCGAACCGTGCGATGATCTGCTCGATTTCAGCACCTTCATAGGTTTCTTTCCCCAGTTGTTTAGCGGACCGATCGTTCGCGCGATCGACTTTTTGCCCCAGCTGAAATCTCCCCGTCAGTTGGAAAACGTGCGCGGCAGAGCCATGCTGATGATGTTCCTGATCGGGTACATCAAAAAAGCGTGCATCGCCGACAATCTTGCGCCGTATGTCGACGATTATTTTTCCAACCCCGGTCATTACAGCTGGCTTGGCTGCTGGACGGCGGTGCTATTTTACTCGGCTCAGATCTATTGCGATTTCAGCGGTTACACCGACATGGCCATCGCGTCGGCGGGCATGCTGGGATTTGAATTCTGCCAGAATTTCGACTTCCCCTATTTCAGCGCCAACATCGGTGAATTCTGGCGACGCTGGCATATGAGTTTGTCCAGCTGGCTGCGCGATTACCTCTACATCCCGCTGGGCGGAAACCGCGGGAATAAGTTGTTTCAATACCGCAACCTCTTCCTCACAATGCTGCTGGGCGGTCTATGGCATGGGGCTGCCTGGACGTTCGTCATCTGGGGCGCGATGCACGGCGGGGCGCTCATCGCTCATCGCGAATATCGACGCGCCATTAAATCCGTGGGAATCCAGGACGGGTTTGGCCCGCTGGCCTTAAAAGTCGTGGGAAGTCTTGCGCGATTCTGACGTTTCTCTGGGTTTCGCTGACATGGATCTTTTTCCGTGCCCCGACTTTCTCAACAGCGTTGCAGACGGCCAAATCTTTCGTTCTGTTTCAGTCGCCCGGCTCAGCTGATTTCGGGCTGAACTGCCTCATTGCCTTCGCATTACTCGTGCTGGTTCACTGGATTGCATATAAGCACTGGCTCCGCAACTGGTGGGCAGAAATCCCTGCCTGGCAGTTCGCGGCGGTGTGTGGAATCCTCCTGGCCACCGCGTTGCCATGGACCCCGTTGCGCTATCAGCCGTTTATCTACTTCCAGTTTTAAGCTGCATGGGGAAGCGACATGCACTCTCGCAATCTGCTTCAAAGCAGCACCTAAGGGCGATTGCCTGAGGCCGCCTTCACGACAATGCTATCAACCAGGCCGATTTTATCGGTCTTGCCGCGCAGCCAAACGCCGATCACATTGCCATACCAACGGTGTAGAAAAAGGCGACAGGCATGGTGCGGCGCATGATCCACTGGCATATCCTTCCACGTTATTGACGATTACATTGATTCGCCGTATCTCGCAAAATTAAAAGGATGTGAGCAAAGTTCAATCGCACCGTGGCGATATTGGTGTAAGTTGCATCAGGTTGGAGTTATTATTCCTGTTTGATCGGACCGATGAACAGTGGATATCGAAATGAGGAATCTTTCATGCGCGTGTTGATTAGCGGAGCAGCCGGTTTTCTTGCATCTCATCTCAGCGACCTGCTGCTTTCGCAGGGCCACGAGATCGTGGGGATGGATAATTTCATCACCGGCAAAAAGCAGAATATCGCCCATTTGCTGGAGAATAAAAATTATAAATTGATCGAGCGCGATGTGATCGAATCGGTGGGTGTCGACGGTCCGATCGATCGCATCTATCACATGGCCTCTCCGGCAAGCCCGATCGGGTATGTAAAACACCAGGTCGCCACCGTAAAAGTGAACAGCATCGGCACCTGGAACCTGCTTGAGCTTTCCCTGGAAAAAAAGGCCCGCTTCCTGATGGCCAGCACCAGCGAAGCCTACGGCGATCCCGCCATCAACCCGCAGCGCGAAGACTACTGGGGCAACGTCAATCCCATCGGCCTCCGCAGCATGTATGATGAACCCAAGCGATTTAGTGAAGCATGCACGATGGCTTACCACCGCGAACGCGGTGCTGACACGCGCATCATCCGCATCTTCAATACCTATGGCCCGCGCATGGATCCTTACGACGGCCGGGTCGTCATCAGTTTCATCCGCCAGGCGCTGAACAATGAACCACTCACCGTTTTTGGTGAAGGCAAACAAACCCGAAGCCTGTGCTATGTGCTTGACCTGGTCCGCGGGATCAACCTGGTGATGGAAAACGATTTCATCGAGCCCATCAATCTTGGCAATCCGGAAGAAGTGACCATCCTGCAGATCGCCAAAGATATTCTGGCGTTGATCCCCGAAAGCAAAAGTTCCATCACGCATCACCCCATGCCGCCGGATGACCCCCGGGTAAGATGCCCCGACATCACGCGAGCCAAGCAGATTCTGGGATGGACACCAACCGTGCCGCGAAGCGAAGGGTTAAAGAAGATGATCGATTTTTACCGCGATCAGCTGCTGGCTAAATAAAAGCCCCGATGGGGCCAGGCCCGGTGAGATGTTGGGGAAATGATCGGGTTTTCTACTGCACCATCCCTTTGGTCAGCCGCATAAATGCTGTTTCGAGGTTTGCTTCTTCTTCTTTCAGCATGGTCAATCTGAAGCCCGCGGCGATCAGGCGGGCGGGGACGAAAGTGTAATCATTTACACCGTCTTTCAGCGCGACATCAATTCGACCGGTTTCACCAGGACTCGCGGACTCGACCATCGGATCCTGGGCAAGAAGGGCGGCAGCGCCGGCCTGGTTTTCCGCTACCGAGACGTGCAGCATCAACCCGCCGCGGGCTTTTTTAACGATGTCGGTCCACGGGCCGGAGTAAATCAGCTCACCGCGTTCGATGATGCCGACCGTGTTACACAGATCCTGCAGCTCTGGAAGAATATGGGAACTGATGAGGATGGTTTTTCCCATGCGGCGCAGTTCTTTGAGCAACTCGCGCATTTCAATGCGTGCCCTGGGATCGAGATTTCCAGCGGGTTCGTCCAGCAGCAGCAGTTTTGGATCATGCACCAGCACGTGCGCGATGCTGAGCCGCTGTTTCATTCCGCGTGAAAGGCCGTCCACCGGGGCATCGCGCTTATAGGCCAGGTCGGTCAGTTCCAGAACATCGTTAACGATCTTCGTGCGTGCGCTGCCGTTGATGTTGTAAGCCGCGGCAAAAAATTCCATGTATTCTTGCACGACCATGTCTTCATACGCGCCGAAATAGTCCGGCACGTAACCAATCAACGGCCTGATCTGACGCGATTGATAACCGACGACAAAATCGCAAACACGTGCTTCGCCCCAGGTGGGCTGCAGCAGTGTGCCGAGGATTTTGATGGTGGTGGTTTTCCCTGCTCCGTTTGGACCGATGAAACCAAAGCAATCCCCTTCCTGAATCTCCAGGTTCAGATTCGAGAGTGCTACGAGCGTGCCGTAGCGTTTGGTAAGGTTCACGGTTTTGATAACAGCGGCCATTGGGCTCCTGTAGAAATTCGAATGATAACATTCGAAGCGTCAACGAATGACGCTGGTGGTCATTTTGCGGCTGCGGGCCGCGTTGTCGGTTGGTCCGCGCTGCCTCGGTCGATCGGCAGGATAAACTGGTAAAAGACAGTGCCACTGCCGGTCATTTTTTCATCATCCACCTGCACTGGAAACGGCAGCGGGCCCTTTGCCGTTGCGAGCACTACCAACTGGCCCGTAGCTATACTGCCAGAGGCATTCAGCATTCCCGCGCCGCGGTTGTATAGCTCGACGCGATCTTTGTTCACAGCAGCGGGATATTTGCCGTAATCGACGGTATTGGGCATGGCGGGCAGCCGATCCCAGAAACTGAGAATCGGAAAAACAAAGTTCATGTCGCTTTCAGAAATATCAGGGTCGTCTCCGTCGTGACGGATACGGCTGTCGGCGTACCACAGGTTGATCCAGCAGTGAAAAGTCGGGTCTTTTTTGGCAACGTCCGGCGCAAGTTCACCGACGAGCACTTTTTGCTGCCCGGGCAATCCTTCCTTTTCGCCGCGCCCCACCCAGGTGGGAGTGAGGTCTTTCTTAATGTTGTAGGTTGTGCCATGCGGCCAGTTGGGAACATAGATCACAAAGTCGCGATCGCGGTCGTTGAGACGCGGGGCGTTGAATGCAAGATAGACATCGTTCAGATCCACATCTGTCGCATTCGTCAGCGATCCGCTGATGGGCAGCATCGCATCATCCGGGTCCAGCGCCACCGAACCGGTAAGGCGATTGTTCGAAGCACCGACCCAGCGAGCCTGAAATTTTTTCAAGCTGCTGCGATATCCGACGGTTAGAACCGGCGGAGTGTCGGACCTGAGATCCCGAACGGGGACAAAGTATTCGGTCGGCGATGGAAATTCCGTTACGTCGCCCAACTGCTGCGGATGCTCCGCGAAGGGCGACAGATAACTGACGCCTGAGGGGGATGTTTCATCCAGCGCGATTTTCTGGTCCCCGTTGCGGGGGATATACAGGCCGAACCGGGAATAGGCGACATCCGGCTGCCCCGGCGCGACGCGAACGAACGAAAGATGCTTTATTTCCGGCGGGCCGCGCAAAACCAGTTGCACGACGGCGAAGGTAATACCAGTCGCGCTGAGTGCGGCAGCTCCGAAAAAGACCCAGCTCCACCCCTGCTCTTTACGGGACGCCAGATACAGATATCCACCGGGCCCCGCGATAACCCAGTAGACGATAAAAAACACGATCGCCAGGGCAATCAACCAATTGGCCTTGCTGGTAAGGTTCAAACCGCTGACCAGCGGATTCCCAAGGTCGGCGGGGCCGGCAGGTTCGAAGCGGTCTAATCGCTGCCGGAGCGCGGCGTTTTCGTCCACACTATGCTTGTCGGGCAATACATAAATATCGCTTTTCCAACCCATCACCTGGTCCCAGACGTAAGGCCAGCCGGAATTATTAAGCGGAGCGGATTCTGTAGTAAGCGGCTGTGCAACCCAGGTGACTTCACCCAGGCCGTAGGCTTTACGTGCGAGGTAAGGCGTCGTATCGGAGAAAGATCCGTCCTGTTTCCAGTCAATCCATCGGTCGACCACAGCGGTGGGTCGCCTGCTGGCGCGAGCCATCTGGTAGGGACCTGCTGATTTGGACCAGCTCTGGGAGGCGGTCTGAAATGGGTCGGCGTCGCGCGGGGCGGCCATCGACTTGAGCGGCTCAAAATCGCTCTTGGTTGCGAGCCCCTGGACATCGACCGGGAGCATGTCACCAAAACCCAGGTCTTCCTGCCAGTTGGCGGTAGATTGACATACAACCAGGTGCCCGCCGACGCGGACATAGTCTTTCAGCGCGTTGAGCGTATCGGATCCGCCAGCGGACAAGTCAGCTGGATTTCCGTCCAGCCAGATGATTGCATCGACGGCTTCATATCCAATCGAATCTTCAGGCAACTCACTTGCGCGAATGCTGACGACCTCCACATCTTCTTTCTGACCGGTGGTGGCAATCGGGTTGTAATCCAGCGTGGGCTGCTTGGTGCCGTTGGTGCTTACCGCAAGGATAAGTTTTACGCTGCGTGGCATTCCATTTCCGCTGCGGATCGGATCCACGTTTTTTACGCTCGATGTGATCGCAAGCCGGGCGATCTGCGTGTGACTGCGGTCAGCCTTGCAGAGATAAACCTGGAGGTCTTTCTGCAGTTCCGCAAGATTCCCATCGGGCAATCCTTTATCGGTGGGCTGGGGCAGAAAATACATCCAGAATTTCTGCCGCGCTGCCTGGTCTGACCCGTTCAAAACAATCGAGCGTGTGTAAATAGGGCGGTCACCATCAAGGTCATGTTGCCAGACCTCTATTTCGTAGTTACCTGACTCAGTGGTGTCGGGGGCGAGTTCCACCAGCATCGGAGTCCAGCAGTTGGGTCGATAGATCCCCGATCCGAATCCGATGCTCAGCACCTGGCCGGATGCTTGCGCAAAAACCAGCGTTGGAATGAATAGGAGAAACAGCCCCGCAAGGATGAAACGCATTGGTCCGGAATGCTACGTCTGTCGTCAAAAAGCGGCAAGTGATGCATTAGGCAAAAGCCGGAGGGTCATTGCCCTTAGTCGATTGTTGCCAAAGTGGATAGAAACGCGTCGTTACTTGGGATCACCACAATTATGTATCTCAAAATGGTTTCTTTTTGCGCATTTTGTGTTATATCTGCTGTTGTTATGGGACCGGCGGGTCCGAGGGCACTTCCTGTTATCTGTTCGAAAGGCGAAAATGAATTCTGTTACCAAGCGAACACAGTCGCTGTGTTTGATAGCTGGGTTGGTCGGTACTTTGGGTACCTTCGGTCTGGCGCAGGGGGCAGAGTACACGTTCTACCCGCTTACAAATCCGACCTCGCCCAACTTTGCGGATCAGGGTGCAGGAACCGGGATCAGCAACAGCGGGCAGATCGTGGGGAACAGCTACAGTTCCGGTTTTGGTGGATTTTCGAACACCGGGTACCTGAACACTCCGCTGGTACTGCTGGGAAACAGCGTTGGCACCTCGTCCAGCGCGTTTGGGGTTGACACGGGTGGGATAGCTGTGGGCGCGGGTGTTTTTACACCGGATACATCGACTCCGCAGTACGCGGTTTACTTCAACACCGCATCTCCGGGCGGCATGCAAAAGATGGGGACCGGCACGCTGGGTGGTGGTGACGCCCAGGCTAATGCGGTCAACGGGGTCGGTACCGCTTTCGAGGCGGTAGGGCAGAGCTTGGCGCTCGATCCGTCATCTGCCACCCCCGTGGAGCGAGCATTTCTGTGGAAATCGAGCGCGCCGTCGACACCGACACAACTCGACCCCTCCGGGCATACCGGTTTGGGTGACAGCGGTGCCGGATCTTTCAGCAACGCGCAGGGACTCAACAGCACTGGATATATCGTGGGCCAGGCGACGGTGGCCCATGCCGTCTCAGATCCCGTTACAGCACACGGGTTTCTTTACAGTCCCGTTACCCTTCAAATGTATGACCTTGGTACCGCCGCCGGGACGGGGTTCCACAGCAGTGACGCTGTGGCGATCAATGACTCGGACGTTATTGTTGGCTCGACCGATGTGGCCGGAAACTACTCACAGGCCTTCAAATATAGCGGTTTTGGACTTCCGAGCGTTGCCAATCCATCCCTTTCCGGCGGCACAATGACGCCGCTGGGATCACTCGACAATACCAACAGTGAGGCGTCGGCAATTAATGACGCCGGAATCATCGTTGGTGATTCATCCGCCAACGACAGCGTAAACCATGCGTTCGTTTATGATTCGACAGGACTGCACGACCTGAACTCACTGGCAGATCTTCCCGCAGGTTGGTTGCTCAGCACTGCAACCGGGATCAACGATTCGGGAGACATTACCGGGCTGGCGTATTACACCGATCCTGCCGCTCCTGATGCTGGATCGACGCCATTCCCGTATGAATTAAGTTTGAACTTGAGTGCGGTGCCCGAGCCGGCAGGGTTAGGGATCGTGGCGATCACAGCATATTTTGCGCTCTCGCGAAGACGTCGAACCCATTAAACGAGCAAAAAAAACAGCGGTCTGGTGGGAGGGCATCCCAGACCGCTGCGGGAGAGAGAGTATCTGACAGAAAAGCTTAGCTTAAGTGCGTGACCGACTGGGCATACAAAAGACATTCCACCGCTAGGCATTCAGGCTTTTTTGCTCGGCATCCTTCTCATGGCCACCCTAATTTACGACACGCCTCCACACTCGCTCTCATCGAAAAGCTTGCCTTGTCCGGTGTGCATGTCGTCTTTGTCAGACTGGCAGGTAGCGATCCGCTACTGCCTGTTTGGCATCTAATTAGCCTTGGAGATACTGAAATTGCACCAGCTGCCTAGACATTAACTGCGATCTGGACTGACTTTATGTGGTGTAAGGTTGTTCTGTGGTAATGGCACAGTCTTTGCCAAGGTAAGCGGATAGATCGATGCCCGCAGGCGAATGCGCGGGCACGGTCCTATCAATACTGGAGAATACAACATGGCAAAGATCATCGGAATTGACCTGGGTACGACGAATAGTTGTGTCGCGATTATGGAAGGCGATCAGCCCAAGGTCCTTATTAACTCTCAAGGCAGCCGGCTTACCCCGTCTGTCGTCGGTTTTACAGAAAAAGGCGAGCGGTTGATTGGCACCACCGCCAAGCACCAGCAAGTTACCAATCCGAAAAATACGGTATTTAGCGTGAAACGATTCATGGGCCGTCGCCACAGCGAGGTGGCCGGTGAAGAGAAGATGGTTCCCTACGAAGTCGTAGGCGGACCCGAGGAGATGGTGAAGATCCGCGTTCGCGGCAAGGACTATACGCCCGAGCAGGTGAGCAGCTTCATCTTGCAGGATCTGAAAAAGACCGCTGAGGACTATCTCGGTGAAAAAGTGACCGAAGCGGTCATTACTGTGCCTGCATACTTCAATGATGCTCAGCGCAAGGCCACCAAGGATGCGGGTGAAATCGCCGGGCTTAACGTCCTCCGCGTGCTTCCCGAGCCGACCGCCGCAGCACTGGCGTATGGCCTGGACAAGAAAAAGAACGAAAAGCTGTTCGTTTTCGACTTGGGTGGTGGAACGTTCGACGTTTCAGTCCTCGATGTAGGTGACGGTGTCTTCGAAGTACTCAGCATCAATGGGGACACCCATCTGGGCGGTGACGACTTCGATCAGGTGCTCATCAATTTCCTGGCCGATGAATTCAAGCGCACTGAAGGGATCGACCTTCGCAAAGACGCGATGGCGCTTCAGCGTTTGAAGGAAGCGGCTGAAAAAGCAAAAATCGAACTCAGCGGCGCGATGGAGACAACGGTAAATCTGCCATTTATCACGGCCGATCAGACCGGTCCAAAGCATCTGCAGATAAGTATCAATCGCAGCAAGTTCGAACAGATGATCACCCCGCTTGTGGAAAAAACCCGCAAACCCGTGCTCGATGCTTTGAAAGACGCCAAGCTTTCCGCCAGTCAAATCGACGAAGTGATTCTGGTGGGTGGAAGCACCCGCGTTCCCATGGTGCAGAAACTGGTGAAAGACCTGTTCAGCGGCAAGGAACCCAACAAGAGCGTGAACCCCGACGAGGTGGTTGCCATCGGTGCTGCCATCCAGGGCGCGATCGCCAAGGGCGATGTGAAAGATATCCTGGTATTGGACGCCACTCCGCTGAGCCTCGGTGTTGAAACACAAGGCCAGGTCATGACAGTGCTGATTCCACGCAACACGACGATCCCAACCAGCAAGACCGAAGTTTTCTCGACCGCTTCCGACAATCAACCGGAAGTGACCATCAACGTTTTGCAGGGCGAGCGCGAATTCGCCAAGGACAACCGGTTGCTTGGTAACTTCAACCTCGGCGGTATCCCGCCCGCCCCGCGCGGTGTTCCGCAGATCGAAGTCACTTTCAACATCGACGTGAACGGTATCCTGCACGTTTCAGCCAAAGATCGGGCGACGGGCAAGGAAAACAAAACGACTGTGGAAAAGAGCGGTGGTTTAAGCAAAGAAGAAGTGGAAAAGATGAAGCGCGATGCCGAGCTTCATGCAGCCGAAGACAAGAAGCGCCGCGAGGTGATCGATTTGAAAAATCAGGGCGAGTCCCTGGCCTATCAGACGGAAAAGATGCTCAAGGACAACGGCGACAAAGTCAGCGCCACCCTTCGCGGAGAAATCGAACCCGCGCTCAATCAGCTTCGCGAAAACCTCAAAGGCGAAGATGGCGGGGCGATTAAAAAGTCGATGGACACCCTCCAGGCGATCAGTCACAAGTTGGCCGAAGAAATGTACAAGGCCGGCGCACCTGCCGGTGGTGGTGACGGAGCAGCACCTGCCCCAGAAGCCCAAAGCGATCGCGCAACCAAGAAGGATGAGGATGTGATCGACGCCGAGTACGAAGTGAAAAAGGATTAACCTTTTTCGCGCAGACAACGCAAACCCAAACGGATGGCCGGTCGAAAGACCGGCCATCTTCTTTGGATGTTTATTACAAAAGGCATCGTTGCACTCGTTATCGGCACAACGCACGGTTTGGGAGGCAGACGGTCAAAGCCGCCTATGAGGTGGCAGTCTCATCACATTTTCAGGTATTTCAAAATATCGTCGTATGTTCCGCCCTGGTTGCTGTAGAGCGCATAGTTTTTCGCGGTGGCAAACCACTCTTTAGTTGACGGACGGATAACAGCTGCCGCCGAGACAAGATCCCGGGTCGTCAGCGGTGTGGGACGACCGGTTTTCATCGCGTCGCGCAGCTTGGCGTCGATCGCTGTATCAACGACTGCTTTTAGATCAGCGCCGGAAAATCCCTCGGTTTTTTTCGCCAGATGTTCGTGATCGATTTCGGCAACGGGTTTTCCGTTTAACATGATGCGCAGGATAGAGGCGCGAGCCTCGGCGTCGGGGGGTGGAACAAACAGGACGCGGTCAAATCGCCCGGGTCGGCGGAAGGCCACGTCCACATGCCACGGGGCATTGGTAGCCGCGAGAGTCATTACACCGTCATTGTTCGCGCTAATCCCGTCCATCTCCGCAAGGAACTGGTTAATCATGTGCCGGCCGGCGCTGGCGCGCATATCCGCCCGGCTGGCCGCCAGCGCATCCACTTCATCAAAGAACAAAACGCATGGCTTGCTCTTGCGAGCCTGGTCGAACAACCCGTGCAGATTGCGTTCGCTGGAACCAATCCACATCTCCAGCACATCGTTAATGCCTACGGCTATGAAATTAGAATCGATCTCACCGGCCGTCGCCCGTGCGAGATAGGTTTTTCCGCACCCCGGTGGACCATACATCAGGATCCCGCCACCGATTTTCTTGCCGTATGCTTTGTAAAGATCGGCATGGGCCAGCGGGTGGATGATCTTCATGCGGATTTCATCTTTTACCGCATTCATTCCACCAACATCTTCGAATGTTGTATTCGGTTTCTCGATATGCCCGGGCTTTTCCGAAGGCACATCCTCGCGCAATGCGCGGATTTTTCCGTCGACCACTTCCGAAGGCTCACCACCACCACCTGCCGGCGAAAACCCAATCCCCAGTCTCGCAGCCAATTCCGCATCCGCCACGCCGGCATCTTCTTCCAGCGCCCGCTTGTATTGCCGAACCGCGCGCTCGACATCCCCCGCGCGCAGCAGAAGCCTGGCGTATAACACAAACGCCGCAGCAGGCACGCCGGGGTGTTTGATCAGGTCTTCCACAATCACCAGCGCATGCGAGTTTTTACCTTGATGGTAAAACGCATTGGCAAGACCGACCTTTAATTTTGCGTTGTCTCCCGAAACTCCCATCGCCACGCGATACTCGATTTCGGCCTTGTCATAACTGCCAAGGCCCATGAGCATGTCCGCCAGCGCGATTCGCATCGGCAGATTGTCCGTGCGCCCGCCAGCGCCGCACGGAGGCCCGCCACCGCATCTTCATTGGGAATCATGCTTCTTCTATACCGCCGTGCGGTAAGCAGAGGAAGCAGTGTTCGGGCCAGGCGGAAAAGCGACGCACGCTTTTGAATTTTTTACTTCGTCCCAAACCGCTGTCAAAATCTCTCACCGGATGATTGTGCCTCCCCGATTGCCCGCTTTATTATCTTGACTGAAATTTACGGACGAACGCATTTTCCGATTCGAGAATTTTAGCTTCGCTGGATCCTATGGCCATCATTCATCCGACCGCTCTGATCGATCCCCGTGCCGAGTTTGCTGACGATGTCACAATCGGCGCATACAGCATTATCAAAGGCCCCGTAAAAATTGGTGCCGGCACCATCATCCACGAACACACCCACCTGGGTGGTCCCACAACCATCGGCCAAGGCTGCGAGATAGGTCCCTCGGCTTTCGTTGGACTTCCCCCGCAGCATCTCAAGGCCGATCCCACGATCGGACACCTCGTGATCGGCGACCGCGTAACGATTCGCGAGATCGCCAGTGTGCATCGCGCAACACGCGGCGGAATCGAGCACGCCACCCGACTGGGCAATGACTGTTTCATCATGGGCGGTGTTCATATCGCCCATGATTGCGTGCTGTCGGACCATGTCATCATGGCTAACAATTCCCTGCTCGGCGGGCACTGCCAGATCTTCGAACGGGCATTCCTTGGTGGTGGATGTGCGCTGCACCAGTTCGTCCGGGTCGGTCGATTGGTGATCATTGGCGGTAACGAACGCGTCACCCAGGAAGTGCCCCCGTTTGGCGCGGTGTCTGACGGCGGGTTGCGGGGATACAACGCGATCGGTTGCAAGTGCGCCGGCATGAGCCGCGACACCATCCAGTCCATTCGGCAGGTGTATCGCGCGTTTCACCGTCATCGGCTGAATAAGCCCCTCATCCAGGACATTCTCGCCAACGTGGAAAACACTCCCGAGGTGCTGGAATTTGTCGAATTTGTTCGCGTCGCCAAACGCGGACTCGTCTCCTCAGTCAGGGGACGCCGGCTCGACACTGATGCAAATACCGACGAATGAACCGCGACAACAACACCTCAAACGCATCTTGCGTTACCATCCCGCCTTAATGCGAAACGGGTCGGTCTGCCTTTGCCTGCTCCTGCTTGTCCTGGCGGTGTATTGGCCTGTCCGGCATTTCGAATTCGTCAACTATGATGACGAAGGTTACATCTACGAAAATCCGCACACCACGCGGGGCATCAGCTGGGACGAAATCGCGTATGCGTTTGGCTGCACGGACCAGGCCAACTATCACCCGCTGATCTGGATTTCGCTTTCACTGGATGTTTCGCTGTTTGGTCTTCATCCCGGCGCATTCCATCTGGAAAATGTGCTGCTGCATGCGGCAAACACCGTCATGCTTTACGGGTTCCTTGTCAGGGCAACCGGATATGTTCGACCGGCATTATTGTCGGCCCTCCTGTTTGCGGTCCATCCCGTACATGTCGAATCCGTCGCATGGGTCACCGAGCGAAAAGACGCGCTCAGTGGCTTTTTCTTTCTCCTCGGCTTGCTGACGTATCTTGAGTACGCGCGCACAACCGCGCGCATCAGAAAAAGCCTGCTCTATCTGCTCACACTTTGCATGCTGATCCTGGGATTGCTTTCCAAGCAGATGCTGGTCACGTTCCCGTTTGTGCTGCTGCTGCTCGACTATTGGCCGCTCTGCCGGAATGCGACGTGGAAGAAGTTAATCGTCGAAAAACTGCCAATGCTGCCCTTGTGCGCCGCCGCCTGTGTTGCCACCTATTTCGCGCAGCATGCCGGCGGAGCGGTGGTCAATCTGCAGAGCCTTCCATTACACGAACGGGTATTCAACGCCGTACTGGCGTATGTGCGATACCTCGGCAAAATCGTCTGGCCGACCCGTCTTTCGGTGTTTTATCCGAGGATTTACGCATTTTCTCTCCTGTCGGTCATGCTGTGTCTCGCGTTTCTCTTGATAGTTACCGCTGGGTGTTTTGTGCTGCGCCGTCGCATGCCTTATCTGCTGGTTGGTTGGCTTTTCTATCTGGGCACGCTTGTCCCCGTGCTGGGTTTTGTGCAGGTAGGCTGGCAATCTATCGCGGATCGATACCTGTATCTCCCCATCATCGGACCCATCCTGATGATTGCCTATGGCACAAATCAGTTAGCGACAAAGGCAGCAGGAAAATGGGCGCGTCGTGTTTTAGATGTTGGCGCCGCCCTCGTGCTTTTGATTATGGCAATCCTCACAAGCATTCAGCTTCGCGTTTGGTCCGACACGCGAACACTTTTCAATCATGCCATCGCCGTCACAGGTCCTAACGCCATCGCTCATGTGCAGCTGGGTTACCTGGATTCCCGCTTGCATAACATCGCAGCGGCGAGATTTCATTATGAGGAAGCGGTCCGCATCGAACCGACCTATTTCGTCGCACAGTTCGATCTGGCAAACCTGCTTCTGCAGGACAATAAACCCCAGTTGGCAATTGAGCATTATCGAGCAGCTGCCCAAAGCCAACCGCAGCTTTCAAAGATCCAGAACAATTGGGGAATCGCGTCGCTGAAAGTAAATGACCCCAGCGCGGCTTGCCAACATTTTCAGCGGGCAATTGAACTGGATCCCAGTGCTGTGGATCCGCACTTCAATCTCGGGCAGCTGTTGCTGGAAATCCACCAGTTCAATAACGCCGAGTCAGAATTTCGCGAAGTGCTGAGACTGCAGCCAGACCATGTCGGCGCAAATCGTGGCATAAATGCGATTCGAACCGCTCGCGGGCGGGCAACGAGCTCATGACCGGCTACACTGCCAATCACATGACCAGGGCGCGGTCCAGTTTCGAGATAGTTCCCTCACACGCAGCCTTATTCGACCGGCTGGGGCTGACGCTCGCGTCCATCTTTACCGATCCGCGCATTGTCGTCTGGCGAAAGCTCGCCGATCGTGAAAATGCAAAGCTCGACTATACGTCGGAAGATGGAAGCATCACCCGGCTGCACATCAAGCGATATCCCCCCCATGCAAGCCGCACCGCCCGCGAAGAGATCAACGGATTTACGCTCTTGAAGCGTGCGGGCATACCGACCGCAGCAATCGTCGCCAGTGGATTTCACGAGGACTTCGGCAGTTTTATCATTCTCGAAGATCTCGCCGGCTACACGCCGGCCGACAAACTTCTGGATCAAGGTTTTCCTTTCAACCGCCTTCTTGCCTGCACCGCCAACCTCGCCGCTCAGTTACACGACCGCCGCTTGCATCATCGCGATCTGTATCTCTGCCATTTTATGATCAAGCCCACGCTGGCAACAGTTCAAGCCACGCTGATCGATATGGCCCGGGTAGCGCGATTGAACAACCCGTTGACCCGCCAGCGATGGATCGTAAAAGATTTGGCGCAGTTCTGGTTCAGCACGCATAACGTTCGGGTGACCGACGTGCAACGCGAACAATGGCTGCTGCAGTATTGTCAAGCGCGCAAGCTCTTTATCGACCCACTTCTCGGGCCGGTCCAACGCAAGTCCAACGCCATTGCCCGGCATGACTTGCAGCTCCGCCTGCGCCAGCCGGGGCGAAACGTCTCGATCGGAGACGGGGACATTGAAGCTTCAAAATAAAGAGCACTCCGCAGGGCACAGTCCATCGACCACCGACCAGGCAAAAAGGCGAAAGTGAAAGGGAGGCTCGACAGAGTTGCTCGACGATTGACGCGGGGGCATAAATGCCTTACTTTCCCCTTCCTCCTGGGCGGAACGTGTTTTCGCTTTTGATTGGCCCCATCGTCTAGAGGCCCAGGACACGGCCCTTTCACGGCCGCGACGCGGGTTCGAATCCCGCTGGGGTCATCACAGGATTCTGGAAAGAATCCGTGTCACAGAAACGCCCGGTAAAACGGGCGTTTCTGCGTTTGTGAACCTCAGCTCAGTCAAGGTGTTTACCGCCCGCAGATTAAGATCGCGCCATTAGCGATATGACAGATTGCGACACTCACCGCACCGGTGCAGGCGGTCACGCTGACACACGGAACGTCAGGTAGTTGCTTTCGCCGCCGGTAACACTGCCCGCTACCACTCGAAGGTTCCAGATGTAGATGTTACCGCTGACCAACGGCGCGGTCAGCGTATAGCTGGTTTTGCTGGCGTCGGTTCGAAAGCTGACCAACACTCCCGTGGTCTGATCGTAAAGGTTGATCTGATAGCCTGAAATTCCCGAATTCTGCGGCACGGCGTCCCAGTTAAATGTAGGAGTGGTTGTCGAGATAGACACAATCGCGCTGCCGCTGACATTGACGGCGCCAGGGCTGAGAATCGTCGGGACCGGGAGGGTAGTCGTCGGCGCGGCGGTCGTCTGGAAATAGAAGTTCTGACTCTCGCCGCCCGTAACGGTGCCATTCACTACTCTTAAATTCCAGACAAAAGTATCCCCGGCTTGTAACGGAGCCGGCAAAGTGAAGCTGGTGGCCGTTGCGCCGATCTGATAGCTCGCGAACTGGCTGGTAGTGACGTTATAAAGATTCAACTGGTAGCCGGTAATCGGGGATCCGGCGGGCACTGCATTCCAGGTGAAAGTAGGCGCAACACCGGAGATCGCGACGATCGCCGAGCCACTGACGTTTAGCGCGCCCGGACCGAGGATGCCTGGCACCGGCAAGGTGGGCGCGGTTCCTGCTGGCGTCTGGAAGTAGAGATACTGGCTTTCGCCGCCAGTGGTAGTTCCGTTCACAACACGGAGGTTCCAGACGAAAGTATTGCCCGAGGGTAATGCAGTGGGAACGGTAAAGCTGGTGGCAGTTGCCGCGATCTGGTAGCTGACCAACGCTTTGGTTGTTTCGTTATAAAGGTTGAGTTGGTAGCCAGTAATCGTGGCGCCAGGCGACACAGCATTCCAGGTAAACGTGGGACTTGTGCTGGACGTGGTGATGGCAGCATTACTGGTAGATGCGCCGGGACCGATTACAGTCGGGACTGGCAATAGGGGAGTCGAAGCCGGCGTCTGGAAATAGAGATTCTGACTTTCAGTCCCTGTGGCTGTGCCGTCTACCACGCGAAGATTCCAGACATATGTGTCGCCTGCTACTAACGGCACGTTGGGGATAAAGCCAGTAGCTTGCGCTCCAACCTGATAGCTGACAAACTGCCTGGCAGTTATGTTATACAGGTTCAATTGAAAGCCGGTGATAGTGGAAGCCGCAGGCACGGCACTCCAGGAGAACGTGGGAGTGACCGTGCTAATTGTTTCGATCGTTCCGCTCGTATTAGCCGCACCGGGAGCAATTACCGTGGGCACGGGCAATGTTGTAGTCGTGGAAACGGGTGTCTGAAAATAAAGATACTGGCTTTCAACGCCAGTCACGGTTCCGTTTTCGGCGCAAGTTCCAGACGAATGTATGGCCCGCAGCCAACGGACCCGGCAGGCTGAAACTCGTAGCAGAGGGAACGATCTGAAAGCTTACAAACTGCTGGCTCGTGGTGTCGAACAGATTCAGCTGATATCCCGTGATCCCAGTGTCGGATGAGATCGCATCCCAGGTAAAGGTGGGGGTAGCGCTTTCGATTGTGACGACGTTGCCACTGGTATTAACCGCGCCCGGGCCTAGAACCGTGGGAGCGGGTAGTTGAGTGGTCGTGGTGGTCGTTGTTGGAGTTTGGAAGAAAAGGTATTGACTTTCCGCGCCGGTAAGGGTGCCGTCTACCACGCGCAGGTTCCATACAAAGGTGTCGCCGGCCGAAAAGCGCAACGGGCGGGGTAAAGCTGGTCGCGCTTGGAGCGATGAGGAAACTGGCGGATTGCTGGGTGGTCGTGTCGAAAAGGTTCAGCCGGAAACCGGTGATGCCGCTGGTGATGGCATTCCAGGTGAATGTCGGTGTTGTTGAGGTTGTGACCACCGCCATGCCGCTGGAGTTGCCGGCACCGGGGCCGATCGTCACCGGCGTCGGTAAAGACGACGGCGCTACCGGGGTGATGGGTGTTCCACCGGGAGTTTGAAAGAACAGATATTCGCTTTCAGTGCCGGTGTCAGAGCCATTTACAACCCGAAGATTCCAGACAAACGAATCGCCGGCGGTCAGCGCGGCAGGCACTGTAAAATTCGTCGCCGCAGCATCAATCTGGAAGCTCACGAACTGCCTGGCGGTAATATCGTAGAGGTTCAACTGATAGCCGGTTATCCCCGAGGGGACCGCATTCCAGGTAAACGTCGGGGTGGTGGTGCCTGTCACCGAGGCAGTGGTTGTGTCACCCACGCCTGGACCGATCACGATCGGCACCGGCAGGCCGCTTGGCATCGGCTGGTCGGTGTTACCGGAAAGAGGATCGACCGCGGCATTTGCCGGAGCCGCGGTGGTGCCCGTCACATCCGCGCCGCTCCAACCACTGCTGCCGTCAGCATTGCCGACCAGGTTCAAACCGGTCGAGCTGAAAACACCCACCGCATCTGCACCTGTTTTGTTCCTGCCGCTGTGGATATTGGAATCGACCACGCTGGCGGCCAGCAGAACGGTGCCGCCCCTGCTGTTATAAACCCCACCGCCGCTTTTGGCGGTGTTACCCGTGACGGTGCAGTTCGTCAGCGTAGTGAATCCGTGCGCTGCCCCATTGTTGAAAATACCACCGCCTTTGATCGCGATATTTCCAACGAGTGTGGAATCAACAAGTGTCAGGTTGCCGTTCGTGTCGATCCCCGCGCCAACCGCTGCTCGGCCACCCGTGATGGTCAGATCGGTCAGCGTCACATCCGTTCGGGCAGCGACCACAAAGTCAGCGCTATGGTGATTGGCATTGATAGTCAGTCCCGTCGACGGCGCTGTAATCGTCACTGCATCGGCCGTCGACCGGGTCCTGATCGTTAATGACGCTCCATGCAGCGTGATAGTCTGCGCGACGGAAAACACCTGCGGATCAAACGTGATATCGGTTGGCGTGGTGCTGTGGTTTGCCACGTTAATCGCATCGCGAAGCGTCACCCTTGTGCCGTGACCACGGTCGAGCCGATCCAGCACAGAGTTCACAACCACCGTGCTGTACAGTAGTCTGCTTTCCAGCGGTTCAAATGCAGGGACGACGGTGCGAATCGATCGGTTCAAGACCGAATAGGTCCGCGATTGACGACCTTGGAAGATTTGTCTGCCTGCTTTATTGTTTTGTTTGCGCATGATGGTGTGCTCCACTGCTCTAATCGAATTTATGTTATATGTTGTCCACCAAAAAAATTGCGGCTGAGTTGGTTCGCCCGCTTTTGGATGCATTACATGTAAGAAGTAGGACTTTAAACCTTGGATAGGTGCCCCCTCGTCCTATAAGTAGAGGCTGCTCACTCGAGCCGCTCCGGTGAATTTTCCAACGGTTCACGCTTTTCGGTGTGTTTCAGGCATGTCGTGCTGAAGAGATATTATGAAAGAGCAACCTAAAAACGCGATGCCAACCACAACCGACTGGGGCGATGTTGCGGATTGGTACGATCAACTCGTCGGCGAATCCGGCAGTGAATTCCATCGTGAGGTCGTTCTGCCTGGCACCCTGCGTCTGCTCGCTCCGCAGCCGGGCGATCATGTGCTTGATCTGGCCTGCGGGCAGGGAGTTCTATGCCGATTGCTCGCGGCCAAGGGTATCAGCGCAACCGGGGTGGATGCAGCGGGGGAGTTGATCCGTTCCGCGCGCTCGCGCGCCCTGCCTGATTCAACACCGACGCAGTTCCACATCGGTGACGCGCACGATCTGCCGTTTCTGGCGGCAGGATCTTTCACCTCCGTTGCCTGCGTGCTGGCGATTCAAAACATGCATCCGCTCGGGCCGGTGTTCGCCGAAGCCGCACGACTGCTTAAGACCGGTGGGAAGCTCGTGATCGTCATGATGCATCCCTGTTTTCGCGGCAACAAGGAAACCGAATGGGGCTGGGATTCGGCTAAAAAAATCCAGTATCGCCGGGTCAATCGATATTTACTGCCACGCAAGACACCGATCGTGACCCATCCCGGGAAGGATCCGAACAAATACACCTGGTCTTTTCATAAGCCAATCGAAAGCTATGTAAAGTCGCTTCGTAATGCCGGGCTGCTCATCGATGCGCTTGAAGAATGGGCCAGCCACAAGAAAAGCACCAGCGGCCCGCGGGCGCCTGCGGAAAATGTCGCGCGCGAAGAAATTCCCATGTTCATGGCCATGCGGGCGGTGAAAATTGTAGATCACATCAACAACAGCCAGGCAACCAAAGTAGAGTAGATTATCATCCCCCGTTTCGAAAAAGTTTTGTTTTAACAAACGGGTCTACTCGTACTTTCCCATCGCGAATACGCACCAGGTAGAGAACCATGAATAGACGTACCTTTAACAAGTTGTGTGGAATGGGTATCGCCGGGCTGGTACTGAATCGCTGGAAATTCGCGCGAGCGCGCAGGCTACTGTTACATCACCGAAAATCACACGTCCCGGTCAGGTGCTGACGACAGACTTGAGCACAATTCCCTGGACCCTGCAGCAGGTTGGAGCAAACGAAAAACTGCCAGCCCAGGTTCCCGGCGACCATTACAGTGACCTGCTGCGCGCGGGAAAAATTCCCGATCCGTACTACCGCGATAATAACGCGCTGGTGCAATGGGCGGCGAAAGTTGGATGGATCTATCAGGGCACGTTCGAGGCTACGCCTCAGCAATTGGCGATGAAGCATGTGGAACTGGTCTGTCACGGCCTGGATACCCTGGCGACGGTGACGCTGAACGGCACCGTCCTCGGCTCGACCGACAACATGTTCCGGACTTGGGTCTTCGATGTGCGACAGGCGCTCAAGGCGGGCACGAACGATCTCAAAATCCAGTTTCAGAAGCTGCCCGAGCCGGCGGAAATAAACGCCCGGACGGACGCTTACCTGCAGGCGCACGCTGATGTGCGTGATGCCGAAGCCAAACGGCATTCCTGGAAACAGTGGAGCTGGATCCGCAAGGCACCTTACCAATGGGGCTGGGATTGGTGCCGTCCGATCCTGACGATGGGCATCTGGAAGGGCATTGAACTGCGGGCCTATGAATCGCGGCTGGCGAAACTGGCGGTGGTTCAGCAACACAATTCCGATGGTTCTGTTCGGCTTAACGTGACGGCGGACGTGGCGGGCCAGCCGCCATCGGGTTGCCAGGTGAGCGCGCGCCTGGTGGAGGAAGGCGCGGCGGTCACGCAGCCGGTCGCGGCTCAGGCGGCCGCCCTGACAGCAGCGCTGTCCCTCAGCGTCGCACAGCCCAAGCTCTGGTGGCCGAACGGGCTGGGGGCGCAAAACCTCTACACCCTCGAGGTGCAGCTTGTCGATTCCAGCGGGAATGTGCTCGATACGATGACCAAGCGGATCGGGCTGCGGCAATTCGAGACCACGCCCGGCACACGTGAGAAGCCGTATACATTGAAGGTTAATGGGCAGCCCTTCTTTGCCAAAGGAGCGGACTGGATCCCGCCCGACAATCTGCTGGCGCGGATCACGCCGGAGGTACATCGCCGTTTTATTCAGGACGCGGCGGCGTGCAACTTTAACTTCATCCGGCTGTGGGGCGGCGGAATCTACGAGGACAACTCGCTTTTCGACGCCTGCGATGAATTGGGGATCGCGCTAATGTTTGAGTTCAAGTTTGCCGGCGCGTCGTACCCCAGTTTCGATACGGACTTCATGGCCAATGTGAAGGCGGAATTTGAAGACCAGATTTTGCGCGTCAGGCATCATCCTTCGATCGCGATCTGGAGCGGAAACAACGAAATCAGAAATTTCGTCGGTTACGCGGAACTCTTCGAAAACTTGATTTCCGACCAGGTGCGCCAGCTTGTGCCTGGTGCGCCTTACCAGCCAACCAGTGGCGGCTACCACTCCCCCGACGCCCACGACTGGGGGCTGGGGCACGGTCGCAATCCCTTCTCCCATTATGCGGCAAGCCATGGGTTCATCGCGGAGTTTGGAGTGCAATCCTATATCGAGCCGGCTTCCATGCGGAAGTTTGCCACAGAAGCGGATCTGGCTGTGGGTGCCGATTCGCCAATCCTCAAGTATCACGAGCTTTCCGGGGCCATGGAGATCCAGGCCCAGCTCTATTATTACTTCGGAAAGCTTCCGGAAAACATTGATGACGTCGCCTGGCTCAGCCAGATCGTCCAGGCCTTTGGCCTCCGCTTCGGCGTCGAACATTGGCGGCGGGACCGCCCGCGTTCAACCGCAGCGCTGGTCTGGCAGTACGATGATGCGTGGCCGGGGCAAACCTGGTCCATGGTCGACTATTTTCACCGGTGGAAGGCGTCGCAGTATCACGCGCGGCACATGTTTGCACCGGTGCTGGTCTCTGGTGATGTGGATGCGTCGCTGGGGAAAGTGGATGTCCACGTCATGAATGACCGGCTCACGGGCGCGAAGGCGTCGCTGAGCTGGCGGCTGACGAATACCGATGGAAAGGTGCTTCGGCATAACGAAACCATCATTGACCTGCCGGCCAATGGCAACATGCTCGCGGAAACGGTCACCCTGAGTGACGCGGAGAAAGCCATCGGGCTCCCAAATCTGCTGCTCTGGATGACGGTGACCCCCGAGGGCGGATCGCCGGAGACGAATATTTCCTTATTCGCGCGGCCGGGAGAACTCACTCTGCCGACACCATCAATTCAGACGACAGTGGCAGGCGCGGGAAAGCAATTCAGCGTCACGCTTGAAAGCGCAGCCCGCACTCTGGACCTGGATCAATCTCGCGAAGGATCCCGATGCACGGTACTCGGATAATTTTGTGCATTTGGAGCCGGGGACGCCGGTCACGATCAGCGTAGATTGCGGGCGCGAATATTCAGCCGCAGATTTCCAGGCCCAGCTCGCCGTTAGGAGCGTGAGAGACTTCATCACGCCGGGCATTGTGCTGCCGGTGACGCAGCCCGCGCGACACCAGTGGCCGTACCCGTGCCAGCAAAGTTGCCCGCCGGTGCAGGCCAGTGAAATTGATCTGAAACAATGCGCGGCCTTGGAGTCTATGACAAACAAAACGGCGCACGATTCCAGAGTTTGCCGAAGAGCAAATCAGTCGCTTCGATCCGTTCATTTCGAGCTGAGAAAATGAACGATGGCGGCCGACGTTGGCGCCACCTTGATCGTTGGATTTAAAATAAGTCCGGTCTCCGCAGCGTCCCATCGACCAGTCCAGGTGCCCTGGGCATCGATCGGTGCGCCGCCAAGTGTGATGTCCGTCTGAGCAGTGATGTCGCTGCTTTTTTGCAGCAAATCCATTCGCTGCGCGCTGCCGGCGGTAACGCCTTTAGGCAACTGCAACGACACCACAACCGGCTCGGCCTTGTCGGCAAAAGTCTTGTTGATCAGCGTCACGTATAGCGATCCATCGTCAGCCCGATACGCGTAAGCGGTGAGGCCATGCGCCGAACTGTTCGTAATCGCGACCTGCAGTGGTTGCCCCGATGCGCCCTGTACAAATGCGAGATATCCATAAGATGGCGGTCTGATTTCAAAACCCCTGCGATCGGGCTTATGTAGAAAGGCGGAATAGTTCTGCGCCGATACTACCATCGGGGTTCATGCGTTCACCCGTGTGGTAGTTCAACCCTAGAATGTGTCTTGCTGCCCACCAATGGCTTGTGTCCAGCGCCCACAGCGACGCCGTGTAGGTATCGCTGATCCCTTTGCGCCGCCGATTGAGCAATTGTTCAGCTCATCGATTCGATAGGGGATTCCCTTCGCCATCAACTTGCTTCCGACGGTCGCGAAAGCTTTCTTGAACCGGACGTCGGATGAATCGGAAAGAAAATGCGCGCGAAATACAGCCAGGTTCTTCTCCGCGTTGCGTCCGTTGCCCATGGGGTAATAGTGATCGCTGATCATCGCCATGTGTCCCCCGGGAACCATGTCGTCGGCGAGTTTTTCGGGAAACAGGTTGGCCTCCGCCCCGTAGACACTTGGTCCGTCAAACATAGCCTGCGGCACCGCGTGCAGGATTGCGTCGTAGTGGGGTTTCCAATCTTTGAAATAGGCCTCATACGTCGGGTCATACTTGTTGGGCTCGTTGCCTATTGAATAACAATCCAGCGCATCGGCATCATGTGCTGCGATGTACGCTGCCAGCCGCGCCGACACGGCCGGGTCGCCGCCCCTCAACCGGAATGAGTAGATTACCTTCACCCCCGCAGCACGGGCAAAATCAAATAAAGAGTCGATGTCCTTTTCCTGCGGAACTGGAACTTTTGCCAGGTCGACCGCAGCAGCGCCATACGTGCAGACTCTTGATTCCCAAAACGTGGAACGTGTTGACCAGCGCCTGGTCCTTTGCATCAAAATAGTATTTCCCATCCATGGGCACGACGAGCGACATTTCGTAACTCAACCCCATGAATCGCGGAGCAACCTTGCCGCCCGTTCCGTCGTCGGTGATAGCAACTGTTGCAGCGGCGGGAGCGGGCTGAGCGTAGCCGGACCTCGGGCTGATTAATCCCAACGCCAGCGCAGGCAAAAGAGTTGCGCAGCATATAGTTTCGCAAGCAGGAAATAATTCCCTGAACTGTAATTTCATATTCGGATGTTACCAACAATTTTAAATTCGTGAGATCGTGCGACCGCGGGCGGCACGCATTCATCTTTCTACTGCCCAAAAATCTGATTGGGATTCAGATAGACAGTCGGCCCGTTCATATTTTCCGCCATCGCATTGGGATTGCTGGCCGATTTACTCTGTGGAAATTTCTGACCGTCGATGGGTTCGACGTGCCCGTCGGCAAAGGCGGCGTTGGTGCTGGTGTTATTGCCGCGTGCGCCGCGATGTCGATATCCAATCCGGCAATTATTCTGCGGCGTGAGCGCGGGTGGTACCAATTGGGTCGCTCCCTGCCGGCCCATGTAAACACCATCGGCGGCGACGATCAACCTCGATGCATATCGCACCGCCGCTATCTTGTGCGGCGTTGTATAAGCGCCAGTGGCATCGGGTCCCCATCCGACCGATACGGTGTAAAACACATCCGATGCCGACAACGTCGGCAGTGCGCCGGGCGGGCCGATCGGGTTGTATGAATTCAGCCAGTAACTGCAGCGGATATTCTTGTTGAATCCCTGCAAGGCCATTGTGACCGGAAATTGATCGTCGCTGTCACCACCACCATTGCTGCCGTCAAACATCATGGGCCATTCGATGTACCCGCGCGCCTTTCCGCCGTCGGTGCCGGTCTGGCCATGCTGCATCCCATAGGTGTCGTAAGTATCGGGACAATAAAAAACGGTGGAAATGCTCTGATCCTGGGCTGAACTGCGGGTGTAACCATCGCGATCGAGAATACTTGGCCAGCCGTCCATCGCCTGGCTGGCACCGATGGAGATATAGTTGGTGGACCCGGTTTGGATTGGCATGTTAAATGCCGGGCAAACGTATCCCTTATTGTCGACCGAGTAATTCACCATCGCCTGCCCGATCACACGCAGGTTGGACATGCATTTGACCGAAAACGCCTGCTCGCGTGCCCGGCTGAGCGCGGGAATCAGAATGCCGATCAGCAGCGCGATGATGCCAATCACCACCAGAAGCTCAACCAGTGTGAACCCCGCGACCAAAGTTCTTCCGCGCCTGGCGATGTTAATATGACCAACCCGCATGGCCGCGAGTCTAATGAGTTTAATAGTGGAACTCAAAATAAGTTAGCTCCAGCCATAAATCAGGACACTCTAACTCACACAATTTTCACCCCGCCACATGACGTTCTGAGACTCCACTGTGCAGGGCAGAATCATTTGACGCGTTCTGGCCCGGTTCTATGTAGCTGCGACGCGTGCGTCGCTTTTTTCCAAAGGAAAACAAACAGGCGACGCAGGCGTCGCAGCTACAAATCGTGAAATGATTTTGCCCTGCTCTACTGTGCGGGAAATGTGTTCGATCAGAGGATCTTTACCAGTGTGGATCTGGTTTGACTTGGCTTGGACAGCAACCGCTATTTGTCTCTGCACCGCCATCAGCAACGATTTCCGTACTCTCTAACTTTCCGGTGGATCCCATGGAACGCTTGCGGCGAAAAATGGCACGCGGCGCGTGCGAGATGTGGTATTAGGACGCCGCCCGGCTGCGCGGTGAAATGGAAATGCGCCGGCTGAAAGAAAGCGCCGCGCAAGAATCGCGGCCCGATGGGGCGTGATTTTCCGTTGCGTCACGACAGTCGATCTTTGCGCGGTTACATTGCGTGGAATGAAACGCCCGTCCCGCCGCGGAATCCTGATTGTTCTTTTGATCGTGCTGGCAGTGCTTGTGATTAATGTGCTGGCATTTGTGCAGGCGTGGTCGATGACCCACTTCATAGCTCACGGCACGCGCACCGATGCGCCGGAATCGCTTTCGGTCGGACAGAAAATCTGGGTACTTTTCACCGGTGTCAAAGTCCCACGGGCGGAGAACGATTCTGATCCGTCATCTTTGGGTCTGGCGTTTCGCGTTAATCATGTGCGGGCGAACGATGTGGATCTGGAAACCTGGTTCATTCCAGCCGACGGTCAGCCGCATGGACTTGTGCTGGTGTATCACGCCTATGTTTCCAGCAAATCCGGCCTGCTGCCCGAAGCGCTGCAATTTCATCAGATGGGATACGCGGTGGAGATGGTGGATTTCCGCGGCAGCGGTGGATCCAGCGGCAACAGCACCACGATCGGATACCGCGAAGCCGACGATGTCGCGGTCACGGTCGCCGATGCGCGGCAACATCTTTTGTCTTTAAATGAACCGATGATTCTTTACGCCCAATCCATGGGGGCCGCCGCCGTTCTTCGCGCGGCGGGTGATCTTGGTGTTTCTGCTGATGCGATCATCATCGAGTCGCCGTATGACCGGCTGCTTTCAACCGCCGGCAATCGATTCCATGCGATGCACCTGCCGGCTTTTCCGCTCGCCCAACTGCTGGTTTTCTGGGGTGGGTTTCAGCAAGGTTACTCAGGGTTTGCGATGAATCCGGTCGACTCTGCCACGCGCGTTCGCTGCCCTGTGCTGATGTTCCACGGCCAACTGGACGCGCGTGTTACCGCCGAGCAGGCGAGATCGGTCTTTAACAATCTCGCGGGGCCAAAGCAGCTGGAATGGTACGAAAATGCGGGGCACTGCGCGTTTTGGTCGACCGATCCGGTGAGATGGAAAGCGGCGGTGTCGGCAACCCTGAAACGCTATGCCGACAACCGCTAAACAGATCATTCCTATCCCTTTCGTGGCATTCCGTAGGCGGATTTCGAGATCGGAAATGTGGCCACGGATGCGCCCGAAAGGAATGCGCCGCCCGTCGATGAACAGCAGATTGCAGGCTCGCGTTCTTATGTCTAATTATTGCTAAAGCGTCGCATCATGCGTCGCACAGCGACGCATTTTCGCGTGAATGCGTCGTTTCAGTCTGCATTTGATGAAAGAGAGCGGGGGATGTAACATAATTTAACTTTTTTTCGTATGCATGGCGGTTGAGCGGGAGAAAAAGCGCTGACGTCCTAGCTTGCTTGAGTCGCCGGGGGGTTGTGCGGGCAGTTGCTTTGATAGCCTTCACTTGCCGGTTGTTTGCTCGCCGCTACAGTATCGCAACCTCATGCGAACCGACATGCGCGTTATGACTTCGTCTGCACCTCTGGTGGCCCTGGCATCCTGGCTTGTGCCGGGGGCGGGTTACTGGCTTATCGGGCAGCGGGGGCGTGCGCTGGGGGTGGGAATCACGATCACTGTTTTGTTTATCCTGGGGCTTCTGGTCGGCGGGGTGCGCGTTATCGAAGTGCCGGGATATTCCATCAACACCGGCGAACGGCAGATGATTACCATGACCGGGCCGGTCATTAATCCTAAAACAAACCAGGTTTACGTGGACCGCAACGGCGCGGAGGTGATCGAACCGGTGATGGTTCCCGCGGTGGATCCCATTACCGGGCAGAAGGTGATCGATCCCAATAGCGGGCGCACGAAACTGGTGCCTTTGCGGCGATGGGCCTTGCTGGTGTCGCCTTTAATTGAGGTGCGCGACAAGCCCTGGTCGGTTCCGCAGATCATGACCGGGCCGATCGCGATTGTTGCCGGGGCGTTCAGCGTTTATGCCGCCGGTCCGGTGGATGAGACGTCAAAGCTGACGATTGGCGCGTTGACTCATGCGCGGATTAATGAGCTGGGATCGCTGTATCTATCGGTGGCGGGGCTTTTGAATCTGATGGTGATTATAGATGCGACGTGGCGGGCATCGCACATGGTGACAAAGCCCGCGGAGGCCGCCGCGTGATGCAGTTTTGTTTAGCTACGTATCGCCCCTTTCTGGATCCACTGCCCGTGTGGGACTACTGGTTTGTTTTGATCATTCCGCTGTGCGCGGCGGTTGCGATTGTTTACAAGTCGATGAAGTGCCGATCGATGCGCCAGGTGCCGCGCGAAGCGGGCGCGATTATTCTGTGGATCATCGGTGGATTTGCCTGCGCGGCGGTCGTGCTGATGGTGGTGGTCAAGTGGCTGGAGCGTCAATCCTGAGTGCGGGCAATGCGCCGGCGAGCAGTTGGGGATGGCTCAGGGCAGGGGCAGATTCGCCTGCACAAATTCACGTCCATCGTGCAGGCGCAATCGGGTGACATACTTTTTCACTGCAACGCCCGGGGTGTTTTTCAGCTCGCCGTTGTCGAGGCGGAATGCCCAGTAATGCCAGGGACAAACAGCGCAGCCGTCGTCGGTGAATCCAGATGCGAGGCTCGCGCCGGCATGGGGGCAGGTGTTATCGAGCACGGCGACCTGGTCCTGGTGAAGAAAGACAGCGAGTTGGAAGCCGTCGATCTCAACGTATTTTCCAGTGTCGGGGGTTAATTCGTCGAGCGTACAGAGAGAGATCCACGCCATGATCGTAAGCCGGCGGCAGCGCCACCGGTCCGGGAGAAAAAGATATTAACCGGGCCTTTGGCCTCGAGGTCATTTCATGGGGTCGTTGTCGGCAATGTTGCGGGCGCCGTTGCGGGCAGTGTTGCGGGTGCTGCATCGGTTGGTGGCGTCGGCGCAGCTTCAGTTGTCGGCGGTGGTGTTGTCTGAGTGGCGGGCACCGGCGCGACGGCGGGCGGCGCCACCGGCGCGGCGCTTTGATCCGAAACGGGGATGATGCCAAAGCGATCGACCATATCGGTGGTAATCTGCTGCACCATCACCTGAATTGCGCGGAAAGCCTCGGTGCCGTCCAGGTCGTGCATGGGACCTATGCTGCCATCGGCAACTTGCGCTTTTTGGTCGATGATATCGAGCATGGGTGGAAGCTGGGCGTCGTCATACAGGAATCGAGTCTGGATCTCACCGAGGGCGGCGTATGTGGAATGGATCGCCTGATTCTCGACCGCTTCCATGCGAGCGCGGGGAATGAGCTGATCGCCCGCGGTTGTCGCGGCGGCGTCGATCACGCGGATTCGATTCATAAACTGAGGTGACTGCTCGGCCCCGTTGGCCAACTGGAGAATGCTGGAAAGTTCCCGCAGCACACCGACCAGCAGCTTGCGGTGCTCTGCGCCGGTGCTGCCCGGCATCTGGGCGACCAGCGCATTGAAATGATCGGTGTGATCCACCATCAGCGCGGTAGCGGCGGATCTGGAGTGCGGCACCGTCTCGCGGGTGATCGGAACCGGGGGCGTTTTTGCGGGCGGTGGGGTGCAGCCCACCAGCGAACCGGCCGTCAAAGCCAGCAGGGCAGTCCATTTCATTGCGTGGTTCATTCCTACTCCAAAATCCAGGGATCTAACTCACATTTACCCGGCCCGGGCGCGATATCGCCCGGCAAGATGCGAAACCGGCGGCGCGGAAAATCGTTTTGTCTTCATGCCGCAATTTGTTCTGATTCCTTCGTTTCCTTCGCAGCCTGTTGTCGTGTCAGGCAGAGTTTAGACTATTTCAATTCTGAAATCTTCACCGGTCTCCGCTGCTCGGCGCTGACGGTCGCGGCTTCGAGCACTTCCTGTGTTTTATACGCATCTTCAAAATCGGGCACGGGAGTAACGGCGGCCTTGCCGCCCAGTTCGTTCAACATGTCTGCCGCCTGATTGACGAATGTATGCTCGTACCCGATAGGATGAGCATCGGGCCACCAGGCGTGGGCATATGGATGATCGGGTGCGTGGCTCACATTGATGCGGTGCCAGCCCTGCACGCTGCGTTCTTCGGTGCGGTCGAAGAAACGCAGATACGCGAGATCTTCGAAGTCGATCGAAATCGCCCCTTTTTCACCGTGGATTTCGACGCCGTTCCTGTTCTGATATCCCGTGGCAAAGCGCGTTGCTTCAAACGACCCGATCGCCCCGCGCGAAACCGCGCGAGAAACAGCGTTGCATCGTCGACGGTAACCGCTCCTTTTTTGCTGCCCGCAATCGCGCCATCGGCCAGACCTCCGGATGAACCCTGATCCGGGAGCGTGCGCTCTTTTATGAACGTTTCGGTGATCGCGCCGGTAACTTCTGTTATCTCGTCACCGGTGATGAAGCGAGCCATATCCACGATGTGAGCGCCAAGATCGCCGTGCGAACCACTGCCGGCGATCTGCTTGTTAAATCGCCAGATCAGCGGCACATCAGGTCCGGCCCAGTCCTGCAGGTAGCAGGCCCGCACATGATAGATCCGGCCCAGTCGGCCCCGTTTTACCAGTTGATGCGCCAGGGTCACCGCCGGCACCCGGCGATAGGAATACCACACAAATGTCCGGCTTTTGGGCGATTTTCTGGCGGCATTACGCATTAACCGGGCGTCGGCCAACGTGGCTGCTAGCGGCTTTTCGCAGGCGACATGCTTGCCGGCTTCAAGGGCTGCAAGCACCATGTCCAGGTGTTGATTGTTGGGGGTGGCGACGTCGATCAAATCGATGTCAGGGTGGGCAACGACCGATTTCCAATCGGTCGAAGCGTGCTGCCATCCCCATCGATTTTTAAATATTTCAAGTTCCGCCGCGGCGCGACCACACACGGTGTGCATGACCGGCGTGGCAGCCACGTCAAAAAACTTGTCCACCTTCAGATACGCATTGCTGTGGGCGCGGCCCATGAATTTCTGACCGATCAGGGCGATGCGGATGGAAGGGGTCATTCAATCGGCAGTTTAGCCGAGCGAAGCGAAGGTGCAAAAAAAGGGATGGGGGATACAACAATGCAGCGATCGGCAAGGCGAACAGCCGTCACATGCAGCTTTTGGATGACGCGGAATCTCCATGCGTTTCTAAACCAAACGCGTTCTCAATCGCCGGTAGTTTCCTCGAGCATTTTTCGTAGATAACCGTTTTCCCGGCGCGTGGCTTCAAGGTCGAAGACCAAGTATTTGATGCTCAATCGAAGGTAATCCAGGCTTTCCTGCAGGCTGCTGACTGTCTGGCGCAGGCGTTCGTGGCGCTGGCGGCTTTCATCGGCAATCTTTTCCAGCTTCTGGCGTTCGCTGGGCGGAAGGGTGCTGATCTCTCCCATGAGTTCGGCCAGCTTGGTCTGAAAATCGTACTCGTTCATTCACATCTCCAAAACGCCGCGCTCCGTCGCGTATTGATCTCTTGAATTTGCAAAGGCAAACGTCGTTCCGCCGGCGTCCGGCCTGGGGCGGTGAATTTTACCGACCCGCATCAACCCGCACCGACCCGGTTTTTTCCCGCCTGATGCAGAAACCTGCGGATTAATCAGCCGGGATCAAAAATACCGTTTCTCCCGGTTGTGATGGATGCGGTTTGCGGTCATCAATGACCGATGAACCCTGCAGTGCCAGGACCACATGCCCTGTCCATTGCAGTGATGACTTTGGTCTGTCACCGCGCGGCACTATAATCAAGCACGGGTGCGGGAAACTAGAGAAAATGCGCCCGCGACAGGACAATTGCTTATCGGAACCGGTCAATCAGGCGATCTGCGCCGATCATGTGGACAGGTCCACATTTACCGGACGATCGTTAATCCGCAATTGACGCTCGGAAGACCGATAACGTAGAAAGGTAATGATGCCCGAGTCGAATCATGATGATCTGGCAGATGCCCTTTCGCGGCTGGCCGGGGGGGATGTTGCTCCAAGTGAACAAGAACCGCCTGCGCCGCCGCTGCCCGATGCACGCCGGCGCGCAGCGCCTGCTCCACCGTTGCCGGAGGCAACGTCCGCAGCACCATCGGCAGCACCGCGCGCGATACGACCGGCATCAACTCG
This sequence comes from uncultured Phycisphaerales bacterium, assembly GCA_963792535.1. GTDB lineage: Bacteria > Planctomycetota > Phycisphaerae > Tepidisphaerales > Tepidisphaeraceae > CBDAQA01. Next base: position 81,946 of record CAWBWQ010000005.1, read on the forward strand.
GCCCACCGCTCCAAAACCGCCGGTTCCCGCGCGGCCCTCAGCGCCGGTGCCCGGCCGGCCCGCAGCTCCCGCGCCACCGGCGATACAATCACCGCCAGCCCCCATCCGCCCGGTTCGTCCAACGGCACCCGCATTGACAAGTCAGGCCCCTGCGCCGGCAACCCGAAGCGCCGCAGGGGCAACACCGCCTGCTGGTTCATCTCCTGCGCCGACGATACGGCAGGTGGTGCCGGTTGTGCGAAAAGCAAGGCCCGCTGCCCCCACGCTGGCAGCTCCTAAACCACCAGTGGCCGCGCCTTCGACCGAAGAGATCGACGGAGGTCAATCCACCGGTTTATCCGCTGAAGCAGATCCGGGCGTCATTGTAGACGATGACGATCTGAGGAGCATTCCGGCTCCTGATGCGTCGGTTTTCGAACCCCGGAGCAAGCCTGCTGTTTCCGAAGACTTCAAAGCAAAGGCAACTGCGCGAAAAAATCTTGAATTTCGCCGTACACTCATTCCTATCCTGTTGACCTGCGGCGTGATGATGCTGGGGTTTGCCTCGCTGAAATTTTTAACCGGCTCGGACTCCATGCTGGCCACCGTGCCATTATGGGTGCCCATCCTGCTGATTTTGGCCGGGTTGATTCTTATAGGGCTGGGTGTGGTAAACATGCTGAGCGTCAAAGCCCAGCTAAGCCCGCAGGCCTAAAACGGCCGCCGGCCCGTCTGGTTGAAATCCACCACGGTGACTTCTATCATTCGAAGATCGACAGATGAGCAACCAACAGGAGTTTTGAATGGCAAGCGAGAACGTCAAAGAGTTTACCGATGCAAATTTTGATGCAGAGGTTCTGAAATCCAGCACCCCGGTTCTGGTCGATTTCTGGGCCGAGTGGTGCCCTCCCTGCAAGGCGCTGGGACCGACCATCGACAAGCTTGCCAACGACTACGCCGGCAAAGTGAAGGTGGGAAAGGTGGACACGGATTCAAACCGTGACATTTCTTTGAAATACAGCATCAGTTCAATCCCGACGATCCTGGTCTTCAAGAACGGCCAGGTCGCCAACAAAATCGTCGGCTTTAAGAAAGAAGCAGATTTCAAGGCGGTTCTGGACGCGATCTGATCTTTTATCCATTTATCAAGCAATGAGGAGCCTCGGATTTGTTTCCGAGGCTTCTTTTCGTTGATACCAGGGCAGCCTGATACTTTATGTGGTTTCTCCGCTGGACACACCGTATTATTAGTAGATCGATCTCTGAACTCATATTTGATGGAGCCCACCCATGGCCGTTTTTTCGTATACCGCGATGAGCACCTCCGGGCAGGAGGTCAAGGATGAAGTTGAAGCCGCGACCTCCGATGAGGCAATTGCCAAAATTCGGGCTAAAAAGCTGTTTCCCACCAAGGTAAAGGAAAAAGCCGCCAAGAAATCGGTCAAGAAAAAAGGCGCCGCCGAGGCAGAGGTGTTCACTCCCAAGCGGAAGATGCCGCTGGCGATTGGCGGTGTTTCGCGGAAGCAGTTGGTCGCCTTTACCCGCCAGTTGTCCACCCTGCAGGACGCCGGTCTGCCGATTCTGCGTTCGCTGCAGATTCTTGAAACCCAGCAAAAGCCCGGTTTGCTCAAAGCAATCGTGGGCGGGGTTGCCGACGAAGTTGAAGGCGGTGGAACGCTTTCAGACGCCATGAGCAAGTATCCCAAGGCTTTTGACAAGCTTTACGTCAACATGATCAACGCCGGTGAACTCGGCGGTGTGTTGGACATTATCCTGTCGCGTCTGGCGGATTTTATGGAAAAGGCCGCCAAGCTGAAGAAAAAAGTCATCGGTGCGATGATCTACCCCGGCGTGGTTATCTCGATTGCCGTCGCGATCGTCTCGATGATCATGATTTTCGTGATCCCCAAATTCAAGCAGATCTTCCTCGACTTCAAGGTCGAACTGCCGATGATCACGCAGTACCTGATTAACGTCAGCAACTGGTTTGCCCCGCCTACCAACGGGTGGGCTTATGTGCTGTTTTCTCCGATCGTTTTCATGCTGATTTTAAAGCTCATCAAGATGAGCGAAGGCGGCAAATATGCCGTCGATCTGGTCAAGCTGAAGATCCCCATTCTCGGCAGCATTCTCGCCAAGACCTCGATTGCTCGTTTCACACGCACTTTAGGAACTCTTATCAGCGCGGGTGTGCCGATCCTCGATGCCCTGAACATCACCAAGGAAACCTGCGGCAACGAAGTTTATAGCCGCGCCCTGGTCAAGGTTCACGACGCCATCCGCGAAGGTGAATCGATGGCCGACCCGCTGCGCGCCACCAAGGTCTGCGACGCGCTGGTGGTCAACATGATCGACGTCGGTGAGGAAACCGGCGATCTCGATAAGATGCTGATGAAGATCGCCGACAACTACGACAGCGATGTCGACGTGCTGGTGGGATCACTGATCAGCATTCTCGAACCGGTCATGGTGGTCGTGCTGGGTCTGATTGTCGGTTTCATCGTGATCGCGCTTTTGCGCCGATGATTGCCTTGATCCAAAGCGTGTCGGGCCCGCAGAAAAACGGGTAAGGCAAAATCGATGGCGCGGCAGGTTGCGTCCTGGCGGATGCGCTCAGACCTGATGCGTGTGCTCGGCGCGCCACCGGTTTCAATTGCCCGTCGTTTTCGTTACAAGCTTCGGCGTCGAGGCAGATTTGAGGCGGAAAATGTCCCCTGTCGGAAACAAAAACCAAGCACGCGCTTTTACCCTGATCGAATTGCTCGTGGTGATCGGCCTGATCGCCGTGCTGCTTGGCGCCACGCTGACGATCGTTCCCAAAGTGCGCAAAGCCGTGCAGGGAGCTCAAACCTCCGCCCAGTTGGCTGCCATCGCTTCGGCAATTCAGCAGTATTACAACGATTTCCGCGCATATCCCGGGCCGATTCCCAATAGCCAGCTGAACTCAGCGTATGACAGCAGTTCGGCGCCGTATATCTCCGCGGCGACTCCGGCGACCTTGGCAGGTACAGCAGGACCCGCCGGAATGGCATCGTTTGCCAGTGCTATCACGTTGGATCCAAAACATATCACTGGTGCGGAAAATCTAGTGCTGGGACTGTGCGGCGGACTGCATCTTGTTCCTCAGAACACTACGCCGCAGACCTATACCTTTGAATATCACCCGGATGATATTTTCACACCTGACGGCATCACGCCGCTGGCGCGCGGCGCTTCAAACCTGGGTGGCATCCCCCGCAAGCAGCAGGCATACATATCGTTAAATCGCGGTGACATTTCCGTCCCGAATAATGGGGTCAATAACGGAGCTTTCACTGACGAAGCCGGCAGGGCGGCATCAGACAGCATGATTCCCGAGTTCGTGGATAAATTCAGCAATCCATTGCCCATTCTCTATTTTCGTACCAACGTTGGCTCGCAGGCGATCGCGGGATTCCGAAATACCAACGGCACCGCCGCCGCTATTGGATCGGCGTTAACGTATACCGACCCGTCTTCGGGCAACCCTGTGACGGTTACCGCCCAGTATGATCTGGCTCAGAACATTGCCTACACCAACAGCACCATCGGCCTGATTGCCAGCAACACCAATAGCATGCATGGTCTCAAAGGCCTGGGAAATTCTTCGCCGATGAACGATCCGATTGATACCACCGCCCCGGGCGTGTTTGTGCCGGCAAACGGCGGGTCGAATGGCATCGCGTATTTCAAAGATCCCACGCTGAATACCGCCAACAGCACCAATACCTATCAAGGCACTGCCCGGCAGAAAGATGGGTTCATCCTCATCAGCGCGGGGCCGGATCGTCAGTATGGAACGCGGGATGATGTTATTTACCCCGGGCCGTTGCAGCCTTAGAGATTTCTACATGGCCCCATCAACCACAACTTGTCTTTTGAGCGGCAGGCCCGAAGGGCCACGCTTCTCAACATCCAAAACGCGGCCATTCAGGCCTGCCGCTAAAATAGAACGCCGCGGATTTACGCTGATCGAAGTGCTGGTCACGGTCGGCATCATTGTGGTGCTGACCTCCCTGGCGATCCCCGCGATTCTGCGTTCCCGCCAGAAAGCGATCGTCATCCGCATCAGGTCTGATCTGTCGCTTATCAGCAATGCCCTGGAAGCCTACAAATCCGATTTTGGCGACTATCCCCGATTTGATGATGATGCAACGTTCGACAGTTTAAATGTGCAGCACGACCGCGGAGCGAGACTGCTTTGCCGGGCGCTGCTTGGGCCCGCGCCGCTGCCCTTACCGGTGGCGGGGCTATCCATGGATATGGCCCGAATGAGCAAGCGCCTGACGGCGCGGATGGTCCTGGCTTCCGAATTCGTCCCGGCATCGGCGGCAAAGTATGGGGGCCATATATTGACTCGGGCAAATTCAAACTTGGGAACACCGGCAATCCAGTAATGTGGGACAAGCTCTATTTTGTCGATGCAACGCTGCTGGATCTGAACGGCAACTCGATCCTGTATTACCCGAGCCTGCCGTCAGCGGTTATCGGCACGAATTTTGTGAACGAATCTCCCCCAACTATTAGCCCGATGTACAACGCGCTGGACAATGATTATTTCGGGACCACGACCACATCGCCGTTGTTATCAATGCCTCAGCTTCAATACATTCTTGGCGATCGTCTGCAGCAGGGGTTCATCAGCGCCGGTGAACAACCGACGACCACCCTGCCTTATCTGCTGTGGACGGCTGGGTCTGACGGCAAGTATGGTTTTGGCGTTGATGCCTCGGGAAATCCGATTGTCCCGCCCAAACCAGGTGCGGGAGCCACGCCTAAAACGGATGACGTGACCAATTTCGATCTTCCCGCCGACCTGCAGAAGTAATGGAAGAAACCGATTGCCGATTATCCGCCGGGGCATCGCATTTCTCCCGTTCGAATTTATTTCGAATCAGAGGGTACACACTGGTCGAGTTGTTTCTCACGCTTGCGGTGTTGATGATTCTGCTTGGGATGATGATGAACGTGTCGAACCGCGTTCGCCACGAGTCAGCCGACAAAGTCACCCGCCAAATCCTTTCCCGCCTGGCGGCGATGATCAGCGACTATCAGAATAAAAACGACGGGCAGCTGCCGCCGATCAGCCCGGTGATTCAACCCGGTTTTCGGCCCAGTGAGGACACTTTGCAGGCAGCCGCCCTGGCGAACAACGCCGACCTGGTGCGGTACCTGAATCTTCCCGCCCTGGCCCGGCAGAGCAGTAACACCGACGACCCGCTGTTTCGCAGCCTGCACCAGACTGAATCGCAGCAATGGCTGTTGCAGGACCCCTGGGGCGGCCCTGTTGTGTTTATGCCACATGAAGATCCCGCCATCGGCCTGCCGCCGGGCGATACCTTTTTCCTCTTCAGCGCCGGCCCCGATCGGCTGTTTCTCACCAAAGAGGACAATCTTTATTCCTATGAGGACATGGGAGTTAAGGAAAATGCCGAGTGACAGGCCGCGTCCGCTAATCGGCGCAGACACCCTGCCGCCAGAACCCGCATGGAACGATCGACATGGACATCGTGAATAGTTGCAGCGTGACTGAATCCAAGGAGCCTTTCGTGAACTTCGCCCGCCGCAGACATGCCTTTTCACTGGTGGAACTGCTGGTGGTGATCGCGCTGATCACCATTTTGGGTTCGCTGCTGCTCATCGGCATCGGGCATCTCATCACCAACAGCAAACGCCAGCAGACCAACCTGGCGTTTCAGAATCTGCAGGCGATGTATGCGGAATTTGACGCGGTAAATCACCAGCATTTTGGCAACGATTCGATCCCCTGCCCGCATAATGTCGCAATTGGCGGGACCGATCGCGCAACCGCTCAGGTTCTGCTGACCCGGGGCATCATTTCACAGATGAAAACGATGCCGGCCAACGCAACGGCTCTGGGGAAAATCTCGGCTGCGGCTTATACGTCTGTCGTGTTCAACGTCAGCAGCGTGGCCGCTTATGCGGCAAATACCAGCTACCTCCCGCTCGACGTTGCCTATACCAAGGGCAGTGACGTGCTCGGTAATGAGGTCGATTACTATTTCGTCTGCATTCAAACCAATACCTCTGCTTCCACAACCGATCTTCAATACTGGATTCCCGTCGGCTCCCGCACGACGAACCCGGTAATGCCCAGCACCGATACCACCGATGCAACTGTTCCGATCCTGACCGACGGCTGGGGCAACCCTATCATTTATGTGCCCGGTCGGCTGGGCTCTGATCCAGGGGCTTCCCCCGCATTGCGCAATGCATCGTATCTGGTCGCCGCCAATCAGCAGATCCGGGTTGGCTCACCCGATGGCCGCCCGTTCTGGGCGTCGGCCGGGCCCGACGGGGATTTCAGCATTGGGGATGACAACATGTATTCTTTCGAGAAGTGATTTTTCAATGAATTCACAGGCAAACTTACATTCTCGATCTTCCGCGCCGCTTCGCCGGGGGTTCACCCTGATTGAAGTGCTGGTGGTTGCGGTGGTGATCGTGCTGATGCTCGGCATGGCCTTGCCGGTGTTCCGCACCATCACTGGCAGTCGCAGTGAGGCTGGCGCTACTGAATATCATCGCCGCCATGCTGAACCGTGCCCGGACCGATGCCGTGGGCATTCAGAAGCCTTACGGCGTGGCGTTTATCTACAATCCCAACACGCAGCAATCATCGATGGCCGAGGTACAACTGGCTTCATGTCCGGCATGGGTCAGCGGTCAGAGCATTTCCTCCCGGGGCTATTGCTGCATTACAAATTCAAGCGGCCAGACTTTCTACTACATTAATGCAGGCGGCCAGACCACTCTGGGCGTGCCGCCCAATCCCACAACTGAGGGGGATCAGTCGCCGCTGCAAGCTGTGTATGGTCCGCCGGTGGATATTGTCCCGGACACCGACCTGGTCCCGCTGCCCGCTGGAGTCGGTGTGCAGACCGTCTGTAACTGCACGCCCAACGCAAGTGGCAATGGTAGACTGACCGATGGCTATCTTAATTTCGGCGTCATCCTCTTCGATGGAAAAGGACGGCTCGCTAATGCCACCTACGGCGTATCCCGTTCATCCAATCTATGTGCAAAATCCGGGCTCGGTTCGGACTATCCAAAAAATGTCCCGGGCATTGGCATCTATAACGGTTACACCACCACCTCGTATAACTTCGGAGTTGGCTCTCAATTTGGCCTGGTGGTCTACCAGAGAGACGCTTTTTTAAATCAGAATTTCCCGATCGCGGATCCAGCTTACAACTATGCCAATAATGCCCAGCAAGGCCAGTATCAGGGTTCGACGCAGCAACAGGAAGAAAACTGGCTGGATCAAAACGCAACCCCGCTGCTGATTGACCGGTATACGGGAACGCTGATTCGGGCGGAATAGTTTGAAGATTGAGAATCGAGGATTGAAGATGGAAGATAGTAAGACGCGAGTTTCGACAGAGGATCAGCTATTGCTGTTTTGCAATCCTCTATCATCAATCCTCTATCCTCGACTCTCTTCCCGCCGCGGGTTCTCCTTCGCCGAGGTGATGTTTGCGGTGGTGATCCTGGGGATCGGCTTCATCATGGTTGCCGCCGTTTTCCCCGTAGCGATTCAGCAGACGCAGGCAACAGGCGAAGAAAACATCGCTGCTCTTGCCGCGCGCGATGCCGCCGACTCGATCGTCTCGGTTCCCAGCATGAGCAAAAACCCGGCGTATATCGCTAACGCCAGCCCCGCCCAGATCACTGCAAATCCTGCGGTGGCAATCGCCACTTATCCTGTTTTTCCACCTACGGTGAAAAACTATGTCGTGGGAACGAATCCGGCTTCCACCCCTCCGCCCGCGATTGTGGTTCCCTTTAATGGCGCACGCTGGAAATTGATTCAGTCCGATTCGATCATGGTTTCCGACACGCGATATGCGTACGTGCCATTCTATCGCCGCGAAAACGGATCAGCTGCAGCAGAGTTGATCGTGATCTCTGTCGCGGTTCGCAACAAACCTACTTACATCACGCTTAACGATGCTTTAAACACGCAGAATACCGCCACCATATCAACGACGAGCGGATTCAGTTCGGCTCCGTCGCAGGGTACTTTGACGACGATCTATCCCGATGCCATCAGCGTGAGCAATCCCTCCGGCACTCCCGCGCCAGGCGAAGGAACCGCAGTGCTCGCGCCGACGGCAACCCCCGGTGTTTACGCGGGCCGAAGCTATACGATGGGTCGTTCGGTGGGCACTAGTCAATGGGAGATAAACCCCGGTGACAGCCTTGCATTAACAGCCGGCACCAATGGGAACTGGGGCACTTTAGGAGCGACCACCGATCTGGCCCTCAACGGTGCAACCGCCGGGTACAACACCGCCGCCACGCTGCAACCTCAGGTTGCTTATGCGAATCTCGTAGCGACGCCAAGTAATCCGGCAGGACAAATCACCCTGGGAACCGATCCGGTGAACATGACTGCTCCGCTCAACGCCGCGCCGGGCGCATTTGTGATCATCGCCGATGACTATCCTTACGACCCTTCGGCAGCAACTACCGCGAGCTATGCAGTGCCGGCTAACTACAATACCGCCGGGGCTACATATCAGGTTGGCGCGCTGAACGGTCGGATCTTCCGGCTCGGCGCGCTGGTCGGAGCGAGCCCGTATGGCGGAACCACCTTTAACCTTGATCCGTCCTATGGAATGCGTCCCGCATCCGGGGGTGGCGACAGCCCGGACTCGATCCCAAGCACGGAACTCGCCGCCGCGGCAGCTGCGAGCGGACTCACAGCTTCTTATTACACGCAGCAGTTTTTCCATGCCAAGGTTTACATTGTAGGTCAAGGTCAATTGACAGGCGCTCTACCAACCGGTGGTTCACAGGACATCGGTGTTTTCGCAACCTACTTTCCCGTGAAATAAGCAAGTCCCATGAAGATTTACGCATCCGCACTATTTTCGCCGTCAAATGCCCGGGCAGTGTCACTCTCGAGCAGCCGCGCCCACGCCGGCGCGTTTACGCTTATAGAATTAATGATCTCCATCGCGTTGGTGCTGTTCCTGATCCTCGGTGTAAACCAAGTGTTTCAATACACTACTCAGGCCGTCGGAGCCGGCGAGGCGATCAACAGCGCCATCCGCGACAGCCGGGCATTGCAAACCACCCTCGCGGGAGATTTTGCCGCTATCGTGCCGCCTGGAAATGGGCCGAATGATTCCGCCTGCCTGATTATCAGTTCACAAGCCGCGTATGGGTATCGCAATGCGAAAGATCTGGCGGCAGAGGGGCAAATCAGCAACCCAACCCTGATTTCCGGATCCACCAATGGGGCGCCTTACCAGGATTTTAATAACGACGGGATTTTCGGAGACCCCAGTGTGGCCGGCGAGGTCACATATCCCGCAACCTATAATGCCCGGAACCACCGACTGGATGTGCTATCCTTTTTTGCGCGAGATCTGTTTCAGCGGCAGACGGGCAACGTCGGCACTTTCGTAGATAATATGGCTTCATCAGAGGCCTGGATCTGGTACGGCCATCTCTGGTTGCCTGATAATAGCTCGGCCTATTCCGCCAGTACGTTTCCGCTCGCTGGCGTGCATTCCAGCAATCAGAATAATTACTTCGCCAATCAGCTGGTGTTGGGTCGCATGGCGATGCTGTTGACGGAAAAATCCTCAACCGGAAATATCGGCGATGCGTTCGGTCAGTCGCAATGGTTTCTGGATCGAAACTATGGCCCTACCGATGGCACGGATCTCTCCCCGCTGGCTTTTAATTCAAAGCTGGTAGCCGGTGGTGGCCCCGCGTTTACAAGTGCTGACCCGCAGTCAGCATTGCCCTGCAACAACTATAATTCGCGAGTGGATCTTGCATCGACATCGATCGGTAATTTTCAAAAAAAACTGACTGATAATATTGTCAATAAAGGGGGCGGAACAAATTGGTGGACCTATCTCATGAACGGGTCTAATGGACGCTACCAGTGCAATCCATTTGTCGCCAAGCCGATGCAGGCAGTCGATATGGCCCATGCCAGCCCGTATATGCTGGGAGGCTGCAGTCAGTTCATTGTCGAGTTTGCCGGTGACTTTCTCACGCAGGACAGCGATCCGAATCATCTCGCTTCCAGCAATTCACCTCGGACGCGAACCAATTACGGCGACGTGCAGGCAATGGCTTCGGATTCCCAACTCGATTTCACTGTTACCTACACCGCCACGGGTGTGCCAATCAAGCAGATCAAATGGTACGGCATGCCCCGCAGCACAAGCGGGAACACCACCATCAATGCAGCCAACGGCGACGTGGTGCCGCTTCGCGACTGGTTGCAGAATATCTATAAAGCAGATGGTTCAACCGGTACTCCTGTCGCAAATGCGTCGTTTGAACGAGCGTATCCGCCTAAAACAGAGATGAGCGATTACGCCTCGGCATCAAATGGGATGACCGTCGCTGATGCACAGAATGGATACACCTGCGCGTTTGGACCGACGGATGTCGATGCCAATGGGCTGCCGATGAAACCAAAACTCATTCGCATCACGTTGACAGTGGATGACCCTACCGGTCGGTTGCCTGATGGACAGACCTACCAGTATGTCTTTTCGATTCCATGACACAGCGGTTTAGCCATGCTGTCAAAAGTCATGCGGTGAACTGGTAGAAACGGACAAAGAAAAATGCCGAAGCTTAAGAAATTAAATCTCACGCGTCGCTGGATGACCGCTCGTCCCGGGTCGGTGTTGATCCTGGTGATCGCTTTGCTGGTTCTGCTTGCGCTGATTGGCACGGCTTACCTCTCCAGCACGCAGACCGAGCGTTACACCTCTCATCAAAACTCGATCAACACCGAAGCCGACCTGCTGATTCAGGGAATGGCTCAGAGTGTGGAAGGCGAAATCGTCAACAGCCTTTTTGCCAACACCAGCACAGGACTTCAATATAGACCCCCGTCGCAGGAAATGCCTTCGGCAGCTGGGACCGCGCCGGCTCAATCCCGCTACTATAACTATGACTGCGCTGTTCCAGATTCATCGATGACCCAGACCACGGATCCAGATCCGGCCGACAAGTTTCTTGCCGATCGCCTGCCAGTCATTCCCACTTCCAATGTTCCGACCTGGAACACGATCTCCTGGCCATTATTTCAGGACGCAACCGGTGGTTATAGTTTTGATTCGCCGATAGGTGCGTCGATCCAGCTGGGCGCGGCCCACAATAAAATAGCAGTTGATTTCCAACCTACCGATAAGCAGGTAACAGCATCGGATGGCACCGTGACTGACCTTCCGGCGATGAATGTGATGCTGACCGGAGCAATCAATTCGATCCCCACACTGGCGAATGGTTCGGCCTTTACGAACGTCAACCAATTCCTCGCCGCCGACGCGGATGGAGATGGGATCGCGGACTCCTGCTTCACCAAGGTGCCGGTAGGACAGATGAATGGGATTACCTATTACGTCGCCACGCGCATTATCGACGGGAATTCCGCCATCAACGCCGCGTCCGCGCGAAGTCAGGGGCCCGACACACCGACGGGCGTTAATTCCCCGATCAATTATGGCTTTTTTCGCGCCAATACCGGGTTGAAAGAGCTCTTCAATTCAACCCCCGTGGGCGGAACGACAGCCCAGAATGAAATAGACGCGCTGGATAATTACCGCGTGGCGACTGGCAACGCGGCGGCCACGCAATATCCTCCGGCAGTCACAGCGACTCCCGTCATCAATCCGGCTCCGGTTCCTGATAGCGGCTGGACCACTCCGCCTGCAAACTTCGGTTGGTATTCCTTCGGCGATGCGATGGAAAACCAATTGGCGCGCCGCCCGGCGAATCCCGGTTTGTTTGCCACCGGAGCCTCAAACACGTTTAACTGGCTTAGCCTTACGCAGTCCGCCTCGCTGGCGTATAAATTCGCCCTTTGCAATCCAAACGTAGTGCCGACCACGCTCGAAAGACTGCTGCCAAATGAGTTGTTGAACTACACGAATGTCCGGTTCACGCCTTATTCACCGGCGCAAGTTGGCAGTCCAAATACGCCTGGAACGTGGTATGGAGATTTGTTTTCCAATTTCGCTGCCTTCGATGGTTCGAACCCTACCAGTCCCGGATTGGCAGCTTCGCCGCTTCGGACGATTCTGACCACAGCCAACGCCGTATCGAACGCCGTCCCCAGCCGATTTGGAAAGACGCAAAACGGTGTCCCATCACCGTGGGCGAGTAATACATCGTATTCTTTCGGTGATTGGGTGACGTATCCAACCACAGGCGCGCCCCGGTCCTTTGTCTGCATTCAGCAGCACACCTCCACCGCGGCGAATCAGCCAGGATTAGGCCCACCGTTAGGCGTGAACGCCAGCCCTACGGGAGGCACCAGCTTCTGGGCGGGAGTGGTGACCCAGAATCCAGTTGCCAATTCCACTGCGCCAGGCATGCCGTTCATGCAGCAGCCCACCAAGACATCGATCAACACTGCAACGTTTGAGCAACTGTGGGTAGGGTTCGCGCACGTCATGACCGACAGCATCAACATGGATCCCCTCACGCCTACGTCTGCCGCGCCTATAGCCGGTACCCCGCAATGGCAGCCGCCCATGCAACCCAATCCCGTGGCCGCTGGAAATGAACCTCAACTTGGCATGTTCCGCAGCGTTCTGCGCAACGCGCAGATGCCGGGACCGACCCGTCCTATTCTGACCGCTTCGCAGATGGTGAAGCTCCGCGCTGCTCTCGCCGCGGTCAATACCATGGACCTGCGCGACAGCGATGACGATGTGACCAGCCGCCACATCGTGCTGACTGACGACTCTTCAGGCACCCTAAAGCCGATGTACGATGTTGAGATTTACGGATCGGAAAAGCAGCCCTATATCTGCGAGGTGGTTATCCAGCTGAACGGGACGGCGGCATCAAATTATGTCGCAATCGAGTTATGCAATCCGTACACAACACCCATTAAGTTGGATAACTGGCAGATTGGCGTCATCAACAGGAACGCGACCAGCCTGACCCTGCAGCCGGGCATTGCCGCTGGTTTGTCTATCGCCCCCGGCACGACCATTCCCGCAGCCACCACGGATGGCACTGCGACAGGTACACCCACGGGTATTCCCGGAATGCTGATTCTCGAAGACAGCCTTGCCAATCGGCCAGCCGATGTGGGGACGACCATCACCACCAATACCACAGCGCATCCGACGACGAGTCTTGTCGTTCAGCTTACGGGTCTGGCGTTAGCGGCGATCCCGGCAACGAATATTCCAAATGAGGTCTTTCTCATGCGTCCACGCCGCGCGGACGGAACGCTGAGCACATCCGCTGCAGCTACAAATTTTGACAGCTATGACGAAACCAGTCCCCTGACCAACCTTGCGGATTGGGTTCCGGTGGATCAAATCGATCTGACCAACCTGAAAGTGCCTCTTACTTCAACGGATCCAGGCGTGCGGTTTCTGTATCGCCGCGGAACCGATGGCACCGCAAGCAAGGCCTGGAATTTCATTTTCCCCGGCTGGTATACCCCTTCGGCGGCAGCCAGCAGATACTCCACCGATTCAAGCCAGACCACGTCGGCGATCATCAGCGACCCGAGCATGGCGTTGCCCTGCAACCTTGGGGCTGCCACCGGCGCTTATAGCTCTCCGCCCACGCCCACGCCCGCGGCATCGGCCAGCACATATCCGACCGCGACGATAGAGATCAACAACACAAATATGGGTGGTCCGAACAAAACCACCGCTGCAAACAATGTGTTTCCTTTCGGTGGTTTCGCCCGCCAGGGGGACATGCTGCAGATTCCGTTCATCGGTGCGTATCGCATTTGCCCCTACAACACGCCTCCTACAGGCGGGGCGATCCTCGAACTCAACAGCGTGACCATGGACAGTGCGCTGGCAAACGACAACAGCCCGACCCTCAGCGCGCTGCCCGCTGCCGATGCCGCAACCGCCAACTCCGCTGCCACACCGTTCAATGAACAAATCGGCCGCTTTTGTCCCGTGGGTGATGCGAGTTCCGGCGCCCCGATACGCAGCTGGATTTCGGTCCCGGTTTTGCCCCGGGCGATGCGACTGAGAAAAAAACCTTTTGGCATTATCACTGGGCCAAGAAACTGTTCGACTACTTTACCGTCCAGTCCCCGCAGGATGATTACTATCCGAACGTTGATCCCGCGCAGGCGGTCGTAAGCCAGCCTACGGTCCTCGCGAAATATCCCGGAGGCAACGCACCCATCGCGGTGGCGAATCAGCTTCCTGCGATCGCCAACAACCTGACGGCCGGGCAAAGCGAAGATACCGTTGGTGTGGAAGGCCTTATCAATATCAATACCGCACCCTGGCCGGTTCTGGCGCAGCTTCCGTTTTATGGAACTGCCCTCGCCGGAACCCCCGCCCAGAATGCTGTGCTCGCCAAGAAAATCGTCGATTATCGCACCACCCATGGCCCGTTTCAGTCCGTCCTTGATCTCTATCGCGTACTGGATTTCGTTAGTGCCAATGGCGCCCTCATTTCAAGCGCCGCAGGACCGGCGCAGGGCGTTTTCTCTCCCGGTGGTATCGGCCCGAGTGCCATTACTCCGATCGGCACTGCCCGGTATGACTTTCAGGAGCACTTCCTCCTTTTCAACAACATCAGTAATCTCATCACCACGCGGTCGGATGTGTTTACCTGCTATGTGCTGTTGCAGGGATGGCGCAATGTTGGGTCGGCAAACCCCACGCTGGCGGTGCAGCGGCGGGCGGCGTTTATTATCGATCGCAACGGTATAACGCCCGCGAACAGCACGCCGGTGGTTTTCAAATTACCTGCAGATTAACCTCGAAGATGCCTGTCCAAATCTCCGCCAGTCCGATCGCAGGATCTGCGGCTGGCGCTTTGGGATTTGGCCAGGGCAGAATCATTTGACGCGTTCTGGCCCGGATCTGTGTAGCTGCGACGCCTGCGTCGCCGTTTTCCAAAGGAAAGCAAACAGGCGACGCAGGCGTCGCAGCTACAAATCGTCAAATGATCTTGCCCTGGGGATTTGGCAGCGCGGCCTTTGGGATTTTGTCCCCTTGCCGGTAACCTTATCTCATGCGCGTGATTGCCCTGATGAATCAAAAAGGGGGGGTGGGTAAAACCACCACCGCCGTGAACCTCGGCGCGGCGTTGGCCGAAGCGGGGAAGCGCGTCTGCATGATCGATCTGGATCCGCAGTCGCATCTCACCATTAATTACGGCATCGATCCTTCGCCGGATATCGTCAGTTTGTACCATGTGCTGATTGACGAAACGCCTTTGAATGAGGCGATTCATCATGTGGGCGATCGATTGGATGTCGTGCCAAGTAATATCGACCTGGCAGCCGCGGAGATAGAACTGGTGACGGTCATGGGCCGGGAGATGCTGCTGAAAAACAGCATTGATGCTGCCCGCTTTGATTACGATTTTTTACTTCTGGATTGTCCGCCTTCGCTGGGATTACTGACAATTAACGGGCTGTGCGCAGTCGAACGAAGTCATCATCCCGATGCAGCCGCAGTTCCTGGCGTTGCAGGGCGTTGCCAAGCTGCTGGAGACAGTGCAACTGGTGAACAAGCGGATGAATCCGAAATTGAAGGTCAGTGGCATCGCGTTGACGATGTATGACGGCCAGGCCAAGCTGACCGGCGAGGTCGTCAATGAACTGGCGAGTTTCATCAGCAGTGCGGCGGGCAAACCACTGCCGTGGTCGGATGCGAAGATTTTTAAGAGTCGCATCCGCCGTAATATCAAGTTGGCGGAAAGCCCGAGTTTCGGGCAGACGATTTTGAAATACGATTCTTCCAGCAATGGGGCAGCTGACTATCGCGCGCTGGCGAGTGAAATCGCGGCCATGGACGCCGCGCCTCCCGCGGTTACGGTGAATGCCCAGATCCAGGTCAACCGGCTCGCCGCGGCGAACGCACTCCCCACCGAGGCCGTAAGCCCGGTGTAAATGCGCCTCGTTTTATCCGCCCAGTTTTGCCTTCAGGCGTTCCTGCACTAGCTTGGGGTTGAGACCTTTTCCGCTCTTCATGACCATGCCAACCAGCGAGCCCAGGGCGGAGAGTTTCCCGCCTTTGTAGTCGATCAACGACTTGGGGTTCGTTGCGATAATCGCATCAATGGCGGCATCAATCGGACCAGTGTCACTGACCTGGCGAAGGCCCAGCTCGTCGGCGATGGCGGCGGCACTGTTCGCGCCTGTTTCGGCAAGGCGATCGAAGATCGCTGTGGCGGCACTGGATGAAATCGCATCGCCGTCAATCAAGGCGGCGACCTCGGCGAACAACCCGGAAGAAATTCCCAGATCGTAAACAGGCTTGCTGCGCAAGTTCGAAAGGCGAAAGCCGTGCGACAGGATCAGGTTGGCGGTTCGCGAGGGCCTGGCGTTAGAGTGAAGGGTTGCTTCGTAGAAATCGCCAAGCTTTCGATCGCCCGCCAGTGTGGCGGCGTCGGCGGGGTTCAGACCCAGCGTCTCGACATAACGCTTGCACCGGGCGGCAGGCAGTTCCCCGAGCTGGGTTTTTAATTCTGTGAGCCATTCATCACTGACTTCCACCGGCACCAGGTCCGGGTCGGGAAAATAGCGGTAATCGTTGGCTTCTTCTTTGGTGCGCTGATGGAAAGTGGTTCCGGTGGATTCGTCCCAGCCGTAAGTGCTTTTTTTACCCAGGTCGCCCGTGTCGATCCACTGATTGATCTGGCGCTGCGCCTCGTAATCGGTTGCCCGCTGCAGCACGCTGAAACTGTTCAAATTTTTAATCTCTGTAATGGCGGTCTTGTGAACCTTGCCGGTTGAATCGGTGATGTGCACGTTGATATTGGGCTCGAAACGCATGTGGCCCATCTGCATCTGCGCGTGACTGACGCCCAGAAACTGCACCAGTTTCTGCAGTTCCTGTCCGAAGGCGGCTACCTCTTCACCGGTCGACAAATCCGGCTCGGTGACGATCTCCAGAAGCGGGGTCCCCGCGCGGTTGAGGTCCACAATCGAAAAATCTATTTTATATCCGCCCGGCGCATCGTGCAGCAGTTTGCCAGCGTCTTCTTCGAGATGCGCCCGCCGAATCCGCACTTTGCGGACACTTCCGTCTTTGAGCGCAAGATCAAACGCGCCGTCGTAACACAGCGGCATGTCGTACTGGCTGATCTGATAATTCTTCGGCAGATCCGGATAGTAATAACTCTTGCGGTCCCACTTCGTCTGCTTTGCAATCGTGCATCCCAGCGCGAGCCCGGCTTTGATGGAATACTCGACCGCTTTTTTGTTCATCACCGGCAGCACACCGGGCAATCCCAGGATGACCGGATCCACCTGCGCGTTGGGCTCGCCGCCGAATCCGTTGGCCGCCCCGGTGAACATCTTCGATGCCGTTGCGAGTTGGACGTGAATTTCCATTCCAACGAGCACTTTAAACGATTTTACGATACGGTCGGACAAGGCAAACTCCTTTTGTGACTGGCAGTATAACTACAAACGGATTTGAACCACAGACAGCTGCGGATGAAGGTGAATCGGCAAGCGCAGCGGCGCAAAATATCGCGTGAACGTGCCGTTAATTCACACCTGCACATTGCTTAAACGCCTGCTGAAAGTTAAGTTATCCGTCGACAGTGTCGATCAGCGCGTTGGAAACGCGCGCGTTGCGGATCCATTCGGTTTCGCATGTGAAGGGAGTCGTCATGGGTCAAGCCACAGTGGACTTGCCCGATCCATTACAAAATACTGGACCCGCTGAGGGCGCAGCGCGGATGATCTGCTTTCGCAATTAGCGGGAGATGAGATCGATCGACTCCTGGCTGAGTCCGATAACGAGCCGGTCTCCACTACGCCGGCGACGGTCGTTCCTGAAACGCCCAGCCCGGCGCGGGATGTCGAAGCGCCTGCTCCACTTCCCACCGTACCAGCGAGCGATGCGACACATGCCATCGGCGCGATCAATCTGGACGCGGTGCTGGAGACCGCTGCAGCCGATCACACTGCCAGTGCCGAGCGATCGGCATTGCATGCCCCCGCGAATCCCAAGGCAACTGCAAAAGATAACTCGGCCGTTATCGAACTGGGCGACGCCTCCGCCCGGCTGCCGCTTTTTCTGCGGCCTTTGGAATGGCTCAGTGCGCCGCTCGATCCCTGGCCGGATCAGATCCGTGAAATCATCGGAAAAATCGGCCTGATGACGCTGATCAATGCCCTGGCCGTGCTCGCCTATGTGCTGCTGTTTCGCAGGCATCACCCTTGACAAAGTGACTCGTCAATCGATCAGCATCGCGTCTCCGTAGCTGAAAAAGCGATAGCGGTTTTCAATCGCGATCTGATAAATTCTCCGCTGTTCTTCAAGCCCCACGAACGCCGCCACGAGCGCGATCAGTGTGCTTCGCGGTAGATGGAAATTCGTCAGCAGCGCACCGACCCGGTGCGGCCGGTAGGGGGGATAGATAAAAATCGCTGTTTCTGCCGACGTCGCTTCCCAGGGCCGACTGGGAAAACTTTCCAGCACGCGCGCCGCAGTGGTTCCCACCGCGACGATGCGCCGGCGCACGGCCTCAGCCCGGTTTAGTTTCTCGGCGGCGGCGGCATCGATTTCATATCGTTCGCTGTGCATTGCGTGTGCTTCAAGCGTCTGGGCACTTACAGGTTTGAAGGTGCCCATGCCGACGTGAAGCGTCACCGAAACGCGATCGATGCCGCGCTGATCCAGCTGCCTTAATACTGCTTCCGTGAAGTGCAGGCCCGCGGTGGGGGCGGCTACGGACCCGGCGTTCTTCGCATAGACCGTCTGATAACTTTGTCGATCAGCGTCGTCCCGCGCGTCGCGATCCTTCTCCCGCTTGATGTATGGCGGCAATGGCATTCGCCCCAATCTCGCTAAAATCGCCTGAGCCGGATCGGTCGCGCTGACGTGAATTTCAAACATCCCTTCTTCCAGCGATTGAAGAACCGTTACTTCGATTGCGGGATCGTCGGCGAAACGAAACTGCCGCGCACCGGCAGCATCGCGCAGCAACACCCGCCAGCGGCCGATCTCCAATTCGTTCAGGAAAAGACCCTCGACACGGCCGCCGGTGTTTTTTCGCAACGTGAACCGCGCGGGAATAACGCGCGCGTCATTAAATACCAGGGTGTCATCAGCCCGCAAAAGGTCGGGAAGGTCCGAGAAGATACGATGCGTGATGGTTTTCGTGTCGCGCTGATAGTGCAACAGGCGTGAAGCAGATCGCGAAGCAGCGGGGGACTGGGCGATCAGTTCTGGCGGTAATAAAAAGTCGAGGTCGTCGCTACGCATCAAGGTTATTGGACGGGGAAACAGTCCGTTCGTCTACGCCAGTCAACATACATGTGGTGCGGTCGCATCATCCGGCATAACCGGACTTTTGCGCGGGAGAATTAAATTTCGCAAATGCCGCGAAAATTAACTGAAAAATAGATTAAATGAATTGTCGCCGATGACCGAGAGGCGTGCCGCACCGGAGTTTGCTTTGTCAGGGGCGTGACCAGCCTTTCGGGCAATTCCAGCCTCTTGATCGCCGGGCTCGACCTGAGCCTCGTGCGTTTGCTTCGCTCGGCGATGCAAACCGCGGATCTTTCGGCAGCTGCCGCTTGCGGCAGCGGTCATCACGTTGTCACCAATTGCCCGGCGCAGGCGTCGGTTCGCACTGTGAGCCGAACCGAAGCGATTCAGACCCCCGCGGCCACGTTTGAGCCTTGCGTCAAGCAGCATCTTCATCCGCGCCTCGCGGAGCTTCAACCTTATAGTTGCACGCAACCGGTGTTGCCGGTCGATACGAAGTCAACCATCCAGGCACCTTGGAAAGTGTTGCCCTGGCCGATGAAGGTGAAACCGACTTTGCCACCGGGGCATCGCGTGATAAAGATGCAACCCAACTGCACCGATGTTAACAGCGTCGGGCGCACGCTGGATCTTTTTGTGTGAAACTGTTTTGAGGGTGCGAGCAGATCATTTCGCAACCGACAGGTCGCCCTTGCCGCGGAGTGACAATGCTGGCAGCAGAACAAGTTGATGAACTCATCTGCCAGCTGGCAACGTGGGACCGCAGCACGCTTACCCACGAATTCCTGTTGTTCAAAAGTGATTTCCCTGTGGATGTCACGCCGGAGTTCCTCGGCGATTTATCTGAAGAAACACTTCGGCATCTTTTCCTGGCAGTCTGTGTTCAGAATCAACGCCTGCCCGAGGGCGTGCTGGCAGGCGTCTGAAACGCGCAAAAAAAACGGGATCGCCGGTCAGGCGACCCCGCAGATGCATTTTTTAAATTTTCAATCAGATCAATACAGGTGGGCAAACATCGAATCTTCGTGCAGGCTGGTCGTTACCACGCCTAATCGATGCAGGGCGTCGTTGACCTGATCGTCGTCGCGTTTAACAAGGTAGGCTTTCTTCAGGGTCAGGGCCGCTCGATCGTTCTGCCCTAAGGCGGCTTCGTACAATCCCGCCTCCTTGCTGATGTCGAACCGTGTTGGATCGATCAGCACTGCCTTGTTGTATGCTTCCACTGCTGCATCAGCATCGCCACTGAATCGGTAAACCTTGGCCAGCATCCACTGGTCGTCGACCAATGCCTTGCCGGCGCACTTGGCTTCCATCTCGCTGGTTTCCTGGGCCACGGTCGCGCTGTGGGCGATCGACATCGCCAGGGCGTCCATAACCTTATAGTGCAGGCCCAGATCCTGCTTGCCCTGCAGACTGAGGGGCATCACATCAAGGCAGGCGCGGTACGCGGAGATCGCCTCCTGGTTGGACCCCAAAGCCTGGTAGCAAAGCCCCATATAGTAAAATGAATTGTAATCACGCGGGTTCTGCCGGGTCGCGCTCTTGAACGCCACCACAGCGTCCACATAGTCGGCCTGGTTATATTGAGTCATTCCCTCTTCATTGGCGTTCTTGGCGAAGGTGACTGTCTCCGCGCATCCGAAGCCGGCGACCATCACCGATGCAAGCAGAGCCGACTGGGCGGTAACTTTGATAAAATTGGAAAGCGTCATGGTGGCTACCTCCTTGTAGCATCCGAGCATTGTTTGAAGATTACAGGCAAAGCCGCATCATCCTGCCGGCAAAAAACCGGGGCGGTGGATTACCTGTTGACAACATAGAGTAACCCACCGCGCAGTTTTTGCAACCTCTGCTCCGCTTTTTCAGCAAAAAGGGCTCGACATTGCGATTAATTGTTTAAGTTTGCCATCCACTCCCGGTCCATCGCCTAAAGCCGTCGCGATGCCAAACCGATGTTCCAGTAACCAAACCCCAAGGAGGTTCTGTTGCGCCTGGTCACTCGTTCCGATTTTGACGGTTTAATCTGCGCGGTTTTGCTGAAGCACATCGGCAAAATTGATTCTATTAAATTTGTGCATCCCAAGGATCTGCAGGACGGTGTTTTTCCCGTTACAGCCGACGATGTTTTAACCAATGTCCCTTTCGTTCCCGGGTGCGGGCTCTGGTTCGACCATCACGCGACCGAAATCGATCGCGTGGTCGGCAAAATTCCCTTTAATGGCGAATGTCGTCTCGCGCCCAGTGCCGCGCGTGTGGTGTACGATCATTTCGGAGGCGCGGCCACTTTCAAAGGCATGAACGAGATGATGCTCGGCGTGGACAAAGCTGACAGCGCCCAGTTTACCCGCGACGAAATCCTTCACCCCACCGGCTGGAACCTGCTTTCTTTCGTGATGGATTCACGCACAGGGCTGGGGCGCTTCCGCGACTACCGCATCAGCAATTATCAGCTGATGTTTGACCTGATCGATGCCTGCCTCACCCTCGGCATCGAGCGAATTCTGGAACTGCCCGATGTGCGCGAACGCGTCAATCGATACTTCGAGCATGACATTCTCTTCCGCGGCATGGTGAAACAACACACCCGCACCGTCGGCAATGTCATCATCAGCGACCTACGCGATGTGGATCCGATCTTCTGCGGAAACCGGTTCCTGGTCTACGCGATGCATCCCGAACAGAATTGTTCCATCTGGATCGTCAATGGCCGCGATAATCGCAACGTGTCTTTCGCCTGCGGCCACAGCATCATCAACAAGACCTGCAACGTCGACCTGGGCAGCATCCTCCGCACGCTGAACGGCGGCGGCCATCGCGTCGCCGGCACCTGTCAGGTTGAACACGACGCGGTGGAAAGCACCCTGGCTATTTTGGTGGACGCGATGTCCGGTCAAAAGCCGGATGCGAGCCTGCGAACAGCCGCGTAGATTTCTTGACCGCCGCAGCAAGTCGATTAAGATCATCGCCCCGAGAAAACCTCCCGGGGCGATGGTCTAACGGCATGACGGCTGAATCGCATTCAGCAAATCGGGGTTCGATTCCCCGTCGCTCCAATTATCAATTGAAATTACTCCATCATACTCTGCTTGCACCTGCGGGTTGTAGCGTACTGCCACGCCCCTACGTCATCGGTTAGGATGCAAACATTTAACCATTCGGTTTGACGAAATTTGCCACCCGCCCCGTAAAAGCCAAGAGGCCACATGTGACCTGACGGTCTGCAACGTGACAGTCGCCAAAATATCGGATAACGTTCGCGCCATGCCCCTCTTACGACGGGCAAGCGGAGCTTCAGTGACATGGCGAAGCATCAGAGCACTATTACGCAGCTTTTGCAGGAGTTGGCAAAAGGCAGGCCCTCAGCGACCTTCGTGCGCAAAGTCGCGAACGCATGCTGGAACGATAAAGACGCCGAATTATCCGAGGTGAAACTGACAGGCGTCTCGGAGATCGTGCTTCAAGGTTCGATATCCGAACAGCCAGCGGCAATCTTTTGCGGCCACAGTCGCCCGCGGTCCGTTGATCTGCTGCAACGCATCGGATTACTCGCCTATCACTTTTCGATCGAATGGGGCGTCATCACCAACAAGGTGGACGCCATCATTTTTAACAGCCACTGGCTGCGAGACGGCGGCTTTTTCCGCCTCCAAGTAGATCCGGCCGAGCACCTAAACACAAATTCCGGATTGCTCAACCTGTTTACACCCGATGGTCTCGTAAACGGAAAGTTGGAAGTTGCTGCAAAGAAACAGGGGAATCCTGACCAGCGGCTGTTACCGGTTGACGAGGCCCTTGTCGATCAACTCGACTTCTGGCGTGGCGAGGCAATGCGACATGCCAAATGGAGCAGCGGCATAGACGAAGCCGTTCAACTTCTCTTTTCTCAGCTGTTCATTTTGCGGGCGGTAGAAGACCGAAAGCTGATTCCAGATATGCCGACGCTGCATTCGGCTCTCACGCCGTCAGGGGATTTAGATGTAGGTGCGTTGGAGCGACGATTCGAGTCCGCGCAAACTGAGATCCAAAGTGATCTCTTCGATATTCAAGCCGCGAAAGAGCTTCCCCCATTTGTCGTAGCGGGCATCATTCGCGAGCTCTACCAGCCCCGTCACCTTGCGGCCCTCGCCGCGCGTTACAACTTCCAATGGATTCCGGCCGACGTGCTCGGCCGAGCTTACGAGAAGTACCTCTCTCACGTGTTGGTACCAACGCGACTCCCGCCACGCCAGGCGCAACTGTTCGACGAGCCCTTGAGAGATGTTGAACGCGTCAGCGTTCGGAAGGCGGGAGGCGTTTTTTATACACCAGAGTACATCACTCGATACCTTGCGAGCCGCGCGATTGTGGTTGAGTCGAAGACCCCACGGGCGGCAAACGCGTCTATACCCCGGATTGGTGACATAACGTGCGGGTCTGGCTCATTTCTGACGTCCGCGCTTGACTTGCTCCTGAAGCGACTCCACAAGCAGGATGCAACCGCGAACTGGGGCAAGAGGATCATCGAGCAGAAGCGTCTCGTGGGCATCGATATAGATGGTCGTGCTGTGACCTTGGCTCGGTTGTCCATTTGGCTACGTTTGACCGAGGAACCGCACGCGTTACCTTTGCCACGTCTTGCAGATTGCATCGTACAGGGCGACGCACTCGATGAAAAAATATGGGCGAATCTGCCCGGCAGTTTTGATATTCTACTTGGGAACCCGCCCTTTCTGGCGTCCGGCTCGTTCAAAGAGCGGGAGAGTTTGGCGAAGCGATTCGAAACCGCCGAAGGTCGTTTCGATTACGCGTTCCTTTTCTACGAGCGGGCATTAAATCGGTTGCGAAGTGGTGGATGCCTGGGAATGGTTGCGCCGAACCGATTGTTTACAAATAGGGACGCGGCGTCCGCACGAGATTTTATCACTTCTCACGCCAATCTCTCGACCATTGTGGACTTCGGTAGTTTAGAGGTCTTCTCCGGCATCAGTGCATACATTGGATTAATAATCGGGGCAAAAATCGCGGTTACGGTCTCGCCACGGCCTAAAGTGCGAGTCATTTTCGTGAAAGAACTGCCCAATCGCTTCGCCGGAGCACTAATCGCCGCAGCGGGAGGCGCGACACAGGAAATTTCAAACATCCAGTTGCGTGCGTTTGATGCGAAACATCCGGAGGGCAGAACGCCGTGGATTTTTCTTGCGCCGCAGAGCTTAGGGTGCGGGATAAGGTGAGCCAAGATGCCAAAACGCTCGCCGAAGTCGCTCGGTGTTTCCAAGGCATAAAAACCGGTGCCAATGACGTCTTTGTTGTCATGCCGGACAAGCCGGGGACTGGTGGCCTGACTAGAGTAACGAACCGGTACGGCGAGCGATTCGAACTGGAAACTGAATTGTTGCGGCCAGTGGTGTTTGGAAGCGACATTCAGCGGTACACGCCTCCCGATCCAACTCGACTTTTGATTTACACCTACCGCGCTGGCCACGTGCTGGCTGAGCGTGAACTGAAGGAGAAATACCCTCGCATATTTGCCTATCTCGATAATTACAAGGACATGTTATCCGCGCGCCGCAGTATCACCGAGAGCCCAGGAACGAAAGCGTGGTACGAACTCATCCGGGAGCGTTCGCTGGCGTGGCTCGAGTCGCCGAAACTGATAATGCGTGACCTCGCCGTAGAGACTTCGTTCACGGCAGACATTGACGGAAGCGTTCTTCTCGTCGGTGGGACAGCTGTGGTTCCCGCCGACTTGGAGAATCTATTGCCGCTACTCGCTTTCTTGAATAGCCGGCTGGCTAACTGGTACTTGCGCTCCGTAACCCCTTCATTTCGAGCAGCGTTTCAAAAATTTGAGCCTCAGCACATGGAGCAATTAACGGTCCCTAATGCGATCTTGGAAGACGATCTAGTTCGCGAGCAACTGTCAGACGCTTGCCGGCTTATTTTACAGGCTGCAGCAATCGGCGACACTAAAACGCGGGAACAACATCTCCTTGAAGTGGACCAAATCATCGCGACGTCGGTCGGCATATCTCTCGACGAGTTACAAAGCTGATGATGCCCTATGATGTTGAACCGTTTCGGTTAGTGATGTCACCCAACATGGTGATGTTGGACACCAACGTGCTGGTATCGGCATTCGTCGACACAAATGATGGACGGCACGAGACTGCACGGGACTATATTGAACTATTAGGGAACTATGGCATCGCACTCGTTCCCGTTCCTGTGCTGGTGGAGACATGGGGTCTGCTGGTGGGTTCGAGGAAAGCCCGTGAAGCGGGCCTCACTGTGCTGGACTGGGCGCTAGATCCAGCACGCGTACAGCTAGTCCCCGGACACCACAATCATGCAGGTCAAGTGAGCGTAATTGCTCGTAAATTCGACGTGGATATTGTTGACGCCTGGATACTCTTCCTGACGTCAGACATGTACACGAAATGCGAACTGAACGAGCGAGTGCGGATTGCGACTTTCGACGCCAGAGATTTCGTGAGGTGCGCGGGCAGGTTCCCCATCCGCCTGTATGACCTACACACGAACGAAGATTTAGATTACTGATGCATACAAGCCCGGGATATCAATGCATCATCGCGACGATCAGATGCGTTTCTTCTCGGAAACGTCACGACTGGGGGTGACGGCGTCGGTTCGTTGAATTCGGAAAGCATGCGCGGTTGCCATATTTGGAAATGTTTACACCGCGAAAAAGCTCTGCCATAATGGCAGACAGCCGGCGAAACTCGTTCAAAAACGCGGTTACGAGTTATACTGGCGTCCCGCTGGCTCCAATTTCGAATCCAGATCGATCAGTATCGCCGTACCAGTGGATCGTCACGTGGCTCTCCGCCACAAAAGCAATCATGCAAAAAGCCGGGCATCATATCAACGAAGGCTCGAATCCGCGGGGGTTATCTGGCTCGGGGGTGTAACTTTTAAGTGTGGCGATTCAGGCGGCCATTTTTGAGTCCCAATAGGTATCCCATAGGCCGCTATACTGAATGCAGCGGATCGTGCCCATCCGTTCAGCACGGCGAATCCGCCAGCGGGCGCTGTTAATCTTCAAGCGTTTGCCCAGAATATTTTTCGCGCCGCCTTCGATCAGGCCGCTGCCGATGGGCAGGCCTTGTTTCAATCGATCGCCGTACCACAGGCTGTCGCGGTTTTCGCTCAGATAATGCAGCAGTTTGGTCCATGCGGCTGCGGTGGCGGGCTTTGGATCGGGAGGACCGATGCTTTGCAGATGCTCGATGAATTTCGGGCCGCCCATCTCGATCAGTTCCAGGATGCGCTGACCGACCCATTGCTCGGCACCTTTGGTACCCAACTCCGCGGCAGCGGCAAACAGGTAGAGCATCAGGTGATAGATGTCCACCACCCACTGAACCTCTTTGCCCGCAAAGCGTTTGGCCGCCTGGTCCCAGATCCACCGGGCGCCATCGGCCAGAATGCTCAGGTCCTGATCTTTGGGCAGCCCCAGTGTTTTGCAGAGCCGCTGCCAGCTCGCACCGATGATATTGCAGGGCGCGATCGCACAGATGCCCATTCTCACCGCAGGCCGATTCAGCACGCGATCGTTCCACTGCCGCGGTGTTGCCGAGGCGACCGGTTCCCGCTTGCTGATCACGCTCAGACGCATCTCCCGCCAGCCACCGACGGTGTTGATCTTCAAACCATCGGTGGAAAACTCCACCTCCCCCCTGGCCGCGGCGAAGGCCATTTTGGGCTCGGGGCTGCTGTTGATCCACTCCTGCATCGCCGTCCCCTGTTCATCGCAGATCGCTCGAATCACGTCGTTGCTGGTTTGAACGTGACACAGTTCCTTCAGATTCCTCTCCGCTTCATCAAACGAACGACCGCTGCCGGCCAGCACAATCATTCGCTGGGCATGAGGCGTCACCCGATGCTTTGCGTTGATACCCGCCCAGCCTTCCCACGGAATCTGCTTGGCCTTGCACTTTCGGCACGCGTAATACCGACGGTCGACGGCAATGTGCCCGATGCTGCTGAGCACCTTCTTCACCTTGCGCCGCTTGAACGAGGCGTTTTTCCCGCAGGAACACGGCAAACTGCAGACCCCTTTTTTTGCGCCCCTTCGTGGGACGCCACCGCCGACTGCAGCATCATTCGAAGATGCTCAAACCCTTTATCGTGCAACGCCGTTTCCACGCAGAGCATCCCTTTGCCGTGCGGCGCGGTTTTGACAGCCTGAGTCAAGCTGCGCATCGTGAGCACCGCCGATTCGGCTGCCAGGAGTTCCTCGGGAGATAACGTGCTGAAATCCAAGCCCATGCGACCATCCTTGGTTGGAGTTCATCGCATTATGCCAGAATCGCCACCCTGGCGCGCTACACCCTGGCTCGGGCAGCCCAGTTGAACTGGCGATTGAAAGGTCCGCATCCAGTATCTTGGTAGCGGAGTCAAGCGTCCCGCGCTACCGACCAGCGTTCGACATGGTGGCGCATCGAGAGAGCGCAGTCGTGCACTGTTTTGTTCAGTTCGAAGGGTCTCACCGCAGGGCGTTCGACGAGCCCGCGGCGGGCAAGCAGGGTAGCGAGCACGCCTTTCGCCGCCGCAGCAGTAACGGCAGCGCCGTCCCCAGCACCAGAATCATCGACATCCTCGGTTCGGGAACCTGTATGGCAACACCCTGGTTGCCTCCGGCGGCGATCGCAAAGTAGTTATTTCCTCCCGGCACGTGGGTGTCGCCATTAAAGTCCGAGCCCGACGAGCTGAGGGTTCCGTCGCCCGCCAAGTAAAGGTCCCAGAACTGTCCGGAAGAGACCGCCTGGTAGCCGGCTCCGGATGGAACGGTCCCGTCGATTTCACCCCATTCGACCACGCTGCCGGTGTTCGTCAGTGCCGCACCGCCGTTAGTGCCCGCTGAAATTTCAGTGTAATTACTTCCCGCGGGAACATTGGTCTCGCCATTGGCGTTAATTCCCCAGGCTACGATTGATCCACTGCTGGTCAGTGCGCATGCCCACTGGTATCCCGCGGATATCGCAACGTAATCGTTCCCTGACGGAACGTTGAGCTCTCCCCGCGTGTTGTCCCCCCATGCCGAGATCGAACGGGTCGCAGTGAGTGCATACCCATCGAAGCCTCCCTCGGCAACAGCCAGATATCCCACCCCTGAAGGGGTACTGATCTCCCCATAACTGTTATCGCCCCAACCGACAATGCTGCCGGTGGCCGTAAGCGCCAGATCGGCGTAACCACCGGCAGAGATAGCTGTATATCCTGAGCCCGCGGGGGCGCCTGACACTTGGCCGTAAGAATTAATTCCCCACGCCGCTAACGATCCGGTCGTGGTAAGGGCGAGATCGGCCTCACTACCGGAAGAGACAGCGACGTAATTATTTCCCGCCGGCGGGTTCTGGACCAATCCCCACGCCGCGAGATGCCCCGATTGAAGCAGACTAGCCGATGCAACCCTTGCGAACGGCAGCGTTCCCGCCGCAGCCCCTGCACAGATGACCAATCGCCAATGCAGACACGGAGACACTTTCGATCGCATTCTTCCATCCTGGTGAGATGACTTGAGCGCTGCTGTCCCATATCCAGATTAATGCCGATCCATCCCCAAAACAATCTACATCCGGAGATTAGTGCAGCCCAAAGCAATACCCTGCTAATCTACGACAGTAGCTGCATTTGGAAACTAAAGGAGACACGATCCTCGTCGGTTTACCTTCGCGGCTCAAACCACATCGTCACCGCCCTCGACCCGAAATCCCGGCGGCTCAGGAGTCACAAGTCAATATGAACAACGTCCGCCGTGGTCTGCCAGCTAGGGGGTACACCACGAACTCGAAATCATCGACCGATCCCAGTTCCGCCAATGCCGTGTGCTTCATTTGCACATTTACGGGGCGGTAAGCCTTATCGCGATCCTGATGGGGTTTGTTTTCATTGCCAGAATGTCACGTTACGGAGTGCGCCGATTGATTTGGACCCCGGGCATGGCCAAAGTCGCTGAGCACGACCATGAACAAGCAAGCGAGCATAACTAAACGATGATGCTCATAGGGTCACGATCACTTCTGTCATTTTGGCGCTGGACCTACGGAAATCAAAAACCCAGATGCGAGTTCTATTGGTGTCCCGCTGGCTCCACTTTTTGAATCCAAAATCGATCAGTATACCCCTATCAGTGGACGGCCCTGTGGCTCTCTGCCACAAAAACAATCACGTAAAAGGCTGGGCATCAATTTCAACGGAATGCTTGAATCTACCAAGCAGGACTTTCCGCCAAAGGACTCGTTGTACTCAATAGAGGTCCGTCAATCGGCTGCCAATCCTTTCAAAACCCCTGTTAATGCGGTGCGTCCGGCTCTGTCTCGACCCTCACTCCAGCTTGGCTAACAGCATCAGATTGTGAGTGATCGCCATCAGCCTTTGCTCTAGCTTTCGCGCGGGTGCTGCGGCTGCGAAGGCTGTCTCCAAGGTTCCGTTTGAGCATGCTCATTACCGTCTCGGCTTGGCGCGGCAGCCATAGGGCTGGCCCTTCTGCGAGCCGCTAATCAAATAGTGCATCATTCGGCGATAATGGCCCGACGGTGCTTTGCTGGTCTGGCGACCAACGCCAGTCTTGATGTACGACCGGATTCCCATTTGCTCGCGTGCTGTCACATGGTTGGCTTCTGAATCATATCCGGCATCGGCGTAGACGCACCAGACACGGTGGCGACGAGTCGCCTGCCGGAGCACCGGAACAAAGTCTGGCGCGTCGCTTCCCATGCCGGTCTTGGCCATCGCGTCAAGGATCACGTGCGACGCCACATCGGTCGCCAGAACGAGCTTGGGTGATTTGCGCCGGTGCGACTGCGCATTGTGTCTGCCGAGGTCTTGTCGCTCTCGCGGCGATGCCGCAGGCGACGCTCATAGTGGCGGCTGCGATGGTGGGTGTCATACAGCGTGGAATCGATGGCCGCGTCGGTCCCCAGCACTTTGCATTGCTCGAACCAACTGGCCAGCAGATCGAGCAGGCGACTGGTGCGGGCAAGTGTCACGATGCTGTGAAACGCGCGGCACAGCGTGTTGTGATCCGGAGGCCGGGGCATGCCGATCAACTTGCACCAGTCGGTGTCTGTCAGAAGCGACTCGACGCCGCGATAGCTACAGTGCATCAGCTCGCGTACCACCAAACACGCGAACAACTGGGCCAGAGTGAAATCCTTGCGACTGCATGGGCTGGAATGAGCTGGCAGAACACGCTGCGCTAAACGATAAGCCAGCTGCATCACCTTCCATGGCGATTTTGAGGTCTCCATGCTGTAGTGTGTATTGCGCAGTTGCACCGCCGCGCGAGCGAACAAAATGCGGACAGATAGAGGGTCGAGACAGAGCCGGTGCGTCCCTTTTGAATTTTCGATTCATCCTGCTCGAATTCGATCCAACCTTGGTTGAAGCCGTCAAGCATCTGAATGCGTGGCAGCGGATGCTTCATGCCCTGCGATATGAAAAGCTGTTCCCACGTTTCGCGAGCAACAGCCTCGGCATGAACCGGCCGCGTGAAGATTTCTGCGAACGTCTGGGCGATTTGGTTCGGGGTGACGCGAGTTGGTCCTTCAAGTTCGATGATCCGCCGCCCGGTCCAGGTCTCTTGGAGTAGTTCGGCGGCGACACGGCCGATATCGGCCGTTGCAACCATGGGGAACGGCTTATCGAGCGGTTGCAAAAAGCTTGATATCACCCCGGTATCCCGCGCAGGCGTCACGTCCCAAGCCGCATTTTCCATGAACCAGGCAGCACGCAGGAAGCAAACGGGCGTCGGCAGTGCGCTCAGTGCCTTTTCAACCAGGCCGAGCTGGCTGAGCAGGTTGGGCTGCGTCGCTTGCGCACCAATGGTCGAAAGACAGACCACTTTAGGTGGCCGAGCGGCCGTAATGGCTGTCATCAAGGCCGTGATGATGCTCCTCACTTCGGGAATACCGGGCGTTGGATCGAAGGTTGGGGGGATCAAGACGAAAACCCCCTCAACGCCGGTGAATGCCGCAGTCAGCGCAGCGGCGTCATTCATGTCGGCAAGAGCGACCTCGCAGCCGCGATCTTTCCAGGCAGCGCCCTTGGCAGCATCGCGCACGACAGCGCGGACAGACAGTCCCGAGTCCAACAGAGCGTTTCCTGCAGCCCCGCCGACACGACCGGTAATTCCAGTTATTGCATACATGTGCTTCTCCAGTCATTTAAAGTTTGCTTCAGACCACCCAGCGTCGCCGCATGGTCTCCATGAATCGCCTTGACAACGGCATTTACGATACGATACGTTTCGTATTCAATTTAGTCAAGCTGAAATTGTTTCGCTTCGAGATACACTGAATCGACTTGCAGAAGCCGCGTAGGAACCGGAGTAGTCAAATGAAGAGAACCGATAACAAAAAACACGAGAAGACTGCTGCGGGCCGACCGCGCGACACCCACGCAACGCGGCGCATTCTTAATGCCGCATTAGAACTCGGACTGGAAGTAGGATTTGACGGTTTGACCATCGAGGGGGTGGCGGAAAGGGCCTCGGTCGGCAAGACAACGATCTACCGCCGCTGGCCCGACATCTGGTCGGTTGTCGTCGATGCAGTACTCGATGAGGTGACTCGGGTCGCGCCGGTACAGCAACTTGGGACCGCTCGCGAAAGCTTCACGGTTTCAATGCGCCTTGTGGCCAAATCATTCCGCGGCCGTCAAGGAAAGATCCTGCGACCGTTGATCGGACGTGCCCAGATTGATGAGACGTTACGCAGGACTTTGGCTGATCGCTGGCTACTCGCTCGACGCAAGATTTCTCGAGAGATCATTCTCCGCGGAATGGCCAGCGGCGAACTTCGCAAAGGTCTCGATCCCGACATCGCCCTCGATGCACTCTATGGCCCGCTCTACCACCGGCTCTTGCTTCCCTACGACGGCGACGCGATTCGCCTTTTCGACGCATATGTCGACGCCCTGATTGACACCGTCTTCGGCGGGCTAAAGGGATGATAAGCGGCGACCCAGAACGCTCGCTCATCTCTCCGCTTTGCCATCAAGTTTGCGCCGTGCGCCATTGGCATCTGTGCAATAATCAGTATTGGCGGAGGAATTCAGTTCATGGAACAGGGGTTGTGTACTGGCGCGAAGCCGAGATAGATTTAGAGTTGATACTGAGGTGCAAGTGACGAAGGATGCACCCGGTGCCTGCAAGGACGTAAATCCTTGGGGGTGACGCGGCTCTGAACCGTCATAACATCGCCTCGCTCCGCATTCAGGTCATTGATCGCCGGTTTAAAGGTATGCAAAAATCACGGGTTTATGCGCACGTTAGGGATTTTCTAGCTGCGCGTGTTTCAGAAGACACGCTTGCCAATGTCTCATTTGTATTGACGGTTTCTCCGGCAGAACTCCGTTATTCGTTTGTTAACTTCGATTTCAGGCGACCTATTCCATCGCGCTTTAAAAGGCCGTATTACGGCACAGTCAAAAAGGAAAGATGTAGCTCGCTGTGCCGCAAATGCTGAGCGATCCATTCATCGTGCGTCATTGGTCCAAACAGCATGTGCGGAATCGCGGGCGGGCCTTTAGCTAGTCTTTCAAACGATCGGTAAAAATGCTCGAGCGCTTCGGTGGTGGGAACCACATCGATCGCCAGTGTGCCGCCCGCCACTTTTGGAATTCGCGAATTCGGCCTCATGGGCTTTGTCAGAAACCGCTTCTTCATGGGCCGTATCATCCATCTCACCAATAACGGAATCTTCATGGGCACGCCGTCAAAGCTGTAGTCCACCCAGGTCGCCAGGTGATTGAGGATCTGCCCGAACGTCCAGTTGCCGCAGCAGGTCAACCTTCCGGCGCTGTCAGCGGCCGCAAGTGTCTTCACATCGGCGACGACTTCATCGAGAGAATCAAAATGCAGTTTTCGCCGAGCGGATGGATTCACAGTTGTCAGCATGCGAGCATCATAGTTGGCAGCGAAGCCTTGGCATACCTCGTCAATCGCTGGAACAATACCACCTGAACAGCTGCGACTTCCGAATTCGCATACTTCGTTAGAACGAGTCATCCGCGGTAAGGGGCAGTTGAAGCAATAGTCGACCCCATGAAGCATGCGTATCGGTTGTCAGGCGAGTGCGCTTTGCCGGGGTCACTGCCCTGGCAGTTTCGTCGGCATAGCTACAAAGCATTCAGCAGGCGAAGTACCATGACAATAGCTATACTCCCGCAAACGTTGGGAGCTGGAACTCACAGTATGACTTCAATATCGAAAATGCGGGCACTGGTTCTGGAGAGCTATAATGCTCCGCTGAAACTTACCGAGGTGCTGCGCCCCGTCCCGAATCGTGGCGAGGTTCTGGTTCGAATCTCGGCCAGCGGTGTGAATCCACTCGACCTCAAAATTAGAGCGGGCAAAGCGGACCATGCGAAAGTATCGCCGCCGGCAATTCTTGGTATGGATCTCGCAGGCGTAGTTGAATCCGTCGGACCACAAGTGCAGGGCTTCAAGCCTGGAGACAGGGTGTTTGGCCTTACGGGCGGCATCGGAGAGGTGCCGGGTTCACTGGCGGAATTCGCCGCGGTGGACAGCGCTCTTCTCGCGATTCAACCGGCAAATTTTACAATGCGGCAAGCCGCGGCCACGCCCTTGGCATTCATCACGGCTTGGGAAGGGCTGGTCGATCACGCACACGTACACGCCGGTCAACGAGTGTTGATCCATGCCGGAGCGGGGGGCGTTGGGCATATCGCCGTTCAGATCGCGGTTGCATTAGGTGCCGAAGTGTTCACGACAGTGTCTCCTGAAAAAACTTCAATTGTTGAGCGCTTTGGAGCCACAGCTATCAACTATAAAAGCACTTCGGTTGATGCTTATGTTAGTCAGCATACCGGCGGTGACGGGTTTGATGTCGTTTATGATACTGTCGGAGGTGCGACGCTGGATGCGTCTTTTGCCGCAGTTCGGCCTTACACCGGGCACGTGGTCAGCTGCCTTGGGTGGGGCCAACATGTGCTGGCGCCGCTCTCATTCAGGAGCGCTACTTATTCCGGCGTGTTCACTTTATCGCCGTTGCTGACGGGCAAGGGCCGAAGCCATCATGGGGAAATTCTTCGTGAAGCTACAAAATTGGCTGAAGCCGGAAAACTCACTCCATTGTTGAACGCTCAGGAATTCAAATTTGAAACTATTGAAGATGCTCATCTCGCGGTGAGGTCTGGCGAGGCAGTGGGCAAGATTGTTATCGACGCTTGAGCGTTTTGAGTTTCCATACAGAAGAATGAGTTCTAACGATGAAACTTTACGCTTCTGAACAGAGAGCGGTCAGTATTGGGTTTGCCTTCTTCATGTTGATGATTGTACGACCCGCATTTACCACCGGTCAGACGTTCCCCAACGAGCAGAGCATGATTCACTATAAAACAATCAACATAGACGGTGTAGATCTTTTCTATCGCGAGGCAGGCCCGCCGGATGCGCCAGCGGTATTGCTGCTGCACGGTTTTCCGACGTCGTCGTTTATGTTCCGCAACTTGATACCAAAGCTGGCTGGACGGTACCACGTCATTGCTCCCGACTTTCCTGGATTTGGGCAAAGCGCCTCTCCCGACCCTGCCACATTTCATTACACGTTCGACCACCTCGCGAGCATCGTCGACCAATTTACGCAGACTCTGAAACTGGACACGTTTACTCTGTATGTTCAGGACTATGGCGCACCAATTGGCTACCGCATTGCCAGCGCTCATCCCGAGAAAATCAGCGGCATCGTTGTCCAAAACGGCAACGCTTATCTCGATGGGTTGCCTGATGCGTATTGGAAACCGATCAAAGCCTATTGGGCGGATCCCTCTCCGCAGGCTCGTGATCGAATCGCCAAAGCTGCTCTAACTCTTGAAGGTTTTAAATCGCAGTATCTGATTGGTGTGAAAGATCCCAGCGCGATCAGTCCAGATACCTGGACGCTGGATCTGGCGAGTCTGCACCGGCCCGGCAATAAAGAGGCGCAGCTGGACCTGCTGTTGGATTACCAGAACAACCTCAAGCTATATCCAAAGTGGCAGGAGTACTTTCGCACATCGCAGCCGCCGATGCTGATCGCGTGGGGAAAAAACGATATCTGTTTTCCCGCTCCCGGAGCGGAAGCTTACAAGCGTGACATCAAAAACCTGGACTTTCATCTGCTGGATACCGGTCATTTTGCGTTGGAGGATAAGCTCGATGAAATAGCGAACCTGATGTTAGCGTTCCTTAACAAGCATTCGAGCTGATAGAGTGCAATTTGTGGGGGATCGGCAAATACCGCCCGCTCGTGAAGCATCAACCAGGATTGAGTATGTCAGCAGAGGTCGTGCGCAACGTCATCATCGGGAGCGGCGAAGGTGGCAAAGTTCTAGCCTGGCATTTGGCTGCCGCTGGCGAGCGGACCGTGGTCGTTGAGCGGCGTTGGATTGGTGGGTCGTGTCCAAACGTCAATTGCCTTCCAAGCAAGAATGAAATATGGAGCGCAAAGGTTGTAGACCAGATTCGCCACGCAAAACAGTTCGGCGGCATCGCTGGACCTGTTTCGATCGACATGGCCGCTGTACGGCAGCGGAAGCGCGAGATGGTCGACGAGTTAATCAAAATTCATCTTAACAAATACCAAGCAACCGGCGCGGAACTAGTCATGGGCGAGGCCGCCTTTACCGGTGATCGCACGGTAAACGTCAAATTGAATGATGGCAGTACACGCACCTTCATCGGCGAGCGTGTTTTCCTGAATCTCGGAACGCGGGCAGCGATTCCGGATGTCCCGGGAATGGTTGAGGCAAAGCCCCTGACGCATATTGAAATGTTAGAGCTGGACCGCGTGCCGGCGCATCTCATTGTGGTCGGTGGCGGGTATGTGGGGCTGGAATTCGCCCAGGCGTTTCGCCGGTTCGGCAGCCAGGTTACGGTCGTGCAACGCGGGTCGCAGTTGCTGAAAGGGGAAGACGCAGACGTCGCAGATGAACTGTCAAAGATCTTAACCGATGAGGGAATAACCATCCTCACCTCGGCGCGATCTCGTTCGCGTACAGGGTCGCTCGGGTAATGGCGTGAGCGTTACGGTGCGGACGTCCAATGGGGAGCGCTTAATAGAGGGAACCGATCTGCTGGTTGCCACAGGTCGCATTCCCAACACGGCTGGGATTGGTTTAGAAACCACTGGCGTTTCCGTGGATCGACTTGGATATCTTAAAGTAAACGATCGATTGGAAACGACGGCCTCGTCCATTTGGGGAATTGGTGAGTGCGCGGGCAGCCCGCAGTTTACCCACGCTTCGTTCGATGACTTTCGTATCATTCGCGACAACCTTGCGGGGGGGCATCGAAGTTCAAAAGATCGATTAATGCCATCGTGCCTTTACACTGATCCGCAGGTCGCGCGGATCGGCCTGAGTGAAGATCAGGCTCGTCGCCAAGGCATCCCAGTTCGGGTTGCTAAGATTCCAATGGCGGCTGTGCTGCGCACGCACACGATCGACGAGACGCGAGGGTTTATGAAAGCACTTCTCGATTCGCGGGACCTCATTGCAGGATTCGCCATGGTCGGTCCCGAAGCGGGCGAAGTGATGTCAGTGGTTCAAGTGGCAATGCTTGCGAAACTCCCATTCACGGTTCTCCGCGATGCTGT
Organism: uncultured Phycisphaerales bacterium; assembly: GCA_963792535.1. Lineage (GTDB taxonomy): Bacteria > Planctomycetota > Phycisphaerae > Tepidisphaerales > Tepidisphaeraceae > CBDAQA01. Next base: position 118,781 of record CAWBWQ010000005.1, read on the forward strand.
AATCGCACATCCAACGATGTCGGAGGGCCTCAATGTGCTTTTCTCAAGCGTTAAACCCGCGGTGTGAAGGACCGTGCGAGAAAAAAATAACTGCATACCCTATTTGAATGCCGCTGTTTTCAATCAACTCGCGAAAATCCTCGCCGCTTCACTGTTCTTAACGGTATAACCGATGGCGGCTGCTGATTGACGCTATGCGGACAACCTTCCCGCGTGGATGGCCCAGACTGCTCCGGGCCGGCGATATAATTGACAACGACTGCAGTCATTACACGAGCATAGTCTGGCGGATGTAATTAAGGGGTAAGCGGTCTCGGCTCAGCATCAGTTCACTATCGTTAAAAAATTCAATTTGTGCTGCGTTGGCGTCAACGTCTCCGAACTGCCGGGCATACGCGGTTCCCAGCTGCGCAGCCGCAACATTAAATAAATTTGTAACAAACTCCGTCGTGATTTTGCCTAGTATGTGCCACAAAGGAGCCTTGCCATGAAAGCTGCTGTTATTCACGAGTATGGATCTGCCAGTGTCTTAAAGTTCGAAGATTATGCCGACCCTGTGATCAAAGACGGGCATGTTCTGATCGACGTTGTGGCGACCAGTGTGAATCCGATCGACATTGGCCGGCGGTCGGGGAGGATGAAGGAGATTTTCCCCATCAATTTTCCCGGGCGTGATCGGCGTTGATGTTGCCGGCACCATCGCAAAGCTCGGCGCGGGAGTGAGCGGGTTTTCTGTTGGCGACAAAGTTTTTGCGATGGCCGACCAGGCTTATGCCCAGCGGTGTTTGGTTCCCGCCTCAAGCCTGGCGAAAGTTCCCGCGGGTCTTGATCTGGTCGAATCCGCTGCTTTGCCTTTGGTGACCACGACCGGCAACATGCTGATCACAGTTGGCACCGGAATCAAATCCGGTCAGACCGTTTTAATCACGGGGGCGTTAGGAAGCGTAGGTCGTTCGGCGGTATATACTGCAAAAAAAGCCGGCGCGGTTGTGATCGTGGGTGTTTTAAGTCGGCAATTACCGCAGGCCTCCAGCCTTGAGGCCGATCAGGTCCTGGCGATCGATGATGAGCAGTTGATCGCCAATCTCCCGCCGGTGGACGCGGTGGCCGACGCGGTCGGTGGGAAAACTGCGGCTTTGTTATTGGGTAAGGTAAAAGACGGTGGCGTGTTCGCGTCGGTGCTGGGCCCGCCTTCCAACGCCAAGGATTATCCATCTGTCCGCATCATCCCGGTATATGCCAAGCCGGATCCAGGGATTTTGAGCGACATGGCTCGCGCGGTGCTGGATGCAAGACTGGTCATTCCGATTTATCGCAAACAGCCGCTCAGTAGTGCCGCTGAAGGTCATGCGCTGGTTGAAAGAGGCGGCATCGGCAAGGTGCTGCTGTTGCCTTAAAGCTCAGACGATAAATCCGATGTTTTTCGTGGATCTCACGTCAACCGAGGAGAGACTTCAGGCCGGTTTATAATCGCCGGCGAATTGACGGCTGAGCCGGCATCTTTACGATTTCATATATAGCGTCGGGAAGAACCACGGATCATTTCATCAGACAGATCGAAAAAGGAGAGTCCATGCGAGAATTCAATCGGGCGGTGCGGGTCGGGTGCGTGCTGACGCTGGGGTGGTGCGCAGCGGCGATAAGTCAGACCGCGCGGGCCGACGTGCTCAGCCAGGTGCCATCCGACGCTGCGATCGTTGTCAAGCTGAATCACATTTCGGATACGAACCAGAAGCTACAGTCGTTGCTGCAGCAACTGGGGCTGACCGACCTCGTGCCCACGCTGAAAGATCCTCTGCAATCGCTTGAAGATGCGACTGGATTTGGCCCGGGCTTTGACACAAAGGGTGAAGCTGCGCTGTTCTTCATGGCAAACGATCTTTCCTCATCCGCCGATCCTGGCGACAAGCTCGTGGTTCTTCTGCCTGTGTCCGACTACAAGGCGTTCCTCGCATCGCAACAGGTAGTGCGCACGGAGGATGAGACAACCATCGTGCATTTCAAAGGACAAGAGACCGATGAGTTCATTCAGCAATGGGGAGACTATGCGGCCGTTGCCGCCTCGAGGCAGGGGCTGTCTGTCAAGCATGAGGGTTTAAAGGCAAGCGGCACGTCGGCTGAACAATTGAGCGGCGATGATCTTGTCATCTATACGAATTTCTCCGCGATCAGACCACTTCTGCTCCCAAAACTGGATGACGGGCAGAAGCAATTGCTGGATCTGATCGACAAGCAGGTCAAAGATCCTGCGATGCAAAAAATCTCCGACGCGGCTGCGAAACAACTCATTCAGGGAACACGCGAATTTCTCACGGATGCACAGGGATGCACTTACGGTATCACCCTCAGCAGCGGCGGAATCAAAGGAACGCTTGCTGTCGATTTTGCCCCCGATTCTTACCTCGGTAATCTTGTAAAGACGGCAAAACAATCCGATGGATCACTGGTCGCAGGGCTCCCGAAGGAATCCTATCTTGCCTTCGGCGGATTCGTGAACGACCCCGCCTGGTCGGCCAAGTTATTTGACGACCTGGTAAATCCAATTGCCGCGGAACTGCCTGGATTGGGTGACAATGGAACCAAGATCATCAATCTGATAGCAGTTGCAAAAGATGCATTAACCACCTCCGAAGGTGGAGTTTTTGGAGTGGTGACTCCCAGCGGCGCTGCAGGGCAGCAGAGCATGGTTCAGGAAGTGTTCGTCATAAAAGGTGATTCAGAGAAGATCAAAAATGCCCAGACCAAAGGTGCTGAGCTGACCAGTTCCATGATGAACGCAATGATGCAGCTGGTGATATCGCAGGCGGGCGGCACAAGCCCGCTGCTGCGGGGGATCTGATGAAGTCAACGCGTACACCCAATTATAAAACAATCAACGGCGTTACGTTTGATCGTTGGCAGGTGCAGGTGGATCCGGACAACGCCTCTGCCGAGGCGGCAAAAATCAATACGACTCTCTCGACAATGTACGGGCCCGATGGGGTGAGCGCGGTTTCTGGAACCATCGACGCCAAGACTTATATCGGCGGCGTGGGCGCGCCGGATCAACTGCTCAGTGATACTATTGATTCGGCAAAATCGGGACAGGATGTTCTCAGCGATACAGTGAAGGAGATCGACGCTCAACTTCCCAAAAATCGCATGCTCGTTGAATATGTCGGTCTGGGGCAATATCTGTCCACTGTGCTCAATTATATGAAAGCCAACGGCGTGCCCGTCAACGTATCAGTGCCCAACAATCTCCCTCCCCTGGGCATGGCAATCGGAGGCCAGGATACGTCGCTTCGCGCTGATGGATATATCCCCGTGCCTCTCATTCAGGGACTGGTCCAAACCGGCATGCAGGCTTATATGCAGATCCAGGGTCGGCAGAATAACAACGGCGGCGGTGGGGGGCTGTAGTCTCTCTAACAGTGCAATTTAGAAAACAGACAGAGCTATCGATTTTCGATAGCCCTGTTTGATGCGCATCAGGCTAGCCGACCGGTTCCAATCGCGCAAACTCCAGTACGAGGGTTTTCTGTCCTACCTGGTTGAACTGGATGATGGCCCGCGCGTTGGACCCTTCAGAGATCTCGGCGATCCGACCGATGCCGAAAGTGGGATGGCGAACCAATTGCCCTATTTTAAAGTCCGAATTGTGTCGGCTTTCCAGCCGAAATTCACCGCGTGTGTACGATCCGGGCAAGCCGGTGCGATCAACTATTTCCAAATCCTCAGCGGGCATTTCAGATAGAAAAGGCGAGGTCACTGTTCGCTCGCGCAACCCGCGTATTGTGCGATAGCCGGCCTTACTCAGAATTAACCGCTCTTGAGCCCGGGTAATGCCTACAAAGCATAGCCGGCGTTCTTCCTCAAGCTGATCCGTGCTGTCGCGCGCCGCGCGTGTGGGAGCACGCCTTCTTCCAGCCCGATCATCGCCACCAGGGGAAACTCCAGCCCCTTTGCAGAGTGCAGCGTCATCATGGTGATCGCGCCGCCGTTGCCTTTCATGTGGTCAATGTCACTGACCAGCGAAATCATAGAGAGATACTCATCCAGCGTGCCTGCGTCGTTCTCTTTATCAAACTCAGCAGCGGAGGTGATTAACTGCTCGATGTTGGACAACTCGGACTGCTCTTCGCCGCCTTCTTTTTTGTAATACGCTTCCAGCCCGCTCTTGCGTACGACATCTTCCATTAGAGCTTGCACGGAAGCATGAGGCCTGGGCGCGGGGGCCAGGGGAAGAAGATCGACAGACATGTCCTGCGTCTGGTTGCGCCAGTGAGAAATCATCTGCACAAAAGCCCGTACGGAATTGACAGCCCGGCTGGATAATCCAGCCACCTGCCCGGCCTGTTGCATCGCAGCAAAAAGTCCAAGCCCGCTGGCGATGCCAAAAGCCTGAATCTGTTTCACACTGCTGTCACCAATGCCGCGCGTGGGCACATTTACGATACGTGCGAGACTGACTTCGTCATCCGGGTTGGCGATAACGCGCAGGTAAGCCAGCGTGTCTTTGATTTCCTTGCGGTTGTAAAACTCCACACCGCGAGCCATCACGTAGGGAAGATTTTCTTTTCGCAGCGCATCTTCCATGACGCGCGACAGCGAATTCATGCGATAGAAAATCGCCATCTGGTTCCAGGCATATTGATGCTTTTCGTGCAGTTCTTTGAGTTTCCGGGCCACCATGTTGGCCTCGTCATATTCGTCCTGGCAGAAGAATACCTTCGCCTTTTCACCCTGGGCATTTTCAGTCCAAAGCTGTTTATCCTTTCGCTGGGCATTGCGCGATCAAGGCGCCGGCGATATGGAGGATGGTTTTCGATGATCGGTAGTTCTGTTCCAGCTTGACTACCTTTGCGTCTGGATAGTCCTTTTCAAAGTCCAGAATGTTTTTGATATCCGCCCCGCGCCAGGCATAGATAGACTGATCTGGATCGCCCACCACGCAGATATTGCGATGCTTCATCGCCAGCGCATGAGCCAGCACGTACTGGGCATGATTGGTATCCTGATATTCGTCGATGAGTATGTATGAAAATCGCTGCTGCAACTCCGCCAGCATCTGCGGATGATCGCGCATCGACAGCGTGGTGCGCAGGAGAAGATCATCAAAATCCAAAGCGTTATTTTGAGTCAGTAGATTCTGATACTTTGTGTAGACGCGCGATACCGTGCGTGAATAAAAATCTCCCGCGGCCTGGCTGTATGCCTCAGCGGTTTGCAGTTGGTTTTTTGCGTTGCTGATGGTCGCATGCATCGCGCCGGGCGGAAAATTTGAGGTGGACAAATCCAGCAGCTTCAGGGCTTCTTTCATGACCCGGGTCTGATCGGATGAATCATAAATGCTGAAGTTTGGAGCGAGCCCGATTTGCGGCGCGTAATGCCGAAGAATGCGAAGGCATAGACTGTGAAAAGTGCAGATGGTGGGCCAGCGCTGATCGAGTCGACCAAAGTCGCGGATCGGTCGATCGATCGCCTTGGCGATTCGGTCCTTCATCTCACCGGCGGCCTTGTTGGTGAATGTTATGGACAGGATCGAAGAGGCAGGCACACCCTGCGAAACGAGATAAGCTACACGCCGCGTAATAACGCGAGTTTTACCACTACCCGCGGCAGCGATGATCAACAACGGTCCATCTACATGTGTGGCGGCAATACGCTGACTGTCGGTCAAATCATCCAGTAAATTCGGTGAAATCATTACACTGTTTCCTCACGCGGAATGGCGTGGATCGGCGGGCGATTATAGCTCGCCATCTTAATTTTGGTTAGTCGATTTGCCCCATTGATTTCTACCGGCGCCTCTGCGATATTCCTCGTCTGACCGGCGCAGGTTTCCCCGGATAGGGTTCCCCCCCTCCCTGTCCACCCTGCCCGGTCTTTTTTTGCGCCGCGTCTACTCAAGTCAAAGAGTCGCTTCACATATAGCGTTGTGCATCCATACGTTCACATGCTCAAGCAGCGCCTTATTTAAGCGCGTTGTCTCTCTGATACGGATCTATATTTATTCGTAGCGCAACGCTTCGATGGGATCCAGGCGAGACGCTTTCCACGCCGGATAATATCCAAAGACGATCCCCACGGTAGCCGACGTCGCCGCCGCGGCGATGATGGCCAGGATTGACGGCTTGGTAGGCCAGCCAAGGAATTCTTTAACCGCCATTGAGGTGAGTCGACCCAGCACGATTCCGGCGATGCCGCCAGTAAGACACAGTATGACGGCTTCGACAAGAAACTGGCGGAGTATGTCGCGCGCTCGCGCACCGACAGCCATGCGAAGTCCGATCTCGCGGGTTCGCTCGGTGACGGACACCAGCATGATATTCATGATTCCCACACCGCCAACGACCAGAGAAATCAAGGCAACGCAGAGCAGCAGCCGGGTCATCAATTTGCTGGTGGAGGCGAGCCCTTCAGATATTTCGGTGAGATCGCGAAGTCGAAAATCGGGCGGGTCCTCGGCGGTGAGCTTATGCCGGTCGCGCAGGAGGCTTGTAACTTGCTGCATCGCCGTCTGCACCTGATCGGGAGTGGATGCGGAGATCCAGATATCATCAAGGTCGGAAAATCGGACCATCTGAGGCAAATCAGTCGTTTGGACGGACGACTGCGTTGCATACAGAGAGACCGACTGGCTCGGGTATATCTGGCTGAGCGTATTGCTGGTAACGGTGCTGCCACCGCTGCTACCGTGGGCCTGACTGCCACCGCGCTGCCCTGAAAGTCGGTATTTTACAGTCGTCCACGGCGCGAGCAGAAAGTCGTCCTGGTCTTGCCCGGCCATGTTCGCGCCCTTGGCGCTGAGGACACCCACCACCACCAGTCGGACATTTCTCGCACGGATCTCTTTGCCGAGCGGCGACTCGTTATCGAACAGCTGGTGCGCGATGGTTTGTCCGATGACACAAACGCAGGCAGCTCGCTGCACGTCTTCATCGGTGAATGGTGCGCCTTCTTTCATGTCGGTCCAGTCGCGGACCTGAAGATATGCCGGGGTGGAACCGAGAATTTTCAAAGGCCACCAGTTGCGGTTGCCGTAAACAAGTTGTGACCAGGTGTCGACACTGGGTGCGGCCCAGCGGACGGCGTCGCATTCGTTGTTAATGGCATCGCAATCTTCGGGCGTCAGTGTTGCCTTGCCACCGCCGCCGGTGCTGACCCCACCGATGTTGGATTCATCCGGATCCAGCTGAATGACATTCGCCCCCATTTTCGCGATCGTCTGCTGAATGGTGTAGGAAGAGCCTTCACCTATCTCCATCATCGCGATAACGGCGGCGATGCCGATGATGATGCCCAGGCACGTGAGCAACGAGCGCATTACATTGCGGCGAAGCGCGTGCAATGCGGTGGTCAGGATTCTAAGGGCGGCCTTCAACTTTTCACCCCGTCTACCCCAAAGTCATTAACAGTTGGAAATTGATAATCAATCACGCAACACCTCCGACAGTCATTGGCATCGGTGAATCCGCCTTCGCGGGAGATCGCTCGTCAACAATCACACCGTCGCTCATACGGATAACGCGTTTGGTATGTTCCGCGACGTTCATGTCGTGCGTGACTAAGATGATCGTAATTTTTTCTTCTTCGTTGAGTTTCTCAAACATCGCCAGCACATCGCGCGTGGTGTGTGTATCCAGATTGCCCGTGGGTTCATCAGCAAACAGCACCGGGGGGCGACTGATCAGGGCTCTTGCGATCGCCACGCGCTGCTGCTGCCCCCCGGAAAGTTGCGTGGTCGTGTGATCCATGCGCTCACCCAGTCCGACGATGTTCAGCAAATGCTTCGCGCGTTCGCGCGCTTCTTTGTCGCTGATGAAGTGGTCGGCATACGTCAGTGGCATCATTACATTGGCAAGGGCCGTTGTGCGTGGCAGCAGGTTGAAATTCTGAAACACGAACCCCATTTTCCGATTTCGCACCGCGGCGCGTTGATCGTTGTTCAGTGATGAAATTTCCTCTTCTTCCAGATAATATTTACCGGCGGTTGGGCGGTCGAGGCATCCCAAGAGATTCATGAGAGTGCTCTTGCCCGAACCGCTCGCGCCAACGAGCGCGATCATTTCACCCTGTTGAATCCGCAGTGAAACACCGCGCAGCACAGGCACATCCACTTCGCCGAGGAAGTAAGTCTTGTAGATATTTTCAAGCCGAATAAGGTCCATGACCGTGTGGTGATCGAGGATGGAAATTTAAAGAGTAGCCTGGTCAACTTCAGGCCGTTTGCGTTCTCGAACATCAAACTTTAGTGCCGCCGAGGTTGCACCGGTGGCATAAAGGGGTTTTTCGCCGAGGCGTCTGCGCCAACGGCAATGTCTCCAGTAATAATCTCGTCGCCTTCTTTGAGTTGATCGCTGAAGACAGCGGTGCTGACCCGATCGGTAACACCGAGCCGGACGTCAACCGGACGGACAAATTCACCGTCTTTTACCCATAGCGTGCCACGATGTTCCTTGTGGGTTTTGTCACCAGCGCCAGCAGCGGCGGAGGTAGAATCGTCATCCGGTTTTGGAGTTGACCGGGCGTCGGGCGCCACCTGCATGGCTGTAGCCGGAACCCACCGCAGCGCAAGGTTAGGAACGATCAGCGCGTTTTCATCCTTCTCGACCTCAAACTGCACCTTGGCGGTAAGGTATGGGATCAGGACATTGTTAGAGTTATTGACCTCCACCTCAACGGTATACAGCACGACGTTCTGGCTCATCGTCGGGTTCCAGCGGACTTTGCCCACTTTGCCCTTGAAGACTTGGTCGGGAAAAGCATCGCAGGTAAACGACACGGTTGCACCGGGGTTGATCCGGCCGACATCGGCTTCGTTCACACTGGCCCAGATCTGCATCTTCGTCAGATCTCGACCGATGAGAAATAAGCTCGGTGTGTTCAAACTCGCCACAACGGTTTGACCGATATTCACGCGCCGGTCCAGGATTACGCCTTTGACTGGAGAATAGATGGCGCAGAATTCCAGATTTCGCCGGGCCTTGTCTAACTCGGCCTGCGCCAGGGGAACGCCGTTCTTCGCCTGGGCAATTTCGCTTTCGGCGATAGCGACGCTCGCCTTGGCCGATTCATAATCAGCCTGGTACATGTCGTAATCATTCTGCGATAGCGCATCGCTGGGCCCCAGCGTGCGGGCGCGATCCCAATTGTGAGCGGCCTGCATCAGCTTTGAATTCGCCTGTGCGAGGTCGGCATCGCCTTTTTGGATGTTGGTCTTAGCCTGCTCTAACTGAGCCTGGGCAACATCCACATCTGCTTTGTAAACAGTGTCATCAATGCGCGCAAGCAGCATGTTGGGCTCGACCGCCGAGCGGTAGTCGATGGTGTTACCACTCGAGTCTTTCCCAAACGCTGTCACCTGACCGGCAACCTGTGCGCCGACGTCAACCACTTCTTCGGGCTCAAGTGTCCCCGTGGCGCTGATGCTGGCCACGAGATCTCCCTTGCGTACGGTGGCGGTTTTGTACTGCGCCGGCGGACCCTCTGCCGCGTGCCAATACCATTCCACTCCACCTGCCACAATACTGAGCAGGATCACAATCATAACAACGATGCGCATTAAAACTCCAAGCGATACCAATCCCCGAGCCCGCTGCTATGCGGGTCTTAGGCTTCCTCCACCTACAGTATCAATTCCGAACCCGTTGCGTTGTTGCAGGATCACGCTCTATTTCCCACCCACCGCCCAGGGCCTTAAACAGCGAGACAGCGTCGGTTCCGACCGCTTCATTGCTCACCACCAACGCATCCTGCGACCCAAAAAGCGCACGCTCGGCATCCAGAACCGCCAGGAAGTCGGTCAATCCCTGATCGTAGCGGCGGGATGAGAGCTTTACGGCTTCCTGATTCAGCCTTACCGCCTCGACCAGAGCAAGCCGACGATGCTGCTCAGCGCCGTACGAAACCAGAACGGATTGAACCTCCAGCAAACCAGTTAAAACCGCTTTACGATAGGCAATTAAAGCCTGTGAAGTGAACGATTTTTGTAATTCAACATTGGATGTCAGTCGTCCCGCGTCAAGGATCGACCAGGTTACACCGGGCCCGAAGGACCAGAAACTGTTCTTCCAGTTGGTGACCAGATCCAGGCGGCGGGCTTGGAGCCCGACGTCACCGGTGAGTGAAAACTGCGGATAGAGCTGCGCGACGGCGACACCAATCCCCGCAGTGGCGGCGGCGAGTTGACGCTCAGCCCGGCGAATATCCGGCCGACGCCGCAGCAGATCTGAAGGCAAACCCACAGGCACCTCAGCAGGCGCGTCGGGCACTTTTGAGGGTTGTGAAAGCTCGGCAACCAAGGCGCTGGGCGGCAGGGCCAGAAGCACGCTGATGGCATACAACGTCTGCTGGGCCGACGCGTCGAGCGTGGCAATTGTCGCCTCGGTGGTGGCGACCTGGGCGTCTGCCTGAACGATGTCCAGCTCGGTTCCGGTTCCCAGGGTTTTTTTGTCGCGGGTCAATTTCGCGTTGCGCGTCTGCACATCCAGATTCTGCCGGGCGATGACGACTTCCTCCTGCTGGCCGCGCAATTGAATATAGTCGCTGGCGACTTCTCCCAGCAGGGTGACCAGCACATCACGCCGATCTTCCACCGATGCGTCGAGGCTGGCGTCCGCCTGTTCCACACCTCGGCGTGCACCGCCGAAAATGTCGATTTCCCATGCAGCATCCAGAGACCCTTGCCAGGCGCTGCGCCAAGGCAATAGTTCACCGCCGCTGCGCGTGTAGCCGCCATTGGAACCGACCGTGGGCAGCAGGCCGGCGGTAGCGATTCCCACCTCCGCCCGGGCGGCGCGAATCCGCTCGACGGCGGCAGCTAAATCGAGATTCCTGTCTACCGCGCGCTTGATCAGAGAATTTAATTCCGGATCTTTGAACTGCTCCCACCATCGCGTGAGATTTGTGGGTTGTTCGAGAACCACACTGGCCTGCGTGGTGGGTGCGATGTCCCAGCGATCGGGCGTTGACTGGGCCGGGCGATGGTAGTCCGGGCCTACAGAGCAGCCAGTAAGCGCCAGCACCAGCAGGGGCTTGAAAAAACTGATCAAACCCTGGTAACCCGGGTTTTTTGAAAAGCCCTGCGCGCGGCGGGGACTAGCGTGTCGATCCATTCGTCACAAAACCTTCCGAGCTTGCCGATTGAATGGCGTTAAGCAGGATGGGCCAATCGCCTGCCACCTTGCTTAAGGCAAAGCTATAGTCACCGGCAGTCGACCGCAAGCGTGACGATTACACAGCCGGGCACGTCTTATATTTCAAAGGGACTGTCGCGCGTCCGAAATGATTCGCGCACAAAGGTGTCAGGCTCCGCACCTGCGAAACAGCCCTGCAGGTATTACCCGCAGGGCTCTGTTTTGTTCGACGGCAGCTGTTTTTAATAGCCTGAGCCTTCGTGATGGACTGGAACTGCAGTGGCCACATCCGTGCGATTAATGCCTGGGTCGGCTTCGGGGATCGCGCGACGGCTCAGGTAATCACCAAATGTGAAGGTGATCATGATGCAAAGCCACAAAAATCCCGCGGCTGCGATCACCCAGGTCAGCTTGGTTGAGTGCCGCAAGTGCATAAACACGAGCATGACCAGAAACGCCTTTATGCTGGCGATGATTAAGGCGATCATCGTGTTCAAAAAGCCCCACTGCGGGCCCCACCACTCGTCGAACTTGAGAAAATACGCGCCCACTGTGATCACCAGCAGCACCATCAGGGTGACAAACACTTTGATGTAAGCGCCAAGCGGGTCGATATGTTCATGTGCATCGGACATTAGCAAGCCTCAAATTCGGATCTAGTCAAGGTCTTAGCGAACCAGGTAAAGCAGCGGGAACAGGAAGATCCAGACGATGTCGACAAAGTGCCAGTACAAGCCGCAAATTTCAACCTGGGCATGACTATCAGGGGTGTATTTGCCGCGATGCGCCTGGATGATCAGGAACACGAAGATGCCAAGCCCGACCAGCATGTGAAAAGCGTGCAGCCCGGTCAGTGAGTAATAGAAGCGATAAAAAAGCTTCGCGTGATCGAGCTTTTCCTGCAGTAGATCCATCTGATTTCCGGTCAGATGCTCTTTGGCGTCTTCAAGGCTAATTTCAGTCCCATCCGCATTTTTAGGATAAACGGACTGAACAAAGCCTTTCTCCGGCAAAAAGTAGGGCAGCCCGTGCACTTCGCGCTCGGGAGTCCAGTTGGGCCATGCCGGCCAGAGGTGTTCGTCGTAGTCAGCCTTATATTCAACGACCTTAAACCCAAAAAACATGCAGCCGAGAATGGTGGTGAAAATAAGGTGCCAGAAAATCCACTTGGTCTTGCCCAACTGGGCGGCTCGGATCGCGAGTACAACCGTAAGACTGCTGGTAAGCAGCACCAAGGTGTTTACGAACCCGATCGCCATGATGAGGTTTTCACTGCCACCTCGAAACGAGGAGAAGAATCGCGGTTGAATGCGATAGCTGAAGTAGGCGACGAAAATCGCGCCGATGAACATGACTTCAGTGGCGAGAAACACCCACATGCCCAGAGTCCCCGCCTCGCGCTGCTGCTCGAGATCGGAGAAGTGATGGGCGACCAGTCCACCATGACTGTGATCGTCATGGTCACCGTGGGGGTAGACTTTACCGACCATGGCGGGGTGGTCGCTGGTGCCTTTTGAAAGAGCACCTGCGTCGTCACCCACGGCACCCTGGCCTGAGGTCAGGATGTTGGAGTCATACAGTTCCGACACCTTGGGGCTCCATTTCGGCGTAAGCATACGCCTCTTGCGTCACGATCGGGACTTCCAGAAAGTTCTCTGTGATGGGTGGGGATTCGGTCTGCCATTCCAAACCAGTCGCACCGAAGGGATTCCGAGGGGCATCCTTCCCATGTTTCAAAGACCAGGTCAGATAGAACAGCGGAAGCAGATACCCTACAGCCATGATCGAAGCACCTGCGGTGCTCAACACATTTAAAAGTTGAAACTCATCCGGATACACGTGATATCGCCGGGGCATGCCGAGGTATCCCAGCACGAACTGCGGAAAGAATGTGACGTTGAATCCCAGGAACAGTGTGAACGCGGCGGCGCGACCCCAGAATTCGGAGTACATCTTACCGGTCATCTTAGGCCACCAGAAATGCAGCCCGCCCATGTAGCCCATCAGCGCTCCGCCGACCATGATGTAATGGAAATGCGCGATGATGAAATAGGTGTCGTGCAGGTGGATGTCCATACCCATGCTCGCCAGGAACAGACCGGTCAGCCCGCCCAGGGTGAACAGCCCGATGAAACCCAGGGCGTATAGCATCGGGGTTTTAAGATCAATTGAGCCCTTGTACATCGTCGAAGTCCAGTTAAAGACTTTGATGGCTGAGGGAATGGCGACCAGGAAGCTCAGGGCCGAGAAAACCATGCCGGCGTATACCGATTGACCGGTCAGGAACATGTGATGCCCCCAGACGAGAAAACCGATGATTGCGATCGCCAGCGAGGAGAAGGCAACCATTTCATAACCGAACACACGCTTCCGGCTGAAGCAGGCGATAATTTCGCTGACCACACCCATTGATGGCAGGATCATGATGTAAACAGCGGGGTGGCTGTAAAACCAGAACATGTGCTGGAACAGGATAGGGTCGCCGCCCAATTGCGGGTTAAAAATCCCGATGCTGAACACGCGCTCGAAAATCACCAGAGACAAAGCGATCGCCACCACGGGTGTACCGAGGATGAAGATCACGCTGGTGGCATACATCGACCAGATAAAAAGCGGCAAACGGAACCAGGTCAGACCAGGTGCCCGCATCTTATGGATCGTGACGATGAAATTCAGGCCCGTCAGGATCGAGCTGAACCCGTTCAGAAAGATCCCAAACAAAGTCAGTGTCACCCAGCCGTCGGCGTAATTCGTGGAGTAGGGGGTGTAGAAAGTCCACCCCGTATCAATGCCACCCGCAACCAGAGCGGCGAAGGCCATCAAAGCGCCAACCATATACAGGTACCAGCTGAGCAGATTGACCTTCGGGAACGCAAGATCCTTTGCGCCAATCATCAGCGGAATGAGAAAATTACCCAGGGTGGCGGGAATAGAAGGAATCAGAAAGAAAAAGACCATCATCACGCCATGCGTGGTGAACATCTTATTGTACGTGTCATCCGTCATGAAATAGCCATGCGGATTCATCAGCTCGATGCGCATCAGCGTGGCTGCAGCGCCCCCGATCAGGAAGAAGAAGCTGATCGACAGGATATACAGAATGCAGATCCGCTTGTGGTCCTTGGTCAAAAGCCAGGACCAGACAGAATATCGCGCATTGAGATACGTCTCGCGAGTATCGTATGAGGAGCGGTAGGGAACGGTTGTCATTTCACACCTTTACGGGCGGACAGTGGATTGAAGATCGAAGATAGATGATTGCACCGGCTTGCCAATCAAAAACATCCTCAATTTTCCATTCTCAATCCTCTATCCTCTTTTCTCAGTTGTCGTATTACTTCGTCAAAGCCCCGCTCGGTTCCGGCATCGCCGGTTCGGCAGGGACATAGTTGTTGCGCATCTTCATCTGATCGGAATGCACTTCGTGCAGACCCAGCGACTTAATGTACGCAACCAGTTGCTGCAGTTGTTCTTCACTTAACTGATCTTTAAAGCTCGGCATGATGGCGGCGCCATCTCCGTAGCCGTCAACGATCTGATGAGACGGATTCACAATTGAATCCCGAACGTAATTCTCGTCAGCGGTCACTTCAATCAGCTTGCCATCCTGCCAAACCTTCACCTTGCTGCCAAACAGATTCGCCATTGTGGGGGCAATTTGGCTATGGCATTTCAAGCAACTGTACTGTTGAAACAGTTCCTGGCCGGCCGCAATAGGCGAAAGACCGCGAATCTGGCCGGAAAGCCATGCCTGATAATTCTCCGGTTCCATCACGACCACTTTGCCCACCATGCGCGAGTGCTGCGTGCCGCAATATTGGTCGCAATACAGGCGAAACTCGCCCACCTGGGTGGCCTGAAACCACTCGGTGGTATAGCGGCCGGGAACCACGTCCATACGCACGCGGAAAAACGGAATGGCAAAATCGTGAATTACATCCTGAGAGGTCATAATCAACCTGACCGGCTGGCCCAGCGGCACATGTAATTCGTTGATTTCACGCTGGCCGTCAGCATGCTGGATCTTCCACATCCACTGCTTTCCAACCACATTGATTTCCATGGAATTGGCGGGTGGACGCTGATAGTTCACGAAAATGACCGCGCCCCACGCGAACATCACCATGACGAGGATGAACGGAATGACAATCCATACCACTTCCAGCAGCTTGCTGGGGTGGATGTCCGCAGGGCGCTCGTCCTCGCTCTGGCGGCGATATTTGACGGCGAAATAAACCACCAGCCCCGCGATGAGCAAAGTAAATACGAATGTGACCGCGCACAGATAGAAGAACAACGCATCCACCTGTGGTGCGATGGTCGAGGCCTGATCGGGAAACAGTTGAAACTTGCCCATTCGATTACACCCGGCTCAATGATGATCTTCTCATGCGATCCAAAATCTGGAACATTCAAACACGCGGCGGGTTTTCCCGCCGAAACATTGCAAACCAGAACGCGCCCATGGCGCCCATCGTTAAAATACCACCGACCTGCATCAGGTGAACCACCGTCAGCGAATATTTATTGGTCGAAGGATCGTAATGAAAACAGTACAGCAGAATCTTGTCGGTCAGTGTCCCGATCTTATTGCTCGATGCTTCTTCCAACGCCAGTCGCAAATCCTTCAGGTCGTAGTCGATTCCGAAAAAATAACGCGAAATCACACCTTTGGGTGTCAGGAGAATGAGCCCACTCGGGTGAATGTACTGATCGAACTTCGAATCGTATTTGTAACGAAATCCAACAGCATCGGTCAGCTTCTTAATTGAGTCCTCGTCACCGGTCAGAAACCGCCAGCCGGCGTCGGCGTTTGGCCGCCGATACGACTGCATGTACGTTTCTTTTTTATCCAGTGCCAGGTCCGGTCCCTCGCGCGGATCGAAGCTGATCGTGACAACCTGGTAATCATCGCCGGCGCTGAACATGCTCAAGCCGTTCATGCCACGGTTCAGGTCATTTAACTCCAGCGTGCAGAGCTGAACGTTGGGACATTTGTAATATACCAGCGTGAGGATAACCGGTTTTTTGATCCCGTCGCAGAAATCACCGAGTTTGACGGCCTTGCCGTGCTCATCGTGGAAAACCAGATCCAGCGGCACCTGGGCGCCTAGCTTCTGATCGATCCCTACACCGTCCAGATAGCTTGGTTTTTTCAACTCCTGACCGCGCGCGTTCGCGACCGACATCAACGATGTCGCGGCGAGCAGCAGGCCGAGCATGGAACGACGCATCTTCATAAAATCAATAATTCAAAAACCAGGACCAACGACGCAACTGCACGAATCAACTGCGATCTTAGGCTATCTTAAATCCCGGTCCTTCATCCAGTATCTTTCACGTCTTTCAGTTTCCCTGGTTATTCAGCGAATTCATATCGTTGGACCAGATTCCGGCTTTCTTCTCGGCGATGGGTTGATCGCCCATGTGGCCTTCATAGCTTCCGGGCGGAAATACTGTCTGATCCTGGGCAGGAACAACTGCGCGCGAGATCAGCAGAGGCAATGTCTTATCGATCGCGGTTTCGATCGGCAGATGATGCCGGCCTGTGGCGGTCACTCCCTCGGCTGCGTTCAGTTCAGCCTGGGTTTTCTCACGCATGACCAGCATGTCCTGTGAATCGACGTTCAGGTGATTGTTGTAATCATCACCATACAGACCCAGCGAAGGCTGCAACGGCGCATAAGGTGGCGGCAACTTTACCGCGACCGGGGATGCCAATGGATCGCCCGATCGATCGTAATCCGCCAGGGTCATCATGATTCCATAAACCACCGACAGCACCACGAGCAACGTGACAGCAAGAACGCCCACGAACATGAGGATGCCGCGCAGCTTCAAGTCATCGGGTTCATAACCCTTCGCAATGGCCAGCTTCAAGTCCTCCGACCGCGCCGCTTGCCGCGGCGCTTCCAAGATGAAGGCGTTCGGTGATCCGGCCGGGTTTTCAGGCGTGTGCTGCTGTTCCATGACTTAAACTCTCAGATGACAAAATCTCAGGCTGATCCGCGATGTTCCGCGCCAGCATCCGCTGGCTGCCCAGCATCCGCACAAAATTGTAAAACCAGATTCCACCGACACCCGCCCAGGCGGCAAAGTCCGTCAGATAAATTCGGCCGGCACTGTCCGAGCGGTGTGGTCCGCTGGCGCAAGCGTCCAGAGGTTGTCGACAAACCGCATGAAAAGCAGCAACCCGGCGATCATTGCAAATGTTCCAGGATTGCGTTTCAACCCTTTCATCAACAGCAGGAAGAACGGCACGAAAAAGTGGAAAAGCAGAAGCAGCAGGGCAATATACTGCCATCCATTTCGCACCACGCCCAGACCTCGCTGAGTGTAGTAAGCGATATCCTCGGGCATGTTGCCATTCCATTGAATCAGGAATTGAGCAAAATTTGTGTACATCCACAGGATTACCAACGCCAACATAATGTTGCCCAAATCGTTGGTGTGCTGGGGAATCAGGACGTCTTTCAAAGGCTTTTTATCTGAAAAATACGCGACCATCAGCGACATGAAAGCCATGCCGGAAAGGCCGATCCCGATGGCGCTGATAAAGCCCAATATCGAAGAATACCAATTGGTTTCCCGGCCGGAGACGTAATCCAGGGCGTAACCGGTGGTAGTTACAAAAAACAGCACCATTCCCGCAGCCGAAACCTTCCGCATCTTGCGCCGCAGGACCAGATCAGGCCCTCGATCCAGCCGAATCGATCCGCTGCGAAGCAATAAGGCGAGCGCGCACCAAACTGCGAAATAGGCGAGCGTCCGGATGGTGAAGGCCGTTGGATTGTACAAAGGCCAGCGATGCTGAAGCACTCTGAACGCGGCTTCCAGTTCCTGAGCTTTCTCGGGATGTTGCGACGGGTCGAAATCGTCTTTATGCCCCCAGGGAAACAGCTTGCTGTAGCCGGGGATCAGAAGCAGAAACACCAGGAGCATCAAAGGCAGATTCATGAACCCGGCTTCACCAATGCGGCGAATGACCGCGCCCCAGGCACCACCAGTGAGATGGCTGATCATGACAAAACCGAGGCAGCCGAGGCTCACGCTCAGCCAGAAGTGGAAACCGAACAGCAACGAGCGGAAAAAATGTTCCGGCTGGAGCAGCCCGATCAGCAGCAAGCCAAGGCCGATGACGCCAACCACACCGGCGATCTTTTGCGCGTCGATCAACTGGCGCGGCAACGCCGCGGGGCCGTGGTCTTCCAGATTATGGGCCGAACTCTCACTCATCGCATGCTTCCTGTCGAAGGACGGAACAATCTATCCTGATCTCAAACGACGATGCTAAACATCTAATTACTGCCCGGGCAGCGGACCATCGGGCACGGGCACTTTCGAATCCGACTGCACTGGAACCGGCGCGCCACTGGTGGCGACTGGCCGGAACAGAACATACTTCGCGTCAGCATCCTGGCTCAGCTGCAGGGCCTTGATATATGCTGCAATCCTCCATCGATCCGCGACGGAAATACGGTCGTTGTAGCTGTACATCGCGCCGTAGCCGTTGGTTATTACGTCATAGTAGTGACCCACCGGGGCACGCTGAACGTTAATTTCCCGGGCCAGGGCAGCGGGATCGGCAGGGGGGTGATCGGTCCGCACAAGAGACGGCGGACGAATCATTCCACGCGTCACGATCATTCCGGCCCCATCACCCAGTTTGCCATGGCAGACGGCGCAATAGATGTCGAACTTCTGTTCGCCCCGTTTCAGATCGCTGCGCGTCAGGGCGATAGGAATATAGTTGATGGGCGTTGCCTTCCCGTCGGCGGTCAGTGCCAGCTTGCCGTCGGGACCAACCTGCATGCCCGTGTAGAGATCTTTTTCAATCCGGAGGTACCCCCGGGCAACCGTAAATTCTGGAATCGGGCGGGCGGTAGTGCCGTCGGCAAATAACGCGGTCTCATGATACGGCTTGTAAAATTTAGGCTGATCCGACATGTCCTCTTTGCGGCAACCGATGGCGGCAAGAAGAAGGAGGATTGAGAATCGAAGATTGAAGATTGATGAGGGCACGTTCGAGTCTTTCTTGAGGCTTCGTTTCATTTCTCAACTGTCCCGCAGAAATCTTTGCTGCGGTCGATCATCTTTCGAATCATTGCACCAATATGCTGCCACGCGGCATCCATTTCAGAGCATTCTTCAGGGCTTATGTACTTGCAATTGCCAGCATGTTCCAGCCAGCACTGCGTTTCATTTGCCTCTCCCAGCGCTTCGTCCATCTTGCTGATGAAAACGGCTGGATACCTGCGCCTGGCCCAGGCCTCGCAAATCATTGCCGACACTGCACGGGACGAGCGTCTAACCTGGCTCGTCATCGAATATCGTTCGTCTGCCGGAAATCTTCGCGTGATCACGAAGATCTTCTGTGATTCGGTCATCGAGAGCTTGTAGACGTTCAAGTCTCGAAAACTGCTAATCACCGCCACATCGGCCTCCAGCGATAGAAGAAAGATCATCCAGACGATCCATCTTCTATCCTCAATCCTCCATCCTCAAATTTCTATCTTCATGCTGGCACTTCCAGCACCTCTACAGGTCCAAGTCCTTCTAAGAACTTACGCGTTTCTTCAATGCTGAATTTAGGATCTACCTTTTCAATGCAGATAAAAAATCGATCCCGGCTTGCGAGCTGGAAATTGGGCACATTAAACAACGGGTGGTAAGGCTGAGGCAGCCCGTTGAGCGCGAGCATGCCGAACACCGCGGAAAAGGCCGCGAACAGGATCGTGCATTCGTACGAAATCGGGATGAAGTTAGGCCAGCTGTACAACGGGCGACCGGCAATAATCAACGGGTAACTGAGCGAGTTCGCGTAATACTGCATGAAGAACCCGCTCAAGCCGCCGATGATTCCACCGCACAGGACGATCAAAGGAACGCGGGTCTTGGGGAAACCCATGGCCTCGGTTAATCCATGCACCGGGAACGGAGCGTAGGCGTCTGCTCTTTTATAACCAGCGTCGCGTACATGCTCGGCAGCGTGAAGCAGAGACTCAGGCGTCTCAAACTCAGCAACCAGGCCGAAGATTTCGTTTTTCAGTTCCATAGCGAATAACAGAGGATAGATGATGGAGAATAGAGGATTGCAAAGATCGCCAATCCAGTACGTTATTCCATTCTCAATCTTCCAACCTCTATCCTCAATTCTCTATCTTCAGTGGTGTCCTGCTTGTTCCACATGGACCAACTCGCGCATTTCGAAGATCGATATGGCCGGTAGCACGCGAACGAAAAGAAACACCAGCGTAAAGAACCAGCCCAGGGTTCCGACAAATACAGCCCAGTCCCAAAAGGTGGGGTGGTAGTAACCCCAGCTGCTGACCATGAAATCG
Source organism: uncultured Phycisphaerales bacterium (assembly GCA_963792535.1). Lineage (GTDB taxonomy): Bacteria > Planctomycetota > Phycisphaerae > Tepidisphaerales > Tepidisphaeraceae > CBDAQA01. The sequence continues at coordinate 139,242 of CAWBWQ010000005.1, forward strand.
CGATGCAGACTGGTGATGACGATGACGAAGCGTTCGAGCCACATCCCGACGTTCACCTCAATGGAGATGAACCACATGATAATGAGGTTCTGGCGGACCGGTTTGAACCACATCAGTTGTGGCAACGCGATGTTGCACAGGATCAGCATCCAGTAATAGATGTAGTAAGGACCGACCGCGCGATTCACGTTCATGAACCACTCGTACAGGTTGCCGCTGTACCAGCCGATGACCCATTCCATCGTGTAGCCGTATGCCACGATCATGCCGGTGACGAGCATGAGCTTTGCGCAGTTTTCGATATGGCGAAGGGTGATGAAGTCTTCGAGCTTGTAGTATTTTCGCAGTGGAATGCAGATGGTGAGCACCATGGCAAAGCCGGAGAAAATAGCCCCGGCCACGAAGTAGGGCGGGAAGATCGTGGAATGCCAGCCCGGAGTCTGTGCGGCCGCGAAATCCATACCCACGATGCTGTGCACCGAAACCACCAGTGGGGCCGCCAGACCGGCAAGCAGAATGTAAGCAGAGTTATACCTTTGCCAGTGGCGGGCCGACCCGCGCCATCCAAGCGCCAAGGCACCGTAAACCCGCTTTACAGCCCAGTGATTACTCTGATCGCGAAGCTGCGCCAGGTCAGGCAGCAGACCGGTGTACCAGAACAACAGCGAAACCGTTGCATAGGTGGAAACCGCGAACACGTCCCAGGCCAGAGGGCTGCGGAACTGCGGCCAAAGCAGCATGGTATTCGGATAGGGGAGCAGCCAGTAGGCAAGCCAGGGTCGGCCCAGATGCAGCAGTGGAAACATGCCGGCGCACGAGACGGAGAACAGTGTCATCGCTTCAGTAAAGCGATTGATCGATGTTCGCCAGTCCTGTCGCAGCAGAAGCAGGAATGCGCTGATGAAAGTGCCGGCATGCGCGATGCCGACCCACCAGACAAAGTTGACGATCGCAAATCCCCAGGCCACGGGCATATTAATGCCCCAGATGCCTACGCCATGCCAGAAGAGGTAGCCGATGGCGGTCTGCAACAGCATGACACCGCAGAAGGCAATTGCCAGCCCGAGCAGCCAGCCGGGCTTGACCGGACGTTTAAGAACAACGTCGGCAATGGCGTCGGAAATTGACCCGACGGAGTAACCCGGCCCGAGCACGGGCGGTGGAACCGGCACACCGTCGGCGATCGCGCCCTGGTATTGCGAGTCCTTGTAAGGAGTCACACCGGGGGCGGTGTATACGAGCGTGTCCGGCGAGCGCTTTATGCTTTCCATGGCCATTTTCTTACTACCAAAATTCGCAACCGGGTTGCCAACGCACCCCTGCCGTTTTTTACACTAACTCCGGATTCGGATTCCGAACGCGGCTCAGATAGCTGACACGCGGCTGGGTATTCAGTTCATCCAGCAGCGTATAACGCAACGGTTCGTTCTGCAGCCTGGTTACCATCTGGTTCTTATCGTTAAGATTCCCAAACGAGATCGCCTGCGTCGGGCATGCCTGGGCACAGGCGGTTACCACTTCACCTTCGGCGATCGGGCGATCCTGCTTCTTGGCCTCGATGCGGCCGTTGTTAACGCGCTGCACGCAGAAATTACATTTTTCCATCACGCCGCGCGCCCGAACGGTGACGTTCGGATTGCGTTGCAGCATGAATTGCGGGGTGTCGTAGTCGGTGTATTGCAGGAAGTTGAACCGGCGAACTTTGTACGGGCAGTTGTTGCTGCAATATCGTGTGCCCACGCAACGGTTGTAGGTCTGTTCGTTGATCCCTTCGGCACTGGTGCTGGTGGCTTCCACCGGGCAAACCAGTGCGCACGGTGCGTTTTCGCACTGCATGCAGGGAATGGGTTGATTGTAAACTTCAACCGAACCGTCGGCCTCGCCGAGGAAGTAGGTGTCGATGCGGATCCAGTGCATTTCGCGGCCGCGGAGCACCTCTTCTTTCCCGACAATCGCGATGTTGTTCTCGCTTTGGCAGGCGACGACGCAGGAATTGCAGCCGATGCAGGCCTGGTTATCGATAACCATGCCCCACTTGTTGTAGTCGAAGTTCCACGCGGGAATTATCTTCTCGTCGTCGGCCAGCGCCTGCTTGGCAAGGGTCAGTGAAATCGTTCGGGCCTTGGAATCGCCGATGCGCCGCTCACCCTTTTTTTCATCGGGATTTTTGATTTCGTCCAGGGTGAAATTCTGAATCAGCTCCCGGCCTTCGATCCAGTTTTGATCGAGCTCAAACTTTTTGCTCTCGGGGATATCGATCAAGTGATGGCTTTGTGATGTCGCGACCTTAGTCAGTTGATCGGTCGGGGTCAGTTCACCGTTGACGAACCAGACGTTGGTAGCCGGTTTGATCGCGAACGCATCAGCACCGACAGGTTCGGCCTGCTCGGGAACATAGCCCGGCTCGTAGCCGTGACTGCCGACCTTGCCGCAGCGGCTTCGACCGTATCCAAGATAAATGGTGACCGACTCTTCTGCGTGGCCGGGCATAATCAGCGCGGGAATATTGAGGACTTTTCCGTCGACTGTGAGGTTTACGCGGGGAACTTCAACACCCCGGCCCTGGTCCGCCTGGGAGATTTGAAATTTGCTGGCTGTTTGCATGCTCATCAGAGCGACATTTTCCCAGGTCAGCAGCGAGATGGGCTTGGGCAGTTCCTGCAGCCAGCCGTTGTTGGCATAGCGACCATCGAAGATGGTGGGATCGGATTTGAAGACGATCTCCAGCTTGTGTTCAGCAGGCTCGGTTGTGGCCGATGGCGTAGCGGCGATAGGTCGCAGCGTGGGGGTCTTGGCAGCGAATTTGGTGGCACCGAAAACAACGCCTTTTTCAAGCGACCGCTGCCAATTATCGTCCGACAGTTTGCCGACCGCGGAGGTCCAGGTCTCAGCGACAATATCGTGGGCCGGACGGCTTCCTTCACCATTGAAGAAGGCGATCAGCTCGATCTCCGACTTGGTCGAATACAAAGGATAAATCAGCGGTTGAATGATCGAAGCAGTGCCATCGTAGGCCCGCAGATCGCCCCAGCTTTCAAGGTAATGTGAAGCGGGGACATGCCAATGGGCGAATGTGGAGGTTTCTTCGTTCTGCCCGCCGTACAGCCCATGGTGAATGACCATTCGGACTTTGCTCAGCGGGTTTTTCAGTTTATATGATGCCGCCCGTTCATCACTGGACACGCTGGTATCTAAACCTTCGGCGAAACCCATGCTGCGTGGAGCGGTGTAGGAAGGATTGGTCCCCACGATCACGAGCAGATCCACCGCGCCGGCATTGATGTCGTCTACGAGCGAGTCGAGCGTGTCGGCTGGCGTTTCGACCGGATCGATGTAAGTCAGTGTGCTGCCCACGCTGCCAATGGCTGCATTCATGGCGTGAGCCAACGCATGCACGGCGGCGGGCTGGGTTTCACCGACCACGACCAATCCCTTGCCGCCACTTGCCTTAAGGTCTTTTGCGACCGCAGTGGCCCATTTGGCGTGCGCGCCGGTGAGGGTTTGGCCTCCCACCGCGGCAAGGATATCAGAGGCCAGTCCTTCGATGTCCGAACTCTTGATTGCCAGACGATGATCTGCCTGCGCACCGGTAATACTGATGCTTGCCTCAGCGACATAAAGGCGGTTCATGGTCGCTTCGGCATCGCCCTGGCGAATTCGCCGGCCGGCGATGAAGTCGCGGGAATATTTGAGACTGCCCGGTGAATCGATCAGGAAATTACTGTCCAATGCCAGGATGACACTGGCCTTGCTGAAGTCGTAGATGGAGTCGACATCTTGGCCAAAAGCCAGCATCGCGCCGGCTTTAGCATTCTGGCGACCGATCGGTTCATGCTGATGCCATTGCGCCTTTGGATATTTCGCAAGCAGCGCCTTCATCTGGCGGGCAAGAGTGGGGGACGTAACGGTTCCGGTTAAAAACCGCAGCCCTTTCCCGTCAACGGCAGCGGCCTTTTCCAGCTCTGCTGACATCACACCCGTAAAGTTACCCCAGGTGCTGGGGCTTTGGCCTTGCATGACCATCTGCGATCGGTCGGGGTCATATAGTTCCAGGACCGAAGCCTGCATCCAGATATCACTGGAACCAAGGCTCGCTGGATGATCGGAATTGCCTTCAATCTTGGTGGGCCGGCCTTCATGGCTTTCGACGACAACCCCTTTTCCGTAGCCGGCAAAGGGCATGGTGGTGGCGAAAAACATCGGACGGCCGGGCACAACGTCCTCGGGCGCATTCACGTAAGGGACGATTTTTTCTTCGGTTTTTCGCAGCGTACAGGCCGAGAGGCCCGCCAGCGCAAGCGACGCGCTCATCAGCTTCAAGAATTTTCGGCGGCTTGGACCGTCGCTCCATTCCGAAGCGGCATGAGGAAATTCCCGATGCAGCATCGTCTCAAACGACTTCGTGCCAGCCAGTTCATCGAGACTGCGCCAAAGCTTTTTTCCAGCCGTTTTGGAAGCTGATTTAGACGCGCCGGGTGCGCGCAATTGAATGCCTTCCAGGGCGGCGTCCGCGGCGGCGGTCAAGGCGGCGTCTTCTTCGTGATGATGGGGACAAGCGTCGAGCATACGTTCAATCCAAAACGAAAGTCGAAAGAAGAGAGTTGGTGATAGAAAACCGCATTCTCATACCAGACAACTCAATCTTCCATCCTCAAATCTCGTTCCTACCGATGGCACAGCGAGCAATTTGTCAGCTGTTCCTTGTGAATGTGATAGTCCTTTACCAACTGAGCGCCAAGCGACTCCTGGGTCGCCCCCGGATGATTCGGGTCACTCGTCGGGTCGTAGTGCAGGTTGTAAACTTCTTCGCGCGGACGAATAAATTTCTCAGGAGCGCGGTGACAATCCAGGCACCACTGCATCTGCAGGCTATTCACCTGATACATCAAGGGCATCGTATCAACCTGCCCGTGGCAGGCGCTGCAACCAATGCCCTTGGCTACGTGGATACTGTGGTTGAAATACACAAATTCAGGAAGGTTATGAATTCGCTGCCATTTGATCGGGGTATTGGTCGTCCAGCTGTCCCGCACCGGCTTGAGCAATGGAGCGTTGGTCCAGATCTGGCTGTGACAGCTCATGCAGGTCTTGGTCGAAGGAATGCCCGCGAAATGCGAGGTTTCAACCGATGTATGACAGTATCGACAGTCAATTCCAAGGCCCCGCACATGATGCTCGTGGCTGAAAGGAACCGGCTGATCCTTGTGATCGCCTACGCCTGAGTGCCATGGCGAGCGGTCATATCCCATGGTGAGGTAACTGAGGAACAACGCCGCGAAGACGGTGCCAAAGATACTGGCTTTGGCAAAGGTGTTCGCGCTGGGGTGAAAGATCTGAGCCATGTGCTATGGAGCTTTTCTTGTCAGACTACTTTTCAGTTTCTCGGCAACCAGGTCATCGGGTCCATTTCTACCCCAGACCTCATAAAGGCGCGGGTAGAATAGTAAAGTCATCGGCTGTGTCAAAGCGTACTTCCGTATACAACCGAATTTTTGAAAGAACCGTGTTCTGTTCTTCCCTTGTCGACACGATGCATTGCGTTGCTCGACCGCTGCGATGTCATATCAGCAGTCTCGCAAAAGTGAAAGGCACGGAAGCCGGAAAAAATTGAACCCACAATGTAATGAAATTCAGACCAGCACGTTGAGATTGATAATCAGCCGACTCCGGCGTGGCACTTCGCCTTCGGTGCATTTGCGTTTCGCGACTTGCTTGCAACTTACTGTCAGATCGCGCTTGATTGTCTTCGATTCGCGTTCACCGAGGTGCCCGTGCCCGTTCGACTGGTTCAACTGAAAAAGCAATACGTCGGGCCCGACGGCAGCATCGTGCCGGTGATCGACGTCGAACAATTCGACGTCGCCGATGGTGAACAGATCGCCTTGGTGGGCAGCAGCGGTTCAGGCAAGACCACGCTGCTGCATCTGATCGCCGGAATTTTGTCACCGGATTCGGGAAACATTCTCTTCGGCGACGTGGACCTTACCCGATTGAGCGAAGCCAGCCGCGATGTCTTCCGCGGGCGAAACATCGGATACATTTTTCAAACCCATCATCTGCTTCCCGGTTTTACCGCTTTGGAAAATGTTCTGCTGGGCATGACCTTTGGTGGCAGCGCGCACGACCCTGCCTGGGCAAAGAAACTATTGAACGAAGTCGGTCTCGGCGAGCGACTGCATTACAAGCCGGAGAAATTATCAGTTGGTCAGCAGCAGCGCGTGGCGATCGCGCGGGCGTTGGCGAACCGCCCGAAACTGGTATTGGCCGACGAACCGACGGGTTCACTGGATGCAACCAACGCGCAGCAAGCGCTGGATCTGATCCGCAAGCTATGCAGCGAAGTCGGCGCGAGTCTGCTGCTGGTCAGTCACGACCCGCATATCACACAGCAGATGCCGCGGGCGGTCGTGCTGGCTGAATTAAATCGTGCGTCAAAGGCAGCTTGATGAGTCGCGTGTCCGCATTCAGTTGTCCATTTTCGGGCAGCTCTGGCAACGGACAACCGACGACGGACAACGGACATGAATCTATTCCAGCTGGTCTTCAAACAAATGCGTCAACGTGCCCTGGGCACGTGGCTTACTTTATTGTCAGTCACCCTCGGGGTGGGTCTGGCAATCACCATCCTGATTTTGTATCGCGAAGCAGATTCGCTGTTTGGGCAAACCGATTACGGCTATGACGTGCTCATCGGCAAGCCCGGATCCGGCACTCAGCTGGTGATGAACACGGTCTATCACATCGATAAAAGCCCGGGAAACATCCCTTATTCGGTGTATGAAGAGATGCTGAATCCGCGCACGCATCCACTGCCGGCGGCGGAACCGGGGAAGGATCCGCCGATGAATTTTTACCGCAAGGCGAAAATCGCGGTGCCGATCGCAGTGGGCGACACGTATCTGGGCCGCTTCCGCATTATCGCGACGACCACCAATTTGTTTGGCATTGATAACGACACCGGCAACAAGCTCGATCCCGCACATACCCTTGCGTATCGGCCGGACACCTATTACGAGTTTTCTGAGGGACATTGCTTCGCGCCGATGAAATTCGAAGCCATCATCGGCAGCGACGTGGCTTTGAAAAGTGATTTGAAACTGGGCAGCTCATTTCAAGCCACTCACGGGGAGACTCCGCCGACGGCTAATCCGGATATCCATCCGGAAAAATGGGTCGTGGTTGGCGTGCTGAAAAAAACCTTTACCGCCAACGATGGATGCATCTTCATCCCGCTGATGTCCGACTACACAATCGAAGACCATGCCCTGGCGGAAAAGGCGCAATGGGTACTTCAGCATGGTGGAAAAGCACCTCCGGCCAATTCCGACCCGGATGAAGTGCATGCCTATCGCATCAAACCAGACGGCACCTTTGAGCTTTTCGTGCCCAAGGCGCTGTGGGAATTGTCGGCCATCCTGGTGAAAGCGCGCGGCGACCCTCAGCAGTTGATGTATGACACGAATAACCGCAACGAAGCCATGGCGGTAAACCCCGCGACAGTGATGCGCCAGTTTTTTGAAACTTTTCTCAAAGGACCGACGCTGCTTTTGCTCGTGATCGCATTCCTGGTCTCCATCGTGGCAGCGGTGGGCATTCTGGTCAGCATCTATAATTCGGTCTCTGCTCGAATGCGCGAAATTGCGATTATGCGGGCCCTGGGCGCAACGCGGGCCCGGGTTGTGCTGCTCATCTGCATCGAAGCGGGGATGGTCGGGTTATTCGGCGGCATCCTCGGCCTTGTCGGCGGGCATATCATGGGTGCGTTCGCATCGTACTTATTTAACAAATTCATCGGCCAGGGAATCAATTGGATGCGAATCGACGTGCGTGAGGTGTATTATCTCTGTTCTGTGGTCGTTATCGCCCTGGCGGCAGGTCTGGTCCCGGCGTTGAAAGCGTATCGAACCCCAGTGGCAACTAACCTTGTTGTGGTATAGAATTTTCCGGCGGAAATTACGATTGCCGGACCGCCATGTTGGAGATCTGCCGTTAGTGATGTGGCACTCAAGGTGCCGCTGAAACGCTTACACGCACCCTGCGTATAAATTGAGGTCCAATGCGGTTTATCGCTCTAGTTTTTTTGCTGGCAACGATGGCTTCTGTTTCAGTGGCGCAGACAACCCAGGCGGTTGATGCGCCCAACGCCGCTCTGGAGCTGTGCGCCACGCAGGCCTTTAATAAAGGCGATTTTTCTCTGGCGCTGCCGATGCTGCAGAAGCTGGAGAACAATCTCAAAGATGATAAATCACAGGCAGACAAGCTCGGCATGATTCAGGAGCAGATCCGGGTGTGCCAGAAGAACCAGCCGGTGCAGGTGGCCTCGGCGGTCACATCGGTTGGCAGTGCCGCCCCTGTTCCGGCTGACCCCGCAGCCGCCCCGGCTGTTGCCCGCGTTCCGCACCCGCCTGTCAAGGACGGCGAGGTTGTGGAGATGGCAATTAAAGATCTTGGCAACTTTGAGTACGACCCGGATAACGGTTCGCCTATCCCCGACGATGTTAAAGCGCTCAACGGAAAAACAATTCGCCTGCGCGGCTACATGATCCCGATGGATCAGGCCGAAAATATCTCCAAATTTGCCCTTGTTCCCAGCCTCTTCAACTGCTGCTTCGGTCAACCGCCGCAGATTCAGCACACGATTGTTGTAACCTGCCCCAAGGGGAAAGCTGTTAACTATTATCCCGACGAGATTATCGTTCAGGGAAAATTAACCGTGGATGTGGTCAAGGATGACGGTTTCATTGTCGGGATCTTCGCGCTGGAAACCTCCAGCGTAAAACCCGCGCCCAAGTGAGGAAAACCGAGCCGCATCCAAGCTGCCCGAAGGTGTACTATGTCCACATCATCAGTCGTCGACTACGGCGTAAAACGCCCGCTGTCTGAGCGGATTAACTTCCGGCTCCTGACCATCATTGCGGTCTTTTCATTACTTGTCGGTATCCCTGTTTACAGCTTCATCAAAATTCAACTGACCCACGGCATTGCGAAAAATGGCCAACGCTATGACGTCGATTTGAAAAAGATGGGTTACTTCCCCTTTAACGACAGCACCGGCACGCTTAACGATATTCCTCCGGACTATCGCTCGCTGGATGGCAAAGAAGTTGCCCTGGAAGGTTTTATCTACCCCACGGATGGATCAGGCGATCAGGTGCATTCGTTTCAGCTGGTATACAACATCCAGAAATGCTGCTTCAGTGGGCCGCCGCAGGTGCAGGAGCGCGTCTTTGCTGTCGTCCCCAACAATGGCATGGTCGATTACAGCACTGAAGAGATCAGGGCCATTGGCACCCTGCATGTGATCCTGAATCGCGATCAGGAAACCGGCAAAATTATCACCGTCTATACGATGGACATAAAGCGGGTTGAGCCGCTGTAGCTGGCGCTAGCGCGTAACGCGTGCTCAAAATTTCATAAGCGACAACGGCATCACCACTGGAGCGCCTCCAGATGCCGCGCTATGTCTCCCGCGCTTTGAAAGCGAGCCAGAATCAGCGAGTCCTTCAGTCCCCGGATAATTTCCTTCACCACTTTCGGCTGCTCCGAGTAAAACTTTCGCCCGCCGACGATGGTGTGAAACACTTCCACCAGATTCAAAACATCTTTCCGGATCTTTCCCCGCGTGGGGGCACCGAGATCGAAAAAATCCAGCAGCTTGACCTCAAAGCTGATGCCCGATCGACGGATCATGATGTTGTGTTCGTGGATGTCGCCGTGGTATTCACCGCGTGCGTGGATCGGAGCGATCCCCTTGGTCAGGTTATAAAGCACATGCAGCGCTTCGAAAGTGCTCAAACGCTGGTCTGGCTGATCCAGTAGAAATTCGCTGAGCTTTTTTCCTTCCACCAGTTCGCTGATGACGACAATGACCTTGCGTTTTCGAACGTAAGCAGTTTCCTGGTGGTGGTACTGCATCAGGATCGGGCAATGGCGGAGCGCATCCAGTTTGCGGGCGTAGGCGATGGCTGCCTTACCCAGCGGATCGCGATGGGGATAGTAAAATTTCGCCGCGCGTCGAATGCCGGTGTTGCGCTCGATGATCGCGTATACCTCCCCCTCCCAACCGCTCCCCAGCGGGCGCTCGATGACATACTTCCCGGCGACGCTTCGGCCTAAAGGAAAGTCAAATCGCTTGGTTTTGCCGGGCTTATACATGCTTTGAACATAGAACAGCGATCCCGCCGGTCAATTCTCTCCTCCACAGATTATATGCCCGCGTCCGCTAATGTGGATAGCGAGATCTAAAGTCTCGTTTAAGGTTAGAATGCTGTTATGTTTAAAGCGGCACACTCAAGTAAAAAACACAAAGAGTCGCGATACACCATGAACTATGCAGGCCGGTGAACTGCATGAAGAAAATTCGAGGGAAGTCCCACACCCGTGGCAGCGCAACACCGCTACAGGCGCGACGCGTAAGATTGCGCTCGCAATATTCACGCTAAATAGCGGCGAGCGACATTCCCCCGGCGGGGGGAGTGTCACACGTTCGCCTCATATTTTCCCGCGCGCTCAGCCCATGCTGTAAAAAAATTCTTCGTGGACAATCTTGCCGTCCTTGACGGTGTAGAGCGCGCCTTCGTCCATGGTGAACCGCTTGCCTGCCATATGTCCGCCTTTGGCAGTCACGTCCAGTGTGAAGCGGGCGATGAACCGATCCCCATTGGGCCACGGACCGGCGACGTCTACTCCGTGGACTTCGTGATTTTTTTCCCACCATTCCGCTTTGCCGCGGACGGCAGCGATCCCATCAACGCGCGGCGATTGTCCCGCAGGCGCGCGGCTTCGATGCTGACGATGTTGGGGGCGTAAAGCGATTCCATCGCCTCCTTGAATTTGCCTTGCTTGCAAAGATCAACCAGCTGCTTGCCAACTTCCATTGTGCTGCTCATAGACATGCTCCTGAAAAAGTAGAATTCGCTTGTTACTTCTCACAGCGCGATTTCACGCGTGCCAGATTCTGCTCCCAGCCTTTGGCGACACCCTCGCGGTGGTCTGGCAAAAGATCGCCCATCGCGCGATGGATCAGGGATAGTTTCGTTCCTTTGCCCGACGCGGTCAAACGATACTGAATATGGTTAAGAGCCGGGTAAGACATCATCATGGGCCCGGTAATTTCCAGCAGAGTGGGCGGTTTGATTACCTGCACATGTCCCCAGAAATGCCCGGCGTTGTTGCCGGAGTCGCGATACCATCGCCCGCCCGGCCAGGGCTCGAGTTTGAAGTTCATTGACGAGCCGTTCATGCCGGACATGCCGGGTCCCATTTCTTCAAGCAACGCTTCGAACGTGAGTTCGAGTGGGGCGTTGATCTCGATATGTTTTTCGATGTTCAACATCAGCTCTGCATACGGAATAAGTGTCTGCTCCATGTTCATTGCTCCTCAGGTTGTGCGGCAACTTTTTTGATTGCCAGGGCCTTGGCTTCAGCACGCTGTTTCACGCGAAGCAGCTGCTGATCCCAGAATCGCTCGTACGTTTTTACCCATTCGTGAATGGATTTAAGGTTTTCGCCGTTGAGTTGATACACACGCTGCCTGCCTTGCTTGCGAACGTTTACCAACCCCACTTGTCGAAGCACCGACAGATGCTTGGAAACCTGCGGCTGGGTTAAACCCAGCGAAATCACCAGATCGTTCACCGGCCGGTCCCCATCCATCAGCAGGTCGAGCACGCGCCGCCGCTGCGGTTCGGCCACGGCATTAAAAGCATCGAGCGTGGTTGCGGCGCGAGCCATGTCCACACAATATATTCCTATAACGGAATATGTCAAGGGCTATTTAGAACGGCTGGAGTTCTGGCGTCGGAATTCTGCGGATGACGTAATGTTAAGATGGGAAGTGTTAGCGAACGACGTGCGTGGTAAGCAGGGCGCTTCTCGTCGCCGTATGTAACATAATGTTACACGTTCAATTAAATGACGTTACATTTGGTTATAAAACGGTAGATCTAATTGAGACAATCGAAGTGGTTTGCCAACGCAGATCGCACAGGCCCGGAGTTGAGCGACGGCTTCTCAGCGGTGGCCGTTCATACCGTAAATTGCCTGCTGATAGACACCGACGCAGGCTTTGGCAGCGTCGGTCCAGTTCAGGCGCTTAACTTCGAAATTGCCATGCTGGCGGAGCGTGCTTGCCAGGGGGGGATGGCGAAGGACCGCGACGATCTTGTTGGCCATCTCATTAATGTCCCAAAAATCGACTTTCAGCGCGTGGGCGAGAACCTCGCTGACGCCGGACTGTTTGCTGATGATGACCGGGACATCGTGGCTCATGGCCTCCAGCGGCGCGATGCCAAACGGCTCACTCACGCTGGGCATAACATACAGGTCAGCCATCTTAAAGACTTTTTCCACGTCGGAACCGCGGAGAAAACCCGTAAACAGAACCTTATGACCGATGCCCATGCTGGCAGCCATCTCGATGGTTCGGCGGATCATGTCACCGCTGCCGGCCATCACGAATTTAACATTATCCATGACATCCAACACGCGCTTGGCGGCGGCGAGGAAATACTCCGGCCCTTTCTGCATGGTGATTCGACCGAGGAACAGGACGATTTTTTCATCCTTGTGAATCGAATATTGTTCTGGATCGATCTGCGGCGAGCCATTGGACTCGATGGCGTTGTAGACCACTTCCACCTTGCCGGGATCGATGCCGTAGTGGTGCGTGATGAGATTTTTGGTGAGATAACTGACGGCGATGACCTTCATGGCCGCGTGCATGCCGCGGCGTTCGATGTCATAAATTCGCTGATCCACATGAACGCCACTGCGGTCAAATTCAGTGCTGTGCACATGCACAACCAGCGGGACGCCTTTTAGACCGGCGACCGCCAGGGCGGCGGGGAAGGTCATCCAGTCGTGCGCGTGAACCACATCAAAAGTCTCTCCGCGGGCGATTTCTGTTGCGAGCGCGGCATATCGCTGCACTTCGGAAAAGAGGTCCCCGTTGTAATGGCTTGTCGACGATTGCGGGAAAGCAACCGAAGGGGGAACGGGAATGGAACCCGACGCCTGGTCGCTGGACACCGGGACGAGGGTGTCGGAATCTTCATCGGGTTCGACTTTGCGGGTGAAGTTGGTTTCGAAATCCTGGGGCCGCGCGTAGGGATCGGACATGTTGGCGTTAACGGTGCGGAAAGTAACGTTCTCGAATTCATCGAGCTGGAATTCTGCAGTGGGCGATGCCATCGGCGAACCATCACGTGGGCTCACCAGCCGAACATGGGTTGAAAAAGGGGAAGCGACTGGGCGCGGCAGAACAAAGACAATGTCCGTCCCGATACCGCTCATGGCCTTGGTCAAGCCGTAGCATGCAGTTCCGAGTCCACCACTGATGAACGGGGGGAATTCCCACCCGAGCATAAACACACGCATATGCCCAACTACACTTTCTGAAAGGATCCTGCCGGAAAAGGCGAAATCGTCTCCCAAATCAAGCCTGCAGACTGCCGTGATCGAGGACACGTTCAAGGAGCCAGGGAAGGATCGTCAGTGTTGCGGTGATTCCATTTCGCGCACAGATTCGCTGCGGCATAGACTAAGACTTTTTATGCTGCTTTGTCAATAAGCACTATCCTGAGTAACAGGCAATTCTTCCGAGCCTCACGCGATATTCATATTCAGGCGAAAATTGCGGGTCGAGCCGGCGGCTGGTAGAGTGCTCGCATGTCGCTGCCTCTGGTTGTTGTAGCGCCGAATATCTATGTCGGTCGCACGATTTCCGGCGGGCGTGGGAACGGGCCGGCGTTGAACCGTTTGCCGTCGTCCGGACGGTTGTTGGCTCTAACGCTTTGCATCGGCTGTCTCACGCTGCTCGTAGTCGCTTCAGGTCTTTCGCCGGCGGCCGGGGGATATGGAACCCACCGCCAACTGGGCCTGCAGGAATGCGGTTTTCTCGTGCGCACCGGTTTACCCTGCCCGGCTTGTGGGATGACCACCAGCTTTGCATGGTTTGCACGAGGCAACCTGCCCGCGAGTTTTTATATTCAACCCATGGGGTGCGTGCTCGCGCTGCTGTGCGCGATGACCGCGTGGGCCGGGCTATATGTGGCTATCACCGGAAAACCGATTTACCGCATCCTGTCAGTTATCCCAGAGAAAATGGGACTGATCGCGATGTTAGGTTGTGTAATCGTTGGTTGGGGCTGGAAGATTTTTATCCACCTGCATGGTGTTGACGGATGGCGTTAACCCGGCCTTCTGTCATCTCGCAGCTGGTGCGCAAGGCCCGTCTTGCGCCAGTCTGGTTGATGACGCAGCCGGATCTGTATGGATATTACGCCACATTGCTGTGCCGAAATATGCTGATGCGATGGCCAGGCGGGAGCATTCTGTTTGTCCCGGAAGTTCCTAAGCGGGCGTACGCGATCTGGAAGATCTGCCAGGTTCTGCGGATTCGAGGTGTTGGCAAGTGTGTCCCTTCGACAAAAATTGCGGTGGTATGGCAGAATACAACCGTTCGACCGCCCCGCGCCGGAAGAACTGAATTCGCTGCCCGCTGGAATCCGGGTTCTCAATCTGCAGTGCCGCGACATCAGTAAAGAAAGGGTCGCAGAGGTATTTGAGGCCGTATTTAATCAAACGCTTTCGATTGATCCGACAAGCTATTCGGAGCGTTGCGTCGTAAAATCAAATGGTAACGGTGTTCACAACGGACGTGTCATTCAGTGTCCGGTTGACAGGATTGATCCAGAGTCCGTCTACCAACGATTGATTGACAACCAAGTGGAAATCAACGGCCGCCAGATGGTCCTCGACCTCCGGGTCATCATCTGCGGGAATCAAATTCCGCTGGTTTACAGGAAATATCGTCCACTTGAGGATCGATTTTCGAACACAAACTCTCTTGCTGAAGTCGCGACTGGCCGCGAATGCTTCTCGAAACAGGAACTGTTGGACATAGTCCGGTTTGGCAAAGAGTTTGGCGTGGATTACGCCGAGATTGATGTACTGCGTGATCGAGCCAGCGGGCAGATTTATGTTGTCGACGTGAATTACACGCCCAGCGGTCCGCCGAACCATCTGCCCACCCGGCAGGGAATCAAGGCGATCGAAGCCGTCGCGTTGGCTTTTGCCGGGGAATTTTTGCGGTGATCGATATCGAAAGAAGTCCTGAACCAGGGAGTTAAGTTGATTCGGTTTATATTTCGATGTCTGGCCACAAGCGTCATGCTTCTGGGGCCGCTGTCCCTGGGCGGTTGCGATCAGGCGGGCGCGGTCATCGGATTGGCGGTGCGCGGTGCCCCGGCATATCGATGCCGCCTACAAAGGCCTGGCCAATCAAACCGTGATCGTGATGGTCTGGATGGATAACAGCATGAAAACAGACTTTCCCGACCTGCGGCTGGACATCGCGGCAAGCCTGCAAAGCAAGCTGATTCAGATCGCCAGGGATAATAAACCCGACCTGCTGAAAGGCACGGAATTTCCCGTACTCGCCAACACCGTGGTCCAGTATCAGGATGATCATACAGAGGTGGATTTCGAGCCGATCACCGATACCGCCCTGAAATTCAACGGCACACGATTGATCTACCTGGAGATCAAAGAATTCAGCACGCATTCTGGTGCCCCTGAGCTATTTCACGGCGTGCTGAAAGGGGACTTAAAGGTCATTGAAATGTCCCGGCCCGGCGATGTTTCGCCGAAGGCAAGAGTTGCGTTCCACGAGGAGGACATATCCGTGGTCGACAATAAAGAGGATCCAAAGGACGGCGTTCCCATCGGAACCGAATCCACCGTCACTCAGAAAACGGTGGATGTATTTACCACTGAAGTTGCCAAGCGGTTCTACCCGCACGACGAAGATCGCGACTGAGCGACCTTGTCCATCATGCCGATCGCAATTCCATGCCTACATTTAAGCCACATTCTATTCGTCGATCAGCTTCGATCGTTTTGTGTTCAGCGTTTCCACTTTGCCTGTTGAGCGGGTGTGAAATACCGGGCGTGCTGCTGCACAAAGCCTTCGGCGAAGTGCCGGTGCCCGCTGAATACGTTCCGAATAAGGTGGCGACGCTGGTACTGGTGGAGAATTATCGCAGTCCCGACGAAACCGTCCTTGACGGGGACCAGATTGCCCACCAGATAGATGATGAATTGAAAAAAGAGGCCGAACTGCCGCTGATCGATCCGGACAAGCTTGCGCCGATGCGGGAGGAAGACCCGACCAAGTTCCGCAGCATGAGTTGTCAGGCCGTTGGTCGCGCAGTGGGCGCCAAGCAGGTCATATATGTGGATCTGGTGGAGTCATCGGTGGTGGGGGATGTAACCCAAAGCGTGGTCCATGCCCATGCGCTGTGCGCGTACAGGTGTTGGACGTGACAACGGGAAATGTGCTCTGGCCGATGGGCGCTTCACATGGGAAAGAGTTGTCAGCGGACTTTGATTACGATCCCTCCGACAGCACCCATGCCACCTCATTACGAACCTCGATGCTCAGTTCCCTGTCGAGCAAAATCTCCAAACTGTTCTACAAATGGAAGCCCGACAATCCGGACGAGGAAAACGCTGGTGGATAACACGTGTGTTTGCGAGCCCTTTCTTGAAGCGCGGGGACACGGACGTTAATCTCCGCTCATGTCAGCTCAGTCAAAGAATTCGATCCAACTCGACAGGCTTTACAATTCGGACTGCATCGCCGGGATGAAGCGGATTCCGCAGGGCAGCGTCGACCTGGCGTTTGCCGATCCACCGTTCAACATCGGATATAAATACGACATTTACGAAGATCGTCTTAAAGCCGAAGAATACCTCGACTGGAGCCGGAAATGGGGCAAAGCCCTGGTTCGCACGCTGAAACCCGACGGCACATTCTGGTTGGCCATCGGTGACGATTTCGCGGCAGAGCTGAAGCTGATGTTTCAGCGCGATCTTGGCCTGGTCTGCCGTAGCTGGGTCATCTGGTACTACACGTTTGGCATCAACTGCAAGTACAAATTCAGCCGCAGCCACACCCATCTGTTTCACTTCGTCAAAGATGCGACCAAATTCACATTCAATACTGAGGACATTCGCGTGCCCTCCGCCCGTCAGCTTGTTTACGCAGATGCTCGCGCCGATTCGCGGGGGCGTTTACCGGATGACACCTGGATTCTTCGCCCGCAGGACGCACCGGAAAGCTTCACCGCCGAGGAGGACACCTGGCATGTGCCGCGTGTCTGCGGCACGTTCAAGGAACGCGCCGGCTGGCATGGCTGCCAGATGCCGGAGAAGGTTTTAGAACGCGTGATCCGTGCCTGCTCCAATCCTGGTGAAACGGTGCTGGACCCCTTTGGAGGCAGCGGGACCACACTGGTCGTCGCTAAGAAACTGAATCGACGATTCGTTGGTTTCGAACTCTCCGAGGATTACGCCAAACGGGTGCAGGAGCGACTCAAAGCCACCCACGCCGGCGATCCAATCAATGATCCACGAGCGACTTCTAAAATAAAAGCGCCTCCGACCGCGCAGGGCAAGCGGCGAAAGAATCTATCGCTACCCGCGAAAATCCTGTCATTTCCGCATCAGGCGAGTCCGTCCGAAAGAGACCGGGCGACGGGTTGAGCATGCATCTGCGAATCGTTCAGTACTTGCCGACCATCCGACTCTCAGAAGGAGGCGTTGCCCGTGCAGTGCTGGATTGGTGCAAGGTGCTGGGTGATGCTGGGCATGATGTTGCGCTGATGTGCCATGACGCCGCGGACGTCCCGGATTCCTGGAAGACCGGCCAGAAGGGCCTGCCGCGCCTGCTGGCGGTGCCTTTGCCAGCGGCACCACTTAAGTCGCTGGGGTATTTCCAGCTTCCTCTGGTCGGACATGACATGCTGAAGCACGCCGATGTGCTTCATTTGCACGCGCCGTGGTTGATGGGCAATCTCCGAATGGCTGCTTTGGCACGCCGCTATCAAGTTCCGTATTTGTTGTCTGTCCATGGTATGCTCGACGATTGGTCCATGTCGCAGAGGACATTGAAAAAACGCGTGTATCTCGCGATGTTCGCCCGCCGACTTTTGGATGCCGCTGCCGCCGTTCACTTCACAGCTGACGCCGAACTCGTTCAAGCTCGAAAATGGTTCAGTAACCCTAAGACCGCAGTGCTTCCATGTCTGGTCGACCTCGATCCCATGGAGCAGTTACCAGGCCCCGAACTGGCAATGCAGTTACTTCCCGCCGATCTGCAAAACAGTCCCAAGGTGCTGTTTCTCGGTCGATTGCACGAGAAAAAAGGCGTTGACATTCTTATTCGCGCCCTGTCGATTTTGCAGGATGCTTCGCCGGCTTGCATCCTGCTGATTGCAGGAACAGGGGAACCAGCATACGAGCAGCATCTGCAACGACTGGTGGAGAAATTGAAACTGAAGGACCGCGTGCTGTTCCTTGGATTGATTACGGGAAAGCAGAAGCTATCGCTTTGCCAGGCATCGGACGTCTTTGCACTGCCGACGCAACAAGAAAATTTCGGGCTGGCAATAGTGGAAGCGATGGCGTGCGGCATGGCGGTGTTGACAACCAGCGGGACTGACATCTGGAAAGAAATCCAGACCGCCGGCGCCGTCATTACCGATCGCACACCTCAGGCGTTTGCCCGGGAGATCAAGATATTACTGGACAACCCCGTCGACCGCGTCAGCCGCGGTGTGCGCGGCCGGCAGTGGGTGTTCGACCGTCTGGCGGCAGCACCGCTGGGCAAGAAGTACGAAGCACTCTATCAGAGTCTCGCATCGCAAAAGCGTGGATCGCCAGGCGGATCTTGATACCCTGTA
Source organism: uncultured Phycisphaerales bacterium (assembly GCA_963792535.1). Classification (GTDB taxonomy): domain Bacteria; phylum Planctomycetota; class Phycisphaerae; order Tepidisphaerales; family Tepidisphaeraceae; genus CBDAQA01. The sequence goes on from CAWBWQ010000005.1 coordinate 157,988, forward strand.
AGTTGGGAGATTTCCTTCGCAGACGTTAACTATGTCTCAGCCCATCGTGTCGTCAGATTCTGTTTACTGTTCCACCGATCCCTCCCGACCGGGGCTTGCGATTATTGTCAATTCACAGACGCCTTACCGCATTGCATTACATATGCGGGTCGCACGCGAGATTCCGCAGATTCAGCTTTATAGCCTTTACACCCACGAAACCAGCAATTCCAACTGGAAATTCGCAGCTCCTCCGGAGATCGGTGCGGTGCAGTTTGGCTCCGGCGAAGATTCCGCCAACGCGACCCGGCCTGCTAATGCAATCAAGGAGTTCAAACGCGGCTGGAAAATCATCCAATGGCTGAAGGACCACGATATCCGCATGGTCGTTGTCTTCGGTTACAACGATCCCGGCAGATTGAGGATCATCCGCTGGTGCAATAAGGCCCACATCCCGTGTTTTTTATTCGGGGACAGCAACATTCATGGAGACTGCGCGACAGGACTTAAGGCGATCGCGAAGCAATTGTTTGTGAGCCGGGTGGTGCGATGGTGCAGCGGCATTTTCGCCTGCGGGTCATTGGGCCGCGACTATTTTCTGAAATACGGCGCCAGGTCTGATCAAATATTCTATTTCCCTTATGAACCCGACTATACATTAATAGAATCTTTGCCAGCCGAGGCTATCAAATCTGCTGCCGAACAGTTTAAGTTTGACCCGCTGCGGAAACGCCTGGTTTATAGCGGGCGGTTGATTGGATTAAAGCGGGTTGATTTACTGGTTGATGCGTTCGCATCCATTGCCCGCGAGAGAATGAACTGGGATTTGGTGGTGGTGGGGGACGGAGCGTTGAAAGCGGACCTGATGGCCCGGATCCCGGTGGACTTGTCAGGCCGGGTTTTGTGGCTGGGTTTCATAGACGACCAGGCGACAGTCAGCGCAATTTATCGCAACTGCGATGTGCTGGTGCTTCCGAGTGATTTTGAACCCTGGGCACTTGTGATTAATGAAGCGGTGTGCGCGGGACTCGCGGTGGTCAGCAGCAATGTGGTGGGGGCGGCGGCGGAGCTGGTGCGTGATGGCGTGAATGGGCGGTTGTTTCCGCCGGGTGACTTGTCCGCATTACAGGGATCGCTCATGAATGTGACCGATGATGGTGTTGCAGAGCGGATGAAAGCCGCATCCACAGAAGTGCTCAGCGAGTGGCGGAAGCGCGGCGATCCGGTTGTTGGGTTGATCGCTGCGGCAAGGGCAGTTGGGGTGTTGGCTTAATTTCAATGGTCGTGGCGAAATTGCCGCGTGGTTATCGGACTGAGTGATACGAAACCGCGATCCGCCTGGCAAAAAGTCTGCGTGCGGACCGATCCTGTGATAGTGTATAGAACGTCCGGCGGAGCGGGGCGTATAAAGATCGGGCATCGGCGTTACAGCTGGTTTTGGTTGGATGCCGTCACTTGGACAACGGACAACGATGAGTTATGTAATCCCGTCTTATTACGACGAACCTGTTGCCGAGCAGGCGGTGACGCGGGAGTTGATTTTCGTCCCCCGTTCCAAGCAGCAATGGGTTCCTTTTCTGATTCCCATGCTTTTGACCGGGATGTCCTGGATGTCGGGGGGATCGCAGGATCTCACGGACTTGGGGTTCCTGTGTTTTACGATTTTGTCGGCGGTCTATCTGATCGGCGAATTTATGAATTTCCCCCGCCGGTTTGGCATCGGGGGATTGGTTCTCTGGGGTGGCGTGCTCTGCTGGTTTTGCCAGGATTATTTCACGCACTGGTTCCATCACGACTACATATCTCAGCCAAGCGTGGGTCCGACTGTCGTTGCCAAAGCTGCTTTCTTTCACGTGTTTTTCGTGATGATGATGAGCATCGGCCTGTCGATTCAACGCGGGGTCTGGGCTGAGAAACTATTGCTGGCGGTGCCCGATCCGGGAGGCGCGCGGTTTTATCTCTTCGTCATGCTCGCTCTCGCGGCGTTTGGTATAAGTCCCTATTTTCTATTTACCTCTGAGCCCTGGTATGTGTCGATTTACCACGCCATGTTTGCCGGATGGACCGGTGGTCCCGCATTCACCGTGTATCGCACTGGCAATCTGAACTACAACTGGGGTGGATACGTCGCCCAGATTATGCAGGTGGGCGAAGTAAGCGGAATCCTGTCGATTGTCTATACCATTCTCATTGCGCCAACGTTATTGCTCAGGCTGCTTGGTTTCACCATCTGGGTTTTCTACGCGATGGTGGCTTTTGAATCGGGTCGGCGAGGAAACATTGCCTTTAACGTTTTACCCCCCATTGCGATCCTGTTTATCAAGTATCAGGCTCGAGCGGCGATGGTCTTCCGGAAGTTCAGCCTGAAGGCGTTTCTGATCTGCGGCGCGCTGACTGTCGTGATGCAGTATATCGTGCAGTTTCAAGGAACTTTCCGTAGTTCCGGCTATGAGGGAGCCGACCTTTCGCAACTGAGCCTGACAACCAACCAGGGAAACACCATGTTTTCCGAAGGTCTACTGGGTTACGCATTAATTCCAGACGCAGTTCCTTTCTTTTATTCAGATCGTTTCCCGGGCGAGGGGTTTGTCCTGGCGATGCCAAAAACAGCGATAGATGTGGTTGTTGGAATCATTCCCCGTGCGCTGTGGCACGATAAACCGGTGGATGAACTCTGGGAGTGGTACAACAACGCCTACGCGGGCTCGGGTCGCAACGGCACGACTATTTCCAAGGGGCTTGTGGGATCGTGGTATTTTAAATTTGGCCTGGGTGGAATCATCGAAGGAGGAATGCTGGTCGGCTGGTTGATGGGAGTCAGCGAGCGTGCCCTGCAAAACAGCGGTGGCAAGCCGATCCATATCCTTTTCAGTCTCGGCTTTGCAACCTGGCTTTTTAGAACCTACCGCGACTTTCTTTTTACGGATCTGTACGGGCTTTTTCTTGGCGGGTTATGCCTTTTCATCCTGATTCCCCTTCTGCGTCCAATTGTCGGCGGTGGCTCGGTTCCAGAATGACCTGAGTAGTTTAAATGCCGGCGTTGCAAGTCAAGGGTAAAGCGTGCAGTTGGTTCAAAGTATAACTCGATGAGCTTTCGCTGGATTATCTCTCAAATCGGCGCGAGGCAGCATTATGGTGTCCCGCGTGGTTTTGCCCATCGCGAGGAGCTTCGCCTGCTTTATACCGAAGCGTGGTGCCGACGCGGTCAGTCGATTTTGAAATTCGGCCCACGTCAATTACGCGCGTTCGCCGGTCGATATCATCCGGAAGTTCCCAACTCCAAGGTGGTTTCGTTCAACCTGTCTACGCTGCGCGATCGGATCCGATTCGGAACTCAAAAGGAAAACATCCGTGATGAATTCCTGAATTTTGCCCGATTCGGTGAAGTCTTCGCGCGCCAGGTTGCCGAGGATTTGTCCAGGCGCGAGCTTGACCCGGCGCTGGATCTTTTTTTTGGTTTTAGTACCGGTTGTCTCGAAACGCTGCGGATGCTTCGGCAAAGAGGCATTATTACCATCTGCGATCAGGTGGACCCGGCGCGTGTGGAAGAGCAACTGGTCTACGACGAAGCCGAGCGATACCCCGGCTGGCAAAAACTCCCGGGCCGCATTCCCGATGAGTATTGGCAACGCCTGGACGCCGAGTGGTCCGAGGCCAGCATGGTGCTGGTAAATTCCAACTGGTCGCGCAAAGCGTTGATGAGCCAGGGGGTCGACGGCAAGAAAATCGTGGTCATTCCACCCACCTTTGAGCCCGAGAAATCGCATCTGCCGGCGCGGCGAAATTTCGACCAACCGCTGGTCGTGCTCTGGTTAGGCCTGGTCAATCTCCGCAAGGGGATCCAATACCTCATCGAGGCAGCTCGGCAGCTGGAAAAGGACAGCAGCGTTCGATTCATCGTCGCCGGACCCATTCACATTTCACAGGATGTGGTCAAAAAAGCGCCGTCAAACATGACGTTCCTGGGTCGGATTCCCCGAACCGAGACCCTTCCGCTGTACCGCAAGGCAGACGTATTTGTACTGCCAACGCTGTCGGACGGTTTTGCCGTGTCACAACTCGAAGCGATGTCGCAGGCGCTTCCGGTTATCACGACGCCCAACTGCGGCGAGGTGGTCCATGATGGGATTGATGGCCTGATCGTGCCCGCGTATGACGGAAACGCCATTGCCCAGGCTATTCGCAGACTGGACGAGGATCGCCAGCTGCTGCGCGACATGTCTTACCGCGCCCTGGACAAAAGTGCTCATTTCTACATGCCCCGGCAGGTGCTGCGGCTGGAAGAAGCGGTGATCAGCGCGCGGGAGGGGCGACCGTTGGATGAGACGCGCTATCACATCGTTCCTAGTCAGCCGATCGATCGGTAAAACACATGGGTTGGATTGTTTCACAATACGGAGCCCGTCAGCACTACGCGACACCCCGCGCGTTCCAGCGGCAGCACACGCTTGACGTTTTTTACACTGAAAACTGGGCGGGTCGATTTCGCCCGCTCCTTCAGAAGATGCCTGGTCGAATTAAAGCATTCGCCAACCGATGGTCCGCGGAACTGCCGCCATCCAAGGTCGTCTCATTTAATTTGCCGACGTTATTTGACATGGTGACACGTCGATCCCGCGGCGCGGATCTTTCGAATGAAGCAGGGCATCGCGAATTTATTCGCGAAGGCGAGCGCTTCTGCTCGCGTGTGAACCGCGATCTGCGCCGTCGGCCCCTTTCACCTGACTCGACCGTTTTTTACGGCTGCAAATCGGTTTGCCTCGAAACGATTCAACTACTGAATAAAAAAGGCATTTTCAGCATCATCGATCAGGCTGACCCGGGCATTGTGGAGGAAAAGGTGGTCCAGGCAGAGCGGATCCGATGGCCCGGCTGGGAGGCTATCCCCGGGAATGTGCCCAGCGAATATTACGATCGCTGTCGCGCTGAATGGGATGCAGCCTCGATGGTGCTGGTGTATTCCGAGTGGACCCGGCAGGCCATCATAGAACAGGGGATGGCGCCTGAAAAAGTGGTCGTGGTTCCACTTGCTTATGAACTGTCTTCCCCGTGCATCCCGAAACTGCCAAATAATTCTCAACCGCTGACCGTGCTCTGGCTGGGTACGGTAAACCTCCGCAAGGGTATTCCTTATTTTCTGGAAGCTGCTCGTTTACTGAAAGATCGTTCGATTAAGTTCGTAGTTGCCGGACAAATCAGTATTTCGGCTCAGGCTGTGGCGTCGGCACCATCGAATGTTCAATTCATAGGCCGCGTCCTGCGCGGGGATGCAGCAGCGGTCTATCGATCGGCGGATTTGTTTGTCCTGCCTACTATGTCCGACAGCTTCGCGCTGACGCAGGTGGAAGCGATGGCGCATGGCCTGCCTGTCATCGCAACACCACGATGCGGGCAGGTGGTGGATGCTGGTATAGACGGGGAAATCGTCCCCACCGGCGACATTGCTGCTCTGGCAAAAGCAATCTCTGATCTGGACGATCATCGCGATCGTCTTCATTCAATGTCAGTCCAAGCGCTGAAAAAGGCCAGACAATTTTCGATAGACGTTTATGCCGCTCAGGTCCGAAGCCATGTGATACAGCGGCGGCCTGAACTGGCGAGCGCCATCTGATGCTGTTCTTCCTGTCGGGTCAACACAGCATTTCTCACTGTCCCGCCTGCCGACCGTGACATTGTTTCTCAAGCTAAAACAAAAAGCCCACGGCAAGGCCGTGGGCTCTGGATATCCTAAAGACAATGATTCGCTCGATCTCACGGTCCGATGGCGACGCTTCCCTGTTCGCTGGTGCGAATCCGGTAGGCCTCTTCCAACGGAAGCACGAAGATTTTGCCGTCACCGATTTTACCGGTCTTGGCAGCGTTTAAGATGGCTTTCACGGTCTGCTCGACATAGTTGTCGTTGACAGCGATCTCCAGCTTAACCTTGGAGATCAGGCGGATAACGCCTTTGTTGCCGCGATAGTTTTCAGCATATCCACGTTGCGTTCCGCAACCGCGAACATCCGAGGCTGTCATCAGATGAACCTGTGACGCATCCAGGGCATCCTGCACCTCTTCAAATTTTTCAGGCCGGATGATGGCAATGATCAACTTCATTTTTCTAGCTCCAAAAGAGTGGCGGGGGCGATCGGCGGGACGGGTGCGAACACCCGACCCGCCAATCAATCCACGAAAAGTCTTACCAATGAGAACCACGGGTCATTTAGTTCTTAGACGCGAGTTCCTCAGCCGGCATGTAACCTACAGTATCCTTTGCCATGCCGCGAGGGGCAGCCAGGCTCGAGATGACGTACTCGGGATAAGCCGAGATGCCATGCTCGTGGATGTCCAGACCTTCCAATTCACCCTCATGGGAGACACGGAGGCGGCCCACCAGGTGCAATGCGCCGAAGAGGATCATCGCTACGACGAAAGTCGACGCACAGATGATTCCGCTGCCAAGGCACTGAGCCTTAAAGAGGGTCCAACCGCCGTGATAGAACACGCCCGCCAGTCCCTGTCCTGCGCCGACACCGACACCGGAAACAGTCGGAACACCACCAGGCTGACTACCAGTTGCCTGATATTCGCCGCTGGCGAACAGGCCCAGGGACAATGTGCCCCAGACACCGCAGAGGCCGTGGACCGGCCATGCGCCGATTGGATCGTCGATCCGAAGGAATTCAAGCAGATCCACACCCAGGATAACGATCACCCCGGCAACAGCACCCAGGATGCAGGCACCTGTTGGGCTGACCCAGTAGCACGGGCAGGTGATGGCCACCAGGCCGGCGAGGAAGCCGTTTGTGATCGCCGCGGCGTCCCACTTCCCGAGGCGGAAAAACATGAAGATTTCAGCAGCAAGACCACCGGTGCAGGCGGCCAGTGTGGTGTTGGCCGAGATACGACCAATACCGCTGAAGTCCATCGCCGACAGCGACGAACCTGGGTTAAACCCGTACCAGCCGAACCACAGAAGGAACCCACCGATGACCGCCACGGTCAGATCGTGTGGGAGCATGGGGCCACCACCATCGCGCTTGAACTTTCGTCCAATTCTTGGCCCGAGCATGATGCCGCCCGCCAACGCGATCCAGCCTCCGATCGAGTGAACGACGGTTGAACCGGCGAAGTCGTGGAAGTATTGGCCCAGGTTCGGCAGGAAGTGGGTGTAGTTTTCCCAAGCGGCAGTCCCGTTCTGGGCGCCCATGGTGTAGAGGAAACCATCGGGGCCCCAGGCCCAGTGACCGATGATCGGGTAGATGAAACCAGATACGAACACCGAGTAGATGATGTCGCCGATGAAATCTGTACGACCGATCATTGTGCCCGAGCAGATGGTCGAAGCACAGTCAGCAAAGGCAAACTGGAAGACCCAGTGAGCGAGGACCGGCACGCCTGTTGCGCCGTACAGGGTTGCAGCAGTAACGTTCTGCAGGAAGAACCACTTGTGAACGTCGGCTCCCGTTGCGCCGGCGACGTCGTTCGGATCGTGCCAGCCGATGAAACCATTGCCCTGCCCGAACATGAACGCATATCCCCAGGTGTAGTAGAGGAATCCGCAAAGACAGGTGTCGAACACGCATTCAACGAGGACGTTGACGGTTTCGCGGCTTCGGCAGAAACCTGCTTCAAGCATGGTGAAACCAGCCTGCATGCAGAAAACCAGGAATGCTGCGATCAGCGTCCAGGCGGTATTGATCGGATTGATGCAAAGCGTGTTCTTGGTCGGATCCGTCAGGTCGGCAACCATCGCCGGGGTTGGGGCGGGGGTTGCGGCGGCAGCCGCAGTTGTTGCGGGCAAAGCAGGCATGCCCGGCATCGCAGTCATCGAAGGCGATGCTGTCGTGGTCGGGGCTGCCATCTGGCCGCGTGCCGATCCATTCAGCATCGCGGGAATTACCACAATTCCGGCGATAATTGCCAGAACCAGCGCCATTCCGATGGCCTTGCCGATAAGGATTGTCTTGAAATACCTGCGCCATTCGGGATCGCGCATGCGATGACCCAACCGAGTTATCTTGCTGCCAAAGTTTAACTTTGGTCCGCCTTCCAACATTACCTTCATAAACTGCTCCTGAAAAAAAACCCCACGGATCCCTCATCATTGAAGATGGTCACATACCCTTTGCCATGAAACGGTCGAAAACACCTCCGGTAAAAACTTGGTTTACAGTGTTGAGATACACCGGCTGCGGACATGAGCCTTGGCAAAGGTAGTGCCGAACCGAAGAAAGGCAGGAAGTAAAGCTCGCGTTCGCCGGGAGAAAAAATTAAATGCACAAATGAGTTGCACACACAACATTCAATACGGGCGGTGCGCATTATTGATGCAATCGCGGTTTCTACGGCCACTGATTGGCTGCATGCCCTGTCTCGAATGCAGTCAGAACCCGTATATAGTGGAAGATAGCGCAACGCTTGCGAAATGCGCAGGCGACTTGATTTCTGCGATTCCCATCTGTTGATTCTCAAAGCAATAAGGGGGAATTTCCCTAGTTGCACTATTCGTGTGCGGTGATGTTTAGTTCCTCGGCACTTGCGGTTTCACTGCTGCAAAATACACTAACCCGCGCGATCCACTCCCATTTGCCTGAAAAAGTGCAATGGTTTGGCTTCTCCATAGTAATGCCTATTTATGCAGCAGATGTCGCGAACGGATTTTATCCCGTAGCTATGGTCGACCTAATCACCTCCACCGTAACGCGATTTCATGTATAAGGTCGGGATCGTGGCCAACGATCCGTTATCTAATTTGCGTGTCCTCGTGGTGGACGACGAAGCCAACATCAGGCTGATGCTCTGCATGTGCCTAGAGGCGGAGGGGTATTCGGTCGCAACCGCCAGCACGATCGATGATGCGCTGGATGCAGTCTCACAACAGGCGTTTGATCTGATATTTCTGGATCTGCGCCTGGGGATGCAGAACGGCCTCGACTTCATGCCGCAACTTCTTGCACAGAATCCCTGGACACGGATTATTGTTATTACCGCCTATGCATCCGTTGAAACAGCAGTCGAGGCGATGAAGCGTGGTGCCAGCGATTACATACCCAAGCCGTTCGAGGCTGCCCAGGTGCTTCATGTCACGCGCAAGGTTGCCGAGCGGCGGCAGTTGGAACGCCGGGTCGAGGCCTTGCAAGCCGCCTTAGGCGAAGAAGATGCGCAGGCGGACTTAGCCGCGGCCGAACCCGCAATGGTGGCGGCTCTGGATCTGGCGCGCCGGGTCGCGCGAAGCCAGGCGAATCTGCTGATTGGCGGTGAAACCGGTACCGGCAAAGGCCGCCTCGCGCATGCAATCCATATATGGAGCGATCGCGCCGAGCAGCCCTTCGCGGTCGTGACCTGTCGGTCCGATTCAGGCGATGCCCTGGAAAGTGAGCTTTTCCATAAAGCAGAATTTTGTCATGGCGGTACGCTGGTGCTGGAAGAGATCAATGAACTGCCGCTGCGGTTACAGCCGCGCGTCTTGCGTCTGCTGAAGGATCAGGAATTTGAAAGATCCGATGAGGTAACTCGCCGGGCGATCAACGTGCGCGTGATCGCGACCACCAGCACGGATTTGCAGCACGCTGTTGAAAGCGGGCAATTTCGAGCGGATCTGCTGCTTGCCTTGAATGTGGTGCAGATTGATATCCCGCCGCTTCGGAATCGGCCCGCGGATATTCCACTGCTCGCCCAGCGGTATGTCGGCAACTTTGGTCGAAAGAACCATCGCAACGTCGCCGGTTTCACCACCGAAGCGATGCATGTACTTTCGCAACATCGGTGGCCGGGCAACGTGCGGGAACTCCGCAACCTGATAGAACGCGCTGTTTTGATTTGCAACGGGCAGGAAATCGGCGTGGAGCATCTGCCACCAAATCTGTTGAATACGGCATCGCATATTTCCATCGGGGATTTGGTTCCGTTATCTGTTGTCGAGGAGCTTCATATCCGCCGGGTTGTTTCGGTTGCGCGATCCCTGCGTCAGGCGGCTAACATCCTGGAGATTGACTCTGGCACGGTTGTTCGCCGGATGAAGCGATACGAGTCTGCGTTTTCGGAGCCTGCCGATGATCCGCCTGCAGCATAAACTCTGGCTGGGATTCGGAGCATTGCTGTTTGTTCTCCTCGTCGTCAGTGGGTTAAGCATCTATGTCTTTACGCGATTCAGTCATACGCTCGAAGGCGTTTTTCGCGAGAATTACGACAGCGTCATCTATTGCCAGACAATGAAGGAGCAGCTGGATGTTCTGGACACGCGTGCCCAGGCTTCGCTTTGGGACGCCGATTCCGGTCCGGTTAAAGATTTCGACCAGATTCAGAATGTGTTCGAACAAAACCTGTATCTGCAGTTTGGGAACATCAGTCTTCCGGGTGAGCGCGATCGCACGCAGCGTCTGAGCGACCTTTGGCATCAGCTTGCAGCTCATTACCGGCAATTCAACAGTGCCCAGACCAATCGCGTTAATTTTTACCGGCAGGATCTTCTGCCGCGGTTCTGGGAAACCAAACAAATTGCCCAGCAGATCGCGGATATGAACATGAACAACATGGGATCTGTGAACGGCGTGGTAAAGCAGACGCTGGGAGCCTTCCGAAACGCACTGCTGGTGTTAGTGATTACCGCCGTTTTATTGTCCGCGATGATCGTCTGGACGGCTGGCGCTTCGATGCTTTATCCGTTGCGCTCGCTGACACGATCGGCGCGGCAAATCGAAGCGGGGGACCTGGACTTGATGCTGCAGGTTCGCTCGCGCGACGAAATCGGGTTGCTTGCCGAAGCGTTCAATTCGATGGCCAAGCGCCTTCGAGAATTTCGTCAGTTGGACCGCGACCGACTGGAACGAACGCAGCAGACAACCCAGCTGGCGATCGACACCTTGCCGGATGCGGTGTTTGTCATCGGGCCGAATCAATCGGTGGAGATGGCCAATGTCGCAGCCAAGACACATTTTGAAATAGAGATCGGTAAGACGCTGGACAAGTTAAGCCTGCGCTGGTTGACGCCGTTGTATGAATCCATCCTGTTGCACCAGAAACCGATCGAACCGCACGGATATTCGGCCGCGGTCCAGCTGTTCGATCACGGCGAAGAACGATTTCTCCTCCCCCGCCGTGCCGATGCTTGGCAAGGGGCACGAGATGATCGGTGTGACGGTCATTCTTGTGGATGTGACACCGCTTCGCCGCGCGGATGAAGCCAAGAGCAGCATGGTCCTTACCGTTTCGCACGAACTTCGCACGCCTTTGACGGGGATGCGAATGGCTTTAAGCCTGTTGAGCGGAAACAAGTTCGGGCCGGTGACCGAACAGCAGAAATCGTTGATCGCCACCGCACGGGAAGACAGCGAGCGCCTGCATCGCATTATTGAGAATCTACTGAACATCAGCCGGCTGGAAGCAGGGCGGGCGCAGCTTCAATTCCGACGAATGAAGCTTGCGGACATGACCGCCACGGCATTGGACGCGCTGCGTCCGGGCTTTCTGGAGAAGAAAATCACTGTGGAGGTAAACGTCAGCCCGGATCTTCCGGATGTGAATGCCGATCCGCTATCGATCGGATCGGCCATGACAAACCTGCTGTCCAACGCGATGAAATTTACACCCGTCGGTGGATCGGTCCGCGTAAGCGGCGCTGCGATGGCCGGCGAGGTATTGCTGGCCGTTGCAGACAGCGGCCCTGGCATTCCCAAAGAATACAGTCACCGCATCTTCGAAAAATTCTTTCGCGTGCCTCATGTCAACGGGCCTACCGGCGCGGGACTTGGGCTCACAATAGCGCGTGAAATTATCGAAGCGCACGGAGGACAGCTGACCTTCGATTCGCAGCAAGGCGCGGGCACTACGTTCAAAATCGTACTGCCCGTCATGAAAGACAGCCTCAGCACGTCGGTCAGCTGAATACCGACGCACTTGCTTAAAAGATGACAGGTTTGCCGAGCTTGCGACGCAGCACCTGAATTTGTCCCAGGTGCATGGCGGCGTGGGCGGCCAGAAGATGGGCAGCATGGCCGATCGACGGGGCAATTCTCCGGATGTTCTCCGGCGCGGGGGCGTCAAGCTCCTCGGGCGTGAGGGTCGCATACCAGTCCGCGGAGCTTTCACGCACCTTGTCCAATAAGCCCAGCAGTTCGTCCTTCGTGCCAAGCTTTGCCGGATCGTTCTCACCGGTGGCGGTTTTTTTATACCGTTCGGCAAAACCGGAGGGCAGTTCCACCAGCGTTTTGCAGGCACAGGCATTGAGGATGTGCGCTTCAGATGAAATCAAATGCCCCAGCTGCCAAAGCCCCGTATTGGCGTTTGGAACCGGACGTTGTGCCAGGTCGGCATCGGTCATGTCGGCCAGCGTCATCTTGAGCATGCCGTTGCCGTTGCGAAGCGCTTCGACCAGAAGTTGATTTTTCATTTCGGTAAGTCCATTTTCACGGTCAGTTTGAGAACAAAGTGATTCATACACCACCGCTAGTTTACCAACTGATTTACTGAGCCGGCGCTCGAGGGTTCCATCGGCGTTGACCTGGCCCTGATCCTCCGCAACAGTAACCGGGCCCGCATGCAGTGCCACGATCTTCAGTCGAACGCCTTTCACGGTGACATTCGCTTCGGAAGTAACGGTACCGACGGCTTCCCCGTCGGTGGTTTTGATATCACCGGTGGTGCGGCGAGATTTTCACGATAGGCCCAACATCCTCGACCGTAGCGATGAATTCGTAGTCTTCATCCGGCAAATCCTTGGCCGTTCGCTTGCTTACATCTTTCACCGATGCCTTGACGGTGGTGTCGAACTTGCCGGCGACGGGGGTTCCCTCGCTGGTCATGGCGAATTGATAGCCGTTGCCTGGGGAGTATTCCCAACCCATGCGGTTATTAACGCCTTTAAAGTGATAGGCCTTGCCTTTGAAATTGTCGGGATTCTGCATGATCGCATTGGCGTCAAAGTCGTCTGATGCCTGCACCTTGGCGGCCATGGCGGGCCAGGCTTTTGTGCCGGCGGCAACGAGATCGTCATACAACTTCTGGTGAGCGGCGGCATCACCACCCACCTTGGCGTCATACGCATGGACGATTTTCATCGCCCGGTCCTGCAGCGGTTTGAGTTGATCGGATCCCTCCAGGCAGTGTGTCAGATCTTCACTGGATAACTGCTCCAGACGATCGCGCGAGTCCTGATTGATGCTCGCTTTCTCTGCTTCGGCGATAACGCCGGTCGCGAAACCGGCAAGCTTATCGAGCGCGGCCTTTCGATCGGCGAGGATCTTGTTGATATAGCCTTTGATCTTGTCGTCGCTGCCGTAGAGAGAATGAATGACATCATCCTTCATCCACTCGTCGACCTCAGTAGTGGATCGACTTACCAATCCAGCGGACTTGGGACAGAACAGCAACGACGCGGCGTCGCCTTGTTCGTGCAGCAGTTTGTCGAAAGTCGGAGCGGTGGTTTCCTGGTCCCAGCCGTTGTATTCGTCAGCATATCCTTCCCAGTTGTCTTTGATTCGGCTGAAGGTCTCGGTTGCCTTGCTCTTGAAGATGACCCCGTCGAAATCAGCCTGCAGTTTAGTGAATCGGGTTCGAAGCACTTTGCCGTCGGCATTGTCCCCGGGAATTCCACCGAGCACCGCGGTTATCGCATCCAGATCGTGCTGAAAATTCACAGCATCCGGCTGGGTCTCCACGTCGTTTTCAACTGCTTGCAATTCCTTCTTCTTATCAGGCCAATCCTTCTCGGCGGAGTCAAGCTTGTCCTTTGCAGATGCAATATAGATGGTGATCGCCTTGGCGTGCGCGACTTTTCGATACGTTGAAAGCGTCTTGAGGTATTTCGCGACAGCCTCATCGCCGATCAATGCTTTGTTCTGATCGATGGCTAAAAAATCCGTGATTGCTTTGTCGGTTTCGTCAAAGGTCTGAGGCGCATCAAATGACTGCTTGGCTACGCCCATCAGGTCATCCACATTTTTGACCGCGGCATTTTTTGCGTCGGCGTTAGCGGCGCCGTTGATCTTGTCGCGCAGGGTCTTAATGCTTTCGGCGATAGGGGCCTTGGTGGCGTCGGGGATACCGTCGAGTTCGGCCTCAGCGAGGCTTAAATTGTCGCCGGCCGTTTTTGCATCGTTGGCGTCAAAGGCGGTCTGCGCGTCTTTCAGGTATTTCTGAGCGGTATCCGCATCGGCCAACACACGGGATGCGGGCATCAGCAGCAAGGTGCCGGCTAACGCGGACAGGAAAAGATCTCGACGAAATTTCGATGCATTGGCTGACATGCTTAGCGCCTCCTGAGGGTATGAACGGGAAAACGATTCAGGCCTGCGGTACGAACCTAACCCACCGCAAAATACCGATGTAAGTAGAATCTTGCGGGGTCGCGATGTCAAATTGTTACGGAATCGAGGAGGCGAGCACTTATCTGATATTGCTTATCTGATATAATTGCGCGATCGGAAATATGCGATTGCGTCGGCGGTGCTGCTGAAAACACGCGTCGCGGTTTCAGTGATGAATGGGCTGGGGTTTGCCCGGCAGGTCCAGATCACAAACACTTCTTTTCCTCCCTCGAAGGCATGATGCAATTCGCGCTCGACCCCACTGCTCAGGCCGGGCTTGCCGTTGGGAAGTTCGGGGACCAGGCTGATGATCATGTCGCTCTGGTCGACCATTTTAAAATCGTGCGCGTAGATCTGGCCCATAATGTCGCCGCTGATTTGAGCCACATCAGAGGTCTTGAGCATCAGTGGCCCTTCGGCAGCCATTACTTGGATTGTAGTCTGGCCTTCCTGCATCGCTTTGAGTGCGGTGGTGTGCAATACGAATTCGTCCACATCGGCTGGATCGAAAACGATAAAATGCTCGCTTATCGTTGCCTTGAAGCGGTCGATCTCCGCCAGAGTGTCGGGGAGGTCCATCACATGGCTCATAGGAAATGAGACGTAGACCTTTTTTCGATAGCGCTCGAACATCAGGCGGTAAATGGTGTGGTTCGTAGGCACATTTCGCCCCCGGCTGATCATGAAAAAGTGCCCGTAGCCGCGCGTGATATTCGCCAGGATTTCCGTCGCAAGGAGTTCTTCTTCACGCCAGACCATGATGTCTTTCAGCGTGTGGTCCAGATCGTGATCACGCAGCAGTCGCTGGTGTACGCTTTCGGCATTGTCCAGCATGGTGATATAGATGTCGGGGTTGAAGGCTTTGAGTTGATCGAAATCAAACGCTGCAAACAGACCATGCCGCCAGCGGAAAGTTGCATGCGTATTAATCAGCACGTGTTCGTGCTGATTGGCGATGTTGAGGATTTCTTTGAACACCGCACGGCGCAGCGTATTCAGGCGGGTGATAGGCAAATTCAAAATCCGACCGGCGGGAACATCGGTGCTTCAGCGTACATCATCTGCCCGACGTGACAGACCACAAGGTCGTGCCCGGCGTTCACTGCAGCGGTTTTTACCGCCTCCAAGTAAGGCCCTTTATTCACACCCACCTGCCCGGTGACGATTGCACGCATGCATGAACTCCTAAAAAGGACTTAAAAACAGTTTCATCCAATCCAGGATTGCTGGCTCTTTCGAAACATCTCGGCCATGAACCGTTGATACTCGATTAATTTCAACGGCAGGTGCTGTCGAACAACGATGACGAGATCGTACCCCTTTTCCGCATCACGGGCATGCAATCGAAACGCTTCTCGCAGCAGGCGTTTAATGCGGTTCCGCACCGGGGCACTGCCCACCCGTCGGGAAATCGAAAGGCCCAGACGATGATGCGGCAATTTGTTTGGAAGCGAGTACATCGACAACGGGCCGCGCGACGTTTTAACGCGCTTGTCGTAGACCGCGGCAAATGCAAGATTTCCGCTGAGACGGTGAGCCCTGGGAAACGTTTGGTCAGCGGTTGCCATCATAGATTGGCCCCTTTTTCCGCGGAATGTGGCGACATTGCCCGACCCCATACCACACGCGGTAAGAGCATCACTCCCACTGCTGTTTTATCGGTTGCTCGACATGCGTCTCCTGGGTTTCAATCCAGCGCTCGGCGTCTAATGCGGCTTTGCATCCCATGGCCGCCGCGGTGATCGCCTGTTTGTACATCGGGTCAGCAACATCGCCGGCGGCAAAAACGCCTTCCACGCTCGTCAGTGAACGGGCCGGGTCTTTGAGAACGATAAAGCCCTCTTTATTCGTTTCGAGTTGTCCGTTGAGAAAACGCGTGTTTGGAGTATGACCGATCGCCACGAACATTCCCTTGGCATCGATCGTCTGGACTTCGCCGGTCTTACGATGCCTGATGCGGACGCCGGTCATTCCTTGTTCGTCGCTGCCCATTACTTCTTCGACGACGCTGTGCCAGATGGGTTGGATTTTTGGATTGGCCAGCACGCGGTCGGCCATGATGGGGCTCGGCGCATCCCGCTGCGGTCTTTACGATAGACGAGGTAAACCACACTGGCGAACTTGGAAAGATGACTTGCCTCTTCGCAGGCGGAATCTCCGCCACCGACGACAATAACCGGTTTGCCGCGGAAGCGCGGCAATGCTCCATCGCAGACCGCGCAGGCGGATACACCGTGATTTTTAAACTTGTTTTCTGATTCAAGGCCGAGGTAATTTGCTACCGCTCCGGAGGCAATGATAACGGCGTCAGTTTCAATCGTGTTGCCGGCAGTGTCTTTCAGCCGGAAAGGTCGCTGGCTGAGGTCGGCCTCGAGAATCACCTCGGTGACGATTCGTGTGCCTACGCGCTCCGCTTGTTCCCGCATCGCCAGCATCAGATCGGGGCCTTGGATTCCATTGGGAAAACCTGGGAAGTTTTCAACTTCGTGGGTGAGATTCAATTGTCCCAGAGGGACTGAATCATATCCAAAGCTGCCTTCGTAAACGACCGGTTTTAGATTTGCCCGGGCGGCGTAGATTGCGGCGGTCCATCCGGCGGGGCCGGATCCGATGATGACTATTTTTTCTGCCATGACAGTTCAATATTAGGCATTGCGAACCTGGAAGAAAGCCTCAGGTCGATTCGCCATACAGAGATCGATGCTCCGGCGATGATGGGCTTTCATCGGCGGCAAGTTTTGGATCGAAAAATAGCGAGTTTCGTGATTTTCGTCGTCGTTGACATGCGGATGGCCGGAAATGACCTTGCAGAGAAAAGCGATGGTCATGTAGTGGACCTGATCGCCGTTGGAGTACGTCACCTCGGGACCGTCGAAGACCCCCGTTAGGTGGATGGGCTGGGCTCGAACGCCGGTTTCCTCGAACACCTCTCGGATCGCGGCATCGGCAGGTTCCTCGCCGGGCTCAACCATCCCGCCGATGGGCATCCACAGGTCGGTTTCCCTGGAATGCACCAGCAGGATCTCGCCGGCATCATTCAGCACCACTGCGTTGATGCCGGTGAAGCAAAGGAGATCGTGGCCCACTTTCTTGCGCAGATTGACGACAAACGGAGAGATCGGCATGCCGTGAGCATAGCCGCCCTGGGGTTACCGGAAAACATGCGGCAAAGTAACACTGGTTGTAAAGATGTCCACCAGGTTCCGGTGCGCAGACCTGTTTGCCGGCGGACAACGGAACATTGATCGAACCGATCACCGTGTTTGCGCCGGCCGGGGTCATATCCCGCACCTGATAGGTCCCGGCGGCGAGACCCACAAATGAGTATGCGCCCAGGCGATTCGTGAGAGTCGTTGGTTCGTTGTTATCGACGACGCCGTCGTTGTTGGTATCAAGATAAACCGTCACACCCGGCGCTGCCTTGAAATGGTTTCTTGGCTTGCCATTGGTGATGACACGATTGTCGATAACGGCGCTGCCGTGGATAGATGCGAGTTGCACGACCGAAAAATCGTCATATGCCGAGTCATTCCCGGCACTGGCTGTGTTCGAGTCAGTCAAAACAATGGTGGAGCGGGGCGAGGTGGCAATCCATGTCCCGTTCATAGCCACCCATTGCCCGCACTCTGAGACGAGCGTCGCACCGGCGACGGCTCTGCCATTTACGTCAATCTGCGGCTCGGCAGGTGAGACGTCACCGTTACCCGGGCCACCGGTTGCCCAGGATGCGCCGAACCCGCTGAATGAATATTCAACTCCGGGAATCGTATGGATGGTTTCCTTCCATGTGGCGACGCCGGGCAGAGGCGAACCGTTCACCATCAGCATCTTTCCAGTACCGCTGGTGTGATCCCCAAAGCTCGCGCCTGCGAAATGATAATTGTGTGGATTCGTACCGACCGCGAAAGTGCCCGCATTCAGCAGCGAAGTGCCGCCCCTGCCAAGACCACTGCCAAAGCCAACTGCGCCGCGGCTGAAATCCCCGTTGATGAGCAGATTTGCTGACATCAGCGATCGTTTTTCCAGAGGCTGTATTGTCGGGATGGACAATTGGCATCGACTCCCCGACGTCGCGCCGGGTCGGCAAAAAAATCGGTACACGCTTTCCTTTGTTAGGCTCGGAGAGTTCGTTTCGCTCCTCGCCTAAACCTATACCGGCAATCTCGCCGGTCAAATGGGCATATACGGGCCTTAAAGTGACTCAGCATGTGCCATAAATCTTGCATTTAAGGCTTGTTACAGATTTGTGTCCGCAGTATTCAATAGATCAAGAATGGTTTGCGGTGCGAGCAGGGCAAGCCGGATAAACAGGCTCACCCACGCAGGTGACAAAGCTTGCCATTCCAAGAAATGACTTACCGCGGTCGCGTGCACGACCGCAGTAATGTCCCGCATCCGCTTCAGTCTCCTCCGGAAGACAACAACTCGTAACATTACGCAATGTCCAGCTCGCCCGATACAAACGCGTCTTTCATATTTTTGCTAACCCCTATATTATTCTATCGGTATCGGATTGTTGGAAAGGGGGGTCCATATACATGGATCAAGATAAGAGCAGGTTGCGACACAAAGTACTTGTATATCTGATCCTCGCAGCGGCGGTCTTCTGTGCCGCATTCAGTGCGTATGCGATAGTCCACGGCTTCGATTGAATTACGGACATTCACCTTCTTTCCTTATTCCTCTGGCGTTATAGTCGCCGCCCTGATTAACTGACCGGCGAACCTGCGGAGCGTTTTGAATGGCGAAGGTGGAGCTTGAAAAAGTCAGCAAGATTTATGCTGGCGGTGTGAAGGCGGTCGACGCCATCAATCTGTTTATCAAAGACCAGGAATTTGTTGTCCTGGTGGGGCCTTCAGGGTGTGGAAAAAGTACCACGCTACGAATGGTGGCGGGCCTGGAGGAAATTTCCGCCGGCGAAATCCGGATCGGTGACCGGGTTGTCAACGACGTTCCGCCCGAAGGACCGTGACATCGCGATGGTTTTTCAGAACTACGCGTTGTATCCGCACATGTCGGTTTACAAGAATATGGCTTTTGCGCTGAAACTGAGGGGAATGCCGAAGGCCCAGATTCGCGAAAAAGTGATTCAAACTGCAAAGATACTGGACATCGAACATCTGCTCGAGCGCAAGCCTAAAGCCTTATCTGGCGGTCAACGCCAGCGCGTGGCTGTTGGGCGGGCGATTGTTCGCGAGCCTGCGGCTTTTTTGTTTGATGAGCCGTTATCCAATCTCGATGCCAAGTTGCGGGTCACCACTCGGGCGGAGCTAAAACGTCTGCATCAGCGGTTGAAGACGACAACCATATATGTCACGCACGATCAGGAAGAAGCGATGACATTGGGCGATCGCATTGTTGTTATGCGCGATGGGATAATTCAGCAGGCAGACACGCCGTTGCAGACCTATAATTTTCCGAAAAACCGATTTGTCGCCGGTTTTATCGGGATGCCTCCGATGAATTTTTTCGACGGCGCGATCAAAATGGTTGGCGGGCAGTTGGTGTTCGAAGAAGGAAAGCTAACCAACCGCCAAACCACGGGTGGTGACAACGGCCCGAGTGTGGACCCTGACGAACCGGTGGTGGCTCTTGGCGAGTTGACCTTGCCGGGTAATGGGTTTACTGTAGTCATCCCGGATCGTCTGAAGGATCTGCTGGCTGGTAAAGTCGGCAGCCACGTGGTGCTTGGAATTCGTCCCGAGCATTTGCATGTGCGTCAGACCGAAACGTCGGTTGCGATTCCGGTGAGGTTGAACGTGGTTGAGCCATTGGGCAATGACATGGACGTGTATATGACCACGGCATTGCATGATCACGTAGTAGGACGTGTCGAGGCCGAGGCCGGTCTGGACATGGGAACATTGACGGGAACGTCGGCGACGATTTACGCCGATGTTCGCAAGGCCCACTTTTTCGAGCCCGGTGTGACCGGGTTGAACCTGAGTCTGTCAGCACCCGGACTGTCCGGACTGAAAGCACAGGCCCCTGCTTATGCATAAGCAAGGGTCCATCTTCAGTAAGAAAACAATCTCAGTCGAGGTTGTTTTCTGGTGTCGAATGGAAGCGATCGCTGCCCTCTACCGGAGGAAATATTTCCTCTGCCGGTGAGGGTGTCGCCGTTTTCAATCAGGTTGTCGAAGACGCGGGTCGCTTTGAAAGCGGCCTTTTTTATTTGAGACGATTTGAATTGTCAGTTGTCCGTGATCCGTTGTGACGGAGAATGACGCGTCTTTAGCAGCCGATGGCGGGCGATTTAGAAAAACTTAATAGCTGAATTGCGAGGATTACTCATGCCAAACCCTGAACTCATGCGAATCGTGGACGGAATCGCCCGCGACAAAAATATCGAAAAGGAACAGATCTACACCGATATTGAACAAGCGGTCGCTTCGGGTTTGCGCAAGCATTTTAACACTGAAGATACCAGCGAATTTGCCGTGAAACTGGACCGTGTCAGCGGCGATTTGTCGGCCGATCGCAGTGGTGCCCCGCTGGATATCAAGATGGTCGGTCGCATCGGTGCCCAGACCGTCAAGCAGGTGATGATCCAACTGATCCGCCAGGATGAACGCGGCAGTATTTACGAAGAATACAAAGACCGCGTCGGTACTATTGTTACTGGGGCAATCGCGCGGTTCGAGGGTGGCAGCATGATTGTCACTCTCGGCCGGAATGAAGGCATCATGCCTCGCAGCGAGCAGATCCCAGGTGAAAATCACGAACCGGGTGAACGTATTCAGGCGCTGATTCTGGAAGTGCGGGATACGCCCTCGGCCGTCAAGATCATTTTAAGCCGAAGTCATCCAGAGCTGATTCGCCGGTTGTTCGAGCGGGAAGTTCCCGAAGTGGGTGAGCGTACGATCGAAATCAAGGCACTGGCCCGCGAACCGGGTCATCGCACGAAAATCGCGGTGTCGTCGATCGATAGTAAGGTCGATGCGGTCGGCGCCTGTGTCGGGGTGCGCGGCAGTCGTATCAAAAATATTGTCGACGAACTCGGCGGTGAGAAAATCGACATCGTCCGCTGGAATGAATCCTCGCAGATTCTCATCAGCAATGCTTTAAAGCCCGCTGAAGTGGCCGAAGTGTCACTCTGCTTCGAACTGGGCCGCGCGACCGTTATCGTGAATGACGATCAACTTTCGCTGGCGATCGGTAAGCGGGGGCAAAACGTTCGGTTGGCCGCCCGGTTAACCGGCTGGGACATTGATATCCTTACACCGCCTGAATTCCAGGCGGGCGTCGCCCGGTTGGATCAGACACTCAAAGGTCTGGAAATGCCTCAGGAACAGGTCGACAAGGCTATCGCGTTGGGCTTGATCGATGTCCGTGATATTGAAGAAGTTGGTACGGGTCCCCTGATGGAAGAACTGGGCCTCGAGGAGGCGACAGCGGAGAAAATCGTCGCCAAGTGTGCGTCGGAAGCCAAGATTGTGGCTTCGGAACAGGAAGCGAAAAAGGCCGCCGAAGCCAAGAAGAAAGCCGCCGACCGCGCAGCGTTTGAAGGTGGTATGCGAAGCGCCAGTGCCGCACCGGAAGTCAACCCGCTCTTAGCTGGTGAAACCGTCGTCGCTGAGGACAGCGAAACAGCCCCGGACCACACGCCTGATGGAATGGAATCCGCTGCGGGTGGGTCGCCTGAAACGATTGTGCATGACGAGAAATCGTTTGCAAACACGGATGAATTGTCGCCCGAGGAACAGGCCATTCACGGTCAGGTTCAGGCGTCGGTGCCCGACGAGCTTCTCGATGAAGACGCCGATGGCGCAGCGGCATTGGCCGAAGGGCGAAGCCGGCCGCCGGAGTGAACGGAAGTAGAAGATCGAGGATGGAAGCTTGAGTATCGAGGATCGATTATCCTTCATTTTCGATCCTCAATCCTCAGTTTTGCGTAGTACGGTTTGGAGTTTGTTGTTTCACGTTTGGAGATCGTTTTGAGCAAAGGCATTCGCGTCAATCAACTCGCCAAGGAATTGGGAGTGGAGAGCAAGGACATTCTTGCCAAGTGCCGTGAGGAAGGCTTGGGAGACAAGGTCCCCAACCACATGAGCGTTCTGTCCATCGGACTGACAGAGACAGTTCGCGAGTGGTTCAGCGCCGGCGGGGGCGTCTCTACAGCTGTTCAGACCGCGCCACCTGTCGAAACAAAGACCAAGCGGAAATCGGTCGGCAAGTCAACACGCAAGACCGAATCCGAGGAGCAACCCCCGCGCCGAGCCGCCTGCCGATGCGTCGATCCCGCGCGACCCACTGAAGAAGCTACTATCGCCGCAAAGGCCTCTGAGCCAGTCGCCGAAGTTCCTGTGGCACCAAAGCCGGCGGCGGAAGTCGCACCCGCTCCGCCTGCCATTGCGCCCGCGATTCCGGTAAGTCCTGTCGAGATTTCCGCGCCTCAGGCTGTCGTGGTCGAAAAGCCGGCAGGGGTGCCCACTCCGCCGCCGGTTCAGCCTGTTCCGACGCCTGCCGTCGCCGAGCGGCCCGTTCCAAAGCGTCCTGCCAGCGCGCCACCAATCCCTGTTAATCCAATCATTCCCCAGGCTGCGGCTGCGGGAGCACCCGGTGCGACACCGACCGCAAGCCACGATCGCCCGCTGCGCAAGACTATTACGCTGGACACGCGGCCGCCGCAGCATGTGCCCGAGCGTAAGGTCATAATTCCCGCCCCGAAATTGCTGATCCCCAAACCGGCGACGATCCAGGGTCCAAACATTGTGCGCGAAGAGGCACCGGACCATGTTGCTCCGCTTCGGCCCAAGGGCCCGCGAGCGCCCGGTGGTGGTCCAGCCGACAGTCCCAGCTTTGTCCAGGCCCGGTCAAAGGGGGGCGGCGGTGTCATCCGTGTTGAGGAAGATGAAGAAGAGGCTAAGAAGAAAGCCGCCGCCGCCAAGAAAGGCAGCCTCTCCACGCGTCGTCGCGGTCTGGATGGCCGGCGTGGTGAAGCGACCGAAAAACTTCGCGAATTCACCGAAGCCGATCTCATCGCCCGCCGTGATGCGCTCAATGCCGCCACGGTTACCCGTGCAGGCGTCGATCGCCATCTCAAACAGGTATCGGGTCGCGGGCAGCATGCGGTCGCCAAGACGACCGTGCAAAAGGGTGAACCGATCCAGATTGAGGAACCGATTACGGTTCGTACTTTGGCCGCCGCGATGGGTATCAAGACCAATGACATCATCTCCAAGCTGATGAAAAAAGGTCAGATGTTTACCATCAATCAAACGATGGAAACCGTGGTGGCCGAAGGTTTGGCGCTGGATTACGGGCTTGAGCTGCAGATTGTTCAGCAGGCGACCATGGAAGAAATTCTCATGGATGAATTCACCGCTCGAGAGGCGAACGAGGAAAGTCTCGTTCTGCGTCCGCCGGTGGTCACGATCCTTGGTCACGTCGACCATGGAAAAACTTCACTGCTGGACAAGATCCGCAATGCGAACGTGGCCGCGGGCGAAGCGGGTGGAATTACGCAGCATACTGCTGCCTGGATGGTCACTGTCGGTGAAGGCGATGCCGCCCGCAGCGTGACATTCATCGACACTCCCGGTCACCAGGCGTTTACCTCGATGCGAGCCCGCGGGGCGAACATGACGGATGTCGTCGTGCTTGTGGTCTCGGCCGCCGAAGGTGTTCAGCCTCAGACGATCGAATCGATCAACCACGCCAAGGCCGCGGGCGTCCCTATTGTGGTTGCAATGAACAAGATCGACCGCGTCGATGCCAACCCGGACATGGTCCTGGGTCAGCTTGCCGGTCAGGGATTGAACCCGGTTGAATGGGGCGGCGACACGGAAGTTATTCGAACCAGCGCCGTTACAGGCGCCGGCATCAAAGAACTGATCGAAATGCTAGCTTATCAGGCTGATCTGCTTGATCTGAAGGCCGATCCAACCGCGCCGGCCCGTGGTTCGGTAATCGAGTCGAACATGGTCGGTGGCCTGGGTTCGGTTGCTACTGTCTTGATTCAAGACGGAACGCTGCGTCCGGGCGATATCGTGCTTTCTGGTCCCGGCTACGGTCGTGTGCGAACACTGCTGAACGACCGCGGTGAATCCATCACCCAGGCCGGTCCTTCCATGCCGGTTATTGTCAGCGGTTTAAGCTCCCTGCCCGATGCTGGCGACAAGCTGTTCCAGTTGGACGATATGGACCGCGCCCGTTCGATCGCTGAAGAGCGCTCGACGAAGGAACGTCATACAGAACTGTCCGGCGCAACCCGCGTCACACTGGACAACCTGTTCGATACGATGAAAGCCGGCGACGTCAAGACGATCAACCTGATCATCAAAGGCGACGTGCAGGGGTCCGTCGAAACACTGACGAAAACAGTGACCGACCAGAACACCGAAGAAGTGAAGGTCCGCGTCATTCACTCTGCCGTCGGAGCGATCAACGAAAGCGACGTCGAACTGGCGGACGCTTCAAGCGCTGTCATCATCGGTTTCCATGTGGCTCCTGAATCGGCCGCTCGCACAATGGCCGAGCAGCGCCGCGTTGAAATCCGCCTGTATGACGTGATTTACCAGATCTTCGACGATTTAAAGAAAGCTCTATCGGGCATGCTCGAACCCGAGATCCGCGAGAAACTGCATGGTCACGCGGAAATCCGCCAAGTATTCAAGTTCAGCAAAGTCGGCAGTATTGCCGGTTGCATGGTCACCGACGGGCATATTCAGCGTGGAAGCAAGATCCGCCTGATCCGTAACGGGGTCATCATCGTCGAAGACCTGAGCATCGAAACGCTCAAGCGCGTTAAGGACGATGTGAAAGAAGTTAAGACCGGCTTCGAATGCGGCATCAAGGTCGCCGGTTATGATGACATCAAGGTCGGCGATGTATTTGAGGCCTATATCAAGGAAACGATTCAAAGAACGCTTTGAGTTCTAATAGTTGCCCGTTGTCGATTGAAAGTGGTTTTGACAGCTTGCGGTAGCAACTGCGAAACAGGCCCCTTGTAACTGAACGGACGATGACTGTTGGCATTCTTCAAGTCGAGCTTTCAATCGGCGACGCGATGAGTCTAAAGGACAAGCGACGGGTCGTGCTCAGCCTCAAAGACCGCATCGCTCACGGACATAACGTGTCGATCGCAGAAGTCGGCGCTCTGGACGAACACCGCCGTACAATCATTGGAATCGCGATGGTTGCCAATGATAGAGGCTATGTTGAGGGCGGCTTGAGCAAACTCGTCGATTTTGTGAAGACGGTACCGAGCGTTAGCCTCGTGGACTATAAAATCGAGTTGTTGTGACCTGAAACTGTTGTTGGGCGCGGTGCCCTTGTTACCTATGTCCAGAAGAACCGAAATGCTCGGCAGCACCATTCAGCGAGAACTCGCCGCGATGATCCTGCGCGATTTGCAGGATCCGCGTCTGACTGGTTTTCCCAGCATCACGCGCGTCGAGGTTAGTCCTGATTTGTCTAATGCCAATGTGTATATGACCATCATGGGCACGCCCGGCCAGCAGATGGCAGCGTTGAACGCGCTCAAGCATTCCGCCGGATTAATGCGGGCAAAACTCACCCGGGCATTGCAGCTTCGCCAGGCGCCGTTCCTCAGTTTTCATATTGACGAACAGCTGAAAAAGGAATTGGCGGTGCTGGAACTCATTCACAAGGCCAAGGTTGAAGAAGATGAACTGGCGCACAAGCGGGCCGGCACCGCGGAAAATGGCCCCGAACCTGAATCACAAATAGCCTGAGCAATCCGTTTTCTGCTTTAGTGCGACCGGCAACTGACGACTGACACTGATAACTGACAAAACAATGAAGAATGCCACCAAACACGCTGACGAACTAAAATCTCATCTGAAAAAGCTGATGAAGGAGGAGAAAGCGCCCGCAAAAGAAACACTGGATGCGCTGCAGGCTCTGGTGCGCGGCGCAATGAGCTACGATGTCTCTGACGCCAAGGCCGAGGATGCGATGAAGGCGATTAACCGCGAGTTCGTCGATCTAAACGAGCTTCGCGTCGCCACGGATCTGGAAATCCAGGAAATGCTCGGTCAGCGTTATCCGCACATTGAAAAGCGCGTGGCGATGATCACGCAATCACTTAACAATATTTTCGAACGCGAACACACCCTCAGTCTGGATCGGTTGAAAACCATCAGCAAGAAAGACGCCCGCGCGTTTCTCAAGGAACTGCCGGAGATACATCCTTTTGTGGAAGCATATGTCATGCTGTTTGCCCTCGAAGGCGGAGCTATTCCCTTCGACGACGAGATGCTGAAATATCTGATCGGGGAAGAAATTCTCGAGCAGGACACACCGCTGGATCAGGCTCAGAAGTTTGTTGAAAGCGCCGTGAAATCCGAGGACTGCTACGATGCATACGTCGCTCTTCGCCGCGCGGCAACCGGCGCTAAGAAAAAGGGGCGATAGACGCTCGCGATTCACGGGTGCGGATCGAAAATTCATTGATTCGACCTTCTTCGAATCTCGATCTTCGCTTTGCGATCCTCTATTCTCTTGCCCATGACCGACCGACTTCCTCCAACTACACTCCGCCTGGGTTTGCCTAGCGGCAGCATGCAGACTTCCACTGTCGAGCTGTTTGGACGCGCAGGCTACAAAGTATCGATCGAATCGCGTTCAGTGTTTCCCCGCATTGATGACAGCACCATTTCCGCTGTGCTGTTTCGCGCACAGGAGATCAGCCGATATGTGGTTGACGGCATCGTCGACTGCGGTTTAACCGGGCACGACTGGATCGTCGAGAACGGCAACGAAAACGATGTCATTGAAATCGCCGAGCTCACCTACTCACGCGCTACCGCGAATCCCGCGCAATGGGTGCTGGCGGTTCCCGACGAAAGCGATATCAAACACCCGAAGGATTTTGAGGGGAAAGTGATCGCGACCGAACTGGTAAACGTCACACGCAAATATTTCGCGAAGCATGGTGTGAAAGTGAACGTCGAGTTTTCCTGGGGCACCACGGAAATCAAAGCCAGGCTCCTCGATGGTATTGTTGATCTGACAGAAACCGGTTCCAGCATCCGGGCGAATAACCTTCGCATCATCGACACACTGCTGCAAAGTACGATTCGCTTCGTCGCGAACAAGTCAGCGTGGGATATTCCCTGGAAGCGCGAAAAGATGGAAAACATCGCTATGCTGCTGCGTGGAGCAATTGATGCGCGGAGCAAAGTCGGGCTGAAAATGAACGCGCCGGAGGCAAAGCTGCCGGAGATTTTGAGCTTTCTACCGGCGGAAAAGAGTCCCACTATCAGCAAGCTTTCTGACCTGGGGTGGGTGGCAATCGAAGTGATCCTGGAAGAAAAACAGGAACGCGAGCTCATCCCCCGCTTGAAACGAGCCGGAGCAACCGGTCTGATTACGTATCCTTTAAACAAGGTTATCCCGTAACGGATTCGAGCCGGCCTTTGGTACCTAAGATACTCCTGTGCTTAAACGAATCCTTGCATCCATGGCGGTCACCTCGCTGCTCCTCGCAGCGGTGCTGCTGGTTTACTGGTGGCGCAGCAACCACGGTCACGCTGATACCTTCACTCTCGGTAAAGGATCGGTAACCGAATCCCGATTCATCGCCGAGCACGGCGAGATCGTTCTGGAAGTAACAGACCACAACGCAGGGTTGGTGCAGAGCCAGATGCAGTTTTATCAGTTTCGATCCGTGCTCGGTTATTTCCTGATTCTTCCCGGCTTCTGGCTCGCAATAAAAGTGCGTAGCCGACTGCCCAGACCACCGGGTGCGGGCGTTGCCAATACTCGTCTCGGCGCTGGCCGTAGGCGAGCCTGATCTTCGGGTCGTTTTTATTTCCGTTCGTAGATACGCGTTAATTCGGCCAGACGATCCAATGGTTTTCTGCACTCGCTAAAAGAGGACAGCCGCCATTCCCAGTTCTTTTCGCTTTCGCCGGGCCGGTTCATTCGTGCTTTGCTGTTCAGACCCAGCAGGTCCTGCAGGGGAACGATCGCGTGATTTGCTGAGGACTTCCATAGCATACGAATCAGCGACCAGGCTGCATCGCGCTTCCAATCTGCGAGGGGTTCGTAGGATTTAATTCTTCGCTGCTCGTTGGTGCTGAGGGACTTAAACCAACCAACCGTTGTATCGTTGTCGTGCGTGCCGGTGTAGGCAAAACAATGGGGGATAAAATTGTGCGGTGTATGCGGGTTGCCTCCCTCATCACCGAAACCAAATTGCAGCACGCGCATGCCCGGCAAGCCAAAGCGATCGCGAAGCGATTCCACCTCAGGTGTAATAATTCCAAGGTCTTCCGCCAGGAGAGGTAGATTCGGATCGTCTTTAAATAATTCGTTGAAGAGATCAGCCCCCGGCGCTTTTACCCATCGACCGGTTTCAGCTGTTGGAGCCGACGCGGGCACGCGCCAATATGCTTCAAATCCGCGAAAATGATCAATTCGAACCAGGTCTGCCTGTGCTAGCGCTGATCGCAGCCTCTTTTTCCACCAGGCAAAACCATCGCGGGCCATTTCTTTCCAATTGTAAAGCGGGTTCCCCCAGGATTGCCCTGTGGAAGAAAACAAATCAGGTGGAACGCCGGATACCGCGGTTGGTTTGCAATGGCGGTCCAGTTGAAACAGTTTTGGATGGGTCCACACATCTGCAGACTCCGGTGAGACAAAGATGGGCATATCCCCAATAAGTGCCACACCGGCGGCTTTAGCGTAGCTGCGGAGAGCTGCCAACTGTCTGAAGAAAATGAACTGCAGGAACTGATGGAAATGGATAGCCGAGGCCTGCTCGATGGCGGCCTGCTTCAGCGCAGTCGGATCCCGATGCAGCAGGGGCCGCGGCCATTGGGTCCATGACTGGCCGGGAGCTGATTCGCGCAGTGCCATAAACAACGCATAGTCGTCAAGCCAATGCGCCTCTGCCACTAAAAATTTGTCAAAAGTCCTTCTGAGACCTCTGCTCCGCATGGTTAGAAAACGGCCATGCGCAAGGTTTAACAACGCAGTTTTGTGCAACGTTACTTCTTCATAATTTACGCGCCCGCTTGGTGATTCGGACGGCATATCTGCGCTGCTAAGCAGCCCGTCGCGTACCATCAATTCAAGGCTAATCAGCAGGGGGTTTCCGGCAAATGCCGAATAGCACCGATAGGGTGAATTGCCTTCTGCGCACGGACCCAGGGGTAGCATCTGCCACCAACGCTGGTCCGCCCCCGCCAGATAATCGATCCACTGAAAAGCCGCGGGCCCGAGATCCCCGATACCCATCGGCCCCGGCAGTGAAGTGACGTGCAAGAGAACACCACCGGATCGGCGCGAAAGGTAAGAAATTACGCTCGAAGATTTAGCATTCACCGTTTTCACGAGATGGCTTATACAGCCATAGCGTGCGAAAGATCATCGGAAAAAAAGGAAGATGAAAATGCGTGTCTGGCCGGGTCGACCTTATCCACTGGGCGCTACTTGGGATGGCGCAGGAGTTAACTTTGCGATCTTCTCTGAGCATGCGACTAAAGTAGAGCTTTGCCTCTTCAATTCGCATGAAGACGCCAGCGAGGCTACCCGCATATCGCTGCCTGAGCGAACGGATATGGTCTGGCATGGTTACCTCCCGGATGTGGAACCCGGGCAGCTGTATGGGTACCGGGTGCATGGTCCATATGCTCCGGAAAAGGGCCACCGCTTCAATTCTAATAAAGTAGTGCTCGATCCTTACGCTAAGGCAATTGGGCGCGTGTGGAAGTGGGATGATTCACTCTACGGATATAAAATGGGGTCCGACGACCTCAGCTTTGATGACCGCGACAGTGCGCCGTATTGTCCCTTAGGCGCGGTGCTCGATTCAGCATTTACCTGGGGCGACGATCGCCCGCCGCGTACGCCCTGGCATAAGACTCTGATCTATGAAGCCCACGTCCGCGGCACAACGATGAAGCATCCAGATGTTCCCGAAGACCGCCGGGGTACTTACTCGGGCCTTGCATCAGAGGCAATGATCAACCACCTGCTGGATCTGGGCATTACCGCGCTGGAAGTGCTGCCGGTCCATTTCCATCTGGACGACCAGACTCTAATCAGCAAGGGGCTGACTAATTCCTGGGGCTACAACACCCTGAACTATTTTTCACCGCATCCTGAATACGCATCGAAGCAGTCTCCGCGTAAGAGCGTGCAGGAGTTCAAGGTGATGGTTCGCAGCCTTCATGCTGCCGGCATTGAGGTGATCCTCGATGTGGTCTACAACCACACGTGTGAAGGAAACCAACTGGGTCCCACGCTTTCCTGGCGCGGTGTGGACAATGCTTCTTACTATCGCCTTTCACCGGAAAACCACCGTTATTACAACGATTTTACTGGTTGCGGTAATACCCTGAACATGACCAGCCCCCGTGTGCTGCAAATGATTATGGACAGTTTGCGGTATTGGGTAACTGAAATGCATGTCGACGGTTTCAGGTTTGACCTTGCCAGCACACTTGCCCGCGAACTGCATGATGTTGACAGACTGGGAGCATTTTTCGACATCATCCATCAGGATCCCATTTTGTCACAAGTTAAGCTCATCGCTGAGCCGTGGGATGTGGGACCGGGTGGATATCAGGTGGGCAATTTTCCCGTACTCTGGACGGAATGGAATGGAAAATACCGCGATTGTGTTCGCAGGTTCTGGAAAGGAGAAGGGCAACTGACCTCTGAACTGGCGACTCGCCTGGCAGGCAGCAGTGATTTATATGAGGGGGACGGTCGTAACCCCTACGCAAGCATTAATTTCATTACCGCCCACGACGGCTTCAGCCTACAGGACCTTGTCAGCTACAACCACAAACACAACGAGGCCAACGGTGAGGATAACCGCGACGGCACAGACGACAACTTCAGTTGGAACTGCGGCGCTGAAGGTCCCACCGATGACGTCGGCATCGCGGCATTGCGAGAGCGACAGAAGCGCAATCTATTTGCTACCCTCTTGTTCTCACAAGGCGTTGCCATGATCTACGGCGGCGATGAGCTGAGTCGAACAAAGGGAGGAAACAACAATACATATTGCCAGGACAACGAGCTGAGCTGGTTCAATTGGAATCTCGATGACCAGAAGCAGCGCTTCCTTGATTTCTGCATGCACTGCACACAGATCTGGAAAGAACAGCCAGCCATGCAGCGGCGAAAATTTTTTTCCGGGCGATCGATTCGCGGGTCAGGTATTAAAGATATTTCCTTCTTTGAGCCCAGCGGCAAAGATATGAGCGACGCAGCGTGGAATGATCCATCCGTGAAATGCCTTGGCGTTAGATTGGCGGGTGACTTAATTAGTGAAGTGGATGAACGCGGAGAAACTATCAAAGGGGACACCCTTCTGTTGCTGCTCAACGCGCATTGGGAGGAGATTTCATTCACGTTGCCCGAAACATCTGACGGGGATGTATGGCAAACATTAATAGATACGGCCGAGCCGGATCGTCTGCTAGCTGTATTCATTCGACCCGGCAAAGAACAGTTTCCATTATATGGTCGTTCACTGGCTCTACTAAGAACCATACGTCCTGACGAATCCGATCAGGCGCTGTCATCCACCCAGATTGATGCGCTAAGACGAGCCAACAGAAGGCCGGCGGCATCGGCTGTACCACCGGGTCCTTCTGTTACCTGAGTCATCACACATGATCTCGCAAACCTCGCAAAATATTCAGCGACTTCTGCCCGTTGGCGCGGAGTACCATTCCGGAATCGGAGTTCATGTACGCGTGTGGGCGCCGAGACGTAATACGATTTCAATCGTATTTGACGGCAATCGAAGTGTCGGTCTCGTTAACGAGCCAAATGGTTATTTTTCTGCTTTAATCGAAGAGGCAAAGCCCGGCGATCTCTATCAGTTCAGGTTAGACGACGGCGAGACGTTGTTTCCTGATCCCGTTTCGCGGTATCAACCTCAGGGTGTGCATGGCCCCTCGCAGGTGTTCGATCCATCCACATTTGCGTGGACGGATCACCAGTGGAAGGGGATTACGGTCGCCGGTCAGGTGCTGTATGAGATGCACATCGGCACTTTCACAGCTGCAGGAACGTGGGAAGCTGCTGTTGAAAAGCTTGCCGAGTTGAAGGACATTGGTGTCACCTGTCTGGAAGTGATGCCCGTTGCTGAGTTTCCAGGTCAATTTGGGTGGGGATATGACGGGGTGACGCTGTTCGCGCCTACTCGGGCGTACGGGCACCCCGATGATTTCCGTCGGTTTGTGAATGAAGCGCACCGACTCGGGCTCGGTGTAATTCTTGACGTGGTCTACAATCATCTGGGCCCGGATGGTAACTATCTTAAGGAATTCTCCAACTACTATTTTACAACTAAGCATTCAAATGATTGGGGAGAGTCACTTAACTTTGATGATACTGGCGCTGAAGGCGTCAGGGAATTTTTTATTTCCAATGCTCGTCATTGGATCAGCGAATATCACCTCGACGGTTTTCGTTTCGACGCAACTCATGCGATCCGTGACGAGTCGCCGACGCATATCCTGACCGAAATATCGAATGCCGCACGCGCCGCTGCGGGTAAACGTTCCATTTATCTCGTGGCCGAAAATGAGCCTCAGCTCACGAGGATAGTTCGCCTTGAAGAACAGGGGGGTTATGGAATGGATGCGCTTTGGAACGATGATTTCCATCACAGTGCATTGGTGGCATTGACCGGTCGAAGCGAAGCCTATTTTACGGACTACCAGGGCAGTCCGCAGGAGTTCATCTCAGCAGCCAAGCATGGATATCTTTTTCAAGGCCAGTTCTGTGCCTGGCAGATGAAGCGCCGCGGAACCACGACGGCGGGCCTAAACCCCAGTGCATTTGTGAACTATATTCAGAATCATGATCAGATCGCCAACTTCGGGCACGGGGAGCGCGCTCATCAACTCTCCGGGCTCGCCCAATTTAGGGCAATGACCGTTCTTCTGTTGCTAGCGCCTCAGACACCGCTGTTATTTCAAGGGCAGGAATTTGCGGCATCAAGTCCATTCCAATATTTCGCGGATCACTCCGGTGACCTTCCGGGATTGATCCGCAAAGGACGCCTGATAGAGCTGAGCCAATTCCCAGGCAATGCCTCGCTGGAAATGCAGGCGATGATGGGTGATCCGGCTGACAGATTAACTTTTGAACGCTGCAAGCTCGACTGGTCGCAGCTCACCAAGGGATGGCACGCGCAGATTTACCAATTGCATAAAGATCTGCTGTCGCTTCGGCGAAATGATCCTGTGTTCGGTCGACTCAACGATAAGACAAGTATAGACGGAGCTGTATTAGGCCCGTCTGCATTTGTGCTGCGATATATGGACGATCAAGAGGATCGCCTTGTATTGGTTAACCTCGGTGCGGATCTCCATCTGCGCGTAGTCCCTGAACCGCTGCTGGCCCCACCGGAGGGCATGAGGTGGGAAAGCATGCTTGCAACGGAATCTCCGCGATATGGTGGAAGCGGAGTGGCGCCTCTGGAAACGAGAGGGCAGGATTGGCGCTTGCCGGGAGTGAATATGGCAATACCGGGTCGGTCAGCGATCGTACTCCGGCCTGTGGCGCTGACAGAATCAGAAGCCGAAGCCTATCGCAAACTCGAAAAAGACCGGGAAAAGGAAAGACAAAAAGGATCGAGCCAAGTCTACCCATGAACATTGTCTCTACTTACAGGCTTCAGTTTCACAAGGGCTTTAAATTTCGCGATGCTATCGCGATAGTGCCCTATCTTCATGCCTTGGGTATTACGCACGTTTATGCATCACCCTACCTGAAGGCAGGGACGGGCAGCACGCACGGTTACGATGTCATCGACCACAACCAGATCAACCCGGAAATAGGTTCACCAGAAGACTACAACGCGTTTGTCGAAACTCTTGCCGCGCATGGCATGTCTCACATTCTCGATACGGTCCCAAATCATATGGGCGTGGATACCAGCGATAATGTCTTGTGGAATGACGTGCTGGCTCACGGAACCGGCAGCCAGTATGCAGACTATTTTGATATCGACTGGAACGGTACCTACTGTCGCGGCGAGCTCTCCGGCAAAGTTCTGCTGCCCGTGCTTGGGGAAACGTGTGCCGAGGCGGTGAAAAACGGTTCGCTGCAATTGCGAAAAGAAGACGGCACTCGCTGGATTTATTATCACGATCGTCGATTCCCGGTGGATCCGAAAACGGATGTGAACGCGAGCCTCAATGAGGTGCTAGAGTCGCAGAACTACAGGCTGAGTCATTGGCGCGTTGCCGCAGATGAAATCAATTACCGGCGCTTCTTTGATATCACCAGTCTGGCTGGCCTGCAGATGCAGAGAAGCGAAGTATTTGAAGAGGCGCACCGTTTTACTTTCCAGCTGATCGCCCGCGGAATTGTCGCAGGATTAAGGGTGGACCATCCCGATGGTCTTTCAGATCCGAAGGCCTATTTCGATCGGCTTCAGGAAAAATACAAGACCGACTGTCCGCACCAGTCCGGTGAGGGAAAACCTTTATTTGTCTCGGTTGAAAAGATCCTCAACGGTGACGAAACCCTCCCCGATGACTGGGCGGTGTCTGGGACCAGTGGTTATGATTTCGTGTACGCGGTAAACGATCTTTTCATCGACCCTGCTAACGAATCGTTGATGACCCGCGTTTACTCCGATTTCATCAGGGACCAGACCGGCTGTGAAGACATCGTTTATCATTCTAAATGCAAGGTCCTGGATCACTCGATGTTCAGCGAGATGACCTCGCTGGCAGCACGGCTCGATGCAATCGCGCAACGCGAGCTTTCCTCGCGGGATTTTACACGACGGCAGTTGCACGAGGCGCTTCGCGAAGTGATCGCCTGCTTTGACGTCTACAGGAGCTATATATCCGAGCGCGGGGCGAGCGGGTCTGATATTGCGGTCGTGGATAGCGCAGTGGCACACGCCAGACAGCGCAACAGGCAGATCGATCCATCGGTGATGAGTTTTGTCCGCGATTCAATCCTGCTTATGCATCCCGTCAGCGATTCGGTACGCAGCCTACAACTTGAATTCGCGCAGAAATTCCAGCAGTTAACTTCGCCGGTCAATGCCAAGGGAATTGAAGACTGCACCTTTTATATCTACAACCGACTGACCAGCTTAAATGAAGTGGGAGGGGATCCCGCTCGTTTCGGGCGAAGCCCCGAGGAGATCCACAAATACTTTCAGCATCGACAGAAACGATGGCCTTCGTCTCTCTCGTGTCTGAGTACCCACGATACCAAACGTAGCGAGGATGTCCGGGCACGGTTGAATGTGCTGTCGGAGATACCACGCGAGTGGGCGGCTCAACTGAAACAATGGACTGATCTAAACGCGGAGCTTACATCGGATATTCATCCAAATGATTTGTACTTTCTTTACCAGACCCTGCTGGGAAGCTGGCCGCTGGAAGCAATGGACGACTCGTCGCGAGCAGAATATTCCGGCCGGATTGTTGCCTACATGCAAAAAGCGCTTTCGCGAAGGAAAGCTGCGCAGCTCATGGGTAAATCCAAACGCCTCGTACGAAGCCTCTGTAGACCATGTGGTAAAAACGCTGATCGCCTCTGCCCAGAGCGAAGCGTTTCGCAGTAATTTTCTTGCGTTCCTCAAACCGGTCACGCGGCTCGGGTTGTTTAACTCGCTTTCGCAGACCGTACTTCGGCTCACCGCTCCTGGGATCAGTGACACCTACCAGGGCAGTGAAATGTGGGACTTCAGCCTGGTCGATCCCGATAATCGACGGGCGGTCAATTACGAGCATCGTCGACATGCTCTGGAAAGCGTGAAATCCGCGCCGATCCAGTCACTGACTGCGAACATGCAGGACGGATGGATCAAGATGTTTGTCCACCATCGGATGTCGACGATCCGCCGAAGCTCACCTGATCTGTTTTTGCAGGGCTCTTACGAACCGATTGCGTCGGTGGGCGATAAGGCCAGGCATTTGTTTGCTTTTGGTCGAGTGCTGGGAAACAAGTACCTTCTGGTGGTAATCCCCCGTTTCCTTGCTTCGCTGGTGATGACCGATGCTTGGGGGGTCGAAGATTGGGGAAACACCCGCGTTGTGCTTCCAGAACACTGGCCGCCGATCGATCTGGAAAACGTTTTCACAGGAGGGCGACCTCTCCGGGTTGACGCAGACCGCTCGGTTTATGCTGCTCAGATCTTCAAAGATTTTCCGGTTGCTGTGCTTTGTTCTGCCGCAGAGAATTGACGTTCCATGGATGAGGGCGTTGTTGCTACCTTCGCGAGTTAAATGCCATATCAACCGATCGAAGATTACGGGCTTATAGGTAACATGCACACCGCCGCCTTGGTGGGGCGTAATGGATCAATCGACTGGCTTTGCCTGCCTCACTTCGATTCTCCGAGCGTGTTCGCCGCAATTTTGGACGACAAAAAGGGCGGTTTCTTTCGCATTGCGCCTCAGTCGGAACAGGTGACGCGCCGGCAGGTCTATTGGCCGGAAACCAACGTGCTTGTAACCCGATTTCTTCTCAAAGAAGGCGTGGTAGAGGTCGTGGACTACATGCCCGTGGGGCTGAAAAAAGGAGAGCGGGGTTACCGTCATCTGATTCGCCGGGTTGAGGCTATTCGCGGGTCTGTGCCCATGTCGATGGAGTGTCGACCCGCGTTTAATTACGCACGGGATTCTCACACCGCCAGGCCCAGTGAACACGGGGTGATTTTTGAGTCGCAGTCCCTGACCATCGAATTGCTGGGACAGTTGCCCATCCAGATCACACCAGATGGTGGGGCGGCAACAATATTGACCCTTCGCCAGGGCGAGCGAACCGCGTTCGCCGTGCGGATGTTGGACGACACACACCGTGGCACACCCATGGATTCTGCCGAGGCTGAGCAGATGCTCCTGGAGCGCACGGTGTCTTACTGGCATGCATGGATCGGCAAATGCAAATATACCGGTAGATGGCGTGAGATGGTTTATCGCTCCGCCCTGGCGCTGAAACTCATGACTTTCGAACCCACCGGCGCGATTATCGCCTCACCGACGTGCAGCTTGCCAGAGTCAATTCCCGGCCCGCGAAATTGGGATTATCGATACGTCTGGATTCGCGACGCATCTTTCTCCTTGTATGGCCTGCTACGCCTGGGGTTCACTGCCGAGGCCGAAGCGTTTATGTGCTGGTTAGAGAAGCGATGCCATGAGCGCCAGCCCGACGGTGGTTTGCAGATCATGTACGGGTTACACGGGGAACATGAACTTCCCGAACTGACGCTCGAGCATCTCGAAGGCTACAGGGGTTGCAAGCCTGTTCGGATCGGCAACGGCGCGGCCGACCAGTTGCAACTGGATATTTACGGCGAGTTGATGGACAGCGTTTATCTATACAACAAATATGGCGCGCCAATCAGCTGGGATCTCTGGGTGCAATTGCGAACGCTGGTGAACTGGGTCTGCGAACATTGGGCCTCGGCCGACGAGGGGATCTGGGAGACACGGGGTGGGCGGCAGCACTTTGTGTATTCCAAACTCATGTGCTGGGTTGCGCTGGATCGGGCACTTCGATTGGCGGACAAACGCTCTTTGCCCGCCGATCGCGAAAAATGGATCCGTGTGCGCGATGAAATCTATCTCGATGTCATGAAAAATGGCTGGAATACCGAGCGTAAAGCGTTCGTACAACACTACGGCAGCAACGCGCTGGACGCGTCCACGCTGGTGATGCCGCTGGTGTTCTTTATGGCACCGAACGACCCGCGCATGCTCCAGACATTAGATGCAATCTGCCGAGATCCTGCCGAGGAAGGGCTCTTGTCAGCGAGTTTGGTCTATCGCTACAACACCGAACATTTTCATGACGGGCTTACGGGTAGCGAAGGCACTTTTAACATGTGCACCTTCTGGCTTGTGGAAGCGCTCACCCGCGCCGGCCAGACCGATCGCTCCCGGCTGGATCAGGCGCGGCTTATTTTTGAGAAGATGCTCGGCTATGCGAATCACCTCGGGCTTTACGCTGAGGAAACCGGTGTGCACGGTGAGGCGCTGGGAAACTTTCCGCAGGCGTTCACGCATCTCGCGCTGATCAGCGCCGCACATAACCTGGATCGCACGCTGGGCACGAACGCTTGGTAGAAAGTTTTTTGCTGCGTAACAACAACGTGAGTCTTGCCCACCATTGAGTAGCGGGGAACTCCCTGCTATAGTCGACGATTCAGCATCCGAGCCTGTAGCTCAGTTGGTAGAGCATCGGACTTTTAATCCGTGGGTCGTGGGTTCGATTCCCACCGGGCTCAATCTCAAATCTGTTTATAACCCACAGCCAGAAAATGGTTTAATGGTGATCCGACCAGTCGAAAAAGACTGGAGCGGCGGCTTGCCGACGCCCACAGTTACCCACAAATAGCCACATTTCTTAAGTCACCGGTGTGGAATCAGGTGTGGCTGAAAATGCCACGCTCGAGGGCGTCACGCCTCCAACGACCCATTATTCATGCTTGACTCTGCCTCTACCGGCGTTACCATAAAGATAATGACACGTTTCCTATCGAATTAATAGGAAATAGGGGTGATGGTTTCTGGTCGCTGCATGTCCGGCACTGGATGTCACTCAATCGGAACGGGATTTCAACGACTTGTCTTTGTATGGAGAACTTATCGCATCAGCCTCCTCTCCCCAGCGCAACTGAGCTGCTTGATTTGCATTCACGCCGGATCAAGTTGTACTTGGCGCAGAACGTCTCCCAAGCTCGGCATCGCGCTGGAATGACTCAGATGCAGCTGGCCGATGCAGCCGAATTGTCACGCGCTACGGTGCATTTGATCGAAGCTGGCATCTGTGACCCGCGCTTGTCAACGATCACGCGTCTGGCGGAGGCGCTGAACACCACTGCGATAAAACTGCTGTATCAACATGCAAAATAGCCGCATCCATGCGCAGCCAACTTTATCTGGATCGCCAGCTTTGGCATTTTCAGATTGAAAGGTTCCAGGCGCGCCTGATTTGATTGACATCGCCTTCCACCGCATTGCGGGGCCACCAACGAATACTTACCGTTCGCCCGGTTTTACAAAGTCGCAAAACGTTTAAGGAGTAATGAAATGGCCGAGAGCACCGCCCACCACACCCTGGGGGAGAAGGCAGCTTTCCAGCTTGCCAGTGTCACCAAGACCCCGCCGCAATATGGAGCGATCACCCCGCGGTGGCTGGTGAGACTGTTGGATTGGAAACCGCTCGAAGCTGGCACGCTTCGGGTGAACCGGGTGGTTGATGATGAATCGGTCTCCGTCGTTTGCGGTAAGAAGGACGACCAGTCGTTGCCCGAGTCGTTCCTCGACTATGAAGAACAACCCCGGGAATACACGCTCAACTCCATCTCGACCGTGCTGGAGGTACAGACGAAGGTTTCCGACCTGTACAGCCACCCGTTCGATCAGATTAAAGAGCAACTTCGCCTGACGATTGAGGCGGTGAAAGAGCGACAAGAAAGTGAACTGATCAATAACAACGGTTACGGGCTGCTGAAAAATGCTCCGGCGTCGCAGCGGATCAAAACCCGCAATGGCCCGCCTACTCCAGATGACATGGATGAACTGCTCAGCAAGGTCTGGAAAGAGCCGTCATTTTTTTTGCGCATCCCCGGGCAATTGCGGCCTTTGGTCGTGAATGCACGCGCCGTGGAACGCCGCCCCCAACTGTGACTTTGTTTGGCACACCGTTTATCACTTGGCGCGGCGTGCCTTTGGTTCCAACCAACAAGTTGCTGGTCGATGGCATGACCGAACCGATTGCCGAGGCCGGCAAAACCAACATCCTGTTGCTCCGGGTGGGTGAGAAAAAGCAGGGTGTGATTGGTCTGTTTCAACCGGGGCTTCCCGGCGAACAGACACCGGGTCTATCCGTGCGATTCATGGGCATCAATCGCAAGGCCATCGGCTCTTACCTCATCTCTCTTTACTGCTCAGCTGCAATCCTAACGGACGATGCAATTGCGGTTTTGGAAAACGTCGAAGTGGGCACATACCATGAATACAAGTGATCTGCCCAAAGAATTCTCCGAGTTAAAATCGGATCTGGACCCAAGCGGCTCTGCCAGAGCGATCGTCGCGGGTCTGCCCGATCCAGCACTTATGTCGCAACTCGCCAACGAGTTCTTCCGCGCCGTTCCCGGGCTGAACCACGATAGTGCTGGATTGGGCCGCGCCGGCGTTTCGATACCAACAGCACCGGCTGCAGCCACCACACCATCACCGACGATTTTAATCGAACAGCAACTGCGTTCGCTGGCAACATCGTCGGTGGATGTCGCACCGGTTCCGACTTTTCCGGGAATTGCAGGCGGCGTGACGGGCAGCAATTTTTCCTCGTCACCGAGTTTTTCATTTATCGACGAAGCACGCACCCTGTATGCGGCAACTCCCACACTGCAGGTGTCAGCAATTCCAGCTCTGCCCACGCTAAAAATCCCTTACGAGAATGACGTTCAACAGATCGCCAACGCGTTGGAAACACCTTCACTGCCCGCCACATCCCTGCTGACCAGTGCAGCCGCACCGCAAATCCCTGGCACCGTATCGCATAGTCCGGATCGTTTCCTCTCATTCGATTTTCTCGAACAAGCCCGATCGCTGAACAAACTGGAAACCCCGCCAAGTGTTTTGCCGGTGGCCGCACAGCAGCATCATCCCGCACAAACTAATCTGTCGTCGACTCCATTCGACGTGAACGCCATCCGGCGAGATTTCCCGATCTTGCAAGAGCGCATCAATGGCCGTCAGTTGGTATGGCTCGACAACGCTGCCACCACCCAAAAGCCCAACGCGGTGATTGACCGCCTTTCGTATTTTTATCAGCATGAGAATTCGAACATTCATCGTGCCGCACACGCGCTGGCCGCGCGTGCGACCGATGCTTACGAGGCAGCCCGCGAAAAGGTTCGGCGGTTCATCAACGCTTCGTCCCCCAGCGAAATCATCTTCGTGCGAGGCGCGACTGAAGGAATCAATCTCATCGCCCAAAGCTGGGGCAAACGCAACATTCAAAAGGATGATGAGATCATCGTGACCTGGCTGGAACATCATGCCAATATTGTTCCCTGGCAAATGCTGGCCGCCGAAAAGGGCGCGAAGCTGCGCATTGCGCCGGTGGACAACACAGGTCAGATCATCCTCGAAGAATACGAAAAACTTCTGAACCCGCGAACACGTCTGGTTTCGCTATCTCATGTTTCTAACGCGCTGGGCACGATCACGCCGGTGCAGGAAATGGTTGCGATGGCCCATCGGCACGGAGCGCGCGTGGTGGTGGACGGTGCGCAATCCATATCCCATTTAAAAATTGATGTGCAGGCTTTTGATGCCGATTTCTTCGTATTTTCTGGCCACAAGGTTTTCGCTCCCACCGGTATCGGTGTCGTGTACGGCAAGGCGGAGGTTCTCCAATCCACACCGCCCTGGCAAGGCGGTGGTAACATGATCGCCGATGTAACGTTCGAAAAGACAGTCTATCAGGATCCGCCTAACCGCTTCGAGGCGGGCACCGGCAGTATCGGTGATGCGGTGGGGCTGGGGGCTGCAATCGACTATCTCGACCAGATTGGAATGGTCAACATCACCCGCTATGAACATGATCTGCTTGTTTACGCTATGGACGCCATGCAGCAAATCCCAGGCTTGCATCTCATCGGCACAGCTCGGGAAAAAGCAAGCGTGTTATCATTCGTGTTAGACGGCTTTCGCACCGAAGATGTCGGCAACGCATTGAACGGAGAAGGCATCGCCGTCCGGTCCGGCCACCACTGCGCCCAGCCCATCCTCCGACGCTTCGGTCAGGAAACTACGGTTCGCCCGTCTCTGGCGATGTACAACACCTGCGAGGAAATTGACCTGATGATTGCCGCACTGTGGAATATCAAAAGCGGACGCCGTTCTACGGTTATCTAGTCAATTATTAAATACAGCCTGACCGTTGGCGAGATAGTTGGGTGTGAGCGCCTCGCTCATAACAAATCGACCATGAGCAACAACGCAACTCGCAAGGCTGCACCTGGGAGCCCACTTTAGAGTTACGGGGTTCCTCCTGTTTGTGCACGCGGTGTTTCTATCCGGCACCGATAGCATGTCGATTGATGGGGCGGCCAAAGCTGTTGGTCCGGCCCAACCCACCCCAGGCATGTCCGGCTAGATTATACGGCATGCCCGCGTTGTACGGCGCAGTGCCGGCCCATTGTCGCGAAGCGAGATTCAGTCCCTCGCGACGCAACGGCGATGTCGGTGCCAAGGCTAGATTTCCGATGGAGGCCATCGGCAAGTCGCTAACCTGTTCGTTGATCAGGCCGGGATCCTGCACCAGTCCTAATGTCGCGCCGGCGCTGGTTTCCAAGCCGCCGGAGGCGGTGGACCAGTCCGCGATGGTCGTGTAGGTCGTGGCGGCGAATGTTACACCGATCACGCCGGGCGTACCCGCGAGCCAGTAATCGTTGCGTTCAAACTTGATCCCGCTCCCGCCGGCGTCGATCGACACCAGCGAATCGCTTCCAGCGGTGTAGAAGATATTATTCAAAACGTTCAGTTGATCCGTTGCGCTGTCATCGCCTTCAATTACCATCGCCAGGTTGTCCACGCTCGCTGCGTCGGATTGCAGGACCGTATTGTTGTAGACGTCGACGTTCGTCAGAGGACAGCCCGCAATTGATGCAATGGTGATCCCGGTTTGATTGTCGTCGGCGATGCAGTAACGAATGGTTTGGTTTGTGTCGACGACCGCGCCGCCGAAGGTGGTGAGCAGAAAACCCGCGCCAGCGTTTCCGTGGGCGTAATCGTTCTGCATGATGGAATTCACCACGCCGTGGTCGAAATCGAAACCGTCGCCATCAATGGAGAGGGTTTTGTTATCGTAGCTTTCGCTGTATTGGATATTGACCTGCGAAGCATCGAACGCCCAGATGCCGACCCCGCCCTTGCAGTTGAAGCAGTTGTTGTAAGCGATGCATCTGCTCACCGTCGCGTTGGCAACCGAAGAAATGAAGATGCCACCACTGGTGGAGTTGCCCCGATTCACATCGCCTGCGTCGTTGGTGGCATTCAAAGCCGCGTTAAATCCGGCGTTATTAAACGCCTGGCAACTCAAAATCTTCAGATTGCTGTGAATGTATAGATTGGCGGGGAAGTTGGGCTCGTATTCCTGGCCGGTTTGGTCTCCGGCGGCCACAAAGATTCCCGAAACCGCGTTGTCGTGAAATGCAGAGTTTTCGATCAGCACATTGGAGAAGCCCGCTGAATCGGCAGCACTGGTATTCCATCCCTGCATGCACAGGCCGCTGTAGCTGAATCCGCTCACATTTACTTTATTAATCGTCTCACGCGTCAGCGGACTGCTGGTCGTGTTGTGAAGAAAAATTCCATAGCTGTAATTTCCGTTGGCAATAGCAGCGGGATCAGCTGCAACTGTTAGGTTCTGC
The DNA here is from genome assembly GCA_963792535.1 of uncultured Phycisphaerales bacterium. GTDB lineage: Bacteria > Planctomycetota > Phycisphaerae > Tepidisphaerales > Tepidisphaeraceae > CBDAQA01. The sequence continues at coordinate 201,614 of CAWBWQ010000005.1, forward strand.
AGCGTGATGAAAGAGGTGGTGATGTCGACACCATCCGCCTGCTCGCCGGTCAAAACGGCGGCGTTGGGAATACCAACGCGAAGAATTTTCCTGGGGCCGATCAACCCATACGTGTTAACCGAAACACCCTGAGCAGTAGGCCCGAGTTGCAGCGTTTCGTTGACGAATGTGCCGGTAAGGTAGACTCGATCACCGCGATGAAAGCTGTGGTTTGCAACGGATACGAGCGTCTGCCACGCCAGATGGGGATTACGTCCCGTGTTGAGATCGCTTCCGTTTTGAGCATCGATGTAATAGGCGGCGAATAGCCGACGATCCTCGAGTGATTCGACAGTTGTCATAATCACCGCGCAATGCAAAATCCTCGCCACGCGCTGGTAGTCGCGATCAAGACGGAACCATTTCGGCTAGATCCCTAATCCCGTTAAAGCTTTCAGCACTCAGCGGCTTGGACCATTCCCGCCGGATTCGGCACAGGTTCACGGAGTGACGCTCATCAGATATAATTCAAGCGGCGGGCAGGGGGTGCATATCCGCGAGGTTGTCACCTCTTGCGCATCGTACGGTGTTTCGGCCCGCGTGCTTTGCGGCATAGAGCGCAGCATCGGCTTCCTTCAGTACGTCAGCAGCCTGGACCATTCCAGTCCGGCGACCGGCAATACCCGCGCTGATCGTTGCTTTGATCGTCTGCCCGTTGTACTGCCAGATTCGCTCGGCAACGGCCGCGCGGCATCGTTAAGCGCATACTTCGGCTTCCTGCGTGGTCTGGCAGGGGAGGATGATAAGAAATTCCTCACCACCAATTCGGCAGACGGTATCCGTTGTCCGCACGCATTCACGCATCGCCTCGGCGACACCCTGTAGAACTTGATCGCCGGCGCTGTGGCCGTGGAGATCGTTGATCGCCTTAAAGTGATCCACATCCAGACTGACCACAGCAAGCGGACGTTGATACCGTTCGCACACCGCCCAGTGTTCTTCCAGACGGTGCATTGCTTGTCTGCGGTTGTATAAACCGGTGAGATCATCGGTGATGGCAAGGCGTTCCAGCCGCTGATTTAAGTCGTTGAGTTGTTCGTTCAACTGCCGCGACCCCTGATGCCGATCGGAAATTTCGCTGTAGAGTTCCACGGCACGCAGCCCGGCGCAGACGGGCGAGCATCGCGGCAGAATTAAAAGGTTTGGCCAGGTAATCATCAACGCCAGCATCGAACGCCTTTGAGAGTTGTTCCTCATCAGCGTGCATCGTCAACATGATAAAGTGAATGTGCTTCCCACCAGCGCGGGCGCGCACACGGCGGCACATTTCGAGACCGTCCATGCCGGGCATGGTCCAGTCGGAGATAATCAGCTTAGGCTGGTGTTCGTCAAAGCGTTCGAGCCCTTCCAATCCATTGCACGCCGCTACCCATTCAATGCCGCGGGAGTTGAGGAAGTTGGCAATCAACCCCCGCACCACTTCATCATCATCCACCACTAACACCTTGCTTTGCTCACTGATCTTAGCGCGTTCAATAGTCGGTGCTGCAACAGGCGCGACGCGGGCAGCCTGATGGCGCTCGTCATCTTTAAATCGTTCTTTAATTGCAATGAAGTGCGGTTCCGTTCGCAGGAAAGCATCGACAACATCGGGATCGAACTGTGTGCCTCGCTCGGCGATAATGAGCGCCTTTGCCTGTGCGTGCGTCAGCGCTTCTCGATAAATTCGACGGCTGGTCAACGCGTCATAAACATCAGCCAGCGCAACAATCCGCGCCGCCAGCGGGATATCTCGCCCTACCAGGCCGTATGGGTATCCACTTCCGTCCCAGCGTTCGTGATGCGACATCGCAATATCGCGGGCCATCTGCAGAAACTGCACGTTGGGGAAACGCTGCAGCGAGGCATCCAATGTCTGTGCGCCTATTCCCGCATGCGTTTTCATCACATCCATCTCAGCGCCGGTCAGTTTGCCGGGTTTGAGGAGCACCGCGTCCGGAATGGCAACCTTGCCGATGTCATGCAGTGGAGTTGTCTGGAAAATCAGGCGGACGAAAGCGGTGTCGATGACGTCGCTGTACCGCTCGGTGGTTGAGAGATATTGAGCCAGCAGGCGGGCGAAGCTTTGCACGCGCTCGATATGCGCGCCGGTTTCGGGGTCGCGGCTTTCAGATAGCTTAGCCAGGGCGAACATTGCCAGGTCGCGCGTTTCAAGGCCGAGAATGCGCTCAGCGGTTTTCAGACTGACGAGCAGTTCTTCGCTGTTGAGAGGCTTAAGCAAAAAGGCATCGGCCCCGGCGTGTATCCCGTCAATACGCTGCTGACCACCTTCGCGGCTGGTGAGCATGATGATGAAGACATAACCATCGAAATCTTCACCGCGAATGGCGCGGCAAAGTTCCAGGCCGTTCATCTCGGGCATTTCCCAATCGGTGATAACCAGGTGAATAGCGTTGCGACGAAGTTTCTCGATGGCTTCTTTTCCGTTGGCGGCCCGCTCAACTTCGTAGCCCATCTCATGCAGGATGTCCTGCAGCAACTCCAGAGATAATTCATCGTCATCTACGATCAAAGCTCGCATCTGGCATCTCCGAACAAATTGAGGGCCCTCCGAAGCTACGCAGTACTCCGCGAATAGAGGAAGTCCCCCGTTGATCTATCGGGTGCAACATCTGAGGCATTAAGCTGGGCACGGATTTCCTGCAGGCGGGTCGGGGCGAAAAACGCGTCTGATAATGCTATGAACGCCTGCCGGGCAGGTGCAACCCACGTTTATGAAGTGTGCGGTTCAGCGCAGTGCCTTGAAAAAATAAAAGCGGTCGAAGAGTTTTCTTCGACCGCTTATGCACATGAGGTTTTTGCAAAAAGGATCTAAGCGGATTCTTTACGACGTTCCGTTGTGCCAGGCTTTAACTCGAAAAGATTCTCCCGGCCTTCAACCACCTCTTCGGTGATTAAATATTTGCCGCCCTGCGCCTGGTCAGGGAGTTTGTACATCAGGTCGAGCATGATTTCTTCGCACACAGCTCGCAATGCGCGGGCACCCGTGTCGCGCTTCAAAGCGCGCTCGGCAATCAGCACCAAAGCGCCGGGGGTGAAGTCCACTTCAGCATTCTCAATGCGGAAGAATTTCTGATATTGCTTCACGAGTGCGTTTTTCGGTTCTGACAGGATGTTGATCAGCGTCTTTACATCCAGAGGCTCCAGGGTTGCAGCCAGCGGAAGACGACCGACGAACTCAGGAATCATGCCGAACTCGACAAGGTCATCAGGTTGAACCTGTGCGAGAATATTCGCGCGATCCGTGGCTGATTCGTTGGGGGCGTTTTCAGCATTGAAACCGATTTGCCGTTTACCGAGGCGCTTACGGATAATGTCTTCCAGACCGACAAATGTTCCGCCGCAGATGAACAGGATCTGGCTGGTATCCATCTGGATATATTGCTGTTCGGGGTGCTTGCGACCGCCCTGGGGAGGGATGTTCGCAACGGTGCCTTCAAGCATTTTTAATAGCGCCTGCTGCACGCCTTCACCGCTTACATCGCGGGTAATGGAAACATTACCGGACGTCTTCCCGATCTTATCAATTTCGTCGATGTAAATGATTCCACGCTGGGCGGCCTCCAGATCGTAATCCGCATTCTGCAGCAATTTGAGGAGAATGTTTTCCACGTCCTCGCCCACGTAACCGGCTTCGGTAAGCGTGGTGGCGTCGCCAATCGCGAACGGCACGTTGAGAATGCGTGCGAGGGTTTTGGCAAGCAATGTTTTACCGCTGCCGGTTGGCCCGATCAGAAGAACGTTAGACTTGTCAATTTCGACTTCGTCACGTGGGTCCTTCGCTGGGGCAGGCGTTGGATTTGGATTGTTCGGATCAGCTGCGGGCGGTTGCTCCACGGCGCTGAGGCGCTTGTAATGGTTGTGCACGGCAACAGAGAGAGCCTTTTTGGCAAACTGCTGACCGACGACATACTGGTCCATGAATTCGTTGATCTGGCGCGGACTTGGAATGCTGGTGAACAGCGGCGTGCTGCTGGTCAGCTTCCGTTTCTCCTGGCGGATAATGTTGTGAGCCAGGTCCACGCAATTGGCGCAGATGTAAACGTCACTGGGTCCTTCCACCATTGGACCAACATCGCGGGAGCTTTTGCCGCAGAAGCTGCACGTTGTCACGCGCCTGCCTCGGAATCCACCGGGGGGATTAGATCCACCGCCGGGGGGTTGAGTTCCGCCACCGTTGCCAGGGCGATTGTTATTGGCCATCGACTCGCCTTTATTCAAGTGCCTACGACTTCGAATCCATTTTACGCTTGCGGAATCGAGTGTTCATCAAAGGATCGACCATACAGCCGGGGTCCGTAACAAGTTAAAGATAGTCGGCGTGGGTCCAGTCCTCCAGAATCGATTCAGATGAAGGCATGTCGGCAACATGTGCCGGCAGATCCTTATCGAACCATTCATCCTATGGACTTGACGACAAACCGCCTGTTCGTTTCGGGCCGTTTAGTCAGCCCACATTCTACGCCGAAACCAACGGAAAATGGAAAGGTAAATTCAATAAAACACTGATTTGCGGGGTCCGGATAACGGTAGGGTGGTTGCCCGCGAATCGCACACGCCGGCAACGTCCGATTCTTACGATGCCGACTTTTATCATCCAGTTTCAATCCTGTCGCGCCTTAGGCGGCTCGGTCCGCCGGGGGAACACCGGCGGAATTTTTTCGGTCATTTGCCTGGCGGCGTCCACTATCTTCGCCCGGGTCATCTCGTATTCCTCGCTCGACATTTTTCCCTGCTTGTGCAACTCGCGGAGATCCGACAGCGTAAATCCAACCCCACGGTTGGTCTCGTCGGTCTGGCTCATCCATCGCTTGAGATAGCTGTAAGCACCAAAGGCAAGCAGCAGTAGAACAATGAGAATGCCCGACCAGATCAGCACCGAATGAACACCGTTGGTGTCCAAAGGAATCGCCGCCGGGCTCGGGATCGGGTGCATGAGGTGATGATACGAAAGGCGCTGCCGTAGGGTCAATCTGATATCGGAACCGAGCGTTGCTGGTGCAGCGCGGTAACTGCTTCGGCCGCAACATGAGCCCAGGTATATCGCTGCGCAACCAGCAGTTTAGCGGCTCTGGATGCACTGGCCCGGAATGCCGCGTCGCTCAGCATTTTCCCGATCGCGTCAGCAATGGCGATGGGGTTCTGCTCGGGTATCAATCCCGCGCCGCTCCGGGCCACCTCCGGGAAATGGCATTCTTTGCTGATGATCACCGGAGTACCGCTGGCGAGGGATTCCAACACCGCCAGGCTGAAGCCTTCATGTCGGCTGGGTAGGCAAAAGCAGGCCGCGTCGCGCAACGCTGCCCGTTTCTGCGAGCCGAAGATCGGACCAATCATCAGCAATCGATCCTGAATTCCCGCAGCCAATGTCCGAGCCTTGATCTCGGTCGATCTGCCAAAGTCGGGACCCGCAATCACAAGCCGAGCAACGGGATATTTTCGCGCGACCAGTTGGAAAGCTTCGAGCAGAAGGTCAATTCCCTTTTGTTCGTGCAATCGTCCAAGAAACAGCACATAAGGGTAATCGCGCAAGCGCGGATGCGCGGCGCGTAGCATGCCCGCTGCAGGCAGGTCGTCAAATTCTTCAGGCGAAATACCGTTAGGGATAATCACACCTGAACCGGTATATCCGAGTTTCTCCACTGCTTTACGTTCATCGTCACTGCCAAACTGCAGGATGCCGTGCGTGAGCATTTTTCTGGCCCCGGTGAGGAAGGCGATTCGCTTTTTCACCCGACCCCGCTGCATGGCCCAGGGGAAAAGCATGCCGTTTAACAAAACCAGGTAAGGCTTTGAATGTTTTCGTGCGACCGCGGCGCTTTGCGACAATTGCGATTCCCAAACGCCGTGCAGATGAACCGCATCCATCTGCGGGATCAGTTCGGATGCCATCGCGCGGGCGTTATTCCCGGTGATTTGCTCAGCAAGGCTGATGCATGGCAGATGATGTTGGGTGATACGATCGAACCCGTGCTGGCGATTTTCCGTGAGGATGCGGTCGAGCCCGGCCGGCGAAGATCGATAGGTCATTATATGAACGTCATGATCCGCCACCGCCTGTGCCGCCGCCAGATGCGAGGCAATCAACGGCGGTCCCCCGGCTTGGGGATCGAGGGTGGGAATGACATGCAGGATCTTCAAATGCGGCCCCGGTTTCTCGGAAATCTGACCATCCAACCGCCGACATGGATGAGCAGATATCCAGGACAAAACCATCTGGCGAGTGGGCTTTGGGTTTCGGGTTTTAGCCGTTGAATGTTCAATGCTGGTATTAGCAGCAAGCGTTTTCGCATGCCTTTACTCCGCCGCCTCGACACGTTTTACATAAAACTGTGAGTCAGCCGCGCTGCCCCATGAAGTGCAGGCTGAATGGATAGGGAAGCTTACATTGGCGGTAGAATTCCATCACTCGCTCACCGGCGTGGAACTGCCGCTCTAAATTAGCGTTCACCTGGTCTTCGAGTTCCGACGGGATAAGCCGTTGGCGGTCGTAGTCCCAGTTGGGATCGATGCGGACAAGCAGATGAGCCTCATCCCAGTCGATGGGATAGCCGTGCACATAACCTTCCCCGGTTCGAGGTGTGTAAAACCAGAAACAAAGGAAGCGGTCCTTCCATGCGGTTCCGGTAGCATTGCTATTAGTGCCAGTAATCAGGCGGGCGTGTGAGGTGCGGATGGCTTGACCACCAAGCCGTTTGGAAATCCAGACAGATTTGTCGCGGCAATCAAAGATACCCACATGGGGGTATTTACCGCTGAAGGTATTGGTGCAAAGCCGCGTGCTGACTTGCGGTTGCGAGTCATGCTCTTTTTGGTTGAGCCCAAAGCCGAACATGATCGAGAATACCTCTTGCGAATGCCAGGCAGACAATTCGCAAGAGGATAAACGCGATAACGGAAAAGGCAATGCGGCTCGTTTATGGCAACGCCGCTACCTTCAATATCGAATCGGTGCTATTTTCCCAGCGCCTTAGCTGCGAAGAAAATGACAACCGCGCCAAATAATCCCCCGCCAAAAAGCATATAGAGCAGAGAAAAACCAACGGCGGCAACAGGCATTACGGTGGAGGTAACTTCGTACATGAGCTGGTTCCTTTCGGGTATGACCTTTCGATCACTATTACACCCGCAAAACCGATGCCGATGTGCCTGTGTTCGATTACGGATTAATGGTTGAGGTTGTAGGCGACGTGGCAGTCGGATTTGTCGCAGCACCGCTTCCTGCAATGACAATCGGATGCGTGCTGTCGTGCCCAGCGTAGTAGTCAGGACCGTATTTTGCCGTATCCGCCTGGACTGTAGCAGTTTCGTGGTGGGGGTAATAATCCAGGCATTCTTCCATGCAGCCTGTGGTCGCGAGCAAAAACAGGGATGTGAACAACTTGAATAAAGAGGTAGGTGTCATGCAGTCATCATAGATCAGGAAAAGCAAAATCTGAAAGTCTATTTCCTCGAAAGGACTGCCCCCGCAATAGAAATCGGTGGGAGGTAAGCAGGCGAGTTTTTGCTCGGCGTTTGAGCCGGAGTGGCTTGGACAGGTGTAACTGAAACCGAAGCCGCCGATTTTTCCGGTTGCGAATTTACGATGCCTTTGACACAAAAAACGGCAACGAGCAATGCTGTTGGATACAGAAAAAGCTTAAACCCTCGCATGTGGTTCCTCCTGAATCTTCGCAACCCTCGGATGCTTGCTATAGTCTACATTATCACGGGAAGACAGCGTCTAATGCAACGGACAAAGCGCACTGGACAAGTATCGGATCAATAACGGAAAATTCTTGATGGATCGCCAATCCCGCCTATTACCGCTCATCGCCGCGTTCAAAATCGCGAAAGCATGTTTGCTGTTTACTGTCGCCCTCGGATTGCACCACCTGTGGAGAGGTAACACGCTTACGATTTTGGATGACTGGATGCGCGATGTTCGAATCGATCCGGATAACAGCGTAGCCCACAGCATGGTTTCCAAACTGACGGGGCTTCCGCCGCATCGGCTTTATCAGCTTGGAGTCGGTACATTCTTTTACGGCTCGATGTTCATGGTGGAAGGAATCGGACTTCTGCTAAAGAAACGCTGGGCTGAGTACATGACCGTCATCACGACGACCACTTTTTTGCCTCTGGAAATATTCGAACTCGCTTTCCGACCTGATCGGAAAGTATTCAAGGCCGTCCTTCTCGCGCTCAACCTGATTATCCTGATCTATCTGCTGTGGAATCTGCGAAAGACTCATAAAGGCCCTGAACCGGCAACACAAACGGGGACGATTTAATCTTGTGTAGATCAAAACGTCCCCGTCGTGTGTGCGATCGTAGGCAACCATTATTCAGCGTCTTGCGCTGAAGGCGCTGATTCCTGCTGGTTTGATGTCGCCTCAGCCTGTTTTGGACTTGAGTTTGCCGAGCGACGCCCGGCGGAGCTTCGGCCACCCAAGCGGCCAATCTCAGCCATGTGTGATCTATTCGCGCTGACCCTCTCTCCGCCTTTGCGGCCGGCCGCTCGGGCCTCATCGGTTGTGAACTCATGTGCAGTGCCACGTTCGTGCGCCGCCCGACCTCCTTTACGGGCTATTTCGCGCTGTTTTTCAGACGTCATCGAGGCAAAGCCTCGAGCTTTAGTGCCAGTTCGTTCCGTTGCCATAAAAATAGTCCTTTCAATGACCCGAGAATCATTTTGCAATGGGTATACCACCCCTCGGAAAGACTTCTCGACCTAAGTGCTTAAGGCAGGTGCCACTGATGCTTATACGCTTGCTCAGCGGGGTCGGATCTGGCGATTGTAGTGCAGTCGATTGCAAAAACGTGCGTTACTGGAGGGCAAATCCCTATCAACTATGAATTTACTCAAAATCTATAACCTCCATCCCCGTCGCGAGATACGTGGCTATAATGTCGCGTGGCTCAAGAGCGGCCGTTTTGTTTTCCTCTGCGGGCAGCGATGGTTCAAAACCCTTAGGGTTGACCACGATGGCCTCCATAAATTGAGCGAAAAATTCTTTCGTTCGGTGTTGGTTGGTAGAATCTTTGTGGTAGCGTTGGTACCCCTTGTATGACAGATTTCGTGATTGTGGCGACTTGATGGGCCTGTTTGTCCGATATCCTTCAAACCACAATCACCCCTTTTCGTTTCGGAGCGAACGTCGATGGACACCTTTGATTTTGTGAACCGTGCGAACGCGGAATATATCGATCGGCTTTATCAGCAGTATCAAAAAGATCCACGGTCTGTCGAGGATCACTGGAAAGCGTTCTTCGCCGGTTTCGAACTGGGACTGGATCGCACCGCCAGCGGTACGCCGACTCCTTCAGCACCAACCGATTCAAACGGCGCGGTGACCGACTGGTCCACGGCGGGAATCTTCGATTTAGTGCATAGCTATCGGGAATTGGGGCACTTCGTCTCTAAGCTCGACCCGCTCGGTCACGATCGCCCGAATCACCCATTGTTGGAGCTGTCCAATTTTGGGATTACGACCGCACTCCTCGACCGCGCCGTCAGCGGCGGTGGGTTTGTCGGTTGGAACGGTGGAACGCTTCGCGAGCTGGTCGAAAAGTTGCGAGCCACCTATTGCCGCGCCATCGGAGTGGAATTCACTGGAATTTCTGACAAAGCCCAGCGCGACTGGCTGACCCAGCGCATGGAACCGATTCAAAATCAGCCCACGTTAAGCGTTCCGGAAACACGCGGTCTTATGTATCAGCTTGTCGCCAGCGAGGAATTTGAACGCTACCTCCACCAGGTTTTCATTGGCAAAAAGCGGTTCTCGCTCGAAGGCGCTGAAGCGCTGATTCCGTTGCTGAATACAATCATCGAAGAAGGTGCGCAGCTGGGGGCTGAAAAAATCATCATGGGGATGTCCCATCGCGGTCGGCTGAACGCGCTGGCCCATGTCTTTAATAAGCCTTATGAGGTTCTGCTCAGCGAGTTCATGGAAACGAATGAGGAACCTGATCATGACGGCGACGGTGACGTTAAGTATCACCTTGGTTACGCCAACACCCGCGCTGTAGCCAACAACAAAAAAATCAAGGTCTCCTTGCTGCCTAATCCAAGCCATCTCGAGTTGATCGATCCGATCCAGCAGGGCATTGTGCGTTGTCAGCAGTTAATGACCGGCGACAAGGATCGCACGCGTGTCGTCCCGGTCACGCTGCATGGTGACGCTGCCTTCACCGGCCAGGGGATCGTTTCTGAAACGCTCAGCCTGTCCGAACTGCCTGGTTTCCGGACCGGTGGAACCATCCACATCATCGTGAATAACCAGGTAGGGTTTACCACTAGCCCTCGCCAAGGCCGCTTTACACCTTATCCCACCGACGTAGCCAAGATGATTCAGGCACCGATTTTTCATGTGAACGGTGATGACCCCGAAGCGGTTATCTGGGCGGCCAAGCTTGCTATCGGATTCCGTCAGCAGTTCAAGTGCGACGTCTTCATCGACATGTGGTGCTACCGTCGCCTCGGTCACAATGAAGGTGACGAACCCGAGTTTACCCAGCCGGTAATGTATCGAGAGATTAAAGCACACAAGTCCGTGCGAACGCTGTATGCCGATAAACTGGTGGCTGAGAATCGCCTGACTCAGCCGGACCTTGACAGGATGAAAACCATCGTGATCGAGCGCCTCGACCAGGCCCGCACGCTGGCCCAGGAAGTAAAACCCCGCATGAAAGTTCCCGCCTTTGGCGGGGTGTGGAAAGGGTTTGGCAAAGCAGGGCTCGACTGGACCGCCAAGACCGGTGTTACGCGCGACGTACTGAAGAAAATCAGCGATGCCGCCACCACTGTTCCCGCAACGTTCACCCCGCACCCTAAGGCCGCTCGATTGTTGTCAGCACGAGCGGAGATGGTTAATTCCGGCAAAGGAATCGACTTTGGTTGTGCGGAGATGCTCGCGTTCGGCACACTCCTGATGGAAGGCACGCTCATCCGTTTCGTCGGGCAGGATGTCGAACGTGGAACATTCAGTCATCGTCATGCCGTCCTTCATGACTACAAGACGGGTGAGATTTACACCCCGCTGAACCATCTGGCGCCCAAGCAGCCCAGGTTCTTCATCCGCAATACCATGCTGTCGGAACTGGCGACGCTTGGTTTCGAATGGGGCTTTGCCTCAGCCGACCCGCGCAATCTTAATTGCTGGGAAGCGCAGTTCGGCGATTTCGTAAACGGTGCCCAGTCCATCATCGACCAGATCATGGCCAGTTCCGAATCGAAGTGGCGCTACATGAGCGGCCTCTGCGTTCTGCTGCCTCACGGTTATGAAGGCATGGGTCCCGAACATAGCAACGCCTACATCGAGCGATTCCTCTCGCTGTGCGCGGAAAACAACATGCAGGTGGTCATCCCCAGCACGCCTGCCAACTATTTCCACGTGCTGCGTCGGCAGATCCATCGCAAGTTCCGCAAACCACTTATTCTGATGATGCCCAAATCGCTACTGCGCCTGGGCATCAGCACGATTGATGAACTGATCGGTGATAGCCAGTTCCAGAATGTAATTGACGATCCCGCGAATCCTTCACCAGCGTCAGTCAAGCGAGTTCTTTTCTGCAGCGGCAAGGTTTATTTCAGCTTAACGCAGGCCCGCGATACGGATGTCGATGCCGTAAGCAAGAAATCGATCTCCCGGTCTCCAAAGATCAACGATGTCGCCATCGTTCGCGTGGAACAGCCGTACCCGTTCCCTGCCCGTGAGGTTTCGGCGGTGCTGGCTAAGTATCGCAATGCACGCGAGGTAATGTGGGTTCAGGAAGAGCCCCGCAATCGCGGTTGCTGGACGTTCATGGAATCGCGCCTGCGCGAGCTGCTGCCTACCGGAAGCACCCTGACCTACTGTGGCCGGGAAGAAGCCGCCAGCCCGGCAACCGGCAGTCACAAGATGCACGAGATCGAGGAAGAGGAATTGCTCTCTTTTGCCTTGGATCTGGCCGCCAGAAAACCGCCGGTCATTGCTGCTGTGGAATCCAAAGTACCAACCGCGGTGGCAGCAAAGTAAAACGCGAGACCCGCGGTGCTTCCATCCGCCTTTCGTTTATGTACGGATAGGCGAGATGGCGCATCTGTTGTGGTGCGAAAAGAACCGGTTAAGCGTGTCCCACGCGCACCAACACCTTGCCCATCGGTCCACTCGCCAATTTCGCGAAAGCGTCGCTTATTTCTTCAAACGGGAACACGCTATCCACTAAAGGTCGAAAGCCGCCCTGATCTAATGTGTGGAGCACCGTCTTCCACGCATCTTGTGATTCGTGCGGCAAATAATCTCCCACTGCCACGCCCCCGATTTTGATCCGGCGAAAGAAAAGCGTCGCCGTATTGAACTCCGGCACAGGTCCGGCAGCTCGGCCTACCACGCTAACCCTTCCCCCATGCCCCAGCACGCTGACGATCTGCGGAAACTCGGCCCCGCCGATCATATCGATCGCCAGATCCACCCGCCTTTTGCCAAGCGTTTGTTTTAACGAATCCGTCCACTGTGCATCGCCGGGATCAACGCAGAATGCCGCCCCCAGCGACACCAATTTTTGCCGCTTGGCTGCGCTCCGCGACAGCGCAACAACCGTATGCCCCGCTGCAAGCGCCAACTGAACCGTCGCTACACCAACTCCTCCGCTCGCGCCGGTCACCAGGACGACTGACGGCTTTAACGCGCCCCATTGCCACAGCGCCTGGTGTGCAGTCAGATAAACCAAAGCCGCCCCGGCCGCCTCTTCATCGGTCCATCCGACTGGTTTGGCCGCCAGCGACTCAACTGGCACCGTCACCTTCTCAGCAAAGGTGCCCGCCCGGTTCACTCCAGCTTCGCTGCGCAGCAGAATGACCCTGTCACCAACCTTGAACTGCGTTACCCCCTCGCCCACTTGTTCGATCACACCGATCGCGTCGCGTCCGAGGATATGGGGAAATGCTGCCTTGGTCGGATACTGCCCAATCGCAAGATAGTTGTCAGCCGGGTTCAGTCCCGCCAAAAGCACACGCAGCAGTGCCTCGCCCGCAGCAGGCGTGGGATCCGCTACCTCGCAAAGTCGCAGTTTGTCTACCCCTTGAAGTTTATCCAGCAGCCACGCTTTCATGGTGCATCCGTGATATGCGGAGAATCACTGAGAGAACCAACCCCAGAACACCTTTAGTCCTCTGCATCGGTTTCGTCTTCAACGATTTTTTCACCCGTTGCCATCGCCTGTCCTTCGGAATTTTTGGAAACTGCCTCAATCTGCTCCTGCGCCTTATTCAGAACGCCCCGGCAATGCTGGATCAGGAAAGCCCCGCGCTCGTATCGAACGAGGCTTTCTTCAACACCCATTTCCCCGCGCTCGATGTCTGAAAGGATGGTCTCCAGTTCGCGCATTCCATCCTCAAAACTCCGGGGCACAGCCATGTTCTTTTTTGCCATAAGCGAAAGTATATAGTCGTCGATTAAAATCAGGACGCTTCGGGACATTATTTGTCGCTCGCTTTTTTTCCAACGGCGAGATATTTGCCCGGAGGACGCCGGTTCCTACAATCCGCCCGATCATGACTGACACCTACATTCAAAATTTGTTTGCTGACCGCATCGGTGGCAAGGGGTACGGCAAGGGAACCGAGATCTATAAGTTTGAGAAAATCAAACGTGCCAAGCGAGCTGCGCTGCTGGCCCATCCCGGCGCTGAACTCATCGATATGGGTGTGGGTGAGCCCGACGCAATGGCGTTCCCCGATTGCATCGAAGCACTGCACCAGGCTGCGTTAAACCCGGACAACCGCGGGTATGCCGATAACGGTGCGCGGCCTTTTCAGGATGCCGCCGCCCGGTGGATGAAGAATGTCTGTGGTGTTGATATCAGCAACCCCGCGGAGCAGATCGTTCACTCCATCGGTTCAAAGGCTGCCCTCACGCTGCTGCCCGCCTGTTTCATCAACCCCGGCGATGTCGCCCTCATGACCACGCCCGGTTATCCGGTCTTCGGCACCCATTCCAAATACTACGGCGGGGAGGTCCATAACCTACCGCTGCTCGAAAAAAATAACTTCCTGCCGGATTTGAAATCAATCCCCGCGGATGTACTAAAGCGTGCCAAGACACTTGTCCTTAATTATCCCAACAACCCCACCGGAGCTTCGGCAACACCGGCTTTCTTTGCCGAGGTGGTGGCGTTCGCCAGGCAGCACCACCTTGTCGTGATCCACGATGCCGCCTACGCCGCACTTGTTTTTGACGGCAAACCGCTTAGTTTCCTCGCCACTCCCGGGGCAATGGAGGTCGGCATTGAACTTCATTCCATGAGCAAAGGGTTCAACATGACCGGCTGGCGGTTGGGGTTTGTGGTGGGCAATCCGCTGATCGTCAAAGCTTACGCCGACGTGAAAGACAACAGCGACAGTGGGCAGTTCCTCGCCATTCAGCAAGCGTGTGCTTACGCGTTGGATCATCCTGAGATTACGCAGCAGATTGCCGACAAATACGGACGCCGCATGGAAGGCCTTGTCAGTATCCTCAACAAGCACGGCCTGCATGCGAAAAAACCGCGCGGCTCTTTTTTCCTTTATGTGAAAGCCCCAAAAAGCGCGACCGTCGACGGAAAAACCGCGAGCTTCGAAAAGGCCGAGCACTTCAGCCAATGGATGATCACCCAGAAGCTGATCAGCACCGTCCCGTGGGACGATGCCGGTGCATACGTGCGTTTCAGTGTGACCTTCATCGCCGAAGATGAAAAAGAAGAACAACGCGTGCTCGGCGAAATCGATAAACGCCTGGCAAACAGCAAATTCGCGTTTTAAAAATCCAAAACCCCAGCCCAGTCGGTTCAGGGAAATAGCCCTTTCAATCGCAGCGACTCCGCCACGCGTCCGACCGCGATGGTATATGCGGCCGTGCGATAATCGCAGTCCGCTTCATCCGCCTTGGCGTTTACTGCGTCAAATGCTTTTTCCATCGTCCGCTGCAATTCGTCTTCAACGCGTTTTTTGTCCCAGAAAAAATTCTCCAGGCCCTGCACCCATTCGAAATAGCTGACCGTCACACCGCCGGCGTTGGCAAGAATATCCGGAAGCACTGTGATCCCATTGTCGCGCAGCATCGCGTCGGCTTCAGGAGTGGTGGGCCCGTTGGCCCCCTCAACAACGATCCGCGCTTTTACGTGCGGGGCGGCTTTAGAATCCAGCGTATTTTCCATCGCCGCCGGGATCAGTACATCGCAGTCGCAGGCAAGCAGTTCATCGTTGCCGATCCCATCAGTATTGGGAAATCCCGCGAGTGTTCCGTTCTCGCGGTAGAACAAACCGGCAGCCTGGAGATCTATTCCCTTTTCACTGTAGATGCCCCCGTTTTTTTCGCTCACCGCCACCACGGTTGCGCCACGTTCATCCAGCAGGCGCACGGTATGGAAACCAACATTTCCAAACCCCTGCACCGCCACGCGCACGTTGTCCAGCGTTCGGTTTTGGGTAGAAAGAAATTTCCGCAGCACATTCATGACGCCGCGCCCAGTTGCCTCTTCCCGCCCCACACTACCGCCCAGCGCGATCGGTTTTCCAGTCACCACGCCCAGCGCCTGATAACCCACCATCATGCTGTAAGTGTCCAGCACCCAGCTCATCACCTGGGCATCCGTGCCTGCATCAGGAGCGGGAATATCATGCTGAGGGCCAATAATCGGCATGATTTCGCTGGTGTATCTGCGCGTCAGCCGTTCTTTTTCCCCAAGCGACAGCTTTTTGGGATCGCAAACCACTCCACCCTTTGCTCCGCCAAACGGCAGATCCACCAGCGCGTTTTTCCAGGTCTGCAGCATCGCAAGTGCCATCACCTCATCGCGATTGACCGAATTATCAAACCGGATGCCACCTTTGAACGGGCCGCGCACGTTGTTGTGCTGCGCGCGATACCCCGTGAAAACCTGGATATGCCCATCATCCATCCGCACCGGACACGAAACCGTCATCACGCGTTTGGGAGATGACAGTACCGCTTTCCATACGGGGTCCAGATTCATAGTTGAATAGGCATGCTGGAAATAATGGTTGGCGTTCTGCCAGAAAGACGAATGCTCTTCCGGCGTCGGAGCTTTTCGCGCGAGGCGATCGGTGGTTTGGTTCATGACAGAAGTATAGCCGGGGGGAATACAGAATGATGCTTTCAAGGGTGGCATGCATCGCCAGATAAATAACTCTAAGGCTGGAATCCACTACACGGTTTAGCGACAGCCCGGAGGGCCGGGCGGAACGACGGATTTAGTAAAAACTCGGCCCTCCGGGCCGTCGCTAAGCGGTGTTTTGCGCCTGTCTTTCGCGTTGATAAGCTTCTCACTATTTTATCGTCGGTATGTCCGCTGCGTCGGTCGCCAGTGTGCCGGATTTTACGCGGTCCATCTCGGCTTTCACCCACGGAATTTTGTCCGCGTTCCGCTCCATCCAAATTGGAAGTGGTGTTCGCAAATTCTGCTTGTCCAACTCTGCAAACTCCACCACCACATCCTCCCGGCTATACGACGATAAATCGTGCAGCTTGCCCATGTGGATGCAATCCGTCGGACACGGCTCGGTGCATAACGCACAAAAAAGACACTTGCTGTAATCGATCGCAAAGCGAACCAGCTTGCCATTGCGCGGGTCGGTGCTGTCGATCAATCCGGTGTTCTTGTCGATCCGGCGTGGTGCGGTCTTGTCGATATAAATACAGTCGACAGGGCAGGCCTTGGCGCACAAATCGCAGGCGATGCACTTATTGGCTTCGAATTCGTGTATGCCGCGATAGCGGGGGGCGAGATTGAGCCGCTGCTCGGGATACTGCACGACAACCGGCCGTTGAAAGCAGTACTTCAGCGTGATTTTCATGCCGATCACGATGGACGACAGCGTATCGGCGATGTTGCGAAAATATGTCTGGACCGGCGTGCGGTCGGCATCCTCTGGCATCTCTACACAGTAACGTGCCTCGCAATGCAATTCATCACAAGAGCACAACGCACGTCGAGAAAAAAGAGACGTGGCGGCGGCCTCACACCCGTGGAAATGGATAACATAAAGCAGAGCGCTCGCATGATCGTGCATCTCGGCGGTTTATTTCCTACCTTTATTTTGCTCCCCGCGCCGGGGCGGTGAATCTTCGTTCTGAGGTTGCGAACCGCTTATCCGCCCGATACCTTCGCCCGCATGCCCCACTGGCCAGCTGCTGTTTTTTTTGATTTTGATGGTGTGATCGTCAACAGCGAGCCGCTCCACTTTACCGCCATGAAGGAAGTGCTCGCGCGGGAGCACATTGAGATCACTGAAGACGAATACTTCCAGGAACTAATCGGTTTTGACGACCGCGGGGCGATCCGTCATGCGTTTGCCAAACACAATCGTGAACTGGACGCAAAAACCCTGCTGCGCGCTGCCACGCATAAAGGAGAGGTGACGCGCGAGCTGATCGAAAAGCGTCATTACGCGGCACTTCCCGGCGTGGAAGAAACTGTGCGCGGGCTATGGCGTCATTACCCGCTGGCCATCTGCTCAGGCGCACTGCGGGAAGAGATCGAAGTAATGCTCGAGGGGATCAATCTCCGGGATTGCTTCCGCGTCATCGTTGCCGCCGAGGATGTCACGCACGGCAAACCCAATCCCGAGGGTTATCTCAAAACGATGGAACTGATTCGCGAACAGGCCGGTGTGAAACTCACCCCCAGAGACTGCCTGATTATCGAGGACGCCCCAACGGTCATCCATGCTGTCAAAGCAGTAGGGTTCCGTACCCTGGGGGTAGCCGGCAGTTATCCGATGTCGGCTTTGACCCACGCCGATCATTCGGTCGGTCGGCTGACCCCGGCGGAGATCTTAAAGCAGATCCCTCATCTGAAGATCGGAGTTTGAATGCGTGGCAAACTTCGGGTCATTTTAATGCTTTTCCTGCTTTGCTCGATCTGTGGCCGCGCGATCGCCGATGACACGGACATTCCTCCGGAAATCAAAGCCCCTGTCGCGGTGGATGAAACCCACCCGGTGTATGCAGGAGATTCAAGCTGGGTTGCAGGACTTTTGATCGCAATTGCAGGATTGTTTGTGGCAGCATTCGCGGTCGGCAAGGTCGTGCGAGCCGAGGCTTCGGATCTGGTTCCGGTTGCAATGTCGCACAAAGAGGATCCCGCGGCCGATCGCCTGGGACATGCCTCAATGCCCTAGGAGTGAAACGCTCGGCTTCGCCGACTGCGCGGGACTGCGTTGGATGGTTTGACCTCGATCGGCTTCTGAATGGAGGTCCTTCGAACCCCGCGTCGTCAGGTCAAACCTCGACGGGCAGTTGAATGGCCTTGGCAAATTGCTCGCGATACCGGGTCGCGCTCATTCCAAAATGGGCTTTAAATCGGCGGGCAAAATAGTTGGGATCATTCCAACCGACTTGTTCGCCGATCACACTGATGTCGCGCTGTGTGCGAAGCAGCAGCACCGCCGCCCGCTCGGCTCGAATACGCGCGAGAAACTGCATGGGGGGCGACTTGGTATGAGCCCGAAACAGGCGAACCAGATACGACTTGTCGACGTTCAACCGCTTGGAAAGTTCGGGAAGCGTCCAGTCCCGCCGAATGTCTTCTTCCATCATCCGGATACCATCCGTCACCGCCTGATGCGGTTCGGGTTTTCCCTTGCGAATCGCCAATGTGCTGGCGGTTATCTCCCGGCTTAGTTCTGAGACGAAAACCAGCAGCCGCCCGATTTCCTCAGCGCGCCCACCACCGGATTCGGGGCTGGTCAGGACGCTCAATTCTTCGGCGATCCTGTGTGACCTCTCCAGCGATTGATTATTCAGCCGAACGTGCAGCACCCCGCGTCGATCCAGCGAAAGCGGCGCGGCCCAGAACATAAGATCGATAGCGGGATCGTCGCGCGTCCAGGCGAGTTCCCGCGTCAGCAACTCCATCCCAAAACGAACTTCGCAGAGCACCAGTTGTTCGGCTTCCTCAAAACTATGCCATGCGCCCGGCCGGAGAATAAATGCGTCGCCCGCAGTGACTTTCTGTTCGCCGTGGATCGTGCGATGCTCACCAACACCCCCGATGACCAGCACAATTTCCATGAAATCGTGGTCGTGCAGGGGGACACTTCCATCGAGCACCGTAGTGTAGGTGCGGACCGGGGCATGGCCCGGAAGGAAGAAATCACTGCCTATAAGTCGAACGGGCGACGTAGACGGAGTCACAGTTTTTATTATTACTTGTCAGTATGAAATTATCAATATCGTCCTATTGATAAGACATTGTCAATATGGGATAGATGCGAATTCGCAGGTTCGTCAGATTTGGTCAAGATGGGGAAAGATAGCACGGTTTCAGCAGGGGCGGGTGTATTTATCGACATCCAGATGCGTCAATTGTCAAATTTCCAGCGGATTACACGTTGTCACCCTAAGGAATATCGTTAATCTTTGTTGATTATGCAGGCAAATCCTGCTTTGAACGGCATTTTTACGGGGCACTCTGTTCCACAGTTGTTGGTCGCGGATGACTCGCCGATTCAGCGAAAGGCGTTGTGTGCTTTTCTACGCAGCAGCGGATACGACGTATCGGAGGCCGGCGACGGTGAATCGGTCGTCGAGCACTTGAAAGATTGTGCGGTCGATCTGCTGCTTTTGGATCTGCAGATGCCGAAGGGCGATGGGTTTGAGGTGCTTGCGTATATTCGCGAGCATCGTCGCACGCTGCCGGTGATTTTGCTGTCGGGCATGCCCGTGGACGAGATTCAAAAGACGATGCAGCGACGAGACCAGCACGATCTCCCGCCACTGTTGCTCAAGCCCGTTGATCCCGAGCAATTGATCCAAGTGGTGGAACTGCAATTAAGCGGCGGGATTCCCGAAGTGTAGAAGTTTTTCAACCGCCCACCGCGCCATTTCGCGTGTGGCATTCGCCTGCGATTGCCGTCCGCGGGCATATTCCTTAAACTCTTTTTTTGGTTTGAAGTGCGACGCATGCGTCGCCTCTTTTTTTTACGCACAAGGCGACCCACATGTCGCCGCTGCCTGGAGCAGTTGACGATGCAGATGGACGCCGCCATTGACAAGGCTTCAGCACTGATTGAAGCCCTCTCCTATATCCAGCGTTTTCACAACAAGGTGGTCGTCGTCAAGGTCGGTGGATCGATTATGGATGATGAAGATGCGCTGACCAATCTGCTGATCGACATCGTTTTCATGAATCACGTCGGCCTGCAGCCCGTGCTCGTTCACGGTGGAGGCAAAGCCATCAACGAAGCGATGCAGAAATCGGGACTCGTCCCCCAGATGGTGCAGGGCCGTCGGTATACCGATGAACACACACTGAACATCGCCGAGCATGTGTTATGCAATCAGATCAACCGGTTCATCGTCAATTTCATTCAAAGCCAAGGCTGTGAAGCGATGGGACTTCATAGCCTGACCAGCAATGTGCTATTCGCGGAGAAAACTTTTTTAGCCGGCGCTGACGGCCGGCGAATCGACTTGGGATTTGTCGGTGACGTCAAAAGCGTCAACGCCCGGCTGCTTCAACTGCTGGTGCAGGCCGATTCGATTCCCTGTATCGCGACGATCGCCCGCGACGCAGTGGGGCAGCGGTTAAATGTGAACGCCGACACCGCTGCCGGCGCGGTGGCAGCCGCCATGAAGGCGGAAAAATTCGTCGTCGTCTCCGATACGCACGGCATCCGCACGGACCCCAACGATCCCAACAGCCTGGTAAAACACCTGACCGTGGGACAGATCGACGAAATGGTCAAGTCCGGAGCCATCGGCAGCGGAATGCTTCCCAAGGTGGAGGCCTGCAAGCAGGCAATCCAGGCCGGCGTTGCCAAAACCCACATCATTGACGGCCGTATTCCGCACGCCCTGTTGCTGGAGATTTATACCGAGGCCGGCATCGGTACTGAGATTGTGGTTTAAGTGTGGCCTGTCAGGGTCCATCGTCTGTTGTAGATGGCAATGCGATCGTCACCTGACAACTGACCACTGATGGTGGAAAACCCATGAAACACTTCATCTCACTCGCTGAATTGACCCCCGCCGTACTTCGGCACGTGCTCGATGTGTCGCAGCAACTCAAGCACCAATATAAGCTCACGGGCAAGAATGATCCCATCCTCGCCGGTCAGACCCTGGCGATGATTTTCGAAAAACCCAGTCTGCGCACCCGCGTCAGCTTTGCCGTGGCCATGTCGCATCTGGGCGGCAGTGGTCTGCTGCTGCGCGATGAGGAAGTGGGGCTCGGCAAACGCGAACCGGTGCAGGATGTCGCGCGGGTTTTGTCCGGCATGGTCGACGGTATCATGGCACGCACTTTTTCGCATCAGCATATGCTCGACCTGGCAAAATATGCCTCGGTTCCTGTCATCAACGGCTTGACCGACTACAGCCATCCCTGCCAGGCAATGGCTGACCTCATGACCCTGGAAGAACATTTCGGGCACCTCGCCGGGCTGACGATGGCATTTGTCGGTGATGGCAATAATGTCGCCCGCAGCCTCTCGGTTGCCTGCGGCAAATTCGGCATGAAATTCATTGTGGCTGCCCCCGGCGGTTATGAACTGCCCGCCGACGACATTGACCGGATCATGTCACAGGTCCCGGAGATGGATTTTGTCACCATGTCCGATCCCAAAGATGCCGTTCGCGACGCGGATGTGATCGTGACCGACACCTGGATCAGCATGGGCCAGGAAGAGGAAAAAGCCCGGCGGATCCAGGATTTTGCAGGCTTCCGGGTCGATGCCGACCTGCTGAAATTCGCCCCCGATCATGCGGTGGTCCTGCATTGCCTTCCCGCCTATCGGGGACTGGAAATCAGCCAGGAGGTGTTCGAAGGACCTCGATCGCTGGTATTTAAAGAAGCTGAGAATCGCCTCCACTTTCAAAAAGGGCTGCTGGCGGTTCTCCTCGGCGATGTCTAAAGATCGCAGCAGCAGAGGCCGCACCGGCCCCAACAAAGCCATCCGAGACATGCCGACCGCTCCCACCGCTGGTTTTATACCAACGCGATCAATCCATGCCTGGCGCAAATTGCGGCATGTGTTCCTGATTGACTTCCAAACACCGCGTAATATCATTCCTCCCGCCTAAGTCATCCCCACCAAGTGGGGTGACGCGGGGAACCCAACGCGGGGCTTGTGTCCCGCGAAGCCAGGAACTGCTAGAGCATTTTGGTGATAATCGCCCGTGGCAGGGTGTTATCGCGAGCCAACTCCCGCATCCCGGCAGGGGCGAATTGACCACTTCGGTCAAGGGAGACTTTCAACTCCCAGCCCGTCAGCTAACCCCGTCGGTGTGTGAAAGAACCACGCGCAATGAGCGGGAAAATCTCCCGCCTTTCGTTTCTTGCTATGCAAACCAGGATCTAAACAAACGCGATCCCATCCGGGATCGCATATACGGGCGGCGCAGCATTTATGCCGCTCGACAACCTCCTTTAGCCAGGACTGGAGCAGTGCGTATGTCGTTGGGTAATACCGATATCGTTGATGTTGCGCAGATGCCGGAAAAAACCGGCGACAAAAAAGTGGACGTGCTGCTGGTCACCAGCGTGGCGCTCAGTTTCATCAGCTTTTGGCGCACCGCCTCAATCGTGCTCTGCGATCTGGCCAGCACCGCCTATTACATAGGTGGAATCAGTGAACAGGCGATCGGAAAGGCCGCCCCCTGGTTCATCCTGGCAGTCATGTTGTTCGTCTATCCCGTGACAGCGGTCTACATGGAAAGTTGCACCATGTTCACCCGCGGCGGGGTCTACCGGGTCGTAAAAGGCGCCATCGGTCGAAACCTGGCGAAATTGTCCGTGTCTGCATTGATGTTCGATTACATCCTCACGGGCCCCATCAGTTCCGTCTCTGCCGGAAAGTACCTCCTCGGACTCTTCGGCGACCTCCTCTTCGAGATGACCAGACACGGTCTGCATCCCATTTTGTTCAACGCAACCACCCACCCCGAACTCATTGACGTGCTCTCGGTCGTCTGCGCGATCGGCATCACCGCTTATTTCTGGCGCGCCAATCTCAAAGGAATGCACGAATCCAGCGACAAGGCATTGCGCATCATTCAATTGACCACCGTCATGGGTGTGCTGGTGATTGGATGGAGCCTGCTGTCGCTGATGATGGGCAGGGGACATCTGACAATGCCGCCGCTGCATCCGGTCTTCACCCAAAGCTCAACCGATCCCACAAAAGAAGCTTCGTCCGGCTGGCTGGAACATTTCCCCCGCATCCTGGGCGCGCTGGGACTGGTCGTTGCCTTCGGGCATTCGCTGCTCGCGATGAGCGGTGAAGAATCACTCGCCCAGGTGAATCGGGAGATCGAAGCTCCCAAACTGAAAAACCTTCGCCGAACGGGTCTGACCATCTTCCTCTACTCGCTGCTGCTCACCGGATCGATCAGCTTTCTGGCCGTTCTCTTAATTCCAGATGGTCAGCGCGTCATGACCCAGGTCGTCAACGACCGAACCGAAACCGCGCTCACCAATCGCGACAAAACCTGGTGGGAAGTCGATTACCTCCGCGGCCCCGACGCGACCCATGCCCACGACTGGGGTTACATCATGGATCGCGATAAGGACAATAACATCCATGCCACCGGCAGGCTGCTGGTGGTCGACCGCTCGAATCAACACGTCGAACGCGACAACGGCGGTTACCGCGATAATCTCATCAACGGTCTCGTTCAGTCGCTCGCCGGACCTGCCTGGTTGAAGATCATCATGGAGATCATCGTCGTCGGTGTCGGATTTCTCATCCTCGCCGGCGCGGTCAACACTTCAATCCTTGGATCCAACGGGGTCATGAACAGGCTAGCAGAAGACGGTGTGCTCACTCCCTGGTTTCAGCATCCGCATCATCGGTTCGGCACCACGCACCGGTTGATCAATATGGTCGCTGTCGTGCAGGTCATTGTCATCATCTTCAGCCTCGGTGATGTCGACACGCTCGGCGAAGCTTATGCCTTTGGTGTCGTCTGGTCGTTTGTCTTCATGACCTTGTCCATGATGGTGCTGCGATTCAAAGACCACACCGCCAGGCAATATGAAACACCCCTCAACGTCCCCGTGCATACCCGCACCGGCGACATACATTTTCCCATCGGCATCATGGTGGTGTTTCTCATTCTCATGAGCACCGCCGCGGTGAACCTGGCGACCAAAAAAACCGCCACGATCTGGGGAATCAGCTTTACCGGCGGTTTCCTCTGCCTGTTTATTCTTGCGGAGCAGTGGAGCAAGCGCATTCACGGCGGTGTGCATGAACATCTCGAGCAGTTCAACCAGAAGTCCAGCCCGAATGTAAGCGTGGCTGCCCTGGGCCTGCGGTTTCCCAACCCGATCGTTGTCGCAGCCCGTGGCCCGCGAAGCCTGCCGGTTCTGAAAAAAGTGCTGCAGGAAATCAACACCGATAAACGCGACGTGGTTGTCATCACCTGCAAGGTGCTCCCACCGCGCACGCAGGGAATTACCGACCAGGAACGCAGCCTCGATGACAACGACCGCGATCTGCTCACCCGCATCGTCACTGTTGCCGAGGATGTGGGTCGCCGCGTGCATCCCCTGGTTCTGCCGACGAATAACCCGCTGTATGCCATCTGCACCGCTGCCCGGGATCTGCTCGCCACCGAGGTGGTGCTTGGTGTCAGCGAAAAGGTGCATGCCGAAGAGCAGCTGGAACAATTTGCGCTGGCGTGGGGAACCGCCACCGGCGATTTGCCCGAAGGTGTGTCCCCGCCGGACATGACCGTTCGCATCATCGGGCCCAACGTGGAGATGAAATACGAGATGCAATAAGGCTCCTGGAAAATTCAACGCCTGTGCGTGCATAAACGCCGGTTTTGAAATCACAGAAGAGCCAGGTTTTTCCATTGTCACCTGCCTCTTCTGAGCGATCTCAGAACCGGCGTTTTATTGTTTGAAGGGAATTATGTCAGTCCAGGATCCAAATGTTGTCGATGTCGCTCAGCTGCCAGGAAATGATCGGCTGAACAAAACCAATGTGCTCCTCGTCACCAGCGTCGCGCTGAGCTTCATCAGCTTCTGCGCGCGGCCGCCATCGTGCTCTGCGATCTGGCAAGCACCGCCTACTACATCGGTGGAATCAGCGAGCAGGCCATCGGCAAAGCCGCCCCCTGGTTCATTCTCGGGGTCATGCTCTTCAGCTATGCCGTGCGTTCGGTATATGTCGAAAGCTGCACGATGTTCACCCGCGGCGGTGTGTACAAGGTCGTCAAAGGCGCCGTCGGTGGAAACCTCGCCAAGCTGTCGGTCAGCGCATTGATGTTCGATTACGTGCTCACAGGCCCTATCAGCGCCGTCGCTGCCGGGCAGTATATCCTGGGTCTGTTCGGTGAAATCATGCTCCGGCTCACCGAGCACAGCGCCCATCCCATCATTTTCAACAATACCACCCACCCCGGCGAAATCGCCTGGTTGTCCGTGCTCATCTCCATCGCTATCACCGCGTACTTCTGGCGCGCCAATATCAAGGGCATCCACGAATCCAGCGATAAAGCCCTCCGCATCATGCAACTGACCACCGTGATGGGGGTAATCATCATCGGCTGGAGCGCGCTTACTTTGTACCTGCATCACACGCAGGTCTCTATTCCGCCGTTCCATCCCGTCTTTACCGGTCGAAGTCTCGACCACGGCAAGGAACCCAGCAGCGGTTGGCTCGAGCATTTCCCCAAAATCCTCGGCGGCATCGGTATCGTCGTCGCTTTCGGACACTCATTGCTGGCCATGAGCGGCGAAGAATCGCTCGCCCAGGTCAACCGCGAAATTCAGGCGCCCAAGCTCAAAAATCTGCTGCGCCGGCTTCGTCATCTTCCTGTACTCCATGCTGCTGACCAGCCTGATCAGCTTCCTGGCCGTACTCATTATTCCCGATGGAAAACGCGTCGCCACGCAGATTGTCGAGAACGGTCATAAAGTGGAGGTCGAAGGCACCGACTACAAAAAAGTCGATTACCTCCGCAAAGATGGCAACGGCCAACTCTGGGGATACCGCATTCTCGACGATTCAGGAGACGTTCCGGTTGTCAGCCACACTGAAACCGTCACGGTCGATTTTTCCCATCAACATGTGGAACGCGATGACGGTGGATACCGCGATAATCTGATCAACGGGCTCTGTCATTACCTGGTTGGTCCGGGCCTGCTGAAACTCACGATGGAGATCTTCGTCGTGCTGGTAGGATTTCTCATCCTCGCCGGCGCGGTCAATACCTCGATCATCGGATCGAACGGCGTACTCAATCGCCTTGCCGAGGACGGTGTTCTTACCCCCTGGTTCCAGCATCCGCACACACGCTTCGGCACAACGCACCGCATTATCAACCTCGTGGGCGTCCTGCAATTCCTGGTCATCGTCGGCAGCCAGGGTGATGTGAACACCCTCGGCGAAGCCTACGCATTTGGTGTGATCTGGTCGTTTGTTTTCATGACCATGAGCATGGCGGTGCTGCGGTTCAAGGACCGCTCGCCGCGCCTCTACGAAGTGCCGCTCAATATTCACCTGCACGACAAAGAGGGGAACAACACCGACCTGCCCGTCGGCATTCTTGCTGTGTTTCTGATCCTGCTCAGCACGGCGATGATCAACCTGCTGACCAAGGAAACCGCCACCATCTGGGGCTGCGGATTCACCGCCTTGTTCCTGCTTGGATTCCTGGTGATGGAAAAAATCAGCAAACGCCAGCGCGGCGGCAAGCATCACGAGCATCTGGAACAGTTCAACCAGCGTTCGAGCGACGCGGTCAGCATCGAAGCGATGGGGCTGCGGAATCCCAACCCGATCGTCGTCGCCGCCCGTGGCCCGCGCAGTCTGCCCGTGCTTCAGAAAGTGCTTCAGGAAACCGACACGAACAAGCGCGACGTGGTGGTCATCACCTGCAAAGTTCTGCCTGCCATGACCCTGGGCATCACCGACGCCGAGCGAAACATTAACGAGACCGACCGCGAACTGCTGACTCGAATTGTCACCGTTGCCGAGGAGGTTGGCCGGCAGGTGCATCCGCTTGTTCTGCCGACGAACAACCCGTTATATGCCATCTGCACCGCCGCTCGCGATCTGCGGGCAACAGAAGTTGTGCTGGGCGTCAGCGAAAAAGTGCTGGCCGAAGAGCAACTGGAGCAGTTTGCACTTGCCTGGGGCAGCGCAACAGCCGAGATGGCGCCAGGCGAAGCGATTCCCAAAATGACCGTACGCATCCTCGGCCCGCAAGTGGAGATGAAGTACGAAATGGAATAACCGCTGCCGGAGTTGCCCGGTCACGCCAGGCGTGCCCGGGCAACCCACCGCTGGGAAACCGGCGGGGTGCTCTGGTATGCGCAGGCAAGCTCATTGCCTGCGTGCTATTATTGTTTGCGTAAAAACCGGGACAGTCACCTATTTCGCGAAATGGTGACGACCTCGCTATATGCGACTTAGTGCAAAAATGGGAAAACAGAGCGAGTTAGTGGACTTGCTCTGGTGGCCGCAATAGCCAATTGCCATCGACATCAGTACTGCTCACGCCAAGACAAAACAAAGAGTGTCGCGTTTGGCACAACAACCATTATTAATGGCCTTTATATGCTGAAGTCGATCGTTTTGCCTTTGCTATGTGCAATTGTCGCGGGTTGTCCGATCTGATGTGTGTCACGGAAATGCAATAATACTCCACGCTCGGTTACAAAATTGAACTTGTAAAAACAATCCATGCTAACGCGAGCGATACGGCCGCCGATTCGCCATCTACACATCCCTGGCTACGCGAGTGGCAAACCTTGTTTCATAAAAAGTAGCTCGACTGCGCCGTGATTAATCCACTGTTTCACCAGGCAAGCCCATTGCCTCTGTGGTATTATTGCTTCCGCAAAGCGGTCTGGCAGTCAGTTGTTGGGCTTGAGATACCGGTGTGGGCTTGAGCGGTTTCCGTTCGGTTCGCGTTGCGTTACAACGTATGGATCGCACAGGAGAATTTTTCGATGCCACAACAACCCCATTCCCGCGACATGAGCATGCTGGTGGGAACTTCAAAAACGCTCGAACGCGCGATCTCCGGCCTTCAGATGAACACCAGGCGACTCGCGACGCTGCTGGCTGAAGAAACCGCGTCGCCGGGCATCGCCTTGCTCATCAGCGCGCTTGCGGCACTGACGAAAGAAGACCGCGACAAGGTCGACGATATTCTTTCCCATCGCGCCAGGGGAAAAAGAAAGCCAAAGTAGCCGCCGTTTTCCCTGGTCCAGATCCAATGCCGATCTCATGCATACCGCTGTAAAAATTCTCGTCGTCGACGACGAACCCAATATCCGCAAGCTCGTCCAACTTAGTCTGGCCAGCGACGGTCACAACGTCGCCGTTGCCTCCAATGTCATCGACGCCCTGAAACTCGCCAGCCATCAGACGTTTGATGTCGCGTTTGTTGACCTGCGACTTGGCACGGATACCGGCATGGATCTGATTCCCAAGCTGCTGATGGAAAATCCGTGGCTGGGCATTGTGGTGATTACCGCATATGCCACCATCGAAACCGCCGTTCAGGCCATTCGCTGCGGCGCGAGCGATTACCTGCCCAAGCCGTTCACCCCCGATCAATTACGGTTGGTGCTCGACCGCGTGATAAAACTCCGCGGCCTGGAACAACGGGTGGAAGGCCTGCAAAACGAATTGGCAGATAACGGGATTGATCTAAACAGCAAAAATCCCGCGATGCGGCAGGCGCTGGATCTCGCCCGGCAGGTTGCCCCCAGTGATGCCACCGTTTTAATTCGAGGTGAAAGCGGCACGGGTAAAGGCGTTATCGCGCGTGCGGTGCACGCGTGGAGCCAGCAGGCCGACAAGATTTTTTCCACAGTCAGCTGTCCGTCCCTTTCGCCGCAGCTGCTTGAAAGTGAGCTGTTTGGACATGTAAAAGGATCGTTTACCAACGCGATCCGCGACAATCCCGGTCGCATCGCCGCCACCGAAGGGGGAACACTGTTTCTCGATGAGATCGGCGATCTTCCGCTGGGATTGCAGCCAAAGCTGCTGCGTTTTGTGCAGGACCGTGAATACGAACGGGTTGGCGATACCGTCACCCGCCGCGCTGATGTGCGGCTGATTACCGCCACCAACGTGGATCTCTCCGCCGCTGTCGCCGCCGGTAAATTTCGCGAGGATCTTTACTATCGCATCAACGTGATTCAGATAGACATTCCCTCGCTACGCGATCGCCCTGAGGATGTGCTCCCGCTTGCCGAAACGCTGCTGAAGAAATTAAGCCGGCGTCGTCCCCTCGCCGGCTTCACCGTCGAGGCAACCGCGGCGCTGCAATCGTATACCTGGCCCGGCAACGTGCGCGAACTGGGAAACGTGATCGAAAGAGCCGCCATCCTCTGCCGGGGCGACCGCGTGGGCATCGAGCATCTCCCCAGCGGTTTTGCGACTAAATCGCTGGAGCCGCGCCTGGGCGATCCGGTTCCGTTCGACGACATTGAAGCTGTGCATATTCGCCGACTGCTTGCCACAACCGCAACGATCGATGAAGCCGCCACGGCGCTGGGAATCGATACCACGACTTTGTGGCGCAAGCGGAAAAAATATGGGATCTGACGGTGAACTGTTTCGCGATCGGCGGAAAAGCATGCCAGGGAAATAAGATAGTGTACGCTAACAAATGTAACAAAATGGTACATTAATTTCGATATAGCGTTACATTTCGTTATCTCGGCAACGTTTTCATGCGGCATGGCCCGCTCGAACGCCTTCTCAACCCGCAATTTTTGCGTTTCATTGGTCTTTCGCTAAACTCCTTGCCGATGCGCTGCCCGTTCTGTGACGCGGAGAAGGAGAGTCTGAAAGTGATCGATTCGCGTGCCTGCGACGGCGGGCGGGCGATCCGGCGGCGGCGCGAGTGCCTCAAATGCACCAAGCGATTCACCACTTACGAAAAAATTGAAGAACCGGTCCGCGTCATGGTCGTGAAAAAAGATGGACGCCGCCTTCCCTGGGATCGCAATAAGGTGCTTCGCGGGTTGGAACTGCGCATGCTTTAAACGCCCCGTGCCTGAAGAAGAATTAGTGCGAATCATGGACGAGGTGGAAGAAGAGATCTTCCGCACCCACGATCGCGAAGTGCAGTCCAGCCTGATCGGTCAGATGGTGACCGACCGGCTGCGACGGGTGGATCAGGTGGCTTACGTGCGGTTCGCCAGTGTGTATCGGCAGTTTAAAACGCTCGAAGAACTGGTCACCGAAGCGCGGGCCGTCATCGACGCACAGCGGTTTGAAGATCCCGCGCAGGGCGTCCTGTTTATCGAGGAAAAAAAATCGGCGACCAATGGCGATTCCGCCCCGGAAGGTACAATGAAAAAGCCACGCGTTAAAAAACCTGCCGACGCGAGTGAAATCACCTAAATGCGCCTGCGCCAAAGACGTTTCTGTTTGTTGCCCGATGATTTGTGGAGATCTGGATGCAGACGCGGAAATTGTTTGGTTCCCCGATGCGCGTGACCCTATTGCTGGCTTGTTCAGCAATAACGTTGCTCTGTGGTTGCACGGATCCACCCCCCAAGGTGACCGCGCGCTACCCGTCGTTGCCATTACGCGAGGTTCCGGATTATCTCCGGGACACGGTTCTGCAATATACCGACCTGGCGGGGACTGAACCGTTTCCGATTTCAGGCTACGGACTTGTCGTGCATCTGCACGGGACCGGGGGAAGCCGCGTTCCCACGCCCGTCCGCGCTTTTATGGTCAAAGAACTTGCCAGGCACGATTTTGGCAGCATCGCCACGAACTGGCAGTCGCCGGATGAAGTGCTGAACAGCAAAGACGTCGCGATTGTCCGCGTTGACGGATTGATCCCGCCCGGAGCCCGCTCGGGCACCGATTGGTCCACCTGGTTTGATGCCCGCGTGTCGATCCCGCCAGAAAGCGACGCGACCAGCCTGGCCCACGGTGATCTGTACCAAACCGACATGAAAATTAACGGCGCAAATCCCGCCGAGCCCGGCGGGGGCATGGTCGCCGTCAAAGCCCAGGCCGCGGGTTCTGTTTTCATCAATCCCGCCTACGCGGTGGATTCGTCCATTGATAGCGCCGAGGCCCGCCAGAGCCGCAAGAGCGGTCTGGTTCTCGCCGGGGCGCGGGTGATGGAAGACCGGCCCTTGCTGCTGAGGCTTCGCGCCGGGAAACCGTACCGCCCGCGCGATCGAGACCCGGATTATCGAACGCTTCGCCGATGTGGTGGATGACGATCTCCGCGCCGACGCCGGCAGTGACGCCGCCTCGGGCAAAAAAGTCGCCAACGCGATGGATGAAGGCGTTATCAATGTCTATGTTCCCCGTCTCTATGCCAACGACGTCGAGCATTTTGAAGGTATCGTCAAGCACCTTTACATGCAGGGCGGTTCACCTGAATTTGCCGCCATGCAGGCCCGCAAACTCGCCGATGCCGCCGTGCAGCCCAAGGCTATGCTGCTGGACATTTCTTACGCCTGGGAAGGATTAGGAAAGTCGGCGTTGTTCGCGATTCGTCCACTCCTCAGCAGCGATCAGCAGGATGTGCAGTTTGCCGCTGCCCGGGCGGCGGCTTTTCTGGATGATCCCTCAGGTGTTCCCGTGTTGCTTGCAATCGCCGGCACCGCGGGCAACCCGTTCCGTCTCAATGCCGTGCAGACGCTTGCAGAGTTGCCGTCATCGCCGCGGGTGGATCGTCTGTGCCGCACGCTGTTGGATTCCGACGAAGCCTCGGTGCGCATCGAGGCCTATAAGCTGTTGGCCAAACACGAGGATCCGGCTGTCTATTCCCGTTGGATGAAGGACGGCCAACGTGAAACCTTCGCCCTCGACCTGGTGCGCAGCAACGGTAAACCCATGGTTTACGCCAGTCGCCAGGGCGTGCCGCGGGTCGCGGTGTTTGGCAGTGAAACACAGCTGGAATTGCCGCTGATATTCACGTCAATGGACCAACGGTTAACGATTTCGTCCGAGCCGCAGGGGTCCACGATTACGATTTTCTACCGCGGCACCGAGTTGCATGAAGCAGTCAGCATCCAGAGCACTCCCTCGCTGCCGGAACTTGTCGCACGCCTCGCAGGCGACAACGACACCGGCACACCCGGCCTGCATTTCAGCTATGCCGATGTGG
Source organism: uncultured Phycisphaerales bacterium (assembly GCA_963792535.1). Classification (GTDB taxonomy): domain Bacteria; phylum Planctomycetota; class Phycisphaerae; order Tepidisphaerales; family Tepidisphaeraceae; genus CBDAQA01. The sequence continues at coordinate 233,731 of CAWBWQ010000005.1, forward strand.
TGGGGCTTCTCCAGCAGTTGATCGATCAGCAGCGCGTGTCGGGACGCAGCGGCGAGGGAAGATTATTGGTCTCATTTGTGTTACAAGATCCGTCCAGGGCATTTGAATCGCTTAATAACAATGGACGGTCCCTTCTGCGAGACAGCGGGGCCCGGCCACAGAGCGACAAACCGGGCCCGACCGAAAAACCGGTTGACGACCATCTGCTGCGGCACCCAGCAACCGCACCGGTGGCCGTGGGTGAAAATTGAAAATGAGGATTGACGCCCGCGGTGCCGCGATCTTCCATCCTCAGTTCCGGGCGAACGATCGGTAGAACTTTTAACAGGGTCACGGAGGACCGCACGCCATGCGACTCAAAAAGCTCATTGTCCAGGGTTTCAAGAGTTTCGCCGATCGAACCGAGTTTGTGTTCGATTCGCCCATCACCGGCATCGTAGGCCCAAACGGCTGCGGTAAATCCAATGTTGTTGACGCCTTTAAATGGGTGCTCGGTGAGCAGTCGGCCAAAAGCCTGCGCGGCGATGCGATGATGGATGTCATCTTTAACGGGTCCGCGGCTCGCAAACCCTCCGGCCTGGCAGAAGTGGTCCTCGTCTTTGAAAATCCCCAGCGGCCGCAGGGCGGTCGCACCCTGGCGATGGAGGTCGACGAAGTCGCAGTAGGCCGGCGGCTGTATCGCGATGGCACCAGTGAATACACCGTTAACGAAAGTTCATCCCGCTTAAAAGACATCCGCGAACTTTTTCTGGATACCGGCGTCGGCGCGGATGCTTACAGCGTGATCGAGCAGGGGAAAGTTTCGGCCATGCTTGAAGCCAACCCCGCCGAGCGCCGAATCATTTTCGAAGAAGCAGCGGGCATCAGCAAATACAAGGTGAAGAAAAAAGAAGCGCTGCGCAAACTGGAAAAAGTCGACCTGAATCTCCTGCGCGTTAACGATGTCGTCGCCGAGGTGGAGAAGCAGCTGCGCAGCATAAAACTGCAGGCCGGCAAGGCGCGGGTCTATCAGGAACACACAGCGCGTCTCAGCGAACTTCGCCTGGGATACGCTCTGCACGAATTCCATGTGCATCACACGCAATCTAAAGAACTGAAAAAAGAACTCGAAGAGACGCAGTTCAAACTGGACGACCTCACCGGCGATTTGAACATTCGTCAAAACGAGTTGACCGCCAAGCGCGAACAGCTCGAAGCGCTCACGCAGCACAAGCAGCGAAACGAGTACGAGCTCGTGCAGGTCAACGCAGCGGTGCAGTCGGCGACGCAGAAACAGCATTACGCGAGTCAACAACTCAAACAGATTGCCGAGCAGATCGAATCGTTCGATCGCGACAAAAAAACGCTGGAAGATAAGCTGTTGGCCGTCACCGAATCCCTGGCTGTGGACTCTGAACGACTCAAAACACTCACGGCAGAACTGCAGCAGCATCGCCTGCAGATCGAGCAGCGCCAGCAGGCATTTCGTGACGGGCAATTGCAGTTGAATCAGCTCAACAAGGAAAGTGAGCAGAACAAGGCCGCTGTGCTGGACTTGATGCGCAAGCTCGCGACGGTGAACAGTCGACTCGGCGCGATCGAAATCGAGCGAAAGAATATCGCCTCGCAACAAACACGGCTCGGCGACCGTCGGCGTGTCGTCGTGGACGAACTCGAAGCGCTGGCCGCGAAAAAGGCCGAGCTGCGCCAAAAGCTGGATGAAGCTGTCGTTCACATCGCGGATCAACAGGCAAAGCTGGATGACAAAAAGCGCGAGGCGGCGGCGCTGGGCAAACAGAATTCCATCATCGGCGAACAACTTGGCGCGGCCAAGGAACATCGATCCGGTTTGATGTCCCGCCAGAAACTCCTCAAGGATCTGGAAGCCAAACGCGAAGGGGTCAGCGAAGGCGTAAAATCAGTGCTTCGCCAGCGCGATGCCAAGTTCCCGTTCATCCGGGGCCTGGTCGCGGATCTTCTCCGGGTTGATGTGGAACATGCCCATGTGGTGGAAGCCGCGCTGGATGGTCGCGACCAATGGCTTGTCACCAACGATCAATCGCTCGCCATTGCCGCCGACGAAGCGCTGAACGATCTCGAGGGCCGGGTCAATGTGATCTGCGTCGACCGCGTCCAGAGCGTTGCTGTATCTGATTACAATTGGAATCAGCAACCGCATCGAATTCGCCTGGCCGTGGACCTGGTGAGCGTGGATGAGATAGATCAGCCCATCGCCCGGCATTTGCTGGGCAGAACCATCGTAGTGGACGATCTGGCGGCGGCGGCGGAACTGCACCGTGCGGGGCCCGCTGGATACCGGTATGTCACCCACCAGGGCGACGTACTGGAAGCCGATGGCACAATGCGCGTCGGCCCGCTTACAGCGGCCATGGGATTGCTGTCGCGCCGCTCGGAACTTGGTGCGGTCACTTTGCAGATTGCCGAAGTTGACGAACGGATCGTCGCCCTCACGCGGCAGTTAAGCGAAGGCAATGTCAGCGCGGGAGATGGAAGAGCAGCAAAATACGCTGCGAAACGCGGTGTATGCCGCCAACACCATCAAGGTGGAGGTCACCAGTTCGCTCGCGCAGAACACGGACAAGCAGAATTCACTTTGCCGCGAACAGCCGGTCCTCGACCGCGAGCTGGCCACGTTGCTCGGGCAGTTCGATAAGCTCAAAGCCGAGGAAGAAAAGCTCACCGTGCTGAAGCTCGATCATGAAACCCAGCAGTCTGATCGCCAGAAGGCGGTTGAAGAACTGACCGCAAAGCACGCATCGCTGGCGGAGGATCTGCGCGAGTCGAGTGAAACCTTGACCAACGCCCGCGTGCAGCTGGGGCAGGTTCAGGAAAAGCAACTCGCCTGCCAGCAGCAAGTGCAACGGCAGACTGTTGCCCGATCGGAACTGGTTCAGCAGATGGCGCGCATCACCGCTTCGGCTGAATCAGTCGGCGGACGTCGCGCGGGAATCGAGCATGAGCTGGCCACCGCAAAACACGCTGAAGTTGCCTCGGCCGAAAAGCGAAAAGAGTTGACCGCTCACATCCAAGATCTCACCAGCCAGGTGAAGGCAGTAACCGAAGCGGTCTCACTGCTCGGCACGCAGGTGCAGGCGATTCAATCCAACCACACCGGCGTTGAGCAGGATCTCCACGTGTTGCAGCTTGAAGCAGGCGAAGTGAAAGTCCGCATCGAAACGCTGGTGGCCCGCACGATGGAAGAATTATCCCTGGACCTGCCGGGCAAGTATGAATCTCTCGAGGGGGGCTATCAGACTTCCGAGCAGGATTGGCATTCTGTCGCCGGCGAAATCAAGGAATTGCGAGACAAAATCAACCGCCTGGGCAGCGTGAATGTGGATGCGATTGCGGAACTGGAAGAGCTGACCACCCGGCAGACTTTCCTGGCGACGCAACTGGCGGATCTGGCTGCATCGAAGATGCAACTGGAAGAGCTGATCGAGACGATCAACATCGAATCCAGCGCAAGGTTCGAGCAGACGTTCAACACGGTTCGCGAACACTTCCAGGGCATGTTCCGCAAGCTCTTTGGAGGCGGAAAAGCAGATGTATATCTGGAGACCGAGCTTCAGGAAAAAGCGCCCAATATCAGCGAAGACGGCAGTCCCGCTGAGGGATCGCGCATGGTGACGCGAAAGATCGATATTCTCGACGCGGGCATCGAAATCATCGCCCGCCCCCCGGGCAAACAGCCTGCGACCATCAGCCAACTGAGCGGCGGTGAAAAGACCATGACCTGCATCGCGCTGCTGATGAGCATCTTTAAGAGCAAGCCCAGCCCCTTCTGCATTCTCGACGAAGTCGATGCCGCGCTGGACGAAGCCAACAATCAGCGCTTCAATCTGATCATCCAGGAATTCCTGGAACAAAGTCAGTTCATCGTTATTACGCACAGCAAGCGAACCATGCAGATCGCTGATGTTCTGTATGGAGTAACCATGCAGGAGCAGGGTGTCAGCAAGCGGGTATCGGTGAAGTTCGAGCAGGTGGACAGCAAAGGCCAGATCGCCGAAAACGCCGCAGCTTGAGGTCCAGCTGGTTTGACCGAACGTTGAATCCGCGCCAGAAAGTTTGGAGATACAAAGCGCGGCGCTCGAGTTATACTACATACAATGAACGCGACGCTTCCCACTTTGCCCGAGTCGCTGCGGATTGATCCAGAGGGTGCGATCCGGGTTGGTCAATCCAGGGTGACGTTAGATACGCTCGCAGCTGCTTTTGCCTCTGGTGCAACACCGGAGCAGATTGTTATCGATTATCCAACGCTGGATTTAGCAGATGTATATTCGGCAATCGGATACATCTTGCGAAACCGCGAGATCGTAAACGAATACTTGGCTGCCGGTGAGGCGGATGCAGAGGCATTTCGCGCATCGCACCCAAGCCTTTATGCAAGCGGTATCCGCGAAAGACTGCTCGCACGTCAGAAGTTCAAGGCTACTTGATGCTTCGATTCCTCGCGGACGAAAATTTCAACGGCGCAATTGTCCGCGGACTGCTTCGTGCGTCGCCGGGCCTGGACATATTAACGGTGCAAGGCGCGGCGTTAAGCGGAACGCCTGATCCCGAGCTGCTTGAATGGGCGGCCAGTCACGGCAGAGTGCTGCTGACACATGACGTCAGGACCATGCCTAAGTTCGTACGTGACCGAGTCGAGTCTGGACTTCCTATGCCCGGTGTGATTGAGGTTCCAGCGGTTTGTGATCTAGGCCAGGTCATTTACGAAATCCGCATGATCGATGTTTGCAGCGAAATCGGCGAATGGGAAGGTCAGATCGCGAGAATCCCGCTGTAGGTCATTCGTTAGCGTGGAATAACTTTGACCATGAATACCGAACGGCAAATTCTTTTTCACTTTTGTATTGAACTGGTCATATATCGTCGTAGGCTGATTCGTTGAGAACCAACTGTGGACAAGGAGATTTTTTATGTCTCTTCAATCCTTTCTCGACGACAACCAAATTCATTACCGAGTCACGCGGCATTCTCCGGCATATACGGCTCAGGACCTGGCGGCTGTTGAACATGTTTCGGGCCGGCACGTGATTAAACCTGTCATTGTCCGGGCCGACGGGCAGATGATTATGTGCGCTTTGCCCGCGTGTTATCGCGTGGACATTGACGCGTTGAAAGATCAGCTTCTGGCCGAGCAGGTGGAAGTGGTGGACGAAGCGCAGATGCGAGAACGCTGTAACGATTGCGACGGTGGTGCCGTTCCACCGATCGGCTGGTTGTACGGCATGACCACGCTGATTGACGAGTCCCTCGCCCACGGCGACCGCGTTTTGTTCCAGGCCGGCACGCACGAAGATGCGGTGGAAATGTCGCTGGCGGACTATCGGCGGCTCGCGCGGCCGGAGATGGCGCACTTTGCTCGTCTCAATGCCTGAGCCTCCTCACGCTACGGTGTTATCAATAGCACCGCGGTTTAGTCTAAGGCTGTTCTCTGCATTTTCCCGGCATTGGAATCGTGATGTTCATCAGCGAAATTTATTTGCGGAGGCGGATTTCGATCACCTCGGCAGGGCAGAGGATTCGAACCGGCAGGGTGCTGAAACCGAAGCCGCGATTGACAAAAAACCAGGCGTTGTGCAGGCGGTGAACGCCGTGGAAATAGCGAATTGGAAGCGAGTCATGCCGAATGATCGGGGTGCCGCCCGGCAGACTTACTTGTCCGCCGTGGGTATGACCGGATAGAAAAATATCCGCTTGCAAAGGTCTCATGCGTCGAATGTGATCGGGAAAATGCGACAGGAGAATCCGCGGCACATGAGCTGTTTTTGGCGGCATCGATCCGGCAAAACCCCGCGGCAGGTCTTCGCGCAGCGGACCCGGCATGGCGATGACTTCAATGTCCGCCCCGTTGTGATGCAGCATGGCGCACTGTCCGTCAATCAATCGCAGCGGGGTGGCGTTAAGATTAGCGGGTTCGACATTTTCATCATGATTGCCACGCACGCCGAGCACGCCGCGCAGCGCGCGGAGTTGAGCGAGAAATTTGCGCCTGTCGGCAGACAGCGGTGGGGGTTTTGAATGAAATCCACGATGTCGCCGGTGATGAAAATGACATCCGGTTCATCGGCATTAAGCCGATCGATCAGGTCGTCATAGGCGCTCTGCCAATAGGGTTTGCAGTGAAGATCCGAGAGATGCACGATGCGAAATCCGTCGAGCGCCTGGGGTAAATGCGGCAGCTGCACTTCAAAGGTGTTCCACTCAAACCCCACAGCGTCGTGATATTGAAACCACGGTCCGGGTGTGACCGGCGACACTTTTTGCTGCAGGCCAGGCAGGATCGTTTCCCACTGCTCGCTCCGCCGCTGCTTTGCCTCGCTCACGGTATGGCTACTTTCACCGCTTCTTTTTGTGACGGTTTTATTTTCAGCTTCCGGTCCAGGCCGGTGATCCGCAGCAGTTCCAGCAATTTGGTCCCGACACCGCAGATGACCAGGCTGCTGTGCGGCAGCTTGTCGAGCTTGTTTTTCAGTGCCATCACCATGCCGATCGCCTGGCTAGAGATAAACTGTACCTGTTCAAAATCAAGCACCAACGTCCGGTGGTCTTCCGCGTCGACCAGTCGATATACCGCCGCTGAAATGCGATCCAGCTGAACCGGATCCATCAGTGAAGGCGTATGAAATTCGACGACGGTGTATTTTTCAATCGGCTGAATGGCAAGCGGCAGATCCATCTAAAACTCCCAGCAGCACGTTCGGAATGACATCGCAGATTCAGTCATCGAAGCATCGCATGCGGGCCAATGTGCCGCAAGGGAAGGCGTCACCCGCGAAATTCGCCGCACCTTGGCGGTATGATGCATTGCCTTAAGGAGTTTTCATGAGCAATGCAGCAACGCCAACGATTTCTTCCACCCGCCCGGCCCCTGCGCACGGTGCCGGGCCGGCAATTACGCGGCAGTTTGTGAACTTCGCGTTCTACAAGCTCGATCCCGCTTTTCGCCGGCTCGATGATCACGACAAGCTGCAGGCCCGCAGTGAATTCCTCAAGCTTTTCCAGAAGCCTCGCGATGGGCTGATGTGTCTGTGCTACAGCACGGTGGGTCTGCGTCCCGACTGTGATTTTCTTCTGTGGCGAATCGGTACGGGGCCGGAAGATTTTCAGGCGCAAACACAGCAGATGAACAAGACGCGGCTGGGCGCGTACCTGACGACGCCGCATTCAATGGTTGCCATGACCAAGCGCAGCATGTACATCGACAAACTGGACCCGTTCCACACCGCCGAAAGCCGAACGCACATTATCCCCGGCAAACGGAAATATCTGTTTGTGTATCCCTTCGTGAAAACCCGCGAGTGGTACCTGCTGCCCCTGGAACGCCGCCAGGAATTGATGGACGGGCATATTCGCATTGGCAATGAATTTCCCAGCGTGAAGCTGAATACGACTTACAGCTTCGGCCTGGACGATCAGGAATTTGTTGTGGCTTTTGAAACCGATGAACCCAAAGATTTCCTCGACCTGGTCATGAAACTCCGCGAGGCCGAGAGCAGCAAATACACCCTGCGCGATACCCCGATTTTCACGTGCGTTCAGATGAGTATGGAGAACGTACTGGACCAGCTGTTTTAAAAGCACGGTTTTGCAGGCGAAGCCCCGGGCGATTCCGCAGATTCTTTATTGATTTCCGCAGTGGTTCATTGCGAACGCGAAAGTTCGCAGTAATGTGAATACTTCAGTTTGCCTTTCAGCTGGATTCCGTCTGTAGCGGTGGTGGAACCACCGCGAGGGAACGACCGGCACCGAGCATTTTACTGAGATAACGGAGTATCCTGTATGCGCAGATCGCGAGCCCGCCGGGGGCAATCCCCATGCATCGACCAACTGGAAAACCGGCGACTTCTGTCGGTTTCTTCCGTCCCGCATGACGAAGTTGTTGTGATCGGAAGCGGTGGCAGCAACGGAGTTACGTTTACGGCGAGCAATGGGAGATACACCGGCATCACCGCGGGTGCCGAGACGGCTACCATCGTGTTGTCAGGTCTTTCCATTCCCGGCACCGTGAAAGGCCATACTTATTTCACCAAAGGCATCGTCGAAACGGTTGTATCGATCACGCTGACCAATGCAGTCCCCAATCGCGGATTGCTTGGCATTCGCGCGTCGTTCGGCACGGGGTCTTTTGATGTTGGATCCATCACCGGCGGCAATCTTCGCGGCATTATTGCGCCGGACGTGAACCTGGTGGGCAGTGTTAATATCGCTTCCATCGGGACGATGATCGTCAATTCCGTCGCCGGCGCGGCGATGAACCTGGGGAGCAGTGCTGGCAGCATCAGGATCAATGGCGCGATGACCGGGTCGCTGACGGCGGCCAAAATTAACTCGCTTTCTGCCGGCCAGATCACCAATTCAACCATCACCGCAACCCGCGCCTTTTCGCGATCGGTTCTGCAGATTGGGACGGTCCGCAGCGCGGGCACTATCGAGGATTCTGAGATTATCTCATCGGGCAATATCGGCACGATTCGTGCCAAGTCGATCGATGGAAGCGTGGTCCTGGCAGCGGCAAACGCGACTCCGGCGGCGACTGGGCAGTTTCCCACCGCGGAGGCGCTCGAATTCCGCTCCGCGTTCTATCAACCGGCCGCGATTCATACGATTTTGATCCTGCCGGGAGCCGGCGCGGGATTATTTAACAATTCCGTCATTGCAGCTGAGACGATCGGCAACGCTCACCTGGGGCAGATGGGCCCCGGCGGTGGGGCTATCTCGGCGCATAATTTTGCGTCGGTTGTCGTGACATCGCCGGAGGGTAATCTCGACCTGGCGGGCCTTCACCTGGGTCAGGCGCAACTGCGAAGCAGCAGCCGATTGTCAGCGGTGCTGAGCAGCAGGGGAATCGCACATGAGGACGGATTGCTGGGCCCCGACAACGTCTTGGCGCTGACGTTGAATTTGAACGTGCTGGGGTAACGGCATTACATTCCGCAGGATCCGGGCATGCCGCCGCAACGCCCGCAACTGCCGGGGCCCTGCGCGGACGACGGCTTGGCTGTGTCGGTCGCCACGGCAAAGACGCTCATCTTTCGCGATGTCTGCTTCGATCCGCACTCGGGGCAGGAGGGTTTAGGGCCATCCTCCATCGTGCGCTGGAGGTGCTCGAATGGTTTATTGCAGGATTTACAGGTGAATTCGTAGATGGGCATTTTTCGTTCTCGCTTGCTTGATTTCGGCTTAAGAGCCATCGGCTGGCAATACTAACTGACGCTGCGCGTTGCGTGAAGAATCTGGTTCCATTCGAGATTCAGTTTGAGCTTTCCGTTGATGAGATCGATGATCGCCTGACCGGCGGCTTCGCGTCGCCAGCCGGTCATCAGCGAATGGGAATCGATGTTGTCGCCAGCGAGAATCGCGCGGAACAGATCGCTGACTTCCTGTCGGCTGGCAATGAGGTTCGGGTCTATCAACTGACCGCTGCAGAGACATAAAAACGCCGCATATAAAGCATCGGCGCGAAAGCGTTGCTGCGGGCTTGGATCTACTTCTTTCACCACCGGCAAATCCGAAATAGATGTAGCCAGCCCGCGCGGTGGCAGAGACTATTTCCGCGCCGTGGGCCTGCTCCACCGGCCGGGGCAGCCCGCGCACGCGGTTCAGCTTTTCAACGCTCTTCACGGGTGATCTCGACAGATCCAGGAGGATGTCGTCCTTTAGAAAAGTTCGAGGGGGAACATTGTGATGCCTCGCGCATTGGTCGCGCCACACGGTTAATTGCTGCAAGACCGCCTGTTGCCTGGAAGGCAGTGTGTTTGCTCCGCGGATGCGCAGGTAATGCGATGCGGGGTTAAAACCATATTGCGTGGGATCGCAGAGACTTTCGCATTCAGTTTTTGCCCAGGCGACATGCCCCAGTGACAGCAGTTTCTGGTTCAGCAGATCGTGAACCGCAATCAGGTATCGCACGTCATCGGCGGCATAGCGCAGCTGCATGGACGAAAGCGGCCGTTGATCCCAATGCGTGAAAGTCAGACCTTTGCCGAGCTTTGCGCCAGCAGCTCAAACACCAGCTTGGACAGCGCGGTGGGATATGCCATGGCGGTGAAGCCGGCACAAACCTGGGTATCGAAAAGGTTGGCCGCCACTTTCCCGCAGTTTCGAAAAACGGGTTCCACATCCTGCTGGCCGGCGTGAACGATTTTTTCCACTGAAGGATCGCAGAGCAATTCCCAGAACGGCATAAGATCCAGATCCGCCAGCGGATCGATTAACCCGATGCGTTTGGATGAGGCAACCTGAATGAGGCAGAGCTTGGGAATATAAGTCAGTTCGCCGATGAACTCACTGTCATACGCAAACCGCCCGACCGAGCGGAGATGCTCCAGCAACTCGAGAAGGTCTTCCTGTCGATCGACAAACTGGGGTTGGGCATGGGATACCAGCGGATGGTCCACGCCGGCATGATTTTCGTGATGGCCGGCTTCTTCGGCATGAGCCGAGTCGTGACTCGCAGACCTGAATTTCCCGGGAGAATAAGGCCGTCCTCGACCGCCTGATTTTTCTTTGAGATGCGCGTCACTGTCGCTGTCAGACATGTCGATTTTCCTTCCAGTTCCGCATTAAAAACAGATTGTACAGCGCCTTACTTACACTCGCTATCGCAGGCGCGGGGTTGTTTACGCGGCTTCACTTTCTGCCGGGGAGTTGCCCCTGCTCAAAGTTGCTTTGCGAGGTTAATATGCCGGTCATGAAACAGCCCGCGTTCACGATTGCCGTGATATTCCTGTGTATTGCAAGCTTGAGCCGTGCAGAGACTCCCGCGAGTCAGCCGACCACCGAGCCAGCCACCCGGGCCACCACGCAGCAAGTCGCTCGTCCGGACGCCAACTCGCCCATGGGGTTTCTTTTGAAATACGACAACCTTGCCGGGCAGGGGCCCGAGGCGTATCACGCGTTGTACTCCATCGATACCAACGCCGACTCGCGGCGTCTGGCAGAGGTGCAGGCGAAGTTCGACGCCCAGGCCGGCATGCTGCAAAAGATGGTCGAACTTCTCTGGGGTGATGACGCGGTCGATCAAACGCTTCACGCATTGGGACTGAAAACCATGCGCGACATCCAATCGGCAACGATCAAAGAGCAGGGCGATCGCGCACGGGTAATATTTGCCGATGGTACGATCGGTCCCGATCTGATCAAAACCCCAGAGGGCTGGCGATTGAACCTGTTCGCCCTGCGCCAGTCGCTTGGCGTTCCTGTCGATGAATACCTCAAGCAAATCCGCCAGCTTTCCAAGATCATTCCCGACGTCGCTGATGGCATCGCGGGTGGTAAACTCAAAGACCCGCCCGCGGTGATATCGGACATCGCCAGACGGCTGAATCCGAATTGATCCGTGAAGTATGCACGGTATTTTCTTGCGGTGAGGGAAAGACTATTGCGCGGGCTGCAACGTCTGCAGAGCAATCCGCATTGCCTCAGCGTGAGTTTGGATTGAACCTTCCAGCTGAGCGTCATACGCGGCACTGAGGGCCAGCTTGAATTTGGGGCCGGGCGAGGCACCTATTCTGGTTAGGTCGTCACCGGTAATCAGCGGCGGTGGGGAGTAATCGGTTTCACGCAGCTGTGTCAGATGTCTCAGCACCTGCTGGAGTTCGTCGGTCATGAATCCGTTGTGCTGGACCGCCGCCATCAGAAGCATTGCTTCTGAGGAAAAAGGCTGCTGCAGGAATCGTTTCAGGGTTGCAACCGAGGGGGGTGTAACACCGACAAGCTGCGCCCAGGCAAGACTGCCAGCCATGGCCGCGGATTCTTCGTTGCTGATTTTCAGCGCTTGCCGCATCGCCTGTACCGAACGCCGAATTTCTGAGGCTGTCAGCCAGATTCGCGCGTCATGATTTCCCGTGGCTGACATGCGGAAATCCAGTGTTATTGCCGCCAATACCAGACCGAAGGAAAGCGACGCATCAAAAGGCAAATGCGAAAGGAGATTTATCCACGGGTTTTGCAGCGTTTTCCCAGGTAGGAATCGAAACTGCAATCTCAGCAATCCGAGTTCGTCGAGCTTATTGAAAGCGCAGTTGCGGGTGGGGGCGATGAACATTTTCCGCAGTTCATCGGCAATACGCTCGGGACTGATTCGGATCAACTCATGCGCATGCGCCTTGATAGCCCGTGCAGTCACCGGCTCGATCTCGAATCCCAATCGGCAGGCAAATCGAACAGCGCGCAGCAGGCGCAGGTGATCTTCGGCGAAACGTTCGTCCGCGTTGCCAATCGCGCGGATCACGCGGGCCGCCAGATCGGCCTGGCCGCCTACATAATCAATGATGCGGTCTTCAACGGGATCCAGGAAAAGCCCATTTATTGTGAAGTCGCGTCGGCGGGCATCCTCGGCCGCGGTGGCGAACTTCACCGCATGAGGTCGGCGCCCATCAAGGTATTCAAGATCCGTTCGGAAGGTCGCAACTTCGATGCAACTCTGCCCCTGTCGGACCAGGATGACACCGAAGGCGGCTCCCACCGCCTGGGTATTTTTGAAAAGCCCCCGCACCTGATCGGGCTGCGCCTCGGTGGCAATATCATAATCTTTTGCGGGAATGCCCAGCAGTAGATCTCGCACGCATCCACCGGCGAAGTAGGCCTGCCGCCCCGCCTCACGCAGACGGCGCAGCACGAACAGGGCATCTTCTTTTGACGAATCAGGCATCGCGAAAGATTAACCCGGCAAAGCCGAAGTATGAAATCGAAAACCACGACCGTCGGGGCTACTCCTGCGTATCGCCCGAACTTCCCGCATTGGGCGGAAGATCGTGTTCAACCGCGCGCGGCGGCTGGGGTGTTTGCCCAGTGACGATGCTCGATTCGATAGCCGGCACCATCGCCCGACCAACGCCGGCCTGGAGGAGTCTGGCGGCGAAGGCCTCGGCTTGTGGGACTTCACCGTGTACGACATACGCTGTGGTTTGCGGCTTAAGGGTCGGGGCGAGGAATCTCAAAAGTTCATCGCCGTCACCGTGGGCGCTAAGCCCGTGAATGGTGCGAATCTGGCAGTTCACGTCGTAGAATCGGTCATAGATGGTCACGCGTTTAGCCCCGTCCTGCAATCGGCGACCCAATGTCTGTGGCGGAATCCAACCTACGAAAACAACCATGTCATCCCTGCGCCGAGGCTCTGCTTGAGATGATGCAGGATGCGTCCGAACTCGCAGGTGGGGCTGCTGGCGATGATGACGCAGGGACCGGGCGTCTGGTTGATGGCTTTGCTCTGCTCGACAGTGGAGGCAAACGTCACGCGCGCATCTCCGAACAAGTCGGCTTTGCCGATCATCTTGCAGGTCTGCTCGTCATAGCATTCAGGAAATTCCGCATGCAACCGGCTGACTTCAACCCCCATTGGGCTATCTATGAAGATCGGAATCGCCGGAATCTTTTTCTCGGTAATGAATTGTTGAACGTACCATAGCACCGTCTGCGTGCGACCGACGGCAAAGCTTGGAATCAGGATGCGGCTTTTACGTGCGATACACTGTTGGACCAGTTCCAGAAGTTGAGGACCGACATCCCCAATCGGCGCGTGGCGGGTGTTACCGTACGTGCTCTCTGTAATGAATTGGTCCACCGCCCGGGGCAAAAGATGCGGGTCGCGTAGAATGGGAGCGTCATAGCGGCCGATGTCAGCGGTAAATAAAAGAGACTGTTGGTCGGTTCCCTCGGTCCATTCTAAAACGACGTAGGCCGATCCAAGAATATGGCCGGCGTCGTAGAACGTGAAACGAATGCCGTTGCCCAGGTCGGTGGTCTGCTGATAATTAACAAGCTTGAATTGGTTTAACACAGCCGCTACATCCGCAGCCCGGTACATCGGCTGCACGGGCGGACTGCCTGGTGCGCGTTCCCGTTGATTCATGTAGTCGGCATCTTCTTCCTGAATCTTGGCTGAGTCGTTTAACACGATGCGCGCCACCGCGCCGGTGGCAGGCGTGCAATAGATGGGGCCGCGAAAACCGTTCTTGATCGCAACCGGTAACTTGCCGCAATGATCCAGATGACCATGAGAGAGGATAATGGCATCAGCAGTCTTGAGCCCGTCGGGAATAAACGCGTTAAGACGATTTGCTTCCTCTCGGCGACCTTGATACAGGCCAAAATCCAGGAAAATTCGCGATCCGTTGATTTCCAGAAGATGGCATGATCCGGTGACGGTTCGATCTGCTCCGCAGAATTGAATTCTCATGAAACCAAGCGTAATGGCTTGCGTTCAGGCAGGCAACGGGAGATCAGAGATAGGCGTTGATCGCCTCGAGAAAATAGTAATCACCGAAATCGATGGAGTTATCATTCCCCACATTGGCCGGAACGTTTAACGCGCCGTGCAGGAGGATCCCGTTATCGGCGGTCGCGGGATTAGCCAGATAAGCGGGCGAGCAGAGGGACGCCAGGATGGAAGCTGCGGCGCTGCGATAGCGATTGCTTCGGGTTGGATCGCTGGAAGCAATCATGCTGCTGAGTTGCAGCAGGCCTGATGCAGCAACAGAGGCCGCGGAACTATCACGGTAGGTGCCGGGGTCACTAAAATCCCAGTAAGGAATATTGTCGCTGGGCAGGTGAGAGATAAACCACTCGGCAGCTTTTTCACTTGTGGCCAGGAAGTCAGTGCGATTGGTGGCTGCATAGCACTGAGCAAAACCGTAGATCGCCCAGGCTTCGCCTCGCGACCAGGTGCTGGTATTGCTGAAACCCTGGTAGGTTTCATTGTCGACAAACTGACCGTTGCTGGCATTAAAGTAGGCAAACTGCGAACTGGTTCCATCGGAGTGAACAAGGTAGGTCTCTTCAACAACCGCGTTTGAAACGGCCTGGTTGTAGTACGTCTGATTACCCGTTTGCCCTGCCGCCCAGAACAACAGCTGGGAGTCCATGATAAGATCCATCAGCACGTTAAAATTCGCGGCTGGATTACCAGATGTGCTGCTGCGCCACGCCTCAAATGCGCCGACCGTGCTGTTGAATTGTGATGATTTGGCAGCGGCGGCATTCAGCAGTGTTTGAATGACTGCGGTATTCCCGGGCTCCTGCTGCAGCAAGGGATAGAAACTGTCATAAATTCTAAAGCCAACATCGCTGGTTTGCGTATCGTTCACCGAAAGAGGATTAGTGAACAGGATTGCCTGGTTTTTATAGTAGACATCTCCTGTGGCCTGGTAGAGGTTCCAGAGCAGACCCGGCCAAGTCCCCGTAGTCCAGTGGGTATTGGGAACGAGTGAGAGTGAGCCGTCGGTATTCACATATTGAGGATATAAGCCGGTCGAGCCGATATTAGCAATTGTTTTGCGAGCCTGCTCCTGGGCAACATTTAAGGCATTATTTAACTGATAGGTTAAATTTGATGCCGCTGCCGGCTGTGCCGCAAATACATTATCGATAAGAGTGTAGTCTGCGGCATCCACTGAGGCATCGTAATTGAAGTTACCGTCAGACCAACCGCTCGCACCGGTCAATGTACCGTTATCAATCAGACTGTAATCTGACCCGTCAACGCGACCGTCCAGATTCGCATCGCCAAGCAGGGTGAACTTGATTATTATGTCAGAGCTTGTGGCGGCCTGGCCGTCGAGAGTGCTATAGACGGGGGAGCCATTGACGCTGTTCTGTATTATGCCGAGCGTGGTAAGCCCAGTAGGGTCATTCGCGGCGAAGCTGCTGGTAATTCCGGATAAACCGCGCCACAGAGGCCCGCCGCTGTTGTAGCCGGTGTTCAGCATCGATGTAAGGGAAGTAAGAGCCGCATTGTGGACAATGAGATCGTTGGCTGTGAGATCGAGCAAGGCGTTTGAGGCGACTGAAAGTGCACCGAGCGTCAGTACCGATCGATCTTCGGCCGATGGAGGGGAGTCGACCACGGCGATTCCGCCTGCGGCGATGTTTAGCGCGTCTAAACGGATGGCATGGAAGCCACTGTTCAGAGCGGCCGCGGTAAAGTAGAGAGCGCCGGCGTCGTTAATGTTCAAATGCGTGGTGGTGGCGGTAGGATCACCAACGATAGTGTAAATCCCCGCATTAATGTTGAGCGTATCATTCCCAGAGCCGCCGTTAAAAAATACGGTAACGGGAAGAAAAGAGGCCTGGGTAAGTGTGTCGTTTCCCGCTCCACCATTAACGACGATATCGCTTGTCTGGCTGATGAGAACCGATTGGGTGGGTGTGCCGGTGCCCGGTGCTTTACTGTTCTGCCAGACGTCGATGTGCTGCTGATCGGCGTTTGCCTTTAGATAAAACGAGTTGTCGCCTGCGCTGCTGTTGAGGGTTAGCGTTGCTGACAAAAGGCGGCGCTGTTCCAACCGTTCGATCATTCCTGTTTCTCCATCAAGGCGGGCAAGAGTCACTTTAACAAGATTCTGAATCAGACCAAATTATTTGCGACTTGAATGTTGGATGTTGTCGGTGCCGACCGTGACTGAGAGTGTTTACGGTATTATCCATGCTATGACATCGAGCGTTGCCCGCCGCAGTGAGGGGTATGTTGAGCGTCAGATCACCACGGCAGCCTGCGGGCATATTCTGACCAACAGCAATGTCTGGTCGCCGGACGGGAAATGGATTGTTTACGACGTTCGTTCGGACCCGTCAGGCTCGCGTTTTGATGGAACGCGCATCGAGCGAGTGAATGTGGCAACTGGCCAGACGGAGATACTTTACGAGTCCAGGGCGGGGGCTTGCTGCGGCGTGGCATCCTATAGTCCGGTGGGCGAATTGGTTGTATTTATCCTCGGGCCGGAAAATCCGACTGCGGATTGGAACTATGCGGCTTACCATCGCCGGGGTGTGATCGTGAACGCGCAACAGCCGGGTGTTGCGATGGATCTGGACGCGTGTGATTTAGTCGCCCCCTATACGCCCGGAGCGCTGCGCGGGGGAAGTCACCTTCATATTTTCGATCGCGCTGGTAAGTGGATTAGCTTCACCTATGAAGATGCGGTGCTGGCCGGGCGGACGCTGGAAACGCAATTCGAGGAGATCAACCTGCGCTGCATCGGCGTGAGCGTTCCGGGCATGCCCGTGCGCGTGCCGAGGGCCTCGGTTCGGAATCAGCACGGCAATTACTTTTCTGTGCTGGTGACTCGGCTTCACGCCAACCCGATCGCGGGATCGGATCAGATTGCAAAAGCATCGGAAGAAAGCTGGGTGGGAGCGGCGGGCTATCTACGCCAGGACGGTCGCCGACAGAAGCACGCGATAGCGTTTCAGGGGATTGTTGCCGATCAGAACGGGAAACTGATAAGCGAACTGTTCATTGTGGATATTCCCGAAGATGTGACGCGCGAAGGTGATGGCCCGCTGCAAGGCAGTACGACTCGAAGACCGATGCCGCCCGCTGGGTGCGAGCAACGTCGACTGACGTTCACGCAGGGTCGCAAGTATCCCGGTATCCAGGGCCCGCGGCATTGGGCAGCGTCCTCGTCCGATGGTTCACAAATCGCTTTTTTAATGAGGGATGATGCGGGAATCGTGCAAATGTTCACCACCTCGCCGACTGGTGGATCTATGCGACAGCTGACGCATCATTTGTCGAGCATTGCATCGGCTTTCTCCTGGAGTCGCGACGATCGGTGCATCGCATGCATTATGGACAACAGTGTGTTTGCGATTGATGTATCAACAGGTGTTGGCAATCGTATTACCCACCGGTCTGGCGATGAAAGTGCCCCTCGGCCGGAAGCCTGCGTCTTTTCTCCTGATGGCAAATCGATTGCATATGTACGGCCGGTACCGGACGGAAAGGGCGTGCATAATCAGATTTTTGTGGCGGAGCTGGAGTGAGATAGAAGTGCGGCGGAGGATGAAGCGGGAAAATCTTTTGGTCATCGCGGGGCATCTAGCCGTTTGACGCAATCCAGCGTATAATGAAGACCTTCCCGCGTGGGATGCATGGCCGGTGCGAGCTGTGATTTCACGCGTGAATGCCATTTTCTTTCATTGCGGTCTCTGCTCCCTGCGATCTTGAGCGTTGACGCGATTGAATGGATCGAAAACTATGCCGACAGCTAGCCCAGCCGGGAAAAACACCGCCAAAACATCCACCAAAGCGCCTGAGAAGACCAAGGCCCCCGAGAAGGGCGCTGAAAAGGCCGCCGAGAAGGTGGTGGAGAAACCAGCCGGTAAGCCCAATCCCATCCCGATGGATTATGATGGTTTTCTCGCCAAGCTGACTCCCAAAGACCGGTTGAATATCGAACGACATATTACGGCGGTGGAGGAGGTTTCAACTAAGAACCACGCAAAGCTTTGGAAACGCCTCGCCACCGCCATGATGAGCATGGCTCCTCATTCAGCCAAGGCGAATGGTCAGCAGTCGATGCAATTTTACATCCAGGACGGCAAATACCGGATGCAGATCTTCGCGCTGGAAGACCTTCGCGACGGGACCATCCATGTGTATGCAGCCGATGCGGTCGAAGAAGCGACCAAGGCTGGTTTATTCACCAAGGCAAAACCCGGTGATGAACCCAACGAATTGCGCCTTCCAGGATCGAGCGACACGTTGAACGTGGAGCGGCTGGATGGGAAGGTTTCGAATCCAGCTCCATTCTACAAGGATATGCTGGGGTGGAACCGCCGGGCAGTGCATATTGCGCTGCCAGTGATGGCCAGTGACGCCCAGGCCGATGCGGCTTGTAAGTTACTGGTATTCGGAGCGAAGAAATCCGGAGCGATCGCTTAATTTTCCGGTGTTTCAAAACACATTTGCCGGCTTAGCTTGCGCTCAAAACTGCTGCTCCACATCGGCCATTACAACGGCTTTATCGAGCAGGATATAGTTTCGGCCCTTGTATTCGGTCACGTTCCCTGAAATTCTGAAATGTACGTCGCTAGCCTTGCTGAGCACAGCGCCTTCCATGGCCTGCAGTTTCAGATTGGGCAGGATAATCATCGGGGGATCGCCCATGGTTTTTCCGTCGGTATCAAAAGTAAAAATAGCCTGCTGACCGTCAGAGGAGTGGTTCAGTCGACCGCTGCGATTGACCAGATGCGTTCCTTCCCGAACGACGGGCAACGGCGGGGCATCGGGAGCGACGGCTGCTTTGCCCGTGGTGGTATCAATCGTCGGGCCAGCTGAATGCGGCGCGAGCGGTTGACCCGATGCGGGTGGTGACGTGAGCAGACGATCCATGTGTTGCTCAGCGCTGGGCGACGATGCGGGGGCGCTGCTTTTGTCGTCCGCCCGAGCGGTGGAAGCTAAACAGACAATTATTCCCACAGCAAGCTTCGTGTATTGCATCAGAACCTCAAAGGTACAGGGCCGGGGTGTTGCACCGATCGCGCAACACACCCTGATGGTTATCGGATTTTTTGACAACGCTTCGCCACCGGCGGCGATTCGCCAGGCCGATCATTTATCGGACCTGGCGGCGGGCGCTACAGCCCAGTTCAGCTTTTCCGCATAGCTGCGCCACAGGCGGGCTTCGGGATTTTCGATCAGGAGGACGTCGTGCGGATTTCGCCGAATCAAAATTTTGTCCCCTTTTTGAAGCTGAGTGCTGGCTTGACCATCGCAAAAAAGCGTGGTTCCTTCATTAACCTTTTCAGCGATGATGGTAACCACGCTGTCGGCGCTGATGACGAGCGGCCTGAACGATAAACTGTGCGGGCAGATCGGCGTGATACACATTGCATCGACGGTGGGGCTGATGATCGGTCCACCAGCAGACACGTTATATGCGGTAGACCCGCTGGGCGTGCAGACGATAACCCCGTCACCGAAATAGCGGACTTCGCTTTCACCGTCAGCGCGAACCGCAAGCTGCACCATGTGGAAGGGGGGACCGGCTGTCACAACCGCATCGTTCAAGGCAGTCGCCCAGAACCGGCGGTGGGGAAGGTAGTCTTCCATCCGGTCCAAGTCGCATTTCACTTCAACACCTACGACCGACACGTCCAGCATTTTTCGATGTGAGTTTTTGAGCTTTCCCAGCAGCAGATCGTCGAAATGGCGATGAAATTCGCGCGGTGTGAAACTGGCAAGGAAACCAAGACGACCGAAGTTGACGCCCATCAGCGGGATCTGTCGACCGCGTAATCGCCGGGCGCAGGAAAGCAGAGTTCCATCGCCGCCCAGCACGAGAATCACGTCGGCGTTGACCTGGCTGAGGTCGTCGGCCGAGGAAGTATCGATGCCGGTAACATCAACGCGTTTGGACATCATTTCCAACCAGTCGTGAAGGACGGGTCGGACATCTGATTTGGTAGAGTTAGCTACGACAAACAGCCGCATGGGCTCATTCTACGAAACGCCGGGGAAAAACGAAGCATTTAACAGAGTGGAAACTTTAGACCACGGCGAGCGCATCAGCTGTTGTAGACCTTGTGTCTCGGGCGGGCACGGAGAATTTCGGCCTTGCCCCAGGCGACTGCCTTGGCAAACTCTGGACTGTGGATGAATGTTTCGAAAGACTCTTTGGTTTCCCAATGACTGAAGATTACGTAGCTGCCTTTGGACTGAATGTCTTCATACATGTGGCTTTCGACATGGCCGGGCAGCGTTTTTAAGAGATCCAGGACACCCAGAAATCCTTTTTCAAATTCAGCTTCTTTGCCGGGGATAACGTCGTAGTGCATGCCGATGGTGGTCATAGCCTGACAGTTGTCGGTTGTTGATTGTCAGTTGTAAAGGGAGCGGTTTACCACAGCAGATCCGCAGCGGTGAAGACCGGTCCATCGGTGCAGGCAAGTCGATAAGCCCAATCCTTTCCGGGAACCGGCGGGAGGGCCGGGTGCGGTTTTTTCACCTTGATGCAGCAGCTTTGGCAGGTGCCCATGCCGCACGCCATCGCGCGCTCGACCGCGATCTGGCAGGACAACCCAAAATCATTGGCAATATCGGCAACGCGCTTCATCATCGGCTCGGGTCCGCAGGTGTAAACGATGGTGCGTGGGTTTTCCGAGGAATTGGCCGTGTGGAACTTCCTCAAATATTCCTGCAGCGCCTGCGTGACAAAACCACGATAGCCGTACGATCCATCATCGGTTGCGATTACCGCGGGGATTTGGAAACGCGCGAATTCCGTGATGTTGTACAAAGGGTCCACGTCGTCGCCTGAACGCGGCAGTGCGTTATCCGTCACAGTTAAAGGCAGCAGATTGCGGCTCAGCGCGCCGGCGAAGGCAACCGCTTTCCGACCCTGCAGGCGATCGGCGAGATACATCATCGGTGGGATTCCAACGCCGCCGCCCACCATCAAGGCAATGCCATCTTCAGGGGGCAGCTGAAATTTATTCCCCAACGGGCCGAGTATGTGAACTGTGTCACCGGTCTTAAGACGGCTCAACCAGTCAGTTCCAACACCCACGACGCGATGGATCAGATCCAGTTCGACTGAATGATTTGAGTCGCGCCGACCGGCCAGGGAGAACGGTCGTCTGAGCATGGCCATTCGCGAACTTAATTCGGGCCCGTGCAACGCGGGCGGTTGACCCGGGATCCAGTCGTACTCGGCGGTCTCGTTATACGAATCGCCCAGATCCCGACAGGCAACCTGCACGAATTGTCCTGGATCGGTCGCGGGGAACCGGTCGAGGCGCAGGATCAGGCGAAAATGCTCGCGACAAAGAGGGATATTGGCTGCGACAGTGGCTTGAAATTGACCTCGCTGGTGGTCCATTTTTGGGAGTCTAACCTGCGGCTGGCGGCTTCGCGAACGAACGGGGTCTTCCAGCAGTTACGGTTTTATATCCGGCGCCTGCTGCTGCCGTGTCTCTCAGATCTCCAGGTTACGCGGCAAGTCCACGCTTGCATTTGATCGGCACATGCGCGCGACGTGAAAATCAGTCGATGTGAGTAACCACTTCCGATGCTGCGAAGCGCACTTTCGCGGCAAGGGCAGCATGGTCGTCAGTGGCGCGATAACCCAGGGTTGCCATGACGAGCGTGGCAAAGCCTCTTTTATTCAGACCCAGGATTTCATCCACCCTTGCAGGGGCGATGCCCTCCATCGGGCAGGCGTCGATCCCCATTAGCGCCGCGCTGGTGAGAAGCGTCCCGAGCGCAATGTAAACCTGTCGGGCGCTCCAGGCTTCGGTGGTGGCGGAATCCTGCCGGGCGATGGTGCCTTGGATTACCCGGCGATATCCCTCGAGTTTGTGCAGGGAAACGTCGCGCGTTGCGGCGAGTTTCTCGATAAATCGATCGACATACGCAGCATCGACATTTTTGTTCACCGCGAAAACCACCACATGCGACGCGTGCGAAACCTGCTGTTGACCGAAAGCCGCTTGTAAAAGCTGGTCCTTCACGTGCTGCGATGTGATAACTACGAAATGCCAGGGCTCAAGTCCAAAACTCGACGGGGCAAGAATGATCGC
Organism: uncultured Phycisphaerales bacterium; assembly: GCA_963792535.1. Taxonomy (GTDB): domain Bacteria; phylum Planctomycetota; class Phycisphaerae; order Tepidisphaerales; family Tepidisphaeraceae; genus CBDAQA01. Next base: position 256,048 of record CAWBWQ010000005.1, read on the forward strand.
CTGCTCGAGTGCTTCCCAGTCCTGGGCGGAAATCTTTTTGTTCGCATCGAACCGCTGCGTCGCATACCGCCATTTCATCTGATGCATTAAGGTTTGACGATCCACCAGCTTCATTCCATCTCCATCAAAACGGGGCACTCGGTCGCCGAAGCGTAGGCGAGGTCAGCCACTTCAGGCAAATTATCGGATTGGGCTGGTTGTGCCGAAATTCAAGTGACACTTGCAACGGGGGACCATTGCGCGGCTGAGGGCGTTGATTTAGGCCGTGGTTCGGCTGGACACGTTTTACCTGTACCGATTACTGTATCTCCACATTCACCATTGAGGTCGCACGGATGCAGAACGAATTGATCAGTCCTAATCTTCACGTTGTCCTGATTCATTACCCGCTGGCGTTTTTGATCATCGGCACGTTGATCGAGCTGTTTTCCTTTTTGTGGCCACGCAGCAGTTTTCGACAGGCGGGACGATGGATGATTCTGATCGGCGCACTGTCGGCGATTCCCGCTACATTCAGCGGAATTTACGCCCTTCGGCAAGTGGCCCGGGTCGGTGGGGACGCGCACTGGGTTGACATACGGACCACAAGTACGGTGCTGGCGCGGCCCGAAATCTGGAATATGCTGCGCCGCCATACCCTATATCAGTCAGTCGCGACGGGGATCGCCACGGGCGTTGTGTTGATCTGGCTGGGATCTTCGGATCGGCTTCGCAAAAGCCTGCATCTGACTTTGCTGATGGTGCTGACCGCGACCGTGGGTGGAATTGTCTATGGTTCCTGGTTTGGCGGCGAATCGATCTACCGAAAAGGAGTGGCGGTCGAGGCGGTGTCGCCTTTGCCGGTTGAGGACGCGCCGCGATCTACCACCATGCCGGCATCCTGGACGCTGGCGCCAACGGCAGTTGAGCGGATGTTACCGCCGTTAGAGATGCACATGGTCATGGCGGGGATGGCTGTTTCGCTGGCGATTTTGTCGATCGGCCTATCGTTCCGCAAGATTACAGCCGGCGCCGAGTTTGCCGACGATCCGATCATTACTGCCGGTCCAATTTCGGCTGATCGCTTGACGCCGCGCACCCCTATCAGCAACGTGGATATGGTGCGGACGTTCAACCCCGATTTGGAAGTCGAGTTGAAACGGTTCGCCCCTGCGGGCCGATTCTGGATGCTTACCTTCTTTATTGCTTTACTCACACTCCTGGGCGGCCTGTTCGTCATCGCCCGCGATGCAGATATCCTGGAAATGATTCGACAGAATCCAAAAGATTCCTGGCAATTGGTCTGGCATCAGATCGAACCGGGGGCGACAAAGAATTACCGATCGGTGGCCCACGCTGTCACCGGCGCAACGATTGTCGTTTTGCCCGTCTTTCTGGCGCTGATGTCCCGTTTTGCCCCGCGCGAGCGAATCATTTTAACGCTGGCGACCTTATTGCTGATGGTTGCGGTTGCGTTTCAGATCTGGCTGGGGATTCTGTTATTGCTGGATACATCCGATGGACCGTTGAACCATTTCAATACTCCAGCACTCGTAAATGCCACGACATAGCGGCGGGCGCGTCACGCGCTGAAGGCACGTAGTTCATTTCAAACCGCCTTGGTAAGTTGTGGACATGGAACTTCGCCCTGCTTCAGTTGCTGATCTGGCCGGCCTGGTTGAAATCGACGCAACCATGGAATCGATGCGGTATCTGCATATTGACGCATCGGGCGAAGGCTTAAATGTGAATTGGAAGGTTGAAGATCGTCCGCTGCGCGAGCGTTTAATCGAGCAACTGGAGCTGGACGACGAGAGGCAATTTGCCTATCGACAGATCGCAACGGGATTGGATGAAGGCGTCACGCAGGTGGCGGATCATAACGGGCAAATCGTTGCTGCCATGGTCGCCAAACCGGATGTGGTTCGCAGCGTGCTGGTTTTGATCGATCTGCGCGGACTTTGACTATCGTCGCCAGGGGCTCGCGACGGCGATGTTGTACCGTGCGATTGAGTACGCAAAGGAGCAGGAGCTGCGCGCGGTGGCGGTGGAAACGCCTGCGAGCAACAACCCCGCTCACCAGATGTTGACCAAACTGGGTTTTCGCCTCGCGGGACTGGATTCCCTGCGGAATTCAAACCACGACCTGGTGAAAGAGGCGGTCACATTGCTTTGGTATTTGACCTTGGATTGAAAATAAGCACGTGACCCGCCACGTCGATCCTGTCTGCCCGAACCTTTTTTATCGCTGACCAAAAGCGCTTGGAGAAGCCGAAATGTATTCGACGTCCCCGCCCGACTCATCTGATGAATCGACTGACGACGAAGCTACTGTCGAGCAGATCGTTCCATTCGATTTTCAGCCGCAATATGAAAAACCGCAGGAGGTAGCGAATCGAATTGAGGAAATCGCCCCCGCAGATGGCGCGAACGAGCTGGAGAAATTGTCCATCGAGCGGGCTGCGGAGGTCAGCGCGATTCTGGACCCTGAAACAGCGGGTCGATTTTTGGCGCGGATGCGACCGGTGACGGCAGCGACAATCATCACCGCCATGCAGCCTCCCGAGGCATCGATGGTGCTGTCGGCGATCGATCCCGACGACCGGGTGGACATCCTCGAGTACGTGTCGGGCCCGTTGCATGAAGAGTTGATGCGGGAGTTCACTCCCCAGGACGCTGCCGACGTTCGCAACCTCGAGCAGTACGCCCCCGATACTGCGGGCGGAATCATGACCACCCAGGTCACCAGCCTGAGTGAAGACATGACGGTGGAACAGGCGATCGCGGAACTGCGCCGGCTCAAAGAAGAAATGGGGCAGATGTTTTATGTGTTTGTGGTCGACCTGCGCGGGCATCTTGTGGGTGTATTGTCGATGCGCGATCTGATTCTGTCGCGACCTGCTATGCGGTTGAACCAGATTATGCGGCCGAATGTGGTCAGTGTCCCGGCAACGATGGATCAGGAAGAAGTTGCCCGCATAACAAGGAAACACAAATACCTTGCCATGCCGGTGGTGGATGCGAGAAATCGGTTGATTGGACTGATCACAGTCGACGATGTGGTCGACGTGATCAGCGAAGAGGCAACGGAAGATATCCAGAAGATGTTCGGCGCTGGTGCTGAAGAGCGGCTGTTGAGCAGTTGGCAGTTCAGCTTTAAAAAGCGTGTCTGGTGGTTACAGGTCAACCTGCTGACGGCGTTTCTGGCGGCGTGGGTGGTCACCCGCTTTGACGAGGTGATCGCCGTGATACCGGTGCTGGCCGCTTACCAGGGAATCGTATCAGGCATGGGCGGAAACGCCGTGCGCAGGCGCTTGCAGTGGCCATCAGAGGCATTGCTCTGGGCGAAAACAGTGTCAATCTCTTATGGCGCGTTTTATATCGCGAGCTTGTGTGTGGTTTTCTGACAGGCGTGGTGGTCGGCGCGACCACGTGGGCGTGTGCGGTTGCGGGAATTTTCGGGCGAGATCAATATAACGGTCAGCCGGTATTACTGGGTTTTGTCATTTGCCTCGCGTTGACGTTGAACCACGTAAATGCCTGCGTGACCGGGGTATCAATTCCGTTCGCGATGAAGAAATTAGGATTCGACCCCGCACAGTCCGCAACGATTTTTGCCACCACCTTCACCGATTGTGGCGGGTTTTTCGCAACCCTCTGGCTGGCGAAGGTGATCATGCACATCCATTGATGAAAATCGGGTGCATTTCAAGTTGTTTTCCTGGCTGAATGTTGACAGTTTGTTTCATTGTCGCAAGATCTGTCGTTCGGGCTTGTAACTGCGCTGAGGGTAGATTTTAGTTGACCTGCAAACACGAACTTAACTAAAATGGACCTGCTGAGTTGTTTGCGATTCGAACAGGGTATTCTTGGACGAGACGCTGAATAAAGTTCTTGTGTTGGCGGGCTCGTCTTCGGGCCATGGTCCTGCCATTGAGGGATTGCGGTCGCGCTGCGAAGTCGTCGAGGTTCCAACGGTCGAGCAGGCCATTGAACTCCTTCGTCGCGAGCACTTCTCCGCAGTATTCTCCGATTCCGCCGACTTCCTTCCGCTTGAACGCGCTCTGGTTTCCCAGCAGGCAAGCCTGATTCTCAACACAATCGGAGAAGGCGTCTGTATCGTGGACGGTGAGGGGCGCTGCAACTGGATGAACAAGAAGATGAGCGTCTGGCCGCCGCGGGTTCTGGAGAAAATCCGTAAGACCTGCCAGGAATCCTTCGATCTTTTCAGCAAGCAGGTTTCTCCGCAGAATATTGACACACCCGCCAGTTTTAACCGCTCCAAACGCTACGCACTGAACATCGAAGAGCAGCAGTTCATGGAGATGATCGCCTCACCGGTGATCGACCCTGCAGGGCTGGTTGTGCAGGTTGTAGCGGTTGTATGGGATGCAACCGGCACCCGGCGGTTGCAGCAGAAAATCGACGCTATCGACAAGGCTGGTCGTGAACTGGTTCGACTGGAATCCGACGCGATCGTGAAAATGAACGTCGGTCAACGCTTGAAACTGCTCGAAGAAAAAATCATCAGTTTCACACGCGAACTGATGCATTTCGATCACTTTGCCATTCGCCTGTTGGATCGAAAATCCAACAAACTGGAGATGGTGATGAGCGCGGGGCTTCCGAACGATGCGCTGAATGTGGAGCTATTTGCAATGCCGGAAGGGAACGGCATCAGTGGATATGTCGCCGCCACCGGTCGCAGTTATATCTGCCCGGATGTGGAGCGCGATCCACGCTATGTCGTGGGTCTTGAAGCTGCCAAAAGTACCCTGACGGTTCCTCTGCGTCTGCACGATAAGGTCATAGGCATCTTCAATATTGAATCGAGGCAGCGTGCGGCGTTCAATGAAGATGATCGTCAGTTCGCCGACATCTTCGGCCGGTATGTCGCGATTGCACTGAATATTTTAGATTTGATGGTGGTCGAGCGCGTCAGCACCAGCCACAAGGTCGCCGACGATGTGTGCAGCGAGGTTGCCGGGCCGCTCAACGATATTACTTCGGACGCAACCACTCTGATGGATGACTACATCGGTCACGATGATCTTCGTCAGCGATTGCAGCAGATTCTGGACAATGCCTCCGGTATCCGTAAAGCGCTTCGGCAGGCAGCGGAGGGACCCAATACCAAGATCCTTGGCGCGCTGAACGTGAAAGGGGAGGACGATCCAATCATCGCCGGCGCGAGAATTTTAATCGCTGACGACGAACCAAATATTCGCGTGACCATCAATGATATTCTCCGTAAGTACGGCGGGCACCTTACCATGGTTGCCAATGGCGCAGAGGCAATCGAGCACCTCGGCAAGAGCGAATTTGATCTGGTCATCAGCGATATCAAGATGCCGGACAAAAGCGGTTACGATGTATTCGCCGCCGCGCACAAGCATTCGGTGACACTGCCGGTCATATTGATGACCGGGTTTGGATATGACCCTAATCACAGCATCGTGCGGGCCAGCCAGGAAGGGCTGGCCGCTGTTTTATTCAAGCCGTTCAAGGTGGATCAACTGCTGGCGGAAGTGCGCAAGGCACTTCAACCGGTGACAGCCACACCATGAGGATCCTCAGCTTGCTGAGGCCCTTTTGCCCCGCAGATTAAGCCGTTACCTGGGGTCAGTCTTCAGCTTTTTCGTTATCTGACGAGGATGTAGTCGCGCGACCTACAGCCATGCGACGCCACCGGGTGGGGGTCAGGCCGGTTGCCTGTTTAAATCGGCTGGTAAAGTGGCTTTGATGTGCAAAGCCGCAGTCACTGGCGATCTTGGCCAGTTCTTTTTCACCCGAAATCAGTTCGCCTTTAGCGACATGGATCTGGCATTCCAGCAGGAAGTGCTTGGGAGTGAGACCGAAGAGTTCCGTAAAGCGCCGATGGAAATGAAACGGGCTCAGGTGTACGACCTTTGCTATTTCCGTCAGGGTGGGGCCGCGGTGAAACTCCTGCTGCATGAACTTCATCGCGGGAACCAGACGGGCCATTTCAGGGTCGGCAGCGACATCGGTCGCTCGAATCATTGCCCAGTCCACACATGTCGGCAGCAGTGAAAAGAAAACAACCGGCCCCGCATCCAACGCAGGATATTCCGCGTAGGTAGCACAGTTGAGCGTCCAAAAATCACCATGGGAATCGCTTACCAGCATGCGATTATTCGCAACCGGCAAGCCGCTGAGACGGCTGAGGCTGTGTTGTACCTCTCGAAGCATATGACGGCGAATGGATTCATCCAGGCCATCGAAATGAGGCTTATTGAAGATGACTTCGCCGTTGGCGTTAAAGATATACTGGCGGCTGCCTGCGCGTTGAAATTCAACAATAGAACTGGGCTGAATCACAAAACGACTCGCCTGGGCCTCGCGCAGGCCTGCGGACAGGCGCTCGGCATGTTCACCTAAAAGTTGCAGCTCATCATCCGTGAAGGGCTGCAGATCCTCTCCACGATAAATGTTCAACACGCCGGAATATCCCAACAGAACCGGATCGGTAACCACCGCGGCGGCAGAATAGCGATAGCCGAAAGGGACCAGGAATTCTTCGGAAAATCGACTTGCAGCTTTGCCGCGGGCAGGCGAGCCTGAGGTCAACGCGCTCCAGCTTGCATCATCATGTGCATGCCATTCGCGGACATACGCTTTTAAGAAGCTTTCCGAGACCTTAGCGGGCTGAACCAGCTGCAGTCCCCCCCGAGGAAAGGTCGTCGATAAAGTGATTTCCGTCGCCGGAATCTCTTTAACCAACGTGTCAATAAATTGGCGGAAGGAGAAAGACTCCGTGCCGAAAGACCGAGTAAAGGCAGGGTGGGACATAGAAGCATCGGGCAGGATTGTGTTACTAATCATCTACACTATTACGAAAGTACCGAGCCAAGGTTGGCTGGCAGTCACAAACTTTCTTGACATATCAAGCTAGCCACTTCTGTTTCAACTGAGAAGTAAGCGTTGGAATTTCGGCAATTTATGGCAAATACGACACTTACCTCGGGTCGGTCGGAGATATCTTCCCTTAGCGTGCCTGCGTAGTTTTGTGTAACCCCAGGCAGCTCTGATACGTGAGATAATGATGTCGCTTTTTAACAGCAGACCTTGCAAATGGAGAAGATGGAATAAATAGACGAACGGGTGAATTGGCATATTTTATCGCCCAAACCGCGATTTTATTGGCAATTAAGGCTTGCAGTAATCGCCGCGACCGGGCAATCTGCTCTGGGGTATCATTCGCACGGAGGCAAAAAGATGAACCAGATGCTGCAGACAATCAGTTGGGAAAAGAAAATTCAGATTGCTGTCCTGACCTTCGCTACGTTTATCGCCCTCTGCTAAACGACCTTCTTACCTGCCACTGGTTTGGCTGATACGGCTGGGTCCAAAGTGGCGGCCTGTCCCTCAGGGCTAACGCCAAAAATGTGAAACTGATGGGACAGCGGGTCAAAACCATGCTCTTTGCATATTTCATCGCGCAGCTGGCGCAATCGCTCACTGCTGAACTCGATAACCCGCCCGGTGCTGACGCAGATTAAATAATCATGCGTCTCTCGCCCCACAATCACCTGATAATAGGACTGGCGATTGTCAAAAAACACCTGCTTCACAATCCCGGCGTCCTGAAGATGATTGAGCGTCCGATAAACCGTCGCCCGGCTCACCCGATGGCCCAGCGATTTTAAATCATCCACCAACTGCTCCGGTTCAAATAGCTGGGTCTTGCGTAGCACGGCGTCGAGCATCATCGCGCGCTCGGGCGTGAATTTAAGCTTCTGGTCGTGGAGGTAGCGCCGAAAAATGGCACAAACCGGCTCGTAAGGCAGAGTCTGCCGTTTCGAGACCGATGCCATCTTGGGCAGATTTGGAAGTACACGCGAAGTGTCAGGCATGCTGCCATTGTAGCACGCGCGTCGCGGCCTTGGCATGGGGCTGTGCGTTGCCACCAACGCGAATCACTTCTTTTTCACGAATACCCAGATCTCGCCGCGATTTATCGCGCCGATTGAAAACTTTCCAGCCAGTTCCCAACCCGGTTCATGCGACATTGCCGCTGCAAACTCCGCATTGTGCGCGTTGTCCTGCTCTACAGGGTCCGCCAGCATGCTCCCGCTGGCGGGCATGTGAAAATCCGGCGCGGTAAGAACCATATCGTGATCCACCAGTTTCCGGTGAATGCTCAGCGGATCGTACAAACCGTCCTCCATTCGCCACAGCCACTGCGAATTTGCCCAGCGGCCGCGGCGCACCCAGGGATACGTAATTGCCGGGTCGCAGAATAAACCGGCGTTCCCAACATGGCCAATCATTGGAAAGCGAATCTGGCGCTGCTGCGCGATTGCGTAAATCGGATCCCAATCCCAAATATCGTCCGGTTGATTGGTCATGGGAATATATTCATCTCGCAACTGCGATATCGAACAGAAGGCACAAACTAACAGCACTGTCCAGGCATACCACGATACGAGCCCGCCCAGCCACGCAGCGGCCATCGTGATCGCAAGGGTGATCGGAAAATACGCGGGGGTCATGTGGCGAACATTATCGCTTTTCGAAAAAAGCAGTTGAAACGCCAGGAGGGGAAGACCTGTGACCAGCCCTGTCAGGATCATTACCCCCACAGAAGTGCCCTCGCTCCCGGCGGCAGGCGCACTGGGCAGGGTTTGAAACTCGGCAACGGAAATGGAGTCCTCTCCCCGGCGTAGCCTGCGGGCAAAAAGTCGCAGGGAGCGCAGCCTCATGATGCCGCCGAGGAGCGCCAAAACAATCATAGTTCCCAGGATGACCGCCGCCGGTCGCCCCATTCCCTCACTGGTATGCAACTGCAACCATGACAGCAGCAAACGCAGCCCGGTCTTGTGGAGGGAATGCCGCTGAAACTGCGTCATGTCCTGCCCGTAGCGAAGGGCTTCAACCAGATGCAGATGGTAATAAGGCCACGTCATCGCCAGGGCGATCAGCATGGACGCGAGCAGTTTCCACCACGCAAGTCCGGGCATGCGGCCCAGGATCATCAGGATTACAACCATGCCGATCGCGGGGCCGGCGATAAAAACGAACGAAACTTTTGACAGAAGTCCCAACCCCAACGCCACGCCAAGCCAGATCCAGGTGCGATGGCTTTCGACTTGCGACCGGGTTGCAAGGGCGATGCAGAATAACAGCAGGGCAGTCGCGAGATAAAGCGTGTGCTCAGTGCCATACACGCGAACAGACCAGCCAATTTCGGAGTAGAGGCCCAGCAGCATGGCGGCGGTTATCCCCGCGACCTTGCCGGACGGGCCGGGGAGAACAGCTGCGCCGGTGCGATAGGTCAGGTACAGGCTGAGCCAGAAAACGGCCAGCGAGATCGCCCGCAGCATCGCCAGCATGCGAATGCCGGTGAAAACAAACGGCGCGGAGAGAATACGATATGCCGGCGGTATCCAGGGGTCGGAATTGAGGATCGAGTCGCAGACACCGCTAATACCGGCATGATGCGAGATGGGTCCCCCGTTTCGGTAAGACCATTGGTCTGAGTAGGCCTGATTGAGGTAAATCGCATTATCCCAGTGGTGCGGCATGGGGTTGGAAAACGCCCAGATGGTCGAACACAACTGAGTGCCAACCAGAACACCCATGCACAGAACCATCCAGGCCACAAAGATGGCCCGCTGATTGAGTTGAAGAATCCACTGGCGTGTGCCGGTCATGCGGCAGGAACCATAACGCTTTGCCCGGTGTCATTCTAATTTCGTTCCCGTAACGTGCAGAGTATGGTGAAAGACATGACGCTTTTCGAAAAAATCATCGCCAGGCAAATTCCCGCCAGGATAGCTTTTGAGGACGAGCAGTACATCGCGATCCATGACATCGCCCCCGAAGCACCGGTGCATTTGCTGCTCATCCCCAAGAAGCCAATCCCATCTCTGAACGAGGTGCAATCGTCCGACGCAGCGTTGATCGGCGGCCTCTTTCCTCTGGCGGCCAGGCTGATGAACGAACTCGGACACAAGGATTACCGCACAGTTTTTAATTGCGGGGCCGGTGCTCAGCAGTCGGTTTTCCATCTGCACCTGCACGTTCTCGCCGGCCGCCAGTTCACCTGGCCTCCGGGTTAAGTCAACGCGTGGATGCGAAGGCGCCTTAACGCAAGCCGACGCAGGGATTCTGGAAACTTATGCGACGACACCGTTGGACAGGCGATTGCGGGGACATTAGAAAAACTTGACACCTTATGGCAGCACATTAACATGCGGTACGCGAGCGGTTTGGACATCGCCGTTGGCCCGACTGAAGGGTTTGTGGAGGCTTGTGAATCTCGGGTCTGCCAGGCGTTTCCCTTTGAAAGATGAATATCAATCAAAATTCACTCTCCTAAGAGAGAATTATCCGGGATTGCCTGCAAGGGTTCGGAGGCGCGTGGAAGTGTGACAGACTGCCAGCCCTCGGAAGCTATCTGTATTCGTGTAAGGAGCCTGCCTTGAGCGCGTTGACCAAAGTTTTTATCGTACTTCACGTTGTGATCTCGCTGATGCTCGCCGCGGGGTTGATTGTCTTTGTCAACCGGACGGAGAACTTTAGAGAGACCCTTACCGCCGAAAAGCAGCTGGTCGACCGCTCGAAGACTGAACTGCACAACGCCACGATTGATGCTGCCATGCAGGCATCTTATGCCGACGCCGCCCGCAAAGATCGCGACATCGCAATTGCCGACGGTCAGAAGGCACTCGCCTCCGCTCAACAGGAAGTGGCAGCTGGAAAGACTTCGCTGGCCGACGCACAAGGCAACGCAAAGGTTCTGCAGGTATCGATCGACAATCTCACGTCGGCTATGAACGCCAGCGAAACCCAGCGCAAGGCCCTGTCCGACCTCCTGGACACCACTCGCACCGACAACAACACACTGAATACCAAGAACGGTCAGCTGAACCTGGCCATCAGTGACCTGACCAATAAGCTGGACGTCGCCACGCGTCGAGTGACCGATTACCAGGAAACCATTGCGGAGAACAAGCAGAAGATCGAAACGCTGCAGAAGCAGATGGCTGATGCCGGCGTCGATCCGAACAAGGCAACCCCCGGTCTTGCCGCTGGCGCGCCATCTATCAATGGCGTCATTCGCAGCAACCGTCTGATCAATGGTATTCCGTACGCCACCATTTCGGTGGGTGCCGACGCTCAGGTCGTCAAAGGCATGAAGTTTAATGTGATCGACAGCGTCAAGGGCAATTTCCTCGGTGAGCTGACTGTCGAACAGGTCGATGAACGCGAATCGACCGGCAAGCTGGAAGGCCCTGGAATTAATGATGTGCACACCGGCACTGAAGTAAAGACGCAGCTGTAAACGCTTCAAAAGACCGGTCTGGTGATTAAGTCCCTGGAGTATCCATGAGTCGTGTAGCCGCCGGCGATGTAATTGAAGTCAAAGCCACCAACAATGTGTATACGGTGTTGGTTATCGTCGCCTTCCTCGCCGAGTTAATCGCCTTTATTGCGCTCTATCTTAAGGCAGGGGAAATTTTCCTCGACAGCTCCAAAAGTCTGTTCGGCTGATCGTTTGTTTCGGAAACTTAAGCAGATCGAGCGACCCCGCCTGCTAAATTCCGGGGATTTAAACTCGTCGGCGACCCTGCTCCACATTGCCTGCCGACCATCAGGCAAAGCAACTCGTTTTTCCATTCTCATAAAAACGTGTGACGAAAACCCTTCGTGATGGTACATCATCGACATGTGGTCTTTGCTTCGATCCCGGTTTGCCTTTATGGATCCAGGTTCGCTTGTTGACCGCGATCTGGTGCTGATAGCGCCGGAACTGCGATACGTCGATGATGTGCTGACTGCCTGCCGACATCCGCAGACACTGGCTGTTTCGCCTGAACTGGCCAAGGTCACCCGTCAGGGATTAATCCACTTCCTCGATTCCGCGCCGATGGGCCAGCATCCAGGTGAACCACAGCGCGACAGCGTTCCCAGCTATCATTTCTGGATGAAATTAACCAACGGTCCACTTCGCATCGGCGGAGGTATCGGTTTGCGCATTGGTGACAACGAAAATCTGCGCAACTATGTCGGGCACATTGGTTACAACGTCTACCCTCCCGCGCGAGGCCATCACCTGGCTGAACGCGCGACTCGGCTGCTCTTTCCACTGGCCGCACAGCATGGGCTTAAAACACTGTGGATTACCGCCAACCCCGACAACATCGCCAGCCGCCGAACTTGCGAACGGCTGGGCGGCGTGCTGGTCAACATCGTGAAAGTGCCCCCGGAGCACGAACTGCACGCGCGCGGGGAATTCAAAAAATGCCGATACCGGATCGATCTATAACGCGCAGCTTCGATCCTCCGTCGCCGTACCCAATGTGAGCTCGGCGCTTTTTTTCAATCATAATCGTCCGGAATCGCATCGAGATCGCTGTAGCTTCTTGGCCGGGACAGCGATGGGGGGATAATCGGTTCATCGCTGACCAGGTGTTTGTCGGCCGACCCAGTGCGCACGACGTCCGCAGGCTGCGCGACCTCGTTGGGAGGTGATACCTCCGCGGCGACGGTTGATTTGGATACGCGCTTCGGCGGTGTGCGTTTTGGCAACGCCTTGGCGGTTTTTGCCACTTTCGGAGCCGCTTTAGCGCGCGACACCCGCTTGGCCTTGGGTTTTGCTTCCGGTTCGGGATCCACGGCCGGCGCATTTTCCGTAACTTCCTCCAGCACTCCGTCGAGTAATTCCACGGTAGATTCTTCGACGCTGTTCGCTGTCTCTGCCGGCGATTCGACAACAGGCAGGATCTCGCTTTCAACTTCTATTTCATCGTCGAATTCTTCATCTCCTTCGGAGACTCCCTGCGGTGCATCTTCATTTGGACCGGCTGGCGCGATGGAATTGCCTTCGCCATTTCGACGGCGATGTCGCCTGCCACCGCGCCGCCGACGTCGGCGTGGACGCTGCTCATCGCCCGCCTGGCCGTCAATCGGCGCGTTTGTAGTCTGCCCGGTATTTGCTGAATCCGCTGCTGCAGTGGAGCGGTCGCGTTCGTCTAGTTCAGCTTCGGGCATCGGTTCGTTGGTGTGCTCGGCCTGGTTGAATGCGCGGTCAATGGGTTCGTGCTCGTCATCAGGATAGCCGCTGTGTTCCTGATCGCGGGAGTCATGACGAATATTGCCGTTTGGTTCGGCATTTACGGCGTGATTTCCCTGGACATGCTGGCCCTGTGATCCCTGCCCACCACCCTGGCCTCCTCGGCCACGACCGCGTCGACCGCGGCGCCGCCTGCGACGGCGACCGTCGCCTTCACCGGACGGGTCGCTGTTCTGCCCATGGTTTTCAATGGGACCGCGCTCATCGGTCTGCGGTTGCTGTTGATCGCGTGGTCCACGCTGATTCTGGTCACGGCGTTGATCGGACCTCGGCGCGTTTCGGTCGGTGTTAAACTGACCGCGGGACTGGTTGTTCTGGCGACCCTGGTTGTGTTGCTGCGGCTGCCGCTGGATAGGACGCTGCGGCATCGGGCGGTCGGTTTGGCCTTCTCCTTCTTCTTCATCGGCTAATTCTTCGGCGATTTCGTCACCGGCCTCGGTTTCAAGAATCGCGGGGATATCTGTGGGATCCTCTTCACGCTCATAATCCGGAGCGAAATTCTGGTCGGAATGATTTTCGTGATCCCGATCGTCGATCGCTGCCAGATCCTCGTCCAGATCGTCATCGTCTTCCATCGCGCGGGCGGGAACCGAGCGCGTGATTGACTTGGACCCGTTTCGGTCATTTCAACCGCGCTGACTGCGACCTCCGCCACGGCCCTGGTGGGTGTGACCCGAAGGAGGCTGACGAAGCTGGCTGGTGTGCGGATGCGCTGCCAGCGTCATGCCGATTTCTTCCAGGATCACCGCGAAATCGCGGGCATCGAACAATTCAAACTTTAACTCGTCCAGGCCTAGGGAGGCATCCGTTCGAATGAGAATCTTTTTCTTGGTCCGGGCTTCGAGGTCGGTCAGGACCGCCCGCTTTTTGTTCAGCAGATAAAAAGCCACATCCGGGCAAACACTGAGTTCCACGCGCACCACTTTCAGGTCGGCCAGCGCGATGGAGACTTTGCGCATCACATCCAGGCTGATGCTTTCGGGTGTTTTAATGAGGCCCGCGCCCTTGCAATGTGGGCAATCGAAGTAGATCGAGCGCTTCAGGCTGGGGCGCATACGCTGGCGGGTGATCTCGATGATGCCGAACTGGCTCATGCGAAGCACCTTGGTTTTAGCGCGGTCGTTTTTGAAATTTTCAAAAAGACGTTCTTCCAGTTCCCTTCGATGGCGCTCGAATCGCAGGTCGATGAAGTCGCAGATAATGACGCCTCCCAGGTCACGCAACTTCAGCTGGCGCGGAATTTCGTCAGCGGCTTCCATGTCGGTCTTGAACGCGGTCATCTCGGCGTCGTTGTGATCGCGGAATTTTCCGCTGTTCACGTCTATGGCAACCACCGCTTCGGTCGAATCGATCACCAGCGATCCACCGCTGGGCAGCGGCACGTGCCGGCTGTACATCATTTCAATTTCGCCTTCAATGTTCGCCTTGTGGAACAGAGGCACGGGATCTTCATAAAGATCCACGCGGTTTTTCGCGCGGGGGCTTGAGATCTTGATAACTTCCTTGACCCGGCGCGCGACATCCTTGTTGTCGACAACGATTCGCTCAACATCGGGGGAGAACAGGTCGCGCACCGTGCGAGTGACGAGATCGCCTTCGGTGTAAAGCTCAACCGGGGCCGGCTCGGCTTCTTTTTTTACCAGGGTCTCCCAAAGCCGGGTAAGGTATTTCAGATCGCGCTCGATTTCGGTTTTGGTTTTTCCAACCCCCGCGGTGCGGATGATAAATGCAACATCCTTGGGTGGTTTGAGACCGTCAAGGATCTGGCGGAGGCGGCGGCGTTCCTGGTCGTCCTCAATCTTTTTGCTGACTCCCATCTTTCCCATGCCGGGCATCATCACGAGCATTTTGCCTGGAATGGACAGATACGTGCTGAGCGTGGGTCCCTTGGTACCGATGCCTTCCTTGATGATCTGAACGACGATTTCATCGCCGCGGCGGAGGCAGCGCTGAATAGGCGGGCGGTCGCGGCGGGCCATCTTGCGACCGACGCTTTCCTGAATATCTTCACCGCGACGACCGAAATAGGTCGGCATCAGGTCGGAGATATGGAGAAAACCATTGCGTCCCAGTCCGAAGTCCACAAAGGCCGCCTGGATAGATGGCTCAACGTTGGTAACGCGACCTTTGTAGATGTTTCCGACGTGGGAGGTGGAACTCGTGCGTTCCATGTAAAGCTCTTCGAGTCGACCGTCTTCAAGGAGGGCAATTCGGCATTCTTCGCCTTCGGAGACGTTAATCAGCATTTCTTTTGACATGTATGGATAATCCGTTGTGAAATGTTTATTGCGGTCGTGGGTTTTGAGCTGCTTATCGTGGCTGGGAAAAAATCTCCAGCCCGGTCATCTGGTGGCTAGCCTTTTAGCGCCAACAACAGTTAACCTTCGACAAGCAACCCGCTACATCATTGAACTCACCACCGACAGAACTAGAAGGCCTCGGGAATAATTTTTCGTGTCTCTTCTCTGAGAAAGTGAAGAACCTGGCGTTCGGAATCAAAGCTCATAACTCGGCGAGCCACCTGTTTTGCGTGGTCCAGCGTCGTGGAGCGAATCACTTTCTTAACCTCGGGAATATCGGGCCCGTTCATGCTGAACGTGTTTAACCCGAGACCCAGTAACAACAAAGTGTATAACGGGTCGCCTGCCATTTCACCACATACACTTACGCTAATCGAGTTTCTTTGGCCCGCGCGGATCGTGTCGCGTACCAGTTTCAGCACTGATGGATGGGCGGGGCAGAACAAACCGGCCACGCGTTCGTTTGTGCGATCCACCGCCAGGGTGTATTGGATGAGATCGTTTGTGCCGATGGAAAAAAAGTTCACTTCCCTGGCAAACTGATCGGCCATGATGGCGGCGCTGGGCACTTCGATCATCATGCCGATGGGGACATTTCGGCTGAATTCAATCCCTTCGTCTTCCAGTTCCTCCATCACGTCGTTGAGCACCATCTTCGCCTGGCGTAGCTCCATCAGCGTGCAGATCATCGGGAACATGACGCGAAGATCACCCATTGTGCTGACACGAAGGATTGCGCGAAGTTGGCGCTTGAACATAGGGATGTCATGCAGGCACATCCGTATGCTGCGATCACCAAGGAACGGGTTTCGTTCGGGATTAAGCAGTTGCTGGTTTGTGTATTTATCCGCGCCCAGGTCGAGTGTGCGGATTACTAAGGGGCGACCGGCCATATTTTTCATCGCGATCGCATACGCGTTGTAATGGTCATCCTCGGTCGGTTCCTTTTGCAGCGTCAGGTAAAGGAATTCGGTGCGATAAAGCCCAACGCCCTGTGCGCCGCGACGAACTGCATCGATGATGTCCTCAGCGGCTTCAATGTTGGCCTGCAGGTTCACCTGATGCCCGTCGAGGGTCTCAGCGGGGAGGTCGGCCAGCAGCGCAAGCTGCTGTTCCATTACCACCATTTTCCGGGCGTCTTCGCGATACTCGGCAAGCTGGTCGGGATCGGGGTCTACGATCACCATGCCGCGGGTGCCGTCGATGATAACGATATCACCGCCGGTGACTTCGCTGGTCAGATTTCCCATTCCGACCACGGCCGGAATCCCCATTGCCCGGGCGACGATAGCGGTATGGCTCGTGCGTCCACCCACATCGGTGGCAAATCCCTTCACATGGATGCGATCCAACGCTGCGGTTTGCGAGGGAAGCAGATCATGTGCGATGAGAACGACGTCGCTGGTGAGATGTGCGATGTCTTCGTGTTTTTGGCCGATAAGATGTTTGAGGACACGACGCTCGATGTCGTAGACATCTTTGACGCGCTCGGAGAAATATTTGTCGCTCATGGACGCAAACGTGTTTGCGTATTTCCGCATGACCATGCTGACGGCATATTCAGCGGTGGTTTTCTGCGCGTGGATTTCACTGACGATTTGCCTGATCAGCGCTTTGTCTTTGACGATTCCAAGGTGGAAGTCGAAAATGCCGCCGATTTCCTTGCCGTGGGAGCCAGTCACCTGATCGCGCAGAAGAGTGAGATCGGCGGCACTGTCAGTTAAGGCTTTCTCGAAGCGGGTTACTTCCTGGCCGAGTTGTGAGTCTTCGATCGTGCGTTTGGGGATAAGAAGATCTTCGGCGTCCAGCACGACAGCCGTGCAGATCACCACGCCGGGAGAAACACCGATTCCTTTCTTAATCTCCATTATTTAAATCCGTTATCCATTGTCAGTTGTTATTTGCCAGATCACGTCTCTAAACAGGGGACTACTGATAACGGACATTCTTATTCACCTTCACCGAATTTATCGTCAAACAGCTGCGCCAGTTTTGCAGTGGCTTCGGGGGCGTCTTCACCATCGGCGGTAATCCGCAGTGGGGTGCCCTCGGTGGCGGCCAGGATAATCATCTGCATTACGCTTTTGCCGTCCGCTTCACCGGGCTCTTCGCCTTCCTTTATCACCGTGATGTTCGACTTGAACTGGTTTGCCAGATCAACGAATTGCATCGCCGGGCGTGCATGCAGTCCCAGCTTATTGCTGACGATGATATCGCGGGTAACGGTGGGCATGAATTTGTCAGTACCGGTGGTCAGTTGTCCGAAGTGAAGAGCAAAACTCCCGTGCCAGCATCTTTGCGACCGACTACAGACAACTGACGAGGCATCACTTTTTAGAGTCAGCCTCGTCCAGCAACTCCACAATCGCTTCCTTTGTGTCGCTTTGGCGGAGGAATCGACGGAACATGTCTTCCTGCAGGTTGCTGAAAACAATGTTCATCGCCTGCAGATGGTTTTGCGGGGCATTCTCCGGGCTTAGCAGCAGAACAATGCTGTAGACGGGCTGATGATCCAGAGCGGAAAAATCGATCCCGCCACCGCTGCGCCCGATGGTCGCCGCCATCTTCTTGACCTTGGCATGTTTGACGTGCGGCACGGCAACGCCTTTTCCAAAGCCGGTGCTTCCGTTTTGCTCGCGTTTTATTAGCGCTGCAACGACTTCATCAACGGCGTCTGCGACCAGCGCGCCGCTCGAAGCCAATGAGGTAACCAACTCGCGGATGGCACCATCCCGGTCGGTTGCTTCGATTTCAGGCACAATGGCCTCGGTCACGATGAACTCACGCAGTTTCATATTTTTCCTATCCCTTTCGCGGCGTCCCATCAGAATAGAGGATAATCACCAGAAGATCGAGCATCGGGGATTGAAGGTAGAAAATCAGCGAGATGCCGTTTTCGGTCTGCAATACTCAGTTTTCAAACTTCTCTTGTAATTCCCCTCTGGTTCAGGTCTCCGGGTGCTTGCGATTTCGAACTTTTTTCTTGTGATCGGTGAGTTGGCGCTCCATCTTGTCGACGCAGGCATCAAGGCCTGCATAGGCGTCGGCGTCGCTGCAATGGGCAACAAAGCGGTTGTTATGCTCTGCGTGCACAATCATTTCAACTGTCATCTGTCCGGACTCGTGATCCAGCACAACTTCTATTTCGTGTATGCGGTCGAAATACTTGGTTAATTTACCCGCTTTCTGCTCGGCATAAGTCTTCAGTGGGACGGTAAGGTCCATGTGCCGCGAGGCAACTGTTACGATCATTGTAGAGCTCCTTCCAAGTTTCCAAAAACATCCACCGGTGCGACCAGTATGGTCGACCGGGTTGAATTGTACTGCAAACTTAATCCGCACACTGCGCAAACAAAACGATTCCGCCATTACTCTGGTGGGCAACGACCACACAATTTTTCAAAACACAAATGACATTTTCAATCATTTCTATCAGACCTGCTGTCGCTGGGATGGAAATCGCATTTCTTCGGCCAGCCTTTTGTCAGAATCAGGGGAAATGACACCACCGCTCACCAGTAGACGCATCGCTTCTTCAACTTTCAGCGGCAATTCGACCACAGATTCCCTCGGGACAATCAGCACATATCCACTGAACGCGGTGGGGCTGCTGGGCACAAAGACTGAAATCATGTCCCGGCCTGTTGCTTCAGACAGAGGTTTCAATCCACCGCCGGTCACGAGCCCGATCGACCAGATCCCTTTTTCGTGTGGTTCAACCGCTACGACTTTGCTTCCCTGAAACTGGGCAGTGCGTTCGCTGAGAAGAAAATCAGTAACCTGCTTTACTGCAGGATAAATCGCGCGTACGAGCGGGATCTTCATCACCCCGAATTCGGCTATTCGCCATGCGGTTCTGCCGAGCAGATTCCCGACGAAAACACCAACCACGTAAATTAACAGCACCGCCAGCACAACACCCAGCGCCCGCGTGCTGAAGTCATCATCGTTTAAGCGCCTTGCGATTAATCCAGCGGGTGTCAGCGGGATGCGTCCCTGGATGCTGCTCATCAACCAGATCCATCGGATGCCCTGTACGATGTGTGCGCCGACGTTGTTCCACAGAAAATTCCACACCCAGACCAGCAACCAGAGCGTAATCATGGTCGGCAGGATTGCAGCGAGTCCACGCTGAAAAAAACGGCGAAAATCGTCAAAGAAAGATAACCGCTCAGGCCGAACAGTCTTTGCGGGTTTGGGCGGTGGGAAAATCGGGTCATTCATGGGCGAGCGCGGTTCGGTCAACTTCGCGATTTCAACCGACATCCGCGCAGAACGCAAAGGGGGATGCATTTCACATCGTTGCAAAAGCTCCACGCCAAATGGTGAAACTAGCTGCCGCGCGACCGCAAACCGCGTCGAGCGATGTCAGGACTCCCGTTCAACAACGAACCTCGCCAGGTTGCGGAGTCCGTCGGCGGCCGAGCCCAGTTCGTCCAGAGAATCCAGCGCCAGGGTGAGCTGACGATGTGCCTCAATCCTGCTGGCTTCAAGGCCCATCAACACCGGATAGGTATTTTTCCCCTTGGCAGCGTCCTTATTGGTTGCCTTGCCCATCTGCTCAGGTGTGCTGGTCACATCCAGCACATCGTCAATGATCTGGAACGCCAATCCAAGGTGCCGGCCGTATTCGGTAACAGCATTCAGTTGAGATTCGCTTGCCCGGGCGGAGATCGCGCCCATCCGGCAGGAAGCGGTAAGCAATGCGCCGGTTTTCATGCGGTGCACACGTTGCAATTGTTCCAGAGAAAGATTCTGGTCCTCACCATCGATGTCTAGAACCTGACCGCCGATCATTCCTTCAGGCCCGCTTGCGATGGCGAGCTCTTTCACCAGCGTTCCGATGACCGAAGGTTCGCAATCGGTGGCGAGAATTTCAAAAGCCATCGTGACCATCGCGTCGCCGGCGAGAATGGCCATGGCTTCGCCGTATACCTTGTGATTTGTGGGTCGCCCTCGCCGCAGATCGTCATCGTCCATGGCGGGCAGGTCATCATGCACCAGCGAGAACGTGTGGACAAACTCCATAGCCGCCGCCGATGCCAGCGCGGAAGCGCGTCTGGCGGGGTCGTCTTTGCCCATGCACGCGTTGCAGCATTCGAGAACCAGCGTCGGGCGCAGGCGTTTGCCGCCTGCGAGCAGGCTGTACTGGATTGAATCAACCAACCGCTGCGGCGCAACAACATGACGAGCGCAAACCTTGGTGAAATATTCGTGCAACTGCTCACTGTGCCGACGAAGCATCTCAACAGCCGAGGCGCTAACGGCGGCAGGCGGAGCGGGAGTTGGCGCGGTGTGCGTCCTCGGTTTCATGCTGCGGGAGAATGTTAATGGATCTTGAACCATATTTCACGCCTTGATGAATGGAGGATGGATCATCGCTTTATCGCGACCAGCCGAAACGCATCAAACAGATTCACCGGCAAGCCCACCGATTGCACCGATTCGATTGCCCGGACGCGCAGGCCGGTGCGCGCGCAATCTGATAAGCCATTAAACCCAGCGGCACGGTCTTCCACGGTTTTACGACCTTGACCACCCTGAACCCGATTTTTTCCAGAAGCATGGACAATGTCTTCGGCGAGAAAAAATAGAGATGCTGCGGTGGTGTCATCAGCCGCCAACGCTTACCCATGATTCTACTCAGCAACGAAGACCAGTCGCCGGTGGACAACATCACCGCGCCTCCGGGACGAAGGTGCTCGTGCACGACTCGAAGCAACTCAGCTGGTCGATCCAGATGCTCTACAACGTCCAGCAAAACCACTGCGTCCAGCGGCTGGGGGTGCAATCGAAAATGTTCAGACAGATCCCGGTTTGCAACATCGAGCCCGCGTGAGGCCGCAACCGCGACTGCGTGCTCGGAAACTTCCAACCCGCGCACGTTAAAAAAACCCTGTGCTTCAATCAGGAAATATCCATAAGCGCAACCGATCTCCAGCAATTCGCCTGATGCAACACCATATTCGCGCAGGAAACCAAGGCTCTCGCCGAACTCCTTGCGCAGCACCCGCTCACTGGCAGCATAGTCTGCGTAGCCGTCGGTGTGACCGCCCTGGTAATAACCCTGGTCGTAAATTTTCAGCGGGTCAAAATCCGCCGGCAGTAGCGTCGACCCGAGCCCGCAATCGCTGCAGCCAACAATCTGAAAACCCGCCTTTGCAAAGACAGGTTTATGAACCGTTTCAAGATCACACGCGGGGCAGTATCGATTCATAATGGCTCAAGTCGGCAAAACTGATTCTCGTCGCCATGCCACGGCGTCTGGATGATCTTTTTAAACAGGTTCGGTTGGTGAACGCCCTTGAGATACAGGCTTGTCCAGCGTCAACTGTCGAACAAGTTCTGTAATTTGCTCGGTCTGGCTTCGAATTCTGAAATGCAGATTGAGGATCATCACCAGGCTGATGACAACCCAGCAATAAAAGATTAAGTCCGCTCCTCTGCCGATCCCAACCGCGTTTGCAATACTGGTGGCATAATCGGGCTTCCAGACCAGCAGTATCGCAACAAACGTGACGAACGTCGCGGTGTTTCCCAACGCTGCGATTCGACGTCGCAGGGCTATGGAATACAGGCCGATCCCAAGCAGGCTGAGGGTAAGCAAAACGCGGAAGATCATCGATGCACCTTTCCACCGATGACATCCAATGCGATGTTGAACGAATTCCCCAGCCGCTGCCCCTTGGCAGCGGAGTAGTCGGTGTAGATGACCACGATCGGAACCTCAACCCATTTCAGTTTCAGACGCGCAACCTGCTCGACAAACTCCGATGCATGGGCCATCCCATTCTGGCGGATGCGAATTTTCCGTGCCGCGTCGGCCGTCAACGCACGCAGGCCATTGTGCGCATCAGTCATCAAAAGGCCGGTAAAGATAAAGTTAAATAACACACCGAGTTTGAGCACCAATCGCCGGCGCGGTGTAAGCCCCACGGAGTCGCCCAAAAATCGGCTTCCAAAAGCGATGTCTGCATTGACTAATATCAGTTGCGTGAGCAGCGTCTCTACATCCTGCACGCGATGCTGGCCGTCCGCGTCGAATGTGATGATATAATCGGCCCCGCGCGACAAAGCGTAATCAATGCCTGTCTGCAAAGCGGCGCCCTGACCGAGGTTGATCGGATGCCGAAGCACCGCTGCCCCCGTGCCCGCAGCCTCCTCCGCTGTCCGGTCCCACCCACCGTCGGACACAACCACAACGTGCGAATAACTCGCCATAACGGATCGAACCGTCGTCGCGATTACTTTTTCCTCGTTATAAGCGGCAATAACCACCCATATTTTCTCTTGGACTGAAGATTCTGGCAAAAGTGGAGGATTCACGGGTGGGGTCAACCATAGCAAATCGCCGCGAACGCATCAATTCAACACACTTGCTCGTGCTGCGGGCATCGCCGAGCGCGAAGACCTCAAATTGGCTGTGATGTCGCGCGGTAAAAGAGGGGGAGAAATACGCAATTATCCCCATTACAATATCGGGAATATTCTTATACATAGCAGTTTGGGTTTTTAGAGCGGGGCGTTTGCACATCGAACCGTCATGGCCTGGTTTAAGGCATTTTGTGATCGTCGCGGCGTTAAGTCTGAACCATTGCCCGCGCAGGCGATGGAGGGCAGCGACGATTTCTTCTTAATTACCTGGGACTCGTGCCGCTACGACGCATTTGTCCAGGCAAAAACGCCCAATCTCGACGCCTGCACCGAGGTGCGTCGCGCCTGGGCGATGGGAACATATACTTTCCCCTCCCACGTTGCGATGTTCCACGGATTCCTGCCGCACGCTTTCACGCCCGAACCGTTTTATAACAGATATTGCCAGCAGCTTTGGCGCATCAATCATCGTGATGTGCATACCAAACCGCTCGTCACGTTCTCGCCGCGCACGAAGAATATCATCTGCGGCTTTAGAGATCGCGGGTATTACACCACCGGCCTGGCCGCCATGAGCATCTTCGATCACGACAGAGTCCTGCGAAATGGTTTTATGGATTTTCAGGTGACCGGCATGTCCAGCGCGAAGAAGCAGAACGACATTTGTCTGTCTCAATTAAAAGCCCGCGCGGCGGATAAACCTTATTTCGCATTTATCAATTTCGGTGAAACGCATAGCCCTTCCCACCACGCGGATATGGGCCCGGGCACCCCGCCTAACGAAGAACGGTTCAGCCATGCCCGTTTGTTTAACCAGGCGGGCCTTAAAAGCGAGCAGTGGACGTTCGATCAGCAAAACTTTCAAAAGCACGTCCAGTGCGCCGAGTATCTGGATGAGCGCATGGCCGAGCTGCTTGCATTCATCCGTCAGCGTGCCCGGCCCACCACAGTCATCGTCTGCGGCGATCATGGTGAATGCTTCGGTGAATCAGGCCTTTATGGGCACGGTTTCTACCACGAAAAGGTAATGGAAGTGCCCCTGTTGATTTTCCGCATGAACGCGCCGCCGCATCCGTTACCGCAGGCCATGTGCTGAACAATCAGCCGCGAATCCACAGTGCGTAATCGCCAATGACATCCGCGCGGAACCCGGCGGGCACGAGCACATCCGCAGCGGCAAATTCGGCCTTTTTCGAAAGGACAATCGCACCAAGATGGTAGCGCGTCACACCTGCGAGCAACGCTGCCAGGTCGCGTTGGTCCAGATCGGCTTTGCCGGCAATCTCGCCGAGCTGGTTGCGCAGGCGAACATCTTCCATGCCGCCTTCCCCGGGCGACGACTGGGTGTAGAACCATCGCACGAAAATAAGGGGAGGTCGCTCGTCCTGCACGGCGATCCAGCATGCAACCAACTCCGGCGCCAGGGCAGCGGTGCCTGCTGGTGTTCGCGCCGAAACCTGCTCGGCGACGGTGTATTCCGGTTCGTTGACCGCCAACGCGCCGAAATGCAGGTGCGTGCCGTTTCGGCTCCGCCAGATCGGATGCGCGCCGAGCATAATCGCCAGCACAGCACAACCGCAGGCGATTGCGATCCAGCGCGACCCTGCGCTGTTTTGCCCGGCAATCAGGCGAGCCACTAAAACGCTGAACCCGCAGATAAACGTGGCCGACCAGACCAGCCAGGGCATGACCCAGAGCCCGCGCCAGAACGTGATGGGAGAAAAAATGTGCGTCTGCAGGAACTTGGTAAATAGTGGGTTAATCATCACGCTAAGCAGCAGCAGAGGCGGCGCAAGCAGCAATGCCCGCGACCGACAGGGTGCTACGGACCATGAGCACACCATCCCGGCAAGGAGCATCAGCAGTTGTCGATGGTCGCCTAAAATGTGCGTGATCACTTCAGTAACCGGTTGCAGCGGACTCTGAGCGATCCAGGTGATGGCCAGCATCTGGCTTCGCATCAGCAGCGCCATCGACAGGGGATAGATGCAGGTCATACCAATCAGAACTGACCTCGCGAAAATCAACCCCCACCGCCTTCGATTGTCAATCAATGACAGTGGAAGGCACATGAACCCAACTGCGCACGCGACCGCCGGCCCGATCAGAATTGCAGTTGAACTCAGTCCCACACCTGCAATTTGAGTCATCCCCAGCATTACTGCATTGCGCCATCCACCAAATTTAGCCAGACGAAAAGCGTAAACGCAAAGGATCGGGACGACGGCTGAAACCATCGCCGATTTTCCCTGCTGTAACCGCGTGAAAGTATAGTTCGCCGGACCCTGTTTAGCGGCACCGGCCAGCAGGGCAACCGCGATGGTAACCAGCGTGATCGCAAACCAGTTTCGCGGATCGATTGTCCGCGCCAGCATTGCCCAGGCCAGTACGACCAGCACGGAAAGCGCGATCGGAAGAGCCGTCTGGGCCGCCCTGACACAAGTGATGTCCAGGAGCTTTGCGGTCAGCGCAACCAGATGCTCAAAAGACTCAGCTTTATAAATCGGCAAAAAAACCGGCAGGCTCGGATCATCGTGAACGGTGTCGGTGGACCAGATGGCCCGCTCTGGATGCCGATGGGCATCAGTGGCAACACTGATATAGAACGAGTCGTCAATATCCGGTTGATGCAGAAACAGCGTGATAAAAATCCCCGCAGCGCATAAACCGATTAACGCAATGCGGTCAAACCGGCCAGCGCCCGGCATCGGTATGAAATCGTTATCCTCTGATTTGCCGAACTTTACCCAGATACCCGCCCCCACAAGAAACAAGGTCGCTGCGATCCAAAATGGAACATATCCAAATCCATAAAATGTCAGCACCAGAATCGACAGAAAGAAGGCGGGGATGGAATAGGGGGGTCGGGTGCGCTGGGTATCGTTCTGTGCATCGTCCAGAGTTGCTTTTCGCAGAAACCGGCCGGGTGGCAAACCAACCCGCCGCGGCGATGAATAGAGCAACGGGCGAAAACAAAACCAGCCGCGAGAATGAGGTCCCGGTCGCGACACACAGGTGGACGAGCAGCGTCCAAGCCGCCAGCGTCCAGACGAACGCATTGACGATTGGTGTTTCGATGGAAACATTGTAATTGTCCGCCTGCCTCGACATGCGCACGCATGCTGCAGGTGGACGCGGCCATTGTCAACGTGATGAGAACGCGGTCCAGCGGCTCGCGCATCACTTGGCCAATGTACATCCACCGGGCTGTGTCTATGATTGCTACTGCTATTCTGCCGAGGAATAATCGGACAGCGGATGCGTTTAACCCATAACGGTCGGAACGAAACAGATGTCTGCAACAGCCGCCACTGATTCGCCTGCACCGATCGTCGATGCGGCGGAGCGTGGTTTGAAAATGACTTCGGGTGTTTCTGCCCGGGAAAACGATTCGCCCGCCGGGGAAAGCGACGAATCCCTGGCGCTTCGCCTGCGCCAGGCGATTCAAAGGCCGGCGATGTGCTGGTAACGCGGTATCACCCGGCTTTGATCCGGTATCTGCATCGCCTGGCAGGGACCGATCACATGGCCGAGGAACTCCATCAGCAGACTTGGCTGAGCGTTCTGGATCATATCGAGCGGTTCGATCCCGCATCGTCAGCGGGCGGATTTAAAGCCTGGTTATTTCGCATTGCGACCAATAAAACCAACGATCATTGGCGTTCCAAAGGACGCGAACGCACTGCCACTGACGGGTTAAAACTGGTCACCGAAGTAGAACAGCCCGCTGCCGACGCCCGTTTACAAAGCACCGAAGAGCAGGAAAAACTCAAACGGGCCATCAAATTGCTGCCGGATGCCCAGCGCCAGGTTCTCATGCTGCGGTACTACAGTAATTTGAAATTTGTGGAAATTGCGCAGTTGCTCGGATGTCCCTTGAATACCGCACTTGGCCGCATGCACAAGGCGACGCAAAAACTCAAGCTTTTAATGGAACAGTCGGGCAGTAACGGCGTTTGAATGTTTGACGGAAGACAATTAGGAAGTTTGCAGGTGAAACGGTAAATCAGTGCACAGGCCTGATTCCGCTTAGTGCGGTTGCCCGGGCATTCCGGCTGTATCGCCTTTCTGGTTGGTTCGATATCCTGCAGCAATCGCTCTTTAGGGGCAGAATCGCAAGGCACGCTATGGCCAGTTTCATTCAGGAACTCGAAAACAATGAAGCCTTGCTGCTGATGTACTTCACCGACGAACTGCCGGTCGATGACCGCGCGGAAGTGGAGCAGATGCTCGCCAGTGACGCGGGAATGCGTGCCGCCCTGGCGGAGATCGCGTCCGCTTACAGCGCATCCATGGGCGTGCCTCAACCGTCTGGATGCCGATCGCTCGGCCGAGCCGGCGGAGAATCACGCGGTCCGTCAGGCCTCGCGGGCGATGAAACAATGGCAGGTGGACCGCCTGAATCGTCAACCGGTTATGCTGCCCGTCCCACGCTCTGGTTTTCCGCTCTGGACCTACCCGGTTGGTGTGGCTGCAATGCTCTTGATTGGGATGATGGTTTGGTTTGTCCACCAAAATAACACGCAAGTCGCCTCAATCGGCAACGGCGCTGGTAATAATCCGCCCGCCGTCATTTCCCTCAGCCCCGCTGAGGCGCAGGCCAAGGCCAGCTTGCTTGAAAACTCGTTTACACCCGAAGTTCCAGCCGGTATTTCCGATGCCGAAAGCCAGGCCAGTTCACTGGTTGCTCGATCGGATGATAATTCGATGACCTCTTCAATTTTTCTGAGTGAAGGAAATCAGTAAAGCCAGCGTTGCAGCAGTGATCGGAGAAAGCCTCATGCGTCGGATCAAACAATTACAACTCGCGGTGGCAGTCCTGGGCATCTGCCCGCTTGTCGCGCGCGCTGTCGATCCGTCCACCCAACCGGTGACTGCGACTGTCGATATGATTGCGATTGATCCGGTGGATACCCCCTCGGTCCAGACGCTTTCGCCGGGCCAGGCAGGGACTGAAGCATCAAGAGAAAAGCACGTCGACCGATTTGCCTTGCGCGGTGCCCGGCTGTTCAACCCGCCTACTGAAAAAGAAGTCGCCGACGCGATGCTCTTCATGCAAACCCATTCCCCTCAGCGGTATGCAGCTATCCAGAGCCTGCCCGAAGGTGAAAAAAAGACAGGTATAAAAAACTTCGCGGTTCGTGCTTACCAAACCTGGCTGCGATTGGAGCTGGACGATACCAGGCTCTTTTCTGTTGTCATGAAACGTGTGGAGATTGAAGATCGCATCTTCGGCAAAGTGTCTGAATTAAAAAAAGAAGCGCCTGACAAACAGGACGCGCTCAAATCCGCGTTGCGGGACGACGTCGACCAGCTGGTCGACATTGGCCTCAAAGAACGCCAGTTGCGGCTGGACCGCCTGACCAATCTGGTCAAAAAAGAGCAGCAGAAACTCGACGAAGACTCTGCCGACCGATCTCAACTTGTCGACCAGCGCATCCAGATGATTCTCAAGACCGACGACTCGCGCGGCCTGGTTCCGCAAGCTACCCCTGGCGTGGGCGGAACATCCAACAAGCCCACAGGATCACACGGGCACAATGCGCCCCATTCCCCGTAACCGAAACATTTTCCACCACCCAACTGCACGGGATAATCCCTTGGCCGATGCGTTCTTTCAACGCTACCCCTTCATGCGCGCCGCATGTTCCATAACAGCGCATAAAAAAAGGGCCGTCCCCTCCGGGAGCAGCCCTCCGCGCTGATGAAAGCGCTGAATTATACCGGCACTAACATTACGCTTATCCTGTCAGAGGGTTCAGCGTCGATGTGCACCAGGTTATTTCTTAGATACATCGATTCAGTAAACGACGGCCACCGCATCCTCAACCGCCTCGATCACCTGGCGGACATGGAACGGCTTACGCAGAAAACCATCGAAACCTGAAGCCAGCAAGCCCTTGGCTTCTTCATCGGTCATCTTGCCGCTGACAGCAATAACCTTGGTCAACTGCAGATCAGGGTTGGATTTCACATGCTTGGCGACGGCTCGACCGTCGACATCGCTGAGGTGCATATCCAGCAGAATGACATGCGGTTTGAACTTTTCAGCCGTAGCGCCCGCGGCAAATCCGCTACGGGCCACTTCCACCTCATATTTGGCTTCATCTTCAAGAATTTTTTCGAGCACTTCGACGATGTCCTGCTCGCCGTCAACCAGCAGCACCCGGGTGCAGCCGGTCATCAGGGCATTGAGCGGCATCCCATGATGCTTCATAAAACGGATGAGCTGGTTCAGCGGAATGCGCCGATCCTTGCTGCCGGGAATCCGATATCCGGTCAGGGCCCCCGAGTCGAACCACTTGCTTACCGTCCGTGGTGCCACATTGCAGATCTTGGCTACTTCACCGGTGGTCAGCACATCCTTGAGCTTTTCGGTCGCGTTCATAAGCATTTTCTCCCAGCCGCGGGTGCCATAAAAAACGGCACAACCGTCAGTATATCTCCCAATCCCTACACAGCCCCGTCCGTGGGCCTTGGTGCATTCCGTTGCCACTGTTTATATCGACTGACCAGATGTGGCCTTTACAACGGATGCGCAGTTTTTGCCGCCGGGGCCTGAAATGCTGGGAAACGGAAAATTATCAGACAAGAATCGTAAATCGGGAGGACTAACCGCATTCACAGGCTCGAACAAATGCCAATTGTCGGGAATCGGCAATGAGCTTGTCCGATAAAAGTCGTGTCCGTGACTCTGCGAGAAGAATATACCGCGGGGCGGTCGGTTCACGCTGAACCGTCGCGCTAACGAGCAACCTCATCGGACTCGTCGATTCCAACCTGATGTACAATCTTATGACAAAAAACCGTCTGACAATTATCTCGCCAACGACTCGCTTTGCCGCACAAAATCATCTCCCTGCCACTGGCCGTCTTTCGCAACCAGAGCCGTTGCCCTGGCAGCGGCCTTCGCCTGGGCCTGTCGCTTCACAAGATCCCCGTGCGTTGTGAAATACTGCAGGCTATGGCCTTTAAAATCGCTGATTGTCTCAAAGCCGTGCTGAGCCATGAAACTCAGCAGTTCATCTTTCATTCGGGCGACGCACTGGTAGCCCATTTTCATTACACCGGTGCACACCTGCACGGTATCCGCGCCCAGCAGGATGAACTGGGCAGCGTCTTTGCCCGATTCGACACCGCCGATTCCACTCAGGCTTCTTCCCGCGAATTTATCGCGAATCATCTCCGCGCAGTCTTTCACCATGCGCAACGCAATCGGTTTGACAGCCGTGCAGGAATACCCGCCCGGCACGGTGTAGCCCGCGACCGTCGGCTCAGGCCGCAGGGTTTCCAGATCGACCCCCATCACACACAGAATCGTATTGATTGCCGCGACACCCTGGCATCCCGCCGCCAGGGCCGCCTCTGCGCCACTGGCGATGCTGGTCACATTCGGTGTCAGTTTTGCCCAGACCGGAACCTTCGCTGCCGACATCACCCAGCCGCACACCTCATTCATGATCGCGTTGTCCTGCCCCATGGCAGCACCCATTTTTCGCTCGGGTAATCCGTGGGGACAGGAAAAATTCAGCTCAAACCCCGCGACCCCCGTCGCCTGCACGCGCTCCACGATTTCGATCCAGGCATCTTTGCGGTATTCCTCCATGATCGACGCGATAATCACACCGTCGGGATATTTATCCTTCAGCATTTTCAGTTCATCCAGCCAGACGGAGAAAGGCCGATCGCTTATCAATTCGATATTTTCCCAGCCGATGATCTCTTTACTGGCCGTGCGAAGCCGCGCATAGCGCGGCACCACGTTGTTCACCTTCTCCGATTCCAGGCTGATGGTTTTAATCACCACCGCCCCCCAGCCCTCGTCCAGCGCTTTGCCAATTACATTCGCATTTGTGCCCGGCGGACCGGATCCGATGATGAACGGGTTGGGCAGCCTGATCCCGTCAACAGTGGTGGCAAGTGTAGGCATGATTAACTCAACTCGTTACCGGCGGTGGTCGCTTCAACAACCCCGTCTTTGCGCGGGTACCCAATCATCATCAAAAAGTAGAGCACAAACCCCACTCCAAAGGTGACAAACCAGGTGTACTGATACAGATGCCGAAAAACGGTGGAAGTGGCCGTATCCGTCCGCAGCACCGCGCCGCCGGTAACCTGGTCTACAAATCCGGGCACGCAGGGCAGCAACGCCATCACCACTGCCAGGATCGCGCACCAGTTAACACCACGATCATAGGAGTACACACCGCGCGGATTAAACAGCTCCGCCACGTTCAATCGAGTGCGGCGTATTAACCAGTAATCGCAAACCAGCACGCCACCCACCGCGCCCAGCAGACTGGAGGAACCAATCAGCCAGGTGAAAATGTACCCGCTTGGATCGTTGTAAAGATGCCAGGGCATTATCGCCACACCAACAATGCCAGTGATAAGTCCCCCCGTACGAAACCCGATGAACCTCGGCGCGAGATTCGAAAAGTCGTTTGCCGGGCTTACCACGTTAGCGGCAATATTAGTTGCCAGGGTGGCAATCACGATCGATCCCATCGCGATCACCAGCGTGATTTTACTATGGAAAGTGGTGAGCAGCTGCACCGGATCCCAAATGGAATGCCCGAAGATCACCACCGTTGCGCTGGTAACTGCCACACCTATAAAAGAATAAAGCGCCATTGTCGTCGGCAATCCGATCGCCTGCCCGATCACTTGGTCGCGCTGACTTTTGGCATATCGCGTGAAGTCCGGAATATTCAATGACAGCGTCGCCCAGAAACCAACCACACCGGTAAGCGAAGGAAAAAAAGCCTCCCAGAATTTTCCGGCCCGTGCGCCGCCGGGAACGAATGCACTGGGCTGCTCGAAAATCGGCCCGAATCCGTGCGCAACCTAATGCGCCTTGATCATCGCCCACCCCAACAACAGCAATCCCAGCGCAATCAGCAGCGGGGCTTTGATATCCAGCAAAATGCGGATCGACTCGATCCCCGCGAAGATCACCGCCATGTTGATAGCCCAGAAAGACAGGAAGCAGATCATCTGAGGTTCAGAAATCCCGGCGATCTGCCTCTGCATCATCGAACTGGGAAACCAGTGAAATGCCAGCGCGATAGCGAGTATCGCGGTGCCCCCGATCCAGGTTTGAATGCCAAACCACCCGCAGGCGATCAGCGCACGCAGCATCGCCGGGACGTTCGCGCCACGCGTGCCGAAACTGGCGCGACAATAAACCGGGAATGGGATTCCGTATTTGGTCCCGGCAAACCCGTTCAGCACCATCGGCACTAACACCACGGCATTGCCAGCAAAAATCGTCGCAACCGCCTGCCACCAGTTCATCCCGTTGTTGATTAATCCCGATGCCAGTGAATATGTCGGGATGCAAGCCGACATGCTCACCCACAACGCCGCGATGGACCACACCGACCAGGTCCGCTGCGCGGCAGTAGTGGGAGCCAGATCCGCGTTGTAGAGCGGCGATGCAATAACGTCCGGTTTCTCAAAAGCGAATGTAGTCATAATGCGGACGCGCGGTGTTTAAAAAGACGAATTTGATCCGCGAACGCAAACTGCCCGCATCGATCGCGTTCGTAGATCAAATGCCTCTTTCCAGTCGGCGGCATCAGGTCTTGGCGCATTCGCCTCGTTTCAAGAACTCACCGTCGCCGGCATGCCCGACATATTTCTGGTTTTCCACAATAATCCTGCCACGCGAGAGAACCGTCTCGACCACGCCTTTTATTTTCATCCCCTCGAACAAATTATAATCACAATTCATTGCATGCGTGCGGGCCGATCGTACTTGTTCGCGCGATGGATCGAAGATGACAAGGTCCGCGTCTGATCCTGGCGCGATCGTCCCTTTTTTCGGAAACATTCCAAACATTTTCGCGCTGGCGGTAGAAGTAATATCGACAAACCGGTTCAGCGAGAACCCGCGTCTCATTGCCCCGTCAAAAACCATCGCCAGTCGATCCTCAACACCCGGACCGCCGTTGGGGATTTTTGTGAAACTATCCCGGCCAAGTTCCTTCTGCCCTTTGAAATTAAACGGGCAGTGATCCGTCGACACTTCCTGCAGGTATCCCTGCCGCAGCGCATTCCAGAGCGGCTCGGTGTTTTCAGCCGGTCGCAGTGGTGGAGTGAACACATACTTTGCCCCTTCGAAATCGGATTGATCGTATTTACTATCATCGAAATACAAATATTGAGTGCATGTCTCGCCAAACGCCTGCTGCCCATTGTCTCGCGCCTGGCGAATCTGCTCGGCACCCTGGGCCGTGCTCACGTGCACGATGAAGACCGGCCCTCCCGCCAGTTCCGCCACGTGAATCGCGCTGAATTCCATCCACTTCCGTCACCGGCGGCCGCGAAAGCGCGTGGTACATCGGCGCAGTCTTCCCAGCCGTCACGAGATCCGCGATGACCTCCTCGATCACCACACCGTTTTCCGCATGCACCAGCGTTAATCCACCGGCCTCTCCGGCCGATCGCATCACGCGATACATCGTCCGATCATCGACAAGAAACACGTTTGGATAAGCCAAAAACAGCTTAAATGTCGGCACCCCCGCGTCGATCACCGCCTTAAATTCCGAGCGATGCCGCGGTTCATATTCCGTCACCGCCAGGTGAAACCCGTAATCAATGGCACATTTGCCCGCTGCCTTGGCGTGCCAATCGTCCAGCGTCTGGGCGAACGTTTTCCCTTTGTACTGGATCGCAAAATCAATGATGGAGGTAGTTCCCCCAATTGCCGCTGCCCGCGTGCCGGATTCAAAATCGTCGCTGGAGACCGTGCCGCCGAATGGCAATTGCATATGCACATGCGGATCGATTCCGCCGGGAATCACAAGCTTGCCGGTCGCGTCGATCTTTCGATCGGCAGCAAATGCAAGCGACACACCGATGGACCTGACCGTTTGTCCATCGATAAAGACATCCGCGACATAGTCATCTGTCGCGGTAACAACTCGACCGTTTTGAATGAGTGTCGTCATCTAAAATTCTGGTTCATTCCGCCGCCAGCGCGAGTCCTACGTCCAGCGCCTCTACCAGTTCATCCACCTGCGATCGACCTGCGTTTAACATCAACCCGGTGCGGATTACATTTCCATATACACCGCCTTTGCCAATCAGCACGCCACGTTTTTTTGTTTCTTCAAATACCTTCAATGTCGCCTGCGGAGCCGGCTCTCTGGTCTTGCGGTCTTTAACCAGTTCCAACGCCTGCATCATTCCCAGCCCCCGCGCGTCGCCGATGAGCGGGTGCTTTTCTTTCAGTTCCGCCAGGCGCTGGCCGAGATACGCGCCGACCACCCGGCAGTTTTCCAGAAGGTTGCCATCTTCTATCACCTGCATTGTCGCCAGTGAGGCGGCCATCGACACGGGATTCCCTCCGAATGTCGCGAAGGTAATCCCTGGATATTTGTCAGCCACCTCCGGCGTGGCGATTGTGACAGCCACCGGAGTGCCGTTTCCCATTCCCTTTGCGGATGTGATGATGTCCGGCGAAACATTCCAATGCTGGATTCCCCACCAGTGCCGGCCCGTGCGACCCCACGCGGTTTGCACTTCGTCGGCGATAAATAGCCCGCCATATTTTCGGGCGATGCCGGCGGCTTTCTCGAAATATCCCGGCGGTGGAACGATGAATCCGCCCGATCCGATGATCGTTTCTGACATGAATGCAGCGATCTCTCCGCTGGTTTCAGTCAGGATCAATTCCTCAATATCAGCCGCACACTTCAGCCCGCAATCGGGGTATGTCAAATTGAAAGGGCATCGATAGCAATACGGCGCGTGGGCGTGATGTATGCCCGCCACCAGCGGGGGCATTTTCTTCCAGCCGTATTGACCGCACGCGGTTAGCGTCTGCGCCGATCGTCCACTGTAACTGTGACGCAGTACGACCAGCTCCATGCGGCCCGTCGCGCTATGCGCCGCATTCATGGCTGTTTCGTTGGCTTCGGTGCCGCTGCTGGTGAAAAATGATTTTTTCAAATTGCCCGGCATGGTCCCCGCCAGTTTCTCAGCCAGGTCGCTCATCGGCGCGCTGGCATACAGCGTAGACGTGTGGCTAAGTTTTTTTACCTGTTCCACAATCGCGCCGACCACTTTTGGATTCGCATGCCCGACGGAAACCGTCAGCACCCCGCCGAATGCGTCGAGATATTTCCGGCCCGAGTGATCCCATACATAGTTACCTTCTCCGCGGACCAGTTCGATCGGCTCCGCGTATAGCATCGAAACAGCAGGGAAGATAAATTTCTTGTGCCCGGCAACGGCTTGGGAAGGTTTATTCTCGCTCATGCGGCTTAAATCCTTCTTGCCGGGAAAAAACGGCGACCCGAATCAGGACGCCGTACCTTAACACTGCAATAAGCGTTGTAAAGCGTTCCAGTAGCTGCACAAAAATGCGGATCGCGCGCCGCTACTCGATCACGGCGACGATCATCGTGATGTCATCGGTGCGCTCTGCCATGCCGACATATTTGCGGATCTCCCACAAAATATTTTCCGTCACCAGATCCGCGTTGAGGGCGCTTTGTTTAAAGACTTCCAGCAGGCGCTGCTTGCCGAAAAGTTCCTGCTGAAAGTTCATCGCCTCGGTCAACCCGTCGGTGTAAATCAGCAGGATATCTCCGCTCTGCAATTGCACCACGGTCTGGCGGTATTGCTCTTCGGGGTCAATCCCCAGGACCATGTTGTCGGCCGTCAGCTCGATGATTTTTCCTTCACGCAGAATCAGTCCCGGCGGATGCCCGGCATTGCAGAAGGTAAACTGCTTGTTGCGTGCATCGAGCACGCCATAAAAAAGCGTCACGAATTCACTGGGTGTCGTATCGCGGCAGAGCATCAGATTTACCCGGCGAACGACTTCATACAGGTAATACACATTGTCGACCTGTGCCCGCAGGGCCGCCCGAACCGATGCCATAATCAAGCTGGCCGGCACGCCTTTGCCGGCCACATCCGCCACGGCCAGGCCGATGTTGTCCCCCGGCAGGGAAATGAAATCGTAAAAATCACCGCCAAGCTGGTAGCAGGGCACATACACGGCAGCCAACTGCACGCCCGGCACAATCGGAGGCGTCTGCGGAATCATTCGTTGCTGCACATCGGCCGCCAGCTGCACCTGTTTCTCCAGCGCCTGCGCCTCAAGCGTTTCTTTCACCAGCCGGGTGTTTTCAATCGCCGCCGCCGCCTGGGCCGCCACAGCTTTCAGCAGGTCGATTTTCAACGGGCTGAATGCCTGCTCCGTCGCGGTATACACGCGCAGCGCGCCGATCGCGCGTCCTTTATAGCGCATTCCCACTGAAAGCATGGAGACGATGCCTTCCCGCACCGATTCCTGTGGATATTGCACCCGCGGATCGGTCGCCATGTTGCGCACATATTCGAATCCCACCGGTGAGAGCGGTTTTGTCGATCGCCGAGGTGCTCATACGCACGGGACCTTTTGAGAGATACTCCTTGGACAGATTATGAACTGCCATGATGACCAGCTCGTCGCGCTCGCGATCGATCAGGCGGATGGATGCGGCCTTGGTATCCATCAGATCGCATACCACCGCCACGGTACGCTGCAGAACCGTCGTTAATTCGCGCGCATCCGCCAGCATCATGGTAACGCTGTAGACCGCGGTCAGTTCGTCGATGCGCTGGCGCAGCTGGTATTCCTGGTAGCAGAGCCGCGCGATCGCGTTGGCCAGGAGAAACAAAAACTGGATAGCCGCGGGTCGATCGTTGCGCGCCTTGTTCACTGACGCTGCGATAGAGCGAATCTGCTTGGGCTCCAGGCCGAACCGCGCGGCGAGTGATTCTACCTTGCCGTCGTCGAGCCCCGGTGTTCCTGCTTTGACGCTCATGCGCAGCGTTCCAAGCCGGTGGTCGTTGACCATGATCGGGGCGACGTATTCCGTTCCCTCTTTGTGCAGCGTGGGCCGTTGTTCCTCGGCGGCGGCAATCACCATCTGCCGGCGAACATATTCGCGCGTCGGCTGTGCCTGCGTGAGAACTTTCCCTTCGGCATCGGTGATGATCGCCCGCACATTCGCGATGGCCGCGAAATTGTCCTGGATCTCCTGCAGGGTCGGGAGATCCATGAAATCCGTCAGCTTCAGATGTTCCGATTCCAACTCGGCCATGAATGGGAAGATAGAGGATCGGGGCTGAAAATTCGAATAATCAAATCCCGCGGCATCGAAGTCAGGTCGAACTGCAGCAACCCAATTCGAAAAAGACGATGCTCGCTTACCGGCGGCCATAAGCCCTGCGGCGCCTGGTTCAGGTGTATGACACTCGCACTTGGATCTTTCCTGACTAACATCGACGTCATGCTCATCCTCGGTATCGATCCCGGTCTTCGCCTCACTGGTTATGGCGTGATCGATTATTACCCGCTCAAGCCCGTTCTGCTGGATGCCGGTGTAATTCGACTGTCCGAAAAATTACCGCTGGCCGATCGCCTGCTGGAACTGGAGACCGAGCTCGATGCGATCCTCATCGAGCACGAACCGCAGGTGTGTGCCGTCGAGCAGCTATATGCCCATTACGGGCACCCGCGCACGGCAATATTGATGGCCCACGCGCGGGGTGTCATTCTCCTTGCCGCTGCTCGGCGAAAGGTGCAGGTAGAGGAATATCCTGCCAACCGCATCAAGCAATCCGTTGCCGGCCACGGGCACGCCAGCAAAAGTCAGATGCAATTGGCGATTCAATCGGTATGGAATCTGAAGCAGCCTCCCGAACCGCCTGATGTCGCCGACGCGCTGGCTGTGGCGCTGTGCTGTGGCCGGGAGATGGAACTTAAAAGTCTTCGGTCCAAAACAGCTGCTGACAGATAACCCGCTGTTTCGCGTTTCGACTTTCCCGCGTGATCCGATAACCTGCCCGCATGATCGCAGCGCTGACGGGCGAACTTCGGCATGTAGACGAACGGCACCTCCATCTCCTCTGTGGACCGGTCCTTTATGAACTGCTTTTCCCCGCCGTTGATACGGCGGCTCTGCAGGGGATGGTGGGGGAGCAACTCACCCTGCACACGATTTTTTATCTCGGTGGGGATCCCACCCGCGGCGGGCTCGAACCAACGCTGATCGGGTTTCTTCGCCCGGCAGACAAGCACTTCTTCGAGATCTTCACCACCGTTAAAGGCATTGGTCCGAAAAAGGCGCTGCGGGCATTGTCGGTCAGCGTCGGCGCAATCGCCGGGGCGATCGAAGGGAAAGACGCTAAGTTTCTGATCGGCCTCCCCGAGATCGGCAAGCGAACGGCTGAAACCATTATCGCCGAGTTGGCGGGAAAGCTGAAAAGCTTTGCCGCCGAGGCACTGGTGGAAGGCCAAGGCGTGCGGACGGCGAGTCGGCGCGGCAACGTCGAGGAAGACGCGATCGCGGGACTCATGGGCCTGGGCGAGCGCCGCGCCGAGGCGGAAAATCTGCTGGAGCGCGCCAAGTCGATGAATCCCGGGCTGACCACAACCGATGGGTTGCTTCGCGAAATGCTGCGATTGCGCAGCTCGCGAGGTTGAGTTGACCGCGGCGATTTTCTGATCGAAGTGATGGATCGAGTCCGGGCGTTTATCGATCCTGATTCAGTCGCTTGAGTAACACAGTGCTTTGCCCGCTGACACGAATTTGATGGTCATTTGTCTCGAACCGAACAAACACTAAACTAAAGGCCGATGGCTCGAGAACGTATCATTAGCGGAGAGTCCGGTGGTGAGGAGGAAAACCGCTTTAATTACGCGCTGCGCCCCCAGACATTTGATCAATACATCGGCCAGGAAAAGCTGATTCGCAAATTGAAGATCGCCGTACAGGCAGCCAACGGTCGCGGCGAACCTGTCGAGCATGTGCTTCTGGACGGCCCGCCGGGGCTGGGCAAAACAACGCTTGCCCATGTCATCGCCAACGAAGTGAAGGCCCAGGTGCATGTGACGACCGGCCCCGCGTTAACCAAACCGGCGGATCTGGTCGGGATCCTCACCAAGCTGGGCGCCGGCGACGTGTTGTTTATCGATGAGATTCATCGCCTGCCGGCTGTGGTCGAGGAATATCTTTACAGCGCGATGGAAGATTTCAAAGTCGATGTCACTCTGGATGCCGGCATGCACGCCCGCACTATCACGATGCCGTTACCCGTGTTCACGCTGATCGGCGCGACAACGCGTATCGGTCTTCTGACCGGCCCGATGCGAAGCCGATTTGGCATCCGCCAGCACATCGAATTTTATACACCCCAGTCGCTGCACGAGATCCTGCGGCAAAATGCCAAGCTTTTGAAACTGCAGGCAGATGATGAAGCCTTATGGGAGCTTGCACATCGTAGCAGGGGCACACCGCGCATCGCCAACCGATTGCTGCGCAGGGTTCGCGACTATGCGACCGTCGAAGGGGCGGGCAAATTCAATGTGCTGATTACCAAGGCCGCATTGGACTTAGAAGGCATCGACAAGATCGGCCTGGACGACCAGGACCGGCAGTTCTTAAAAACGTTGATCGAGGTCTACGACGGCGGGCCCGCCGGTATCGAAGCGCTGGCGGCAACAATGGGAGACGAGGTGGACACCCTCGTCGATGTCATCGAACCATACCTTTTACAAACCGCGCTCGTGCTGCGCACGCGACAGGGACGTATCGCAACCAGGTCGGCTTACGAACACCTGGGATTCGAATGGAAACCACCGGCCGAAGGAGAGTCTTTGTTTTAAGCACGGCCAATGAAAGCCGCACAGGAATGATGGAAACGGGCTGCAACATTTCGCGTCGTCACAATGTTGGCCGGTTGATATGTTGCATCTGACTGAAGCGGGGCGTCACAATCATCTCGAAGCAATGAGGATCCTTTGACCGGTTCTGTAAGTTTATGGCTGACCGCCGGACTGTTTACCGTGACTTACGCCGGCCTGGCGGTGGGCAAGGTTCCCAAGCTCAGGCTCGATCGCCCGGGCATCGCATTTGTCGGGGCGGCGCTCATGCTTGGCACCGGCATTCTTACGCTCGGGCAAGCCACCGCAGCGGACTCGATCGACTATGAAACATTATTCCTCTTGTTCGGAATGATGGTCGTAGTCGGCTTTCTGCGGCTCAGCGGGTTCTTCACCCGTCTTACGCATTGGTCGATCGACCGCATTAAATCGCCCAGGGCACTGCTTGGGGTCACGATCCTGCTGTCAGGGGTTCTCTCGGCATTTCTGGTTAACGATATCGTCTGCCTGGCCTTGACACCGCTGGTTTTGCACATGGCCAAGCGGCTTGGGTTCAAACCCATTCCGCATCTGGTCGGACTCGCCACGGCGGCCAATATTGGCTCAACCGGCACGATTACCGGCAACCCGCAAAACATGTTCATCGGTGCCCACTCGCATATTCCGTATCTGCATTTCGCGCTTCACCTGATGCCTGTCGCGATGCTTGGACTGGCGATTGACTACGCTGTCATTTTATTCTGCTACCAGTCCTGCCTGGCATCACAAAGCGACAGTGATCGTGACAACCATAGCAAGATTACCTATGGCAAAACCAACCAGCGCGTTCCGGATCGTCCCGCACAGGTTTGGCTTCAATGGAAAAGTGGCATTGTGGCGCTGCTGACGGTGGGGCTTTTTTTCGGCGGTTTGCCGATCGCGATTGTCGCGGTGGGGGCAGCGGCGTTTCTGATGATCGGCCGCGTCAAACCAGAGCGTATCTACAAAGAAGTGGACGGGAGCCTGCTCCTGATGTTTGTCGGGCTGTTCATCGTCGTCCACGCCTTCCAACTAAGGGTTGTCAGTCACTGGGGTGTGGAGCGATGGCATTTCCTGCTGGCACATCCCGTGGATCTGCTAAGCCTGGCGTCAGCGGCACTCTCGAACCTGGTCAGCAATGTACCGGCGGTGCTACTGTTTGAGCCCGTCATGCGGGCAATGCCTAAAGCGTCGCAGGACACGGCCTGGTTAGCGCTAGCGATGAGCAGCACGCTGGCGGGCAACCTGACGGTTCTTGGATCGGTGGCGAATCTGATCGTTGTAGAAAATGCACGTCGCGAGGGAGTGGAGATTTCGTTCCTGGAATACTGCAAAGCAGGTGTTCCCATTACGATATTAACCCTTGCGCTCGGCATATTCTGGCTGAAATGGGTTCATTATTGAAAGTGTGAGCTTCACGGGATCGACATTCGACTTCGCCCGAACGAATTTCCCATATTCGCTGTAACACATATAATTATCACCGTGAAAAATGACAAAGTTGACCTGATGTTCCGGGCGTTCTCCGACCGGACGCGCCTTCGTTTAATGAACCTCCTGCGAACCGGGGAAACATGTGTGTGCGATCTGGTGGACGTGCTCGGCGAGCCTCAGCCAAAAGTCTCCCGACATCTGTCTTATCTGAGGCGCGCAGGTCTTGTGATCGCACGAAAAGAAGGGCTGTGGATGCACTATCAACTTGCTGCAGCCACAACCGAGTTTCACAAAAGTCTGCTGAACTGTCTGGCATGCTGCTTTTACTCAGTCCCTGAATTAAAGAAAGACACCAGGCGGCTCGGCCGCTCGTCCACCTGCTCAACCGACTGCTGCGTCTGATTTTCACGCATATTTCATATCTGGATGCGCAGATATATATCTGAAATTGATGCTTTTGCATCCCATGTAAACCGGCACCGATCCAAGGACGATCTGCGTTTGTTCGCGAATGCGCATGCATCTGTTCTAATGGCAGTTCATGGCTCAACGGATTCTTGTCTTGTCAGCGTCGGTGGGTGCGGGGCATATGCGGGCGGCGCAGGCGGTTGAGGCAGCGCTGCGCCAGCTTGCGCCGGCGGCGACGATTCAGAACATCGATATTTTAACGCTGACCAACGCCGCATTTCGCCGGGTTTATGGAAAGGCATATCTCGATCTGGTCAATAAAGCTCCGCATGTGCTGGGATTGATATACGATTGGATGGATAAGCCGGTTAACCCTAAAAATCCCGTCGATCGCTTGCGCCTGATGGTCGAAAAGCTGAATCTCACACGCTTCAGCGACATGCTCGAGCAATCGCACTGGGACGTCGTGGTAAACACGCATTTTCTGTCGGCCGAGATCATCGCCAGCCTGCGAAAACGTGGCAAGTTGGCGCAACGGCAGATGACCGTCACCACCGATTTTGAAACCCACCGCCTTTGGATGAACGAACCGACGGAACACTACACCACCGCGACCAGCGAGGGAGCCGCCTATTTGGGTTCGTACGGCGTGCCGATTGAACATACCAGCTCGCCCGGCATTCCAATTCATCCCTGCTTCACCAAGCCGATGGATCGGGCAGCATGCCTGGCAAAGCACGGACTCGCGGGCGACCGACCGATCATTCTGCAACTGGCGGGGGGGTTCGGTGTCGGACCGATTGCCGCGCTGTACCAGGGACTACTGGCGATTCATCAACCGCTCGAAATTATTGTTGTTGCCGGCAAAAATGCAGCCATGCAGGAGCAGCTGCAGCAGATTAAAGTGCCAGGTCGGCATCGCGCAAAGGTGCTGGGATATACCAGCGAAATCCATGAGTTGATGCACGTGGCGGACGTGGTTTTGAGCAAGCCGGGTGGGCTGACCACATCAGAGGTTTTGGCAAGCGGCGCCGCGATGGCGATTGTAAATCCAATACCCGGTCAGGAAAGCCGAAACAGTGATTACCTGCTGGAAAATGGGGCGGCGATCAAGATCAACAACCTGGCGACGATGTCCATCAAAGTGGAAGAACTACTCGGCGATCAAAATCGTTTGAAGTCAATCAAGACCAACGCAAAACGCATCGCCAAGCCACGGGCGGCTTATGACGTCGCAAAGCGTGCGCATCGATTTCGGCAAGGCATGAAGAGAATCCCACGCTGCAATGTCCAGGCATTCGCTGCCCAAACTTAGCAGCTTAGAATTCTTTCCATTCCAGCTGATTGCCATCAATCGTGAGCGTGGCGATATCGACGCGCTGATGCTGATCGATAAATTCCAGCTGCGCTTTGATCGTGTCGAGCAACGCTTCAGCTTTGGCAAGTTCTGCGGTGGTTTCGCGGCTCAGGCGATCGCGATCATCCTCAGCGTGCATCAGAAGCGACCAGGTGCCAAAGATCGGCGCAAAGTCGCTGAAAGCATCGTTCGGACAGAACTCGGCAAATCCCCAGGAAGTGTCCCACCGCTTGGTTACAACAGTGCCGACCGTTTTACCATTTAGAATAAGCACCGCAGGACCCGCACGGTTTACAGGGCGGGCGTTAGCCGGAGAAGAATGGATCATGAAAACAACTCCTGTCCATTCCCCTCATACAAGCCACCTGATAGTAGTCCCGAATCAGGCTGCCTGCCCGGAAAAATTTCAAGGATTCAGGAAGATCCACCTCGGTCAGAATCACATAGCCGCGCCGGTCTGGCAGCATAGATCGATGACAAATGCGCTGGCGAGCAGCATTAGTTCATCTTCACCCCGGCCCACTTCAATGCCGTAGGTTCCGTTATTTCCAAATAGAGTTTTGCTGACCCGGCCCACCGCGCGACCCTCGCGGGTAAACGTGTATTCACGACCAGTCAGGTTCCCCTCCGCGTGCAGGTCGTCGGGCGCTGAAACGTCGCAGGTGAATTTGCAGCGATCGCCGGAGAAACCATCTTTGCGGACAACTGCCTGCAAGTCGTCCCCATGATAAATCTCAAACGCCGGACCGCCCGGCTGGTTTTTCTCGTTGATGAACGCCAACTCGGTATCCGTGCGATCGCGGAAAGAAATCTTCTTCCCCACCTTCAGCGGCGACCCATCCACGCGATAGGCCTCAAGCCCTTTTTCATCCACAATGGCAAAGTCGTTCTTGAGGCTCATCCACTTCTGTTTGAGTGCATACTTCATCGTAAAACAGCTCCTGGAAATATCAGAAACACCACCAGGTGTTCATCCTGGACCGCGGAATAGAATGACGTGCCATCGTTCCGCACACTATTACAAACGCCGACCAACCTCATAAGTTGCAACCGCCCGCCGTTTGAGGTGGATCGGCACGGCAGGCCCGGACAACGCCATTTCGATGGATCTGCGTAGAACGTCGTTATGTAATGGGAAAAATCGAGAGCGTGCGGATTGCCGATCCCGCGAAATCAGGCGGGATAGATGTTCAAGCTCAACTCACTTGAGTTCCACAGTCCAATACGCGGTATCCAGGAATTGTTTCCAGCTTTGATACCGCTCATCTGCCAGCTTGATGCTGATGACAGGACTGCGTTTAGGTTTGATCGGCTTGGTGATCAAATGCATGTGCGCCTGCTCGGGCGTGCGGCCGCCTTTTTTCACGTTGCACCGTACGCAGCAGCAGACAATGTTGGTCCAACTGGCCTTGCCACCCTGGCTTTTTGGAACAACGTGATCCAGCGACAACTCGGTCGTAGGCATACGCTTGCCGCAATATTGGCAGCGGTTGGAATCGCGCGCGTAGATGTTGCGGCGATTGAATTTCACATCCTGCCGCGGAAGCTTGTCATAGCCCAGCAGGCGGATGATACGAGGCACCGCGATCTGAAAACGGACCGTGTGGATCCAATCGTGCCCCTCTGGTTCAAATTCGCGCTTCAGCGAGCTGAGCTCCTGCCAGCCTTCGAAATCAAAGTTTTGCCAGACCGATTGGCCGGCAGAGTCTTTTTCAATGTGCACCACCTCCGCCAATTCGCGGCAGAGCAGCGAAAACGCGCGACGCACATTGATAACACGAATTGCCTGGTAATATCGGTTGAGAACAAGAACGTTGGCGTTCAAGGCGGCACCAAGAGAGATGCCACCCATGTTGACACCGATCGCCGACGAGGATGAACCCAGTTCCTGGCTCATACCTGCACCTTCAAATCACCGCTGGTGTTGTGTAGAAATTGCGGAAGCAATCCCGCTTGGCTACGAACAACCAGAGAACATCATCTCCATCTCCCAGACGCTCTGGATTCTACCTGTGACTGATTCGAAAGGTCAATATTAGGGGGACGAATTTTGCGAGGTACCGCCGGTGGGGGGTATTAAATCAGTAACACGAACATCTAAACGAGGGCTGTACGCACGTGGCGG
Source organism: uncultured Phycisphaerales bacterium (assembly GCA_963792535.1). Classification (GTDB taxonomy): domain Bacteria; phylum Planctomycetota; class Phycisphaerae; order Tepidisphaerales; family Tepidisphaeraceae; genus CBDAQA01. Next base: position 300,814 of record CAWBWQ010000005.1, read on the forward strand.
CCAATTCGCACAGCAGCCATTCCGAGCAGCAACACCACACCTGCCTGAAACGCCGTCGGAGTTGGAATCGCTTCCACGGTGGTCTGGTTCACAGTGTCGCTGGTGCCAACCGTCGCGGTGCTGATCAACGGCAGGTCGCGTCCTTCGGTGGGCAGCAACGAATGGGTGTCGTCAACTACGGCAGTAACCGCGGGCATGGCATAGACCGAAACAGGCTGATTTACGGATGGCTGAGTCTCCACTGCAGCCACATTCTTAGCGAGCAAACCTATAGATAGACCGGTAAACACTAAAATTTTGAGGGCATTTCTCATACAACAGAGCCCAAGCCTTCCTTGCAAACCCACTTACTGGAACCCACTACTGACGAGTAGCACAAAGCAAGGTCGAGACCAAAGCAATAAGGGTAACGTAACACCTAAGTGCACCTAAAACAAATTGCATCCAAACGTCTGTTTGAAAGGGACTTATGCACGCCGAGCTCATTAAATATGAATAATTGGGGCAACTCCATACAGAAGAAATAAATTATCCAGACTGCCTACTTCTGCGTCGCGATCGTCATATTGGCAGCGAAAAAAGGAAACTATGCCCGATAATCAGGCTGTAGAAGTGCGGAAAATACGCATGTATTCGGCTTCCAAGCGATCAAGGTGTGCGCTCTGCGACAACTTTGGTCGCAGTGCCGTGCATGCCTGAGACATTTCTGCGCGAACCGCCGATTGGGCGACTTGTAAAAGGGCATCACGCAGCGCGACTGCGTCATCCGGTTGCTCCAGAACATAGCCATGAACGCCGCTTTGCATGGCTTCGCAAGCACCATTTCTTGCGGTGCTAATCACAGGTAGCCCCATGACTAACGCTTCTAGAACCACCAGGCTGCAGGGATCAAATCGTGTGGGCAATACAAAAAGGTCCGCAGCTTTATAGAACGAAATCGGATCACTCACTGGCCCCGCGAAAATGACCCGATCGGATACGCCAAGAGATTTCGCAAGCTGCCGAAACTTTCTTGGATCGGGCTTTCCACCGACCAGAAGGATCACGCCTGGCACGGCCGCCAGCGCCTGTATCGCGGTTGCCAGCCCCTTGCGTTCGAAATCCTGCGCCAGCATGAGTGCGACAACTTCCTCGCCAGTGATTGAGAAACGCTCGCGTATTCGTTCGGCGCATCGCGCATCGCATCGGGGTCAAACCTGGCAAGATCAATTCCATTGAAAAGCATCACCAGCTTTGACACAGGCAACGTGGGATACTGTCGCTGGACGACGCCTTGAATCAGATTCGAGAGGCACAACACCACCGGTGGCTTTTCCGATGTGAGTAACTGTTTTTCAATGGCGGCAAAGCGCAATCGCCGCCGGTTGATTTTGTTTCCCGCCCACGCCACCACCCGGCTGAAAAAGCCTGATTTATGAAGGTGCCCACGCTCGACAACATCACCGGCCACCCCCGCGTGGGGGTGGTAGATGTCACACTTCGGCACCGGAAGCATTGCATGCACAACGTCATAATGATTGCTGCTCAGTTCTCGTTGCAGCGAATCCAGAAAGCAGAGATATCGCCCGGTCCGGGATCTCCCTGTGGCCGGAATTAAAACCGGTTGGCCTGCCACCGCGCCATCTTGAAACGAACTGGCCAGGATCGACACTTCATGCCCCCGAGCAACCAACGCGGCGGCAAGGTCCAGCGTGTAGCGCTCGGCCCCACCGCGAGCGCTGTCGGCATGCAGAATGACCAGTGCAATTTTCACCGCTTTACTCTGACCAGCGACAATCGGTTGGCGAGAAATTGAGACGCCACCAGCCCGACGGCGTAAATGCGCATGAGCTGGTGCAGCACATCCAAATCGCTTTGACTTCCGCTGTACTGCGCCATCACCATCCAGATGAGAACTGCAATCGCCACTGCCACCAGAACGACCCAACAGCAAGCCATCGCTGCACGCGGCCAGCCCGCGTGGCAGGAAAAAACACCCGACGTTGGGATGCTGAGTGCCGCCACCTCAATCCCCGCGAACAAATAAATCTTCTCATGCATCGCCAGCGCCACCGCCGCCAGCAGCGCACCGATCAACAACAACGATCCCACCCAGTTGCTGGATACCCGCTGAACGTGAGACAGAGCGTGCCGCCCGAAGCGGTCAAAGCGCAGCATCAGGTTGAACAGCGGGTGTGCCAGCCAGGTCATCGCGGCGAAGAGCATCAGCCGATAAATCACATTGCGCGCCTTCAGCGCGTTGACAATCCCCGCCCTGGCCCATTGCGATTCGGGATTGATCCGCAGCGCTTCGCGAAAATGCTCCAGCGCAGCCTTATGTTCCCCCGCATGCAAAAGCGCCCATCCCTGGGTGGTGTGGGTTGTAGCATTGTGCGGGTTGCGATGGAGCGCGCCGCTGATGGTCAGGCTTGCTTCATCGCGTCGTCCCAGGTTCACCAGCGCCATACCGCGCATGTTCAGGGAGTCGGTATTTTCCGGATCGATCGCCAGCCCCGCGTCGGCCGCCACCAAAGCAGCGTCCCACTTGTGCTGCCGCAGCAAAATTTCCGCCAGCAGCGCATGATGACCCGGACGGAACGGATCCAGCGCGATTGCCCGTTTGATCGCCGCCGCGGCCTCTTTCAGCCGCTCGCGCGCCAGGTAAACAAATGCTAGCGCCGAGTACCCCGGGCCCCAATCCGGCGGCAGCGTCACTGCCTGCTGTGCCTCGGCGGTAGCGTTCGCATACTTTTTCTGCCGCGACAGGCACATTGCCAACATCGCGTGCGCCCGAGCGTTGTCGGGCTCGCCTGCCAGCGCAGCGCGAAACTCCCGCTCGGCCGCCTCATCCCGACCGGTGTTATACAACAGCAACCCGCGCTCAAAGCTAACGCTCCTCAACATAGGGACCGCGATACTATCGCCGGGCAGTGCCAACTTCCATTTTCGGGTGGTGCGCGGTGTGTCGTTCGAGCCGGTTGCGAAAATCTTATTCCGCCGCCGCGTATTTCCGGATGACGCTTTGCAAAAGCTCATTCATTCGCTTTGCGTTTATGAGAGATCTCATTGCGCTGTGGGTGGCACAGACGGGTAGAGCACCCAATCGCCTTTCATGTTTGTTGTCACCTTTTGGCCCCATTGTGCGGCATGGTGTGGATCGTTCGTAAACCCCGCACCCGCGCGGATCCCGCCGTCATCGACACGGTCAATACCTACGCTGTAAACAATCGGTTTGCCCGAGACGACGCGGTACTTGACCGGATCACCGGTAATGCGATCTGCCGGTATCTCGGGCAGCAAATCCGGCGTGAGCTGCGCAAGCGTCGCGGGATATTCTCCATGCCTGCGGTGGTACAACTCAAGAGCGATGGCAACCAGGGTGCCGTCGCGATCGCCGAGATACCATTCGCAGGATTCCTGGCACGCCGAAAGCATAGGAAACAAGAGTGCGATCAGAGGATACTCCACGGCTTTAGCGGGTGAATCCTTAACTGATTTCACCTGTGATGTGAGGTGCTCCCAGTTCGCGTTTCGTATTGGAAGCCGAAAATTTGCCCGGCTTTGATCCATCCATTCGTTGTATTTTTCCATCATCGCCGCTCGCGACGCCATCAACGGTAGCGCTATAGCCGCTGCAACGGTATTTGGCGGAGGGGTATTTGGAACAGTTGAACTGATCAGCAACGGGAGCATCCTCGCGCCCCAGAAGGTGATCCGCCCGTCGCCATGTCCGTCATCGGTGTACATGCGTTGAACGAAATCCTCAAAAAAATACCGTTCGCTGGCGAATGTCATCACATCGCCGGCAACCTGCGGGCCGGCAAGGCTGTGTGCTAACCGGTTAAGTTGCCGATCTGAGAGCACATCCGCGTGGTCAGTCAGCACATGTTGCAGGGTAATGACCGTTAAATCATCGATGTCGAGGGAGTCCAGTTCAGTGACGAGCATGCCATCCGACTCACGTATCTGGCGTGAAAGCCCAATCAAAGCCGCAAAATCCGCATCGGCTCGGTCGCGGTCATGAAGATCCGCGGCATGGTAAATATCAAACGCGAGCAAGCTTGCCATCTGCCGCAGCAAATTCAGGTGCGCCAACGGCACGTTGAGCATCGGCAGATGGGGTGTTGGTGAATACAATTCATCGCTCATCATCAATTCAGGGTCTTTGGCTGAACCACCCGGGCCATAAACAAAACCCAGCACAGGTCTGCTGGCAGCCAGCCGAGCCAGATCAAGCGCCGTTTTGTGCTGGTCCAGCCACTTGATGGTTTGCGGTTCCGGAAACGGCCCTCTTATGTCCAGCGCTTCGGAAAAAATGAGATTGTGGTTCGGGCCTGCGCCATCGGAACTCGCAAGAATCGCCTTGCGCCAGAGGGGCCACGCGCGATCCTCCATCGGCGTAGCAAGGATTGGCGCATTCATCCGAGCGATATAATCCACGCCGGGAGCAGGACGACCGAAGCAGAGGCGAAGAATCAAAACCGCATAAATCCCGACGATGATCGCGGTGACGCGGGCTGCAAAATTCCAGATGTGCCAGGCCAACGGGCGCTGTCGGTGTTTGGCGCGGCGGATGAGTTTTGCCGCGGTTTTTTCATCGCCAAAGTTTTGAAGCAATGTATCGACTGCCGTCGGGGCTTCCAGACCGTCTTCAAAATGCCCGATTAGTTCTCGGGCAACATCCGCTTTTTCCAACCGCCATAATCGCGTTCTCTTGATGACGCGGGCTGATGAGCTGCGCTACCGGCGCGGGCAACTCGCTGAGTTGCGATTTCCAATCCAACCGCCCGGTGACACGCCCGCGAATCAGATCTCGCAAGGGTGTGGCCAGGAGTTTTTTGCTATGTGAGGGTGCAATGTCTGACACGATGTGACCTCGTTAATGAACGCAACAATCTGGCCGCTTTAAAGCCCTGCGATGCCCAGTTTCCCCATGGCTGCGGACATCACCTTCCACTGCCTGCTGTCGCGCGCCAGCTTGCGCTTTCCTTTGTCGGTCAGTCGGTAATATTTGCGTGATCGGCCGTTCTCGGCGGTGGCTGTACGCGCGGTCAGCAGGCCCTTGGCCTGCAGGTTGTACAGCAGCGGGTATAGCGTGCTCTGGCCCATCGCAAGAACGCCATCGGTTCGGCACTCAAGCAATTCGACCAGCTCATAGCCATATTTCTCGCCGCCTTCGAGCAGCCTGAGAATCGCCAGCGGACCGGCTCCACGCATCAGTTCTCGTTCGAGTTTCATGCAGGCCTCTTGTAATGTCCGCCATACTATGCAATACATAGTATGCCAGTCAAGATAATACCGCGCGGTGGGTCCGGGTCATTTTTCTATGTGACCGGGACAATCAGCACCTCGCTTTCCGGTTAAACCGGAGCGTGTGGTTTTTACGTGTTTTCCGAATGCTTCGGCGGTGATGGGGCGGCGAGGCGAATGTTTGCCTCGCGCAGTTGTTTTTCCTCAACAACACTCGGCGCGCCGCACATCAGATCGGCTCCCTTTTGCGTCTTGGGGAAGGCAATTACATCGCGGATGTTGGTGGTATCGCGCAGGATCATGACCACGCGATCCACGCCCAGCGCGATTCCACCGTGCGGCGGCGCTCCGTATTGGAGGGCGTCCAGCAGAAAACCAAACTTCTGCCGTTGGCTGGTCTCATCGATACCCAGAAGGCTGAAGATCTTCTGCTGCACATCCATGCGGTGGATTCGGATGCTCCCACCGCCTAATTCCGAACCGTTAAGAACGATGTCATATGCCTTGGATTTCAGACTTGAAAGCACCGCCGGATCGCGACTTTCAAGCTTCTCGATATCGCTGTCCAACGGTGAAGTAAACGGGTGATGCACCGCAACCCATTTCCTGTCCTCTTCATCGAAATCCAGCAGCGGGAAATCGGTGATCCACACCCAGGCATATTGCCGGCTGGGTTCCAATTTCAAGTCCCGCGCCATTTTCAACCGCAACTCGCCGAGTACCTTGAAAACAATCTTCGGTTTGTCGGCGGCGAAGGCAATGAGGTCTCCTTCCCTGGCTCCTGTGCGCTCGAGCAACTGCGGCGCGATCGGCGCGAGGAATTTCGCCACGCCCGTGTCAAATCCCGTGGCTGTCACCTTGGTGACCGCCAATCCCTTGGCACCAAATCCCTTTGACCAGTCAGCCAGGGCATCGGTTTCTTTTCGGGTGAGCTTCGCGCCGCCGGGCACGATGATGCACTTGACCATCGGAGCGGATTTGAAAACTCCGAAGTCGGTCAGATGCGCCAGGTCCGTCAGCTCATGCAGCTTCATACCAAAGCGGAGATCGGGACGATCCGACCCGTAATCGGTCATGGCATCGTCATAGGTCATGTGCGGGATCGCCGGGATCTCAACATCGAGAATGTCTTTCCACAGCTTGCGCAGCAAACCCTCGATGACACCGGTGACGTTTTCCACATCGACAAAACTCATTTCCAGATCGAGCTGGGTGAATTCCGCCTGGCGATCGGCGCGGGGATCCTCATCGCGGAAGCAGCGCACAATCTGCATATATTTATCGCAGCCGGCGACCATGAGGATCTGTTTGAACAGCTGCGGAGACTGCGGCAGCGCGTAGAAACTGCCCGGCACCAGCCGGCTGGGCACGAGAAAATCGCGAGAACCTTCGGGTGTGCTCTTGGTCAGAAACGGTGTTTCGATTTCCCAGAACCCCAGTTCGCCGAGGAAATCGCGCATGATTTTCGTGACCCGGTATCGCGTCTTGAGGGTTAACTGCATCTCAGGCCGACGCAAATCGAGATAGCGATGGGCCAGCCGCTTTTCCTCGTTCACTGTCTCGTGGTCATCCGGCGTGAATGGCGGGGTAGGCGAACTGCTTAAAACCGTCATCGACCTGGCCAGAAGCTCTACTTCGCCGGTGGCGAGTTTCGCGTTGGACCTGCTTTTCCCCTTCGCGTCCACGCCGCGATCATTGACCGTGCCGGTGACGGACAGCACCCATTCACCACGCACACGGCGGGCTTCATCGAGCGTGGCCTGCCCGCACACATCTGCATCGAAAACAATCTGGGTCATTCCTTCGCGATCGCGTAGATCAATCAGCACCAGGCTGCCATGGTCGCGGTGGTTATGCACCCAACCGGCGATCTGCACTTGCTGCCCCAGGTCTGCTTTGCGGATCTGTCCGCAGGTGTGGGTACGGTATCGCGTGGCTTGCATGGCTTTAACTTCCTGTTTTTCGTAATTGATTCTGGCTCGATAATGATTGGAACCCGGCGCGGGAGCAACGGTCTGCTCCGCGCCTAGCGGTTTATTTCGGCCAGCCTGTCGAGATCGGAGGGCATTGCGGCGAGTATAGTGACTGGTGAATGGGGAAGCAAAACTGCCGGAATACGCCAAAAGGCATGCCCGCTGAAGATGTCGCGGCGCGGCCCCCTGCGGTGAGATGATTCCCCGCGGAGTTATTTCACGGGGTGTTCCCGCAGGTCTGCCATCGCTTCCTGCAGCGACAGGATCGCGAAGGACGATACGATCGTCGGATTATTTTCCATCCACTTGGCCTGGCCGGACCAACTGCCGTCGGGCTTTTGCAGCGTTGCAATCTTATCGATCAGCTCCATGCGCCAGTCGTGTTTATTACCCTGGGCATCTACCACGACAGGCTCACCATAAGCGTGCAGCGCCCGGCTGGCGGTGTGATAGTAATAGAACAGGCCGGCTTCAGTGGCGTTGCCGGGCCCTTGTTTCAGGCCTGGATTTTCATCGAAGGTCCAGTTTCTGGTGATCCAGTCCCAAGCCGCTTTGACCCGGGGGTCGTCGTGACTTAATCCGGCATAAATCATGCTTTTTAAACCCGCGTAAGTCATCGAACCGTAGCTGCGAAACATCGGTTTGCCATCGGGGCTGGTGTATTCACCCGCGGGTGAGTTTCCACCGTCGGCATCGGTGTAGATAAAACCGCCGTCATTGCCGGCCCATTTTTGATCGTTGGATTCGCTGCGATTTTGCAACCGCGACGCGAATGCGAGCGCCGCCTGATAGGCGGGGTCGCTGGATTGCACCCCCGCATCATGCAGGGCATCCAGGGCAACCTGCATGTTACTGCCGTCTGGCCGTTCGCGTTTGCCGTAGCCAAACCCACCAAAACGCGCGTCATCTTTGCCGACCGTTTTAGACTCAATTCCCGGGGCTTTATCGATGCTATCGGTCCACTGAAGCCGCCGAAGATACGCGATCGCTTTTGCCAGCTGCGGCTGATATTCCCCTTCCTTGGAAGCAGCGATCGCGCTGATCGCGATAGCGGTATTGTAATTAGCAAGCATGTCGTCGTAGATCCCGCCGTCTGGTTTTTGATGTTTGAACAGCGCATCAAAACCTTTTTCCAGAAACGGAACGTCCGCGTCGTATTTGCTGTCACCCATAAACGCCTTGAGAACAAGCGCGCTGAGTGCCGGAGGCTCACCGATATTTTGCCAGCTGCCATCGGGTTGCTGCTGGGTTTTAAGAAAATTGAGTCCCTTGTCGATAACCGCCTGTGCCTTGACCGATGCCGGATCCGTGGCAGCAGTGGGAGCGGGATCCCTCGCCATAGCCGTTGCGCTCATCATCGCCAGCGTGAGAGCAATCGAAAGGCGGTTGATTTTCAGCATGCGGGGATCTCCTGAGTTTGACGAAATGTAACGTCCCAGAGACATCCATGTTACACTACGTTACATTTGTTAGCATGCACTAATATCGTCTTGCAGGAGCAACGTCGGTTTTATTGGTCAACATGTTCCGGTTATTTTGGTGAAACAATCAATCCCGACAGGTCGGTTTGTTGTTTCGTAAAACCCAGGTCCAGCGACCACTGCGCGTTGGTGCTGAACGTTGCCGGCGACGGATCCTCGGTAAATTTTACATGCGAGACAGCATCGGCAACCACCCCGGGCGGAAGCTTCTTGCCGGTGAGAGTGGTAAGGCCGGCTTCGAGTTTGGGAATGCAATCCAGTGGACTGGCATTCAATCGGGCAGTCCAATCGTGTTGAGCAGCGAGCAATTTTTGCACGACATCACCGTGCGCCGCCAGAAATTCGGGGGTGGTCACGATGACGGTCAGCGCGAAACTCTTGTTCGGCCACAGGTCTTTTTCCTCTCCCACCAGCGTTGCGCCGGCCTGGGCGATTAACAGAGATCCCCACGGTTCGGGAACCCAGGCGGCATCGATCTGACCCCGCTGCATCATGCCGAATTGGTCGGTGTTGCTGACGGGCAATACATTGTCCGTGTCAGTCTGCCCTAAAACCGACGTCAAATAATGCCGAGCGGCAACATCCTGCGTGTTACCATGCTGCGGCGTGGCAATCTTTTTGCCCTTCAAATCGGTCATGGTACTGATCCCCGACCCCTTTCGGGCGACGATTAAAACACCATCGTCTGCTGAACCGGAAATGACCACAATCCCCTTGCCATGACTGCGGGCAAAAGCATTGATCACCGGGCCCGGTCCCACGTAACCCACATCAATCTGGTTGGCGAACAGCGCCTCGATCAGACTGGGGCCCGCGTTAAATACCTGCGGCGTAAACTTCACCGGATTCAACGCCGCCGCGAAATCTCCCGACGTAACTCCAAGCACCGCCTGGGCATGCGTCACATTGGGAAAGAACCCAAGCCGCACCTCGGCGGGGGGTTGTGCGGGAGTCGCCACGGACGCGGTTTTTTTATCGCAACCCGCGAAAGTCCCCGCTAAACCCAAGATAACAATAAATCGGACGACGGATTTCATGCCACCAGACTAGCAGGAAACTCTATCCACTTCAAATCTATAGGGATTGTAGATTGTGAATGTGATTAAACACCGATGTGCGAGGTTACTCGCCGCGGCCGCCTACTTCTTATCTCGCTTACGGCGGCGCAATTCCGCATCGATAAATGCATCGAGTTCCCCTCGATCCAGCACACTTTCCACATTGCTGGTTTCAACGCCCGTGCGAACGTCCTTTACCCGGCGGTCGTCCAGAACATAATTGCGGATCTGACTGCCGAAGCTATTGGATTTCATATCGCCGACCGCTTGCTTCATTTCTTCGTCGCGCTTGGATTGTTCCAGCGCTTCCAGCTTGCTTTTGAGAATGCTCATCGCCAATCGCTTGTTCTGCTGCTGGCTGCGCTCGACCGAACAGGTGACAACGATGCCCGTCGGTTTGTGCGTAATGCGAACCGCCGATGCCACTTTATTCACATTCTGCCCACCAGGCCCGCTGGCGCGGACAAACGCAATAAAATCGAGATCATCTTCAGGTATCTCACCATCCCCGGCAGCATCAAATTCCGGAACCACCGTGACCGATGAAAAGCTGGTTTGACGCTTGCCCTGCGAGTTGAACGGGCTGGGGCGAACAAGTCGATGCACACCGGCCTCAGCGCGGAGATATCCGAAGATGCAATCGCCTTTGACATAAAGCGTGACGCTTTTGATGCCCGCCTGTTCACCGTACTGTCGATCCACTTCACTGACATCCCAGCCGCGCCGTTCGAAAAAGTAGAGATACATGCGCAGCATCATCTCTGACCAGTCCTGGGCTTCGGTGCCACCCGCGCCGGCCTGGATGGTGAAAAACGCATTGCGGGCGTCGTTAGCGCCGTCGAGCAGGGACTCGATCTCCACTTTCGCGCCGCGCTTCCAGGGCGGTCAGCATCTGGTCGGCTTCTTCCAGCGAATCGGCATCGCCGGCCTCGTGCCCCAGGTCGTACATTGCGCGGACATCTTCGATATCGCGCAGCAGCGCTTCGACCGGTTCAAGCTGCAGCTTGATGGTTTTCATCTCCGCAACAATGCCCTTGGCCGACTCCTGGTGATCCCAGAATCCAGGCGCGTTCATGCTGGCTTCAAGTTCTTTTCGTCGGGCTAATTTTGTGGGGAAGTCAAAGAGAGTCCCGGATCGCGATGATCCGGGCTGAGAGGCCGTCGATGGATTGTAGAAGGTTTTCGTGAATCATGATCGAAGCTTAGCGGTGTGCCCCACGCCAAGGCAAACCACTTGCCAACCCGCTGGCAGGGTTGCTTAAAGCAACCCTGTTTTTCAGAGATATGCACAAATCCATCAACGATCGACGTTCGCATTTTCACACGCAGAAGAAACGATTACTGTTCTCAAACGTACAAGGCATTAGCAGCATGAGCACGTGGTCGATCGATATGGTTCGTCAATCCGGCTGGGACCTGTGGGTTCTGGTCTGCCTGGCCGGTTCACTGGTGCTGCTCTCCTACATCGTGTTGGGCCGCGTCTGGAGCAGCGCCGCGGCGCGCGGGGCCGGTTAACTTTTTTTCTCGGATCGCTTGGCATCCTCGGCACGCTGATCGTCGTGGCCTTTCCTCCATTACATCAGGCCAAAGTAGGATTGATCTGGACTTTCAGCCTGCTCACGCTTTTATCGACGACCTTTTATCTGCAGTTGCGCGAGCAACTGACACTGACGCGAACCACGATTCTGCTGACGATGCGGGTGGCGGCGCTCGCGATCCTCGTGCCGATGTTGTTTGAACCGGTGGTGCGGTTCATTTCGGTCCCCAAGCCCGAGCGGCCACTGGTTTTCCTGATCGACACATCAGGGTCGATGTCGTTTCCGGATGTGCAAAATGGGCCGACGCGGCTGCAATCGGTCTGGCAGGCCCTTCGTCCGGAACTGGATACGATCAACGCCCATTTCGTTCCCAGTTTTTTTACCTTTGACAGCGACTGCCGGCAGTTGAAATCACCGGATGAACTGGCCCGTCGACAGGCGGATGGGAAGGCCACCGATATCGCCCGCGGCATTACCACTGTGTTGAGCAAAACCACCCGTGATGATGCAGCCATCATTTTAATGAGTGATGGAATCGACAACACCAGCCCCAACGCCGCCGATGCGGTGCGGGCCTCTTCACTGCCGGTGCATGCGATTCGCGTGGGTTCAGATCAGACCGAACCGGCCTCGGTGGCGAACGTTGCCGTCGACAACATCGAATCTCCCGACGATTTTGTCGTCAATCACGAAACCACGATTAAAGCCACCATCAAATCCACCGCGCTGGCCAACCGCGTGGTGGATGTGAAGATGAGCGAGATCGACGACACGGGAAAACCGGTCGGTGAGTTGAAATCGCAGAAGCTCGTGCTGCAGCCGACCCCCGAGGGGCAGGTGGTGGAACTGCCCTTTAAACCGACGACCGTCGGATTGCACAAGGCGGCAGTTTGGATCGACCCTGTCGCCGGTGAACGCAGCACCGCTGATAATCGGCAGGAATTTCAAGGGCTGGCCATCGATCCACGCATCAAGGTGCTCTACATCGAAGGCAGTGTGCGACTGGAATATAAGTGGACCCGCCAGGCGTTTATCAGCGATGCGAATATCGAGCTTGCGACGTTTCTGCGTAAATCCAACACCGAAGTGGAAACCGCCGGAACCGTTGACGGCGAACCCTTTAAGGCATTGCCCGCCACGGCCGATCAATGGAAAAAGTTTGACGTTGTAGTCATCGGGGATATCGACAGCACCTATCTGCCGCTTGCCCAGCAGCAGCGGATAGAACAGATGGTCTTCAACGGCGGGGGGCTGTTAATGCTGGGTGGGCAAAACAGCTTCGGCCCCGGGTCCTATCAGGACACTCCCATAGAAAAATCCCTGCCCGTGTTTGTCGGTGAAAAAACCAACGCGCAGGACAAGAGCAAATTTGTGCCGCGGCTGACCGATGACGGTCAGACCCACCCGATCCTCGACGGGCTGACCGACTGGTTCGGATTGAACGCAAAACCCCCGGTGAAACCGCTGCCGCCTCTGAATGGAAACGTGATTGTTTCCAGGCCAAAGAGCGGAGCGCAGGTGCTGCTGACGCACCAGGATCGGCAGGGGCCTGATGGAAATCCCGAGATTGTCCTGGCGGTGCAGCGCTACGGGCAGGGAAGGTCGGCAGCGTTCACTGTCGATACCACATACCTCTGGTTTTTGCCGCTGCGCGGGATGGGCCAGGACAGTCCGTATAACAAACTGTGGGGGCAGATGATCCGCTGGCTTGCCGGTCAGGATGTTCGCGACCGGCAGCGCGGGGCGGGAATTGACGCGCTGATTAATAAATCCAATTACCAGCTCGGTGAAAACGTGAAGCTGCGCGTGCGGGTGCGCGATGAGCATGGCGATGCAACCAGTCACGCGCAGGTGAGTGTGACGGTGAACAATAAAGTCACTCAGAAAAGCCAGACACTTTCGCTGACACCCAGCGACGCGCAGCCGGGAATGTACGAACTGATTCTGCCAAATCCTGACAAAGGGGATTACAGCCTGGATGTGGTTGCGAATAAGGATGGCAAGGAACTGGGCCGGCAGTCGCTGGGGTTCACGGTGATTCCGCCCGCCGACGAGATGCTGAAAATCGCTGCCAACCCGCAGCTGCTGACCGCGATTGCGAACGAAACGCATGGATATTACGACGAACTTGGTCAGTTCCCGCAGTTTATCGATCAGTTGATTCGCAACGATCCGAAGTTCGGACTGCCGCAGCAGAAGTCTGTGCCTCTGGATGACTATGTGCGGGCGATTGCCACCTGGGCGGGGGAAGATCCGGGATGGGACGCGAAATACGATTTGCCGATGCAGGGATTATTGATGATCGTGCTGCTGGTCAGTGAATGGTTCCTGCGCCGGCAATGGCAGCTGCCCTGATCTGGGCGGCGTAAATCGATGATGAGAAGGGGAGAGAGTTATGTTTGTATTTACAAACATAACGTTAGCTTTGTGCTTGCAATTTTAAAACAACAAACCTAAAATGTCCGAGTTAGGCGGTTGTTCGCTCGTAGCCAGAGGAAGACAACGATACCCACCTGATTGCGGTAAAAAATGAAGCCGGGCTTCCGTGCCCGCCCTGTTGCCACAGGGCACCCCGTCCGTAAGACGACTCCATGCAGACCGCTGGCTATTTCTCCGCTGGCCAGTCGCCTCATCCGATCGGTGATCCTTCACCGATATCGAATGAGGTGACCGGCAGTGGGAGAATCCGATGTGCAAGGGCGGCATCACAACCCGCTTGCCGCCCGACCACACAAGTCTCACCTTGATCTCATCAACGCTTTGCCTCCGGCAAAGGTCAATACGCGGGATGTCCCTGCCGCAATGCTTGGCATCCGTGCCAGGCGGGTGACATCGTGAGGCAACAGTACGTCCTTGTGCTGTTCCGCACCGTTCAAAGATCGTGGTTAGACGAATCTCGCTCTTTAATTATTCGAACCAAAAACACAGCCTTCCCAGGAAGTGTCGTTCAATCCCCGCAATCCCAACTTCAGATGCGGCCCCTGGCATTCATCCTTGACGTCTGCCGTGATCTGCTTCTCTCACTTCTATCCCGTCACTCGCATTCCGCTCATCCTGGCGGAAACCAATCGCTCTTCTGCTTCGCGTTGCTTGGCGGCTAATTCCGCCCGCTGGGCAACCAGGTATTTCTTTCGCACGTCCCATGCTTCGCGATTCCAGAGCTCCAGGTGATCGCGAACACCAATTATTGTTACATCCCGCCCGAGTTCGGTACTCCGGCGTGTTTGCTGTGGCACCATCAAGCGTCCCTGCTTATCCCATTCTTCCCGGCTTGCCATCGAAAAATACATTTGATCGAAGGCCAGACGATCCTCGCCAGGGGACAATTGAGATGCTAAAGTGGACACCAACGTTTCATAGCCGCGCTCCGGGTACAACCAAGGCTGGCCATTTATGCCAATAACGATCACAAACGCTTCACCGTCGCGTTCGGGGTCCAACGACCTGCGAACTTCGGCCGGAATGAGCAGCCGACCTTTCTCGTCGATGGTCAGCTCATACTCACCTAGCAGCACTGTGGTTTTGGACACCATCTTTTTCCAATCCCACTGTTGATGTTCCACAATTTACCACCTCTCTCCACCTTTACAAGCGCAATCCTTGGGAAGCTCAGCATTTCTTGAAAGATTTTGAAAAATCACAAAAAATGCCTGAAATACAGGCGTTTTTCATGCATCGCTGATGATTTTCTGTTCACAAGTCTGTGGATAACTTGTCGCCAGAACCTTCAGGCTCAGCAATTCCACCACTTTTTCTAAAAAGGGCCTTTGTTTGGCCGCAAAACACTATGCTGCGCGGTGGAGGGATGTGGAGGGACTTTGCCCTCTTCGGCGGAAAAGCAGGAGTAAAAATGCACCTAAACACGGGATGCAGGCGTCCAGCCAGGGGGCGCTGGATTCCTCGGTAACGCATGCACAAAGTTTTGGCAGAAAAGCGCACGGAATGAACAGTCGACCAAGCCCGCCCGCAGCTAACGATTCGCATCTTAAATAGTCGACGACACAGCCACCGACTGTAAAACAACTCGCAAGTACCACAAGAATCAGGTATTGGGTCTCGTTCCTGCCTGCCCATCGCCACAATCCCAATCCCAAGATCCATACTTCTACACACCCGGTAGATCGCGAAATCGTGATGTGCGGTGCGTTCGACAGAATCCCGCCCAGCTTGTCGATCGGGATCACCAGCGCCATGTTAATCGCCAAGGTCCAAGGCGTTTCGGCCAGTTTCGGAAAAAGCCATGATGCGAGAATCACCTGCCCGCACACCAATTCCTGCAATGCAATCGATTCCCGGGGAAAGGGATGATGTGCCCAAAGCGGAAATCCCATTACCCCGATGCCCAAAATCAGCAAATTGAGTAAGCCCCAGATTAACACCGACTGCAATGAGATTTGCTTATTTGCTCGGATCATCAAGGGTCCGTGCCTCGGCAGGCTGGGTGCTGGGGATCAAAAGATTGTCGTACCGCACGTCGACATAAGTCTGATTCGCATCAACCCGGCCCTGTTTCTGAACCAGGGCGCGGAGGATTTCTAACTTTCGCGAGGGGGAAATTTCCACGAAAAAGTCGCGGGTATTTAGAGGTCTTCCCCACCAGATCTGAGTGCCATATCGCGTATCGAGAACCAGCTGCGGGTCGCTGCGTTTCACGCGCCCGCCGAAGTTGGCAACGTCGACTGCGGTAATTTCATCGAGATACAGCTTATTGTAGAACAATTTGACCAGATCCAGTCCAGCTGCCAGATCCGTGCCGGCCCATTTCCTGCCCGACTCCGGCGGGGGCTGATGCACACCCTGGATCACGCGAAGACTCGTGCGGCCGTCGCGCCCAACCGTAACCTGATCCAGGTGGTCGGCTGTGAACTGCTCGGGCAGCAGGAAACCCTCGTTATCCACCATCCAGTAGTTCAATCCCCACTTCACCAGGGCAACCGGTGCCCGGAAATCGCAATCCACTTCCAGCGTGTCACCCGGTTGCTCCCCGTACACGCGACGGACCTGATGCACCGTTGACACCCATGGATTGCTGCGCAGCTTCGCAACCGCCTGCACCAGCAGATCATGGTCGAACACCGAGCTGGATGCTTTAGGAACCGTGGCCGCTATTTCCCGCGCGAGAAAATCACTCATCCAGACCGGTTTGTTGACCAGAGCCACGCGCAATGCAGGTGTGGGCGCGCTGGCTTCGCGTTCATCATACTGCCTGGTGATATTGACCACATAAACGAGCCCGCCGACAAAAACAAACACACCCACCAGATGCAGCAGGCCCCGCGCCACCTTCCAGGCGGATCCCTGAGCTGGCTTTTTTGACGGACTGACCTTGGTCGGTTTTGTTTTCGGCATAACGCTGAAAGTAATTATCGGACCGAAGCACCGAATTGCTGAATCCAGAATGCTGAACAAACCCGCGATTCGACATCGATCGCACATCGGGCCATCATCATTCTGCAATTTCGCCCGATGTGGGTAGATTATGCACGGAGGCAATCAAATGATCGACCCTGCTATTTGCCAAAGTCTGCACTATCTTCGCCGGCAGGTGCTGGCTGCCCGCACTACGGGGCGCGTGATTATAGAATTCGCCGACGGGGAGAACATTCAGGACGCCCGCGGGGCACGCGTTATCGCCGACGAGATGGTCTCGCTGGTCAACCTGCCCGTGCTAGGGCTGCATTGGTTTCAGTGCGACCGCATCCGGGCAGCGAGCATTCTGCTGGCGGTGCTGCATTGGGATCTGGAGACATTTCAGCCGCGCGTGCCCGAGCGTCAGGCCGCCGAACTGGCGGGGAAAATTTTCGGACATTTTCCCGACGACGCGACCTTTCTCACCAACGTTCGCCCGCATGCCGACACCTCGTTGTCCCCGCATAAATGGGCATCAGGATCCGAACTGGAAGAACTCGACGCCGGCGTGGCGATTGTTTCCCCGCAGCTTGTCGGGCTGGTCTGGATAGAGGATCGACCTTAATGCATTCAAAAGAACCGCCGCGGAATCGCCTGGCAAAACCGCTGCCCGAAGAATGGCGCAAGATGCTGCTCACCGCTGGTGTGCCCAAACGCAAATACACCGCCGTGCTCCGCGCCACGCTCCTCGGCGGCCGGGTTATTACCGATCTGATCGTCGAGCAAGGCTGGATCATCGCCCTGGACCGCACCGGCCTGGGAGGTGTCTTCGAACAGCGCATCGACTTCGATCCGAGAACGATCCTGTCCATCGAAATCGTGCAGGTCGTTTAAATCCACATCGCCGGGAATGCCCGGGAACATCTCCGTCTGGGCTGGTAAAATACACTCTCTCACTGCGCCGGCGGACTCACCTTTAACTCCGCAAACGCCGCGTCGGTCAGATTGAGTTTCCAGATATTCCAGACACCCCCGCGATTGCTGCGGAAATAAATCGTTCGTCCGTTGCGGTCGAATACCGGGTTACTGTCGAACGATTCATTTCGCGTGAGTCGAATGCTGCGCTGGCCGTCTGCTGTCACAATCCACAAAAACGAGTGCTCCTGCTCAGCATCGTGATAAGCGGGATTCGGTTCTTTTTTGATATCGTCCGGCTGATCCTTCCCGCGGCTCGGACTGCAGAAAACAATCAGCCCGCCATCGGGTGACCAGTGCGGATCGAAATAATCCACATCATCGTTCTGCACCACCTCATGGGTAATGATCGGCCCGCGCGTGTTCACAGTGCTGATGCGATATTTCCCCCCGGATTCCGGCCGGTGGATATACACAATGGAATTGCCATCGGGCGAAATCTGCGGCGACAATCCCGTCGCCCGCTGGGTCGTGCCCGATCCGTCCCGCGCGGCGGCTTCTATCCAGGGGTCGGTCGCGTTGGCGCTGTAACTGGCAAACGCAACAGCGTCCTTCCCCACGCTGAACGAATATTCCAGTGTGTCTGAATCATGTTCCAGATGACTGATCGACGCAGCGTTCTCCGCAATCTTGAATTCAAACGGAGAATCCGTGCGGCTGTCATCATTGGAATTAAAAATTACATTGTCCCCACTGAAATCAAAAGACGGGCAACGCTGCTGCTTGCGGCCCTGCGTCAACTGCGTCGGCGCCTCACCCGCCGTCAGCGGCAACTTGAACAGCTTGCTGCTGTAGCCCGTTTTTGAAGAACTGTCCGGCTGAATCTGTTCGTACACGATCAGCGCCGTGGTCGACGATGAATCAAACGCCGGATAATCAACGTCGCTTTGCTTGTTCTTCGTCACCGCCTGCGGCTGATCGATATACAGCGAAGCGGGTTCTGTCATGTCGATCGTCGCCACCGTCTGCATCGGCGTGGGGTGCAGCTGCCAGATATCCCCGTCCTTCACCGGCACGTTTACCACCGCGTCGAGATACTGCTTGTATTGCGTGAGCCCGATGTTGTAGACCGACTGCGGGTCCATCAGCATTTCCGTGTCCAGGTTGGGCATGCACAGCACGCGATGGGCTTCCACGCGATAGTGAACCTGATTACTGAAATCCAGGCTCAAATTCGCCGGTGTCACCACATCGCCCGATGCCTGCGCCACTGGCGTTTCATCGCCGGCGGGTCCCACTTTATAAAACAGAAGATGAGCCCGGTCTGGAACTGAATTGATGGTGACGCTTTTGCTCGGCGCACATCCCTGCAGCAGCGCCTGAACATACGATGATCGCGCCCACCGACAGCATTTTCTTTCTTCCGCTCGTCATGAAACGTTTCCTCTCGTGATCGACTCCCCGGTTATGAACTCAAGGTGCGGTCAGGTAAGACGCCTGACCGATCACCGCCCGCTGCGCATTGGGAACGCAAGCCGGATCGGTAAACGCCAGCCGGAATCCAACATCGGCAAATGCATCCGCGTGCGTCGCGCCGGGCAGCGGGTAAGGCTTCTGCGGGTCCATGTTCGGCGGTGACATCGCCGACCCGCCGATGATAGACACCGTTTTCACATGATCAGCGCTGAACCAGTCATTCACCCGCCGAACCGTTTCCCCGCTGGGCTGGCTCGGTGAAACCTGCACTTTTTCAGCTAAAATAACCGGTGAATCCATCGTAAATTCCGCCGCGTTACCGATCAGATTGTGAAACACTCCGGCATAATTGTCGGTGTCGCCCACCGTGCGAAAACCATACCCGCTTGACGACGCCAGGCTGGATAAAGGCCACACCGTCGTTCCTGCCGCGCCGTCGGTCCTCCCGGACATGCGAGACACATCCGTCACCTGCCAGATCGCCGCATTCGCGCTGCGCGGAACGATTTCCCGGCCGGTGTCACCGATGAAAATATTGTCATCCGGCCAGTATCGCGGGTCTCGATTCGGGTTGGTCAACAACTTGGCAAACTGTCGATCGCGCAACCGAAACCCCATCATCGCAAAACCTTTTACGTTCGCATCCGTCGAGTTGCGCCCTGCGCCAGCGCGGCAAGCCATTCATGGCTCGTGGGCAATCGGCACCCCACACGCCGCGCGAGGTAGAAAGAGGTTTCCGGTGTCACAAACTGCAAAGGCAGCTGGTCATTTGGACTGACGATAAAACACTTTCGATAGTCCAGATCGTCCAGATCCACCGTGCCCGTCGCGTCGGAAAACTTCCAGACTGCGCATGCCTTTGCCGGGTGGTACCGGCGATGTGTTCAAGGTTTCAGCTGCATTGAAAGCGGTCAGGTTCCCATTCAGCAGATGCCGGAGCATTGCCACCGGTGTTTCGGTTGTGCACAAGTAGCAGTCGATCCCGTCTGGATCCCCGGAAACATGCACATGAATAAACTCCAGCGAATCAGTGCCCGCTGGTGAAAGATAAGTGCAATGCTCCCGCGTCCAACCGGGGCGAAGCTGCCAGCCCCTGACCGATCCCGGTCCGGATTCGGCCAGCGAAGGCGGCAGGGGGCTTTCCGCTTCCTGCAGCACATCATGCACCAGCTGCACCCCCGGCGCATCAACCTGCCCGGCAAGGTCGGTGTACAGTTTCTTTTGATCGGCGGTGACTTTCGAGGGCAAAGTCGTCTTTAAGGTGTACAACGCCGCATCATATCGAAACCAGATCGGCGCTTTCGCCAGCAGCGTGGCATAGCGGGAATCGTTTGCATCGCGAAGCGCAGTCGCAACGGAGGGTTGATCTTTCATCCGCGCAAAGTAATCGTCGCGCCGGGCGGTTTCTGATGTGACAACCTGAGTCGCCGTGGCGACGTTTCCCGCTTCCTGCAGCAGCGTGTTCATTCGGTCGACCCGCGCATCGTCAGCGGAGAGTGAAGGCAGATCGTTCGGCCAGGCATCGCTTCCCGCGGCGGGCAGGCGAAACCATGCCGCCAGTCGAATCGCAAGCGAAAGGTTCTGGTTGTCGCTCATCGCCAGCAACGCGGGGCGATCATTGCTGGCCTGAATATCCGTCAGGCCCGAAAATTCCTTGTTCACCGGCGCGAACATGTGCGCCAGGTCGGCATCGTCGGCGGGAAACGATTTGAGCGCCAAACGATAGGCGTCAATCGACTTTTCCGCTTCCAGAATATCACCGCGCGCCATCGCGTCGCGAGCTGCCACTACCGCCGTCGCGGCCTTTTCGACGCGCGCTTCGGATGTTTCAAACGGGTCGGCGTCCACGCGCTTGCTGTCAAACGCAGCATCAATCGTCCGCACCAGCGCCGCGTTGCGCCGAGCATTCATGCTGTCGGCCAGACCCGCCGGCCAACCGGCCGTCGAAACGGGATCCAGCGGCGGATAGCTGGTTTCAAGCCCCTGGATCTTCGCCAGGATTCGCGCCCAGTCGCTTAGCACTGTCGCCGATCCGAATCCCGCGTATGTCGCGACGAACGAATTTTGCCGAGCGATGAACTCTTTCCTCGCCGGTTCCGAATGCAATTCAGGCGGCAGTGTGCCCCGGACAATCACCGTCCCCTCATCATCCACCCGCGGCGGCACCGCAACCGCCGGTCGAGGCGCCACCGGCACCAGAGGCGCCGGCACTACAGGCACCGGTACTGCAGGCGGCGGCATTACAGGCACGATGTTATTCGAACCCACCAATGTTCTTGGCGCTGCGGGATTGATCGCCAACCCGCCAGGCTTTGCCTGCTGGGTCGTCGAGCCTGTCGAACGCCCCGAGCCCGGCGACGCATGCGCCGAGACATCACTCGTCTTCAGTCTGGAAATCAAGTGGTTCACTTTTTCATGTGCCTGCTGATACCAGCGCGGCAACTGGTCGCGCCTGACATAGGCCCCGCCCGCGAGGCAGCCGAGCAGCAGCAGCGCAAACACCGTGCGGGGCACCTGCCGGCGCGTCGGGTGGATGGCGTCGATCCGGTCCCGCACCCGGTCCAGTGTCGGCAAGCCCCGCCGCGATACCGTGTTCAACAGATCATCGCATAATGAAAACCACTGCTTGCCCGTGCTGCCCAGTCGCTTCCAGTGCGATGATTTCACTAAAGGCCATCGGGCCGTCACATGTGGCTTGTGCGTCACCAGCGCATAGATCAATTCGCCAATCGCCTTGCTGTCTGGTGTTCGGGTCAGCGACGGTAAATCTTCGTTGCTCGCATCAGGATCGGTCAGAAAAACCGCGCCTTTGCGAATCCTGTTGCGGTCACCGATCAGAATATTTGAAGGCTTCAAATTCCCATGCGAGCGGTGAAATCCCTCGTCCAGATCCATAAGACCTTCGAGGATTTCAAGCAGCAGTGTTTTCAGATCCGCTGAGTCGATCCTGATCCTGTGTTCGATCAAGGTCTGCGCCGACCGGGGACAAAGGCGGGTGGCGTAAAAGGCATTGGTTCCCTGGGAACCCAGCCCATAGATCGGTGCCCAGTGGGCGGATTTGTTCCCCATCGCCTGCTGCAATGCGGCGGCCACCAGCAGATGCTGGGCGATGGCGGTATCGCCTTCCTGCACCATGGTGGGGTTTAATTCGATAACCTTGACGCAGCAATCCGGCGATTCGGAAGTGCCCGCGGTCCGGGCCGAAAAAATAGATCCGTGGTGGGACGTGTGGATCTTTTTGATGGCCTCGAATTTACCGTAGACGGTCATAAATGCTTTCATCCGGAACAGGAGATCACAGATGTCACAGGGGCACTCCGTCCCTCCCGGATGACGCGGGCAAAGTATATTTGGTATCCATCCGCTGTGCAAAGCCGCTCTTGCGCCACTTGCCGGTGGATAGCCCCCGCGCGCGGGTTGTCCGTGAGAAACGCGCTGATTGGAACGATTTTATCGCCGACGACGACCCTGCCCTCACCTGCTACACTGCCTCCCATGCGCATTTTGATAACAGCCGGTCCGACTCGAGAGCCCATTGATCCCGTACGTTACATCGCCAACCGCAGCAGTGGGGGGCTCGGTCAGGCCCTTGCCGCCGCCGCCCTGCGCGGGGGCCATTATGCAACCACCATCCTTGGCCCGGTGTCTGTGAGCATGCCCAAGGGAGTGGAGCGGATTGACGTTGAGACCAGCCGCGAGATGCTCGATGCGGTCCTCACTGCATTCCCACGCTATGACCTGCTGATAATGGCCGCCGCCGTTGCGGACTATCGCCCAAGGACTTTTTACAACCGCAAACTGGAGCGCGGTGAGATGCAGACGATTGAACTGGAGCCAACGGATGACATTCTCGCCGCCGCCGGCGCGGTAAAACGCCCCGATCAACGCACGGTAGGGTTTAGTTTGGTAGAGCCGGGAGACGAGGCCCGATCGCTCGAAAAACTGAAGCGAAAGAACCTGGATATGATTGTTTCCAACCCGATCGAAACGATGAATAGTCCGACAATTTCATCGATTTTGCTCTGGCCGGACGGCAATCGCGAGGAACTCCCCTCGCGAAGCAAGCCACTGTTCGCCGATAAGCTTTTAGAGCGGGCAGTTTTGCTTTTTGGCAATCATGCGCCGACGTGATCGCTCGTAGATCGCTATGAAAAAACGTTGCGAACCGCGAGCATCCAACTTCGAAACCCGTCTGTCGAAGCAAAGGCCCCGATGCGCCTTTTCTTCGCGCGACGGCCAAGATTCGATGAGGGATGTTCAACATTCGCATATAGTTCCACGGACCAGGAAAGCGGTGCGTATTTGCATTCCGGCAGCATCATCACCGTGCAAATTAAGCGGCTCCGTCCCGGTGTCCCTCTGCCGACGCGCATGACCGGTGAGGCGGCAGGCTTTGACCTTGCTGCTGCCGTTACCGGCCCGACCGTCGTTCAACCGGGTGAGATCCATCTTGTTCCCTGCGGTTTTGCCATGGCGATTCCAGCCGGCCACGAAGCCCAGGTTCGCCCGCGCAGCGGACTGGCCACCAGGCACGGAATCACGTTAATCAACAGCCCCGGCACCATCGACAGCGATTACCGCGGCGAAGTGCATGTGCCTTTAATCAACCACGGAAAACAGCCGTTCACGATCGAACCGAACATGCGCATCGCGCAGATGCTGATCCTGCCCGTGCCACCGGTGCGGATAGAAGAAACCGAAGAGCTCGACGACACCGCCCGAGGTAAAGGCGGATTTGGACATACAGGACATTGAATGTCAGTTGTCAGCTGTTCGATTTACCGGCAACTGACAACGACAACGGATAACGGACCACTGATAAACATGGAACGATCACACCTTTGGCGTTGGATTTGTGTTTTCCTGACCATCGGGTCCTGGCTGCTGCTGCTTTTTGCAGTGGGAAGTTTTCACCCTACGGACTGGCCCAGCCATGCGGTGGGCGTGTATCGACCGGTGGAAAACCTCTGCGGGCCCGTCGGCGCGTTTGTTTCCTACTATATCTTTCTGGTCTTCGGCCAGGGGGCTTTTCCCATCCTGTTTTTTACCGGTGTCTGCACCGTGCTCTATGTCGCGCAGAACCGCGTCAGCGATCCATGGATGCGCGCCATCGGCCTGCTCCTGCTGTCCATCGCCTTTGCCGCCACGGTGCATCACTTTGAACCGGGATCTGAAAATGGTCTGCCCGAAGGGCAAGGCGGCATCCTCGGCATCGGAGCCGCCACGTACCTGCAGGCGCATTTCAGCGGGGCCGGTACCTGCCTGGTGCTGCTCACCGCCATGCTGATCGGTCTGATCCTGGTTGCCGACGATCTCGTCATCAAAGCCCCGGTTTTTATTGGCGCAGCCATCGCAAACGCCAAGCTGCCCAGGCCTAATTTTAAACTCAATTTGCCGTCTGTCCCCCGCATGTCGCAACACCGGAATCCAGCCAGCCGATCCCGCGCATGACCAAGCCGGACGAGGATGTAAGCGAGCTGAAATCATCCATCCTTTTAAAGTTTCTCAAGGGGAAGCCCAAAAACAGTGATGAAGTGGTTCTGACGTACGAAAACGATGAACCCGCCGAGGCCGCGGCTGTTCCCGCCCATGTCGCCACCGATCCGGGGCCCGCTGTCGCCGCCGTTGTTCCACCACCCGCGCCGGTTGAGACGCATGCCACTGGCTTTGTCGACCCGATGCCGATGCTGCCCGATGCATCTATTCACGATGCGAAGCGCCGCTCGCCCAGGCGACGGCGCTGATTGAACCACCGAAGGTTCGCAACGAGATCATCGTGAAACTGCCCAGCATGGTGAAGCCGCGCCAGGTCTCTCCGCCCACCGCGCCACCGCGCGAACTGGGTGAATATCACCTGCCCAGCTGGGAAAGCCTGGCCGAAGCCGAGCATGGATATGTTGAAAGCCAGGAGGCCTTTGTTCGCGAGAAGGCCGCCGTGCTGGAACAGGCGCTGCGCGAGTTCAATGTCGATGCTCATGTCGTCGAGATCGACACCGGCCCGGTCATTACGATGTACGAACTGAGTCTTGCGCCGGGATTGAAGGTATCCACCATCACGTCGCTGACCAACGACATCATGCGGGCATTAAAAGCTGAAAGCGTGCGCATCGTCGCCCCCGTGCCGGGGAAGAATACCGTGGGCATTGAAGTGCCTAACGAACAAAAGGAAAAAGTTCGCTTTAAAGAACTCCTGCAACTGGCCCCCGACGCGATGGCCAAGGATTTCATGATCCCCCTGTTTCTGGGCAAGGACGCCAGCGGTGAACCGCTCATCACCGACCTGGTGCGAATGCCGCATTGCCTGATCGCCGGCACAACCGGGTCGGGCAAATCGGTGTGCATCAACACCATCATCATGTCCATCATGTACCTGCAGCGGCCCGATCGCGTGAAGCTGATCCTGGTCGATCCAAAGGTCGTGGAAATGGCTCCGTTCAAGGATATTCCGCACCTGATGTGCCCGGTGATTAATGACACCGGCCGCGCCACCAGCGTGTTGGAATGGGCCTGCGAAAAGATGGACGAGCGCTACGAATTTCTCGCCGAGGCGGGCGTGCGAAATATCAAGGACTACAACACGATGAGCCAGGAAGAGTTGATCGAACGCTTCCAGCCTGGATCGCCGGAAGAAGAAGCAAAGATTCCCAAGCATCTGCCGTATGTCATCATCATCATCGACGAGTTAGCCGACCTGATGATGACCAGCGGGAAGGAAGTCGAATCATTCATCGTCCGCCTCGCACAGAAGTCGCGCGCGGTGGGAATCCACCTGATCCTCGCCACCCAGCGCCCCGCAGCCACGGTGGTGACCGGTCTGATCAAATCCAACATGCCCACGCGCATCAGTTTCCGCGTGCAGAGCCGGATGGACAGCCGCATCGTCATGGACCAGAACGGCGCTGAGCTGTTGCTCGGTCAAGGCGACATGCTCTTCATGCCGCCCGGCGCGAGCAAGCCCATTCGCAGCCAGGGCACCTATATCGACGACAAGGAAATCCGCGACAGCGTGAAGCTGGTTAAAGGCCTTGCCGATGCCCAATACGAACCCGAGCTGGTGCAGATCAAGGCCGCCGTCACCGCCGACGGCGAGATGGAAAAAGACGAACTCTTTGACGATGCGGTAAGAATCGTTCTCGAAACCAAGCGCGGCAGTGTATCGCTGTTACAGCGAAGACTGACGATCGGCTACAGCCGGGCAAGCCGCCTGATCGAACAGATGGCCGCCACCGGAATCGTCGGCGATTACAAAGGCTCGCAGGCGAGAGAAGCGATGTTCACGCTTGAAGAATGGGACGCCATGAAAGCCCAGCAACAGGCGGACGCGGAAAGTGGGATGAGCGTGTGACGAAATGGAACTTTTAGTTCAGATCTGCGCGGCGCCGAAATGTTGATTCATTATATATCTGACCGCATTCGCGAATTAACCGCACATGCGATAGATCGTCGTGATCACTCTGGTTGCTGTTCGCCCTGCACGGAATCCCACATTTCCAGGTATTTGGCCCGTACGTAGTCGTGGACTCGTTCGGAGAAATCCCTGGGAAGCTTTAGTGCCTTGATCAGTTCCTGAATGTCCGCAAGGTCTTTCAGCCTTCCGGGATTTGTCATGCCGGAAGCAAGCTTCAACTCGACAAGATTTTCCAACCGCAGAAACTGAATTCCATCGATCTCGATCGACGAAAGCGCTGGATCTGGAAATGCGACAGGCTTGTCTTTTCCGTCACCGGGAAATTGACCGGTCACCAGAAACTCAATGCGCACTCCTGTTTCAGCGTCCCGAAGCTGCTTGCTTCCTTTGAATGGTGGAACATAACCAAGTCCATCCAGCTGACGATGAACTTCCTTCAAGCCGTGAGGCGTAAGCAGAAGATCGACATCGTCAGTAAATCGGCGCACACCATGTGCGAAAAGGGCCATCCCGCCGACCACCGCATAGGGGATGCCCAATTCTTTTAATCGCGAGGTGATCTTGTGCAGCGACTGATGCACTGCGCTCTTTTCTTCAAAGTGCATGCTTCCCTCCCTGAATCCATACCTCAGATCCCGCGCGAGTTGGGCTTCGTAATTCTCCATGGGTTGATCGGATCCGCATGGTATCCGCTCACGGGCGGCAATGCCCACTGCTTTGCATTCGCGTCGGATGATTTTCCAACAGCCTGACACCTGTTACCTTTGTGCCAGCAAACTTTGCCTCGATTGGAAATATCTATGCCTGCTATCCCATTGTCCCGGCCTGACATCACCCAGCGGGAGATTGACGCGGTGTTGGAGGTGCTCAACACACCGACGCTGTCGATCGGTCCCCGCGTGATCGAGTTTGAAGAAAAAGTAGCCCGCGCCGTGGGTCGGCGGCACGCGGTGGCGGTCTCGTCAGGCACCTCGGGCCTGCACTGCGCGATGATCGCCGCCGGCGTTAAGCCGGGCGATGAAGTCATCACCACACCGTTCTCGTTCGTCGCGTCGGCCAACTGTATTTTATATGTCGACGCCAAGCCGGTTTTTGTCGACATCGATCCGAAGACCCTGAATATGGATGTGGAAAAAGTTCCCCCTGCGATCACGCCGCGCACCAAGGCGATCGTCGGTGTCGAGGCGTTCGGGCATCCGGGCGGCATGCTGGAACTCGAGCAGCTGGCGCAAAAGAACGAACTGATCCTGATCGAAGACTGCTGCGAAGGATTTGGCGGCAGCATCGGCAACGGCCCGGCCATGCGCGCCATCGGTTCGTTTGGTCGCGCCGGTGTGTTTGGTTTTTATCCCAACAAGCAGATTACCACCGGCGAAGGAGGCATGATCGTTACCGACGACGAAACCTTCGCCGCCACCTGCCGGGCCCTGCGAAACCAGGGTCGCGAGGGGATGTCGTGGCTGGCGCACCAACGCCTGGGTTACAACTATCGCCTCAGTGAAATCAACGCTGCCATGGGCTGCGTTCAGGTCGATCGGCTCGAAGAAATCCTCAACGCCCGCAAGCTGGTCGCCCGGATGTACATGGAACAGCTGATGACCAACAAATATCTCATCCTGCCCACGCTGCAGGATGACACGCATATGAGCTGGTTCGTGTTTGTCGTTCGGCTCAATGATCTGTTCGAACCCGGCGACCGCGACGAAATCATGATTGAACTGCGGGCCGAGGGAATCGGCTGCAATAACTATTTCCCGCCCATCCACCTGCAGCCGTACATGGTGGAAAAATTCGGTTTCACCCCCGGCATGTTCCCCGTCTGCGAATACGTCGCCGCCCGCACACTGTCGCTGCCGTTTTATGGCAGCCTGACTTCAGCGCAGATTAACACCGTCTGTATGACGCTCAACCGCCTGCTGGAAAGCAAAATCACCACCCGCAAAGGTCGATTTTGAAATCCCGTCCATGCCCCTGGTGCAGTGGGAATTTCTCGCCTCGCAGTGGTCGGTCGCAACCGCCGTCCTCGCGGCCGTGTTGCTGTCGCTGAATGTCCTGCCGGGCCGATGGTTTGATTCGCTCGAAATTAAGCTTTCGCGCTGGGCCGCGCATCCCTGGATCTGCGGCATTCTCATCGCCGCTTGCTCTTTGATCGTAAATGCTTCAATCGCGCTGCACGATGGCATTCCCACTCCCAAAATTCACGATGAATTCAGCTACCTTCTCGCAGGCGACACTTTCGCCCACGGAAGATTGACCAATCCCACACCGCTGTTTTTCGAGCACTTCGAAACCCCCCAGGAGTTGACGACGCCGTCGCGCATGAGCAAGTATCCCCCCGGCCAGGGCATCGCGCTGATGCTCGGACAGATCATTGCCGGCGAGCCTATCGCCGGTGTCTGGATCAGCACTGCAGCGGCCTGCGTGGCCATCTATTGGATGCTGCTCGGATTCTGTCGTCCTGCCTGGTCGCTGGTGGGGGGATCGGTTGCATCGCTGAGCCCGGCCATGCTCGACTGGAGTCAAAACTACTGGGGCGGTTCCGTTGCCGTGCTGGGTGGCGCACTGCTCATCGGAGCATGGGGGCGGCTCATGTTGCGCCCATCGCTTATCGCCTCATTCTGGCTCGGCGTCGGGCTGCTGATCCTCGCCAACAGTCGGCCTTTCGAAGGGCTGGTTTTCTCCGTCCCCCTGATCGTCGGCCTGCTGCTTCACACCCGTCGCTCTTTCGTCACATTCGCATCCCCGGCGGTCCTGGTGCTCCTGCTGGGCGGCTGCTGGATGGCGTATGACAACTTCCGCGTAACCGGTCACGTTTATCGCCTGCCCTATTTTGAATATGTGTCGCAGTACGCGGTTTATCCGCTGTTTTGGTTTCAACCCCTGCGTGCGACCCCGGCATTTCGAAATCCATCGCAGCAGTGGGTTCACACCGTGCTCGATCGATATTCATACAATGACCTTCGCCACTTCTCCACGCTGTGGCCCATCGTCATTTCGCGCTGCGTCGGCATCGTCCTGTGGAACCTCAAGCTGGCGGTTCTGCTGCCCGCGCTGGTCCTCTCATTGCGGATGTCGTGCGACAATCGCCTGCGCTGGATTTTCATTTCCTTCGCTGCAATCCTTCTGGCGATTCTGGCCGAAACCGTCGCCTTGCCCCACTACACCGCCCCGGCGACGGCTGCGATTTTTCTGCTGGTTATTTCCGGTTGGCACATCCTGGCGAATTGGAAACCAAAAGGTTCGGCAACCGGACGGCTACTGGCGCGTGCTATGGGTATAGGATTGGCGGTCGGCCTGGCGATCTCTGCCTGCCGCGGTGTCAGCGCTGATGCGATGATCGTCGACCAGCAGTCTCTGGTAAACCGCACGGCGCAGCTGCAATCGGGCCGGCACCTCGTGTTTGTACGGTATTTGCCGGGATATCCCATGGGAAATGAGTTCGTCTATAACGCCGCCGACATCGACCGCAGCCCGATCATCTGGGTCCATTGGATGGGCGATGCAAAAGATTCACCGATCCGGCGAAATTATCCAGACCGGCGTGCGTGGCTTTTAACAGCCGGCCAAACCCTCGATTTGCAACCTTATTTGCCAACTCGGTCCATCAACTCGAACTGAGCTTTGCGGAATATACGGGTGCTTCTGTCGGTACAAGATAATGGTCGCTCGAAGGATATCGATGAAAAGCTTACTGCGAATGATTGTGCCGATGCTGCTGCTCTGCGTTTCATCATTGAAAGCGCAGCAATCGTCAGCTGATGTTTCCGCGGTGCTCAGCACCAGAGCGGTCCATGCCGGCGATACACCCACGCTGGCGATTATCGTCGTGGTACACGATGGACTTCATGCCCAGTCGCACACTCCGTTCGATAAATATGCGGTGAAATTCGAAGTGGCCGCGGATAAAAACGATCAGGCGGTTTTCGGCACGATCGTCTATCCAACCCCAGCCGAGAAAACATTTCCACTTCTGGGCAAGTTGAGTGTTTATGAGGGAAAAACAATCTCGCGCATTCCCGTTACCGTCAGTGCCAGCGCCAAAACAGGGCCGCTGCGACTCAGCGGCACTGTTACCTTCCAGGCGTGCAATGATGACAGCTGCTTCCCGCCCGAGACGGTGAATTATTCGGTCGATACCCAGGTGCTGCCGGCAGACCAGGCAGTCAGCGCCAATCCGGATTATCCCGCCGCTGGCCACAGAAAATTCCAGCACAAAACCGGCGATCGCGCCCACCACCATGCCGGCAGCAAAAGGCGATGCCGGTCCACCGGTGTCGTCCGATTCGGTCGACGGACAATCGACCATTTTCGGAGTGGACCTGGAGAAAAGCGCCTGGCCGGTCGCGTTTTCAGCGGCTTTTGTGATTGGCATCATCTTCAATTTAATGCCCTGCGTTCTGCCGGTCCTGCCTTTGAAAATCATGGGGTTTTACGAGGTTTCCCAGCACGACCGCGGCAAAAGCATCATGCTGGGCGCAGTCTTCAGCGCCGGGCTGATCTCCAGCTTCGCGGTGCTCGCCGCCCTGGTGGTGGGGTCCAGCCAGTTGCACTGGGGGGCGCTGTTCGATCATGCGTGGTTTACCGCGACCATCTGCATCGTCCTCGTGCTGATGGCGATCAGCACGTTTGGCTTTTTTACCGTCAATGTTCCAACTGCCCTCTATTCATTCACACCGCGGCATGACACGTATCTGGGGAATTTCCTGTTCGGCGTCCTGACCGCCGCGCTGTCCACCCCCTGCACCTTCGGCATGTTCGTGGGACTGCTCGCCTGGGCGCTCAGGCAGCCGGCGTGGGTGGGAGGCGCTTCCATTGTAATGGTCGGCGCGGGGATGGCGTCCCCTTACTTTCTGCTCAGCGCATTTCCTCAGGTCGCGCAACTTCCCCCGCACCGGGCCCTGGGCGGAAGTGGTCAAGCAACTCATGGGATTTCTCCTGCTGGTGACGGCGGCATTTTTCGCCCGGCCTTTTTATCGGCATCTGCTGTCTGATGACTTTTTCTGGTGGTCGCTGTTTGCCATCGTCGCAGCCGCGGCGTTGTTTCTTGTCATTCGCACCGTGCAAATATCCGCCCGTATGCCCGCGCGCTGGTGGCAACAGCGCTTGCGATTCTGATCGTTGCGCCGACGTTTTACACCGCCCGCCGATTGACGGAAAAGCCGTTTGCGTGGTCTGTCTACAGCGATGCCGCTCGCGCCTCGGCGATTGAATCGGGGAAACCGGTGCTGGTTGATTTCACCGCCACCTGGTGCACCAATTGTCACTATCTCGAAGCTTTTGTCCTGCACGATCCGCGGGTCGTTCATGCTGTACGCGATAAAAATGTGGTGATGTTGCAGGCCGACATAACCGATGGGAATAATGCGCCGGATCACCCGCTGCTTCGCAAACTCAACGGAGCCGGTAACATCCCGCTGACGGCTGTCTATTTTCCCCATCGCGCGCAACCGCGACTGCTCAAGGGAATATACACAGCTGACGATCTGGTGAAGTTATTAACGCAGTGAAGGGAAGCAGGCCGGAACGCAGATCCAGGGTTTAGCGGCACCTCACGGAAGAAAGCAGGAAAATGGATTACGAAACCCCCGACATTGTGGTTCGGGATGTAAAAGGTGTCACGATCGTACGCCTGAAAAATGCGAACTTGACCGGCATGCTTGAAATCCAGCATGTCACTTCTGAACTGAATCAACTCATTGAAAAAGGCGTGCGCAAGCTGGTGTTCGATTTCAAATATGTTCGCCACGCTGGAAGCGCCGCGCTGGGCATGCTGATTGCGCTGCAGAAAAAGATGGACGCCAGGGGCGGCAAAATGGTGATTTCGCACAGCGAAAACATCGCCGAACTGTTGACTGTGTCGCGCACCAGCAGCCTGTTCAAACAGGCCGGAGATCCCAAGGCCGCCTTTGCGATGTTCTAAAGTTGACGCGGCACCTCACAGCGGTGACTGGCATCGCTTCGCTGTTTGCGGATTAAGCACCCAAAGATCTCGTACGCGTGAGCGCTTTACCACACGGGAGGCCCGGGGTCCGGGTGGCGGCCAGCGCCGGTGGATTTGCGTTGCAGCGACTTCAGAAATGCTTTGAATACCAGCGGATCATCCAGTGGTGATCGGCTGAAATATCCGTGCTTCAGCCCGTTTTGACTGCAGGCGAGCTTGCCTACGAATGAGCGGGGACCGGTGCTATGTTCCCACGGCTTTGTTTTTTGGATCGCGGCGAGCAGGGCGGCCTTTCCGGCGGGCGACAGGCGATACCGCCGCCGTTTTCGAGGGCGCTGCAGTGGATTGTACATGTGCGTCCTCCGATTCAATGTTGGCACGCGCAACAGGCGGGTTACCGGGCCAATCACCTCGCACAGCCCCCGGCGATTCGGTCGGCGACGCCGCAGAAGACGCTGGAGCCGCGGCGATGACAACCTGCTGACCGGCGATGTTGGCGGTGCGGATCGCGTTAAACGTGGTCCGCCGCGGCCGGCGATACTCAGACAGGGACTGCATCTGCTTGCGGTACAGATCCATCGCACGATCGCATTGCTGGGAATACAACGCGAACCACTTCGGATGCTTCTGCCGATTCGCATACCGCGACAAAAACATGGCCCGGCTGAACGTGGAGATCATCTGCGTGACCAGCATTTTTTCCGACGCATCGCGCGGATCCAATTGCAAAAGCAATTCACGCGCAAGCGGCTCGATCATCGCCGCCAGCCGATGATCCGGCTCGATGGCCAGGTCAAGCAAAACCCGCAACGGATCAGCGGATATCGCAACCGGGTCACTTGCCGCCGACCCAGCAACCGAATCAGCCGGAGCACTGAAATCTGGTGTCTCGATTGGATCCATCGCTGGAGAGGGTACCTTCATGCGAGTTGCATGTAAAGTATTTGTTAGGTATAAATCCGTGGTGAGATGCGAGAAAGTCAGCTCTAGGCAATTTTTAGATATTATTCTATAAAGCCATGGCAATTAAACATATACAAATGCTGTTTTTGCTCAATCCTAGTTTGTCCTGGGACATGAAACGCAGATTTTCAGATTTGGGAAGAATGGGTTCGTCTGGCGTGGTTCGCATCATTGAATTCAAGGCCGTTTTCATCTGATTTGAGGTTTGGCGCTTCGAGTTTAGCGGGTGATCCTTTATGTTGCTCGCAGTCATGACTGCACCTGCGCCTTCTATTCACGTTGAAAGGCAAATTGTATTGCCGCTGAGCAAGGCGGTGGAGATTGCGTACAAAAGCATTCGCCTTCGCCTGAGTCGAAGTCTTCTGGTGACCAGCGGGATTGTGCTTGCCCTGGCGTTTTTGATGTCCATTCTCGTGACCGATCGGATGATCAATGGCATGCGGCAATGGGCGGTGGATTTTCCAGGGTCGGTCGAATTCGATCATCTGTCCAAGCAGCGCGCCGAGGTGGAGAACAGGGAATTTAAACCGGTGGACTCGGAGTTGCGCAAAGCCGCCGCGGTTGAGGAACATCTTTCAGACGGGACCGCAAAGCTGGATGCGGTAAAGACATTTGGGGATTCGCTGAACGATTTGCAGAAGGATCTGGGTGTGCCCTTGCCGGCCTCGGAGGCAGATCTGACAAATGCGATGAGCATTCACCCGGATCTTGTGATTACGATGCGGCAATGGCTCGTTGCCGCCGGCAAATTAAAAACCGTGCGCGAGCAATTGATCGCGCCGCAGCGTTTGCAGGAGACGATGAAAAACGCGGGTGTTCCATCAACCCCGCGCGAGATTGCCAGCAATCGCATACAAACCCGCTGGTTAATTGGGCTGGCATTGATGGTGGCGTTTGCGGGCATCCTCAATGCGATGCTGATGAGTGTCACCGAGCGTTTTCGCGAGATCGGCACGATGAAATGCCTGGGCGCGCTGGATAGCTTTATCATCAAACTGTTTTTGATTGAAAGTCTTTTTCAGGGACTCGTCGGGACTCTTGTCGGCATTTTTCTGGGACTGCTGCTCAGCATGGCCAACATGTCGAGCAGTTATGGAATTTATGCCTGGAAAAATGTGCCTTGGACCAGTTTGTTTATCAGCGTCGTGATCTGCTTTGCCGTTGGAGTCTGCCTGACCGTCGCCGGGGCGGTGTATCCGGCCTGGCAGGCAGCGAGGATGCAACCCATCGACGCGATGCGCGTGGAAGCTTAGGAATTTGTATGCCAAGATATGATGCTCATCTCCTGCTGCTTGTTTTGATTGCCGGCTGTTCGTCCCCGGGCACGCTGGTCTCTCGCCAGGTGCAGGACTCAACGCCAAAGGTAGGGCGGGTTACCGTGGACGGCACTTATGGATTGTTTATTGCCGGTGAGTCGCAGGATTTATATGAAGTCCCATTAAAAGCGGGGGATCCGATCGGATTCGAGTGGGCGGAACAGGGACTTGTGCACTGGATGTATGGCATCGCGGGCAACTCGAAGAATCGGCTGGATGTCACCAGGACTTATGAATGGCGGCGCTTGCCTTGAGGTGCGGGGTGATGGCAAATTTCGCGGTGTGATATGGATTCTGTGTCGTTTCAACAATTAATACTGCGATTGTTTCTGAGCATAATGCCAATGCTGGGCGCAGCTGGTCCGGCAACCGCGCCGGTGACACAGCCGGCGACAACCGAACCGTGGCGGCCTTCGGTGGGGCATCCGGCATCGATTGGGATTCTGCTGTCACCGGGCATCGCGCCGTGCGTCGTACATGTGAATGCCGAGCGATTCCCCCTGCTGCATGGCACACCTTTAACCGCGCGCTATAGCTGGAACTTTGGTGATCCCGGTGGTGCGTATAACGCACTGCCCGGTTTTAATGCCGCCCATTTTTATGAGGGGCCCGGGCAATATCAGATCACACTGAATGTGACCGATGAAACCGGCGTGGTCACCACCAGCCGGGCGACGATTGTCATCAGTCCGGATCGACGGCATGTGGTATTCGTGTCACCCGAGGGGTCGGACATGAACGCCGGGACCTCTGCCGAAGCGCCGCTGCACTCGCTGGGCAAGGCGCTGACTTTGAAAAATCTCCCGGATAACACAGCGATTCTCCTGCGCCGGCGGAACTTATTTCGCCGACAGCACACTGAAAATCAACCATTCGAGTTTTGTGATAGGGCGGTACGATGAAGGTCCGGATCCGATCCTGATGCTCAGCAGGCAGGAAGGGGTCAAACCGCCGCACGGATTGATCTCGATCGACGGAAAATGCAATGGAGTCACCATTGAACATATCACCTTTGATTCGCCTTATGGGGTGAGCGATACACAGGAAGCGCCCAAGGTGGGGATCGATGCGATCGTGGCGCGGGGGCGTAATATTACCATTCGCGACTGCACATTCTTGAATGTCGATTCAGCGGTAAATGCCAACGGGTCACCCATGGGGCTCCTGGTCGAGCGTTGCAAATCACCGCTGAAAACAGGGATGCGGGCTTATATGGTCTGGACGCAGGGAAGCGATTTCGTCTGTCTCGGAAACTTTGCCGCCAACAGCACCCGCGAACACATCGTGCGATTGAGCGGCGTGGAGGCGGCTCTCATTGCCGACAATAATTTCACCAACCTGGATCGCAGGCCCGCGGATAAATACGACACTTCCAAGGGCACCATTGAAATGCACAACGGATCATACGCCTATATCGCCCACAATACGGTGGCCGGCGGGACGATTCGCGTGGGGCCGCTCGGATTGAATGAACCGCCCACAACCGCGACCAACTGGGCGGTGATCGAAAGCAATATCCTCAGCGGAACCTCAATCGTGGCATATCCCGGCGCACACCACATCATGGTTCGCAACAACATTATTCACGATCAAATCGGTCAGGCGATGATCCTGCAGGGGCCCGATCCGCAGGGACGGATGAACGCGGATTTTCATATTCTTAATAACACCGCGACCAACAGCGGAACCATAGGTTCTTTTCTCAAAGTGTGGGGTCATGTTGACGGCATCGAACTGAAAAACAATCTCTATGTCGCCGCCGGTTTGAAAGTGGGCAGCGACGGGTCTGCGGTGGTCAACACCGCCGAGCGGGATTTGAGCAGCTTTACCGCAATCGAAAATAATGTCTGGCCGATGTTTGGTAACGGTGAATGCGTAATAAGCAATCATGTGCTCAGCATGAAAGACTGGTTGGGCACCGCGCCGGTAAAGGATGATTTGGTGGCCGCCATCACATTGGACGATAAGCAGCGGCCCGCGCGGGGCAGTGCCGCCGATGGGAAAGGCGCGCCTCTATCAGCAGTCTGTTTCGATCAGCAAGGCCATCCCCGGCCCGCGCGACCAACGGTGGGCGCGATGGAAGTTTCAGTTGAGTCCACAACACTGCCCACTGCATTGCCTGGCGTACAAAAATCACCGGGCAACAAATAGACTGTTCATGCGGTATCTTCAGACGCGGACACGCTTCGAATCACCCGTCATAGAGGAAATCACATGCCTGAATTAAATCGCCGAGATTTTTTAACCGCCACCGGAATTGCCGCCATCGCGGCTTTGTCGCTGCCTGTGCTGCAGCCCGCTGCATTTGGCGCGGCACCACCGACGATGCCGGACAAACCGGTCGATGCGGGACTTTTGACGAGTTTCGACAAAGATGGTGTTACTCAGAAATTCGCGAAAAAGCCCAATTATTTTTTCCTCGTCCGCAAGGATGGAAAGCTGTATGCGTGCCTTTCGATGTGCACGCACAAGTATCGCCCGCTGACGGTCAAATCCGACGAATTTTATTGCCCCGCTCATAAAAGCGAGTTTAGTTTCGAAGGGACAGTCACCGGCGGACCGGCCAAAGACTCGCTGCCGCGTTATAAGATCAGCACCGATGAAAAGGGGCATGTCATTGTCGATTGCTCAAAAGAATTTACCGAAAAAGACTGGGACAACGCGAATAGTTTCATCGCGATGAAAAGCACCTGAGCGAATCTCCGACTGCAACGCGCGAGCAGCGATTACTTTGAGAGCAGGACGCCCGGCCAGCGTGCTGCGCTTCCTGTCACTTGTCCGGCAATTTTATACCCGGCCTTGAGATACACCGATTTTGCCAGTTCCTGCATCGGAGAGTCTTGCGCGGGCGATGTCGCCGGTGATGATCCCGGTTGAATTTCCCGCCGCACAAATGCCATCGTGTGTCCCGCGATCGCGTGGTACGAAAAGCTGAGCGTTCCATCCGGCTTGACCTGGATACGCGGCGCTGCTTCGTCAACTCCTCTATTCGAGCCAAACATCGGACGGGTCCAACCGGCCCAGGGGACGGTTTGAATCGAATCGGTTCGGGCTCTCTGGTAGACCCAGCTGTCGCGTTGCACGAGGCCATTGCTTGCGATGAGGATGTCGCCGCCCGCGCGTTCGACCGATGCAAGCGATTGCCGCCAAATCACAATGCCGCCCGTTGCCAACAACGGCACAGCGATGGAAAACGCGGCAGTCCAGCGGTTCGTTTTCGCCAGCAGTATTCCGCAGGTAAGCAGCGTGATTAAGGTCGCAATTCCCATGACCTGCCCGCGCATGCCGGCGGACCAGCCGGGCACCCAGCCGAAGGTGGGAGAATAAGTCGCCTCGTCTATCGATTGATTACCCGGGCCCAATGCGTTTCCATCCAGTCGCCAGACCATGTCGCGCTGCTGCCAGGGCCAGCGATCGTCGGGCTTTTGTCCTGTGGCAATAAGACTGACACCGCCGGCCAGCAGGCTCGATCGCTGCGAATCAGTGATTCGGGAAAATGACGGAGCATCCAGCACGATCGCATCTAGCGATTCCCAGGCGGCAGGAGGGCCGGGCAATAAATCCGCCGGGTCGAGATGAACCGCGATGACTTTGCATTGCGGGAAAAGGTCGGCAGGCAATTCGGCAGTTGTTGAAGCCACCAGGCGCTCATTCTCAGCGAGACTGTTCAGGGCGATCGGTAGATGGCCGTTGCTTAACGCGTGCGGCTCACCAATAGCGAGCATCGGAACGATCAGCGAACTTGCGGTGGTCGGCTCGACATCGCAATCCAGGCATTCGCCAGCGCTAAGTCTCGTACCTCCGCTTGCATCAGTTCCATCTACCAGCACCGGGAAAAAACGACCAACGCGGTAATACCCCTGCAGCGGCAAGCGAACTTCACCGAACGCAGTCGATGCGAAAAAGAGCAGCCATGTGAATACGAACCACCTGCCGCTGCAATATGTTTCTGCAGAAGGGCCAGGGAGATTTGCCGCGCGATTCCGCGATAGACCAGGCGATCTTGCTGCATCTGTTTGCATCGGTTGGCTATAGTATCGACAGATGAAGGAATTGACTGACATTCTTCGCTCAATCGATCGACTCCCAGCGGATTCCGATGCGGCACTGGCAACAGTCGTTCGCGTGGTCGGTTCGACCTATCGTTCGGCGGGGGCGAGGCTGCTCATTTCGCAGGATAGCCACATGATCGGCCAGGTGAGCGGCGGTTGCCTCGAGCGCGATGTCCAGCAACGCGCGGGTGGAGTGATGATTTCAAAACAGCCGATACTGGTGCGCTACGACACCGGCAACGACGCGGAGAATGGGACTGGCTACAGCCTGGGGTGCGGCGGGACGATCGATATCCTCATCGAGCCGATCAACACTCCCACCGGGCGGGAACTGATCCAGTGGCTTCGCGCCAGTCAATCGAGGCGATGCGTGATTGCTACTGTCCTTTCCAAACGCAATCCGCAAATACCCCTCGGTCGGCGGATGATGATAGATGCCTCCAGAGAGCCTGCCGGATCGATCGGGGATCCTGTTCTGAATGATTCGATTCGTAAAGTGGCGTTGGATTTATTGAACGAAGATCGATCATCGCGTGCGGATTTCCCAACAGCCGGGGGAACTGTCGAAATTTTTTTCGATCTGCTCAAACCACCCGCTGACCTGGTGATTTTCGGCGCGGGAAATGATGCTTTGCCGCTGGTTGCGGTAGGGCAATTGCTGGGTTGGCGGGTGACGGTGGTGGATACAGGGTCAGCATCCTCGGACGCAAGCCGAAACTGGAAACCAGATCGCTTCGTTCGATGCCGGATTGAGGACGTGGAACAGCAAATTCGCATTGGCAGCGAAACCGCCGCTGTGGTGATGACGCACAATTTTAATCACGATCAAAAGCTCCTGCGATGGCTCGCAACGCAACCGCTGAAATATCTCGGCATGCTTGGACCGCGGCATCGCACTGAACAATTGCTGGGCGATCTTCAGCCCGCCACATTACGAGCTCCCGTGGGGCTGGATATCGGCGCAGAAACACCGGAAGAAGTGGCACTTTCAATCGCCGCGGAAATTTCCGCGGCCCTGCGCGGTAGAAGCGGCGGATCAATCTCCGCCCGGCCGGGGCCGATTCACATACGCCGAGACACATAAACCCAATGGGATTTGCGGATCACTCGACGGTCACACTTTTAGCAAGGTTGCGTGGTTTGTCGACATTGCAGCCGCGGGCCACGGCGGCATGATAGGCGAGCAGTTGCAGCGGCACCACGCTGAGGAATGGCTGCAGGCATTCCATCGCGTTGGGAACATACACAACGTGATCGCTGTAACGGCGAATGTTGGCGTCGCCTTCGGTTGCCACGGCAATCACCTTGCCGCCCCGCGCGCGAACTTCTTCAATGTTGCTGATGACCTTCTCATATTGCACGCCTCGCGTGGCGACGAAAACAACCGGCATGCCTTCATTAATCAGCGCGATTGGCCCGTGTTTCATCTCGGCGGCAGGCATGCCCTCGGCATGGATATAGCTGATTTCCTTCAGCTTCAACGCGCCTTCCAACGCTATCGGATAATGATACCCCCGGCCCAGAAACAGCCAATTATCCCGATCCACAAACTGACCGACGATGTCTTTTACCACTTCGCTTTGCTTTAACACCTGCTCGATCTGCTCGGGAATGTTGCAGAGCCCTTCAACAATTTCCTGGCATTGGGCCTGGCTCATGAATTTTCGACGGCCAATGTAAAGCGACAGCATGGTCAGCACCGCAAGCTGGCAGGTGAAAGCCTTTGTGCTGGCGACGCCGATTTCAGGACCGGCGTGAAGATAAATGCCCGCGTCGGTCTCCCGGGCGATGGTGCTGCCCACCACATTGATGATGCCCAGCGCAAGCGCGCCTTTTTCCTTGGCTTCGCGCAAGGCGGCGAGTGTGTCGGCGGTTTCACCTGACTGGCTGATGGCAACCACCACCGTGCCTTCTTCCACCAGCGGATTGCGATAGCGGAATTCGCTGGCGTAGGTGCATTCGGCCGGCACCTTTGCAAGGTCTTCCAGCAGGTAATCCCCGACCATTCCCGCATGCCAGGCCGTTCCCTGCGCGGTGAGAATATAATGCCGCGCCTTCACCAGATCGCGCGTGTGATCCGCGAGTCCGCCGAGCACGATTCGACCTTCCTTCTGCTCGGCGCGACCCCGCAGGCAGTTTCGAATCGCATTGGGCTGCTCGAAGATTTCCTTGAGCATGAAGTGTTCATAATTGCCCAGTTCATATTCCTCGAGCTTGTTTTCCAGCTGTGAAATCACCGGGCTGATTTTGATGTCGTCGATCGTGGTCGTGCGGAACGAATTGGGGCGGAGCACCGCCATCTCGTTGTCATTGAGATAGATCACCTGTCGCGTGTGTTCGACGATCGCGCTGGCGTCGGAGGCAACGATGTATTCATCATCGCCTACCCCGACAATCAGCGGGCTTCCCTTGCGTGCAACAACCATGGTGTCGGGTTCATTTTTGCAGACCACGGCAATGCCGTAGGTTCCATCCACCTCGTGCAGTGCAGCCTGCACCGCGCGATGCAGCAGTGAAACACCCGGCGGAATCAGGTCGCGGTGCTTCATTTCCGTATACAGATCACCGATCAGCATCGCGAGCACTTCGGTATCGGTCTGACTTTTAAAGACATGCCCCTTGGAGGTCAGGAACTGCTTGAGGGCGGAGTAATTTTCGATGATGCCGTTGTGAACAATCGCAATTTCACCTTTGTCATCCAGGTGCGGATGGGCGTTAACTTCGGTTGGAGCGCCGTGGGTTGCCCAGCGGGTATGGGCCATCCCCACATGAGCATCGGGCAGCGCCTGGTCGCTGTTCAGCGCGCTTTCCAGCACACTGATTCGCCCGACCGCGCGGCGGACGTGGAGTTCGCCTTTATCGTCGATGACGGCAATGCCCGCCGAGTCATAACCGCGGTATTCCAACCGCTTGAGCCCTTCGATCAACAAAGGTTGAGCAATCTTGCGACCCACATAAGCGATAATTCCGCACATTCTTCTGCTCCAAATAATCTCTGATCGTCTGACTGTCCGATCATTCGCGTTAAAAAGCGCGACTCATTTCTGCAACTGCTTCAAAACCGAATCGATCCGCTGCTGCGCTTCAGGCGGCTGGGCTTCGCGCATCTGCTTGAGTGTTACAACCACGCTCGGGCCGATCTTCACCAGTGCATGCTCGGCAGCATCGCGCTGTTTCCAGTCATCGGCATTTAGATCTCCGACGATTTGCTTGATCTTCTCCATGATCATCGGTGGAACGGTTGCCGATGGATTGCTGTAGGACTCGAGCATGCCGATGGGTATCAGCGTGTTGATGCCGCTCTTAAGCTGGCACGAGACGCTCGACTCCTGCAGCTGTCCGCTGAAGACGGTCCCATCCCAGGTGGTCACGCTTAAATCCGAGGCAGCTTTCCTTCGCGTGGTCGATCGCGCGTATCTCAGCCGCATTCAAAGCGATGGTATCAAATGCGGTGTCCAGTTTAAGGTCTCCGGTCAGCGTTCCGACCAGCACGTCGTCTTTTTTCAGCTGCACACTCGGCGCGGTCGGGTCTTTATCATCCGACCGATTGCTGAAGACAATTCGATTGAGGGCCGCGATGGGAAATTTGACCTCCTGGTCATTCGCGCCGGTGGTGAGTTTGACGCTCAATTCGCTGGCGGTGGCCAGCGCGTTGAATCGGCTGCCGTCGGTGAGTTCAACGATGTGGACTCCGCTGTCATCGGAATTGAAGATGATGCTGGAAATCACAGCCGGAGAAAGCTGAAGCTGACCATAGCGTGTGGCGACGGTAATGGGATC
Source organism: uncultured Phycisphaerales bacterium (assembly GCA_963792535.1). Taxonomy (GTDB): domain Bacteria; phylum Planctomycetota; class Phycisphaerae; order Tepidisphaerales; family Tepidisphaeraceae; genus CBDAQA01. The sequence continues at coordinate 343,293 of CAWBWQ010000005.1, forward strand.
CGCGGGCGGAGTTACACCGACGCGGTCGCCGCTGCTCATCAGCACATAAGGCGGCTTTAGTTGCTGGTCGTCGGCGGAGTCCTCTTTTTCATCGCTGCGACGGCGGTATCCCACCCGGCTGATCTGCGCGAGGGGAACGTGCGTCAGTTGTCCGCTGGATAATTCCAGATCGATGGTTTGTTTCTGGAGATGTCCGCCCAGAATTTGACCGTCGGTGGTGACCAGCAACTGGCGCAGCTTGAACAATCCGGCGTTGATGATTCCCACAACTTTGTCGTTGGGGATTTCGACGGTTCCGTAAGAGGTATCGAGTTTGAAGGAAGGGTCGATCAGATTCCCGTTGAATCGGTCACCGCTGCGCAGTTCCACGACATCCAGCACATCGCCTCGGAGGACTTCCAGATCGCCGGGCAGCGGACTCGATACGCGGAAGTTCACGATTTCTTTGCGAATGTCCGGTGGAAGATCGGCAAACAGCTTGACGCTTTTCATGTTGCTGACCCATTGCACACCCTGGTCCTGCCCGTTGACGACCATGTGGAAATGCGCGATGGCGATTTCCTGATTGGCCGGCAGGTTCATGTTCACGCTTGCCTGAACGGTGTTGTTGCCCGGTGTGGCGTCGAGGGTGGGCGCCATTTTGCTGTCGATGCCGGCATAAACATCCAGCGCCACCTTGTTGGTTCCCGATGCGGGGGTTGCCTCCCAGGCGATGTTCTGCGTTCCCTTTTTAGGGTCGGGAATCATCTGCTGGGTCTGCACACCGAAATTGATGTACGAGATCAGTTGCAGGTTGAGCTGCTGATCCTGGTTGGTTGGATTTTTAATCAGGTCGATCACCCGCATGTATCCGTCATCAGAATCAAACAGGATTCGGCGGGTAAGCATGAACCCCGAGACGGGGAGATTTTCCATGATTAATTCGTTGGTGGTTGCATCCAGCCGTGCGGGCGTCTGCATGGTGGGTTGAGCGCCCGCGATAGTGATGGCGGCTGCCTGCTGATAGATCGGGGAGTTTCCCTGCATCTGGATCGTGGACGGCTGATACACCATCCAGGTCTGCCCTTTGCCGTCGCTGGCGGTATACGGAAAATTGACCCCGTTCACATTCCGCCGCATGCGTAGTTTTCGTCCCTGAGCCTGCGCGGGGTTGATGATGATCAACAAAAGAAAAGAGACGGAGAGAACGCGCATCAGGAACCGGCCGCGGACTGGGGAGATGATTCTCATCGCAAGGGCTCCTATTTGTGCATCCAGATGACTTCACCGCTGGTAAACCGCAGGTCTCCACAAGCGCATTGACCGATCACTTTTGCCACCGCGGCCGGCGAAAGCGTCTTGTCGGTGGGGAACTGCGCGGGAGTCATCAGTGAACGAAACAAACTGGTTTCCACCGCGCCCGCGCCACCGTGCACACGCGAATGCCTATCGTCGCCCCTTGCCGCGCCAATGACAAGCCGAGCAGATTCAGGCCGGCCTTGGCAGAACCGTAGGCGGCAAACCCATCGAACGGATCGCGTGCCGCAAGAGAAGACACATTGACGATGACCCCGCCTCCCAAACGGCGGAAAACCGGCCAGACGGCGCGGCAGGCATAAAACACCGCGGTCAGGTTGGTGTCCAACACGGCATGCCATTGGGCATCAGAGGTTTTTTCCAGATCAAGAAGCGGGGCGATACCCGCATTATTCACCAGGACATCGACCCGGCCAAATTCTGAAATTGCAGCGGAGATGATTCGGTCGACATCGTCCGACCGCGTTACATCGCCTGAAACAACCATGCCGGTGCCCGCTGCCGATGCGGTCTGGGCAAGCGACTCAGTTGTTCTACCGCACAGGAGCAACCGGTATCCGCGATGCGCCAACTCGATGGCTGTCGCGCGGCCGATGCCGCCGCCGGCACCGGTAATAATTGCAACTGGAGCATCCATACTGTTCGAATCTTACACGGTCGTCAGGTGCGTCGCTGGGAATCACCATTGCGATGCGTGCCGATGGCTGGTTCCTGCCTGGCAGAAGGTGTTAACTGCCGTTGCCGACATTATCGAAGTAATCCTTCACTGCTTTTTGCGCATCTTTAGGTACGCTTTCTTGAGACACGTCATCGGTTGAATCTTTTAAAGCAGCTTTCTCAGCGGGGGAGAGTTCGATGGTGGATTTGCCGATGATTTGATCGGCTTTAACGAAACTTTTTGCAAGCACTTTTCCACCGGCGATATTTTCGCTGGCGTCGACTTCCTGCTTGACCGAGTACTGGGCAATTTCACTTTGCCCGGCACCTCCGCCGGGTCCGGGGCCGCCCATGCCGTTGCCTTTCTGGTTGCCCTGGCCCTGGCCTTGGCCTTGACCACCAGGCCCGGACTGCTTGCCACCCTGAGATGGTTTTTGACCTGCCGGCCCGTCACCGGGGATGTTCTGGGCGGCGGCCATTTGCTGGGCGTCTTTCTGGACGGCGTCCATCTGACCCATCGCCTGGGCCATCTGCTGGCCGGCCTGTTGCATCGCCTGTTGTCCGCCTTGAGAAGCGCCTTGCTGTCCACCAGGTTGGCCGCCCGGTTGCTGACCCGGTTGCTGGCTGTTGGCTTGCTGACCTCCGGGTTGTTGACCACCCGGTTGTTGACTGTTGGCCTGCTGGGTTCCGCCTTGTTTTCCGCTGGGTTGCTGACCGCCTGCTTTTGACCCCGCAGCCTGCGCATTGGTGCTGTTCGCGCCGGCTTTCGGCTGGCCTGTGTGGGTGCCGCCTTGACGGGCGGTTTGAGCCATCTGCATTCCCTGCACCATTTTTTGAGCGCCGGAAGTCATCTGTTGTGCGGTGGTCTGACTTTTGGCGACCGATTGCATCTGTTGAATGGCTTTGGATATCGCCTGCTGCTGTTGCGGCGTCGGGCCTTTGCCGCCGTTCATCTGCTGTGTCAGTTGTTGCTGCATCTTCTGCAACTGCCCGGCAGCCTGCGGGTTTCCCTGGGCCGCCTGCTGTGCAAGGTTGGCAGCCTGCTGGATCTGCTGCGGGGTGACGCCTTGCTGTTGAAGCTGGTGCTGAAGGTTCTGCATAGCCGCGGGATCATAGGCGATTTTCTGCAACTGCTGGGCGATGTTGTTCATCTGCGCAATCGCCTTGCTCTGCTGCTGCGGCGTCATCTGGTTAAATTGCGTTGGCAGTGACTGCAGAGAATCGATGGCTTTTGAAAAATTACCGTCGGCTATTTGCCGGCTCGCGTCGGCGACGGGACCGTGATCGTCGACGGCCGGATTGAGAGAATTAAAGACCGCTTTGTCGGCCATCGCCTGTGCGAACGCCTGGTTGTTTTTCAGCTCTTCCAACTGCGCGGTTTTTGCTTCTTCTTCGGCTTTCTTGGCGGTGAGTTTTAATACCGAAGGATCGACTGTCGGTTGATCGACGACATGCTGCAGATCCTTCCTGCGCCAGTTCGACTTTCTCCTGGGTGCGCACTGATGCAGGCAGGGCGTTTACCGCTGCCAGCACAGTCTGGGCGGAGCGTTGGGCCGCTTCGTGCTCGGCGGCTTGCCGGCGGGCCGTTGCCTGCCTGGCGTGCCGATCGAACAGATCAACCCGACCCACAAAAAACCACACCCCCAGCAGTGTGAGCCCAGCGGCAAGCGCCACCAGGGCAGACCTGGGATATCGGAGCGGAAAGCGCCGCTGCAGACTGACATTGTCAGCGGTCTGCTCGGCATCTTTTACCGCGGCGGTCACGAAAGAATCCGCTGATCCCTGCGCGGGCATACAGCGCGGTGCTATATTTTTCGTTCAGCCCGAGCTTTTCGTCGATCATTGTCGCCGCCTGATGAGCGGTGGGGCGATGGATCATGGCCTCAACAAAGGCGGCTATTCCAGCCAGGCCGGCGCCGATCCAGAAGCAGATGACAGGATGAGGCAGATCGATCCAGAAAAACCGATCAACCAGAACGGCGATCAGTACCACACCGAAAAAAACCGCGACTGTGTACCCGCTGGTGGACAGAAACCGCTCGGTGGTGAGCTTGCCGCGCACTAATCCAATGTGCTTATCCAACCGATTCATGGCAGGATCCTTTCGGTGACAGGCAGCATGGCGGTCTTAGACGCAAAATGCTCCGGTTAGTTGTCGGATTATATCCTCCGCCAAGGGCATGCACCAACCGTGTTGCTGGAAAGCCCGATTTCAGGCCGAAGCAGTACCTTTGCGCAGCACCATGTAAAACAGGTCCTCCGCGGGATACGGCAATACCCAGTTGTCGGGAATCAGCTTGAGCAGCGGCAGACCGACTTTCCCAAGGATTGATCCTGACAGCGTGTGCTCCACCAGCGATTTTGCGTGGGAACTGAGCAGCTTTTTAGCCGGACGCCCTCGGGCGATTTCGGTCAGATTGAATGGACGACCCAGCCGGGCGACACCGTCGGGGCTGAACCAGTGCAGCACACTCGGCGGGCTGTATTCATGCCAGTTTTTGCCCATCAGGCGTGCGGTCCAGCTTCGGCAGTTCCAGGTTTCGACCAGCAGCAAACCACCGGGTTTGAGGATGCTGGCAACCACGCTCATGGCATGTCTGGGATCGACGAAGTGGGGCAGCACCTGGATGAGGCTGACCGCGTCGTACTGCAGATCGGCGGCCAGATGCTCCATCATGCCGGTCCAGACTTCCAGGCCCAGCCTGCCGCGGGCGATGGATGCCATCGTGTCGTTGGGCTCGATTCCGTTGCCGGTCCAGCCGGAATCCACAAACCCCTGCAGCACAAAACCCGCCGCTGCGCCGACATCCAGAATGGAACCGGGCCGGGTATGGCGGCTCAACACCTTTGCATACCACTGTCCGCGCTGGCGCAGCAGCTTTTCTTCAGACAGATAATCCGAATAGCCCGCGCCACCACCTGAGAAGTAATGATCGCTGTAGACCGCACTTACATGATTCGTTGGTGGGGCGGCGGGGCGGGTGAAACGGTGATGGCAGTGGGCGCAATCCTCGATCGCATGGCCGCTTTTTTCAAACACAACTACGCTTGCCCCGTCGCAAACCGGGCATGAAGATGCTGTCAAAATAATTCCCCGATCAAATCGGATCTGGTTCCCAAAGCTGTCGCAACCGTAGTGAGTTTTAACGTCAATTGCGTGACGGTTGCAACGAATAGTCCGATAATTAATGAAAATCGAGCAGACAATGGCGAAGCTTTTCCGGTTGGATGAAATGGTGAATCAGCCGGTTTTTTGGCAAGTTTGTTCATGCAGGAATGGTGTGAATGGCGGCATAAATGATTTTGATGTGATATGATCCCCAGCCCGAAACAGGAAACAAATATGGCCATCAGTGACACAATCAAAAAAGGTATGATCCGAGCCCCGCACCGGAGCCTGCTGCGCGCGACAGGGGTGGTGAAAAGCGAGGCGGATTTTAATAAGCCGTTTATCGCGGTCTGCAACAGCTTCGTGCAGATCATTCCGGGGCATGCCCACCTGGATGTGGTTGGCAAAAAAGTCCGCGATGCTGTCTATGAAGCCGGTGGTATTCCTTTCGAATTTAATACCATCGGTGTCGACGATGGCATCGCCATGGGGCACGTGGGCATGAAGTATTCGCTTGCGTCGCGCGAGCTGATTGCCGACTGCGTGGAAACCATGCTGCGGGCGCATTGCTTTGACGGCGTGGTCTGCATTCCCAACTGCGACAAGATCGTGCCCGGCATGATGATGGGGGCGGCCCGGGTGAATATCCCCACGATTTTTGTCAGTGGCGGGCCGATGAAAGCCGGCAAGGCAAAGGATGGATCGGCGATCGATCTCGCGACCGTGTTCGAAGGTGTTGGAAAAGTGTCAGCAGGGAAAATGACGCTGTCGCAGTTGCAGGACATCGAAGAAAACGCCTGCCCCACCTGCGGATCGTGCAGCGGTATGTTCACCGCCAACAGCATGAACTGCCTCAACGAAGCGCTCGGCCTGGCGCTGCCGGGCAATGGAAGCATCCTCGCGACCGATCCCGCGCGCGACGAGCTTTTCAAGGAAGCGGGTAAGCGCATCGTCGATCTTGTTGCAAAAAACATTCGACCCAGCGATATCCTCACGCGAAAGGCCTTTGAAAATGCTTTTGCTCTGGATGTGGCCATGGGCGGAAGCACTAATACGGTTCTGCACACGCTGGCGGTGGCGATTGAAGCCGGCCAGCCATTTCCGCTGGAACATCTCAACGAAGTGAGCGCGCGGGTGCCCTACATCTGCAAAGTAGCGCCGGCCGGAAATTATCACATGGAAGATGTGTTTCGCGCCGGAGGTATCCAGGCGATCCTCAAAACATTGGCCGGCAAACCGGGCACGCTGGCGCTGGATTGCATCACGGTTACCGGCAAAACGCTCGGTGAAAACATCGGTGATGCCGTGGTTAAGGATGCCGACGTCATTCGCCCGCTATCCAATCCATACAGCCAGACAGGCGGTCTGGCGGTGCTTTTCGGCAATCTTGCGCCCAATGGCAGCGTGCTGAAAATCGGCGCGGTGCATCCCAGCATGCACGATTTCCGCGGGCCGGCGGTTATTTTTGAAAGCGAAGAAAGCGCCGCCGCCGGTATTCTCGACGGCAAGGTGAAAGCCGGCGATGTGGTGGTGATTCGCTACGAGGGCCCCCGTGGAGGCCCCGGCATGCAGGAAATGCTCGCGCCCACTGCCAACATCATGGGCCGGGGGTTAGGCGAAAGCGTTTGCCTGATTACCGATGGAAGATTCAGCGGCGCAACCCGAGGCGCATGCATAGGCCACGTAAGCCCCGAAGCTGCCGCCGGCGGCCCGATCGCGCTGGTGCAGGAAGGCGACATCATCCACATCAACATCCCCGGCCGAAAGCTCGAATTGGAAGTGTCGGATGAAGAATTGAGCCTGAGAAAATTCGCCTGGAAGCGACACCCAGCCAAGATCGACTATGGATACCTGGCAAGATACGCGGCACAGGTGACCAGCGCAGACACCGGCGCGGTGTTTAAGAAGCCGGAACTGTGATGCAGCTTCGCAATGACCGCAGGGTGGTGCTTGCGACACTGCTTTTGATATTGGGGGCGTTCACACGCCTCATGAGCTTCGCATCTTGACATGCCGGACAAACTGTTATGTCGGAGAGCATCGGCCGGGATCCGGTGATATAATTCTGCCGCGGAGTATTATGATTCTTCCAGACTTTCTGCAAGTTGAACCTGGACCCGGTTTCATTCGTCTTACCGATCATCGAATTGGTCTGGCTGAGATCGTCCGTCTTTACAATCAAGGCTTGTCGGCGGAAATTATCGCGAGCCATTTCCCGACGCTTTCTTTATCAGTGATCTATTCCGTGCTGGCGTTCTACCTGCAAAATCAGAACGATGTAGACAACTATGTCGCTGAGGATGACAGGGAGCTTCGCGCCCAGGAAATTCAAGCCCGCTCGGCGCGGACCAATCCAACATTCGAAGAACTGCGCAAGCGATTCAACGTCATGAAAAGATCTGGCAGTTAGAGCATATGCCCCTGAGTTATCTCATCGACGAAAATCTTCGCGGCACGCTTGTGATCGCGTTGATACGAGTTGCCAATCGCTACGGTTTAAGCATGGACGTGAAACAGGTGGGGGATGATCAGGTGCCTCCGCTGGGAACGCTTGATCCCGAATTGTTGATCTGGGCCGAGGCGAATAAACGAATTTTGATTTCACAAGATCGTCGAACTCTGGGCGGGCATCTCATTAGCCATCTGGCGCAAGGACACGTATCGGATGGAATTTTCATCACGCGTGCCATGCCGCTGGTGGAAATAGCCGACTATCTGGTGCTCGTCGCGTTCGCCAGTGATCCCGTCGAATGGCGCAACCGAATCACATATGTACCCTGAGCTTGCCACAGATGGCGTAGCGTATTGCCAATCCGCTACCTTCACGGCAACATAACATTACAGGTTTCATGGACGGACTTTTAGCTCAATCCACTTCTCACGATCCATACTTTCAATGGACGATGGTCGCCCTGGCGGTAGGAACCATTATTTATGTGGCGGTTATCCGACCGGCTATGCATAAAAAACGCGATCCGTTGGTCCATAAACCTATCGCGGGATTGTCTTCTGAACGACACGTGGAACGGCAGATGCAGAACCTGCTGGTCGAACTGTCGGAAATGACCCGCCAGATCAGCGCGCAACTGGACACGCGAACGCAAAAATTGCAGGTGCTGATCCAGGATGCTGATGAGCGGATCGCGCTGCTGCGGCAGATGCAGCAGGCGAATGGGCAGCGATCGCAGCCGATGGTCGAGTCTGCGTGGTCGCAGCTGCCTCAAATCGCGCCGCGGGCACCCGTGCCTGCGCCCGAGCCGGTGGATGAGGAGCATCGCAAGGTGTACCTGCTGGCGGATCGCGGACAAAATGCCGGCGACATCGCAAAAGAACTGAATCGCCCGCGCGGAGAAGTCGAGCTGATTTTAGCGCTTCGGCCCAAGGCGACATGCTGAGGGCTGAGAAAAAATACTGGACATCGAGGATGCAAAATCGGCAACGATTTTCTGTCTTCGACCCTCAATCCTCTATCCTCAATCCGTTCCCGACAGTACATTTCCCCGGACAATGCCCAAGCGAACTGACATTCACACCATTTTGATTATTGGGTCCGGACCGATTGTGATCGGTCAGGGCTGCGAATTCGATTACTCCGGCGTGCAGGCTTGCCGAGCGCTGCGCGAAGAAGGATTTCGAATCGTACTGATCAACAGCAACCCCGCGACGATCATGACCGATCCGGAATTCGCGGATGCGACTTACATCGAGCCTATCACACCCGAGACGGTCGAAAAAATCCTGGCGTATGAAAAATCCAAGGGCACGCCAATCGATGCGGTGCTGCCGACCCTGGGCGGGCAGACCGGGTTAAACACGGCCATGTCCTGCTTTGATGCGGGGATCTTCACCAAATATGGCGTGCGGATGATCGGCGCGAACCGCGACGCGATTCATCGCGGTGAAGACCGCAAGGTGTTCAAAGACCTCATGATCGAGATCGGCCTGAAAGTGCCGATCAGTTCCGTCGTTCACAACATGGCCGATGCGCGGGTCGCGCTGGAAGAAATCGGGTTGCCGCTCATTATCCGCCCCGCATTCACACTCGGCGGGACCGGCGGGGGGATCGCTTACAATGTCGAGGAATTCGAAACCATCGTGCAGGGCGGGCTGGCAGCATCGCCGGTCACGGAAGTGCTGATCGAGCAAAGCGTGATCGGCTGGAAAGAATTTGAGATGGAGGTGATGCGCGACAACAAAGATAACGTCGTCATCATCTGCTCGATCGAAAATATCGACCCGATGGGCGTCCACACCGGTGATTCGATCACCGTTGCGCCGATTCAGACGCTGACCGATAAGGAATACCAGCGCATGCGCGACGCCAGCATCGCGGTCATTCGCGCTGTGGGTGTTGAGACAGGCGGAAGCAACATTCAGTTCGCAATCAACCCCGCCAACGGCGACATGATCGTGGTGGAGATGAACCCACGCGTAAGCCGATCAAGCGCGCTTGCGAGCAAAGCGACGGGGTACCCCATCGCCAAACTCGCGGCGAAACTGGCGGTGGGGTATACGCTGGATGAACTCCCCAATTATATCACGAGTAAGAAATCCGCTTCGCGGGGGGGCGGCTTAAGCCGCCACCCCGGGGGGATTGGGATCTCTACACCAGCGCCTGTTTCGAGCCCACGATCGATTACGTCGTCATCAAAATCCCGCGCTGGACATTCGAAAAATTCCCCGATGCCGATGAAACGCTGACCACGCAGATGAAAAGCGTCGGCGAAGCGATGGCCATCGGGCGAACGTTTAAGGAAGCCCTGCAAAAGGGCATCCGCTCGATGGAGGTCAAGCGGTTCGGTTTTGGCCTGGATGCAAATGACAAATGGCTCAAGGCCCACAATAACCGCGATGCAGGAAACGTGGGGGTTGCGGAATGGCCGATCCCGCTGGATCGCCTGCGTCGCAAGTTGGCCGTGCCCAGCCAGGGCCGGCTGTATTACCTGCGCTATGCGCTGAAGATGGGCTGGACGATCGAACAGGTTCACGAGTTGACCAATATCGATCCATGGTTTTTGGCGCAGATGAAGCAATTGACCGACTTTGAGAACGAGCTTGCCGCCGTGCAGGGTTGCGAGGACTCGCTGCGGATGTTGCGTGATGCGAAGAAGTGGGGGTACAGCGATGTGCAGATCGCCGCTATCTGGAAGATGACGCCCGCCGAGGTCCGAAAGCTTCGCGAGGAACAGGGCATCACGCCGACCTTCAAAATCGTAGACACCTGCGCCGCTGAGTTTGAAGCCGCCACGCCTTACTATTATTCCACATACGAAACTCCCTATAAACAACTGACATCTGACAACGGACAGCCGACATCTGAAGACGAAATTCGCCTCACCGACAAACCCAAAGTCATCATCATCGGCGGCGGGCCGAATCGCATCGGGCAGGGGATCGAGTTTGACTATTGCTGCGTCCAAGCGGCGTTCGCGATGCGCGAACTGGGGATTGAATCGGTGATGATCAATTCCAACCCCGAGACGGTTTCCACGGATTACGACACGAGTGATTTGCTGTTCTTTGAACCCCTCACACATGAGGATGTACTGAACGTCTGTGAGCGCGTGAACGGCGGCCCGTTTAGCGGCGGCCCGGAGGGCCGGGCTTCCGGGCTCGTCCGCGGTGTTATCGTTCAATTCGGCGGACAAACGCCGCTGAACCTCGCGCGCGGATTGATGGAAGCCGGTGTTCCTATCCTGGGCACCACCGTCGATTCGCTCGACGAAGCCGGGGATCGCGAGAAATTCCGGGCTCTTCTGCAAAAACTGGGATTGAAACAACCGGCCAACGGCATCGCGCGGTCCATCGCACAGGCGAAGGAAATCGCCAACCAGGTTGGTTATCCCGTGCTCGTGCGCCCTAGTTTCGTTCTTGGCGGGCGGGCGATGGAAATTGTTTCGGATGAATCGCAGCTCGACTATTACATGAGAAATGCGGTGGATGCATCGACGATCGCCAACGCGCCGATCCTGGTTGATAAATTTTTAGATAACGCAACGGAAGTTGATGTCGATTGCATTGCGGATTACGACCCCCTCAGCAACGGACAACCGACAACGGATCACGAACAGTCCCAGGCGATGGTCATCGGTGTGATGGAACACATCGAAGAAGCAGGCATTCATTCCGGCGACAGCGCGTGCGCGCTGCCGCCTTTTTCCTTGAGCAAGGAGATCGTTGGCAAGCTGAAACAACAGACGCGCGAGCTGGCCAGGGCGCTGCGCGTGCGCGGGCTGATGAATGTTCAATATGCGATCAAGGACAATGAGATTTATGTGATCGAGGTGAATCCGCGGGCGAGCCGTACGGTGCCGTTTGTTTCCAAGGCACAGGGGCAGCCGTTCGCCAAGATTGCCGCCAAGCTGATGACTGGAAAATCCCTGGCCGAACTCGGAATAGTCGAACCGACTCCGCCCCGGCATGTCAGCGTGAAGGAAGTTGTTTTTCCATTTACCAAGTTCCCAGGCGTGGACGTCATTCTTGGGCCGGAAATGCGGTCGACTGGCGAAGTGATGGGAATCGACACCAACTTCCCGCTGGCGTTTGCCAAAAGCCAGCTCGCCGCCGGCACATTGCTGCCGACCAAAGGGACGATTTTTATCAGCGTGAATGCCCACGACAAGGATGCGATCGTGCCCGTGGCCCGGATGCTCGCCGATGCCGGCTTTACCCTGTTGGCGACCGCGGGAACCTACGGTGTGCTCGTGAAAAACGACATCCCGGTCACCCGATTAAGCAAGCTGGCCGAAGGCCGGCCCAATATCCGTGACCTGATCAAAAACAGCCAGGTGCAGCTGATTATCAATACTCCAACCCGCAAGGGTCCGCAGACCGACGAGGGAAAGATTCGGGCACTGGCGGTCACCAACCGGGTACCGATGATGACAACAGTTACCGCTGCCCACGCCGCCGCCATGGCGATCTTAGAACTGCAAAAGGGCGATTGGGGAGTCCGGCCGTTGCAGGAATACGTCGGACATTAAACCACGAAAATTCGGTACTTGACAGCCAATTGTCGCCTGCGGTCGTTCTTCAGGACGCCTGCTTTTCAGCCCATGGCGCAGGGGGATACTGCGTTAAGTGGTTTGCAATTAATAACTTTGAGCATTCTGGATTTACCGGATTGCCGCCCCGTGAATTAGATGATAGAGTAGTGACAAGCAAATTATATGCCTTTCCGCTGAATTTTTGCGGTTCGGCACAGGTGTTCGCCTATGCAGTTAAGTCAGTCAACCAGCATGCGGATGGATCAGCGGCAGATGCTGACGCCGCGCATGATCCAGAGCATGGAGATTCTGCAGCTTCCGCTCATGGCGCTCGAGGAGCGGATCGAGCAGGAGCTGACCAACAATCCCGTTTTAGAAATGCGCGAAAAAGAGGGTGAACCCGGCGCTGAGCCCACCCAGGAAGCAACCGAAGCGCGCGAAGACTATTCCGAGGGTGAGCAGACCCTGACGATGAAAGAAGACGCCTCGGAAGACTTCGACCGTCTGGCGCACATCAGCGACTACTTCGAAAACGAAGAATTCAGCACCAACGGCAGCAGTTTTCGCCAATCCAGCTACGACGGTGAGCGCGATAAAAAACTTGACGCGATGAACAACACCGCGTCGCGCGGGGTGAGCCTCCAGGAACACCTGCTGGGCGAATGGGCCTTCATCGATTGCACTCTCGAGATCCGCCGGGCCGGAGAGGCGATCATCAATAACATTGACGGCGACGGTTATCTGCGTCGAGACGGCCAGTTATTACCGCTGGATGAAATTTCCAAAGAATCGAAAATTCCACTTGCGCTGCCGGATCTGGAGGCCGCCCTCCGACTGGTGCAGACTCTCGAGCCCGCGGGCGTGGGCGCACGCAATCTGCGGGAATGCCTGCTGATTCAGCTTGATGCGCTGGCGGACGATGACAACGGCGCCGGTGACGGCCACGATTTTGAACTCGAGCGGGCGCTCATCACCGATCATCTCAAAGATCTGGAGATGAATCGCTATCCGCAAATCAGCAAAAAGCTCGGCAAATCGATCGACGAATTGAAACATGCCGTGAAAAAACTCGCCTGCCTGCATCCGCATCCAGGCAAACAAGTGGGCGGCGAAGACGCGCCGCCCATCATTCCCGACGCGGTGATTTACTACGATGAGGATGCGGATAAATACGAAATCGAGATGACCCACGAGCCGGCTGAAAACCTCTACATCAGCGGCATGTGGCGAAAGTTTCTCAAAGACAAAAAAGGCGACAAACCCACCCGTGAATTTCTCTCCAACAATGTACGCAACGCCCGCTGGCTTATCGAATCAATCGAGCAGCGCAAAAGCACGATCATGCGCGTGATTCGCGCGGTGGTGGATGCGCAACGCGACTTCTTCGACAAGGGGCCCGAATATCTTCGCCCGCTGCCCATGATCCTGGTGGCCGATCAACTTGGCATCCATGTCGCCACGGTCTCTCGCGCGGTCAGCGAAAAATGGATCCAGACACCCCGCGGCGTTTTCCTGCTGCGACGGTTTTTCTCCGGCGGAACACAAAACTCCGAAGGCGAAGACATGAGCTGGGACGCAGTCAAGGAAAAACTGAAAGCCATCATCGGCGACGAAGACAAGGACAACCCGCTGAACGACGACGAGATTGTCGAGAAATTGAAAGAACTGGGGATCGACCTGGCCCGTCGAACGGTCGCCAAGTATCGCAAAATCCTCAACATCCCCACAGCCAGGCAACGGCGTCAATTCTAATAGTCCGCACTGGACAAGTCCCGCCACGATTCAGTAGACTGTACGAACTAGTCGGGCGATTAGCTCAGTTGGCTAGAGCGCACGGATCACACCCGTGAGGTCGAAGGTTCGAGCCCTTTATCGCCCATGTTCGTGTCTGCTCATCATCTCTCGGGCAAAGTTGACACGACGATGTGCTTCGCCGTCATCGCCAATGCGGCCCGGCATTTCCAGGTATTACGGCAAATCACTTGACTTAACACGTCTACTTACAAGTTCACCTCGCATTTAAATCAAAGCCTCACATTTTCCTACCGTTTAGCAGGCAATGATCGACACGATACACTTTGCAATTGCGGCAATGAGGCGAATAAACGGTAATAGTCTGTCCTCTTGATAGCCTGGCCGATTCTGGGATGGGCAAAATGGAGTATGGCAATGATTGTTCCGATGGGACAAATGGATGTCGGGCCGATGATGCCGGGCGTTTGTACCATAGCAGGATTCGTAATTATCCCACTCACGTTTTTTACGTGGTGGCTCCTCATTAGCAGTAAGCCACGGTCCGTTTATCTCATCCTTCCTGCTGTCATCTCGTCAATCGTCTTCATCGTGTGGTTGGCTGCTCTAATTGACTTGCATTATGAACCATCGATTGACGACGTGGGCGCCGTCAGTGCAGTGGAGAACATTCCTGAAGTCCAGCAGTTTATTAAAATGGGGCCGAATAATTGGCCGCCGTCGAGAGAGGCAAGGGTGATTGGGGATTCACGAAATTGGCAGGAATGGGAGGTGACAGTCGCAGACTTCGATCAGAAGGGCGTTCCGACTGCGGTATGGAACGTGTTTGGGGTGAATGCTGTCACCGGAGAAATTCGTGTGTTGGCGAACGCAACTAAAAACGAATGGGTCTCTCTTGAAACGTGGCGCACCACGCAGCACTAGTACCTTGTGCACTTCTAATTCTGGAGTCAGCGACCGTATTGCGCACTACAACCCTTCAAAAATAAACTTACTTGCAACGCCACAAGTCTTATTGCTCAGCCGAAAATCCTCGCCAATGACTCTTGTAAGCTGATTCGGCAAGGCTTTACATTGTAATGGGCGGTACAGGGCTCGAACCTGTGACCCCCAGCGTGTCATGCTGGTACTCTAGCCAACTGAGCTAACCGCCCGTATTTGCCGAATGGTATCGGCAATTGTGTTCTTGTTCAAGTCGTCTCTTATGTACGCGCGTTGGGTTCGGATAGCACCTAAAGCTCCTTGAAGCTCTGTTGGATGAATGCGGAACTGTTGACCGATCCTTTGCTGGTCGGCACCCTCCGCAAACCGGATCTTTGGGAAAGCGCTTGCTGCAGGTGGACTTAGGTAGCACGCTATAACACAGTGGCGGCAATGATATACCAATACGCGAAAACTCCGAAAACACATAACCACCTGCATTTAGCCGACTAAGCTGCCGACTTATAGGCGGTTAAGAAGAAGGTGCGCCTAATATTCCTATCATTCCGATAGAAATACTTGTATTCGCCTCCTCAACCTATGTATTGTCTCGCTCGACGATAGGGATGGCGTGTCGGGATCGTGCACTTCGGAAATGAGAAGCCCATGCGAGTGAGAGCCAAGGCATTCACGCTTGTCGAGCTACTGGTTGTTATTGGAATTATTGCATTACTTATTGCTATTTTGCTGCCCGCGCTGAACAAGGCACGCTCGGCCGCCATCACGATCAAGTGCGCCGCAAATCTGCACAGCATTGGTATCGGGATGGCGAACTACGTCGCCGACTACAAGGGCGTGCTACCCCCGAGCAACATTTATTCGGGAACCCAGTTGGTAAATGGTGTGCAGACACCAACTCAGCCAGGCAACGGATACCTGCATTGGTCGGCATTTTTGTTCAACAACGGGTACGCGGCCCCGTCGCCGTATACCGTTTTTCAATCCACTGCGGCATGGTCGATGTTCCAATGCCCCAGCCTGGACAAAGGCGGGCTGCCTCCCGCTAACACATATGCTGGCAACAACGACGGCTTGAGCAATGAGTCGCCGGGCGTATTGGACCTACAGGCACCCCGGTTGGCGTATACGGTGAATGAGGCACTATGCCCGCGTGGGATATTCCAGATTCAGTTCGCTGGACGCGGCAATGTGCGTACCTACCATTTTGTGCAGGTGTCGAGGGTGCGGGACAGTTCTTCGGTGATCCTCGCGACTGAAATATGGGGAACGCAATCAACGGTTACCGCTGATTCATTGGTAAGCCCTGGCACACCGGTCAGCGCCAGTCGTCGGCCGCTGAGTGGCATCGCCGCTTACGGCAATTACACCGCTGATGCCGCTTACAAAAATTCGTACTCCCGCACCTGGAACTGGGCCGGCGCGTCCGACCTGAGCAACGATCCTCAAGCACAGCTCCAAGCGGGGTCTTCGGTGCTGTATTCCACGTTGGACTGGGTCGGTCGAAACCACGGTTTGAAAAAATTCGGAACCGTCGGCGGTGACAGCAGGGGAAACTGGGATCTGCGTCAAAGTAATTTTCTCTATCTCGACGGACACGTGGAAACCAAGCAGGTTTCGCAAACCGTCTACCCGGTCAACCAATGGACCGACAGCACGAAATCTTTTTTTACGCTCGATCAATGAACACCCACCATTTCATCATCGCCTCCAAAGCGCTCGCATGTAGATAGTCAGAGGCACCGCATCAATTGCCACCGATGCGGCAGGGTATTGGAAGGCTTCGGTCAATCACCAGAGCCCAGCGGAGATCTTACGCACTGCCGGCGATCGCCGGTTTCGGAGAGAAGAACAAATGAAACGCAAATATGAATCCATCATCACCGCCGCCATGGCGGCAGTCACTTCAGCCGGATTGCTTCTGCCGAACATGGCGGTCGCGGGTACGTCCACCAATACCGCTGGTCCAGTTCAGCAGGGACAGAGTGACGGCGGTACGGGTAACCCGTCGCTGAACAACCCGGCCGTTACCATCAGTTTTGCCGGTCAGACCGCTTTGAAGAATTTTTTCACCTCGCCCGCGGTGACTGAACTGCAGCCCGGCACGTCCATTGTCCTTCATGATGGGATCCTCAACGCCAGCACGGGCCTTGGCGCGCCGATCACGTATACCGCCACCAACGACGCGGCAACCACGTTGCAATTAGCAAGCAAGAGTTTTCTAACTCCTGACAAGAACCCTGGGACGCCGGGTTCACCATCAGGTTCGGATATTCAAATTGCATCTGCGGTGCGGCTGGAGTGGCATCAGGAAGGTTCCGTCGACGGGTTTTACCAGCTTCTGAACGATCAGGTGGGGTATGTGCCGGTGTCTTCCGGAGGGACCGGTCCGGTGGATAATGAAGCGTTGCTTGCGCCTCCAGCGCCAATCCAACCACGGTGAATCAAAATAATTTCACCGCGGTTGGTTCGTCTGGTGGGCACGCCCTCAACGCAACGCTGGTCAACGGCACCAGCGCATTAAGCCAGACCTACAACACCGCGGTCTATAATCTGTCCACCGGTACGAACATCCAGGGGGGACAGAACCGAGTGCAGTTTGCCATTGGTGAATATCCCACCGAGGCGCTTTCAGTTGTCGGTTCCTCCAGCCCGTTCGCTAGCGTGGGATCTGCGGGATTCGGTCAGGGTAACCCGGCATTACCGGGCAAGACCTTGCTCACCGCACTCGGCAGCGCCGGTGCGCGACAACAATTTCAGCCTTCATCGGCGGCGAATGAATCAACCGGCAAAAATGATCCGAATACAGGAAGCGCTTACACGGCGGGT
Organism: uncultured Phycisphaerales bacterium; assembly: GCA_963792535.1. Lineage (GTDB taxonomy): Bacteria > Planctomycetota > Phycisphaerae > Tepidisphaerales > Tepidisphaeraceae > CBDAQA01. The sequence goes on from CAWBWQ010000005.1 coordinate 360,861, forward strand.
CCGTGGAACACCGCCGGCGCAAACAACATTACCAGCACCCCGTTTGCGGTGACCGCCGTGACCTACTCTGCCAATCCCGGTACGGGGTTGAAGCGGGTGGATCTCGGTAACGCTCAATGGCTGCAAACGACCGGTCGCTTACAGAACGGCGCACTATTCAATGTGGTGGCCCGAACGGTGGACACCGGGCAACGGGTGGTTTTTTCGCTCGCCACCGGAGTCGATCCAAGCTGGGCGGTGGGTAGTAATGACGACGGTAACAGCACGAGCTCCACGGCTGCCGCCGCTCAGCATTCGGTGGGTACGTCGCTTCGATTCGATGGCAAAACTTCAGGATCAGAAGCCGCGACTACCATCTCCGCAAGCCGGATGGGAGTGGGGGCCTTGTCAGTTCCAGAGGCCAACGGCGCGGCGAGTTATGCACCGGTTCGAGCGCTGGACGTTGATTTCACCGATGCAAACAATGTGAACCCCGCGAACGATTCCAACGGCAGCTTCGTCCGGGCGAACTTTGATACAATTGTCAGCGACGGAACGAATCCGATTCACGACGGTGGTGCCTCTGACGGAACGGTCGTACCACACTATGGCGCAACGCTCATTTCTCACATCAATACCGTAAAAGCGCCCAGTCAAACCGCGTTGAATAATGAATTGACTGCGCTGGGGATCAATCCAGCCACCGCGACGGCAGCACAGCAGCAGAGCGCCTGGGCCGCCGTGCAAAGCTTCGATCCAGCAACCGCGGAAACCGATTCAACACCGGGTACCGCGCCGATCAGTGGAATCAAAGGGGATAACGGTGGTGATGCGGCGGCGATCATCTCCAACGTCGTCAATAGCGGAGGTACCGCCGCCGCGGGCGTCACCGTACAAAGCGCCAGTGACCCCGCAGACGGGTTGTTTGCCACGGGATATCTCATTCCCGGACTGCTGAATTACAAGCGCGATGTGGACGGGCAGCCGATTACACCGGTCACGCTTAGTTCCAATGCATTGACGGAGCAGCAGCAGTTGAACCAAAATTATGGCACGCTATTCAGCACGGACTACGCGTTTGGATCCAACTCGCAGACGATCGGAAGCTCCTCCTACTACGGCGGAGCCGCGAATGGCCTGACCAGCAACGGAATCGCCATTCACGGAGCGATCCCTATCACTGCCAAGGATGCCTCGGGAAACAATGTCGACAACAACACGCTTGCGCCGGCGGGGAACTATCTGTTCGGCAATTTCAACCAGAACGGTGTGCGGGATCTGGCGGCGGTTGAGGAAGGCGTCAACGCACTTCTCTCACTTTATGCCGTGGATGGTGCGAAAAACGGCATCTTCACATCGGATGGCGGTGTCGCGAACGCAACGATTATTCCGTCATTGTCTGGCAATCCCGGTTGGGTGACAACCAGCACCAACACCAAAGGCGACCTCATCACCCTGGGAGACTACAACGGCGACGGCAAATTCGACGGACAGGACCTCTATCTGCTGGCCAGCGGCGCAGCGCTCACCAGCGCCAACAGCAGCACCGTTTTGAACGCCACCGTTTCCACCTTCGCCGATGTGGTGCGCGATCCGACGGATGTGCTTCGGAAAAATGCAGCCCTGAATTATATCAACAACTACCTCAATAATCCGGGCACGTACAACGCGACGGCGGTCCAGGCGCTGTGGGTGCGCCAGACCGCCGCCGCGGTGCTTACTACCACAGGCGTGACGACCGCTGCCGGGGTGCCGCGAAATGCAACGGCGCTCAACACGACCGATCCGATCACCGGTCTTGCGCAATTCACCTATGATCCAAACGGCGTCAACGCGTTTAATCCCGCCGACGTGAATCGGGATGGCGTGGTCGATTTCAATGACGCAATACTCGTCGATCAATATTACGGGCAAAGCTACAGCAATCTGGCCCAATCACTGGCAGCAAACCAGCAGACGCCAGTGAACGGTGTGATCGAACCGCTGAGCCTTGCAACGGTGCAACAGGTGGACGGCGAATCGTCCATTGGCGCGGCGGACACAGCGGCGGTCAATTCCGCACTCACCGGCACCGGTAACACCAACTGGTACGGATACACCCTTAACAAATCGGGTCCCGGTACACTTACCTGGGCCCGCACCGGTGGGACTGTCACGGTGTATACCGGGGCGGCATTGCAAATCGCCTCGGGCACAGTGCATGTGACTTCACTGATAGATCCGTTTACCGATTCCACAGCCACCGGCACTGATACAACCAGGAGTGCGGCAATCACCGTCACGGGTGGAACGCTTGAGTACACCGGAGCATCAACGAGTGGCGTTCAATTGGACCGCCTGGCGAGCCTGAACATCGCGTCAGGCAGCGTCGTACTCGATGCCGCGTCTAACATTTCCAATCGCTCGCTTTTGATCGTCGGTGCTTTGACACTGGGCCCGAGCGGAAAGCTCGATCTGGGCAATAATGATCTGGATGTACAGGCTGGCAGCCTGAACACCATCAGCAACGCCATCGCGCTTGGATATAACAACGGCACGTGGAATAGTTCTGCAGGAATCACCGGCGTGCGTGCAGCAGACAATCCTGCACATCTGTTGACGCTGGGGGTTATCCAGAACAATCAGAGTGGCTCTGCTCTATACACCGGTTCGCATCTATTCGACGGTGTCGCGCCCGGTGCCGGCGATGTATTGGTAAAGACAACTTATTATGGGGACGCCGATCTAAGCGGTAGCGTGGATGGCTCGGACTACAGCCGAATTGACAATGGCTATCTTTCGCACGGTGCCCTGACCGGCTGGGTTAATGGCGATTTCAATTATGATGGCGTCATCAACGGATCAGATTACACACTGATCGACAACGCATTCAACACCCAGGGAGCGAGTCTTGCAGCGGTCGTCGTGGCACCCGATGCGATCGCTACCGCACAGATCGCGGGAACAACCACCGCGGTTCCTGAACCGCTTTCAACAACCTTGATCGCAGCGACGTCCTTGATGCTGCTGAGCCGGCGTCGTCGCTGGGTCTCCGAGTGGTAGTCCTGCTTGCGGCAGCCTTCCCACGGTGGGCAGGCTGCCGCTTCTTTTTCCAGGTATTGAGATATCGAATGAAAGCATGTCAACTCCATCGCTTGATGGTCTTGAATAAGTCCCCGTGATGACGGTGCGGCGAAGTGCGGATGCGGAAAAAGAGAGTCTTACGTAATATTTCGCTGATGGGTCGGATCTGAGCCGCGATTCCGTGGTCGTTGGGCCTTTAGCCAGTGCAATTTCGTTCTGCCCACGCTGAATCCAGCGTGAGCAGTGCCGGTAAATCACCGGTCGACTCTTCCCGTCTAAACTCGCTTTGTCTCGCGAGCGATTTAAACGTTTGCGTGTCACCGTTGATAACTTCGCTTTTCAACGGCTTTTACTTTTATGACACGTTACGACCCAAAATAGCAGAGCTACGCTATCACGCTGATTGTCGATCGTCGGCGTCGAGCGAGCAGCGTGATGGCACTGATGGACATCAGACCGGCGGTGGTCGGTTCAGGGACGGCTGTCGCAATCCACCCGACGGAGTTTACGACGCTTTGGTCGACGGCTGTGATCGGTTGGGCGTCATCGGGTGGGCCGAAGGCGTCGTAAGAATCGTGATTTTCGCCGGCCCAGTCGTGGATGTCGCCGCCGGTGACGTCGTTGTAAGACATCAGGTTGGTGGTGCCGTTGTCCAGCGAGAAGTAGTGCTGACGGCAGTGCCCGCGGCGTTGGTTGTCGGATCGAAACTGCGCACGCCTGCGGCGTGAAAGCGGGAAAGATCGAGCGGTTCGTAGCCCCAGTCGACGGTTTGTGTGAGGCCGGATTGCCGACCCATCAGTTCTGAGATTTCATGCTCCATGGAGCCGGTGAAATCGAATGCCGTTGGCTTGGCATCATCCTTGCGCGGGCCGCTCGGATAGAACGTCCACGGGCCGGAGCCGAAGGTTGCGGTGCCGTCGCTGGTGCCACTGCCGACAAGGTCACCGGTCTGAGCCAGCCCCAGCGCTTTTTCGTTGGCGGTGGTGAGCGAAAAGAGTCCGCTGCCCGTGTGACCTTTGGTGTCATTAGGCCGAACGGGGGCCGGATCAACCAGCGGCAAATCGGCGGCGAGGCTGGGGTCATTATTCAGCAGGGCGGTTCGAATGTCGTCGTAAGAATGGCCTTGATAATCATAGCTCGCCGAGCTTTGCGCCAGATCCACGCTGGGATCGTAAGCGATGGTGAAATTGAGCGTGACATTGTTGGTATACGCGGACGAGAACTCACCGGCAATGAAGTTCATGGAGGATTTGACCTCCGTCAATTCCGCGGTCGGGATGCTGGAATCGTAGGTGTAGTTGAAGACCAGCCCCGCGTTCGCGGGAATAGCTGCCAAAAGGCCCGCCGCACCGGCCAAAGCCATGAAAGACCGTCGTCGAAATTTTACATAACGCATTTTGCTCCCATCCTGCCCACCACGGAGTCCCGCTTGCAAATTGCATCAATCTGACAGCGGGCTCTGCGGATATTTGTATCAATATAACCGCATTTTGCCAATATGCTGATAATGACCGTCTTTTTTTAAGGGGCACGCCGCTTTTCGTCTTGGCGGTGTGACGCGGGTCAACTCCTCTGCCCGGTTCGATACGGTGCTCAAGTCAGGTACCGTTAAGGGTTGGGCCTGCTCAGCCGTTTGTTGAGGAGGGACAACTATTAAAATGGCGCAGTCCCGGGTGTCCAATGCCGGGGTCACCTTCCACGTACGCCCTCGCGAGACCCACGCCCCCACGCATTCCCGCTGATGTCGATGTTCAGGGCGTCAGCAGTAACGCGGTCCGGATCCAAGCCAATATCTGGAGGTTACTGCTGCGGATTCGATTTGGCTCATATCAAACGGCTCAGTGCGACGCTTGCGGGCTGCATTGTCGTCATTTCCTTTATACTTTGCGGAAAGTTGGGATTTATGTACCTTCCGTCCCCGTCTGGCGCAGTCAATTCGTTACAGGAGGGTCGTTATGGGAGTTGGCGTATGCGGGCAGAACACCTTTACAGGACACGGCACTTCGTCTCTTTATTGGCAAGTGGGCACGCCTGCTCCGGATTTAACCAAGCTTTCCGCAGACGCCCTCGCTAATGCCCGCCAGAATGCTGGTGTGCCCAACTGCCCAAGCAACTGCGGCGAAATAGTCTCGAAGACAGAGTCGTCCAGCGGCATAGTCATTACTCGCTATCAATATGTGACTGAACGGCCGCCGAAGCCGGCATGGATTATTGTCGCGACTGTCGACATTACGATTTCGTGGATTTGTCAAACCCCGCCACCGCCACCACCACCACCACCACCCCCGCCCCCGCCCCCACCACCGCCCCCGACATTGAGCATACTTGGTGTTGAGGAGACTCAAGCTATCCAATATTGGAATACTCCCGCAGGCGTCGGCTCGGAACCTGCAAGCGTAAACAACTTTGTACCGCTGCTGAGAAACAGGGCGACAGCCCTTCGCGTTTACATCGATAGTCCGACAGCGCAAACCATCACAGGATATCTGGCCCTTGCGGGCCTGCCGTCCTCGAACAGCTATCCGACGAACCTTCCCGCTATGAGCATTGCCGGCGTGCCCGCCGGGGCGATCGATCGGAACGATGTGAACGACACATTGAACTTTCTGATACCCGCGCAGTATTGCGTCGGCGCCATCAGCGGAACGGTAGCCATCAGCCCGACCTTTCAGCCTGAAAACGTAAGCTTGCAGTTCGCTCCCGGCTTGCAGTTGCAGCTCAACATCGTGCAAATCACGACGCCACAATCGCCCATCCCCGTGAACGCCAATCCTTTGATCGACTTTGTGGAACGCCGCGTTCCCAGTAAGTGATCTGGCCAGCTCGGTAACGACAGTTCAATGGCCGGTTGAAGTAGATACGCCTGAGGAGTTTGCCAAAGTTTATGCGCAATTGGCGACGCTGCGCGCGACGATGACCGATCCGAAGTGGACGGTACTCATGACCGGTATTCTTCAAGGCACGCCCGGCACGAATAGTGGAAGCGGCGCAGGGGCCAAACTTACGTCACTGTTCTATGCAGGCGATGTGGCCACTGACGGCGCACACTGGATAGCGAGGTCACTGGGCTTGGCTCCCGTGGGATGCGACAATCAAAACGTCGTGCAAACCCTTGGGAACATTTCAGTGACGGTTAACAGCGTGCAGCACACGCTGCAAGTCAACCCGAGTCCGGTCGGGGGGCCGGTAATTTATCCGGCCGAAGGGCTTGCCGCCGCGTCTCTATCGCAGCATTCGCTGGTGTCGGCGGCACAGTCCAGCAGCATATCGAGTCAGGCGTCCTCAACGTTTGACTTCGGTTACTATGCCGCGTCCAACTCCTGCCAGATGGACGGCACCGTGCAATGCACCAGCACCGGCCTCTTCGTTCCCGGCGGATCACCTGCCATTGCCGACTCTGCAGCTTACGCGCTGATCGGGCCCGGAGCCGGCCCGCCAGGCCAACTTTCGTTCGATGTGGATACTGCGGCAGTTGTCCTCAATTTCTCTATTTACGACAACCACCAAGGCGTCGGAGCGCATGGCCGGTTTGATCTGCACGTTATCCGGACAGACGTGAATCCGCCTGTGGAATTCGCGTACTGGGGCGTGGATCCAAACGAGTCTGCGAACGCGCTCAACCCCAACCTACCGAATAACGGAGCAATTGTGCTGCCTCCGGGCAGCTACTCCATTGCGTTCGGCATAGGAGTGCAGACGAACACTCAGGATGCCGGGCCACCGATGTCTGGGCAGCTATCGACCTACAGTGAAAACCGCATCGCGACCGCCACATTTCAGTTCGTAACTGCCGAAACGGTGCCGCCTCCCATACAGGGGACCGCCGGCAAAATCCCAGAAACAGGGTACGATGCAACTCTCCTTACTACTTACAGCACGACACTGTTCTACGATCTCATGACCCTCTGCAGTCCGCGTTGGGTATCTCCTCAGACTTACGAGATGCTGCTTGGTCAAGGCTTGGCACTGATGGGACAATAACCGCGATGTTGCGGTTCGAATTAGCGAACCGCGATTCCAGCGAACAGGCGATAATGGCGATTCTAACTTTTGAACGCTAACTACGTTTGGAATCGAAATCGCTTACAGCCAACTGCTCGCCGAACCCTCAGATTCCGGAAACGGTGTTTTTGAACTTCGATAATACAGCTCTCTGCTCCGCAGTGATAAAGGTCTTTGACGCGATCGCCAAAGGCTTTGTTGTCTCATCAAATCGCGTCGACAGGACACCAGTTGAACGTTTTACCACTGCGACTCATACATTGCGGTCGATTTCCGATCTCGACGACCCCGCCAATGCTTAAGTTCCCACTTACAAAAGTCCGTCGATCCATCAGGGAACATTGGAGGATTAAGTAGTAAAACCCGGGAGAAACGGACGAAGCGCCGAAGCGGCGGTGGTGGCATGGTCCGGTCCGATGAGGTTGCCGTGATCGCCGGGGATCGTCACCGTCTGAACGCCTGCAGAGGTGCAGCGACTCCATCCGCCGCAGGGCATCATCCTGTAGAAGGCGTTGTGCTTTGACCGATCGGCGGCCTGAAACCACAGGATCGGTCCTGCATAGCCGGCGGGTCGATATTTCGACGCGGCAAGGGCATTGGTTTTCCAAAGAACAGTGCCGGCGGAAAGTTCGTCCCCTGCCGGTTCGATCCAATATGGGGTTTGAGGCTTTCGCATTTTTCGAGACAGATGCGACAGCCTTAATTTGCCTGCAATCTCAGTCCAGTGACTCGCGTCAGAGGCCAACAGACGCAGATGAACCAGTCCCCTGCGCCATGCCGGCAGTGGCGATCGACCTTCAGGAGTGAAGGCATCGTAGATGGCAAGCAGAGAGACTTGCTCACCCCCGGCGGCCAACTGCCGTGCCGCTTCGTATGCCAGTAGACCACCAAAGCAGTAGCCTGCGAACTGATAGGGTCCGGTGGGTTGCACCTGCCTAATCATGGTCAGCATGGCAGCGGCGATTTCTTCAACAGTGGAGTATGAGCCTGGCACGTTCTCAAAGCCCGGGACTGCCACGCCGTAAAATGGTTGATCTTCGCCCAGTTTGGATGCCATCGCGGCGAATGCCAGCGGCGTTCCCGCCAGGCCTGGAAAACCAAAAAGTGGAGTCGCCGTTCCATGAGGCTGCAGCACCACGATGCCTTCGGGAAGCGCCCTGGGTACATCCACACTTGCCAGCGCGAGTGCGATGGCGTTAATCGATCGATAGTCCCACATCAACGTTGCCGGTACATCGCGACCCAGCCAGGTCGCGAGACCACCGGCCATGCCGATCGCGGTGAGTGAATCAACGCCCAGTTCGTGAAGGGACGCTGCGGGATCGATTTGAGTGGCTGCCACTTCAAGCGACTTGGAAAGTTCGACCACAAGGTAGTCGCGAACATCCTGTTCGGATCGCCTGGGCAAAGCCGGGAAAGATTCAGATAGTGGAAACGACATCGGATTTGTGACTTGTTAGTGGTTCGATTGTTTTTAGCGTCTGGTCGAGATACTGCTCACGCGCTGTTCCACGGCGAATCTTGCCGCTGGTGGTCCGGGGCAGGCTCCCTGTGGGCAGAAGTAATATCGCAAACGGCGTTACTCCGTGGTCGGCGGCTACCGCTGCGTGAATTTGCCGGCGTATGACCAAAAGTTCTGCCCATTTTGCCGGATCCTGAGTGGCAGCCTTCAAAAAGTCCCGTCGCAACTCGATGGCAATGATGAGCCGTTCCAGCTGGTCAATTTCGGTCGAAAACGCTGCTGCGCCCGAAGGCTCCACTGAAGGATGCGCTGACTCGGCGGTCTGTTCAAGATCAGCAGGAAAAAAGTTTCGTCCGGCGATAATGATCAAATCACGAATCCTGCCGGTAATGAACAGCTGTTCATCCTGAATAAAACCAAGATCGCCGGTCCGTAGCCAATCCCGCTGGTCTGGTTGTATATCGGTGCCCTTGAGACGGGCCTTGAAAGTACAGCGCGTCAATTCTGGATCGTTCCAATATCCCTGGGCACAGGTGCTGCCTGTAACCCATATTTCACCTATCTGACCCGCTTCAACCGGCTCATGCCGCTGTGGATCGACAATGACAATTTGAGTATCACCCAGGGGAACACCGCAAGCGACCCGGTCTCCAGCGATTTTTGAACATGGATCGATTTGTTCTGAACTTATTGGCCGGCCCGTCACCAGCAGAGTCGCTTCGGCAAGACCGTAGCAGGGGAAGAATGCGGACTTTGAAAAGCCACAACTCTGAAATGAGTCGGCGAATCGCTCCATGGTGCGAGCGCGAACGGGCTCTGCGCCGTTAAGCGCGCTGGTCCATCCGCGCAGGTCAAGATTGGCCTTTTGCTCGTGGGTCACTTTTTCCGAGCAATAGTCATAGGCAAAATTCGGCGCGGGGCTGGAGCAGATGCCAAAGTCACTAATCATTTGCAGCCACAGATGGGGCCGCATTAAAAAGCGTTCCGGAGACATGAAGACGCAGCGGGCGCCTGAATAAGCTGCCTGGATCAGCAAGCCGACCAAACCCATGTCGTGAAATAAGGGTAACCACCCACCGATCGTCTTTTCCGGACCATGCCCGCACACGTGGGCGATCATGGCGGAATTAGCCGTGAGATTGGCGTGAGTGACGATCACGCCCCGCGGATTTCCGGTAGAACCCGAGGTGTACTGCAACAGTGCAACAGGCTGGTCGATGTGAGTCGGAGATTTGTCTGACCCGGATCCTTGCACTGGTTCACAAACGTCGAGCCAGTGCAAACCAGGGGAATCCTCGCCATTTAGAGCCGGGATGAGGGATTGGGCCGTGGCCAGACAAATCACAAATTTTGCTTTGGCGTCGTTGACCACACGATCCAGCCGATGCTTTACGCGCGCATGCCGGGGCAGGCTTACTGGAACTGCGATCGCTCCCGCATACCAGCAGGCCAAGAGCGCCTCGACAAATTTCAAACCCGACGGCAGCGCCAACAGCACCGGTTCACCCACCACGCCGCGGTCTTGCCACAGCGCCGCCAGTCCACTGGCCCTCTCGTGCAACTGCGCCAGTTGATTGATTCGGCCTTGCCAGCGCCATCAGAAAGAAACGTATAGGCGATACGATCGCGTTCGCTGCCTTGCGCTCGGAGGCGCACCAGGTCTGGGATCGTTTGGGAGATGGCAGACATTTATCAAACCTTTATCACACTATCGCAGCGGTCTGTCGCAATGAAATCAACGCGTGCATCAAGGGTTTCTGACGTAGCGTGATTCCCGGGTCGGGCTGCACGTCCTGACCTTTTATCGGCCGAACCTCGAACCGATGCGCAAGTTGAGCGAGAATCTGCACACCCTCCAGCATGGAAAAGTGCATGCCCAGGCATTGGTGGCGACCCCCGCCAAACGGAAAATAGGTGTATCGAGGTTGCGAACTCACATCCCGGTTGATGAACCGCGTCGGATCGAATTGGTTCGGCGATTTCCAGAATGCCCGGTGCCTGTGGGTGAAATAGGGAGAAATTAAAACGCACGCTCCGGGCGGAATCTGGTGCCCGTGCAGCACGTCTTTCTCATTGGCAACGCGGGCCATATACCAGACGGGTGGATACAGGCGCATCGCTTCCTGAAAGACGGCCTGCACGTAAGCAAGCTTCGGCAGATCGGCAAGGCAAGGCGCCCGGCCGGCCAGCACCGCATCAATCTCCCGGTGCATTTCGTTTGCAACCGTCGGGTGCTCCGCCAACAGCTTCCATGCCCAGGCCAGCGCCAAGGCGGTTGTTTCGTGCCCGCCCACCAGCAGGGTTACCAGTTCATCTCGCAACTGCAAATCAGTCATCGGGCCGGTTTCAGTCTCGGCCTCAATGAGCAGCGTAAGGAGATCACGCGGGCGTTGCGATGCATGCAGAGTTCGCCTGCGTGCGATCAAGTCGTAACACACAGCGTCTATCACCTGTTTGCCGGCGGTAAATGCCGCTGTGCTGGTGGGTGTAAACTGCACCGGAACACCGAAAATCGTCCACGAAATTTTCCCCAGATCGGTGATGGTTTGCGTCACCGCGCCAGCAGAGCGCGCTGAGAACAGGTGAGTCCAGCTCCTCGCTGAACAGCGAACTGACGATAATCCGCAATGTGAGCTGGGTCATCGCCGCCGTGATATCCACCCTTTCACCGCCACGAGCTGCAGCCTCCCAGTTTTGAACCGTCGACCGCGTCTGTTGCACCATGATTTCTACAAAACCTGCCATTGCCGAGGGCAGAAAGTCCTTCTGCATCAGACGACGCTGCGATCGCCAGCGCGGACCATCGCTGGCGAGCAACCCATCACCGAGCATCATTTTCACCAGCGACGCGCGGCGATAATTCTCGCGATGGAGAATGGTCTGCACATGCTCAGGATGCACAAACAAAAAGCACGGCCCGAATTTGGTTTCGTACCGTACGACATCGCCGTAACGTTCGATCAGCCCACCGAGAAACCCTAATGGATCTCCACCAACCGATGAAGAAATGAGCCCCGCCGGACCCGGCGTGGCAACTGGAAACGGATCTGTGTCGGCCAGTGTCATTCGATTAAGCGGAAGCATCAGCCTGATCAGATTTTGCAGGCGGTCTCGCAGATATCATCGGTAAGCACACGAACGTGCTTAAGTCACACGGGTACAGCCTATAAGCACGGTCACCTATCACTCGCGACATAGACGCGCCGCCAGCCGCGACACCGGCTTTGTTTGCTCTTGAGATCTTTTCATGGAACGCAATGTAAGACTCAGCTTTTACGAAGGTCAAGAGGCGGTTCGATAGCAGGCATGGAAAACCGGACAAATACTTTTGGCAAGAGCCCGAAGACGGCTGAACTGCAGACGCTTCCCGATCTTTCGGACCGACAAAGACGTCCGATAACGAATCGAGGTGACAAGACACCAGTTGATCTTTTGTGCGTTCTTTGCTCAGAAAGTAGGTTGTTAAACGTCTTGCTGAATGACCGTCATAAATGCTTTGTGAGGTGCCCTGGACAAGTCGACGGCATTCTCTCGACCGTGTTTTAGCTACGAACTCGTGGATATGAATCGCGCCCGCGAAGCATTAGATGATCCCCTCACGCCCAATGTAGCGCCTTCCAATAGACCCCGCTCGTAAGCCCCATGGCCACAGGCTAGCCGTGCGGAGCAAAGACGTGCTGCCAATCAGTCGTCCCAGCGTGCGACACCCGAAGCAACCCGACGGACTTTGCGGATGGATGCCAGGTGCGGTTCTCGCGTGCATTGCTGCGGTGGGTGCCATGCAGGACAACACTAAGGATTTGGGTTGGTCGACCTAAGGCGGCCCGTTAGTTGCAGCAATGTACATGTGACGAGAGTGGTAGCCTGTGCGGAGCATGGGCCGGCGTTGCCTGTGGTCAGGCGGCGACTCGCCACTCGCGTCTACTTTACACGGAGGCATTCATGACTCGGCTCGACGACTTACCCAGGCCCCACTCGCCGCAGGGCGTGCCGGGCTACAATGACGGCAACTCCGGGGTCACTTCTCAAGACCAGCCGATTGGACGGCAGGAGGATGTCGAGAACGAACTCTTTTGGCATCGCCCCTCGCATGCTCAATCGTCGGAGGGCGAGCGGGACCAGCAGCACGGTCAGAAGGTAAACGTCGGTGACAGCGAACGGGCTGTTTCCGTCGCCGCCGGGGCGATCATTGGATTGCTCGGCTTGTCCCGAGGCTCGCTGCCGGGCCTGCTCGGCGCGGCGGTTGGGGCGCGATGATGGTGTCGCGGCGTCACCGGATCCTGCCCCGTGTACCGTGCGATGGAACTGAATACCACCGAGCCCGGTCAGGGACAGGCTGATGGCTTAGAAAGTCTGCACAACGGCGTCCACATCACAACCGCCTTCGGCATTCGAAAGTCCGTTGAGGAACTATACGGCTTCTGGCGCAACTTTGAGAACCTGCCGCGCATTATGACGCACCTGGAGTCCGTGCGCGTGATCGACGACCGCAAGTCGCACTGGGTCGCCAAGGCGACCAGCCTTGGCGGCAAGCGCTTTGAGTGGGACGCGGAAATCACCATTGACGAGCCCAACCAACGCATTGCCTGGCGGAGCTTGCCCGGTGCCGACATCGAAAATGCGGGACAAATCACCTTCTCGCCGGGGCTCAGCGAGGACCGCGGCACAGAGGTGCACGTTCGCATGGACTATATCCCACCGATGGGGCGTTTCGGGCACTTAATCGCGTCGCTGCTCGGAAACAACCCGAAGCGGATGGTTCGTGAAGACCTGCGAAATTTCAAGCGTTTGATGGAAATTGGCGAGATCCTCACCATCATCGGCCAGCCGCATGGAACCTGCACCGGCCAAGGCAAACCCTACACTGAAAACCAATGGCGTCCGCTCTTTACCTGATCGTGAACGCCCGGCCACGGAAGGACAATTATCATGATGAAAGCACTTATCTGGTGCGCCCCGTACAAGGTGTCGGTCGAACGGGTTCCTGACCCGAAGATCCTCAACCGCCGGGACGCCATCGTTAAAATCACCTCGACCTGCATCTGCGGCTCTGACCTCCACCTCGTCGACGGCTTTGTGCCGTTCATGAAGCCCGGCGACGTGCTCGGGCACGAGCCGATGGGCATCGTTGAAGAGGTCGGCCCCGACGTCGACAAGACGAAGGTGAAGGTCGGCGACCGTGTTGTCGTGCCGTTCCCGATCGCCTGCGGGGAATGCTTCTTCTGCAAGCGGGGACTGCACAGCTGTTGCGATAACACGAATCCAAAGGCATACATCGGCGAGCAGATGTTCGGCCAAGCCACCGCCGGCATCTTCGGCTACTCGCACCTGACCGGCGGGTTCTCCGGCGGGCAGGCAGAATACCTGCGCGTCCCGCTTGCGGATGTGAACTGCCAGGTCATGCCGCAGGAGTTTCACGACCACCAGCTCGTATTCCTTTCCGACATCCTTCCGACCGGCTACATGGCCGCCCACCACTGCAACATTCAGCGCGACGATACCGTCGCGGTTTGGGGCTGCGGCCCGGTCGGGCAGTTCACAATACGCAGCGCGATGCTGCTCGGCGCGGCGAAGGTGATCGCGATCGATAACGGCAAGACCGTTCCCGAGCGCCTTCGCATGGCGGCCGACGCCGGTGCGATCGTCGTCGACAACCGCCACGACGACGTCTATGAGCGCCTCCTCGACCTGACCGCGGGCCTCGGCCCGGACGTCGCGATCGACGCCGTAGGCATGGAGGCCCATGGTTCCACGCCGTTCGAAACGGTTTACGACAAGGTCAAGACCAACCTGATGCTGGAGACCGAGCGCCCCGCGGTCATCCGGCAGGTCGTCAACTGCTGCCGCAAAGGCGGCACGGTCTCGATCCCCGGCGTGTACGGCGGGATGTCGGACAAGATCCCCATGGGCGCGTTGATGAACAAGGCGCTGACGATCAAGACGGGCCAAACCCACGTCCACAAGTACGTGCCTGAGCTGCTCGACCACATCCGCAGCGGCCGGATCGATCCGAGCTTCGTCGTCACGCACCGTATCCCGCTGAGCGAGGCCCCGAAGGGCTACCACCTCTTCCGCGAGAAGATGGACGGTTGTGTCAAAGTCGTTCTCGATCCCGCGGCGTGAGAGCGTGGTAACTGATTAGAGGTATTTGTCATGCACTTTATTCAAACCAAAGCGTCCAGCGAAACGTCTCATCGCGCCGCCGTCGACCAGCATGCGGCACAGTGCCTCGGCTGGGCAAGCATCGTGGTCGGTCTGACCGAGATCCTCGCGCCCAAGCACCTTGAAAAGACCATGGGCGTCGGCAACGGCCAGGTCACCGGCATCTTGCGCGTGCTCGGCGTTCGCGAGATCATGCACGGAGTCGACATCCTGGCGCACAAGGACCCGACGCCAGGCGTGTGGTCGCGCGTGCTCGGCGACCTGCTCGACAGCGTGCTGCTTGGCGCGGCCGCCACCCGCACCAAGAAACCGGGCGGACTCGCTGCGATTTTCGCCGCCGTCACGCCACTCGTGGTAGCCGACCTGATCTTCGCCCCGCGACTGTCGAAGGATACAGCCGAAGGCCGCATTGAGTAAGCCAAATTGAGTAAGCCAATCGGTCTAACGGGCGGTCGTCCATCGAGGGTCCGACGTCATGAGGACAGTTCAGTTTCCATCGGGTGAGGTCGTTCCGGCCGTCGGGCAGGGAACGTGGCGCATGGGGGACGACCCCAAGCTCCGGGACGAGGAGATTGCAACGCTGCGGCTCGGACTGGACCTGGGCCTGCGCCTGATCGACACGGCCGAAATGTACGGCGAGGGGCGGTCGGAGACGCTCGTCGGCGAGGCGATCTCCGGACGGCGCGACGAGGTCTTCCTCGTGACCAAGGTGCTTCCCGCTCACGCGACGCGGGCGGGGACTATCCACGCCTGCGAAAACAGCCTCCGCCGCCTCCGCACTGACCGAGTGGACTTGTATCTGCTCCATTGGCGCGGCGGCACGCCACTCGAGGAAACGCTGGGCGGGTTCGCGGCGCTGCTGGAGGCGGGCAAGATCCGCCACTGGGGCGTCAGCAACTTCGGCGTCTCCGACATGCAGGAACTCGCGAGCCTGCCCGGCGGCGCGGACGTGCAGACCGATCAGGTTCTGTACAACCTCACCCGCCGTGGCGTTGAGTGGGACCTGCTGCCGTGGCTCCGCGAGAAGCGAATCCCTGTCATGGCCTACTCGCCCATCGAGCAGGGTCGGCTGCTACAGAAGCCAGAGCTGCTCGAACTCACGCAACGCTATGGCATGACGCCGGCGCAGATCGCACTGGCGTCGCTGCTCGCTGAACCGGACGTCATCGCCATTCCCAAGACGAGCCACCGCGAACGACTTCTCGAAAACGTCGCCGTGTTAGAGCACCCGCTGACGCCGGCGCAACGTCGCGAACTGGACGAACTGTACCCCCCACCGGACGGCCCCCGGCCGCTGGAGATGCTCTGACCGAAGGAACTCGCAAGCGCGAACGCGTCGGTGGCAAGGAACCCGTAAACCATTAATTGGAGTGCTCAAATGCTCAACAGACTATTTCATAGAAACGGAACGTTGTCCGGACGACGGATCGCTGTGCTGGCGACGGACGGCTTTGAACTGGTTGAACTGGTCGTTCCCGCCAACGCGATGCGAGTCGCCGGTGCGACGGTCGACGTTATCTCGATCCACCCCGGCCACATTCGGGGGATGAACCTGCACGAACCAGGCATGCGGGTGGGCGTTGACCTGACGCTGGATGAGGCCAACCCGAACGACTACGACGGATTGCTGATCCCCGGTGGATTCGTCAACCCGGATCTGCTGCGGCAATCCGCTGCCGCCCGCGCATTCGTTCGGTCTTACGCCCAGTCGGGCAAACCGATCGCCAGCCTGTGCCACGGTCCCTGGGTACTGGCCTCGGCCGGGCTCCTCGATGGCCGGCGTCTAACGTCCTGGCCCGGCCTGCGGGACGACATGGTCAACGCCGGCGCTACGTGGCTGGATGAGCCGCTCGTGAACGACGGGAATCTCGTGACGAGCCGCGGGCCGCAAGACATGAAGCCGTTCGTCACGGCCATTATCCGACTATTCGCCGGCCAGGATCTCGAGCCAGAGTTCCCCACGTCCCGCGCGACCGAGTCCGCGCCTCAGCCTCAGGAGCCGCCGCGCCTCGTGGTGGACGTTATGCGATGGATGCCCAAACCTTCGGTCCGCACGGTGCTTGGCATCGCCGCTGTCGCGGCGGGTATCGCGCTGTACCGCCGAAATCAGGGAATGGTGCTTTCCAACCGATTCGAAGGCGATGGCACGTCGCGATTGTCGCGGTTATTTGGCGACGCGAAGAGGCCCCATATGAGGCGCACGTAAGGAGGATTTATGGCTACGATTGAAATCGTCCCGACAGGTGAACGGCTTAGGATGTCGTCCCTCAATGTGATGGTTACACGATGAAGACCTACCGATCGCGCGGCAATTTCGACGTTCCTGAATCTGCAGCAAAGGCCGATCATTCATGCATGACCGATCATGAGAAGCGTTCCCAAACTCCCGCCCGTGACAATGGAAAGTCGCACAATAGCGGACCTTCCGACCGCTTCTCCGGCTACGTGAAGGTGAGGGGCGCGCGTGAGCACAACTTAAAAAACGTCGACGTGCAGATCCCGCGGGATGCACTGGTGGTGTTTACTGGTGTCTCCGGGTCCGGCAAGAGTTCCCTGGCGTTTGGCACACTCTACGCCGAGGCCCAGCGGAGATACCTCGAATCGGTGAACCCTTACGCGAGGCGTTTGTTTCACCAGATGGAGCCGCCACAGGTCGACGAAGTGGATGGCCTGCCGCCTGCGGTGGCGCTGCAGCAACAGCGCGGCTCGCCGACGACGCGCTCCAGCGTCGGGAGCGTGACAACGCTGTCGAACCTCCTGCGGATGCTCTTTTCCCGCGCCGGCGAATATCCGCCGGGTCTATCGATCCTCTACGCCGAGTCGTTTTCTCCCAACACGCCCGAAGGCGCCTGTCCGCAATGTCACGGTCTGGGTCGGATCTACGACGTGACCGAGAAATCGATGGTGCCGGATGACACCAAGACCCTTCGCGAGCGGGCGATCGCCGCGTGGCCGCCGGCATGGCACGGGCAGAACCTGAGGGACATCGTCACCACGCTTGGCATCGACATCGACGTGCCTTGGCGGGATCTGCCGAAGAAAACGCGCGACTGGCTGCTGTATACCGACGAGCAGCCACAGGTGCCCGTTTATGCCGGCTGGGATCTGGACGAGGTGAAAAAAGCGCTGAGGCGAAAAGAACCTCCCAGCTACATGGGTACGTTCACCGGGGCACGCAAATACGTGCTGCAGACATTCGCCGGAACTGAAAGCGCGTCGATGAAGAAGCGCGTCAGTCAGTACATGATCAGCACCGAATGTCCCACCTGCCACGGCAAGCGGCTGAAGCCCGATGCGCTCAAGGTGATGTTTCACGGATTGGATATTGCCGACATCTCGCGCGTGCCGCTCAAAAAACTCGCGCAGATCGTGCATCCCTATTGCGATCCAGGCGCGCCAAAGCTTGCGAAGCTCAAAAAAGAGCATCCGGAGAAGGCCGTTGTCACCCAGCGCATCGCCGAAGATCTGCACGCACGTCTGACGGTGCTGCTGGAACTGGGTCTGGGATATCTGACGCTGGAACGCAGCACGCCAACGCTCTCACCCGGAGAACTCCAGCGATTGCGGCTGGCAACGCAGGTGCGGTCGAATTTGTTCGGCGTGGTATACGTATTGGACGAGCCTTCGGCGGGTCTGCACCCGGTCGACACCGAGGCGCTGCTACGCGCGTTGGACAAGCTTAAAGCGTCAGGGAACTCCCTATTCGTCGTCGAACATGAGATCGATGTGATCCACCACGCCGACTGGATCGTCGACGTTGGCCCGGCCGCGGGGGAGCGCGGCGGAGAAATCCTCTACAGCGGCGTACCAGAGGGATTAAAGCACATCGAAGAATCGCGCACGCGAAACTATTTGTTCGGAGCACACACGCTGCCGCAGCGCACGCTACGCCAACCGCGCGGTTGGCTGAAGCTGTCCGGAGTGACGCGCAATAATCTCGCTGCGCTTGATGTCGAGTTTCCGCTCGGCGTGCTGACCACCGTGACCGGAGTCTCGGGCTCGGGAAAGTCGAGCCTGGTCAGCCAGGCGCTGGTGGAACTGGTCTGCGCTCGGCTGGGCCATCACTTCTCGGCGGACGAGGAGGAACAAACCGAGGAGCTTGAGCGTACGGAAACCGGCCCAACCGACGGGCACATTGCCGGGGGGATGGAACAGATCAAGCGGCTGGTGCGAGTCGACCAGAAGCCCATCGGCCGAACGCCTCGGTCAAATCTCGCGACTTATACGGGCCTGTTCGATCACGTGCGCAAGATCTTCGCCGCCACCAAGGCCGCAAAGTCACGGCGATACGAGGCGGGTCGGTTCTCCTTTAATGTCGCCAGGGGCCGGTGCGAGAATTGCCAGGGCGAAGGCTCAGTCTTCGTCGAACTCTTGTTTTTACCCAGCGTCTATGCGCCATGCCCGGTCTGTCATGGCACGCGATACAACCAAAAGACCCTGGAGATCCGCTATCGCGATCAGACGATCGCCGACGTGCTGGGTATGACGGTGGATACGGCCTACGAGTTCTTCAACGATGAACCGCACCTGCATCGTTCGCTGGATGTGCTCCGGCAAGTGGGGCTCGGATATCTGCGTCTGGGCCAACCCGCAACCGAGCTTTCCGGCGGAGAGGCGCAACGCATCAAACTCGCGACGGAACTGCAACGCATGAGCCGTGGCAACACGCTGTACATCCTCGATGAGCCAACAACCGGCCTGCATCCGTTTGACGTCGAAAAGCTGGTGACGCAGTTGGAGGGACTGGTCGATGCGGGAAACAGCGTGATCGTCGTGGAACACGACATGCGGGTCGTGGCCGGCAGCGATTGGGTGATCGACATCGGCCCCGGCGCCGGCGACGAAGGCGGACGCGTTGTCGCTTCGGGCCCGCCTGCGGAGGTGAGCCATGTACGGCAAAGCCGCACCGCTCCTTACCTCGCGCGATTCATCGAGAGTGCGACGTCACCCGCGGGCGCTGGAACCTCCCGCGTTGGCTAAGGAAAACCGGCTTCCAAAGATTGCGCGCTCCCAGGGTAATTCAATCTATATCTACTCCCGCGATAGGCGACGCGCTGCACCGGCGGGCTCGACTCACCCCATGACACCTGAAACATCCAACCAACGCGGAGAAACTAAGACGCATGGTGCCGAGCGCGGGCTGAGCCGCTTCGAGGGCTTCAGCGATGCGGTTTTCGCTATCGCTCTGACCTTGCTGATTGTCGAAATCAAAGTCCCGGGATCTCCCGAGGGCTCGCACGGCTACAGCGACCTGACGCACGCAATGGTCGAGCAATGGCGCGAATTTCTCGCGCTGGCTCTCTGCTACATTGTGATCGG
Organism: uncultured Phycisphaerales bacterium; assembly: GCA_963792535.1. GTDB lineage: Bacteria > Planctomycetota > Phycisphaerae > Tepidisphaerales > Tepidisphaeraceae > CBDAQA01. The sequence continues at coordinate 380,848 of CAWBWQ010000005.1, forward strand.
CGCGTATTGGCTGCAGCACCACTATTCGGGCCGCATCTATGCGAAGTCCGACCACTGGTTTGGTGCGCTGAATCTACTGTTCCTACTGGCGATTGTTGTCATCCCTTACCCGATCCGCATCTGGTGCTTCCACCTCGGGACGGCATTTGAACACACGGCGTCCGTCACTCTGACGTCCGGCCTCGCCCTGACCGCCTGCACCTGGATGGGAAAGTGGTTCTACGGCCTGCCGGGCCGGCGGGTGATGGACGAACGCCTAAGGCCGGATTTCCTCCGGCAGATGACACGCCGCTACGGCAGCGCGACGCTGATTCAGATTGCCGCAGTTCCGGTCGCGATCGCAGCGCCCCGCTTCGGGGTAGCGTTGGCGCTGCTGTGCATCGCCTTCTTCCTGCTGCCGCAGCTCAAGCCTCGCTACAAGCCCGGTGAAGAACCAAGTGCGGAAGAGAAACTCGCGGAATAAATTTTGCGCCGGGTCGGCCCTTGTTGGTGATGATGTCCCCACATGGAACGGCAGGTTTCCGGACTCGGCCCGCTGTCCTGTTGAAGTGGAAACAACTATATATGCAACCAGCTCTAGTAAGTTCTTGCGGCGGTAACCGCCGTCTGCACCTTCCAGGCCCCCTTAATCTCCCCGCTTCATCGGCTGAGCACCATAAAATTTCTTTGTCTGGCACCGCCAATCCTGTTACCGTGCCCGATGCGTGCTTCGGCCTTCCATGGGCGGCGCGGCTGTCGCTTTATGCGGTATTGACCCGATGCTCCTACGTTGCCGGCGGTCGGTGCCCAGGGTCGGCTGATGAAGGATTCTAAATGACGTAGGACGTGGTTCACCACGTCGCAGAGCTCTACCGGCGTGTTAGATCACGCCCTATACAATTACGTTCATCTTGAGGGTCGCGTCCTCTTCAGTTGCCTTGCCAGTATCGTTGAGTTTCCAAAATGTATTCTAGAAATGGTTAATATGCGATTCAGAAAAATGGGTTCAGGTGCGGCCTTCTTCGCCGTTGCGGTCGCCATGGGTTTCGCCGGGACCACAATTCTGCAGGCTGCGCCGATCACTTACGCGCTCGTGCCGGCGGTTCTAGATGATTCCGGCGTCAATTACGATCTGACAGGCTCGATCACGACGGATGGAACGTTCGGGCAGCTTGGCGACGCAAACGTCTTATACTTTTCCTGGACAGCGAAAGAGGAGGGCGGTCCGAACGTTTATTCCACCGGCGGAGCGCCAGTGCGTCCTGACTTAGCGACGTTTACCGCAACTGCTTCGGCTTTGTCTATCTCGTATCCCACTACGGTGGGTCGAGGAAATGGATTTGATCTTCGTGATCCTGGCTACGGGGGTGGGCCAGGACCTTATGATCCCGGGCCTTATCCAAATATTTTGTTTACAGCGAGCAATCTTTCCAACGGTTATCAAGCTAACGTTTATATTGAGAACGACGATGATACTTTTGAAGCCGATGCGATAGGCCCATTTTACCCATCGGCCCCACCACCCTACGTATTCGCAACGGTCGTTCCCGAGCCTTCGACAATGGGTATCGCTTTATGCGGTATTGTCCCGATGCTCCTGCGTCGCCGGCGGTCGGTGCCCACGGCTGGCTGATGCAATTTAAAACCGCCAGCCGCTCATTCACGTTGGCCTGACGGCGGGGGCATTCTCAATTCCCATCGGCCAGGCAGCCCATCTGAATCCGCCCGTCCACAGCTGTTGCCGATGTGTACGGGTCCGCTGCCGCGTGATTGACCAGTGATCTGCCATGAGCGACTCGGCGGCTTGCTGAAGTTTTACGAACGGAGGGCTGCATGATGCTCGGATGAATATTTTGACGGTGCGGGCTCCTGCCAATCCCGGCTTTACCCATTTCAGGGTCGCCAAGGACCGCTGCGGTCAATCCCCATCAAGCGACTGGACGTAATTGTCCAATCCTGAAACCAACTCGGATAGAAATGCCTGCCGAACCTTCCTTGCCATTGCAACCTGACGTTCGGTTCCAGTGAGCAGAGGTAAGGAATGAGCAGCCTCAAAAGCTGGGATTGATCTCGAAATCGGGATCGTTGGTTTGGTAGTCATTTGTGGCTTAACTTTGGCATCCGCGCACTGTCTCCTGCGTTTACGCTCCCGAGGCAGGGCGACATCCGACCATTCCACACGATTTTGCCCGCCAACTACTTCAAAAGATTCTTCAGCCATGTTTCATCTATCGTCAGCTACTCCTTGCGCAACCAGATATGCACTGCTTTTCAGAGTGCGGAAGGCTTGGTGAGACAGACCTGTTTTGAGCAAAGAGAGGGCTACTGCGCGACCGTAACAAGATGATAAGATTTCTTGGGCGAAAGATATCGGTTAATCGCGTGCAGAATTTCGGGAATCAAACTGGAAGTTTGTAATTAGCAGCGTAGTTGTCTTTGCCTTTGTACAAGCTGCTATCATTGCCGTTCTCTTTGAAGCTCTAAAGGGCTGTCTGCGTCATGATGAGTACATCATTCGACTCGACGACGCGCGGCGTTCCGCCGCTTCGTCTCTGGCTTCGCAAGTAGCTCGCTTCGCTCGCGTAAATTGGATTTAGGAGAGAGAGAAGCAGAATCTTTTCGTCCTGTATCTCCGCGAACGGCTTGGGAGTTGCTGAATACCACAGGACGTATTCAAACGCTCGCCGTGGACGATCTGGTCTTCCCGTAGGCGGTGCGTCTGGCTTGCTCCAAATCAGCACATCAATTTCGTGCCATCCAGCCTGCCTGATTGCTAAGCGTGTTTTCAACAGGTAGTCCGAAATAACGCCGTCACGAACATGCTCGCGGATCACGACCATGATGCTGCCCCTCGTGGCCAACTTCGGCCGCGCTGCCTCCATCCAACGCACCGTCCACTCTGGATAGTCCCGTTCGTCGATGCTAGGGTAATCCTTCTCCCTCTGCCGCGCGTAGGGTGTCCAGCATCACCGGGTGATTGTCGCGGAATGTCTTTTCAAAGCTCAAGGGCGCTCGTACCAAACCTTTCTTGCTGCCGTGCATTGATGTCGTCGCTGCCCACACAAGAAACGCCTTGAATGCCTTTTTGTATTCACGCGCAGAAGTGAAGGACATGCGTTGTGCTGGTGCTAGGCTCTTCTCGTGCTTCTTGTTCTCTGGACGATTACAAATTGCGAGAACTGCATCTAGTAGGCGTTTGTCATCCAGTGCATTCATCGGGAGCGTTTCACCTACGATGCTGATGACTTTTGCGATGCGATGCTTTTCAACCACCACCGTGTTTTCACCAATCTGGCCGTTGGCGGCGCGGTTGTCGAGATAGTCACCATACTGGGCGGCAATGTCTTTGATCGGGAGTGGCGAACCTTCTCTGCCTGTCACGATGGGCGCGGCTGGCTTGGTCTCTTCTTTGATGTCTGCTAGGGCCTCCGTTGTCCATGTTGTGGCACCGGTAGCTTTAAGCGCGTCCCATGCGTCCATGATCCTGTCGGCCATCCGTTGTGCAGCACGTTCACCATCTGCGACAGCACCCAAATAGAACGTCTTCGCCCTTAGCGTCCCGGTTGACGTTTCGGCGTATCCGATTGACTTCACAAAGTAGGCTTTTTCCTGCTTTAACTGGGCCATGATTCACGTCACTTTCTGTAAAATTCTGTAATCGTGTTTTCTGACGTTAGACCAGTGAAGTGAGAGAACTTACACGCTTTAAGCCGCTGTAGATCACATTTACAGAAGTTTAAAGACGTTTTACAGAAGAATCGAGCGTTTTCTGTAATCTTCATCTTAGAAATGAAACAGCCACGGGCATAACCGTGGCCGCTTACTGCACTTATGCATCGGGGTGACAGGATTCGAACCTGCGACCTCTAGACCCCCAGTCTAGCGCTCTAACCAAACTGAGCTACACCCCGTGGTGATTACGTCTCTTTAACATTGGCGATCTTTGGTCGTCGCCAACGTTGAGCTGAATTGATTTTCCTGACGCAGTTGAGAGCGGGAGGACAATCAATTTCGCTCGGGGAGAGTGTATCCGTGGACAGGGAGAAGGCAAGCTGCCGGCGAGGGTCATTTGGGTTATCTGCCGCGGACGGCGCAGAAGGTGAGACGCCAGGAATCGAAGGAGAGGGGGCGACGCCAGAGGGTAGCCAAGGCGTATTTCCGGGCAGTTGCGATATTGCGATGTTTCATGGCGTTCCAGGCCCAGTTGCGTTGGATATCGACTTTTCTGGCAGGAGGTTTGCGCTCGGGTTGGGCGGCCTCGGGGGGAACGGGTATGCCGCGGCGGCGACAGGCATCAATGATTATTCTGGACACCAGCGTGATGGTTTGCTCCATTTTCCGGGCGGATTGGCTGCCATCATGTTTGCGATAATGGACCAAAATCTGCGGCAGATTCTCCAAGCGTCCGATCTCGCCGAGTTTGAGGAACAGATCGTGATCTTCGTTCGGGCAGTATTCGACAACGTAACCGCCCACTTTTCGCATGGAATCGGTACGGATCATTGTTGCCGGATGCACGATTGGCCAGCCGCGACGAAGCAGGGCACCATTGATGGCATCGTGACCGAAGGCGATGTCGGGCATCGGACCGATCAGGTCGCCGTCGACATCCATCTGCGCCACGTTTGTGCCGAGCAGGACGCAGTCGGGGTTGGCGCGTAGATAGGCAACTTGTTGTTCGAAGCGTGTTGGCAGGCTGAGGTCGTCAGCATCCATGCGGGCGATGAATACGCCTCTGGCTAGTGCGAGCCCTTCATTCAGTGCAATGACATAGCCGGTGTTGGGCCTACTGATGAGCTTGATCCGTGGATCCTGGCGGGCGAGTTCTTCCAGAATGGCAAGCGAACGATCGGTGGATCCATCATTGATGACGATTAGCTCAAAATCGCGAAAAGTCTGGTCGAGTATGCTGCGGATGGCTGATTCGATAAACCGCTGCGCGTTATAAACGGGCACGAGCACAGAAATAACGGGGGCAGGAGGAATATCAGAGTCACAAGCCATTTACATCCTTTAAAAGACCAGAAATCACCGCGAAACGCAATGGTTTCGGTTTCGCGCAGATGTAACATGAATGTTTATAGATGAGAACCATCAGAATAGTCCCGGTACCATGCCGCGGTCGGATCGGCTTGGGAGGGTCCTGCGGAAGGAAATTTGTTTTTATCGGCAAAAATAACGCACGCGGGTGTTCGAGGTGGCGTATGGTGGGTTACCGGTATTGATTGCCGCCACGGCGAGGGTAATACGCGGTGGGTGTACTGCGGAGACTGGGAATGTCTAAAAGCTGCGTTGTCCGCACGGATTTGCGTCCGCGCCGCTGGTCAAAGCGTCAAAGTGCGCTTGAATCGCTGGAGTCTCGACGGCTTTTTTCTGGTGCGATGGGTGGTCCGATTGCCCATCCTCTGGTTATCGCGTCTCCACTGGGCGGCACATTGGCTGATGGCACTTCAAGCCCCACTGCAATCACACCGGCTCAGTTCAGATCTGCCTACGGAATAGATAAGATCAAACTGAACGGGATTACCGGCGACGGCTCGGGCGAAACAATCGCGATTGTAATTGCCAACGACGCGCCGCACCTTGTCAGTTCAACCAGCCCAGGGTTCAACACCAGCGATCTGCATATTTTTGACCAGCAGTTCGGGTTGCCCGATCCGCCATCGTTTACAAAAGTTGAGGAATCCAGCGGATCGACTGCTCCAGCGCCGGATGCGGCATGGGGACTGGAGGCCAGCCTGGACGTTGAATGGTCACATGCTGTTGCGCCGGCGGCGAAAATCGTTTTAATAGAAGGGCGCGACCGCGGGGACCAGCGATTTGCTGGATTATGGTGTGAAGACAGCGGCCTCTTATCCGGGTGTTTCTGTAGTTTCCACGAGCTTTGGGTTTAATGAGTTTAATGGTGAATCGAATTATGACCCTGATTTTGGGACACCTTCTGGTCATGGCGGGGTGACATTTGTCGCCTCGACAGGGGACTTTGGGTCACCCGGGGATTATCCGGCTTTTTCGCCGTACGTTGTGGCTGGAGGTGGAACTTCGCTTAATCAGACCAATGGTGTTTACGGGTCTGAATCTGCATACGATTCAAGCGGCGGGGGAGTCAGCCAATATGAAAGCAAACCATCGTATCAATCCGGAATCCACTTAGGTTCGGGACGGATGACGCCTGATGTATCCATGGATGGTGACCCGCAGTCTGGCGTAGATGTCTACGATTCTTATAACGACGGATACGTTAACAAATGGTATAAAGTGGCTGGAACCAGTCTCTCGGGGCCGACTTTGTCGGGATTAATCGCGATTGCGAATCAAGGACGGGCGACGGCAAATCTTGGCAGTCTGAACGGCGCGACGCAGACATTACCGAAGCTGTATTCGATCAGCGCGTCAGATTTTCACGATGTTACTTCGGGAAACAACGGGTTTGCCGCTGGGACCGGCTACGATCTGGTCACCGGGCGGGGAAGTCCGATCGCAAATCTTTTTGTGCCTGATCTGGCCGGCGTTTCGGCGACTGCGCACATGAGCAGTTCGACTGCATCGATCGCCGGCAAGGTGTCGGTCAACAATGCCAGCAGTAGTAAAGTCGCCAGCGCCGGGGCCGGGTTTTCCGGCGTGAAGATCTATCTCGATCTCAACAACAACGGCTCGCCTGACAGCGGCGAACCAGAGGTGACCTCGGCAGCGGACGGGACTTACTCTTTTAGCAGTTTATCCGCCGGGACTTATCATATCCGCGAGGTGGTTCCTTCAAATTGGTATAAGATCACGAGTCCGTCATCCGGAGTTTATACAGCTACGGTGAGCAGCAGCACGAAGGTCATTGGCGAGAACTGGCAGAACACAAAAGTAGCTGCCGGTTCGATCTCTGGTTACGCCTATCTGGATAAAAACGACGACAGGAAATACGACAGCGGCGATTCCCAAATTTCCGGTGTGAAGGTGTTTCTGGATTCCAACAAAGACGGCAAGCTGGATAATGGCGAATACGTCACGACCACGAATTCGAGTGGCTTATTCAGTTTTGGCAACCTTCCTCCGGGGGTATATCGCTTTGTTGAAATCGCCCCGTCCGGATATCACCTAACCAACCCTTCCTCCGATTATTACACGGTCACCATTACCGCGGGTCTTGTTGTCAAAAATGAAGACTTCGGAAATCTGAAATGAATGATCCGGTGTTACGCGCACGATAACGCAGCACATGAAAATGGGCTACGGGCAGACGTTTGCGCGTTTGCCTTTCAATCCCAGGCTGACGATCATCTACAGCGGTTCAATCGATTGCTTTACAGGAGTTTTATGATGACCCAGACGATGCGTAGCGTCATGGCCGGTGTGCTGATCTGCGGGGGTGTTGTGCTTGCCGATCCGAGCACGCAACCTGCGTCTTCAACGGCGGAAACGACTGGCGCGCTGCGCGATCTGGCGGGGAAAATCCGGCGAATCAACGATGAGGTGGAGAAGCCAACGAAGGTGGCGGTATTTGATCTGGCGAGGAAGGTGGTTGAAAAATCATCCGATTTTTCGCTGCTGGGCGACGATCCGTCGGAACTGACCCTTCGGTTGCTGATCGATCGATTGCATCAGGCCCGGGACGATCAGGAGATTCGCGCCGTGGTGATGAAGCTGGGGTCACCGGGGACAAATCTTTCCGAGTCGCAGGAAATTCGCGATGCGCTTCTGGAAATTAAAAAGGCAGGTAAAAAGACTTTCGTGTACGCCGACGGTTATGACACCGATACCTACACCATTGCCAGTGCAGCCAGCAACATCTGCATTCTTCCTGGTGGGGAGATCATGATTCCCGGTGTTAGGATTGAAACGATGTATCTCAAGGGGCTGTTCGACAAGCTCGGTGTGAAAGCGGACTACGTGCAGATCGGCGATTACAAAGGAGCCGACGAGGAATTTACGCGGACTGGTCCAAGCCCTGAATTCACAGGCGAATTGAACAAACTGATGGACGGCTTATATGCCCAGGTGGTGGATGGGATTGCCAGCAATCGGAACCTGCCAGCCGATCAGGTTAAAGCTGCGATTGATGACTCAGTGCTTAGCGCGCAATCGGCAAAGGATCGCGGGCTGGTTGATGATCTGGTGGATGTCGACGGATTGAAGGATCTGGTGAGCGACGAGCTTGGAACCAGAATTGAATTGTTGGACGATTACGGCGCGACACCCAAAGAGTCGATCGACCTGTCCAGTCCTTTTGCGATCTTTTCCCTGCTTGGAAAAAAACCTGCGGTATCTACGCGGCCGGCGATCGCCGTGGTGTATGCCGACGGTGTGATTGTGGATGGTGGCCAGACCGGTGTAGCGAGTCTGCTGCAAAGCGAAACGTTCGGATCAGACACGCTGCGTGAGGCGATGCGGACTGTCAGCAATGACCCGCATATCAAGGCAGTGGTGATACGCATCAACTCTCCCGGTGGAAGCGCACTGGCGAGCGAAGCCATGTGGCAAGCGGTGCGCCGGGTGGCGAAGAAAGAACCGGTCATCATCAGCATCGGTAACATGGCCGCCAGCGGTGGGTATTATCTTGCCTGCGCGGGAGACCACATCTTTGCGGATTCATCCGCGATTGTTGGCTCGATTGGAGTGGTGGGTGGGAAGTTTGTGATGAAGGACCTCTACGACAAGCTGGGAATCAGCACTCAGTCGTTCACCCGGGGAAAAAATGCCGACTTGTTTGGGACGGATCAGGAATTCACGGACCCTCAGCGCAAGATGGTTCGCAGCTGGATGACTGAAACATATGATCAATTTACACAACGGGTGATGACCACGCGGGGCGGGAAGATCAGCAAGATTGAGGATGTTGCGCAGGGCCGGGTTTTTATTGCCCAGCAGGCAAAAGAGCTTGGCATGGTCGATGAAATTGGCGGCCTGGATAAAGCGATTACATATGCGGCCGACGAGGCACACCTCCCGCCGGGATATGACCTGCGGGTCCTGCCGGCTGCCAAGACACTGATGGATATGCTCAGTGGAAACGGCGCTGCGGTTTCGTCGTCGATTCATCCGAAGATCGCAATCTCTGAAGATTCTGTTTTAAAAGCGATGCCACGCGAGGTGGTCTCAATGGTGGGCCAGCAGTTGGAGATTTTGCAGTTGCTGCAGGAGCGGCCTGTAGTACTGGCAGCGCCGTTTGCGGTGCGTGAGAAGTAACATTCCGCCAGATCAGCCGCTCTGACGCCCGTATTTTCTTCCTGCCATTGTGGCAATTGTTCCCGCGCGTTTCTTCCGCCCGCTGCCAGCGTGGCAGCTATTGCCGCTCGTATCAATATTACCGCGATCCACGTAAACACAGATTTTATCGATACTTGTAGATCGTCGTGAGTAAAGGTCGACGCCGGTATCCATTTTGTTATGGGGTCGATGCGGCCGCACTGCGGCTGGCGTGGTCTTCGACCATGACCCGTTGCTGACGAGGATGAAAAACCAGGTTGTTGAAATTGAAGGAGATTCTTAATGGCTGCCAAAATGCTCGCGTTTGATGCTGAAGCTCGCAAAGCCCTGTTGGATGGGGTGACCAAGCTCGCCCGGGCGGTGAAAGTCACGCTTGGGCCGCGTGGTCGGAACGCCGTGATTGATAAAGGCTGGGGAAGCCCGACGATCACTAAGGACGGCGTAACGGTTGCTGAAGAGGTTGAGCTGAAAGACAAATATGAAAACATCGGCGCGAAGCTGGTGAAAGAAGCCGCCAGCAAAACCAGTGATGTTGCGGGTGACGGGACCACGACCGCGACGGTTCTGGCAGAAGCAATTTTCAAGGAAGGCTATCGCAGCCTGACCGCGGGTGCTGATGCAATGGCACTAGCCCGCGGGATCCGCGCGGCGGTGAGTGCCGTCAGTGAGAATCTCCGCAAACAATCCAAACCGATCAACGGTAAGGCTGATATTGCCAACGTCGCGTCGATCAGTGCGAACAATGATCGCACGATCGGCGAAATCATGGCCGATGCCATGGAGAAAGTCGGAAAAGACGGTGTCATCACTGTTGAAGAAGGCAAGTCGCTGGAAACCAGCGTGAATGTTGTCGAAGGGATGCAGTTCGATCGCGGATATCTCAGCCCCAACTTCGTCACCAATACCGATGACATGGTGGTTCGCCTGGAGAAGCCGCTTGTTTTGATTTTTGAAGACAAAATCAGTTCAGCTGCGAAGTTAATCCCACTGCTTGAAAAAATTCAGAAGGTCAAAAAGCCGCTGCTGATCATCGCCGAGGACATTGAAGGCGAAGCACTGGCTACTCTGGTAGTGAATAAACTGCGGGGTATTTTGAATGTCGCAGCCGTGAAAGCCCCCGGATATGGCGACCGCCGCAAGGCGATGCTGGAAGACATCGCCATCCTTTGCGGCGGCGAGGCGATCATGAAGGACCTGGGCGTAGAACTCGACAAAGTCGAAATCTCGCAACTGGGTACCGCCAAGACAGTGGAAATTGACAGCGATAATACAACGATCCTGGAGGGCGCGGGTGAAGACACCGCAATTCGGGGTCGAATCGAACAAATTCGTCGCGAAATTGAAGTGACGACCTCGGATTACGACCGTGAGAAGCTGCAGGAGCGGCTCGCCAAGCTTGCCGGTGGCGTTGCCCAGATCAATGTTGGCGCGGCCACTGAAGCCGAACTGAAGGAAAAGAAAAGTCGAATTGAAGATGCCCTGCATGCCACGCGGGCAGCTGTCGCCGAAGGCGTTGTTGCCGGCGGTGGTGTCGCTCTGATTCGGTCGTTGAAAGCATTAAATGGTGGCAGCAACCTCAAGCTTGAAGGTGATGCTGCCCTGGGCGTGAAAATCGTTCGCACTGCGTTGACCGCTCCGCTGAAGCAGATCGCAGAGAACGCCGGGGAAAGCGGCGCAGTGGTTGTCCGCCAGGTGATGGAGAGCAAGGACGGCTTCGGCTACAACGCACTGACCGGCCAGTACGTAGATATGTTCGAGGCTGGTATCCTTACCCCCACCAAGGTGGAACGAACCGCCCTGCAGAACGCTGCTGAGGTTGCGATTCTGCTGCTCACTACCGATTGCATTATTGTGGAAGCGCCTAAGAAGGAATCCGCGGGTGGTGGTCACGACCACGATCACGGCGACGGTGGTATGGGAGGCATGGGTGGCATGGGCGGTATGGGTGGCATGGGCGGGATGATGTAAAGGCAGCCGCGAAGTTTGACGGAATTAGACCTCCCCTAACTTAGCCGTCATTAGCAGTAAGTGCCGATCACGGCGAGTAATGGCTGTCAGAAAGGGAAGGGTCTGCAATGGGAACTTTTCGAGTCGGCTGCAAGATACAGCACATCGCCGAGTCGAAGAAGATGGCGATGGTGGAAAATTTGCTTGTAGATACTGGCAGCGATTACACGTGGCTGCCCGGCAAGATACTCGAAAAACTCGGAGTGGATCGAGTGAAGAAGGACATCCTCTTTACCATGGCCAATGGGCAGACGATCACGCGGTCAGTTGGATATGTAATCATCCACTGCGACAAGTTTCAGACGGTGGATGAAGTCGTGTTCGCCGAGCCGGGCGATATGTCGTTGCTCGGTGCGAGAACCTTAGAGGGTTTTAACGCTGCGGTGGATTCGAAAAAGAAGAAGCTTGTTGCCGCCGGCCCTGTTTTGGTGGCATGAGCGATGGAAGAATTGCCGCGACAACCCGACCCGATCAAGACGCCGCTGCGGGCGCTTGCAATCGTCGGCATGCTGATCATCGCCCTGTTCGGGATGGGTTATGCGTTATGGTTTTTATCGCGGCATTGATGAAACGTGGCTTGCGACGAAGACTTGAAATGAATGAACCGGTTTAGTGACGGGCCCGGAGGGCCGTGCTAGCGGGGCCCTCGGGGCAACTCGCAAAACCGGGTAGCAAAGAAACTGGAATCGTTTTAGGACGAATGTTGATTCGAGGAAAAAGGAATTATGAAACTCACACCATTAGCTGATCGCGTGATCGTCAAACAGTCTGACGCAGAAGAGAAAACCAAGAGCGGAATTCTGCTTCCTGACTCTGCCAAGGAAAAGCCCACGAAGGGCAAAATCATCAGCGTGGGTCCGGGCAAGCTGGATGACCATGGCAAGCGGATGGAGCTGGGTGTCAAGGCCGGCGATACCGTCTACTACGGCAAATACAGCGGAACTGACGTGGAAGTCGATGGCGAAAAATTTGTCATCCTTCGCGAAACTGACATTCTTGGTGTGTTGGAATGAGGAATTGTCAGCGGTCAGTGGTCCGTTGTCAGTTGTTCTGACATGGATGGGCTCTGACAACTTGCACAACTGACCACGGACAACTGACTAAGGACAAATAATCATGGCTACTAAACAAATGATGTACGAGACCGACGCCCGGGCTGAACTGCTTGCTGGCGTTTCCAAGCTGGCCCGCGCTGTCAAGGCCACCCTGGGCCCAGGCGGGCGCAATGTGGTGATGCAGAAGTCGTTCGGCTCGCCGAAGATCACCAAGGACGGCGTCAGTGTCGCCAAGGAAATCGAGTTGCCGCAGCCTTTTGAGAACATCGGCGCAAAGCTCATCTCATCTGTCGCCAGCAAAACCGGCGATGTGGTCGGTGACGGTACCACCACCGCGACGGTACTGGCTGAAGCCATTCTTATCGAAGGGCTCAAGTACGTCCGCACGGGTGTGAACCCGGTGCTCATTCAGCGTGGGATCATCAAGGCCAGCGAAGTTGCTGCCGCGGCGATCACGGGCATCAGCAAAAAGGTGAAGGGGCATGAAGACTACAAGCGTGTCGCCACTATCAGCGCCAATGGAGATGAGCACATCGGGCAATTAATGGCCGACGCGATGGAGAAGGTTGGCAAGGAAGGCGTCATCACCGTCGATGAGGGCAAGGGAACTGAATCGGTTCTGGAATACACCGAGGGCATGCAGTTCGATAAGGGATATTTGTCGCCGTACTTCATGACCAACCCCAATTCGCTGGAAGCGGTGTTGGAAAACGCTTACATCCTGCTGCATGAAAAGAAAATCAACAATCTTTCGGAGTTGCTGCCCCTTCTGAATAAGATCGTTGCTGGTGGCAAGCCGCTGCTGATTATCGCTGAAGATGTGGAATCTGAAGCGCTGGCCGCCCTGGTCATTAATAAGTTGCGTGGATCTCTCAACGTGGCAGCGGTGAAAGCGCCGGGCTTTGGCGATCGCCGCAAGGCAATGATGGGAGACCTCGCAGCCGTTACCGGCGCAACCTTCGTCAGCGAAGACCTCGGGTTGAAGCTTGAAAATATCGAACTGGATCAGCTCGGCACAGCCAAGCGGATTGTCATCACCAAGGACAATACGCTCATTGTGGAAGGTGCGGGCACGAAGAAGGAAATCAACGCACGTGTCGATCAGATTCGCGGCCAGATCGAAAAGACCACCAGCGATTACGACAAGGAGAAGCTTCAGGAACGCCTCGCAAAACTCACTGGTGGCGTTGCGGTCGTCAAGGCCGGCGCGAATACGGAAACCGAAATGAAAGAGCGCAAAGATCTGATCGACGATGCGCTGCATGCGGTCAAGGCGTCGGCTTTGGAAGGCATTGTTCCAGGTGGTGGTGTTGCCTTTCTGCGTGCAATCGAGCAGGTGGATGCCGCCAAGGGCAAAGCGCGCGGCGACGAGAAGTTCGGCTTTGAAATCCTGTCGCAGGCTCTGCGTGCCCCGGCCCGTCAGATCGCGGAAAATTCCGGCGAAGACGGCGAAGTCGTCGTTGCCAGGATTCTTGAAAACAAGAGCAACAGCTTCGGATATAACGCCCGCACCGATGAGTACGGTGATATGTTTAAAATGGGCATCATCGATCCGACCAAGGTGGCTCGCACTGCGTTGCAGAATGCAGCGTCGGTCAGTGCTCTGGCACTGACAACCGATGTGCTGATCACCGAGCTGAAAGAAAAGAAAGGCGAAGACGCACAGGTCATCGCCGGCGCGGTGGTGTGAGTTTGAAAAACTCGTGATAAGATCGAGGCACGAAGGAAAAGGTTCCTTCGTGCCTCGCTTGATTGAAGAACCAGTGATCGGCGATCGATCGTGAGATTTTCATGCGAGTCGCATGCGGCCAAGACGGTAGTTTGATTTGTCCCTCGGGACCGGCGATCGCAGAGTGCGCAGGCAAGCTTTAACGGGAACATCAGTGGCCACTGTTAAACGTGATTATTATGAAGTGCTGACTGTCTCGAAAACCGCGAGCAGTGACGAGATCAAGCGGTCGTATCGCCGTCTGGCGATGAAATATCATCCCGACCGGAATGCCGGCGAAGGACGCGCCGAGGCCGAGCTGAAATTCAAGGAATGCTCCGAGGCCTACGAGGTGCTTTCCGATGAGGCCAAGCGCGCCCGCTACGATCAGTACGGCCACGCCGGTGTGTCTGCATCGCACGACTATTCACACATGGAAACAGCGGACATCTTCTCGATGTTCGAGGACATCTTCGGCGGGTTCGGTGGGAACGGAGCCAAGGGAAGTAAAGGCGCAACCCGCGGCGCGACGCGCGGTTTTGACCTGGAGGTTCAGGTCGAGCTCACGCTGGCCGAAGTTGCCAGCGGGGCCGAAAAAACGATCGAGTTCGAAAAAAACGATCTGTGTGAATCGTGCAAGGGAAGCGGGGCCAAACCCGGCAGTTCACCGGTGGTTTGCGTACAATGCGGCGGACAGGGTCGCATTGCCCAGCAGGGATTTGGCGGCATGTTCCGCATGGTCACCAACTGCCCCAATTGCCGTGGTCGTGGAACCGTGGTGAAGGAACATTGCGGCAGCTGCGGAGGATCGGGTCGCCAGCTGAAAAAGCGAATGGTTACAATCAAGATTCCCGGCGGGGTTCACGAAGGACAAGCTGTCCGCGTGGTGGGTGAAGGCGAGGCCGGTGAAGCCGGCGCGAGGCCTGGTGACCTGCATTGCTACATTACCGTCAAGGCGCACCCGATATTCACGCGGCATAACAACGATTTGGTCTGCCAGGTGCCAATCAGTTTCACGCAAGCCGCCCTGGGCGCGGTGCTCGACGTGCCGACGCTAAAGGGCTCGGAGAAGCTCGATATCCCGATCGGCAGTCAGCACGGAGAAGTGTTCAAATTGCGCGGCAAGGGATTGCCGGACCATCGATCCGGGCGCATTGGTGATGAACTGGTCCAGATTTTGATTGAGATTCCAAAGAAACTGAATGATCGGCAGCGAGAACTGCTGCGGGAATTCTCCGAAACTGAAGACGACAAAGTGATGCCCCAGAAAAAGGGCTTCATGGACAAGCTGAAGGAAGTATTTAAGCCATGACACGCATACCAATTGATGATGGTCAGCCGCCAGAAGCACAGGACACCGCGCCGCACGCCGAAGATCGGGCAGGCGAATCCGCGGGCGACACCAACGAGGTCCTCAAGCTGCGATCCGAACGGGACCAGTTATATGACCGGTTGATGCGCGCGACCGCGGAATACAAAAATTCGCAGAAGCGGCTCGAGACCGAGTTCGATTCGCGGATTCAGTATGCCAATAGTTCGTTGATCAAGAGCATTCTGCCGACGATCGATAATTTCGAGCGCGCTTTGTCGCAGGACGCAGCCAAGGTGGATGCTGCAAGCATCTTGAAAGGGATGCAGATTGTCCACGATCAGCTCATGGCTGTGCTTCGATCGCAGAAGGTGGAGGAAATTTCGCCAAAGGTTGGTGAGGCGTTTGATCCAACCAGGCATGAAGCTTTGATGCAGCAACCATCGGATCAATATACAGAGCCGGTCGTGACCCAACTGCTGGAAAAAGGTTATACGCTGCACGGCAGAACCCTTCGACCCGCGAAGGTCGCGGTAAGCAAGATGGAGTGAAGATCAGCTGTCCGTGGCGGGATATCCGTTGCAACCACGGCGATCAGTTCTCTGTTAATCACGGATTACGGACTCAAGCGAATGCCCACCTACGAATATAAATGCGACGCCTGCGGTAACGAGTTTGAGAAATTCCAGCCGATTACGTCTGAACCGATCAAAAAGTGCCCCAAATGCGGAAAGAACAAAGTGCGCCGGCTGATCAGCGCGGGGGGCGGTCTGATCTTTAAGGGCAGTGGCTTTTACATCACCGACTATCGCGACAACGGCTACAACGAAAAGAAAAACGCCGACAACGCCGCCGGCAAGGAAAAGCCTCCGGAGGCTAAACCGGGCGACAGCGGCGCCGACACGAGCAAGCCGGCACCTGCCGAGAGCAAACCGGCCGAAATTAAAGCGGAAACGCCCGTGGCGAAAGAATCCGCTTCCAAGAGCGAACCAAAGGCAGAGCCCAAGGCATCAAAGTCTGCAAAAAAGAAGTAAACCGCCGCTGCTTTCGTCACGTCATCAACGCAACCAGGTCGCTTCAGGGGCATTCCGCGAATTGCGGTTTTGCCTTCAGCGGCGTATCGTTTATCTGCGATCTACGATCTACCGTCCAACGAGAAAATAAACATGAAAAGCAGCATTGAAGCGCTGGAATCTCGCCAACTGTTTTCTGCGGCTACCCATGATTTTTCAACCCTGGTAACCGATGAGCGCGCGATCGCCATGGTTTTTTCCACAGCCACTCAGCAGGAGCAGGCGGTCCGCACCGCCCTGCACACTGACATCAACCGCCTCGGCGCCTTGAGAGCCACGGCGCCGACGCTTGTGGCATTGTCGCGGAATGAATCGGCCGACATCCGGGCTTTGAAAAACGATGTTTTTGTGCTCGGATCATCGTTGAATGCCGATGGGCGCATTCCTGCTTATCCGCTCGCGAAATCTGCAGATCCGTCCGAACAACCCAAACATCCGTGATGCTTTTGCCACCGCTCTTTCAAGGTTCGAGCAGAACGAGGTCGCTCATCTACAGACGCTGTCGACCGACTCTATTGCAGCGTCGACCGGTGCTGCGTTTGCCGATCTGAACACCATTGCCGCGGCCGGCCCGTCTGACGCTGTTTTGCAAAGTGACGTACAGACCGGGATCGCGAATTTATCAATCACAACAACCAACCTCGCAACCGCAGTTGGTCTGGTTACCAAGGACGCGGGCATTTACGAGAACGACGCTACCGGCGTGGAAGTCTACGGGTCGGAGAACCTGTTCGGGGCTGGCTATACCGCGGGCGGAAATCCTTTCCGCGAAGCGTCTCTCACGGGACTGGCTACTGATGCAACGAGTATTTCTTCGGCCAAGTTTGTAGCTCCTTCAGCTTTTTCCCCCGCAGTTGGCGCGTTTCCGGGAACCGATCAGATTTACGTGGGATCGAATGAAGTACCAGCTGCGGGGCAGCTGGCTGGACCGCAGGTGATCACGTTGGATTACAGCGCGCTGACACAACTTGCGCATCCCATCAAATCGTTGACACTTGGCATCGCTACCGATGGGTTTGAAAATCCAACGATCAACATTCCCTATACGGCTTCCATCAACGGCATCGTAAACCCCGCGCTGACCGCATTGCTCAACAGCCTGAATGACGCGGATCGGGTCGAGCAATATGTCTCTATCGGAATCAATCCTTCGCAACTGCAGGCGAACAAGATGCTGACCATCACAATCGACGGACCCGGCGACGGTGTGAGCGGATGGGCGGTTGACTTCCTAACCGTTGGTGTCAAAAACGGTTGAAGAAGCCGCGGATTACTTGTTGCCTGGTCTCTGGTCTTATTTCACGGATTTGAAACGAAATCTTCCGACGCATGGCAGCTGTTATCGCTGAAGTAATAAAGCCTATGCCCGAAATTGTTAACATTGCTGCGTATCAGTTTGCGGGGCTGAGGGGTCTAAGCGGTTTACGCGATGAACTCAGGCTTTTGGCAAAGGCCAATCAGCTGCGTGGAACGATTTTGCTGAGTCCCGAAGGCATCAATGTTTTTGTCGCCGGCGAGCGCGCCGGGGTCGACCTCCTGCTGATGCGCTTGCGATCCATACCCGGTCTGGAAAATTTGCCGGCGAAAGAAAGCTATAGCCGGACCAGACCATTCAGCCGAATGCTGGTGAAGATCAAGCGCGAAATCATAGCATTTGGTGTCGACGGTATTGATCCACGGCGATATACCTCGCGCCGACTACAAGCTGAAGAGCTCAAGCGCTGGCTCGATGAAGGTCGGCCCATAACCCTGCTGGATACGCGTAATAATTTCGAGGTGGAGGCCGGCACGTTCAAGAATGCGGTGTCCATTGGAGTGGACGATTTCCGCGATTTTCCCAAGGCAGTTTCTCAACTCCCCGTGGATTTGAGATGTCAGCCGATCGTCACCTTCTGCACCGGGGGAATTCGTTGCGAAAAAGCTGCTCCGTTCCTTGAACGGGCGGGTTTCACCGATGTGTATCAACTCGACGGCGGTATTCTCAAATATTTCGAATTAGTCGGCGGCTCGCATTATCAGGGTCAATGCTTTGTCTTTGATCAGCGGGTTGCATTGAACCCACGGTTAGAGGAAAGCAACCTTCGTCAATGCTTCGCCTGCCAGGCGGTGTTGAGCGAAAAGGATCAGTTGTCGCCGCATTATGTGCCGGCGGTATCGTGTCCACATTGCTACCAGACAGTGGAGGAGAAATACGCCAGGGTAATCACGTCGCGTCGCAAGGCACTTTCAAAAGTAACATCGCCGTTACCTGGCAGCGTGCCGTATGACAACGTAAGACCGTTGAGCGTTCCATTGCGGTTTGACGGAATGGAACTGCTGGCATTTCTCGACGCGATGCACACGCATCTATCAGCAGAGCACTGGATTGAAATCTGCGAAAACAATCGACTTCTGTGTGGAGATCAACCGGTAAAACCAGGGCGTGTCATGCGAGCAGGCGAACGGCTGCTGCATCTGATGCCGGCCACATTGGAACCTGATGTGGCAACTGCAATTGAGATTCTGCACGAAGATGATGCCATTGTGGTGGTCAACAAGCCCGCGCCACTGCCGATGCATCCATGCGGACGGTTTAATCGCAATACGCTGTCGTATTTGCTGAACCTGGTTTACCACCCCGTGCATCTACGCCCGGCGCATCGATTAGACGCCGACACAACAGGCCTGGTTGTTTTCAGTAAATCCAGGGAGATCGCCGGTGCGTTGCAACCACAGTTTGAATCGGGGACTGTTGATAAGACCTATTTCGCGCGTGTGCAGGGCAAGCCGACCGAAGCGATGTTCGAATGTCATGCCGCACTGAGCGACAGCGGCACGCGGGTTCCCGATCTATGCGGATTGCCGGCCAGCACGCGGTTTAAGCTGTCGTCGACTTTCGATGATGCGACATCGCTTCTTGAAGTGACGCCGCTGACTGGACGCACGAATCAAATCCGGGCGCATCTGTGGAAGCTGAATTTGCCGATCAAGGGCGATCCTGTGTATCTGCCGGACGGGCGGCTTGGTAATGCCCAGGCATTATCGATAAGCGATTCGCCTCTCTGCCTGCACGCCGCGACAATTGAGTTTGTGCATCCGCTGACGAAGTTGCGGGTGCGATATGAATCGCCCGCGCCGGCACACATTCTTCGTTAGACGACGGTGCGTTGTCGACAATCGTTTCAAAGCAGTACGCTTCACCGGATTCGTATCTGAAAGTGAACTTGCCCGCGTCTTTTTGCTGGACCTGCAAGGCAGTGTGAAGGGGCGGAGAAGCCGATCCTTCGCGACACCGGCGCAAGGGTGAATTGACACCTGCTCTCGACTTCATAGCATCCCACCCATGCCCGCCAATCGCACGACATTGGTTCGAATCTCTGTGCTGATCATCTTACTGGCCATAGCGATCGCGCTTCGGGTTCTTGATTTTCCATCGCGTTACACCGTTCGTGACATGGATGAAACGGGATATTGCCAGGGAAGTTTGCAACTGCTTGAGGGAATCACACCGGGCAACAAGGCCGCACCGGGAGGGCCTTTGTATTGGGCGGGGTGGGCTTATCTAGCGGGGGAAAGTGCCTGGGATTTTGCACATCCGGTGCCAGCGTCGCACCCGGAATCGATTGAGGTAAGACCTTTCACTGCTTTAGATCGCGTGCTGTTTGAGAATTATCGCGACCTCAGCCTGTTGCACCGCGTGATGACACTGCTGGTAACGGGTCTGGCGATCATTGCCGTCGCGCCGGCGGCAGGGCTTGGTTTTCGATATGGCGGCGCGGTAGGGGGGCTGCTCGTGGGGGGACTATTCGCGGGGGCTCCTTTGTTCCTGACCTTCAGCGAAATGTCCCGGCCGTACTCCATGGCGTGGTCTTTCAGCATTGCTGCACTTTTTTTCGCGTCTTCCAACGCAGGCGTGAGTCGCAGATGGATTGCGACGGCAATTTTTCTCGGGCTTTCGATCGGGTCCCGCATTGAGATGCTCTGTCTTGTGCCAATGGTTGGCTGGATTTTCTGGGATCGGCGTGGAGCAACTCCTTGGAAGCTCGCACTGGCAAAATTAATATTGCTAAGCCTCGGCGTTGCTGTATGGGTGTCGCCCTGGTTAATGATTCACGTGCTGGGAAATTTGCGAACAATCGCAACCGTCCGATTCGCCGGCACGAACAGCCAGGATTGGAAAGGCGCTCTCATAGAACTGATCTACAGACAGGGACTTGGGCTGCTGGTAGTGGCCGGCTTGTTCGGGATTTTTCTGCAACCTAAAGGGCAGCGCGGGCGGATTGCGGTTCTTGGTTTTTATACGTTGCTATTAACGATCAGTATGGTGATCGGATTTGCCGACGGAATTCACCAGCACGGCGCAGTGTATATCGGGTGGATCCTGTTGGTGTTAATCGAAACCGGCCCCTTGCTGATCAAATGGCCCCGGGCAGTTCCGATTGTGTCGGTGCTCGTATTACTTTTTCCGCTGGCTCGGTCGCTTTTGGAGATTCAATCGAACCGATCCTCGGACGGGGGCGATGCAGCTGTTGACTGGGTGGAGCAGCATGTGCCGAGTGGAACCACCGTCTACCTGATCGAAGGAGGCGTGCGGACCCTTCTACCGACACCTCAGGCTGCGGATGCATTGTGGACAGAGGTGACCGATGATCAGGCCTGGCGAAAAAAGATGCAGGCAGGTCTGAGCCGATTCAGGCAGTCGACCACGGAATTACCGCGCGCTCTGTCAGAAGAAAATTTGATTCAGGATCGCGGCAATCGCAGGAAGTATTTTATTCTTGGCGGGCGCGCCGGTCTGCCGCTGCCGCGCTTCAACGTGAAAGTGGTGAAGAGCTCGCCGGTGTTTGGGATTCATGATATCGACTCGGCGATGCGATCGCAGGGAGGTGTTCTGATATGGCGCGACGGGTTTCAAGTCGATCCGCCTGCTTTTCTGGGCCCCCCGCTGATAAAGTGGAAGGGTGTTGCAATCTATTGCACGGCAGATGTTCGAGGCAGAATCGTTTCGAATCCGCCGTCGACAGGCCTATGATAAAAACAGATGCCATCGATCAAGTGTCCAATCTGTAAGAAGCCGGTCAGTGAACCTGCAACGGATCAGCCTCGGGGAAACTTCCCGTTTTGTTCCGAGCGGTGCAAACTAATCGACCTGGGCCGCTGGTTGGACGGGCGATATCAGATTCCAGTGGAGATCTCGCCGGACAATGGGGATTCAGCGGAAGATTGAGACCTGGAGCACCCGTTTCTTAATGTCTGGGATCGCTCTGCGTTTGCAAATCGCGATTCCAATTCCTTTCCGCCCCCCAGCCATTGCCCGCGCTACTCGGTTCCCTATAATGACCGCCCCGCGCTTCTGCGATATCTGGTTCGGGAAAAGAAGGAGCTTGCAATGGCGGATGAACCGCTGACGGTACGTGGCATCAGCTGGCGACAGACATTCCCGTTTATCAACTTGTTCCGCGCGTTTCGCGTGGCGGTGCATCCGTCCAAGCTCGTTCTTGCGCTTGTTGCGCTGGCGCTGTTGTACCTCGGCGGGCATACGCTGGATCTGCTTTGGCCGATGCAACATCGCGCAATCGCCAACGAAGCTGCGCTTTACGAGCAGTTCGCAGCTTACGCTCAACCGGGACAAAAATTCAGCGATGTCCGCAAAAAGTACCGGGATCAAGTCGAAGCTCAGTATGCCCAGCAGCTTCTGCAGCTTCATATAGAGAACAATGCCGAAGCAGCTGACAAAGCCGCGCGAAATGGATCGGATCTTGGACTGCTGAAAAACAAGATCATTCAGAATCGCGATCAGGCCGTTCGCGATGCCGCCGCTGTTCACAAGGCGGCGATGATGGTTTCGAGCGCGCCGATGTTCGCGCCCAGATAGACCTCGCCTACGAAGCTGAGGTTCGGCAGAGATTTATCGACGCCTC
This sequence comes from uncultured Phycisphaerales bacterium, assembly GCA_963792535.1. Lineage (GTDB taxonomy): Bacteria > Planctomycetota > Phycisphaerae > Tepidisphaerales > Tepidisphaeraceae > CBDAQA01. Next base: position 403,077 of record CAWBWQ010000005.1, read on the forward strand.
GGCTGAGTATGCACAAGCCTGCAGGATTAGAAACCTGGGCTTGTTTGATGTCTACTTTGACTACCAGTCAAACCAGATCAGCAATGTCGTCCATGGTGTGCGAGAATGGAATTGGTTTGGTGAAGAGCGCGCGGCGCATGCGGAAAATCCACTGGGGTTGCCGACTACCGACTCAGGCAACGGTGGAGCACCGGGCGTGATACAGTCCTTTGGACGATTTTTTGTTGTAGGTCCCCTCTGGTTGATGACCCAGCACCCGGTCTATTTCATGCTGCTGGGCGCTATTTTCCTCGTGATCTGGTCCGTCTTCGGCGGCGCAATCTGCCGGATCGCTGCCGTGCATGTGGCCCGCGATGAAAAGCTCAGTATTCGCTCGGCCCTGATGTTCTCTGGTGGGAAATTTCTCAGTTTCCTTTTTGCTCCAATTATTCCGCTTTTGATCGTAGTGGTGATCGGGTTGCTTGTTGCCCTGGGTTCGTCGCTGGTCAATATTCCATACATTGGACCTATCATCGTTGGTTTGGCATTTATCGTCGCGCTTGGCGCGGGTTTCCTGATGGCGCTGGTTTTGTTGGGACTGATCGGCGGGTTTAATCTGATGTATCCAACGGTGGCGGTTGAAGGCTCAGACAGCTTCGATGCGATCAGCCGAAGCTTCAGCTATCTGTATGCCCGGCCCTGGCGGCTGGCGTTTTATACAATTCTCTCGGTGGTTTACGGCGCAGCTTCCTACTTGTTCGTGCGTTTTTTCATCTCAGTCATGCTCGTGCTGACCCATCGTTTTGCCGGAATGGCAATCTTCACTACCACCGATTCTGCCGTTCCACTCTGGACCAGCATGTGGCCAAGCCCGAGCACCGCTGCCCGATTGACCTACGACATCGACACGCTCGGTCTTTCCTTCGCCCAGGAGATTGGTGCCCGGCTTATCTGGTTCTGGGTCCACCTGGTGATTGCCATGCTCGGGGCGTTTGCCATCAGCTTCTACTTTTCGTCCAACACCATTATCTATTATCTGATGAGACGGGAAGTCGATGCAACGGATCTGGACGATGTTTATCTCGAGCAATCCGACGACGAATTTGCCGATCCGATAACGTCCGACACACCGGAACTCGTCACGCCGCCGGGCGCATCGGTCGTAGTCAGCGATACCCCGACATCATGACTATTGAGTGACCGGCAGGGCGAACGTTCATATGACGTTGACGTAGCCCGCGTAGTCCGCGTAGTCCGCGTATTGGCCAGATACAGAGGATTTTCCCTGCCACTCTGGTGAACCACCGTTGGTTATCAGACCGATGATGCACCACGTTAAAAATCGCGATGGACTAAGCCTCATCCCTATTCCGCCCGATGAAGAACTGTACAGGGAGCAGTCATGCGAGCAAAAAAAGCTATCCAATCTTTGATTACCGACGAAGCTGGCGGAGAAGTGCTGGAATACGCGCTGATTGCCGGTTTGATCGTCGTCGCGTGCATCGCGATTATTGGCAAGGTTGGCACGAAGGTGCTCGCTCACTGGGGCTCGCTCAACAGCAGCATGTAGCATTTCGCCTTTCATCATTCCGCTCCGACAGGCCAAGCGCCATGTTGGCGGAGTGAAACGACTCGATATCCACTTCACGCAAGCTCGAATATCAGAGCTGTTTGTCTGCTGTTCTTTGCCGATCGCGGTCGCCGCAAAGGCAGTCAGCTCTGGCGTAACTTTCCTCCCCCACCCCAACGGCGCCGGCAGTGATACGTCGCCCGGCGCTCCGGCATTGTTATAAATAATTCTCTATTTTGAAGGGCCTGTGCTTTTTGCCTTTAGCGGAATACCATGGGACCGGAGAATAAATATTATGTCACAGTTCCCAAATAGTCCCTTTGGTTCTTCTACTCGTCCGTCGAGCCTGCAGTATCAGTCCAATGCGGATGCGTTGACGGTGGCTCAGTTTTTCAATGCTGTTTACGCCTGGATGGCCGCTGGCCTGGGTTTAACCGCTGTGGTGGCCTGGGCGGTAAATGACAGCCCGAGTCTGCGGGAGATGTCCCGTAACCCGCTGATTTTGATCGTCGCGTTCGTGGTGGAAATTGGCCTGGTGATGACCATCAGTGGCGCGATCAACCGCCTGAGCGCAAGCACTGCGACCGTGCTGTTCATGGTCTACGCAGCAATCAATGGTTTTGTGCTGTCGATGCTGGTCGAGCGATACACTGCGACAAGCCTTGGTGGCACGTTCCTGGTGACTGCAGGGACGTTCGGTGCCATGAGCATGTATGGATACGTGACCAAAGCCGATCTCACAAAACTCGGCAGCCTGTTATTCATGGCACTCATCGGGCTGATTCTCGCTTCGGTGGTCAATATGTTCTTCGCCAGTTCCCTGCTGTATTGGGGAATCACATACGCTGGCGTGCTGATCTTTGTCGGGCTTACCGCTTACGACACGCAGCGCCTTCGTATGGTGGCAGAGCAGACGGCAACCAATCCGCAACTTGCGGGGCGGTTAGCGGTGGTGGGGTCTTTGATGCTGTACCTGGACTTCATCAATCTGTTCCTGTTGATGCTCAGGTTGATGGGCAATCGGCGTAATTAAGTGATCGCGTCAGCTCCCGCGGATCGTGCGGCCTGCTGCAGGTCTGGATGAATGCTGCATAGCAGTCGCCACTCAACGGGGAGTCGGCGTCGGCAGGATCGCTATGCGCTGGTGTATTGACACCGCGCGGATGTGAATCCAGCATGCTGGAATGAAAACCATTCGATGGGGAATCGTAGGATGTGGGGACGTCACCGAAATTAAAAGCGGGCCCGCGTTTTCAAAGGTTAGGGGCTGCGAACTGGTGGCGGTCATGCGTCGCGATGCGCTGAAGGCGAAGGACTATGCCAAGCGGCATGGCGTCGCGAGGTGGTACAGCGATGCCGATGCCCTCATCGGCGATCCACAGGTGGATGCGGTTTATATTGCGACGCCGCCCGGGGCTCATCTTGAGATGGCTCTGAAAGTATGCGCCGCGGGAAAGCCAGCGTATGTGGAAAAGCCGATGGCTCGGAATCACACCGAATGCCAGGCGATGATTCGGGCATTTGCAGAAGCAAAACTGCCGTTGTTTGTGGCCTACTACCGGCGGGGACTGCCCCGGTTTGTAAAGGCAAAAGAACTGATCGACGCAGGGCGACTGGGGCGCATAACGGGGGTGCAATACCGCAGGTCGCTACCGGTCTACCCGGATCTGAACGCAGGACCGATGCCCTGGCGGTTGGACGCGGTCCACGCGGGGGCAGGAATTTTTCTGGATGTCGGATCGCACGCGTTAGATGTCATTGATTTTCTGCTCGGCCCCCTGCAGAACTATTCGGGGATGGCGGCGAATCTCGCGTCGGACCACGCGGTTGAAGATTCAGTCGTTGTGCAGTTTCAAACCGCTAACGGCGCACTGGGAACGGGCACCTGGAATTTTGCGTCGTATACGCGTGAAGATTTGATCGAGATCAGCGGGACCAGGGGGCGCATTTCAATGTCGATTTTCGGGAACGATCCGGTACGCTTGCTGACCGCCGGCGGAGAGGAGAAATTCGATTTGCCAAACCCGCGGCATGTGCAGCAGCCACTGATACAACTCATAGTCGATGACCTGCTTGGCAAGGGGAAGTGTCCAAGCACTGGAGAATCGGCGGCGAGAACATCCTCGGTAATGGATGCGGCGTTGCATGGATTCTATCGCGGGCGCGACGATGCATTCTGGCAGCGGCAGGAAACCTGGGAAACGCATAAATTTCGCGGAACATAACCTCCCCAGGATATTCACGCGGCCGGAGCGATTTACTGGCGATAAACCTTCTGCTGCTCCAGCCAGGTCTGCATTTCCGATTCCCGCTGCGAGAGCTCTGCCCTGGTAAAACGATTCAACCCTTTGATGGTGAGGCTGACGCGGGGATTTTTCTCAAGCAACTTGCGATGGCGATCGAGAAAAGGCCAATATGCCCGGGAAAAAGGGCAGGCGTCAGGGCCGGTGGACTGCTTCGGACTATAGCGGCAGCCCCCGCAGTAGTCCGACATCTTGTTGATGTACGCACCCCCGGCAGCGTAGGGCTTGGTGGCAACGATTCCACCGTCGGCAAAAAGGGCCATTCCTACAACGTTGGGCGTCGTGACCCATTCATAGCCGTCGGCATAGGCATAAATAAACCATTCATTGACCGCCTGGGGAGACAGGCCGTGGAGCAACGCAAAATTGGCCAGCACCATCAGACGCGGAATGTGATGGGAGTGACCGTATTCGATTACCGGGCGAAGGCAGTTGCGCATACAGTTCATATCGGTGTCGGCGGTCCAGTAGAAATCGGGCAGCGGGTGCGTGGCATTGAGCGCGTTCCTTTGGGGATAGGGGATAGTGTCGACGCGCGTCATTTCGCGCCAATAGATGCCGCGCATGAATTCTCGCCATCCGATAATTTGGCGAACAAATCCCTCAACGGAATTGATCGGGATTTTATTCTGGGTCACAAGGGGAAGTGAGTGCGTGAGTGTCTGCTCAAGGATGTCTCGGGGATGGAGCAGGCCGCAGTTCATGGAAACAGAGAGATGGGAATGCCACAAAGACCAGGAGCGGGTGGTCATGGCATCTTCGTAAGGTCCAAACTCACTGAGAAGTTCCTGGAGAAAATAATCGAGCCCCGCCTGCGCGGATTGAGGCGTGACCGGCCAGATGAATCGATCGCGCATCTGCTGGATGGAAGGGGCACCGCCGAAACAACTGCCTTGAAAATGCTGGTGAACGTCGTCGATCACCTCAAGAGTGATTGCATCGGGAACCGATTTGAATGGCCCGCGCAGCGGTATTGATTTGGGAATCGTGCCCACGCGATTCAGTTTGTCCATGTTCCAGGCACCCCCCGCAGGAGTGCCATCGGGATTCATCAGCACATTGAGCCTTTGCCGCTGGTAGCGATAGAAGGATTCCATCACCAGGGATTTTTTGCCATACGTCCAGTCCGCGAATTCATCGTGATCTGCGAGAAATTGAGTATTTGGTGTCACCGTGATCGGGCAGCCGATCTTTTTTGCAATGGCGGGAATAGCGATCGCGCGGTCGTGGTCGTTCGGCTCCATCACATATAAAATTTCAATCTTTTGCGTGCGGACAAATTCCGCCAGCGCGCTGGTGAAATCGTCAGCGAGTTTAAAATAATGGACCTCCCGACCAGCGGATTTCAACTCTGCGGCGAAGTGCCGCATGGCTGAGAAAATAAGTGCGAGCTTTTGCCAGTGATACGGCCGTCGCTGGCAGAATTTTAACGATTCGACGAAGACGATCGGCGCATCAGGCGGCGCCTGTTGGAGAGACGAAGCTGCGCGATCAACCTGGTCCCCAAAAATCCATACGCCTGACCGCATAAAGCGATGATAGCTGTGAGGCACCACAACGACAGGTTTTTTTTGTTTTGAATTTCACCTTATCAGGCGGTTGGTGCCGATAACATCTCGCATGCAGACCACGATAACGCCAGCGGGTGATTCTACTCTCCCTTTCAACGAGCGTCGCCGGCGGAGCCGGTTAACCGGCGCCACGCTGGGCTGGATCTTGCCCGCACAGCCGCGGCTGGCGATGCATCTTCCAGATGACGAAGAAGCCTGGGAAGTGCGGGTTTATAATGTGTCGCGTCTGGGGGTGGGATTCATCTCTACTGCAGCACTTGAACTTGGAGGCGAGCATCGCCTGCGGATTGGCCTGGGCCCAAGCAAGCGGTCGCGATTGATTCGTGTAGTTGCCTGCCGAGAGGCGGAACCGGGCACGTACGCAGTTGGCGGGGAATTTGTGGATACGCCAGGGCGCGAGCTGTTACGGGCTGGGTAAAACGTTTTATGAATCGACATAAAAAAACACCGGGGTGATCCCGGTGTTTTTGATCCAAAGTTAGCGGCGGTGTCCTCCGCCGTGCCAGCCACCGCCATGCCAACCACCGCCGTGCCAGCCGTATCCACCGCGATACCATCCGCCGCCATACCATCCCCAGCCATAAACCGGGACGACCGGCGCCACTACCACCGCGTTACCGTAATAGGGATCATCTTCACCGTAGGCATACGCAGGACGGGGTACCGCCACAACGCAGCCAGACAGTGTGGTAGCAGCCAGCAATCCAAGAGCGATCAATGTTTTCTTCATCATGTTGCACCTGAAACATCATTGGCGCTGATGATGTATCAGGCAATTCCAAAGCGCTACAGAGATTCTAACCACACGGAAAGTTTGCTTTTTACCCCGCCCGTTGATGCAGCGGTCATTGCGCAAGGTATAGTGCAATTACTAACACAGTATTGACGCGCCTGCTGCGGCATATAATCCGGCCAGACGCCCCCTTCAAACCGCCTTATCCAACTCCCGCATCTGCTCATCGGTCAATTGAACCTGCGCTGCGGCACAGTTTTCTTCCAAATGCGCAACGGTCGAAGTTCCGGGAATGGGAAGAATGACGGGCGATTTTTGCAACAGCCACGCCAGCGCGACCTGCGCCGGCGTTGCATTATCCGCCTTGGCAGCTCGATCAACGGGTCCGCCGCTCTGGGCAAGCTTGCCGCTCGCTATGGGGAACCAGGGTATAAAACCAATGTTCTGAGTTGTGCAATAGGCCAGCACGTCTTCAGATGCGCGATCGGTCAGATTGTAGCGGTTTTGCACCGTGGCGATCGGAACCACTTTGGTCGCCGCCTTGATTTCCTCCACCGAAACCTCGCTTAACCCAACCTGTCTGATCTTTCCTTCTTTTTGCAGATCCCTAAGCAGTCCAAATTGCTCGGCTGCAGGCACCTTGGGGTCGATCCGATGTAACTGAAACAGATCGATCACATCGAGTCCCAGCCGGCGAAGGCTCATCTCACATTCCTGACGAAGATACTCGGGCCTGCCAACTGGATGCCATTGATTGGGCCCGGTGCGGGTAAGACCCGCCTTGGTGGCGATCAGCAGATCATTGGAGTAGGGATGCAACGCCTCGCGGATCAGTTCTTCGCTGACATAAGGGCCATAGCTGTCTGCGGTATCTATCAGGATCACACCCAAGTCCAGGGCACGCCGGAGTACGCGGATTGCTTCGTCATGATCTTTTGGCGGGCCCCACACACCTTTGCCGGTGATCTGCATAGCCCCGTAACCGAGGCGGAAAACATTTTTATCACCGATTTGGAATGAACCGCTTGCTTCGACAGATACTGTGGTGGTCATAATGGGATCTCCTTGCGCATGGTAGGAACCGGATGCGGAAAGATTCAACCCATAAATGAGAAAGATCGTCATCGAAACATAGGACCGCTCATGAGACGATGCCACAGGCGGGTCTTTGACGACGAAAAGTGTCTTGAGCGCAAGTGTCGATGTCTAAGCGTCGACGGTGCAGTCCGCGGTTGCGATAGCCTGACAGGCGAGAATATAGCCATCGGCTTCGTCGGCGTCGCTGAGGGCGATCTTGATGTCCATGTTCACTCGCCCGGTGATGAGTTTGCATCGGCAGGTGCCGCACACTCCTGAGCGGCACTCGCTGTCGATCTGCACACCAATTTCTTCAGCCGCATCAAGGATCGTCTTATCGCTGCCAAGCGGTGCAGTTCGACCCGAGCGGGCGAAAGTGACTGTCGGGGTCGATATCGTGGGTGATGGTTTCGTCATCGCTGGCGCGGGTTGGCTCTCCGCTGGGTCAGCGGCGGTGGGGGTGAAGGATTCAACAGTAATCAGCGCCGCGGGCAGCCCTGCGGAGATTAACTCGGCGCGAATATTATGCGCCATTTCATCCGGGCCGCAGATAAATGCCGGGCGGTCGGTGAAATCCGGCACAAGCGCCTTAACGACTTCGGCAGTGATACGGCCGCGCAAGCCTGTCCACTTCATGTCAGACGCTCTGGTGACAGTAATGTGAACGTGCAGGTTCGGATACTGATTAGCGAGACTCGTCAATTCGTCGGCGAATATGATCTCATCCGGCGTTCGCGCGGAAACGAGCAGATCGACCTGCCCGGGCCAGTCGATATCAGTAAGGTAACGCGCGATCGACATCAGCGGCGTTATGCCCACGCCACCGGCGATGAGAAGCACGGCGCTGGCGGATGCTGGGTCGAAACTGAATCGACCTGCGGGCCCGGACACTGTAACCGAGTGGCCCGTCATCAACATATCATGCAGGTAAGCTGAAACTTGTCCTTGAGATTCACGCTTTATGGTCAGATCGACATACGCCTCCCGCGTGGGCGGCGACGCGATCGTGTACGAGCGGCTGACACGCTTCCCCTGCAGTTCCATCGAGAGGTTGAGAAATTGGCCGGCGCTAAAGGTGAACGGAAGCGAATTTCCTTCCAGCGGCGCAAGACGGAAGGTGCGCACATTGGGAGTTTCACGAATCATGTCGATAACCCGCAGCTGCCCCTTAAAAAATCGCTGCCTTGTTGTCGCGGGAGCAGAAGATGTGCTCACGGAGACTACCGGCTTGTGCGGCTGCGTGACGTGGCGCACTGCTTGATATAATCGCCAGGCAAACAGGGGCGCGAGGATGGCAAAAAAAAGATTCGGCTCGTGTTTGTCGGCCTTGCTCTGAAGATAAAAGTGCATGCCCCCCAGCACTGCAGCCACATAAGCCAGGCGATGCAGCCGCTTCCAGTTCTTTCCACCCATCGCCCGGATCGCGGCATTGAACGAGGTCGCCCAGAGCGGAGCCATCAGGGCGAGACTGAGAAATCCGATCAGCAGATAGTATCGATGCGTGATTTCATGCACCGTGCCGGACAGGTTCCGTTGCCGATCCCACCAGAAGTAAATCGACAGGTGAACCGCTGCATAATAGAAGGCATAAACCCCCAGCGAACGACGGAACTGAACGAGCCAACTGTAACCTGTAACGCTTCGCAGCGGGGTAACGACCAGCGACAGCAGCAGATAAAGCAGCGCTACAAATCCTGTCGTATGAATGGCAAAATTGACCGGGTCCGCCCCCAGCGAATGATGCATCGCATCCCAGATCAATAGCAGTAAGGGGACGAGCAGATTGATGATCAGTCCGAACCGGGCGACGGGCATATTCCCGCCCACCCACGTATTCGACTTCAACGATGCGGTGGCAGCGTTACCAGTAGGTGGGGAGAGAGGTGTGCTTCCGGCGGTCATGTGAATGGGTCTCAGTAATGTGTATCCAGATCCATCCCGGTGTAAAGACCGGCGACCTGGTCGGCATAGCCGTTGAAGGGAAGCGTGGGGCGACGATCTGATTCGCCGATGCGCTGCTCGGTTGCCTGGCTCCAGCGTGGATGATCGTGGTTTGGATTTACGTTAGCGTAAAACCCATATTCGCTGGCAGCGAACTGGCTCCAACTCGTAGGCGGTTCGCTGGCGACCAGCGAGATTTTCACGATCGATTTAATTCCCTTAAACCCATATTTCCAGGGGATGACAATGCGAACCGGAGCTCCGTCCTGCACCGGCAGTTGACGGCCATATAAACCCGTAGTGAGCAGCGTCAATGGGTGCATGGCCTCGTCCATGCGGAGGCCTTCAACATAGGGCCATTGCAGGATCGGGCTCTTTTGCCCCGGTAGACGAGTTGGATCTAAGATGCTGGTAAACGCAACGTATTTGGCGGACGAAAGCGGCTGCACACGATCCAGCAGTGTAGAAAGGGAATAGCCCGCCCAGGGAATGACCATCGACCATGCCTCGACACAGCGCATGCGGTAAACCCGCTCCTGCGGCGGGCTGATTTTGCGGATATCATCCAGATCGAAGGTGGTGGGGCGCGACACCAGGCCGTCGACAACAACCTGCCAACCGGCTGTTGAAAAATCCCCAACAGCGGCGGCTACGCCGTCCTTGTCAGTGCTGAACTCGTAAAAGTTGTTGTAGTGCGTGATGTCCTGATATGAGGTCTGCGGTTCATTCACGCGAAACGCGCCGGTGATTGAAGGCGGCAAATTGCTGGGACGCGTTGTATCGGTTGTGCTCTGCAGACCTTCCAGTAACGGAGTCGACGCGGTAATTCGAGGCAGCGGATTGAACCTTCGATAAACTTCAGCGGTGGCTACAGTGGCCGCGGTAACAAGGCCTGCCTTTAGAAAATTCCGGCGATTGAAATAGATCGCCGGCGATGTAATCTCATTTTGCGATGGCTCTGGCGTACCCGGCTTCATACTGTTGCAAACCGGTGAACCGCTCAGATTTATTCCTGCGCCATTAACAGCGTTATCGCAACGATCGTAAATCAGATAGATCTATCGTCGGGCGTCGAAATACTTTTGGCGCTCACACTGACCCTGGCTGGGCCGGATATGATGTCGCTCGTATGACGTTTACTTCCACTAACCCTGCGACTGAGCAACGCATTGCGGAGTACGCGCCTGATAGCAGCAATCGCGTGCAGCGGACGCTCGAACAAGCCCAACAGGCGTTCCAAAGTTGGCGGCGCTCGCGGTTTGATGAGCGAGCCCCGCTTATGCTTTCAGTCGCGAATCTGCTGCGATCGCGCAGCGAAGCGTTAGCAAAATTGATAACCGCCGAGATGGGAAAGCCGATCACGCAGTCACTGGCGGAGTTGCAGAAATGTGCCGAATGCTGCGAGTTTTTTGCCGCCGAGGCCGCGAAAATGCTCGAGACCGAGCAGGTAGAATCCGACGCGAGTCGAAGCCGGGTTTGTTACGAACCCCTCGGCGCCGTGCTGGCGATCATGCCGTGGAACTTTCCGTTCTGGCAGGTGTTTCGTTTTGCGGCTCCGAACCTGATGGCGGGTAACGTTGGAGTTCTCAAGCATGCTCCGAACGTAATCGGCTGCGCGAAGGCGGTTGTCCAGTTGTTCACCGATGCGGGCTTTCCGGAGGGAGTTTTTTCTTCGCTGGTGGTCGATACGCCCGCGATAAAAGGAATTATCGAGCATCCTGCTATCGCTGCCGTCACGCTGACCGGCAGCGAGCGCGCCGGGCGATCAGTCGCCGCCATCGCGGGAGCGGCATTAAAAAAGACAGTGCTGGAACTCGGCGGTTCGGATCCGTTTCTTGTGCTTGATGACGCAGACCTCGGCAGCGTCGCCGAGGCGGCGGCAAAAGCGCGGTGTATCAGCAACGGGCAAAGCTGCATCGCCGCCAAGCGGTATATCGTTCAGGCGTCGGTCGCCGATGAATTCGAAGCGGAATTCGCCGTCGCGATGGCGCAGATGCGAGTCGGGGATCCGATGCAGCCGGCGACGCAGGTAGGTCCACTCGCCCGGCGCGATCTGCTGGATCATCTCTCCGATCAGGTTGCCCGGTCTGTCAATGCCGGGGCACGCGTTGTCGTTGGAGGGCATCATCGATCGCCTGGCTATTACTTCTCCCCCGCAGTGCTTGCCGATGTCACTCCGGGCATGGCGGTGTTCGACGAAGAAACGTTCGGCCCCGTGGCGGCGGTTATCCGCGCGGGGAATGAACATGAACTGATCGATTTGGCCAATCGCTCGCGCTATGGCCTGGGGGCGAGCATCTGGACGCGCGACGCCGCCAGAGGTGAACGCATTGGCGCCAGGCTCGAGGTCGGCAGTGTGTTTATCAACGCCGCGGTCAAGTCCGATCCTCGTCTGCCGTTCGGCGGAATCAAAAGCAGCGGCTATGGTCGCGAGCTTTCAACCATCGGTATCCGTGAGTTTGTAAACATTAAAACGATTTTTCGCGCCTGATACCGCCCCCGCTCAAAAACGCCTGCAACGCTGCGATGATTGAATGGGTAGACACATCCGGCGTCGCCGCATCGCACCGTAAAAATGGTATAGCTATCTGACAAATGGCACGCATTTCCGCTTTTCGATCTGGCTGGCTAATCTTATTTTAAGCGAGTACATTTGACGGGCTCCGTCACATCACAACGAGGCAAGAAATGAAAGAATGGTTTCTGAAGTTGCGGCAATATTTACTGAGCGGGGTGTCGTTTGCCATTCCATTCATTGCATGCGGTGGGATTATGATTGCCACCGCCATCGCATTCGCCCCGCTGATTCCAGGCAAGGGCCCTGATTTTTCGCACTCTCCGACATTAAAACTGATATTGGATATCGGTGTTGCATCTTTCCAACTGATGCCATCGGTGCTGGCCGGCTATATCGCGTATGCGATGGCTGGAAAGCCGGGACTTGTCCCGGGCATGGTGGGAGGATGGCTTGCCACGCATATGGGGGTGTTCATGGAGAAAACAACCCACGAATTGCTGGCCAGCCCGACGGCAAATACGCAGGAGGCAACCGCCGGTTTTCTGGGCGCCATGCTCGCGGGCTTGATTGCCGGTTACATCGTTATGGCGATGAAGAAGATACCGGCGCATAAATATATTAAACCCATCATGCCGGTGCTGGTGATTCCGATCGTCAGTTCATCCATCGTCGGATACCTGATGCTCTATCCCGTCGGCAGGCCAATCGCTCATGCCATGGCATTCATGGGACAGGCGCTGGACCAGATGAATGCCGGTCACTGGGGCCTGGTGCTGGCCGCTTTGCTCGGGGCGATGATCGCGTTCGACATGGGTGGACCCATTAACAAAGCGGCGTTTTTCTTTGGCGCGGGGCTTGTTGCCGATCAGCATTATTCAATTATGGGATGCATCGCCGCTGCCATCTGCGTGCCACCGTTGGGGATGGGGTTGGCGACGATGATTAACCGAAAAATCTGGACTGAAGAACAGAGAGAATCAGGCATCGCCAGCCTGGCGATGGGAATGATCGGCATTACTGAAGGAGCGATTCCCTTTGCAGCATCGGACCCGCTGCGTGTCATACCCTGCATTTGCGTCGGTTCGGCGCTGGCGGCGGTTATCGCGATGGCGGGCGGTGTCGGCGATCATGCCCCCCATGGTGGGCCGATTGTGCTGCCAGTGATCGACCATAAACTGATGTATGTGATCGCGATTGTCAGCGGCACTGTATTTACAGCTATTTCAGTCAACATTCTAATGGTTATGACCAACCGTCCGCACGCCTTGGAAGAATCTTCCGAAGCCTCTATGACGGTCGCTTAAACCCAACCTCGTTTCGCATTATTCAGCAGGAGTCGTCATGAAAATCGTTGCAGTCACGGCATGCCCGACCGGCATCGCGCACACCTATATGGCTGCCGAGCAGCTGGAAAAGACCGCCAAGGCGCTGGGTCACCAGATCAAAGTGGAAACGCAGGGGGCGATGGGCATCGAGAATGAGCTGACGGCCGCGGATATAAAGGCGTCGGACTATGTGATCTTCGCGGTGGATATTGCAATCGAACAGGAAGAACGCTTTGTCGGGCGTAAACAGGTGCATGTTCCGGTGCAGGAAGCCATCAAAAATCCTAAAGGAATATTTGAGAAGCTGAAGTAAATATGACCTTTGCACGTTCAATTCTGAACGTAAAATTTCGTCATAAAAAGCAGGCAATTGGCGCTGCTTTACCGCCGATCTGATGCTGGTTTTTCGATGTTTGAATCACTGGCATCCGATGCCGGTCGAGTTGGGCGTGCACATGAGTCTCGAATTTCGATTTGATTTTCCCCTTCCCAACGGGCTTCACGCCCGGCCTGCAAGCCATTTCGAAGCGGTCGCAAGCCGATTCAGGTCCAGAATGGTGTTGATCGACGAACGCACCGGCAGTCGCGCCAATGCGCAGAGTGTTTTGTCGATGGTGAGCGCGGACGTAAAGCAAGGCGATCCATGCCGAATTGAAGTGGATGGGGATGACGCGCAGGCGGCCTTGGCTGCAATCACTCGATTTGTGAAAAGCGACCTCCCTCACTGCGATGCGGCGCTGCCGCAGTTGACACCCGCGGCGGTGGAACTTGCCCTGCCCCGTTCCCTGCTGGCAACGGGATTGAAAAAGTTTGTCCGCGGCCGCGCGGTCAGCGGTGGGGTCGCATTCGGCAGAGCGGTGGTGATCGGCAAATTGGTGATCCCGTCCAGTCTGGCGGATGAACGAGCAACCGATCCGGTTTACGAAAGGCAACGCGTCAGTGATGCCCGCGAGTCTGTCGGCGCAGCTTTGGAATTCAGGATCACCCAGTCAAAACAGACGCAGGAGATTGAGGTACTTAAAGCACATGCGGCCATCGTGAGAGATGTGGCTTTAAGCGAATCGATTTACAGCCTGATTGTCGACAAACAACGAACAGCCGGCCAGGCGATTGTCGAAGCATGCGAGACTTTTGCTCAAGCCCTGGGTCAGTCGCAAAGCGTTTACCTGCAGGAACGCGTGCTGGACGTGGAAGACATCTGCAGCCAGCTTCTCGACCAGGTTCAAGGCGTCTCCAAAGGCAGAACGGGCCCCACGTTGAGCGCACCTTCGATTTGCGTGGCTGAACGATTAACGCCCGGGCAGTTGCTTGCATTGGATCGTAAATATCTAAAAGGGCTAGTGTTGATTGAAGGGGGCACGACTTCTCACACGGTTATTCTGGCCCGCGCGATGAACCTGCCGACGCTTGTTGGGGCAACGCACGCGCTGGGCGCGTGCGCGAAGGTCAGCAAGTGGTGGTCGACGGTGAACAGGGTTTGCTGGTGACGGAAATCACCGAGCCAGTGCAACGATATTATGCGATGGAGCAGTCGAGATTTGATGCAAGGCAAGAACAGCTGCAGGCGTATGTAAAATTGGACGCCGTTACCGCCGACGGACATCCGGTCGAAGTGGGCGCGAATATTTCCGGTCGCGAGGAAGCAGAGATCGCATTTTCAAACGGGCGCAAGGTATCGGATTATTCCGCACGGAAATGCTGTTCATGGATCGCGATGCCGCCCCTTCAGAACAGGAGCAGACAGAGATCTATACAGCAGCCGTCGCCGCTGGCGCAGGGCGGCCGGTCATCATCCGCCTGCTGGATATCGGCGGTGATAAACCTGCGCCATATTTGAATTTGCCTGTGGAAGAAAATCCATTTCTGGGTTATCGCGGCGCCCGGCTGTATCTCGAGTTTGAGTCGCTGGTGAAGATTCAACTGCGGGCTATCTTGCGCGCAACCGTTGCCGGGCAGGTCAAGATTCTGGTTCCGATGATCAGCTGCATCGAGGAAGTTCGAGAGATCAAACAGACGGTAAAAGGTGTGAGAGACGAACTGATTGCCGAGGGTGTTCCCCTTGGGACCATGCCGCTGCTCGGGGTGATGATCGAGGTTCCCTCGCTTGCATTTGCCATGCCCGAGTTGTGCGCGGAACTCGATTTTTTCAGCATCGGCAGCAATGACCTTACACAGTATTTCCTCGCGGCAGATCGGGCGAATCCGAAGGTGGCGGATCTATACACCTG
This sequence comes from uncultured Phycisphaerales bacterium, assembly GCA_963792535.1. Taxonomy (GTDB): domain Bacteria; phylum Planctomycetota; class Phycisphaerae; order Tepidisphaerales; family Tepidisphaeraceae; genus CBDAQA01. The sequence continues at coordinate 418,322 of CAWBWQ010000005.1, forward strand.
GACCCATCCTCCTTTTTTGCGACTGCTGCAGAGTGTGATCGAAAAGGCGCACGCAGCGGGCAGGTGGATTGGTTTGTGCGGCGAGATGGGAGATCAGGCCGGCGCGCTTCCACTGCTGGTGGGACTCGGGCTGGATGAGATCAGCGTATCACCACCCCGCGTGACGGCGGTTAAATCAGCGATCGGCGCGCTACAGTTTGAAAGCTGCCGCAAACTGCTCGACGCCGCCGTTGCGTGCCAGACGCGGGCGGAAGTGCAGACACTTTTGCAGACCACCGGCTCGGCGTCGGCGAGCTTGCCGCTGGTGACGCCCGAATTAATCGTCAGCGGTGATTGCCGCACAAAGCAGGAGGCGATCAAGCTGGTGGCAGACCGATTGTTCGTTGCCGGCAGGACCGACAAATCGCAATTATTGGAAGAGGCGATCTGGCAGCGTGAGGATACCTATTCGACGGGGTTCGGTTACGGATTCTCTTTGCCGCACTGTAAGTCAGATGCGCTGACGAGCAATTCGATTGTGATTGCGAAATTGCAATCGCCAGTTGAGTGGGGCTCACTGGACGAAAAGCCGGTGGATGTAGTGATCCTGCTGGCGATCCGTGCATCGGAACATGACAAAGCGCATATGAAAATATTCGCCAGGTTGTCTCGCCTGGTCATGCGCGATGAGTTTCGCGATCGCGTTCGCGGAGAAACCGATGCGATCGCCCTCGTCCGATTCCTGGAGGAAAGCCTCGGGCTTTAGAGGCCGAATAAAAAGAGAACCCTTATGAAAATCAATAAACGATACCGGTTGTGGATGTTGGCTGCTGCATGCGCTTGCGTAGGTTTTGGCGGTACGGTCGCGCGAGCGCAAACCGCGCCGGCGGCCGGCGACACTCAGAAAAAGCCGACGCTGTATTGCGTCGGTTACGCCCACCTCGATACGCAGTGGCGCTGGAGCTATCCGCAGGTCATCAGCGAATTTCTGCACAACACTTTGAAGGATAATTTCGACAAGTTCCAGAAGTATCCGCACTATATCTTTAATTTTACCGGGTCAAACCGGTACATGATGTTCAAGGAATATTTCCCGCAGGACTACGAGCAGTTGAAGAAATTTATCGCCGCGGGACGCTGGTTTCCCGGTGGGTCTTCCGTTGAGGAGGGGGATGTAAACATGCCGGATGGCGAAGCATTGGTTCGCCAGGTGTTGTACGGCAATGAATTTTTCCGCAAGGAATTTGGCAAGCAGAGCAGTGAATATATGCTGCCCGATTGTTTTGGTTTCCAGGCGTCGCTGCCGAGCATCCTGGCGCATTGCGGCATCAAGGGATTTTCGACACAGAAACTGACTTGGGGATCAGCAGTTGGCATTCCGTTCAATATCGGTGTCTGGGAAGGACCTGATGGCACCAGCGTGGTAGCGGCCCTGAATCCGACGTCTTATACCTCCAAAATTTCCGATGATCTGACGCGCGATCCGATGTGGGTCCACCGGCTGCAGAAAGATCAGGATCAGTACGGCGTGCCGGTCGACTATCGGTATTTCGGATCTGGTGATCGCGGCGGTTCGGTGAGCGATGCGTCACTGAAATGGCTGGAAACCAGCGTTGCAGGCGATGGGCCTTTGAAAGTTATTTCGGCCACCAGCGAACAGATGTTCAACGAACTGACGCCGGACCAGATTTCAAAATTGCCTCGCTATAAGGGCGATTTGCTGCTCACCTGGCACTCGGCGGGTTCACTCACCTCTGAAGCTTTCATAAAACGCTGCGAGCGAAAGGCAGAACAACTGGCGGAGGCGGCCGAGCATGCATCGGTGGCGGCGGCGTGGCTCGGCGGCGCGAGCTATCCGATGGATAAGCTCAATGCCGCGTGGAACCTCGTGCTGGGCGCAGTTTCACGACACGATGGCGGGCACCGCCTTGCCCAAGACCTATGAATATTCCTGGAACAACGAATTCCTGGCGATGAACCAGTTCGCCGCCGTCGCGCAAAATGGGGTCAACGCGGTAGTACGGGCAATGGACACGCAGGCTCAAGGGATTCCGCTTGTGGTTTACAATCCCCTCAGCGTCGAGCGACAGGATATCGCTGATGTGACTGTGCAAGTACCCGACAATTTCAAAAACGCAGTCAGCGTTTTCGGTCCCGATGGGAAAGTGGTCCCCTCGCAGGTGGTATCGCGCGACGGAAATCTCCTGCACCTGTTGTTTCTGGCACGAGTGGGTTCAGTTGGTTTTGCTACGTATGACATTCGTCCGGTTGACGTTGCGACCGGCGCTTCGGAATTGAAAGTAACCGAAAACTCGCTGGAAAACGCTCGCTTTAAAGTCACGTTGAACTCTGACGGCGACATCGCATCGATCTACGATAAGTTGAATCAGCGGGAGACCCTGTCCGCCCCCGTGCGACTGGAATTTCTTCACGAAAATCCAAAACAGTACCCCGCTTGGAATATGGATTACGAGGATCGCTCGGCCGCCCCGGTGGGATATGTGACCGGCCCATCAACAGTGAAAGTGGTCGAATCGGGTAACGTGCGCGCCGCGATCGAGGTGGATCGAACCGCAATGGGATCTCGATTCAAGCAGGTCATTCGGCTGTCATCAGGAACAGCGGGCGACAAAGTCGAAGTGGCATCAACCATCGACTGGCAAACCCCCGAGGTAAGCCTCGAGGCTGTGTTTCCGCTGGCGGCAAGCAACCCTGTGGCCAGTTATGAATCCCAGACAGCGGCCATTGAACGCGGAAATAACACGACCAAAAAATATGAGGTGCCTCAGCAGCAGTGGCTCGATCTCACAGACAGCTCTGGGGCGTTCGGGACGTCAATCTTAAATGACTGCAAATATGGGTCGGATAAACCGGCGGACAATGTGATTCGCCTGACATTGCTGTATACGCCCGGCACGCGAGCGGGTTTCCAGGATCAGGGATCGCAGGATTTCGGCCGCCATCAGATGGTGTACGCCATCGCCCCGCATGCTGACAGCTGGCAGAAGGCGAAAACGCCCGCCAGTGCGCAGCGGTTGAATTCACCTCTTCTCGCGTTCCAGGCGCCCGCTCATACGGGCACGCTCGGGCGAGCAGTTTCGTTCTGCACGATCGGCAGCGATCATGTCACAACCACCGCGATTAAGAACGCCGAAGACAGTGATGAAATCATCATGCGGCTGCACGAAGTAAACGGTCAGCCCGCCCAGGGGGTGGACGTGGCATTCGCTGGTCCGATCGTGTCAGCGCGTGAAGTCGACGGCCAGGAGCGTGAGATCGGCAAAACCGACATCACGGCCAACGGTCATTTGAGCGTTGATCTGAAACCATTTGCGCTGCGGGCGTTTGCGCTGAAACTCGCGCCTCCGTCGGCGCGATTAAATGCGCCCACATCGGTGGCGTTGCCTTTGGTTTTTGATCTGGACGCGGTGAGTTCGCACGAGAATCTTGCCGACGGGGCTTTTGACGCCGAGGGCAATACATATGCCGGCGAATCCTTTCCGCAAAAAGTGGTGAGCGAGGGAATTACTTTCCAAATGGGTTCTAAAGCAGATGGCCAGAAAAACGCGATGGTCTGCCGCGGCCAGCGCCTCGCCCTGCCAGCGGGCAGCACGCGGGTATACGTGCTGGCATCGGCGGTGAAGGGAGATGCGCCGGTAAAATTTGAGATAGACGGCCAGGCCTATCCAGCGACGATTCAGGACTGGTCCAGCCCGATCGGTATGTGGGACAACCGCCAGTGGCAGGGCGTCGTGCTGGGCCTCACGTACAACTGGAAAAACAAACTGAGCGGCCTCGTGCCCGGATTTGTGAAACCCGCAACCGTGGCGTGGTACAGCTCACATCGGCACGACCCTGAGCGAGGCAATGAGTATTACCAATTCACCTATCTGTTTAAATATGGATTTGATGTGCCTGCCGGTGCTAAGGAACTGAAGCTGCCGGATAATGACGCTGTTCGTATCTTCGCTATTTCAGCGGCGACGAATGCCAACGACGAAACTCGGGCGGCCACGCCGTTATATGACATGCTTAGCGATCGCAATCATGAAACGTTGGCGGAGGTCGAAGCTCCGACAACCCTGCCAACCACCCAGGCAGAGCCACAGCATCCATTGTATTGGAAGGAAACGAGCCCACATTAAAGCTGGACAGGCGACTCGCGTTTTCGAACGGCAACTTTTAGCTGTGAACCTATTCTGCAAACGCATTTTGCACATTGGCATCTGTGCAGGCGTGCGGGGCGTAAACCATTCCCGCGTTCTTCAGCAACGACTGAAGGTTCTGGCATAAGCTTTCGAAATGTGCGGTGTCGGCAAGAATTGCCAACGCCTGTTCGAGGCTTTCCAGCTCACGTTTGCTGACCATTACGCAGATGTCCTCGCAGCCGGCACGGGTGATTTCCACCCGGCGGCGCTGACCGACGACCTGGTCGTGAAGTTTTCGAATGATCTTTCCTACCTTGGTCATGTCGACCGAATGATACGAATGATCGTGAAGCTGTCGCATGGGGTACCTCAGCTTTGATATTCAAATTGGCGCGTGATCGAAGCAACCGTGGAAGCTTGCCACATCTGTGGAAAGCCGGTGCTGTCGCTCGCTCAGTAGGAATATGCCGCCGAGGGCGCGATGGTTCGTTTTTTGTTTTTTCGACGACGGAATCAGCTGCGGAATTGAACAGCCATTTCATGTCGACCGCTGCTTAAAGGGCGTGATCGAACCACTTCGCAGGTGTGGGTGTTAACGTGATTTCCAGGCCCAAATATCTGAATTTTGCAGGTTTGCCCAACCGCCAGCGAATCCTTCAACAGGAAAGAGACGCCACTGATTGACGAATCCCTGGTGGTAACGTCGTGGGTGGTATTCGCCAGCGCACCATCGAGCACGGTGAGGCGGGCTTGGGCTTGAACAGGCCGGCGGTTATCCCGGCGACGGTCTACGGTGGAGGCGCCTACCGGCAATGTGGCGGGAGGGCGGATGTTGTCGCGATTACGCATGGTGGGTGACGGACTCCTTTATTAGGACTGCGGAGAACATGGTTTTAAGTGTGATAGATTCGCTTCGATCATTAAGGATTGAAAACACAGGGCACAAAATCCGCAGCAGCATACTTGCAATCCATACCACGCTCTAAGTTCGCTTTGCGATCTGCTGGAGGAAATACCCCGGTCTTATAGGACTATAGTTAGACTATGGCATTGACCGCAACGTCATATCAACTACTTTGCCAAAAACGAATAGGCTTGCGATACTTGTCGTTGTTACAGACGGGACCACCGCAGATGGATCGAGCGAGGCGAACCGCAGAAAAATCGAGTGCTCCAGACCCTGCCTCATCTGTATCGGTCATTTCCTATTCGATGTTGAATCATACCTCGAGCCTTTCGCGTATCAAGTTTGGGCAAGGTAAATCCACAAGCAGTGGTGGTTATACGACCGTCATACCGCAGTCCAGTGTGGTTTATCGCAAATCCAATGCTATATCTTTACTGGATCCCGACATCGAAAAAAGCGTGGTACGCGAATCAATCGCAGACACCGGTACCCTGCTTCCGGTGGCCTCTCAGGTTACTGAGTTCTGATTGCGTTGGAATTTTACATACCTGGCTCTGGTTTTTTTTCATTTCAATCGTTGGCAACTTACTTTGTACAGGCCGAGCAAACGCGCAGATAAACGAGCCGCAATTTACCGCTGATGTAAAGTATCTCTCCTCGCTGCAGACCCGCATGCCAGGCACGCCTGGCTATCGCGATGCGGCCGCTTATGTGCAGCAACAAATCAGTGTGCTCAGCAATGTTCACCCGCAGCGGCATATCTATCCGTTGATGGTGCCTTTCATGGAATCGGCGACCATCAGCCTTCCAGGCGGAGATGTCCAGAACCTTTTTCCGCTCTGGCCGTCGGGCGTTCGGCTGAATTCAACTCCGCCCGAGGGAATCACAGGTCGGCTGGTTTACTGCCGCGACTCCGAACTCAAAGACATTATTCCCGCCGAGCTGAATGGGCAGATTGCAGTGCTGGAAACGACTTCGGCACAGAATTGGACCATTGCGATCAACATGGGTGCCCGGGCCATTCTGCTGCTCGGAACACCGACAACCAACAACCTCGATCTTCGTGCCCATGATGTCCCCATCCCGGTAAATTTTCCACGATTTTATGTGCCAGCAGGTCCGCTGGCGGATTCACTCCGCGCTGGGCGGATTAAGGATCCTGCTACTCTGCGGGCGACTGTTTCCTGGCGCAAAGTTCAGGCGGTGAATTACTACGCGCTGGTCAAACCGGTCAATCCCCGGCCGCGTGGCATCGTCGCCCCGGCGGCGCTGGCAATCACTGTTCCGTTTGATTCCAGCAGCCTTGTGCCTGACCTCGCTCCGGGCGCAAGTCAGGCGGTGCAAACCGCCTGCGGACTCGCGTTGCTGCGCGATTTAGCAAGTCGCCCGCCGGATCGTCCGGTGTTGTTCTGTTTCACCGGTGCCGACAGTATCGCCTTCACCGCCAGCAGAAACATGTACATGGCGCTCAGCGATGTTCCTGCCACCTGGTCCGGTGAACTGGCTGATCTCAATACAAGGCAGGCCGAGGTCGATCAGCAGCTGCGTCGCCTGCGCGAGGTGGCCGATGCGCCGGAGTTGCTCAATTCCTACGGTGATCGCACGCTGATCAATCGCCTGGGCAAAATGATCGAAACGCGGGCTATGTTTGTGCAGGATCGTCTGTTTGATGTTCGAGATGTGAAGAACGCCGAGGCAACGCCGCAGATCAAAAATGAACGTGTGGCCCTTGAGCTTCGCCAGGCAATGCTCAGCCGGCTGGAGTACGCGTTCAAGCAAAATCCTGGTGATCTGGCGACTCCTGAATTGATCGACGAGGCCCGCTCGATTTGCCGGCAGGGGATCGAAACGCTCGGCGGTTCGACAGAAAAAGGGATCGACGGGCTCGTGCAGAACTATACCGAGCGGCGCGAGCAGCTGCAGGACCGGGTCGATCTATACCATTGGCTTGCCAATGCCGAGGGAAGAAATCCCGACCCGGAAATAGGCTCTAACAACCAATGGCTGATCGAACTGATGGTGGGATTGGATCTCACCGATCGCGCTTATCGTTGCGGCCCCATGTACATGGGCCGGTTTGCCCACAGTTCCACCATTGCCGACATTCAGCATTACAGCGAGTGGTTTACCGGCGCAGCAGAAGTTTGAAAACGGGGAAAGCGACTTCGGCTGGTATCGCGAGGTGGCTGACAAGATGGATCTGTCCCCTTTAAGCAATGCACTCACCGCAACCAGTTGGATGCCCGGTACGCAATCGATCCCCAGCGAAATGGGGCAGGCCTGGGGCATTCCCTCCATGTCGTTTGTCTCGCTGGACGATCTTCGCCTGTTTCGCGATACACCGGCTGACACGTTCGACAAGATTCGCAGCTTTCGCGCGGTGATCGATCAGCTCAACGCGGTTCGCGTGCTGCTTTGGAATGCACTGGGTGATCCAAAGTTTTCCACCAACGGCGATCACAAACCAAGTCGGATTGCATTAACCGGCCAGGTGGTAAGCCCCTCGCCGGGGCAACCAGTGCCGGACCTGCCGCGCGGCGGGTTCCTCGCGACCTATTCCAACGTCTCCCGTGATGATCTGCGCATTCCCGCGATTCGCTGGGAAAACTATTGCATCGGCACCCGGAGAACTGAGGTTGCGCCGACCGACGCGGACGGAAATTATCGCTTTGAAGCAATGTGGCGGCTCGCGTTGGATCAGCAGATGGTCGCCATCAATTGTTACCAGATTGAACCCGGCACCGGTCGGGTCACAGCGTGCACCGATCTGGGCACACAGGCCGGGGACATCCAGATCTATGCCAACTATCTGAATCGCGATCCCGATCCTCTTCGGTCACTGGTTTTCAATTGTATCGAGTTCAGCCTGGCCGGCTTGTACGATCCGAGATACCTGCAGGATCTCAACGATGTACTGCCTCTGGATGCCAGGCGAAACGCCGACCCGCAGAAGTTTAACGTGCAGATCCAGAATCAACTGATGGCCGGCTATGTGGAAGCCAGCAGCAAGCTGTTTCTGTTATTCAGATACGGTCGGGTCGGCAACCGCCTGATGCTGGTAAACATGCCAAAGAGCACACCTGCGGGTTTATCTTCATCCGCCGCCGCCGATGAACTCGGTCGCGGATTCACGCCCGGACAGTTGAACCGCGTCGGTTTGCTGTCGCTGGTCACGGCGCGCGACTTCTGGCGGATTGACGATCTCCGCCTGGCAAAATACGCAAAGGCAGGCGTCCGAAGCGACCTGATTGATTCGCTGCACAGGCAGGCGGGTGAGCAAATTGAAAATGCCGCTCGCATGGCTGAGTCGAAAGACGCTGACGGTCAGGCCGTTGTCACCAACTCAAACGGCGCATGGGCCAATGAAGCCCGCGTGTATTACGCCGCCCAGGACATGGCAAACGACGTGATTCACGCGGCCATCTTCCTGCTTCTGCTGCTGGTGCCCTTCAGCTTCTGCATGGAGAGGTTACTCGTGGGCACACCTCACGTGTACAAACAGATTGGCGGAATTACCGTGATTTTCGCGGTGATGACCGTCGCGCTGTGGAGTTTTCACCCGGCTTTTAAAATCAGTTCAAGCCCGCTGATTATCATCCTCGCGTTTGCAATCATTTTCATGTCGTTGATTGTTATCGGGGTTGTCTACAGCAAATTCGACGTGGAATTAAAGCGCATACGCAGCGGTCGAGGCGTGCTCGAAGGCGCCTCTATTGCCCGCGCGAGTGTGCTGATGAGCGCGGTGATGCTCGGCATTGCCAATATGCGAAAGCGTAAATTCCGCACGGCCCTGACGAGCGTCACTATCGTGCTGATTACCTTCGCTGTCCTCTGTTTCACCAGTGCGAGCCGATATCTGGATACCAGCACGCTCGCCACCGGTGTGCCGAGCCGGTATTCGGGGTTAATGATTCGTCAGCGCGGTTTTCGCCCGATGACCGAGCAGATGCTGATGAATCTGCGGGCCGCCCTGGACGATTTATATCGTCGCCAGCATCGCGACGATCGCCCGTTGATTGTTGAGCGGTATTGGAACGTGAATCCCGTGGATCCGCAGGATCAGATTCACATCGTCGGCGAAAATCATCAGCAGGTTGCGTTGCCCGCGATGCTCGGTTTGTCCCCCGGTGAATCGCAGTTAAGCGATATCGCCGAGGTGATAGGTCAGGCGAAATATAACGAATTGGAAAAAGACCCACGCGCCGAAGTCGTATATCTCAGCAGCGTGATAGCCGAGCAACTGGGGGCAAAAGAAGGCAGCGTGGTCGACATCGGTGGAATTGACCTGACAGTCGCCGGCGTGTTCGATGCTGATGCGTTTGATCAGAAAGTGAACATGCTGAGCGGTGAGGGACTGGCCCCGCTGAAATATGTTCGCGACGCGCTGGATGCCGGTGGGAAAAAACTGCAGGACAGCGGCGCGGACGATCTTTCGCTGGACACGGCCAGCGGTGGGCAGGAGCTGAACAACAACTACGAACATCTGCCTGCCACGCAGTTTGCGATTGTGCCGGCGTGGGTATCGAAGTTATTGCCCAATTGCCGGCTCAGCGCCATTGGTGTGAAACTCGCGCCGGACCTCGACCAGGGTGATGCGCAGGTAAAGCTGGCCAGTGATGATCTGAGCAAGCGGTTTGCGGTTGCATTGTATGCAGGTGAAAAAGACGGTGTGCAACTGGTGGTCGCCGCGAACCTCAGCAGTGTCAGCGGCGCGGGGCAGGTTGCGATTCCGCTAGCGATCGCCGGGTTGATCATCTTCAACACGATGATGGGATCGATTGCCGAGCGGCGAAGGGAAATTCATATTTACACTTCCCTGGGGCTCGCGCCGCTGCATGTGGGCGCGCTCTTTATTGCCGAGGCGATGACCTATGGATTGATCGGCACTGTGTTCGGTTACATCATCGGGCAGGGATTCGGATCCGTGCTGTTGCGGCTGGGCTGGCTGGGGAATGTAACGCTGAATTATTCGGGAACCAGCGCGATGTTTACAATGGGCTTGATCCTGTTGATCGTGTTAATAAGTGCCCTGGTTCCGGCGCGCCTTGCGAGCAAAATCGCAGCGCCGAGTATCGAGCGATCCTGGAAAGTTCCGTTGCCCAAAGGGGACGAAATCCTGGCCGTGTTACCCTTCACGATTAACAAAACCGCCGCCGAGGGCGTGCTTGCCTACCTGGCCGATTTTTTCGACGCGCACCAGGAAGGAAGCATCGGCAAATTTTCCGCAGCCGCGGTGGATGCTTTCAGCCTGCCCGATGACCAGGGTCACCTGAGCCGGGGATTAAAAACGACAATCTGGTTGACCCCTTTTGATCTGGGGGTAAGACAGCAATTGATGTTGCTGGTGCATCCGGGCCAGTACCCTGATATCTATGAAGTGCAGGTAACATTAAGCCGACTGAGCGGCGATGACGGCAGCTGGTACCGGATGAACCGGAGCTTTTTAACCGAGCTGCGTCGACAATTTCTTCAATGGCGATCCCTTTCCCCCCAGCGCATGCTGGAGTACATCGAGATCAGCCGACGGCTGTTTGCTGAAAACGCGCCGTCGGTGGTGTGAAGGGAGCCGCGAATAGACAGGAATAAGAAATAAATAAAGGCGAACATCGAACATCGAACGTCCAACATCGAACATGAAAGTGAAGAAAAAGTTGAAAATCGTTCTGCCTTTGGTTCGGTGTTCAATATTTGATGTTCGATGTTCGATGTTCGATGTTCCATGTTCGCATTTAATCTGTTCATCTCTCGCGGAACTACAGTTTGCAGGGAGGACTTCGCCCACCGGTAGGCAAAGCCCACCCTACAGCAATCAAACGTTCTATTGTTCTTCTCTGTGCTCTCTATGCGTCCGTGGAGAATATTCTTTCCGATTACCGAAATGACCTCAGCCCAGACCATAACCCCCAAACGAAAACGCCGATCCGCGGCTGAGGATCCCGAACTCAAAGAGTTCCGGGAGCTGATGACCGCGCCCGATCACTGGGAAGACGGATTCGGTCTTAAATCGATGATCGGCGGGCTTTTCGTCGGGTTAATCATGACCCCCGCCAGCATGTACATGAACCTGGTGACGGGCCGGGATATCGGTGGGGCGGCCCAGTGGGTAACGGTCATCCTCTTTATCGAAGTCGCCCGCCGGGCGTTCACTACGCTTAAGCGGCCTGAAATTTATGTTCTCTACTATATGGCCGGCGCAAGTCTTGTCGGTGGGGCAGGTGGGTTGCTCTGGAACCAGTTCCTCATCACCAGCACCAACATGCGGCAGTTCGGTATTGCCGACAAAATACCCAACTGGGTTGCCCCCAGCGATCCCAATATCCTGGGAGCCCGAAGCTTTTTCCATTCCGCGTGGCTGCCCGCTATCGGGCTCATGGCTTTGGGGCAAATCCTGCAGCGGGTTGATCATTTCGGTCTTGGCTATGTGATGTATCGCCTTACCAGCGATGTGGAAAAACTTCCTTTTCCGATGGCTCCCGTCGGCGCGCAGGGGATTACCGCGCTGGCCGATGCATCCGGCGGCCAGGAAACCTGGCGATGGCGCGTCTTCAGTTTCGGAGCGATGCTGGGACTTGTGTTCGGCGCGGTTTATCTAGCCTTGCCTGCCATTACCGGAGCGTTCCTTCCCGAGGCTATCAGTATCTTCCCAATCCCTTTTAAGGATTTGACCGGAAATACAGAAAGCTTTCTCCCCGCTGTCCCGATGATGCTGACGCTGGATCTGGGCCTGGTGATCAGCGGAATGGTGCTTCCCTACTGGGCCATGGTCGGTGGATTCATCGGCTTGCTGATGGGCATGATCGGTAACCCGATTCTCTACCATTTCGGAATCCTCCATACCTGGGTGCGCGGCGTCGGCGCGCTCAGCACCATCAACGCAAATACGCTGGATTTTTACCTTTCTTTCAGCCTGGGACTGACGGCGGCTATTGCGTTCATCGGTTTCTACCAGGTCTTCCAAAGCCTCTTCGGAAGGAAAAAGGAAATGGATCTCGCCGGCGTGGGTAAAGTGGATTGGAGGCAGCTGTTTAATCCACCAGCGGGGCGTGGAGATATCTCGCTTTGGGTCGGAGTCGGCATCTATTTACTGTCGACAACGATCACGATTACGACCGCCTATTTCCTGCTGCACAGGGCACACATTCTCAACTCGGCAAACAGCGAGGTGACTAAAACATTAATGGGCGTGCTGCTGTTTTACGGGTTTATTTATACGCCCATCATCAGCTATGTGTCGGCGCGGATGGAAGGGATCATCGGGATGAGCGTGAACATCCCCTTCGTCCGGGAGGCAACTTTTATTCTCACAGGCTATAAAGGCGCAGCCATCTGGTTTGCTCCATTTCCGGCTTATAACTACGGTGCGCAGACCAGTTACTTCCGCCAGACAGAACTGACGGGCACTAAGATCAGCAGCATGATAAAAGCAGAGGCTTTTATCCTGCCGGTCGTCATCGTCAGTACGCTTATTTTCAGCCAGTTCATCTGGCGCATTGCGCCTGTGCCCAGCAGCGCGTTTCCCTATGCCAACCAGTTCTGGGAGCAGAATGCATACCGCTCCGCGCTGTTCATGAGCAGCACGTTGCCCGGCGGGGAGCATGGTCCGTTTTATGAAGCGTTCCATTGGGCCTATCTGTTTGCCGGGCTCGGGCTGGCGTTGTCGCTGTATTTTGTGCTTCGCTATTTTGGAATGCCTATTTTGTTGGTCTACGGAATTATCCGGGGAATGGATCAGAGCACGCCTGATGTGATTTTGCCTCAGTTTATCGGCGCGCTGTTTGGTCGATACTATTTCCAAAAGAAGTTCGGCTCGAAAGACTGGCCGAACTATCGCATTGTCTTTTTTGCCGGCTACGGTTGCGGCGTCGGACTGGTCATGATGCTCAGCCTGGGGCTGGTGTTCATGAGTAAAAGCGTCTTTCAGTCGAATTTTTGACCTGCACTGCGATTCACGATTAACACGCCTGGACACGGAGAATGAGATTGCAAAAGGCGGTGAGCATGTTTTCCCAGCTTCCGGTTTTCACCGCATGCTTTTGATTGTCTTCGTGGTGATTCATGATTGAAAAGCGACGCACAGTCTGCTGGCAGGGGTGGAAGTTTCAGATTCCCCGTCGGTGGGATCCGGTTAAGCTGGAAGGCGATTATCAGGACGGGCACGCGCTGTTTGCCGATGCATTGCGACCGCGATTGGGACTGCGTTGGCAGACGCCGCGCAAGCGGAAGCTTGATCCCGAAGAAGCTGTCAGAAACGCCTTGCGCGGTGAAGTAGGGCAGCTGGCTGCCGATGAAGCAAAACCAGCTGCGATGCGCGATCCAGCATGGCGAAACAGCCTGATCTATGTCGAACCCGAACCACCGGGCCGGGATCTTTTTAGTGGATTCAGTTACGTGTCCGAGCGACTGCTGCAGGTGGCGTATCACGCACATCGACGCGAAAATCTCTTCGCCGATTCAATTCTGTCCACACTGGTGGACGTCCCTTTGAATCGGGCCGCGCTCTGGTCGATTTTCGATTTAAGCTGCGTTATTCCCGCGGGAATGAAACTGAAAACTCAGCAACTGAATGCCGGCGACCTCGGGCTTACTTTTGGGGATCGGTTACACGAAATTACGATTCGACAAATAGCCGTCGCGCAGCTCGCGCTGCAAAGACAATCGCTGGACGGTTGGATTCAAAGTCAGCAAAAAAGCAGCAATCGGTTTCATGTTTCCACCGGCTGTTTTTCGGATATTTCAGTCGCGATCAACGACCGACGGCTGTCCGGCAGGATAGGTCAGATGCGCCGGCGGCTGCGGTATTTCTGGATGTGGAAAATCGCCGAGGACTTTACAACAATCGGCCTGCATGATGCCGATCGCGACCGGTTGATCTTGCTGCACGGGACCGAAAAATCGCTCCTGCAGGTGGTTGCCGATTCGATCGGCCAACTGCAATTCTGATCCAGTCGACCACCGCCATCTTATCAAGCGGCGGTTCATCTCCGCGGCAGCGAAAAATTCTCTGCGTTTATAACCCCAACTCCAATTATTCCCCGGTACAATCCGCACCAATTGTGGGTGACTTTCTAAAAACACTGGCGGGCAAAATCGCGACCGCCGTTTTGTCGCTGGTTATCGTGGGTGCGGCGCTGGCCTGGTGGGAGACCGACCCGGCTACCAAGCATCGGATTCTGTCCGATACTGGCCGGTTGATCGGCTGGCTGATGATGGTGCTTTTGCTGCCCTGGGCAGCATTTGCGCTGGTCGGATGGGTGAAACAATTCAACACCAACCTGGCCGGGGCGACATTGGTGTTGTTTTTTACCGCTGCCGAGTCCACCGTGCTGGCGTGGATGTTCGGTTGGTCGATCCGCGGCGCTACTGAATGGGTGTTGTACACCGCCGCCATCTTGTTCGCCGGGGTCTATAATGTGTTTGCCTGCGATTGGATCGCTGAGAAGCTCGAATAGATGTGATTGTCATCGTGGTTGCGTATGAAGCGGCTGACTGCCAATAGACAGATGAAAACGGACGACTGACATGCCTAACGCCAATCAAAGAGTCGGTGAATACGTCCTCAACGAGAAGATCGGCGGCGGCACTTTCGGTGAGGTCTGGCGAGCCCGGCATCATGTCTGGACGGACCAACTCGTCGCAGTAAAAATCCCCACCGATCCGCAATATCTGCGCAATCTGCAACGCGAGGGAAGCGCCATACATGGTCTCGTGCATCCAAATATTGTCCGCGCGATCGGTTTCGACCCGTATGCCAGCACTCCTTACCTGGCGATGGAGTTTATCCCCGGCACCAGTCTGCGGCCGCTGATTAAGCAGCGGGTGCCCATTGCCCATGCGGTTGCTATTCTGCGACAGATGCTCGCCGGTATTGGTTATGCCCATGCGAACAACATCATTCATCGCGACATTAAACCGGAGAACATCCTCATCCATGAATCCGCAGCGGCATCCGGATATCTCGCGCCGGGCGTGGTAAAGGTGACCGATTTTGGATTGGGGAAAGCGGTAAGCGCCAGCGTGGGATCGATCGCCTATTCAGCATCGATGAACGACGCCAGCGGGCGGGATATCGCCGGCTCGCTGGATTACATGGCCCCCGAACAACGCAGCGGTGCGAATGTGGATGCCCGCGCTGATCTATACGCCTGCGGCGTCGTCCTCTACGAACTGCTCACAGGCGAAAAACCGGCAGGCACGGAACTGCCCAGTGACTTAAATCCATCAGTGCCAAAGCAGCTGGACGAGGTCTTCCGTCGATCCTACGCGCGATTGGAAAAGCGCTTCACCAGCGCGCAGGAATTCGCCCGCGCACTGCCCGGCGCACGGCAACCGCGGGCGCGTTGCCACCGACAGCGTCGACTGCCGTGGGCTTTGGCAAAAAAAAGCTCGAGGTAACCGCTGATGGATTCACACCGCAGGTACAATGCCCGCGCTGCCATGAATCCGTCGACGCCACCGATCAATTTTGCATGCATTGTGGCGTACAATTGGTGGCGCAGGTTCGTCGCTGCCGAAAATGCGGGGCATATCCGGATGCTTCGGATCGCTTCTGCATCTTCTGCGGTGAAACGCTTAAACCAGAAACGGTGCCCGCATGATCTTCTTCATCTTTATATTCGTGATAGTCATGGTGGTGACGTCTATCCTGTTCGGCGGATGGGTGATTATGTCGATCGGCCGGATGATCGGCTGGATCTTTTTTGGTTCCTCCGCAAATACTTCGCCCGGCACTAACGCGCGCTGCTGTGCCAACCCCGGCTGCCGAACCGTCAATCCGCTGCATGCTAACTATTGCCGGCGATGTGGCACGAATATCACCAATTCCGTGGTAAACCGATTTTCAAACAGCCCGCGTCATCAGCAATTCAGTCCCACCAACGGCAATGGTCATCAGATGGCGCGTGTTTGATAATAAACGATCCCTCGCTCGGTTTTCCGCGTCGGCTTGATCGCTGCCCGTTAACATTTACGCTGTATACAAGTGACCGCAGTTGACACCATTCCGTTGCAACCATCCGACCCCGAATCTGCTCGGATGAGCGATCCCCTCGAGCGCCTGAGCCATCCCGCTGCCACGGCTGCCAGCGGGCCGATCGCTGTGTTGTTTCAAACCGTTTTAACTTTAGGTCTTCTGCCGCTGGTGCTCTGGCCGGCACGCTGGGCGGATTTTCTGCAAGGAGAACGGCGCGATTTGCTCGGTCTTATCAGCGGATGGCGTCGTCGTGTGGACGCCCGCCACGCAGGCGAGTTGGACAAAATCGTCGGTCGCCTTCGACCGCGTCCCATGCTTATGGTTCTTCCGTGGCTGGCAGCAGGCTTTAACGCGTTTGTCATCGGCGCACTTCTGCTACAGGGCGATTCGCCTCGGCGAATTTTTCAACTGACCGTTCAGCACGATCAGTTGACACAAACCCGCTCGCTCGCGCACTGGCACGGGACGGATTATTACCCCGGACGGAATGCATCCGTTAGCGCCGCGCCAACCTGGGTAGATACCTCCGTTCCGGCTGTGTTGCCGCTCGAAAAACATCTTTTCCCAATCTGGATGTTTGGCTTGGGGCTGGGGTATTTATTTCACTGGTATGCGGTGCGTTCCCACGCGGTAACGGTCAACACGTTTGTAAAATGGACCAACAAGCTCGCGCGGGAGAAGGGTTTTGCACCGGTCCGCGCCGAAGTGCTTCGCGTGGGCCTGAATCCGTTGTGGATAATCGTCGGATTGTTTCTGATAGTTCCGCAGGTGTGGTGGGCGATTCCGCTTATATTCGCGGGATCCATGCAAAACCGATACATGACGCGTTCCAGCCCTGCACTGAGGATTGCCCTGGCAGAGCAGGCCCGTCAGGGATTTCCCCTGGTGCACGATGGATTCGGTCGCTTTTGCCACGCTGAAACATGTGGCGCGCGCATACCGGAGCAGGCGCGTTTCTGCCCGCGATGTGGAGCAGCTGTATAGCGAGGAACGCGCAACCGGCGATGCCGAAGGTGCCGGCGCTGTCCGGTTTCGCTTATCTTCTATTCGCGATCCAGGGTCTTTTTCTTCTCGCTGTGCGATATTGGTGGTAAAAAGCGAGTCGTATGAAAACCATTTACATTTACCTCGCCTGGGCAGGATGGATCTGGTTTGGAATCTTCGGTACGTATCTGTTTGTGAAGCTGAAAGACAAGCGAAAGAGGGCGAAGCAGCCGAATGAGTGATACCGCAACAACATCGGACCTGGTGGCTGCCGCCCTGGCACAGCCGGCGACGCATCGGCAGCTGGAAATGGATTTCATTCGCCATGTCGAACAACTGCTGGAAGACGACCGCCTGCGCGTCGACACCACCAGCGGCCGCCGCCCGGTCGCGGGAATGCTTAAGTCCGTCCAGCGCAGCGATCGAGCGGTCGACTTAAAGCGCATCATGAGCGAAATGCGCATGCCCGACCGCGACCTGCAACAGCAGATGCCGGTCGGCGAGATGATGGAAATCATCCTGCAAAAGCGAAAAATGCTCGTCCTGCGCGGCGTGGTCGGACGCATGCGCGTCATCTGCGTGTCGCCGACACGGACCTTGCTTGCCGGAGGAACACCACAGCCGCTAAAGCCCGCGGACGTGTCAAAACTGCTAAGCGAAATACCACCGTCTGTTGGGGGGGTGCCTTCAACGGTCGTTTTAATGTCCACCAGTGGATTTACAATTGAAGCCCACGAGTTGGCCGAGCGCCGCGCCGACCGCACGGTGATAATGGCCGAGCCAAACAAGGCCGGTGGATGGGCGGTGTTCGGACCGGTGGAAACCAAAGCGCTGGTGGATCTGTTCGATCCGGAGGCGGAGGAATCCAAACGGAACCGCGTCCGCGAAGAAGTGGATGCAATGGCAGGCGAACTGGTGGGGGCGGGGATTTCCACAGAAAAAGTTTCCGCCAGGACGCAGTTACCGTTGCAGCTGGTGGAATCGGAATTAAAAAATTACGCCAAGGGGCGGCCTGGTCTGGTGGCCAGGCGATTGGATGGGCGCGTGGTTCTTTTTCGCGAGGGCAGCGTTCCATTGTCCGCCACCAGCGCGAGCGGAGGTGGTGAAATGCCGCTGATTGATCGAATCAAAACGCTGTTTGCCCGCAAGGGTGAGAATGAAAAAAAGATATCGTTCCTGTCGGAACGACGAACCGCGCTCATGCAGCAGCGCGACCGGTCTTATGAAGACATCGGTCTGCTCGAGTCCCAGGAAGGGAAGCTGCGCGATGAGTTCAAAAATGCCAGTGGTGATGTCACCAAGCGGCGAGTCACCGGGCAATTGCTGCAACTGCGGAAAGATATCGAACGTCGCCAGCAATTGCTGACCGTGCTGAACCAGCAGGTCAATATTGTCAGCACGCATCTTCACAATCTGGAATTAGTGCAGCAGGGCAAGAGCGCCAAGTTGCCCGACAGCGAGGAGGTGGCATCCGACGCCGCCAAGGCCGAGGAAATGCTGGCCGGCCTCGAAGCCGACGCCGAATTAGCCGGAAGTGTCAGCGCAATCGGCAGCATGGGAATGAGCGCTGAAGAGCAGGCGCTATACGATGAATTAGAAAACGAAAACGCCGCAACAACGGCAGTTGAACCGCAGACACCCGTGACAAATCCGGCATCAACAAAGATCACGGAATCAGCAAAGGCGACGGCGTCACCTTCACCGCGCCGCGCCGAACCAGAGGCCGGTTGATTGCACAATCAACCCCATTTAGCCCGCCGTGAATACACGGCGGGTTGATGTGGAAGTTCAAGGGT
Organism: uncultured Phycisphaerales bacterium; assembly: GCA_963792535.1. Lineage (GTDB taxonomy): Bacteria > Planctomycetota > Phycisphaerae > Tepidisphaerales > Tepidisphaeraceae > CBDAQA01. The sequence goes on from CAWBWQ010000005.1 coordinate 437,105, forward strand.
CGTGATTTGCAAATGAACGGGCCGCGAAAATCCAGATAAACCCCCGGTGTTTTCACCGGGGGCTAAATGGGGTTGTTGAGATTCGAGCATGGGATTGGGAAAGGTCATCGTATGGGTTCGACACTCGCCACGATGTTCACCATATCAACGTACGGAACATGGCTCCGCGGAGATGCCCGCGGATGGGTGAGTGATGGCATCATTTTTCCCGAACAACCGGCACTGGCGGCTTATGACCGGCAGCACATGAAACATAAACCCTATTACTTTCCACGCGATCAATGGTTCGAGATTGGCAATGCGATGGGCATCGCCCTGCGTGATCGATTAAACCTGCGAATCTACGGGCTGACAGTGCAGTCCTGGCATTCCCACGGCATGATCGGGGCAACGCGTCATCACATCGCCGAGGTGATTAAATGTGCCAAAGATGCGGTAAGATGGCATCTGGAAATCGATCGACCCATTTGGGCTGATGATTACGACAAGCGTTGGTGCTTCGATTGGCGAACCGTTGGCACGCGAATGGATTACGTTGAGCGGCACAATCTGCGAAATGGCTGGAGTCGTAAACCATGGGATTTTTTGAAGGCACCGCCGGAACTCGAATGATCACATTTCGCCATTAACCCCATTTAGCCCCCCGTGAATCACGGGGGGTTGATGTGGTTAAACAAGGGTCGTCGTTTGCAAAAGAACCGGCCACGAAGTCCCGGATAAACCCCCGGTGTCTTCACCGGGGGCTAAATGGGGTTGTTGAGATTCGAACATGGCATTGATCGATAAAATCTTCGGACGGAAAAAAACGCTCAGCCAGCTGGACGCACGCGAGCTGCGCAAAGAGGAAATCCTGCTTACCAAGCAGCGGGACAAGCTGTTCAAAAAAATTGAGACCCTCGGCACGCAGAAGCAGACGATCTTCAAGCAGGGAGCGACGCAGAAGTCGCCGGAATTGCGAAAAGCGCTGGCCCAGGATTTTGAACTTAAAACGCAGGAACAGCTGATGAGTGCGCGGGAGTTGAACCTGCGCAGCAAAGAACTGTTGACCGTCAGCCGACTGCGGATGATTCGCGAAAATAACCAGGCGGGGCGCGCGACCGGCCGGTTGAACCTGACCGACAAAGACGTGGCGAAAATCAGTTCGCTGATTGAAGATGACAATGTCGGGCAGGACATGTATCGCGATCGGCTGGATACACTGCTGGAACTGGGAGCCGACGGCGACAAAGATGCCCTCGCGACGGCCGGGCTCTCCTCCGCGGGCCAGGAACTGATGAACATCTGGAACGATCTGGACAAAGGCGCGGTCAAGCACGAGCAGGCGTTCGAGCAGGCGGATCAGGCTGTAAAACGCAAATCCGCTGCGGCGGGGGAGGTTTGATGGGCCCGCGAAGTGCCACTATTTTTGCGGCATCTGGAATGATCGTCTGTGCCGTGACGTATTTCGGGTCGGTCTGGATGGGAAATCGGCCTGGAGTGGGTGAAGATCTTGGCCCTTACCTTTATTCGGGAATCGCAGGCTTTTTCGGATTTTTTATCGTTCCGATTGTCGCATTTGCAACGAGCTGGAAGCAATTCAAATGAGACGTCTTCACCGCAATAATGCAGCGGAATGGTTGATGGTGATCTGCCTGCTGCCGATTGCGTGGATGGCTAGACCGTGGAAATGGGCCCGGGGACAAAATCAAAAGATAAAACCGGCGCGGTCCAAATCCGCGCGGTCGGGTGTGATGATCGAGGGGCTTCCGCCCAGGAACCCTGAACTGAAACCGTCACTGTTTCCGCAGAGATCTATAGAAATCTATCGAACCGAGAGCAGGATGCATGCGTCTGGATGCGACGGGCCCGCCTGGGGTTCTATTTCATTCAATAAAAAACCCGCGGCATCGGGTTCCGATGCCGCGGGATGCGCGGTTGATCCGATGATCAACCTTTACTCATCTTTCTGCAAAAACACGAACCGCGAACCGTCCGCGTTGGTGATGTAGAGCCGGACGCCTTCTTTCACGTCAACATTCGATAATGCAGCGGCGGCGTCGGCGGAATTGGCCACCTTTTTCCCCGCAACCTTGGTGATCACATCGCCTGGGGCGATGCCTGCCTTGGCGGCCAGGGAATGGGGTTCAACGCCGGTCACCAGAGCGCCGGTTTTCTGGTCGTCGCCCAGATTAAACTTCTGAGCCAGTTCGTCGGTCACATTCGAAAGATGTAAACCAAGCGAAGCGGCTTCGGTCTGCGCCGTCCTGCGGGGCGATGCCGCTGCCGCGCGGGCCCATGGACATCACATTGTCGGGTTGCTCACCGATCGTCAGGGCAACTTCGGTTTCCTTCTTATCGCGGAAAACGCCGAGCTTCACGCTGGTTCCGGGCGCGATCATGGCAACCTGATTGCGAAGCTGCTGGACGTTCGTGACGGTTTTCCCTTCTATCGAAGTGACGATGTCACCTTCCTGGAGGTGCCCGGACGACGGTGTGCCCGCGATCACCTGTTGAACGATGACGCCTTTGTCATCTTCATATCCAAAACTCTTGGCCAGACCCTGGTCTCGCTGGACATCTTCGATGCTTACACCAAGCCAGCCGCGGGTCACTTTGCCTTTTTCCTTGAGCATAGTGTAAATGCCCCGGGCTTCGCTCGATGGAATGGCAAACCCGATCCCGCTGAACGCGCCGCTTCGGCTTGCGATGGCGGTATTGATACCGACCACCTCGCCGTGGATGTTCACCAGCGGCCCACCGCTGTTACCGGGATTTATCGGGGCATCCACTTGGATGAAGTTTTCATATCCCTGATTACCGAGAATTCCGACATTCGTGCGATTCAGCGCGCTGACAATCCCGTGGGTCATGGATCCCACATAGCCAAAGGGTGAACCGAAGGCGAGCACCCAGTCGCCGCGGTCGAGTGCGTCGCTGTCGCCCCATTTGGCGGCAATGACATGGTCGGCCTTGATCTTCACAACCGCCAGATCGGCCTTGGCGTCAGCGCCGATGGTTTTACCGCCTTTGATGACCCGGCCGTCGGCGAGCGTGACGACCATTTCGCTCGCGCCGCCGGCTACGTGGTTGTTGGTCAGGATGTACACGGTGGAACCGTCTGTCTCCAGGATCACACCGCTGCCGGTACCGACTTCCTCGGTGCCCGCATCAGGCGCGGCCTGATCATCCCCGTTGCTGTTGTCATCGTTTTGATCCGGTGGGGCGGCCTGCCCGTCGGGGGTTTGCAGGCCGTGGTCGCGGAAGAATTTCTTCAGCAGCGGGTCGTTGCCCGGCAGCTGTTGAAGTCCACTGCCTTTTACGGTTTTACGCACTTCGATCTGCACGACCGAGGGCTCCACGACGCGGCCGACCTCGCGAAACACCGTCGACAGATCTTTTACACTCTGCAGTTCTTCACTGGTGGCCTGAACCTTCTGCTCGGCTCGCGCGGCCTGCACATCTTCCAGCAGCGCCTTACCACCGAAGATGCCAAAGGTGCATGCAGTCGTTAACGCCAACACAGCCGATGCTTTTTTAAATTTCGTCATTTTTTCTCCAAAGATTTCTGATGGGTTTTGGTGGTCCGCGGGTTTAGCCTCGCGCTCACTCTTTCAAGAACCTTTCCTTTTCATCCCCGGGCATCTGATACAGATGTTCCGCTGCCGGATACTGTCCCGTGGTCACTTGTTTCACATAATCACTGTAGGCAGCCTTTAAGGGACCATTGATATCTTTTAATAATGGTGCAAACCTCGGCCTGCTGGGTGTCAGGCCCAGGGCATCATGCGTTACGATCACAAAGCCGTGGCACGCGGGTCCTGCGCCGCAACCAATAATCGGCACCGTGGTCGCAGAAACCACAGCGGCGGTGACCTCCGCGGGAACCGCTTCCAGCAACAGGCAGGCAGCACCCGCTTCCTGCATCTTGCCGGCGGTTTCGACAATCAAATCAGCAGAGGCAGCGGTTCGACCCTGCGATCGATAACCACCTAATAAACCAACTGCCTGCGGCCTTAGACCCAGGTGGGCCATCACTGCGACACCCGCGTCAGCAAGCCTTTTTACCAGCGTCGTGTGGCTTATCGCCACTTCTAATTTAATGCAGTCCGCCCCGGTAAGTTTCAACATCCGCGCAACATTTCTCACGCCCTGGGCATCGGACGCCTGGTAGGTGCCGAACGGCATATCTCCGACAAGCAGCGCATCGGGCGCACCGCGCCGCACGGCGGCGGTGAGCTCGATCATGAAATTCAACGACACTGGAAGCGTGGAAGAGTGCCCCAGGATCACACTGCCCGCGGAGTCACCGACCAGCAGAGCCCGCACACCGGCCTCCTGCATGTGCCTTGCGGTGGTGTAATCGTAACAGGTGAGCATGGGAACCTTCGTTCCGCTGATACGCGCGTCGCGAAGGTCGTTCAGGGTGAACTTGGCGTTTAGCGGAATGGTCATGCTTCACATTATAGATGCAAAACGAACAGGAGGATCTTGGGAAAAGCTCAGATTGATGCTTCAGAGTGCGGTGGTATTTACATCCCAGGCAGCATGCCCGGCGGCAATCCCGCGCCGGCGGCGAGTTTCTGCATTTCGCCGCGCATCATTTCCGAAGCCTTGGATTGCGCCGCTGCAATGGCGGCAGTAATCACATCTTCAAGCAGGTCGGTGTCGTTCACGTCGATTTTGGATTTATCAATCCGCACTTTCACAACTTCCATCCGGCCGTTAACCACAGCTGAAACCATGCCTCCCCCCGCGTCGGCAGAAACGGTCTTGCGGCCCAGTTCCTCCTGCATTTTCTGCATATTCTCCTGCATCTCCCGAGCCTTGCGCATCAGGTCCATGGGATTGCCGAGGGACTTTAACGCATCAAACATTGACATGGGATCCGTCCTTTTAAACGCGATGACACCAAAGCTTATGGATCATAAATGACACCAGGGAGAGTTTAGCCGTTTATGCGGTCAAAAACTGCACCGGCGACAGACATTGCCCGCGTTTTATGTGCCAATCGATTTACGGCAAAGCTCGCCTTATGATGGGGCTATGGCTTTTTCTCCAATTCCTGAAATCCTCGAAGACCTTAAGGCCGGGAAAATGATTGTCCTCGTGGATGACGAGGACCGCGAAAATGAAGGCGATATTGTCTGTGGCGGCTGATAAAGCGACGCCCGCGATCATCAATTTCATGGTGACCCATGGCAGAGGCGTGGTTTGCCTGGCACTTACTCCCGAACAATGCGATCGCCTTCAACTGCACCCTCAGGCGGATGTGAATACCGCGCAGTTGGGGACCGCTTTCACCGTTACTGTCAACGCGCATCAGAAGTTTGGCGTGACGACAGGTGTCAGCGCAAAGGATCGGGCGCGGACGATCGAAGTGGCCATTGCCGAGGATGCTCAGCCACAGGATCTGTTGCGGCCGGGGCATATCAATCCCCTGCGTTCGCGTGATGGTGGAGTGCTGGTGCGCGCGGGACAGACCGAAGGCAGCGTCGACCTTGCGCGCATGGCGGGCCTGAAACCGTCGGCGGTCATCTGCGAAATCCTGCGCGAGGACGGTGAAATGGCTCGCCGACCTGAGTTGGAAACGTTCTGTCAAAAGCACGATCTTAAGATGTGCACGATTGCCGATTTGATCAGTTATCGGCTGAAGCGCGAGCAGTTTGTAAAGCGCATCGAGTCGGTCGCGCTGCCGACGGACTGGGGGATTTTTACGCTGCATGCATATCAGAGTGTGATCGATCCTCAACCGCATCTTGCGCTATGCAAAGGGGGAGTTGGCGATCTGGGGCCCGATGGCAAAGTGATTCCACATCCCGAACCGGTGCTGATTCGGGTGCACAGCGAATGCCTGACCGGCGATGTATTTGGCTCGGGCCGATGCGACTGCGGACCGCAATTGTCGACGGCTATGGAGATGATCGAAGCTGAAGGAAAAGGAGTGCTGCTCTACCTCCGCCAGGAAGGCCGCGGGATCGGCCTGGCGAATAAACTGCATGCCTACGCGCTGCAGGAACGTGGCCTGGATACAGTAGAGGCCAATGTGCGCCTGGGGTTGCCGATCGACAACCGCGACTATGGCATCGGCAGCCAGATCCTGCGCGATCTGGGTCTCTCGAAGCTGCGGATTTTAACGAATAATCCCAAGAAGATTTACGGCATAGACGGGTACGGGCTGGCGGTGGTTGAGGAATTGCCGATCAAGATTGAACCGGGAAGCCATAACGAGCGATATCTATCCACGAAAAAATTGAAACTGGGGCACAAGCTTTGATCGATCTGCGCCGTTGATGCGTCATGCAATGCCACGGGTGGGAATGCGACGGGATGCGACGAAATGTAACGCGCTGTCGCAGTTGCTTCGGTTCGCAAGGATGATTCGTCGGGTCGCTTTTCTTAAATATCGGCAGTTCTGCAAGTTCTCCCGGCAATCTGCTGAGATTGCGATTTGGTGTGAACGGACACGACAGACTGCAAAAGACATAGGCGGACATAGAAGGGCGCGGGCAGTTGGTGGATAAAGACTTACGGGCGTCGGGGGCTTGAGGTCACTGTTTGCAATCGAAGGGCGGTCGGGCCTGGTTTTGGCTTGAGTCTGCAAAAGCGCGTTTTGCTCTGCTTCGATCGTAAACCCCGGAATTACGAACGCTTTAAACTCGCGTCGAAGGCACTTCGAAGCACATAAAAGAAAAGCGCGCATTGCGCGAAAAGCGCATCTATCTCGTTGCCCCCCCCCGGCTTGCGATCCCCTGATGCGGCCGGCGCGGATCATCTGCGGTCTGTGGCAATCAGGCCAGCGAGGTTTTTTTATCGACCCTCGGTCGCCCCGGCTTGCGATCTCGCACCGCGTCCAGCTCGCTCGCGTTGATTTGCCAATCGCGGCCGATCTTCTCGGCCCTGATGCGGCCGGCGCAGGATCATCTGGTGGACTCTGCCGCGTGACACGTTCAGGGCTGCAGCGAATTCGGGCACGGTCATAATGTTTTGCTCCCTCAAAAAAAAACCGACCCACTGTTAAGCGGGCCGGAAGTGAATTATCCGGCTGCGGGTCGAGACGCTAAGCGTTTCCCTTGCCACCGACCCACCGAAGGGCTTCCCTGGTTGCCCAGGATTTGCTGGTGGTTTCCCGCAGCCGGACAACCCCAACCCCTCAAAACGGGCAATCCCACAGCCCATCTGGCTCGTCGCGCATCGGCTTACCGTCTGCAAGATCCGCTACGTGAGGATCCGCCAGCTCCGCACTTGCCAGCTCCTCCCGTCCCACGATCGCCTTCAGCCCCTCGATCAAATTCCAGGCTTCCCTCGGCAGCAGCTGCTCCACCCGGTCGGTGCGTTTGCCGCTGAAGCGGTGGACCAGCGCCCCAGCGGATATTTTGTTTCGCTGGCCAGCACTTCGATCTTTCGCCGCATGCGTTCGCCGCATTCGCTCCCGCGTCGGCGGACTTTTCCGCCCCAGTATCCCGCGCCGTTTTTGCTATCCACAAATCCAAGGCCCTCCAGCACGTCCATCACATCTTCCACCGCGGCGTTACCTAGATCTTTGGTCGAGGCCACTCCCGCCACATTCGCCAGCAGCAGGCGGTATTGCGGCTCGTTTAACCCCACCTGTCGGCGGGCGATCTGCACGATTTGGATCTGGTCTTTAGTGGGCATTGGCCTCCCTACAAATCGCCTGCAGAATCGCTCTCCCGGTGTCGATCTGGATCGCGCGGCCAATCTGTTTGGCCACGTCGGTGGGAGATCCAAAGAAAACATAATCAGCCGGAAATCCCTGCAGGTCGGCCATCTCCTGCCACTCCATCTGACGCTTGCCGCCAGGGATCGAAGGATCGACAACCACCATTTCCGCATCCCGCTTGCTGCAGTTGCTCAACACGGTCGGTGCCTTGCGATCCAGCGGCGCGGCAAGTGTTGTGGTGCCGTTAAACGTCCTGGATAGTTGCGGCGTACGGTCGAATGCCCGGCGTCCGATCCGGTACGGGCCTCGACGTATCCGATCGCGCAGAAGCAGATCACTGGCGTCCCCTTTGGGCGTTGGAAAATTCCCGACAAAGATCCGCTTGCGGCACTGGGCGCTGAATTGCCGCGCGTTTATTTCCTGCCAGGGCGTGAGTGGCGGCAGTTCATGTGCGAGCTGCTTCACATCCTCCAGGCACCACCATCGCGGATTTATTTTACGGACCAGGCCAAGGCACTGGTCCAGCAGCAGGCGATTTTGCTCCAGCTCCGCGGTGCCCACTTTTTGCAGCACCCGATAGGAGCTGAGCCACTCGCAGGGGATACCGCCCAGAATCAGGTCTACCCCGCGGGCATCGCGGGCCAATTGTTTCAGCACCGAACCAATGCGCAAATCAGCCAATCGCACGTCGGTGTCTGGGTGGTTCAGGCGGTAGGTGGCGATGGCCGGCGGCCAGATATCCACCGCGATCTTCACCTCGATCGGCAGGCCCCGCGCCGCGCAGGACCAACCACCAGCACCGGCGCAGATATCAATAGCAGTCAATTTTTTCATGCCCGGTGATTCCAACTTGCGACGGCCTCGTCAAAGGTTTTGCAGGGTCCGACGATACAATAGACATCGCACGTTTCCTGCTCGCATTGGATTAGCCAGGTACCGTCTTTGTTTTTCTGCCTACCGCTGAGTCACCGCAAAATGGACACGGCCGCAGCCATCCTTCCCGCGGCGGCTGAATGCTGTCGATCACGCTGTTGCTCAAGATTCCCTCCAGTGTGTTGGGGCGTAGTACACGTACATCGACCCATCGGGCACAAACCAAAGCCTGCCGGCGAGTTTCAACAGCTGAATGTTGCGCACGCTTATTTCGTCGTCGATTTTGGTTTCAACAACCACGCTTTCCGGCGGCAAACGATCAGTGCACTTAATCCATTCGGTATCCATCATCCCACCTCCGGGAGACTGAAACACAACCTCGTATAAGCCAAATCTTTGCGAAGTGCCGAGGTGATGACCCAAGGCGGCTCGAACTCAATTCCGGTACGCCAGATCAAAGGAACCGAAGCTACAAAGCAGTGAAAGTCACCCAGACCAGCCGGGCGCGCAGGTAGAGAGCCGTCGAATACGATCGGCCTCCCCGCTGGGATGAATCGCACGCGGATGCGCGGCTTGATGTTCACGATTCCTCACTTTGCAGCCACGCTTTGTAGGCGGCGAGAATCCCGCCAGGATTCTCAAAACACACAGTCCCAGAATTGCCCTTGAAGACGATTTTCAGCTGTCCTTCGTCCAACGCGATCATCGCAATCTCAGAGGCATCGATCGCGATTATTTCAAATTGCAATACGTCTTTTTTAGCCATCTCAACCCACTTTCATCATTGGAGCCGGCTTGAGCGCCGACAGCCGGTTCTCCAAAAGACTAAAGGCACGTCCATTGACCAGCAGCTTATGCACGTCGCGCAGCATGGCGGCGGTGATCGCGGGGGCGCTGTCCTCGTTGATCTTGGTAGCCATCCGCACCAGGTTGGTGCAGGTTCCCAGCGCCTGAGTCGGGAAGGCAGGCCAATTCGGTCAAATATCGCGCCGCGTCGGGCGAACCTGACGAAAAGCCCCGCGACGATCGCGAGCAAACCACCGTCGCTCCCGATGGCTCGCGCTCGACGTATTTCAACACCGTTGAGGGATTGACCGCCGCCGTGGCCGCATGCGGGCGGCGTGGGATTTGGCGGCATGGTCCGCGTGGGAGGTCAGCCATGAGCGCGTTTAATGCAGGCACCGTTCGCGGCTCTCTGGATCTGGACACCACCCGATTTAATAAGGGTTTTGAGGAAGCGCACACGCATGCCGAAACCGAAGGCGGCAAGATCCGCGAAAAGCTCGAAGCGCTCACCGAAGTGTTCAATGAAGCGCTGGGCCCGGCGGTGGCGCAGTTTGCCAAGCAGATCCAATCCATGTTCGCCGGTTTTTCCGAAGGCCCGATTATCGGATCGCTCGGGGCCATCGCCACGGCGGCGGGCTTCTTGCGCGAAGCGATCGTGGGCTCGGCCCAGGGATTCCACGATCTGGGGCTCGAAGCGGAAAAAGCGGGCGTGTCGGTTGAATTCATGGACCGGTTTGCGAATGTGGCCAGCACGGTTGGCGTCAATCTCGATCAGGCCGGCTTAGCTTTTAAAATTTTAGAGCAGCGCGCCGAAGAAGCTCAGCAGCAGGTGGGCGGCAAGGCCAGCGTTGCGTTTCAAAAGCTGGGAATCGATTCGGCGGAACTGGCCAGGCTGCTGGAAGATCCCGAGCAGATGATGACCCGCGTGATGGCGGGCATGAATGGCTTGAGCAGCGCGGCGGAGCGCAATTCCGAAGCTCAAAAACTGCTGGGCCGCCAGGGGGCAAACCTGATTCCGATTTTCGCGATGAGCCGCGAAGAAATCGAGCGGACCGCCGACACGATGGACCGCCTCAGCGGCGGCGTGAGCGATGCCGATGTATCCATGGGCAATTCGCTGACGCGCTTGCAGGCGTATTTTAAAGCGGGCATGGAAGGGATCGAACGCGAAGTCAGTAAGCCGATTCTCGCCGCTTTGGAAGCGCATTTCGATCAGGTGCGAACGGCGATGGAAAAAGCGTTCGACGCGATCAAAGGCGCGATCCCCGATCTGATTGCGGCGCTGGAAGGAACCGCCGTCGCCCTGGGCGTGCTGGCACTGGTCAGCCTGCCGGCGCTGGCGGCGGCCACCGCAGCCGCCGTACCGGGGCTGGTGGCGCTGGCGGTCACGGTGGGCATCCGGTGGCGGCGATGATTGCCCTTGGCTCGGCGGCGGGCCTGCTGATCGAACACTTCCCGGCGCTGGGCGGTGATGCGATGGCGCTGGCGAAAATATTTGAGGCCCTGGCGATTGTGATCAAAGATGGTGTGGTGCATGCGTTTGAATGGGTCGGCGACTCGATCAAAAATGTAACAGTCGACACCCACGCGTTATCGGGCGGGTTTGGCGTGCTGCAGGCGGTGCTGCATCCGCTGCTCGAACTGTTACATGAAATGGGCGACCTTCTGCATTACGTGCAGGATCAGGCGAGCCACGCCGTCGACAAGCTCATGGAACTGGCCGGCATGAGCCCGGCGGCACCGAATATCGCTGGCACCAAAGACGTGAATGAGGCGGCGAAAGAACTGGGCGTGACGCTGAAGAAAAAATCAGACGACACACCCGCCGCAAATGACGCCTCCGCGAAACAGATCACCGCACCGCACGTCAGTGACGCCGCCGCTGCGTCACCCGCTGCTGCAGCCACGAACGCGGGGACAACCCTGTCGACCCCGGCAATTGCCGCCGTCGCTGCGGCTTCAGTGGGGCCGGTGCTTGCTGCGGTTGGTTCTCCCGCGATGCAGGCGATTGCCGGCCCTTTGGCAGCCACGCAGCCGCGTGCGAAGCAAGCTCCGGCCTATCGCGATATCCGCACCGAACTGACCGATGCCACGCCCGACACTGAAGGCAACTACCACGTGCGCAGCAACAGCGGCGGCGGGATCGGCGGCACGCTGACGGCGGAAATGTATCAAAATCTCCGCCGCCGCAACGCCGAGCAGCAGAGCGGCACCGCGCCGCACCTGGCGGATGACGGCCCGGATAGTATCGCGCTGTGGAAACGCGGCCGCACCCAGGCCGCCGATTCCATTGCCCAGCGCGTCAGCCAGTTTTCGCCCGCTGCCCGCAACGTCGGGGGCGGAGGCGCGGGCGGCGGAACGGTCGGGGCGAATTTCCATGTCACCCTGCAGACCAAGATCGACGGCAACGAAACGGCCACGACACTGGCGGCAAAAATTCTGCCCGTGCTCAAAAAGATGATGGCCGAGCATGACCAGACCGCCGCCGGCCGGCTCACCGCACAGGCGGTCAGCAGTGCGATGGGAGGCGGCGCGTGAGTTATCCAGTGATGGATCTGTCGGCTCTGATGTCCGCGCCCGCCCTGAATATGCAGGTGGATGGGATCGAGTGGAATCAGTCGCCGATTGTCGAAAAAGATATCGGCCGCACCGGGTCCACCGTGTCGGCGACGATCGACGGCTTTATTTCCTGCCCCGATCTGACCACGCTCACCAGCGCGATCAATACGATTAACGCAACGGGCCTGGTGAGCGGCACAGATTTGAGCGTGCTGGGTATCGGCGGGCAACCGCTGCACACCCTGGCGGCAGCGGACTGCTTTGACGGCGGCCCGCACCTGGCGTTCAGCGTGATGGATCAGGAAGCCGGCATGGGGTATCGGCGCATTCGCTGCTCGGTGTCGGCCCGGACCAATCGGGCGCTGCTGTTGAGCAATTATCTTCTGCGTGTCGCCACGCGGATCGACGGACTGCAGACGGTGGAGCAGACCGGCACGCTGATTGGCGTGTCTTCCGCCGCGCAGTTTTCAACCGGCGTTTTAACGCCGTTTCAAACCGCTTATCCGGCAACCGGCTGGCTGGTCACCTGGGAGCAGGCCAATCCCACCGGCACGCAGATCCATGCCCAGGGAAGTAATACCGCCTTGACCGATGTCACCTGCCGCTATCGCCTGTCGGCGGTGCAGCTGGCCAGCGCCCTGCCCGAAGGCAGCGCGGGCGTGGTCGACGGCGAAGTGACCGTGCGATCCAGCACCGATGAGCAGCGCAGACTTACCACCGTGACCACTTACGACCTGCACCTCAGCCAGGCCAGCGGCGGAAGCTATGCGACGATTGTCACCGCGCTCACCCCCGCGACCGGATCGCCCGGCGCGGCCCAGCTGCTCAGCCAGAGCGTGGAGGTGAGCCGCGTGCATGAATTTCGCCTGCGCTGCACCTTCACCCAGCTGGGCAACGCAGACGGATCGCCGCTGCTGGAATATTCCCGCACGGTCCGCATTACCGCGGCGTCGCAGAGCTATGAGGTTTATGTGTATCCAGGCATCAGCCCGATCGCCGTCGCCCGGCCGCTCACTTTCGCCAAGATCGATGACAGCGGCAGCATGAGCGGGCTGGCTGAATATGTGCTGCCGCCCAACCCGCTCACGGCCTATCACGACAGTGAACCGAATTACGCGTTTACCGACGTGTCCAACTACCAGAAAAAAACCGACTGGCAATACTCGGTGTGGGACCTGGACGGCACGGTGACCAGCTCGTTAACAACCCTGCTGGCGGCGATCACGCGCGGCAATGTCAACACTTCATCCGGGAGCCTGATCGTTTAATGGCTGCCATCCACTACAATATCGTGCGGTTCATGGGCGCGGCGATCCAGCTGGAAGGGCCGTGGAAAATCTCCAGTGGTCTCAAGCCCGATACCAACCACGCCACCTGCAGCTATCACGCCTTTGCCGCCATCACCCTGGGCCAGCCTGGCACGCTGACTTTCAGCAGCAACAGCGCCACCAGTGCGGAAGTCACGATCGCGAACATCACCTGTATCGATGCCGAGCCGATTCGCTACGGCGTGGACCAGGCGGTGGGCACCAATCAGGTGATCGCGTATCGGCTCGTGCTGATTGACAGCCGTTATGCGTTTGTTGAGCCGCGCGGCGGGCGGCTGTGCGTAGGGTTTGTGAATCCTTCCACCGTCCTTCCGCCCGATGCCGACCGCACGCACGTGCCGATGACCCGCACGATGAATCAGTGCATCAGCGCGTGCCTGACCGCCATGGGCATTACCGCCAGCGTGCCGAGCCTGAGCGGCATCAATCCTCCGCAGGACCTCAAGTGGTTCGGCACGCACGCGCCCAGCGAGCTGGAAAAACTGCTGTCGTTAAGCGACTGCATTTTTAATCTGCAGTGCGATGGCACTTTTACGATCGACAAACGCGGCACCGGCAGCGACCCGACCATCACCACGCCGTTTCCGGCGGTGACGCTGAGCGGCGCGGATGCCAGGGCAAAAACGGTGGTGTTTGCCAGCTACCCGACGCAGGTGATCAATACCTTTACCGATGCCGATCTGACACTGACCGATTACAAAACCGGCGATCTCACGGTGGTGGCCCGCAACAGTTCGGGCGGCGCTTCGGCCAACGCCTGGGAGCTGATCGATAGTTCCGGCGTGTATGCTGCCAGCAGCACCGCGATTGCCGAAATGAACAATCACTTTGCCGGCACCCCCAGCCCCGCCGACCAGAGTGCGTGCTTTCGATTTCTGCGGCTCAATCCCGATAAATTCGACCCGCTCAATTCACCGATCCTCCGAAAAACCTTCGCTCCCGGCGGCGCGGACACCTCCGATCCCAACGGCCTGCCCAAGCAGATCGATATTCAGATCAAGGCACTGATTGCCGTGCAGGACCCGACGACGAAACTTTGGAAAATGGCCGGCATGCAGCCGGTGCCGGTGGATCGGGTGCTGGATGGAAACGTGCTTTCGCTGCATCACCGCCTGGTCAAACTCAACAGCAGCGGCGGCGTGACCAGCACGCCGGATCTGGAAGGCAATTGTGTGCCGATCAACTTCGCGACGGAGCTGACAATCCGCGTGAGCGTGGGCAGTGCGAGCTGGAACAGCGGCGATAGCCTGTTTGAGCCGGAATACTGGTACCAGGCGTACAACGGCAGTTCCGGATCGCCCAATGCAATCGCCTCGTTTCCCGCCAGCTCGGCCGCGTTCAGCTTAAACGACCCGAGCACGATGGTGGTGCCGATCGCTGAGCTGGTGGCGACGCGCTACGGTTTGAACACCAGCAGCGGCGTCGTGAATCAAACGCAGCTGGCCGCGCAGTGCGAGGTGCTGGCCCCGCGATACCTGGTGGACACCGCACGGCCGGCCCGGCAGCTGGAGGGGATTGGATTTATTCCCTTCGCGTTCGACGGCACGTTGGCGGCGGTGGAGATTGACACGCAGAAAATCACCACGCGATTCAGCATGGATGCTTATTTCCGGCCCAGCCACAAACTGGTGGCCGAGGAATTCCACCGCGTGAGAAAGCCAAAGGAGAGCCACCCACACGAGGCCAAGACAGCCGGCACTCGGGCAGCAGCCGGACACGCCGGATCATCCGCGCCGGTACAGGCGATTGCCAACTATGTGCCGCCGGCTTCGCCGGAATTGTGCGTCGCGGTGTTGATCGTTACCAGCTCCGGGGCGGGGGTTTACACCGGAAACATTTTGAGCGGCAGCGCTTCGGGGCATTCGGGCGCTTCCATCACCAACATGAGCAGCGGCTCGGCGTGCGTAATTTATAACGGCCCGGAACTCGGCAGCACTTCCAGCTATGCCTGGCTGGCGACTGGGGCAGGATTGGGCGGCACAGCGCCCGGATTGATAATCGGGACTGATCCTGCCACCAGCAACCCCATTGTGCTGGTATCCGCTACCGGACTGGGGGCCTGCTGATGCCCGGACAACTATGCTCAACAGGCGGCGGTATCCGCAGGCCAGGCGGCGCGGGCGGCGTACTGGTGCCGCCAGGCGGAAAAGGTTCTTGCGGATGCGGTCTGCAGCTGTATCGATGCAGCGATGGCGGAAAAACCCACTACTTTATCAATCCCTCGGGAACGCCGCCGGCTTACGTTAAGTACAACTCGATCTGCTACGCGGTGATGCCGATGGTGGATGCAACGACACTTATCACCGGATGGACAACGGCAACCAATTGCACGGCTTGCACCCCGGTTATCTGCACAAGTTCAGGCTATTTTCCCTGCGGGCAGACTGTGGAGAAGTACACCTATCACGGCGACACCACGGCCGATGCAGAGGTCTGGGCTTACGCGGACAACAACTACTGGTATGCAAAAGCCGTCGCCATGTCGATGGTTCGTTCCTCCGCCGATGATGGCTCATGCGGGGTGTTTCAAGGCGCGTGCGAGATCGATGAGCATTTCTTTTCCGGAGGTGTGGCACAGCCAGTGATTCGCCACACGGTTAATTGTTCGATGCAGCTTTATATTCCGGGCTGCCTTCCCGCTTTCACGACCTCCGATACGCTGTGGCATCAATCGTTTCCAGCGGGGTTTTGGTGGAATGCGTTCCTGTACAGCCCCTCAGATCCCATCCGCACCTACGACGGCGTTTTGCGGCTGATTTCCATGGGCGGCAACTATCTGGGGGTTGCGACTGGAGCAGATCGGCCGGCGGAAGGTTCGTCCGATCCGCTTAGCTCGGGCTACTACTCCAACATCACTGAAACGCACGGATTTATGAATGTGACCATCTACAACGACGTGACTTACCCATGAGCCTTGTGAGCATTCGATTATCGACGCTGCACGAGGGCCAGAAGGTGAGGCCGGCGGGTTATTTCGACCGGGTGATTGCGGTGGCGGTCAAGGTTGACGAGCAGCGAGTGTGGTTAGACGAAGAAGTCTATGCGAGCTGTGGCGGGAGCATCGCGGAGAACCCCTCGGCGTTCGACTGGTGTCGCTTCCGCGGGACCAATGGCCGGCTGGCGCGCGGGCGATGGCGGCGTTGGCCAAACAGGGCGAGGCGGGATTGGGCGATGTGTATTTGCGATTGATCGAATCGCCGACCGCCTCCCTGTGGCGCGGCGTGGCCGAACAGATCAGCGCCGGATGCGGGTGTGTGGGCAATCGAGCCGGCTGGCTCAACGCCCGCTTCCGCCTGGCGACGAGCGAGGCTGAGACGACGGTTTAACCGGCGTTTGAGCGACATTCGAAGAGCCCGAAAAAAGGCGACCTGAACACAGGCCGCCCATTCCGCGCAGGGGTCGTTTGCAAAGTAGATGTCCATTTTTGCAATTTGCGATGTCCAACTACATTTGGTCTGTCTGCATCGCGACTCGAGCCGCTTTATCTCCACATTCTTTAGCATATTCAAGTGAATCAGGTCCGCACGCGCGCAAAAAATCGTCTTCGGCGGGAGCTTGACAACACCGCAATCGCAGTCAATACTTCCATCCGGATAGACGGATGAATGCTTCTGCCTCAAAACCCGATCGATTGCTGGCCTGGATCGGTTCATTGGCGGACGGCACGCGTTTGAGATTGCTGCGGTTGCTCGAGCGCCATGAGCTTGGGGTTGTGGAGCTGTGCGACGTGCTGCAGTTGCCGCAGTCGACGGTAAGCCGGCATTTAAAAGTGCTGGGAGATCAGAAATGGGTACGGTCGCGGCGGCAGGGTACCACGCATTTGTATCGCACGCTGCTTGATGAACTGGACCCCGCGGCACGTAAGTTGTGGATCGTGGCCCGCGATCAAACCGACAGCTGGGCGACCGGCAAGCAGGACCAACTTCGGCTCGAGCGATTGCTGGATGAACGCGAAGTTGATCGCGATACCTACTTCGCCAGGGCAGCGTCGGAATGGGACCGCCTGCGCCGGGATCTTTACGGCGACCGGTTTTCCACATCCGCCATGCTGGCGTTACTGCCTTCAGATTACGTGGTTGCCGACCTGGGATGCGGGACCGGAAATCTAACTGTCGAAGTTGCTCCGCATGTGAAGCAGGTGATCGGTGTGGATGGATCGGCGGCAATGCTGAAAGCCGCCAGGAAGCGCGCCGGTGCATTTGAAAATATAGATTTGCGAAAAGGCGATCTGTCGGCTGTCCCGATCGATACCGCAACCTGCGATGCCGCCTTGTTAGTGCTGGCGCTGGCGTATGTTCCCGATCCGGCAACGGTGGTGGGGGAGTTGTCCAGAATTTTAAAGCCCGAAGGGCGCGGTGTGATCGTCGATCTTCTGCCGCACGATCGCGAAGAATTTCGACGTCAGACTGGCCAGATGAGCATGGGCCTGGAGCCTTCGGTTATCGAATCAATCATGAACGATGCCGGCTTTGAAAAAACATCGCTTCGTCCGCTGCCGCCCCAGCCAAACGCCAAAGGCCCTGCGTTGTTTCTGGCGACGGGTTCGCGCTGTCGATCGAATAAAGGCTTGATTTAAACAACATCCGCGGAAGCGGTATCACATTAGGAGTCCGAATATGAGTGCAACGTTGACTGAACCGAAGAAGACGATGAAAAGTTCCAACCACCTTGAATTCAAGGTCCGGGATTTAACACTGGCCGAGTGGGGGCGCAAGGAGATTCTTCTGGCCGAACAGGAAATGCCAGGTCTTATGGCCGTTCGCGCCGAGTATGCCGCGCAACAGCCGCTCAAAGGTCTTAAAATTGTTGGATCGTTGCACATGACGATTCAGACAGCTGTATTGATCGAAACCCTGACCGCGCTGGGTGCAAATGTGCGGTGGTGTTCGTGCAATATTTTCAGCACCCAGGATCATGCTGCCGCTGCCATCGCAGTTGGACCGCGCGGAACTGAAAACGCCCCCGCGGGTGTGCCGGTGTTTGCCTGGAAAGGTGAAACGCTCGAAGAATATTGGTGGTGCACCGAACGTGCCCTGGATTTCGGTGATGCAACAGGTCCCGATCAGATCGTCGACGACGGCGGTGATGTTACCCTGCTCATCCACAAAGGCGTCGAGTTTGAAGCAGCCGGCAAAGTCCCGGGGCCTGAAACTACCGATAATGAAGAATATAAAGTGATCCTCAGCCTGCTCGCCAAGACCCTCAAGGAAACCCCCACCCGCTGGACCAATGTCGCCGCCGAAGTGCAAGGCGTCAGTGAGGAAACCACAACCGGTGTGCATCGTCTGTATGAAATGCAAAAGGCCGGCAAACTGCTGTTTCCCGCCATCAATGTCAACGACAGTGTGACCAAGAGTAAGTTCGACAACCTCTACGGTTGCCGTCATTCGCTCATCGACGGTTTGTTTCGCGCCACCGATGTCATGATCAGTGGCAAGGTTGCCGTCGTGTGCGGCTACGGTGATGTCGGCAAAGGCTGCTGCCAGTCGCTTAAGGGTCAGGGCGCACGCGTGATCGTTACCGAGATCGATCCCATCTTCGCATTGCAGGCCGCCATGGAAGGCTACCAGGTGCTCACACTGGAAGACACGCTGCCCTACGCTGATATCTTCGTCACCACGACCGGCAACTACGGCATCATCACCGCCGCTCATATGTCCAAAATGAAGGACAAAGCCATCGTCGGAAACATCGGTCACTTCGACAATGAAATCGACATGTCGGGCCTTAAAAAGGTCCCGGGCATTAAAGTCACCAATATCAAACCGCAGTATGACATGTGGACTTTTGCCGACGGCCATAGCGTATTGATCCTCGCCGAAGGCCGTCTTCTCAACCTCGGTTGTGCCACCGGACACCCCAGCTTTGTCATGTCCGCTTCGTTTACCAACCAGACCATCGCCCAGATCGAACTGGCGACCAACAACTCGAAGTATGAGAAGAAGGTATATGTCCTTCCGAAGATTCTCGACGAGAAAGTCGCCCGGCTGCACCTCGATAAGCTCGGCGTTAAGCTCACGCAACTGACCCAGGAACAGGCCAAATACCTCGGTTACTCCGTCGACGGCCCGTACAAACCCGAACACTATCGGTATTGATCCGACACATTGTCGAATCCTTCAAACGCTTATAAGTGCGGGCGAAACATCAGTTTCGCCCGCACTGCTTTTTTAGTGCGCAGCTTATCGCACACGCCTCCTGACTTCTAAATTGAACAATTGCAACAGGTTGCAGCCAACATTCATCCATTAAGCCCGAAATAAGGTCCAATGTTGACGCGAAACAAACTGGTGTTACACGTATTTCCGCCTATAAATCTTTTGCGCCAATGGGTTAATGGCTGATCGCCTCTCAACGCTTATTTGGCGTTTTCAGTCGATTGTCCTGCAGGTACAAGTGTCGCATGCACAAAACCATCTTGGATGTCGGTCAGTGTGGTTACGACGGTCCGCGAATGACCGAGATGCTGCAAAGCAAGGTAGGCGTGAAAGTCGACTCCGCCGACACGATCGACGAAGCCGCCGGTAAATTGTCGTCCAATCAATACGATCTGGTGCTGGTCAATCGTGAATTAGCCTTCGAAGGCACTGAAGGGCTCGAGCTGATCAGGTTGATGAAAAAAGCCGGCGACGCAACGCCCGTCATGCTCGTCAGCGACCGCCCCGACGCCCAGCAACAGGCCGTGGCGTGCGGCGCGATCCATGGCTTTGGCAAATCCAAAATGTCAGACCACCACACGATCGCCCTGATCAAAAAGACAATCGGGCTGTAATCGCCATAGATCCCGATCATCGCGCGCCCACCACCTAGAAATCTCGAATACCGCGCGTTAAGCGCCAGCGTGCAAAAAGGGGACACCCAGTAATGTTTTCACCAGGGTAAGCGGAAATTTTGGGTGACCCCTTATATGTGAGATGTTTCGCCTCTGCTGTTCAATCTCCTCGGGTTCTGCGACAAACAGGGAATGGATTCTCGCGAGATGACCGGCGCGCCGATGACGCGTTCCTCAAGCTACATGCCTCAGTTGGATTCGCTTCGCGCGTTTGCGGTGGCTGGTGTAATGGCACTGCATTACCACCAGAATTCCAAAACCGGTCCACTGGGGGTCTTTGGGGTCAGACTCTTCTTCGTTCTCAGCGGGTTTCTGATCACCGGCATCCTGCTCGAGTGTAGAAGCATTGTGCTAGACGAGGGGCAAAGTGCGACCGCGACCCTGACGCGATTTTACATCCGAAGATTTCTCAGAATTGTACCGGTGTTTTACCTGGTGCTTGGTTTGGCCTGGATCCTGGGCGTTCCCGCAGCGCGCGACGGGCTGGTCTGGCATATAGGATATGCCTCGAATTTTTATTCCGCCCACCTGCATGGCTGGCCCGCCGGTGTGGGCCATTTCTGGTCGCTTGCCGTCGAAGAGCAATTTTATTTCGTCTGGCCGCTCATCATTTGCTCCATTTCCCGACGACGCGCAGTTGAGCCATGCATCCTGGCAATCATTTTCGGCGTGGTACTCATCCGCATTTTTCTGCGGCCGCATCTGACATACCCGTGGTATCTGGATATGAGCCCGCTGGCGAGCATCGAAACCCTGGGGATCGGGTCGCTGCTCGCCGCCGCGTCGCGGCGGACTCTGTTTTTCAACAATGGGTTCGGCCCTGTTTACTCGCTTCACTTCTGGCCGGAAGCGTTTTATTTTCCCTGCGTTTTTTCTTCAAGCTGCACAACGTGATCTTCGAAACAATTCCGCAGGAACTCATGTATGCACTCCTCGGCGCCTGGGCCGTCGGCACGGCGGCAAAGGGATTTAAAGGCGTTATCGGGATCATCCTGATTTGGCGGCCGCTCCGCGCGATGGGAACCATCAGCTATGGAATCTATCTGTATCACAACCTCGTTCCATTCGCGGTCAGCAAGTGCCTCGGTCACGAACCTGTTGGATGGATGTGGCAGATCACTTTTTGCGTCATTACGCTCGTCGTTGCCACAATATCGTGGTTCGCCATCGAAAAGCCGATCAATGCACTGAAGGTTCAATTCCCGTATCGCGTCGCGCCCACGCTGAAGATAAAGAAGCAAACCGCAACAGGCGTCACATAAATTTGTGTCCGCTTCGTGCAAACAAGTTCGAAGTCGACAAGTGCCCGATCGTGGACGCCCAGAATTATTCTGAGCAGAAATGTTCGCAAGGCTCGGATGTCGCTTCGAACAGGCATGAATCACGACGTTGCGCACGTTTCGGATCGCCAAATGACACCGGTGATTCGTTAACTTCTCTCCGTGTTAAACAGCGCAATAAAAACGGCGACCCGTCCACAATGGACGGGCCGCCGTAAGCAAGCTACCAGCTGTTTCCCCCGGAAATTCTTTAAGCCTTCAGGCTGCTTTTGCGTCGACGCCGGCCTAGCAGGCCAATTGCGCCAAGTCCAAGCACGCCCAGGGTTGTCGGTTCAGGTACGGCGGATGTCCCGGCGATCTGTGCCGTCGCCACCGCGGAGGGATTGGCGATCTCAGAGGCAATGTTCGCACCCTGCGTGTTATACGCATTATCGATCAGCGTGTAGTCCGAACCGTCGATGTGACCGTCATAGTTGAAGTCGCCGTTGAACCAGCCACTGGCCCCAGCGAGGTATCCGTTGTCGATTCGCGAATAGTCCGATCCATCCACCGTGCCGTCCAGCGTTGCATCGCCGTAGTAGGTGTACTTGACCAGCACATCCGATGCGGTAACCCCGCCGCTGACGTTTTCAAAGCTGCCGGTGTAACCGGTGACATATCCCACCGCGGTCAGGTGGGTGGAATCGTTGGCTGCCTGCGTGCTGGTGATGACACCGCTGCTGGCGTTGGTTCCGTTCCAGGCTCCATTGTTATAGGCGTTCTGGATCTGGGTGAAGATCACCGCCGCCGCTGTAGTGCCGTTGACGTTTCCAGAAGAGGTATTGAGGTTATGGATCACCAGCGCGTTGTTGGTCAGGTCGATCGTGCCGTTGTTGCTCAACACGCTCACCGTTGGGACGAAGTTTGCGTTGGTGGTGTGGTTGGCGACCTGCACGATCGCTCCACCGGAGATGTTCAAGGCGCTATTGGTCGGCAGGGCATTGGCCGATGCCAGGATCAGCGTGCCGGTGTTGACGAAGGTGCCGCCGGAGTAGTTGTTGCTGGTGGAAAGGGTGACCGATTTGGTCGCCCCGGCATTGACGGTCAAGCTACCGCTGCCGGTGATGCCGCTGGTGGATGTAACACCCGAGACGACATAGTTGCCACCGGAATTGTTGAACGTGGTCGAACCGGGGCTGACCGCACCGGACACCGGCACGGTGTAAGGACCGGAGAAGGAGTCGTCAAACAGGACGTTGTTGCCCGCCTGGAAGACGGTAGGTCCCGAGGAGCCATTGAAGCTTGGGGTGCTGTTGGTATCAAACTGCCCGTTCTGATTCAGATACGTCAGTGTCACTGGACCGGCGGAAATGATATTCAAACTCACCAGGTTCGAGGCATCGGTGATGCTGTAGGAATCACCCGAAGCAACGGTCAGCGTGCTGAAGTCAGGGGTCAGCGTTCCGGTGGCGGTGCCGTTAACCGTCAGCGAGCCATAGTTAAACAAAGGATAGCTTCCGGTGGAAAGGGTACCGAAGGTGCCGGTCAGGTTGATTGGCGTGGAACCGCCATCAGAAAGCAGGTTGACCGCGCCAGAGACATTAAACGCCGGCAGGGTGGGTGAAATAGTACCCAGGTTAATCGTCGAACCCGACTGAGCATTCAGCGAACCCAGGGTCAACGTTGTTGCCGAGGGGGTCAGCTGACCGGCTGAACCAACGCCGCCGTTGGCGT
>CAWBWQ010000006.1:0-78142 GCA_963792535.1 uncultured Phycisphaerales bacterium
ACGGGCCCGCGTCGCGAAGGGTATTCTCTTTTATCCTGGCGGTTGTCAGCGCGTCGCGTTGCCCGCCACAGAACGTCATCCGTTCTCTGCCCGTGGCACGCCGTCGCCTCCTCATCATCGCGATCGTCTTGACCGTCGCCCTGACGGCAGCCGGAGCGTTCTACTTCTTCCGCTCACACGATGCCGAAGCCGTCGCCGCCGCATCGACGTGGGCGAGGCTCGCGCCATTACCGTCATCAGCTT
Source organism: uncultured Phycisphaerales bacterium (assembly GCA_963792535.1). GTDB lineage: Bacteria > Planctomycetota > Phycisphaerae > Tepidisphaerales > Tepidisphaeraceae > CBDAQA01. Next base: position 244 of record CAWBWQ010000006.1, read on the forward strand.
ATGATCGCCGAGTCGAATTGAAAGGCTCCATGTTCACTCGCGAGTTCGTGATTTCGTTCAGTGCACCGACGGCTGCTGTGACGCAATGGATCGCCGCCTCGCCAGGCCCGGCATCAGCACAGCAGACTACTTCTGGCACAGTCACGATCTACAAGATTGCGCCAGGTGGCGGCGCGGAGTTCGCGGAGGTCCGGGTTGACAGCAGCACCGGGAAGGTGACTATCCGTACCTATTGGAGTTGAGGCAGACCGGCAGGCAGAGAACCAGCCGATGCTGTGGACCGTCCCGCGTCGCGACCATAGTTTGTCCTCAGTTTGTGAGTCCCTTCGCGCGTCGCGGGGCCGGCCACAGATCGTCATCCGTTATCCCACCATGGCGAATCCGGAACACGAAAGCCTCTTTCACGACTTGCTCGCCAACAATCGTGGGCCGGGCTATGGCATTTCGGTTGTCGCGGCGGCACCTGATCTCTCGTCTTTCGAGGTCGACCTGCGCTTCCTTGCAGGTCGGACGTACTGTTGCGGCGAACCTGGTTGCCATCTCCCACGCAACACAAAGTGGCTCGTGCAACTCGCGGCCGCCAAGTCGTTAAGCCTTCCGTCTTCCACGGTTGTCCACTGGCATTGTATCGTCGAAGAAGGTGCGCAGTTCGAATGCATGAAAAGCCTTGGCCTGCCACTGGCAAGCAAAACATACAGTTTCGAAGCAACGTCCGGCGGTCGGGCGGTGGGATAACCAGCCGACTATGAATCCCGTGTGCCGTCAAGCGTAAATTGGCGCACGATATTTTCTATGTCTCTTCTTCTCTAACGCCGCTTAGGCGGAAGAGGCTTACGAGGCGGGGGTCTGGGGGCAGGGCCACCAGTCGCCAAGCAAATCTGCTGCTGGTCAAGAGCCGTGCGCTTCAACCAACCCTTCGGCTACGCTCAGGGCAGGCTATTCGATGGTCCTCCTGAAGCGTCTGGTTCTGCTTCAAGAGCCTCATCCGCCCCCAGATTACTGTGCCACCAGCGCGTGTCGCAGCTCCATTGCTTTGGGCGTGCCGATGATTTCGAGCACTCGGGTTGCGAGCATGACCCTACGGAGATCCTCGTCGTCGATTTGATGCACGCCGATGGCGGTCAGCACCGCGTCGCATCGGCAGCGCAGTTCACCGGGCGCGGTGCGGCGGACGTCTCGCACGAATACCTCTGCCTGCGACCCCAACGCCGGCAGTGCATACCAGGCGGCATCCCGCTCGGCGATCTTGCTGTCATCACCGGCCAAATCGGTCAGCAGTTTTTCCACCTGCGTAGAATCGATTGGCTGGGGATGCACATTTTTTGTGATCCAGTCCACGGTCGCGTCGCCGCCCAAAACCAGAACGACGCACGAATCGGCCTGGCGCTTGCCCTTGATATCCAGCCCGTCGGCAAACGCCTTTGCAATCGCGTCGACATCCGGTGCCGTGATGTCCGAAGCGTTCACTGGATGAATCACGACGTTGCGAACTCCCCAATTCTCATCGAGCATATTCGACAGCCCCATCGCGGTGGTCTGCAGCGTGACGTCCGCAGCATGATGCGGGACCACAAATCGGAGATGGTACACCGCGTCCATCGGCTGCGGTTGTGTAACGCCGGCCCAGGGGAAATTGTAGCCGAGCGTATTCTGTTCACCCGAACCGGTTTGTGGCCGCAGGTGTTCACCCGGCACGGGGGAGGGGAAATTCTGCGTCTTACCGTCATCTTTGTAGCCCGGATCGTCAGCCGGAAGATTGCTGAAGGTTGTATAAAGCAGATTGGGGCCGCCGGGCAGACCGATGCGGATGTAGTCGGGCCCGTCGGGATTTCGCGGGCCATGATCGGGCACGTCAACACTGCCATCCCACGAACGCAGAATCAGTAAGTCCATGGAAATCGCCAGCCAATCGTGCGCGGGCAAATGAGTGGCCGACACACTGACCGTCTCATTGAAAAATGGCCCGTGAAACTCCAGACCGCTGGGCGATTTGTCCATATCCGGATGCGACCATTGAAGTGGCGTTTTATCGAAAGAGCGTACCGGACGAGAAGACGGCACCGCGGCAGAAAGTAACAGCAGCAGCGGATATGTCAGAGCAGCGATTCGCAAACGAGTTTTCATGATGATCATAAAACTTATGCTCGCGCACATCAGAGCGCGAAACGGTAAGACGTCAGGAGGGCCAATGCATTTGCTGCGGATATGATCTTCTCGCTACGCCCGAGGAATGTCCAGAATGTGGTAGCGAGACGCGAAATAGGTGACTGTCCCTGTTTTTCCCCTGTTTTTCCTGGCCGACGAAGATCATGCCGTTAGGTTGCCAATCCCAATGACCGCAAAAGACAGTTTTCGACCTCACGCATCAGGGCCGCGTTGATGGTGCTGGCCAACGGCCCGTGATTGAGACGGGATTTGAGCAGATAGCTGATGTTTTCGCAGCGGGCCATGGAATCGTGCGAAAGGCCGCCTTGTCTGGCGGGGAGTAGGACATGCGTTCGCGCGGGGCGGAGATTGGTGGTCACGGGAACAGCCAGCACGCTGTTGGCGAATTGGTTGCGGGCGTCGGGTGAAACGATTAAAGCGGGACGGGATTTCGGGTCATCGGGAAAATCAACCAGCCAGATTTCGCCGCGGCGAGGGAAAGTGGACATTAATCATTCCCCGTTTTAATCCTGATCCCAGGCACTTGCGGACCGCGGTGCCGTGGCGTTTGCCCATGCTGCATCTTCAGCATCTTCTACATTTGCGCTCTGGTAATACGCACGAACAGCAGTGTCCAGATCTGTTTGTGCAGAAGGGTCTGTCTGATCGACCAGGACGAGGGCTTCTGACTGGCTGGGTAGCGAAACAGGCTGCTGCGGAACAAATGCTTTGCCATCGAAGATGACGCGTATCGCTGTCATAAGCAAAATTGTATCTGGCTGGTCCGGCATGTCTATATTTGTTCGAGCAATCTTTGCCGAGGACAAATACCTGCCAGCGTTATCCATCCAGAAGCGATTTCCACTCGTCACAGAAGCGCATTAAACTCGTCGATGGTCAGTCCCATGTCATTGATGATGGCGCGGAGCGTGCCGGGCTTGAGGTCCTTGCTGCCGTGCATCGGGATGACGATGCGACGGCTATCAGTGGCGCGGTAATAGACAGCGTGACTTCCACGCTGGCGATCAAGGATAAAATTGAGCGACTGGGCCACACGGACCACTTCACGAGCACGGATTGACGGTGGTTTGGGCATGATCAGGCGGTCAAAACCACATCGAGCGGCTTGATGAGAATGTCTTCAATGGGCAATGGTTCGCCGTGGGCTTGCAGGCTTTCGAGGTAAACAGCGATGGCTTCGCGAATGTTGGCTATGGATTCGTCGAGGGTGTCGCCCTCGGAATGGCAGCCAGGAAGCGCGGGACACGAGGCGTGGTATCCGCCGTCGGGCTGGGTTTCAAAGATAGCGGTGTATCGCATGACCGAAAGGATAGCAGACGATAGAACGGGCCGATAGAACGAATATGCGAACGCAAATCGATCCGCCAGCCGCATGCTGAGCTGATCGGAGAGCGGGTTACGCGGCGGCGAAGATCGCTCGGCCTTGCGAAAAACCCGGTGCTCAAATCACGCCAAGTCGAATCCTTATGAATTCCTGCAGGGAAGTGTTTGCGTGAATTCCTTCGTCACGCGTTGACCGGTGCCTTAGGTCTGGCGGATTTTTGGAGATCGTTTCTCAGTCCTGTTCGTCGGCCGATTCCTGGAGACTGTAGCCTACGCCTCGGACGGTTCGGACCAGCCAGCTGGCATTGCCCAGCTTTTTTCGGATCGCGGTGATATGCACGTCGATCGCGCGATCGGTGACAAAAACGTCGGTGCCCATTGCCTTGTCCATCAGCTGGTCGCGGGTGAGCACCCGGCCGCGGGCGGCGACGAGGGAAATGAGGAGCTTGAATTCGGTCAAGGTCAGCTTCACAGGTTCGCCGTTGATGCTGACTTCATGCTTGGAGGCATCGATCGACAGCGGGCCGGCCTTGAGCATTACGGTCTCGGCGGCGGTCGCTGACGATTCGCGACGGCGGAGCACCGTGGTCAATCGCGCGAGAAGGATCTTCATGCTGAAAGGCTTGGTGACGTAATCGTCCGCCCCCAGCGTGAGCCCGACGACGACATCTGTTTCTTCGCTTTTGGCGGTCAGCATGATGATGGGCAGGTGCGCGGTGCGCGGCTCGGCTTTGAGCCTGCGCCGACCTCGGTGCCGCTCATTCCCGGGAGCATCAGGTCGAGCAGAATGAGGCTGGGTAGTTCACGCGAGGCGAGTTCCAAAGCCGCGTCACCGCTGCCGGCGGTCAGAACTTCGTATCCGTTGCGCTGCAGATTATAAGCGATGAGATCGACCAGATCCTTTTCATCGTCGACGACGAGAATGGTCTGTTTGCCCTTACGATCGGGCTCGATTGGGCGGGCACCTTCGTTGATACGAGTCATGCTGGGTCTCCTGTTGTCACTCTGACCGAGCCGGACAACATCATCTCGATTCTCATGAATGTGGGCTACCATGCCGGGAGACGTTCGCATTTCCGCCGCCGGAATCAAGGCATTAACCGGTCCTTAACAATGAACCAAGCCAATCTCAATACGGTTGAAGCCCGCATTCGGCGAGGATGCGGGCGCGCAAGCCGCAAGACCCGCGGGGGGTTGCGCAGTACAATGCCTGAATGAAGATCTACACTAAAACCGGTGATGACGGCAGCACCGGTCTGATCGGAGGCGAGCGAGTTCGTAAATCCGATCGGCGGATCGAGTGTTATGGCACTGTGGATGAACTCAACGCCGCGCTGGGTCTGGCGGCGGTCGTTGCCGATCAACCTTTGCTTGTTGCATTGCAGCAGGTGCAAAATGATCTGTTTGTAATAGGTTCCCACCTGGCCGCCCCGGACGAAGGGCGATTCAACGCGATGCTGCCGACGCTGGATGATGCGATGGTGCATCGATTAGAAATGCAGATCGATGCAGCCGAAACCGCGGTTGCGCCGCTACGGGAATTTATTCTTCCCGGGGGAAGCGAAGCAGCGGCTCGATTGCACCTGGGCCGAACGATCTGTCGGCGGGCCGAGCGCTTACTTGTTGATTTCGCGATGGATCGCCCGATCGCGGGGCTGATCGTGACATATCTCAACCGTCTGAGCGACTGGCTTTTTGTGCAGGCCCGTGCGGCCAACCAGCGCCTTGGGATTGCGGATGTGCCCTGGAAAAAGGCAGTGGATTGAGCGCCCAATCCGCCATTCGATCGCTGCGCTACGTTGTGCTTTGGCACAGCGGAATCGCCGAGCCGCACTTTGATTTCATGGTCGAAACACGCACTGGTTCTGAACTCGCCGCCTGGCGATCGCCGACCTGGCCGGTGGAAAACCAGCAGCCATGGCGACGACTGAAAGATCACCGCCGCGTGTACCTGGATTTCGAAGGGGAACTCACCGGACACCGCGGTCATGTGCAGCGTGTCGCGTCGGGCTTGTGTTCGGTAGAGATCGAAGAAAATTCGGTCTGGCTGATCGGCCTGGAGATCGGCGGACTGAGGGCGTCATTTATCAGAGATAACGATTGGCGCGTCGAACCGTTTTGAGCAAACGCAGGCGGCAACGGGATTTGGCATGTGCATCGGTTGGATACAGAACATTGATCTCTACCAAATGAAAAGCCGCCGAATTTGCTTCCCACGATTCTTGACCTGCCGATGCCCGCTAACTAATCTGGCGGGGTAGTTTGTGCAAAAAGGCACGAACTATTTTTCGGGCGTTTCCATGGCGGAGAACGACAAGGGTAATTGGGCCAGGTTTCTGGGTGGTGGTTTTGAAATCGCCGCGGGGATCGGTCTGGGATACTTTGTCGGTATGTATTTTGATCGAAAGTTCAGCACCGCTCCGTGGGGGCTGTTGATTGGTGTTCTATTCGGTTGCGTCGTCGGCATGTATCTGATGATCAAAGAGGTCATCAAGATGAACAAGGATTAACTGGTTGCTGCGAGCTGTGTTACTCAATCCGATTTTGCTGGCGCTGTCTAGTGCCATTGGCGTTGCCTGCTGCCATGCTGGCCATCTGAATCCGCACGCGCGCGAATTGATGCTTGCCGCGGTGGTGTTTGTGATCGCCTCGCAGACGGCGCTGACGCCGATGTTATTTTCCCGTCGGCGTACGGCGATGGCGTTAACACAGGCGGCGCTGATCGGACTGGTGCTGCATCTCATCCTCGCAATGGCGCTCAGCGTGGCGATTTTACTGACGACAAAACCTTCGACGGCCTTTGCGTACTGGTCGCTGCTGTTTTACTGGACAACCCTGTGCGGGCTGGCGTTTGTTTTTATCCGGGCCGTGAGAACGGCAACCCCGGCTCAACAGCACTGACGTGTTTATTCATTGACTGACAACGAGACAGATCATGCAATTGTTCTTAGCCATGGCCGACCCGCTGGAAGAAGTGCTCCCGCATACGTTCTTCAGCATCGGGCCTATCCATGTCACCAACACCGTCATCATGGCGACCGTCGCCGCCGTCCTGATGCTGATGATTTTTCCGCGACTGTTCTCCCGGCCCGAGAGCGGGCCGCCGACGGGTAGCAAAAACCTGTTCGAATCTATCCTGGAATATCTCCGGCTCGAAGTGTTTCGCCCGGCATTGAAGGAACATACCGACAGGTTCGTACCCTTCCTGTGGACGCTGTTTTTCTTCATCCTTTTCTGCAATCTGCTGGGATGCATTCCGTTTGGAACGATTATCGAACTGGTGACCCTGGGCCACATTACCCATCTCGGTGGAGCGGCTACCGGAAACATTTCAACCACGCTGGCGCTTGCGGTCTGCACGTTCATTTTCATTCACGCTAAGGGGATCGACCAGATCGCCCGCTCGCTGATGGATGGAACATACGGCCATCACGCCCATCATCAGGAACACACCAGCAACGGCGAACACGGTCATGAGGCCGCCCACGATCTGGAACACGCCCGCGGCGAAGCGCTGGGGGCGGATGTGTCGGGAGATTTTGCAGCGGTTGGGAATCCAACCGCGCATTATCGCGACGGAGAATTCGGCCACGGGTCGCACGAGGCCAGGGCTTTTCGCGACGTGTCGGATTTCGGTGAGAAGATGACGCCGCTGAAGGCGTTGTTGTCGGCGGTTCCGTTGTATCTGTGGAATTTCGCGCCGCATCCGTTTCGTCCCAAGGAAGGGGAACCCAAAATCATGTGGCTGGCGGACATCCCGATGTTCGGCATGCTGCTGGTGCTGGAATTGTTCGGCGCGCTGGTGAAACCGTTCGCGTTGTGCATGCGATTGTTCGCCAACATGGTGGCCGGCCACGTGCTGCTGGCGGTGTTGATCGGATTGATCACGATGGTGCCACCGATTTATCAGCTGGCGATCGGCGCGCCGATTTCCGTGCTGGACCTGGGCATCCAGATGCTGGAAATATTTGTCGCCTTCCTGCAGGCGTATATCTTCACTTTCCTGGCAACCTTGTTTATCGCCAGCGCGGTAGCGCCGGAGCATTGATCGATGCGGGTTGCGCCAGTGGGTTGCGGATTGCGAAATCCTCGACAGTCGACCACCGGCGACCTGTAGCAAAGAGAATTTGACGAGCCTCGCCCGGATGTGCCGACTCCGAGCGTTCCAAAAACCAAGTTCGGCAAACAAATTCCACGCGGGTCCGGCAGCCATTTATCGCCGGGGCGCGACAGTCGCGGGTGATCCCGCAGGAGAGTCGATATGTTGAATGTAATGCTGCCTTTGGCAGACGCACTGATCTCGGACAAGGGCCTTGCGGTTGCCGGTGCCGGTATCGGCATGGGCATCGCCGTGCTCGGTGGCGGCAAGGGTATCGGTCAGATCGGTGGACAGGCGATGGAAGGAATCGCCCGTCAACCCGAAGCCGGTGGCCGAATCTCAACCCAGATGATTATCGCAGCCGCGCTGATCGAAGGGTTTACCTTTACTGCCATCATTCTTGCATTCGTGCTTGCCAACGGCGTGAAGTAAAAATTTCCGCTTCCGGAAGAGGAAACTTTTCCGGGAGCTTTGAGAGCGGATGAACAAAATCTTTCAATGAGGTTGGCACGATGCGGAAGAAATTGCTTGCGACAACGGTCCTCTTATCAGCTCTGCTGCTGCCGGCGCACAGCCTTCTGGCACAGGCGAGCGAAGGGGATAAGCCCGGTCCACTGACCACCGACTGGTTTGGTGTGGCGTGGGTGATCGTCCTTTTCGTTTTGCTGGTGGCCATCCTTTACAAGGCCGCGTGGAAGAACGTGCTGGCGGGGCTCAAGGCGCGCGAGGATCGCATCCGCACGGCCATCGCCGACGCCGATAATGCTCGCATGAAAGGCGAGGCATCGCTTAAGGAATACAACGCGCAACTGTCGACCGCGCAGGCGCAGGTGCGCGATCTGCTGTCTACCGCCACGCTGGAGGCAGAGAAGATTGCCGCCGGTATTCGCATGCACGCACAGCAGGAAGCCGAGGAAATCAAGGAACGGGCGATGAAGGAAATCGATTCGAGCAAGCAGCAGGCGCTGTCGGAGATTTACGAGCAGACCGCCAGTCTGGCGACGGCCGTGGCGGAGAAAATCCTCCGCCGGAATCTAAACGCAGACGATCAGCGCGACCTGGTGAAGCAAAGCCTCGATGAGCTTCAGGCCGTACACGTGTGAAGATACCAGTTGTCGGTGGCGGGTTGTCCGATAGCTGCGGGCATATGAGCGATTGACAACGGAGAACGGATTAAACATGCAAACAACTCATCACACTCCGACCGTTCTGTCGTACGCAACTTCGCTGCTGGAGTTGGCCGAGGAACAGAACGCGGCGAACCCCGTCGGCGAGGAACTGAGTCAGCTGGCTGAAGTTCTGGAGCAGAATCCGGTCTTCGTTCAGTACCTGGCTGATCCCAGCATCGGTTCGGAAGAACGGGCCCGAACGCTGACGGAGATTTTCGGCGGTAAAATCAACCCGCTACTGTGGAACTTTTTAGGTGTATTAAACCTGAAAAATCGCCTGGGCCTTCTGGGCCAGATCATCACGGCATACGATGATCTGCTGGATGAAAAGTACGGAAAGATTGAAGTGGATGTGACGACCGCTCATCATCTGTCCGGTGAGGAACTGGAAAACGTGCGGCAGCGCGTGGGCCAGGCACTGAAAAAAGATGCGGTGATTCATCAATATGTGGATGAGTCAATCATCGGAGGAATGCTCCTGCGCGTGCAGGATCAGCTGATCGACGCAAGCGTGAAATCGCAACTGGAAAAGATCAAGCTCAGCCTGATGAACGTGAAGAAAGCCCAGTGAGCACCGGCAGCGGTCGCTTTTGCGGCGCTGCCAATTACAAAAAGATAACAAGCTTATTTGCACGGAGAAGATCGAATGGCAATCAATGTCGCGGAAATCACAAGCGTTCTGAAGCGGGAAATCGCTGGATTCGAACAAAAGCTTCAGGTCAGCGATATCGGAACAGTCATCGAAGTGGGTGACGGTATCGCCCGCATCTACGGCCTGCGAAATGCCATGGCCGGTGAATTGCTGGAATTCGAAGGCGGTGTCATGGGTCAGGTCTTCAATCTGGAAGAAGACTCGATCGGCGCGGTCGTGTTCGGTGACTATCTGAAGATCAGGGAAGGCGACACCGTCAAGGCAACCGGTCGCCTGCTGGAAGTACCCGTGGGTGAAGCGGTAATCGGTCGCGTGGTGAACCCGCTGGGTGAGCCGCTTGATGGCGGACCCGCCATCAACACAACCGAAACGCGCAAGCTGGATATCGTGGCCCCGGGCATCGCCGAGCGTCAACCGGTGACCGAACCGATGCTGACCGGCATCAAGGCTGTCGACAGCATGATCCCGATTGGTCGCGGTCAGCGAGAACTGATCATCGGTGATCGAAAGACCGGCAAAACCGCCATCGCGATCGATACGATTATTAATCAAAAGGGTCGCGGGGTGAAATGTTTTTATGTGGCTATCGGTCAGAAGGAAGGGACCATCGCCGGCGTGGTGGAAACGCTCAAAAGCCACGGCGCGATGGACTACACCACTGTGATCGTCTCCGGTGCCGCCGACTCCGCCCCGATGCAGTACATCGCCCCTTATGCCGGCTGCGCGATGGCTGAGTATTTCATGTGGAAAGGCGAAGCCACCCTCTGCGTCTACGATGACTTGACCAAGCAGGCGGTTGCCTATCGTCAGCTGTCGCTGCTGCTTCGCCGGCCACCGGGTCGCGAGGCGTTCCCCGGCGACGTGTTTTATCTCCATAGCCGACTGCTCGAACGCTCAGTCAAACTGAGCAAGGAACACGGCGGTGGTTCGCTGACCGCTCTGCCTATCATCGAAACCCAGGACGGTGACGTGTCGGCTTATATTCCGACCAACGTCATCAGCATTACCGACGGACAGATCTACCTTGAGCCTGAATTATTTTTCGCAGGTGTTCGGCCTGCTGTGAACGTCGGCATCAGTGTGAGCCGGGTGGGTGGCAACGCCCAGACCAAGGCCATGAAGAAAATCGCCGGCTCGTTGAAGCTGCAGCTGGCCCAGTATCGCGAGCTGGAAGCATTCGCCCAGCTGGGAACCGAACTGGATAAAGCCACCCAGAAGCAGCTGGACGTGGGTGCCCGCCTGGTGGAATTGCTGAAGCAGCCTCAATACAACCCAATGCCGGTCGAGCAGGAGACCATGGTGGTGTATGCCGGCACGCAGGGGTACCTTGACGATGTTCCAGTGGCCCGTGTACTTGAATTCCAGAATAAATTTCTGGCGTATGTCGATTCATCAGCTGCCGATGTGCGCAGCCTGCTTGCAGACAAGAAGGAATTGACGTCGGAAATCGAAACCAAGCTGAAGCAGGCGTTAGCCGATTTTAAGGCAAAGGCCTGGAAATAAGCGATTCGACGGCAAGTTCCTTATAATTCATACGACCCTCCCGAGCCGGCAAATCCCGGCTCGTTTTTTTTCGCGCGCTGGGTGGCTGCAGCAGGAAAGTTTGGCCAGATTATAAAAATCGAATGCGAATAAAGATTTTTGCGGAAGTGAATAAACGGCGGGACATCCCGTATATATCTAAGGTGGGAATCTGACTCGCGCACAGGATTGGACAGCGGTAGTGTGTTGTTCAGTCAAAAAATCAGGGGCATTGTTATGAGCGGTGAGAATCCCGCATGTCCGTTGCCGGATATGCCAAAGTCGTTGTTTGGATACGATGTTCTCGATTATATCGGGGAAGGGGCGGGCAGCCTCATTTATGCGGTCAGCAAGCCTGAAACCGGGCAGATTTACGCGCTCAAGCATGTTACGCGCAAAAGCGAGAAGGACCTCCGGTTCATCGAGCAATTAGAAAATGAGTTCCAGGTCAGCCGAAAGTTCAGTCACCCCGCGCTGCGAAAATACATCGATGTAAAAGTGCTGCACAGCCTGCTTCGCAAACCAACCGAAGCCGCGCTGGTGATGGAACTGTTCGATGGCATTCCCCTGGATGCCGCTGACATGCGGGACGTGGGCAAAATTGTGGATGTCTTCATTCAGGTTGCCGACGCACTGGACGCCATGCACGCCCATGGATTTGTGCACTGCGACCTGAAGCCTAACAACATCCTTGTGGACAATACCGGAACGGTGAAAGTGATCGATTTCGGCCAAGCCTGCCCGGCGGGCACCGCCAAAAAACGCATCCAGGGCACCCCTGATTTCATTGCGCCCGAGCAGGTAAAATGTGACCCGGTCAGCATCCGGACGGATGTTTTCAATTTCGGCGCGACGCTTTACTGGGCTTTGTGTGGCAAATCACTGCCGACCCTGTTCACACTGAAGAAGAGTGAAAACAGCTTCCTGTTCGACGACATCATGGCCAGCCCCGCTTCGCTGAACCCCCGCGTTCCCGAATCGCTTTCAAACCTGGTAATGGAATGCGTGAAAACCAACCCGAATAAGCGCCCCGCCGATCTGAAGGAGGTAGCGCGTCGGTTAGAGATCATGCGTCACGCCATGCGCAAGCAGGACGCCCGGGCTGCAAGTTCTGTCGCCTGATGGCCAGACCTTTCTTGACGCCCTCGCCTGTTCGCGAGTCTTTTATCGCAAAAATCCTTTCGGCGATTTCTGCAGGCGGGGTCTTCCGTTTTCGCGTGCGTACAATTCAAAACAGCTTTAGCAGCGGCAGGTCGCTGGACCCCATTAGGAATTCATCGACCGCGTGGGCGGCGCATCGCCCTTCACTGATGGCCCAGACCACCAGGCTCTGTCCCCGGCGGATATCGCCGGCGGCGAAGACACCCGGCACACTGGTCGCGTAGTTCTGGTTCACCAGCACGTTCCCGCGCATCTTTGGTTAAGTTCAACTGCTCAATCGGACCGGGGTGCTCCGGGTGGACAAAGCCCAGCGCCAAAAGGCAAAGGTCGCAGTCAAGTTCAAATTCGCTTGCGGGAGCTTCCTTCATTTTGACCGGTCGGCTACCGGCCATTTCCCAGTCAAGACGGATGCCGTGCAGTTTCTTCACATGGCCGTTTTCATCGCCGGTGAATTTTCGCGTGTTCACCGCGAAATCGCGGCAATCCCGGCCCTGGTAGAGAACATTTGCGGCCTCTTCATGCGCCGAGCTGGTGCGATAAATCATCGGCCAGTTCGGCCAGGGCATATCCGCCACGCGCGACTCGGGCGGTTTTGGCAGCAACTCAAACTGACGAACGCTCTTGGCCCCCTGCCGCAGGGCCGTCCCCAGGCAATCCGCTCCGGTGTCGCCGCCACCGAGGATGATAACGTGTTTATCCTTTGCCGTGATTTGATCGGGCACGTCGTCGCCGAGGTTTCGTCGATTCTGCTGCGGCAGGAATTCCATTGCGAAATGTATCCCCTTCAACTCCCGGCCAGGCACTGGCAGATCGCGCGGCTTCGTGCTGCCGCCGCATAATACAATCGCGTCGAAATCGCGACGGAGATCTTCCACTTTAATGTCGACACCGACGTTGGCGTTGACAATGAATTTGATTCCCTCGTCCTCAAGCAGTTTCACGCGGCGCTGAACGACCTGTTTTTCCAGCTTGAAATTAGGAATACCGTACATGAGCAACCCACCGACGCGGCTGGCGCGCTCAAAGACGGTCACCCAGTGGCCTGCCTTGTTTAGTTGGGCAGCGGTGGCAAGCCCCGCGGGCCCGGATCCCACTACCGCAACCTTCTTCCCCGTGCGCATCGCGGGCGGCTGCGGTGAAATCCATCCCTGCTCAAACGCATGATCGATAATGTTCTGCTCCACCAGTTTAATCGTCACTGGTTTTTCATTGATGCCCAGCACGCACGCTTCTTCGCATGGTGCGGGGCAGACCCGGCCGGTGAACTCCGGGAAATTGTTGGTTTTCAGCAGCATCGAGAGCGCGTCTCTCCATCGATCCTTGTAGACGCGGTCGTTCCACTCGGGAATGACATTGCCGAGCGGACAGCCGTTGTTGCAAAAAGGAATGCCGCAATCCATGCAGCGGGCCCCCTGCTCACGCAGGGTCGCCTGGTGTGCACTCCCATCGCCGAAGGGAATATAAATCTCCTGCCAATCCAGGATGCGCAGCTTCACGTCCTTTCGGTTGGGGATTTTGCGGGTGAATTCTTTAAATCCGGTGGGTTTGCCCATGTCTATCTTCACTCATTCAAACGGGAATCGGTCTAAAAATTTAGTCAGCAAAGCTTGCCTGGCACATCAGAAAATTTACACCAAATCTGCCTGTTTTTGATTCTGCTTCACAGCGCCGGCTTCCCTGGCGGCGCGCTGCTCCAGCACCCGGCGGTAGTCATTCGGCATGACTTTCACAAACCAGCGAACCTCGTTTTCCCAGTCTTGCAGGATCGATTTTGCAACGCTCGAACCGGTGTACTTCAGGTGGTCCTGCAGCATCCGTCTAATCGTGGCGAGGTCCTGCGGCTTGTCCGGTTTTTCAAGGCTGACCATGTCGTGATTGCACAACTGGCTGAACATGCCGTTGTCATCGTACACATAAGCAATCCCGCCGCTCATGCCAGCGGCGAAGTTACGCCCAGTGGGACCAATGACCAGCACGTAACCACCGGTCATGTATTCACAACCATGGTCGCCGACGCCTTCAACAACTGCTTCAGCGCCGCTGTTTCTCACGGCAAAGCGTTCGCCGGCCACGCCGCGAAGATAGAGTTCGCCTTCGGTTGCGCCATAGAGAATCGTGTTGCCGGCAATGATGTTTTCGTTCGGTTTGAAGGTCGACCCGGCCGGTGGAAAAATGGCGATCCGCCCCCCCGCCAACCCCTTGCCGACGTAATCGTTGGCGTCGCCCTCCAGGAGCAGCGTGACGCCGCGGCTGAGGAAACAACCAAAACTCTGACCGGCATGACCGGTGAACTTAAAAGTGATCGAATCATCCGGCAAACCAGTGTGACCATGCAGCCTGGCGATCTCTCCGGATAACGTGGCACCAACAGTGCGGTTGGTATTTTTGATCGGCAGTTCCTGATACACCCGCTGCCCGTTTTTTAATGCTGGCTGGGCGAGCGGAATCAGGTCGGTGTTATCCAGGGATGTTTCTAAACCATGGTGCTGCCGCTCGATGTTACGGATAGCGCCATTGCCCAGCGGCTTGGACGGTCGATACAGGGCCGGGGACAGATCGATGAATCTGGCTTTGGGATGACTGGACATGTCACCGAATTCAAGCAGATCGCTGCGACCGACCATGTCTTCGAGCCGGGTAAAGCCCATCTCCGCCATGATTTCGCGAAGTTCTTCAGCGATGAAGAACATGAAGTTGATCACGTTTTCGGGTGTTCCCGCGAATTTTTTCCGCAGTTCCGGATCCTGCGTGGCAATCCCCACCGGGCAGGTATTCAAATGGCAGACCCGCATCATGATGCACCCACTGGCGATCAGGGGCGCGGTGCTGAACCCGAATTCCTCAGCCCCCAGAAGCGCGCCAATGGCGACATCGCGGCCGGTTTTCAGCTGTCCGTCGGTTTGGACGATCACGCGACCGCGCAGGCCATTCATCACCAGCGTCTGCTGAGTTTCAGCAAGACCCAGCTCCCATGGAAGCCCGGCATACTTGATGCTCGTGAGCGGCGACGCGCCGGTGCCGCCTCCATCACCACTGATCAGGATATGGTCGGCCTTGGCCTTGGCGACGCCCGCGGCGATGGTGCCGACGCCAACCTCACTGACCAGTTTGACACTCACGCGGGCGGCGGGATTCACGTTCTTTAAATCGTGAATCAACTGGGCGAGATCTTCGATAGAATAAATATCGTGATGAGGCGGCGGAGAGATCAACCCCACGCCCGGCGTGCTATGGCGTATCTTTCCAATGTATTCATCCACCTTGTGACCGGGCAGCTGCCCGCCTTCGCCGGGCTTTGCGCCTTGCGCCATCTTGATCTGGAGTTCCTGCGCGTTGACGAGGTATTCAGTAGTGACACCAAACCGGGCGGACGCAACCTGCTTGATGGCGCTGCGCCGCCAGAGCGGCGCGCTGGCAAGGTCAGTGCCGTTGACGGTGAACGCAGCCTGGATGATCGGTTTGCCAACCGAGTCCACATCGATCTGAAATCGGTTCGCGTCTTCACCGCCTTCACCGGTGTTGGATTTTCCACCGATACGGTTCATCGCGACAGCGAGATTTTCGTGCGCTTCCTTGCTGATCGACCCAAAGCTCATCGCGCCGGTCACGAACCGCTTGACGATTTCGCTGGCGGGTTCCACTTCGCTTAACGGCACGGGGGCGGCCGCCTTTTTAAAATTCATCAGCCCGCGGATGGTGCAGCGCGACTTGCTTTCGTCGTTAACCAGCCGGGAATATTCTTTGAAGGTCGGATAGCCGGTAATGCGCACGGCCTGCTGCAGCTTTGCGACAGTGTCGGGGTTCCACATGTGGTATTCACCGTCGCGACGCCACTGGTATTGCCCGCCGTTGTCGAGCACATTGCCTTCGACGTCGATTGGCGGAAAACCTCGGCGGTGCCGGGCCAGCGATTCCTCGGCAATAATCTCGAGCGTGATCCCCTGGATTCGGCTGGCCGTCCCGGTGAAATACTTGTCGATGACGACATTGGCGATACCAACCGCTTCAAAGATCTGCGCGCCGCGATAGCTCTGGACGGTGGAAATGCCCATCTTGCTGGCAACTTTAATGATGCTCTTGTTGGCGGCCTTGATGTAATTTTTCTTCGCATCAGCCAGTGAGAGACCACCGGGGAAAAGCTTGTCGCGGTGCATGTCCGCCAGGGTTTCGAACGCGAGGTACGGATTGATCGCCCCAGCGCCGAAACCGATCAACAGGCAGAAGTGATGCGCCTCGCGCGCTTCGCCGGTTTCGATAACGAGCCCGCATTGTGTGCGAGTGCCGGCGCGAATGAGGTGGTGATGCACAGCGGAAGTTGCCAGCAGGCTTGGGATCGGCGCGGTTTCGCGGTCCACTCCGCGATCGCTCAGGATGACAATTGAAGCGCCGTCTTTCACAGCCTGCGACACAGCCAGGCACATTGCGTCCAGAGCCTTTTCCAGCCCGGCGTGGCCTTCGACGACGCTGAAGAGCATCGGGATGGTGACGGATTTGAGGTCCCCCTTGCTGACTTCACGCAGCTTGGCCAGATCGGTGTTGCTCAGGATCGGTTGCTTGAGTTTCACCAGGTGGCAATGCCGCGGTGTCTCACTAAGCAGGTTTCCTTCGCGACCGAGATAGGTGTAAAGCGAAGTAACCAGCGATTCAAAATTCGCATCCAGCGGTGGATTGGTCACCTGCGCAAAAAGCTGTTTGAAGTAGTTGTATAACAACTGCGGTTTGTCGCTTAAACAGGCTAAAGGCGTGTCGGTCCCCATCGACCCCAGGCCTTCGATTCCGGTGACGGCCATCGGCGTGAGGATAAACTTGATGTCCTCGTTGGTGTAACCAAACGCATGCTGGCGAACCAGCAGTGAATCGTGGTCCGGCTGTGGCACATGAGTGGGGATCGGCAGATCATCAAGCGGGATCAGATTTTCATCCAGCCATTTACGCCAGGGTCGCTTGTCGACAAGCTCTCGTTTGATTTCGTTGTCGTCAACGATTCGACCCTGCTTCATATCGACGAGGAAAATCTTGCCGGGCTGCAAACGCCATTTGCGCGCGATACGATCCGGGGCGACCGGCAGCACACCGACTTCACTGGCCATGATGACCATGTCGTCTTTGGTGACGTAATAGCGCGACGGTCGCAGGCCGTTTCGATCCAGCACCGCGCCGATGACGCTGCCGTTCGTGAACGAAATGCTCGCCGGACCGTCCCAGGGTTCTATCAGGCAGGCGTGGTATTCGTAGAAAGCCTTGAGATCGGCATCCATCAGCGCGTGGTTTTGCCATGCTTCGGGAATAGCCATGAGGACGGCATGAGGCAAGCTGCGGCCGTTGACGGTCAGGAACTGAATCATATTGTCCAGCGTCGCCGAGTCGGATCCCGACTCGGTCAGTACCGGAAACATTTTCTGCAGTTCATCTCCGAAGGCTTCGCTTTGAAGAGAACCCGAGCGGGCGCGCATCCAGTTGCGGTTGCCGCGGAGCGTATTGATTTCACCATTATGGGCGAGATAGCGGAACGGATGCGCCAGCTGCCAGCTTGGGAATGTGTTGGTGCTGAAGCGGCTGTGCACCATCGCCAGGGCGGACTGAAAATCAGGGTCATTGAGATCCAGGAAATAATGCCGGAGTTGGGTAGCAGTCAGCATCCCCTTATAAATCGTGCGGTTGGCCGCGAGGATGTTGATATAGAACTGCTCGCGAGCCTCGGCGGAAAGGCCGTGGTTTCCCAGCTCGATTTCGTTTTCCGCGCGCTGACGGACCAGGTAGAGCCGGCGATCGAAATCGCTTTTGTTGAAAAAAGTATCCGCGGCACTGATGAACAACTGGCGGATCCGGGGTTCGACCGCGCGGGGTGTTGGCCCGACGTGTCGATTGTCGACCGGCACGTCGCGCCACCCGAGCACTTTCATACCGTTGTCGCGCGCGATGGTTTCGACAAGCTGTTCACATTTATGCCGCTCGACCATGTCCTGCGGCAGGAACAGCATGCCAACGCCGTATCGCCCGGCTTCAGGCAGGGTGATTTTCAACTTCGCGCATTCGCGACGGAAGAATTTATCGGGGGTTTGAACGAGAATTCCCGCGCCGTCACCGCTGTCCTCTTCGCAGCCGCAGGCGCCGCGATGATTCATATTCTCAAGCATGAGCAGTGCATCAGAAACGACCTGATGCGAAGGCACGCCTTTGATGTGGCAGATGAAACCGACGCCGCAGGCGTCATGTTCGAAAGAAGGGTGATAAAGTCCCTGCGCCTTGGGCAGTCCGTTCATTGCATAGTCCAACGTTAAAAATTGAAAACAAAGGGAAATGCCTGGCATTGCCCGTTCGCGCCCTGGCGGACCTCAATGCGGGTCGGCTTCGCCGCGATAACATACAGGAAACAGGCAGGTCAGGTCCAATTTATAAAAACCGCGTCGGCTTACCCGATCGATGCCGCGAATTGCTATATTAACCGCCCGGCGGGATTAATTTCTTTTCAATTTGTGCGAAAGCTGAATACTCGGCATCTCAACAGTTACCCTCAATGCGTATGCGACCGCAAACGACGCGACATACACAAAAAGCAACGTGGCAAGCGCCGCGGGCATTGACGTCAATCCCAGTCGCTGTTGAAGCGGAAGCGTTAACCGAATGATTGGATCGTGGACGAGATACAGCCCGTAAGAGATGCTTCCCAGAAATTGCAGGGGTTTTGAGCTGAACCAGGTGCAGAGCGTATCCATCCGTCCGGCGACAATGAGTAAGGCGGCGGTGGCGAAGACCGCCCAGATTTTATAGTCGCCGTTGCGTGAGATTGAAGCAGCCATGAAGGCCCCTCCCACTGCCATCAGCATCCAGCGTGGGATAGACCGCTCGGTGACCCACCAGGCGACTGCGCCGGCGAGGAAGCAGTATTCATCTGCCAGAAAAAACCTCCGAAATGGCGAGGAGAAAATGCCCATCGGCCATCCAAGGCAGAGAATAAATCCGACCGTAAGCACCGGCCGATATGCCACGCGGATCCATTGCAGCAGACCGATGGTCGCGCTGAATGCCAAGTACATCTGAATCTCAATGCAGAGCGTCCAGAAGATATGGTTGATGGGTTCACCGAATCCCAGGATGTCCTGTAGATATGCGAGATGCGCAAGCACGAGGCTGGCAGATGGAAGCGCCGCCCGATGATGACCTGGACCGGCGAGAAACACGATGGTCAGAGCGCTCAATAAAATGGAAACCCAGTACGGCGGATCGAGGCGAATCACGCGGCGCAACAGAAATCGGCCGAAAACGGCGGGTGTGACACGCGCGTGCCTCAGGGTATAGGCGATGACAAATCCGCTGAGGGTAAAGAAGATCTGCACACTGGCGGTGGCATAAATCTCAACGCGAAAAACGGTTTCGGATTTCCAACCGTGCTGCTGCAGAGTCTGATGAAAAATTTCAGTCGCATGCGGCAATACAATGGATAACGCAGCAAGCCCGCGAAGACCGTCGACCAATGTCATCCGGCGAGATTGATCGCGTGACCCGTCGATCATGTTATTGACCGGGCAGGTCCGATTCGCTCGGTGAGACATCAATCGCCTTTTCGGGAAGGACGACTTTGATAGGCCGGGTAATGGTCTCAATCCAGCTTGCACGGGCATTGGTCCACTTGGATGATTGCCCGGGCGGGGTGTAAATTGTATGCGTCATGTTGCTGCTGGGCAGCAGCGCGACGTCGACCGTGAAAACCATCTGATAATCACCGGGCGCAAACTCCAACTTCGTCCGGCCCGACAAATCCATCGGGCCACTTGCGCTGAGATAGTCGGCATTCTCGGCGTCAGCACCAATTCGATTTGCGCGGATTGGCAGCGTGACTTGCCCGATAGTGATGCTGCGCAAAGCGTAGATGTATTGCACGCCGGGCAATTGCCAGACCGTGCTGGGATGAACTCCAAACTGCAACATGCCGCCGGGGCGCACTTGCGAAGCGCCGTATACAGTGATCGGTTTAAAAAAAGCCCTTCCGAGCCGCATGTACTGCGGCGCCGGAATATCACCGGCGGCATCGGCCTGAATGAGGAATTGGTTGCTCCAGGTCAACGGCTGAGTCGTCTTTTGATTATTTTCAAAGGCGATCAATTGATCGGTGGCCCGCGACACTTCAGCGGGCGACAGTGTGCCCCCGGCGAGACGGTGCTGCAGCTCCTGCCAGTACCAGGGGTTGTTGTTACTTGCCAGGGATGCAATCAATTGAGAATTCGTGCTTGTCCTGACAGCGGCGAATGGCGGCAAGAACGTAGTCCTTTTATGCATAGACAGCAGCAGGAACAATAACAGTCCGGAGAGGAGCAGCGCGAACGGAACACTCCAGGTGATGGATTTTGACCGTTCAAACGTGCCCCACGTTATGGAATGGCGCGCTGTGAGATCTGCGCCGCACTCAGAGCATCGCGTGGGAACCGATCCAGCAAATCCGCGGAGATCGTAATTACATTTCGCACAGTGTGGCTCGGTCAATCTCGGTGTGCCCCTCATCCGGCGCAGGCTGAAAGTGATGCTGATGATCGAACCGATGATCGAAATCAGAATGATCGGCGCGAATTGGGATAGAGGCGAGGACATTGGCTGAATGTTACACGCGGTCCAAAGGTCCCGCGATAGAGATGCTGTGCGCGAGCGGCTGCCACCTGCGAAATACAGATTATGAAAAATCGATCAACGCCCGATGCAGCCTTGCAACGCAATCGCCCCACCGATACTTGCCGGCGTTTGCGTGACCACGGGCGATGACCTGACTTCGATAGGCGATATCGTCGATCAAGCGATGGCAGACTTCGGCGATTGCAGATGAATCTTCCGGCTGCACGATGATTCCCGCGTCGCCCGCAATTTCAGGGAGCGCAGTGTGGCAGGAGACAATCGCCGGAACGCCGGCAGCCATCGCCTCGAGGGCCGGGATGCCAAAGCCCTCGTATCTGGAGAGCATCATGGAAATCGCTGCGCCGCGCGTGTAGCGCAGCAGTTGTTCGTCGTTGATAAAACCAAGATCGACAAAGTTGTTCAACTGGAGTGCACGCTGCAGCAACGCATCTTCATGGAGGCCGGCCACCTTCAGCTTCAGCGGGCTTTTGCGTTCCTGGAGCAGCTGGGCGAGGCGAATAATGTGTTCACCCCCCTTTCGCTGATTGATTCCACCGACGAGCAGAATATAGGGATCAGCATCGCCGGGGCCTGGCGATTCAATGGTGTTGGCGGGCTGGAAATAATCGTCTTCCACAGCGTTTCCCACCACGACGATCCGCGAAAGATCAATGGACTGAAGTTCGGCCAATCGGCGGCGGGAAAATTCAGACACGGTGAGAAAAAGCGTGTCTCGCCGCTTCATGCGGTCAAACATTCGGCCGAAACTTCTGCGAAGCCGCTGGTGATTTTTCGTGTTGGACCACGGCAGATCCGTCTCGAACGCCGCGACGTCGTGTATGGTCACCGCAAGCTTTTTGGATGTTGAAACATACGCCTCGGCGGGACAATAGATCCATTGGGAGTCCTTCGCCGTCCAATGGTCGGCGGATGGAAAATCCAGGCGACGCCAGAGCTGTTCCATGATCCGAAGCGGAAGCGGGAAGGAATGCACCGGCATGCCGCGCAGGCGCGATGTTACGGGAATCTGCCGGTCGGCATCCAACGTGTTTCTGGACGCAAGAACAGAAAGCTCGACCCCTGGGCGCACGGCAAGACCGCGCGTCATATTGATGATGTGTTTGCCGACGCCGGTTGTCGGATTACCCGTGCGAAAGATGTGCAGATAGGTGCTGATGCGCATCAGTCGGACTCCGGGCGGTTGTCGATCTGCTGAATTTGTTTGAGCACCAGGAGCGCACGAGCCTGCCAGGTATTTCGCTGAATGTAGTCGCGGCGTGACTCGAGGTCGACCTGGCGCTCGCCGCCGATTGCGGCGCGAATGAGTGTTTCGATATCACGCGCGTCTTTGCCGATCCAGACATGCGATTCATGTGCGTGGGCTTCTGAGATGTCCGTGCTGATAACGGGTTTCCCCGTGGCGAGATAGTCGTACAGTCGCAGCGGCGACCGCCGATCGGCGTGGGGACCGGGCTTCAATGGATTCAGGCAAATGTCGAAATTGTTGAGATAATCGGGCAACATTGCATGCGGCCTGGGACCAAGCCACCGGACATTTTCCCGTTGCTTTAAAACCGAATCGATTTTATCTCGCGCCGCCCCGCTTTCCGGCTGGATTGGCCCGATAAATACAAACATGACTTCCGGCATCCGCAGCGAAAGCTCCCCCAGCAAATCCCAATCGTAGGAATCATTGATCTGCCCCGTGCATCCAACGATCGGCATTACTATCCCGCTTAAATCATCTGGACGAGCTGCTTTTTTCTCATTACGCAATTCCGTTACGAAATCAGCAGAGACCGCGTTTGGCGAATAGAAGACCGGGTTTACGCTCCGGCATAGCAGGTCATCGCGAAGCACTCGCGAGATTGCAAAAGTTAGCTCGGTGGCCTTGAGCATGCGATCTTCCAGTCGACAGGTTTGCTCCCGGTCCCAACCGTAAAATTGAAAAGGATCGTGAGCATAATACACCCGCGGGCGAAGAGAGACCGACTCGGCAACCCCTGCATACTGCGGTAATCCAAGCACGATGCCAACGGACTTGGGATCCAAGGTCATTCCGTCGTCATTTTTCTCCGCCGCCGCGGCCAGCGCGGCACGGTGTGCCAACCAGGTGGAAGCTCCTGGGTATTTATTCCAACCCGGTATGATGATCCATCGTTCGCGCGCGTGAGGACCGCATATCTGCCATTGCCGTGCGTTCAACCAGGATTGATTGCTCAACTTCCTAAACACCGCGGGCTGACCGACGTGGATCAGACGCACATCTATACCGGGAGGCATTGCCAGAAACAGGGAGCGTACCCATGCGGCATTGGCGTCGAAGACGACGAGGCGTCGGAGAGGCGAAGGGCTGCTGGGCATCGATCAACTCCAACGCGACTTACTGCCGAGCATCATTTTTACAGCCATATGCAAACATCTATCGCCCAGGGGCAACGCGCCAATGGACCATGCAACGCGCGCCGAAAGGCGGCGGGGTTTTTGCAGCACATACTGCGCATAGGGTGTCGGTGACGTTGCCCAGCGATTCAGTCGGCCGGCGACAAGGTCTCTTGCCTTGCGTACGTCGCTGGTCTTTAACTGACTGGAACGCAATGCACGGGTGTAGTGCTGAAACTGAAAGTTGGAGATATTTTGAACGAGTTGTTTTTTTTGCTCGGCTGAAAAACCGGAGTATTCCGACAGCTTGGAAAAGACCACGTCGCCGTCGCCTTTATCATCGCGGTGCAGGTCGGCGGACATGTTCGAGGCATGAATTCGGTAATCCGCCAGGCACGGTGCGAGGCCGAAGGACTGTGTCACTGCGGCAAGGCGAAGGTAAAAATCCCAGTCGTAGACACCGCCCTTGAAGCGTTCATCGAACCCACCGACCTGGTCAAAAGCACTGCGCACGACGACTGATCCCGTGTCAGAGAAATACATGCCGCCGCCGGTGACAAGTTCATCAAACAGGTCTTCGAACCTGGTCTTACCAATCAGCCGCGGTTGAGTGATCGGCCTTTCGCTGGTGACCTGCCCGGTCTCATCGATAACGCGATAGCCGCTGACGATAAACCCGATTTCGGGGTGATTGCTCAGCACGGTCTGGGTCTCAGCAATGAAGGTGGGATGCAGCAGGTCGTCATGCGCGAGGATGATAAAATAAGGCGCGGTGGAGTATCGAATCGCTTCGTTCCAGGCGATCGGCGCAATCACTCTTTCGGGAAGTCGCTGAACCTTGACCAACGGGTGATTCTCAAATTTTCGCATGATGCTCTCGGTTGCATCAGTCGAGGCGTCGTCGGTGATAGCGATTTCGGCCGGCGGCGTCGTTTGAGCCAGTGCGGAAGCGATCGCGCGCTCGAGATATTCAGCGCCGTTATACACGGGAATTACAATGGAGATGTTTGATTGCGGATCGCTTGGCATATCACTTAGGCTGTGTGACAACATCAATGGTTCGGAGCACGTTTTCAACAAATGCCGCGGGTTGGACGACTTTGGCCGCTTCGGACTGCAGATATTCCCGGCCGGCATGATGGTAGCGATTCCATGTGCTTTTATCGCAAGCCTGCACAAAGGCAAGCAGCTTGCGGTCGTCGCCGTCGAACTGTCGGGCGTCAATAAAGCAATCCGGCGGCACGATATCGGTCACGTTTTTATCGCCGAGGTAGATAGGCACAGCTCCGCCGTAGAGCATGTCGAATAATTTTTCGGAAAGATACCCACGATCAGCGACCAGATTCTCGAAGGCAACTCCAAAACGATAATTGGAAATGAGCGACAGCTTATCGCCCTCGAAGGGGCCGCGCCCGCAGTCAAACGGACGGTGTCGCACCAACTTGTGAAGCCAGCTTGCAGGCTCGCCCTTCCAGCCGTGTCCGTAGACGTCAAGGAGTCCGGGAAATTCGCGATCGCTTAATCGAGCAAGTTTACGACGATGCGAATACTGTTCACCTTTGTTCTGCGTTAGGAGCGCCGCAGGTGTAACGTGCCACCCATTGAACATCGGTCCAATGAACGGAAGCCCCGCCCACCCCGGCTGCCGATTACCCATCCAGCCGATCCAGCGATTTGAATTGATCAGCACAAGCGGGCGTCGCTCATCAAACGATTTTTGCTCCAGCACCGCCGGAGGATTTCCCAATGGCAAGTTGAAATGAAAGTATCGCTTGTTATCCACCAGGTGCCTGTCATACGTCAGTATCGCATCAAAGTCCGCATGGTTAACGGCGTCCCATGCGCTGGGACGCGACAGCGGTGACTCCCAGATAAACAGGATGAATTTGGCATTTGGCGCCTTTGCCCGGGCCTGAAGAAATTCTTTTCGGCGTGGAAGATCCTGCGAGAGTATCACGTCCGCGGAGTCCAGCGGCTTCATGTCCCAGGTGTTCATTTCCCAACCGCGATCTTCCGCGCCGCTTTTCATCGCAATCAGCGGGTCCATCCAGTGTGCCGCCTGTTGGTGACGCCGTTCGAATAACCGATTCTGAAGAAAATCCGGGTAATAAGGGCGGACGAGAATGTTCAAGTGCCGATCGCTCAACTGGTTCAGACTCCCTGGAATATCGATTCGAACCGCTGCAAATAATAGGTCAATCGACCTGCCCATTTTGCCGGCAAGGCACCGGCGGCGCTGAGTAATATTCGATAGGTTTTCGAATGCGCAAAACGCGGATCAGCGAAACTGAACGATCCGTACTTGTCCCAGTATTTCAGGGTTGGATATTTTACCTTGAATTTAGCGACGTCGGCATCAAACGAAAACGCGTTGTAGATCTGGCTGGACCGACGATAGTGGACGATATTCCCCGCGTCGCAGACAATCATCCGCTTCCCGGCAGCCAGCAATCGCATGTAGGTGTCGCAGTCGTTGAAGGCCGCGTTGAACTGCTCATCCATCGGAAAACCAATCTCATAAGCTTCTCGATCGAAGAACATCAGATTCTGGCTGATCATGGTCGGTTCGAACGTTCGTCGGCGGAGCACAAATCCAGCTTGTTGCGGCATCACATCGCAACTGGAAATAATCGGAACCGCCAGTGAAGCGCCGGTTCGTTTCATCTCGGCGATGATTTTCTGATCCCAGTCTTTGTGAACAAACACATCGTTCTCAACTACCGCGATGTACTGCCCCCTGGCCATACGCAATCCGTGATTATAAATGGCGGCATAATTCTGCGGGATGGGTGAGAGAGTGTAGATTAATCCAAGTCTTTGGCATGCTGCGCTGATATTCTTACTTTCAACGCCCGACCCGTCGCTGCAAATCACCTCAATGGGATTCGCGGAAAATTCCTTCAGCGCTTCCAGGCATAACGTAACTGTTGCCTCAATCCGCGAAAAAGCTTTCGGGTTGTAGTAATTGATCACCGCGCTGACCAGCGGTGTTGATGGATGATCTTCGGTTGCCATATCAGCTTTTCAATGAGTTTTGAAATTGTCGCAATAGATTGTGCGTCCGGCGCAGACTGATTTCTTCAACCAGACGCCAGATTATTTTCTGGTGCAGCGGCGGGCGCGGTCCAACGAATGTCCCGGTGTTGATAAACAGATCGCGCCACGAAAAGGCGGACCAAGGCGGAATTGGTCGCGCGGAACTTGTCTTAGCACGCTGCATCAGCCTCACGGCTTCGGCGTGGTTGTAGTCCTTGTATTGCTGCATCGTATGCCAGGCTCCGTCGTCTCCCATATGCAGCGTCAAATTCTGGCGGCTGAAGCATTTCATGCGATATCCGCTGCGCTGATCCAGCAAGGCGAATAATACACCATCAAACAGATGTGTGCCGATACAGAGATTTCCCAGATCGATTTCCAGCGCCCAGGCGCGTGGGAAAACAAAGCAGTCGTATCCGAGGTGCGGGCCGCCCCGCTCAGCATATAGCCGGGGAAGTTCTGGCGGCGTCTGGGCGTGGGATACTACTCTACGGTTGATGACAAACGCCGGCGCGATCGGCTTAAAGCGTTTCAAAAGCCAGGCGACATGGCTGTAAAAATAAGGCTGCAGAATAATGTCGATATTTGTGTAGATCAGATATTCGCCGCCGCTGTTGGTCGCGGCGTTTCTCAACAGATCTCCGATGAGTGGAAACTTCCGCACAGGCGTCATCGGCGCTATATCCTGCACGGAACGATTCAACAGCGGCAACAGCCGCGCAGGTTTTTCAACCGCGGGAATGTCTTCCGCATAACACGCGGCGACAAGATCCACTGCAATCTTTTTTGTCGAGGCATATGCCAGGGCGGTGCGGATAGAAGCAAATGTCATTTGTTGCGCAACAGCATGCTCGCTGCCAGCTGCGGCGCAGAACGGGTTGAGCAGATGGGTAAATTCAGGAATAGACACCAGGAATAAGTCCGCCGAATATCGTGCGCGTACGTTAGCCTGCAAGAGCTTTGGAGTCGAGGCTGCGGCTTACCGCACATCGATAATTCGGCCGTCAACAAGCGTGATGCGCTGATCGCAGCGCTCGGCGGCCTCGTTGGAGTGCGTTGCCATGATGATAGTGACCCCAAATTCATGCCGCAGTTGATCGAGCAGGTCCAAAATAACGCGGCCCGTGGCTGCATCGAGATTTCCGGTCGGCTCGTCCGCGAGCAATCGCGCCGGGCGATGTACGACCGCACGCGCCAGGGCAACGCGCTGCTGTTGTCCGCCGGATAATTCGTCTGGATATCGATTAGCCTTGTCGGCAACTCCCAGGCGATCGAGCAGGTGGTGAATTTCTTTTTTTCGATCGGCGGTCAGCGCCCGATCCAATGTCCATGGCACTGCGACGTTGTCGAAAACGCTGAGGCTCGGGACGAGATGAAAGGATTGGAAAACGTACCCCAGCCGGCGACGGCGAAACAAGGCGAGTTCGGCATCAGACATGGAAGAAAGGTCGGTTCCACCGATAAAAATCGTGCCTTTTGTGGGCCGATCCACTGCACCGAGAAGATTGAGCAGTGTGCTTTTGCCTGACCCGCTTGGACCAGTGAGCGCGACAGACCGACCCGTTTCAACGGTGAGGGAGACCTCGCGAAGGGCAGAAAACTGGTTGTCGCCGTGACCGTACGTTTTTTCAACCTGGGTAAGCGAGGCAATATCTGGCATAGCGGCAACTGCAGTATGGTTCTATTCAGCGTGACTCTTTTATCTCCCCTGCCGGGTCTTTCTGGCGGTTCGCATGAATCGCGCCATTAGCAGATCATGCGTGTCAGAGGCGGGACGATGGTCGGGCGTGGACCGTCGAATCCATTTTCCGTCGGCCTGCAACTCCCATGCGTGGCCGCGGTCGCTGAGCATCGTGTCGAGGATTTCCTTCAGCCGGTCGCGCAGGGCTGGATCTTCAATCGGCGCAACTGCCTCTACGCGGTAATCGAGATTGCGATACATCCAGTCCGCACTGCCGATAAAGTATTCTTCATTGCCGGCATTCTGGAAATAGAAAATTCGCGAGTGCTCGAGGAAGCGACCGAGAATGCTGTAAACATGGATATTTTCGGATAAACCCTGCACCTGGGGAACTAGGCTGCAAAAGCCACGGACAATCAAATCAATCTGCACACCGGAGTTGGACGCTTCGTAAAGCGTGGTGATGATCTTGGGATCCTGCAGCGCGTTCATTTTGGCAATGATCTTTGCGGGGCGGCCTGATTTTGCATGGTCTATTTCCCGGCGAATCTTGCTTAAAAAGCGATCCCGCATGTTCACCGGGGCAACCAGCAGCTTGCGGTAGTCGCGCTTCAGTGACCGACCGGTCAGGAAATGGAACAGATCGATGACATCATCGGTGATGCCGGTGTTGCAGGTGAATAATCCCAGATCAGTATAAAGACTTGCGGTTTTGCTGTTGTAATTTCCGGTGCCGATGTGGCAATAGGTGCGAAGCCCTTCGGGCTCTTCGCGTACGACCATCGCGAGTTTGGTATGGGTTTTTAATCCGACCAATCCGTAAACGACGTGGACGCCGGCTTTTTCCAGACGCTGGGCAAGTTCCAGATTGCGCTGCTCGTCGAAACGCGCCTTGATTTCGACCAGCACCGCGACCTGCTTGCCGGTCTCAGCGGCATGAATCAGCGCGGGAACAAAAGCCGCGTCGTTGCTGGTGCGGTAGAGGGTCATCTTGATAGCCAGGACGCGCGGATCGTATGCCGCCTGAGAGATAAAGCGTTCCACCGTCGCGGCGAATGACTCGTAGGGATGATGCACGAGAACGTCACCGGAGCGGATAACTTCGAAGAAATCCACCTCTTCCCCGGCGAACCGCGTGGGAACCAGTGAGATCCACGGCTTGAATTTCAGGTGCGGCAACTCGAGGTTCGCCAGCGCGAACAGGTCATCCATATCGATCGGGCCTTCGCAGGCGTAAACCTCCTGTCGGCTGACTTCGAGCCCGGCGATGATGAAGTCGCGCATCGTTTGAGACATGCCCGCCGGCAGTTCAAGGCGCACCACCTTGGCCATGCGACGGCGGCGCAATTCGAGTTCGACCATTTCCAGAAGGTCGTCGGCGTCGTCGGCGTCCATTTCGATATCCGCGTTGCGCGTGCAGCGGAACATCGCCCACTCCAGAACCTTCATGCCGGGGAAAAGCAGCGCGAGATTGCCGGCGATAACCTGCTCGAGCGGCACAAAGTGCAACCGCGTTGTCAGCGGAACCCATCGCGGGAGATTTTCTGGAACCTTAATGCGGATCCATGAAGGATCGGACCGACCGGGATATTCCAGCATGACCCCGAGCGATTTGCTCAAATTGGAGATAAAGGGAAACGGATGCCCCGGGTCAACCGCAAGCGGGGTGAGGATGGGGAACACATGCCTGAGAAAATATTCGTCGGCCGCAGCCCGGTCGACTTCACCGAGCCTGGCATAGGAATAAACATGCACCCCTTCTTTCTCCAGAGCAGGCTCAAGTTCTTCCTGCCAGCAGCGGGCATGATCCTTTAACATGGGCAAGACATGATTGTGGATGGCTTCGAGCTGTTGCTGGACGCTCAACCCGTCCAGCGACAGATCGCCGACGTTCGCTTCGCGCTGGCGGAGAAGACCTCCGACACGCTTCATGAAAAACTCGTCAAGGTTGCTGGAGAAAATCGCGAGGAATTTCACGCGTTCCAGCAGCGGAAACGACGGGTCTTGCGCGAGCTCCAACACCCGGCGATTGAAATCCAACCAGCTGAGTTCGCGATTAAAATAGTTCGCCTTGCCGGGCGGACTGGAAAGGTAAACGGCGTCGACCCGACCAGATTCGGTTGCTGTTGTAGACTGCATAGTGGACCGGCGATCGTTAACAGAGTCTCGCAAGTCAGATCAGTATACGGACAGCGGATGAACAAGGGGAGTCGTCTACTGCGCCAATTTACGCGATGTTAAGGACTGGTTAACTTCAGCGCGATGCGAGCACTTACATATGCTTGAGAATCCCAAGCATGGGGACGGCGGCGTACAAAAACGAAATGCCGGTGATCAGCAGCAGTTCGGGAATGCGGCTCAAAAGATATAGAACCAGCGAAGCAGACACGATACAGAAACCGATCACGGTGATGATCGAAACGGGGGGCAAACCAGGAAGAAGATCGCTTACTTGCATCGTCATGAACCAGCTCCATTAAAGGTGTGCTGAAACATACCCCGCGAACGTGACATCGCCGGAAATCCAGCGCATTCAATACGCCCATCCGCGTGTCAAACGGTCTTTTATTCCGCGCGTAGCATCCTTAGCGTTGGAGCGCAAAGCGTTGCCCTGATCTGCTCATTATCGGGCGATGTTTTGCCGATGATACGTGCAAGGAGCACAGGTATGGATTGGCTTATCTTCGGTGCAATTGCCGTGGCCTGTTGGGCGATGTTATCAGTCCTGAGCGGTGAACGATTGAACCGGTCGCAGCAGATAGCAGCAGCAATCGCGGAAAAAACCCAGGCGGCGGTTGAAGTACCGATCGTCGTTGGAAGCCCCGTCAAGTCCGCAATCTCCGCCGCAGCGATGCAGGGGCTTCGAAAATAAAGTATCGGACTATCGGACCCCTTCTAAATCGCCGACCGGTCTCAATGCCTCGCGTCGGCAGGCTTGGTTGTTGGCGCGCCACTGATCACACCATCATGGGGCAGTTCCTTGGCGTCGACCGTCACACCCGGTGAAACGCGACTCGCTGGGGTTGGTGATAACCTTATCGTTCCTGGCCAGCCCGGAGGTGACCTCTATGGTGGTGCCAAAGTCGCGACCGGTCTTGATCGACTTCATGTGAACCTTGTTCTCATCGTCCACGAGTGCAACCTGCAGGCCCTTGGCCTGAGCATTGAAAATCAACGAGCTGGTCGGGATCAGACTAACCGTCTGTGCGTCGGTGACGGGAAGATGGACTTCACCGTACTCGCCGGAAAATAAGGTGCCATCTTTATTGGGGAAATCGATCTGTACAGAGAGTGTCCGTGTATTGGGATCGACCGCGCCGGCGGTCAGCGTGACAACACCTTCAAACGGCTTAGCGGGGAAGTTCCGCACAAACAGCTTGGCAGTTTCCTTCAGTTTCACGTCATTGACGTATTCCTGGGGCATGCTGACGAATACACGCAGCGGATCGGTTTGCGCCAGATCGAAGATTTCACTTCCTGAATTGGTGTTGGTCGGGGAAAGCAGTGCGCCAACGTCGTAGTTACGGGCCGTTACAGTTCCACTGAACGGAGCGATCACTTTTTGAAAACCAACCTGCGTCGTCAACTGCTGCACATTTGCCGACGCTGCGTCGGCGTTAGCCACTGCCTGGCCCAGGGCGGCCTCAGCATCCTTGGCGGCGGATTTGCGCGTGTCGATGTCTTCCTCTGTCACGCTGCCGGGGCTTTTATTCTGGGCATCTACGTAGCGCTTCAGAGTAACTTCCGCGAGATCCAGGTCGGCCTGGGCTTTTTTAACCGCGGCCTGAGTCTGCTCGAGGCTGGCCTGGCTTTGCTTTAACTGGGCGTCAATTTCAGGCGCGTCGATCTCAGCCATCACCTGGCCGGCCTCGACATGCTGACCGATATCGTAGTTCCACTTTTTCAGGTATCCGCTGGTGCGTGTGTAAATCGCGGTGGATTGATTCGCCTTGATGTTACAGGGAAGAATCACATCGTGACTGCCGTCAGAAACCGCGGGCACGGTAAAGCTGACAACGGGTAAAGCTTCGGCGCGTTCCTCGGCATCAGCGCGTGTTGCGCCGCTTCGCGATGACTCGGTATCCAGCCCACCAGAAAAAGCGCAATCAGGAGAAGCACAAACAGCCCGGCGGCGATTAAAACCGTCGTGGTGCTTGGCATCTTAAGATCCGTGGGCACGGCGTGTTCATCGCCTCCATGTTGAGGTTGTTGCTGACCGTCATGGTGCGCGGGAGAGACCGGTGAAGGTTTTACCTGCGTTGGATTTGTTGTCTGTGCCATTATCGAAGCTCCTCTTCAACCTCAGTTTGCGGCGCGCTTGTTCGCAGCAGGCTGTACATCACCGGGACGAAAAACAGTGTGGCGAACGTCGCCAATGATAGCCCGCCAATGACCGCCCGGCCCAGCGGCGCGTTTTGCTCGCCGCCTTCTCCAAGACCCAGAGACATGGGCAGCATACCGATGATCATCGCCAGGGCGGTCATAATAACTGGACGCAGCCGGGTCATGCCCGCCGCCAGAGCGGCGTTGTGCGCGTCCATGCCTTCTTTGCGTTGATCGTTGGCGAAGGTAATCATTAAAATGGAATTGGCCGTTGCCACGCCGATGCTCATGATCGCGCCCATCAAGGCAGGCACGCTGAGATGCGTGTGGCTCGCCCAGAGCATCCAGAGAATGCCCGAAAGCGCACCGGGCAAAGCCATCAGGATGATTAACGGATCCAGCCAGCTTTGGAAATTGATCACCATCAGCAGGTAAACCAAGACGACGGCGAAAACCATCCCGGTCGCAAGGCCGGTGAACGAGTCGTGCATGCTCTGCACCTGCCCGCGCACTGTGATGAATGAACCGACCGGCAGCTTTGCCTTGTACTGGTTGACGACCTTCTGAATCCCCGCGGCTGCCGAAGCCAGATCGGTTCCCTGGACCGCCATCAAAACGTCTCGTGTGGTTTTGATGTCATAGTGCGTGATGTTGGTCGGTGTCACCTGGCGACTGATCGTTGCGAGGTTTACCAGCAGCTGCGTGTTATCAGGAGTAGCCGCGATACTTGTGGGGACGATAGGCGTATTCTCCAGCGCGTTTACAGTGTCCATCCTGTACTGCGGCGTCTGGACATAAATACTTTCGTTCACTCCGCTGCCCGGATTCAGCCAATAGTTGGGCGCGGTTTGATTGCTGCTGGACAGCGAAATCAGAAGATCCTGCGCGACGTCCTGCTCCTTCACGCCTGCTTCGCTGGCGAGCGTGCGATCGACCGCGACGCGAATATCGGGGGTGCGTGCCACCTGTTGCATGCGCACATCCACTACACCGGGCAGAGCGTTGACATCGTGCAGAATTCCGCGGGCGATTTCATCGTCTGCCTCAGTGTTTGCTTCCTTGGCGCTGGCAACTTGAACGTCAATCGGAGCCTGCAGACCGAAGTTCAACACCTGCGTGACAATGTCAGCCGGAGCAAAGAAAAATTGAATGTCGGGGAAGTCTTTCGTCAGGCGTTTTCGCAGTAAGGCCTGATATTCTTCAGTGGGTTTGTGTCCGTCGTTCAACGAGATCAGCACTTCACCGTCCGCGGCTGACATCAGCGAACCATCGCTGAGCGACAGGTTGATTGCGCTGTTGGGGATACCAATATTGTCCAGAATAACCTTGGTGTCGGCGGGGTCGACCACCTTGCGAATATCCGCCTCAACATCGGCAAAATACTGCTCGCTTTGTTCAATGCGCGTGCCTGCGGGGCAGCGCACATGCAGGCGGATTTGCCCCGCGTCGACGGCGGGGAAAAAGTCCTGACCGATCAGAAAAAATAGGCTGCAGGAAACAATTACCAAAACAACAAACGCGCCGATGACTTCACCGCGATGGGACAGGGCCCAGGAGAGCAAACCGCCGTAATACAGGCGGAATTTCTCGAAAATGATATTGAAACGATTATGCACCGGCCAGGTTACATGCGCGATCAACCAGCAAAGTACGATTGCGGCGAGGATCGCCAACACAACCACCAGCGTTGTGGGGCTGTGCTCCATCGCGTTGAAGAAATCGCGTACAGCAGGGAGCGCATTACCAATCGGTGTGTGACCGATGATGAAAAAGATCGCGCCCAATAATGCCGCAACGGCGATCAATACGGCTCGACCTGCCGGCTTCATGATCCAGAGGCGCAGGCGTTCGACAATTGACTGATCTTCGACCGCAACAGGCTGACCGCGGTCACGGGCTTCCTGAGCGTGCAGGGCATGCATGGCATGTGGATCATTTTTGTCGATCACCCCGCCGTACATCTGCACTTCAGAAGCAAGCAGAAAATGAACCATCGTGGGGACCAATGTCCGGCTGAGCAAATAGCTGGTCATCATCGCAAACACGACGGCCATCGCGAGCGGCGTGAACAGATATTTGGCGGCGCCACTGATGAACACCACCGGCACAAACACGATGCAGATGCACAACGTGGATACAAATGCGGGGACGGCGATCTGCGACGCGCCGTCTAAAATAGCCTGCACCAGACGTTTCTTCTGGTGCAGATTGCGGTGGATGTTTTCGATTTCCACAGTGGCATCGTCGACCAGGATTCCCACCGCCAGCGCCATGCCGCCCAGGGTCATCACGTTAAGGGTTTCGCCCAGGGACCAGAGGATAATAATCGACACGAGAATCGACAGCGGAATAGAGATCATGACGATAACGGTCGATCGCCACGAACCGAGGAACAGCAGGATCATCAGCGCGGTTAATCCCGCTGCAATCGCTGCTTCTTTCACCACGCCCCACACGCTTGCGCGGACGAAGATAGATTGATCGAACAGCGGGACCACCTTCAGGTCTTTTGCGCCCTGAACGGATTGAATGGCCTGCGGCAATTTTTGCATGACCCCGTTTACGACATTCAACGTGGAGGCGCCTCCGGCTTTTAAAATCGACAGCAGCAATCCCCGCCGTCCGTCTGAATGAACGATGTTGGTCTGCACAATAAACCCATCGCGTACATGAGCGACATCGCGCATGTAAATCGGGATGCCTTTAACGGTTTTAATCGGCAGATTATTCAATTCGTCGGCTGTGATCGGACTGCTGTTGAGGACGATCTCGTATTCCTGTTTGCCTATTTTCGCGGTGCCCGCGGGAAGTACGAGGTTCTGGGCGTTGAGCGCGCTTGAGACGTCTCCGGGAGATAAGCCGTAGGCAAACAGTCGATCCGGATCGAGATCGACAACGACTTGTTTCTGTTTGCCGCCATACGGATATGGAATCTGCACGCCGGGAACGGTGATCAATTGCGGTCGCAGAAAATTAAAGGCCTGGTTAAACAGATCCTGCTCGGGAATGACATCGCTGCTCATCGAGAGCTGCAGCACGGGAACATTGGAAGCGTTGTATTCAATAATTAAAGGCGGTTGAGTACCGACCGGGAATTGACGGATCGCGGTCTGACTAACCGCGGTCACCTGGGCATTGCTGTTTTCGATTTTGGCATTGGGCTGGAAGTAAATCTTCACCACACCCACGCCATACAGGGATTGGCTTTCGATGTGCTCGATATCGTTAACAGTGGTTCCGAGGATGCGCTCGTAAGGTGTAATGATGCGCGCGTTCATGTCGCCCGGCGACATCCCGGTGTAGCTGAACGCCACCGAGATCACAGGAATGTCCACGACGGGAAAGATATCCGTGGCCATGCTCACAATGGCGTAGATCCCGAGGATCACCACCAGCATTGAAGCGACAACAAACGTATAAGGCCGGCGAAGCGCCAGTCGAACTATCCACATAAATTGTCTCTCAATCTTCACTGATGCGGGGCAAACCCAGCGAACCGAACACTTCTTTTATTGCCTTCATCGCGTGGGTCACTGTGATGCGCTGTTTGGGCGTGAAGTGCTCAAGATCCCGAGCCATGCCCTCCTGCGCGGCGGACCAGGCGGCATTCAATACGGTCTGCCCGCGACCTGTAATGCCCAACTTACATTGCCTTCGATCCTCAGCACTATTGCCGCGCTTTAAAAATCCTCGATCGACAAGCCCGGTCACAATCCGGGAGGTTGTCGGAAGCGATAATGCCAGGTGCTCAGCCACTGTTGAAAGGCTCGTACTTGGGTCATTGGCGATCTGAACCATGGCGCGAAACTGCGGCATGGTAAGGCCGCCGCGGTGGCTCCGCATGGATCTGCGGATGTGCCACATCACCGGGGGAGCCGCATCGAGCAACTCCCAGCGCAGTCCCTTGCCGAGGGACTCTTGCTTATCTTTTGCAATGATTGCATGTCGCAATAATACGCAGGCTGACGATCGGCAGGCAATGCGTAATAATAAGTGTTTTTAACCGCATATTTGCTGAGAAATAGGGCGTTGGCCTAAGAGAATTCGCCGATGGGGGTGGGGAGTTTTTCGTATATATCGCGATATACCAGCTGCAGCACACGATGCTCAGCCTGATGTGCTGCCGCTGAGCTGCGATTCGACGATATTCAATTCCTCGCGTGCAAGGTCCATTTCGCGGCCCTCGTGAAGGCGGTTGATCGCACGGGTGAGATGTATTTTCGCCCGCTCGTATTCATGCAGATAACGAGCCGCACAGCACCCCCACCATCAACTCGATCTGCTCGGCCCGTTCGAGGTTCGGATAGCTTTGCAATAGCTTTTCATACGCTTCGGCCGCCTGTGCGTATCTGCTGTCATGGTGAAGTTGTGTCGCGATGTCGAGCTGCGCCTGCGCGATAATACCTGCGTGCTGTCCAGCATCATAAGCTGCACATAGAGATCGGCGGCCACTGCAATCTGACGAAGCCCTAAAGCGGCGTTGATCTTTTCGCGAAGGTCCTGCACCTTGAGAAAATTAGGATCTTCGGCACGCCGGTTATCTTCCCGCTGGGCCTGCGTGTATTCGAATGGGTTGAATCCCCGCGCCACCAGGTCGCGATATTGCCGGCGCTTGTTCCACCGCTGAATGAGCGCCCAAACATCGAACTGATCGCGTGGCAGCAGGTGTGTCATCACCAGGAGAAGGCAAACCGCAGATCCAAACACCGTGCCGCCGATGTGGGCCGTGTGAGCCACCCCATCCTGCCCGGCGAAGTTCCCGAACACATCCATCGCAAAGAACGCAAGGATGAACCACAGGCTCTGCACTTCAATGCGACCGATGTAGAAAAACCAGTAGATGAGCGTCACCATCGAGCGCGGAAACAAAATGAGGTACGCCCCGGTAACTGCCGCGATGGCCCCGCTGGCACCGACAATGGGAATTCCATTCTGCTCGCTCAACAGGTAGCAGATACCGGCGATAATCCCACCTGCCAGGTAAAAAGCCAGATAACCGACATGGCCCATCTTGTCATTGACGTTATTGCCGAAGATGTACAGAAACAGCATGTTTCCCGCGACATGCATGAAGTTGGCATGCAGGAACTGATAGGTAAAGAATTCGATCACCAGCGGATGCAGGGGATGCAGTTCGAAGCGGCGGGTTAAATCCGGATGAAGTGACGTAGCGGCAAATGCGAGAATGTTCAGGACGATCAACAACCAGTTCATGTAGGGCGTTGAACGCAGGGCGCTATTGGTTCGAAGAGGAATCAGAAACATGTGAAACTCAAAGTACGCTACCTCACCGCCGTGGAGTTAGAGGGAAAATGGGAAGGATAAAACTCGGCGGAACATCGGGCATGCTTTTTGTGTCAAAAATTCAAAATGCCGTTCGTGTTTCTTTGGTCTGAAGTCGCATTCTAGTCTTAGCTCCCCATTCCCGAGTGGTTCTTTTTGAAGACCATCTGCACGCGCCGGCCGCCCCGGCTCCACCGCACGCTGCTCATGTAAGCTTCGATGAGCAGGATGCCCCGGCCGCTGCATTTTTCGATATTTTCTTCCAGTGTAGGATCGGGAACGCCCTGGCGTTCGAAGCCGCGCCCTCATCCTCAATGCTGATCTCCACCTGAGAAGCATTGATGCGATATTCAATTTGCACTTTTTTCCGCGGGTCGTGGGCGTTGCCGTGTTTGATGGCGTTGATAAGCGATTCTTCCAAGGCTAGTTTGACAGCGAAGTGGCTTTGCTGGTCGTAACCAAGGCGGGTCATTTCCTGCAGCACGCGATCCTGCAGCACCCGGACAGCCGAGGGGTCCGAAGCGATGCTGAGCTTTACCGGTTTGTCCACAACGATGCCTTCCGCTGCGTGTGTCGACCTACTGGTGAGCGGGCCCGAGTCTGCTTCGGGCTTCACCATTTGCAATCACCTTCATCCCACGCGGTTCAAAGGAAGCTCGCCAGCGCCTCGGCCCGATCCGGCAGTACTTTGAACACCTTGTTCAACTTGGTTGTCACAAACACTTCGAATATCTGCGGTTTTATGTTCGCCAGCCTCAGCTGCCCATTCTTTTCTTTGATGCCTTTGTTCACATTAATCAGCATGCCCAGCGCAGCTGAGCTCATGTGATCCACATGGATGAAATCGAGGAGCAACTTCGGCGTAGCTGCCGCCGCGACGAGGCGGCTCAGTGTGCTCCGAATTTCCTCAAGGACCGATTCGTCCAAAATCTTATTGTTGGTAAATTCGACGACCGCAACGTCTTTGATCGGCGTTACAGACAATGGCTGGGGTGACTCGGGCATTTTAGAAGATTCCGCGCTAAGTAATTCGACCACCATAACAGTAAAGCGCGTGGAAAAGGGAGTCAAATTCGCCGCAATCCCTCACCCTCGGTGACTCCACAGTACAACGCCCAGAAACAAGCATGCCAGCGAGTACCAAATGCACGGCGTCACCAGCGAAGATCGCTGGAGCACTGCTTTTGAAAACGGGACCGTCGCTGTATCCAATATGCCAGCTTTCAATTCTGGAAAGCTCCTGGCGTCGACCGCAATGGATTGGCCAGTCGCATCTGAATGATAGATGCCCGGCCATTCGCCCGGTTGCGGCGTCTGATGCGACGCCTGCACCTCAATGGGTCGCCAGGAGTCGGCCAGTCTGGCGGGCGATTCGGATCGATACCGTTGGCCTCCAGCCGCCATCCAATCGAACACATTTCCGCAGAAGAC
This sequence comes from uncultured Phycisphaerales bacterium, assembly GCA_963792535.1. GTDB lineage: Bacteria > Planctomycetota > Phycisphaerae > Tepidisphaerales > Tepidisphaeraceae > CBDAQA01. The sequence continues at coordinate 39,075 of CAWBWQ010000006.1, forward strand.
GACAAAGTCGGTCGTTTTTTCCCATCGTGAAAGATCTGCCTTGATCCACACCTGCCGTACCGGTTTCTCCCGCATCGCGACCATACATCGGCCCGCTTCTTCGACAACGGGTAGAAAACCATCCGGTGGACTGACAGCCGGGCCAATCGTCGGCCAGGATAGGACGTGCTGCGTTAAATCGGTGTTAGAACCGGTTATTGCCGGGCTCGGTGACATACGTGTTTCATCTGTGCGGGCGGCTGAGACTGGCACCACCCAAAATCCAGGCACATCAGGCGCAAGAGGCGCAGACGTAATCCATACGGCCGGCGCCTCAGGATCGGCAAAGCGATGATTCCTATAGATCTCTACCATGTGATGGATAGCTGGATCGATGCTCGAACTCACCTGAAGCTTGATTCCGTCGCCGCTTTTTACCAGATATGCGTGTGACCAAGGGTCCTGTGCGTCCGCCTGCAGAAGGGTCGCTGTTATGTTTTCGGAGATTTTCTCTATATCGATAAATTGATCGGCACTCGTCCCGCGCGGGGGGAGATTAAATTCCTTCGTTGTCTCCGAGTTAGCGGAACGAATCCGCAATGACGCCTTCTTCTGATCCGACCTGTTCAATATCCGTACCAACACCTGTGGATGGGGTAAAAGGCTTGCCGCCATCGCGGTTATTTCGATGCCTGGTTTGGCCGCTTCGGGCGCGATCCTCACAATGCGCGGGTCGCTCGATCGAATTGTTTGATCGCTCAGCACGACCACCGGACCATGCGACTGCCGCAGGCGGCTTTCAACCGCCTCATTCAGATCGACGTGCAACACCGTTGGTGACAGGTGCTGCGCGATTTCCGCCCAGTGCTCTCCAGAAATGTCGATCGGTTTTCCCGGTACGGGAATCAAAATGATTTTTGCCCCGGGCGATACGTGCAGTTGGTTCTCGCAGCGTTCAATCACCCCGCGAAACGAACGGCCCGAATCTGAAGGCAGTGCCATCGAAGCACCGCGATCAAGAATGATATTGATTTCCCCCGCCGCCGGGGAATCCGCCGTAGCCTGCGGCTGAGCCGACGCAATCAGAGCAGCCAGCATCGCCAGCAACAGCATCACCAGGGAAATGCCCGGCCATCGCCGATTTGGTCGCCGTGCGTCCACAGCGGTACCCCGCCACAGTTTCACAAACGGAACCTGCGTCGCGATCCCCCGCCCGGGGAGCAGATAAAGGACCACCGCCGCCCAGGGCAGCAACCCCCACAACCAAATGGGCGAAGCAAAAACCATCTGTCCGAACTATACTCTTTTTGAAACCACGCAGGTTCCCCGCGGGCTCCGGCGATTGAGAAGGCGGCAAAGCACGGTTGACGAAACGACACATACCAGCGAGAATCCCCCGCACGTTTGGGGAATGGTGTAACGGTAGCACAAGCGCCTCTGGAGCGCTTTGTCTAGGTTCGAATCCTAGTTCCCCAGTTGTTTTAAGCGTTCCTGTATAGCGGTGAACGATAGCGAATGGTGACGAAAAACCCCGGAAAAACCGGGGTTTTTTCGTTTGCGGCGTTATTCGTTCATCCTGCATAGCGGCGCACCAAAACGCACCAAAAAGAATATTTTTGATACCTGTGGTGATACCTATGGAAATGTTGTTAATGCCTGTGAAGTGATACCCGTGGGAGTGATTTTGATACCTGTGGATTTTTCCACCGAACCGTTTCCCACCCCTTCACCACTTCCGCTGCACCCTCATATTATCCCGCAGCGGCGCACCGCCAAGCGTTCGCAGCCTGGTGAGTTTCACCAGCTGATCACGTGACTGGTAATGCAGACTGGTCCACCACCGCCAGAATTCGGTTTCGCGTTCGTCGACAAGTTCACCCTTATGTGAACCGCGCCTGACCATCTGTCCGCTTGGATCCCACTCGCACGCCCGCGCCTGCCAGTACCTGAAATCGATCCGAACGTCGTACCTGACCGGATCGGGTCGCTGCCGGTAATGCTTCAAACACAATTCGATCGCCATGCGATGATCACGCGATGCGACTGATTCACCCTTGCGCAACATCTTCCGGCGCTTCGTTGCTGAAATGATCACCCGCACAGCCTTGCGATTTGCGATTGTCTCGATTGATGCCATAGTTACTTTCCTCGAAGCACCTTCACCGCGCGACAGATCGACTCCAGTTCCCATCGATTCGAAAATGTGACAGCGAACACGCGAACGTCCGGGCAAGCGAACGGCCAGCGACGTTCCACCGTGTCGAGCATTTCCCGGCCGTGCAGAATGACACCCTCGGCGGCCGTGCGCGCCAGATCAAACGCTACGATCAAATCGGCCCGGCGCATCGCCGCGGTTATGCCCGATTCAACACCACCGTCCGGCAATGCGTCGACAGCTAAATCCCTCAGCATTTCACTGAAGCTGATCGCGCGAGCCTGCATTTCTTCTATCGTGTTCATGAGGGTTCCTATTTCGCCAGACCCTTGATCACAGCCTTGAATGAATCGGGGTTTCGCTGAAGCACTTCAGCAAGCGTTTTAATGTTGCCGGTGTTGTTCGTAATCTGGCGAAATGCTTCCTGGTCAATGTGTGTGACCGGTACCACCGGACGGCTGGCCAGTTCTCGAATCGAATCTGTCAGCTCCGCGATCTGCGGAGCTGCCACACCGCCCCCACCGCCGACGCTGACCCGCGATACACGATCCGGATATGACCCCAGCGATTCCAACGCAGCTACGCCGACGCGGTCGACGACGTTGGCCGGAACTACGAATTCACGTTTGTGGACGATACCGGCGGGCGTCGAGGGGTGACCGTCGCCGGTGTAACCGCCGGTGGCGAATCCACCGCCGGCGGATGCGCCAACATTTCCATCGTCACCACCAGAACCACCGCCAAATGCACCGCCGATCGCTCCACCAATCGCGCTTACTGCCAAGCCCACCAGACCGTTATTCCCCTTCTCACCAGTGCCTGCCACTGAATCAACCAGCTGTTGCGCCAACCGTTGGTTGATGATCTGCAACATCGACCGAATAAACCCTTGCGCCAGCTCACCCAGTGCCTGCGACGCTGATTTAGCGCGGGTTTCGATATCTGTCAGCGCGTTGGCCAGCCCGTCCGTTGCGGCCTTTCGCGCCTCACCACCGATCGCCTGCAAATCGCCGATGATTGGCGTGACCGAATCTGCGGTTTTCTGCGATTGTTCGGTCGCGTCGGCCAGCGCCAGTGACAGTCGGGTTTTCAGTGCAGCAGCGTCTTTGTCTGAAAACAGCTTGTCAGCCAACGCGAATGTCGCGGGCAGTGCCGCCTGGATCTGGGTCACCTGCGTGTGGATGTCAGCCTGCAACTGCCCAGCCGATTCGTTGCCAGCGGCGACAGACTTTGCCCCCTGCGTGGCACTGGCGGGCAATGCTTTGATTGCTTCGTCGATCGCCTTCGACTGTGCGTCCATCCGCTGGCGGTCTGAATCTACCTGCTGCTGCGACAGCTCCAGCAGGCGGCGCTTCAAATCGACCTGTTTTTGCAGATCGTCGGTGATGCTGATTTCCAGTTTTTCGCGGGCCTCCTGAATCAGCGAATCTTTCGCAGCGTCGCCGGTGTTTTTCAGGCCGTTCAGGCTGTCACGTTTCGCATGCAGATCATTCGATACGCTGCCGTATTCCTCAGCGGCGGTGCGGCCGTGAGTGCCGTAAGGTGTTCGCGTTCATCGGCGCATGGCCTGGTCAACAGTTGAAAGATATTCCTGTAACCCAATGACGCGTTGTTTAAATTCCTCTTCGGTCGACCGTGCAACTTCGGCTTCGCGCTTCTTGTTCGTTTCCTCCAGACCATGCAGTTCCACGTCCTGCAGTTCGGCCTGAATGCCGCCCTGTCGGCTCAGCGCGTCTTTCGCTTCGGCGTCCAGATCGGCACGCTCGCGACCGGCGAACGATCCGCTGGCCTGATCCTGCGCCGATTTATCTGGCGGCTGATCATTCAGGCCAACAACTTCAATGCCATGCGCAGACAGGAAATTTCCCACCAATCCGGATGTTGACAACGACCCCCGAATGTTCGCATCCGACAACGTCGCGATCGCTTGAAATCCCGTTACGATCCCCGGCAGCAACGTCCGCTCGATCGGCAGCATCGCCTTGCCGATGTCTGTCCACGCCTGTGCCACATCCCGCAGCGCGGCAGCTTCGCGGCCTGAATCCGAATTCGCGAACGCCGTCGCGCGGCCATCGAACGCCTTACCCAGCACGACCAACGCTTCGCCATTCTTCAGCTGTTCTTCGGTCAGCTGTTTCAATGCCGGCACTGCCTTACCCAGCGCCTTGGGGATCGTTCCACCGTAGGTTTGCGCGATCTGATTGCCGATGTCCTCCAATGGCAACCGCAGCGCTGATGCAGTGTTCACCACCGCCTGCAACGCGCCGGGATCTTGTCTGACGTTACACCACGTTCCAGCAACTGTTCGGTGGTGTCAGTCAGTTCCTTGATCGAAAAAACGCTGGATTTCGAAACCGATTCGATCGTTGATTGCAGCGCCTTGAACTGCGAAATATTTCCGCCGACGGCGATCGACAGCCGCGTCTGACTTTCCTCCGACTGTCGGGCCAGGTCCGTTGATTTTTTCAGAAGTTCGGCAAGGCCAATGCCGCCGAACAATGCCAGCAGACCACCGGCCAGTCGCCCGCCGACTTGGTTGACGACTGCAGCCGCGCCGATGCCCTTCAGGGACGCGGCAATCTTCGCAGCTTCGGCACTGACGGCGTTTTTAATCGCCAACCGGATTTCGACGTTGTTGACCTGGTCAGCCATGATTTTTTTACCTTTCAATATTCAGCGTTCAACTCAGTGCAAACATCGTCGCCGGTGGCGCGGGCGTGTTGTCCGAAATATTACCCATGTCCGACAACTGCACGCCGATCGTGCCACCGGCATGCACGATCGTGATCGACACGCCAGCGTTAGCGACCTCCAACGCCGCCAATGTCGTGTACGTCGTGTTGTCGCCCGGGGCGGCCACTACCGTCGCACCGTTCGAATGCACGACCTAGATAGCAGTTCGTCGTGTAGTTGCCGTTGATGTTCAGTGCAACTGGATCGCCGATATAGCTGATTGCACCCGACAAATATGTCACCGTGTAGGTGCCCGGCGGGTAATATTTTCCACCACCAAAGTACGAGACGGGCCCCACATTAGTCACAGCGCCGCTGATGTTGAACGCAGGAAGCACGGCGTTGCCCGCCAGCACGAACGGGTAGCTGATCGCGTACACCGTCGGCGTCACAGCCGACGATACGCGCACGGTTGCGGTGGTTGTCGGCGTCGCACCCGAAGTGCTCCAAGCGTACGCCCCAGCGTCGGCAACGCCCGCAGCGATTGACGACCAGGTCGCCCCGCCGTCTTCAGAAAGATCGATGTTCAGCGTGCCGGTCAGGTTCGTCGTCGTCCAGGTGATCGACAGGGTATCGCCGATGTAAACGCGCGGTGCCCGTTGGCGCGGTAACGGCGATCGTCGCCAGCAGGTTCGCCGGCACTACCAGCGCCTGCGGATCGACGACGGACAGATCAACCCAACTGTTACCATCGGTGGGTTGTGTCTTCACGTACAGCGTTCCACCTGCAGGTGAAACCGATGCCAGCAGCGGCGACGAATTCGGCGTCAGGTTTTCGTATTGCACGATCACCACTGGCACACCTGCAGAATGATTCGCTGGGGTGGTGTTGAACGCACCGCGGCCAAGATTATTCAGGGTGTAACTTCCGTCCATGTTGGCCGTCACCGATTCCATCAAGCTGATTTCAGATTCGACCAGGGCAGTCAGCGCACCCTGCGTACGATGCAGGGTCACCCGTCAAATCTGGAACGCTGGTGATATCGTCGTTTTCAACGTAGGGGCTGATAGGCAGTGTGCCCGCCGATGTGTTCATATCCGCCAGCAGCAGGCCGCCGGCTGACGGCTGATTCTGCGTTCCTATCTGCGTATACGTGCCCGTGCTGCTGTTGCTGATCCAGATTGCATGCGCCAGCGACAGCGTCATTCGCTCGAATGCGAGGGACACCGAAAACCGGTGTGTCGTTGGCCGGCCATTCACTGCGGGGGATCACAAACGGCGCAAAGAAAACATCTGGCAATGGTGCCGACGCTGGCGGAATCACAAAGCTGTCGCCGCCGCCAGTGGTGTCGAACGTCACCGATGTATCGCCATACTGGTCAAGCGCGGCAGCGATTTCGCAGCTGACACCGACAGGTCGGGTTTCCAGCTGGCAACGCGATACTGGTTGCCGTCCATCGAAAATGATCGGCCCGGATGAAACACGGGGTTGCGGGTTTCCCGCAGTGTAGTGAACGCTGGCACCGTGTTCGGCGTTGAATATATTTCCACCGCCCGGCGGTAGGCCACCTGTTGTGCCACCGCCCGCGACGTGATGTTTTCCAGTTTGATCGTCTGCGTCTGTGGCCTGCTGTATGTCTCGCGGCCGCGTCGTTGTCCAGTGTGATATCACTGACCGCGAAATTGTTCAGCAGTCATCGATTTGGTACGTGAGACGGTCGACTGAAGGTGCCGGACAACCGTTGCTGTCGGCGCGGGTCCGACGCGAAGTGCGGGCGTGATTTCAGGGATCGTTGTTTCGGTTCGAATCAGGTACGGCTTAAGCATTCCGCCGACTTCCGGAATCAGCATGCCAACGTCGGCCATGATCGATGCGATCACGTCGGTGCTGGCTGTCCTTTTCGATCAAGCACGTTGACCACCAGCCGTTCGGCTGCCAGCTTCGTGCCTACTGTCAACAAAGCCATTTGGTCGATTAAGTCCGTGTCGATTCCACAGCCGTAGGGAAAGCCAGCACGAGTCAGATCCACAGCCCACCGCCGGGTTGCAGCCACTATCGCCGCTGCCTGGCGGGCCGGAACTGACCGCAACCGCCGCGGTGTACGTTGGCCCGCCACCGGTCAGTTGAACGCTGTACGTTGGATTCGGCAGACCCGGCGTCATCGAAGGCCGATGGAAAACGTCGACGACACGGAAACCCATAGGACCGCCCGGCCACGTAACGCTGATGGTCGCGCCAGCGTTGGCAGCTTCGGCATCGGCCATGTCGCTGCAAACAGGTTGTCTCCTGATGATGTCCACGGCAGATGCCCGTGCTGGGTGCCCGAAGAATCCACCACCGACATGGCGAACCACGGCAGCAGTGAGTCGTACGAAAACACCTGATAGTTCGCGGTGGGGCTGAGCCTGAACGCGCCATACAGGTACGTAATTGTATAGTTTCCCGCGGGGATGTCCGCCTTGCCATTCAACCACACCACAACGCCGATCACACCGGATTCCACTAAGCCAGTTTCTGCCGGCGTCGATTCGTCGAACCAGATCGGGATCGACGCTGCCGTGAAAATGTCGGTCAGGCCCACAGCGGTCATGATGTCATCAGGGCCGGTTTCGACCTCGTATTTCATCAGCGGCCACACTGGGGCGCCGCCAAGATTCTTTCGGTGCCAGATGAAGTACGTCAGGCCGGGATATTGGCTGGGAATGTTGGTCAGGTCGTACAAGTACCCGTTTGCTGGCTGAAACGATGGATCGACGTTTGCGTCACGCCCAGAGTAAATCGAGTAGTGGTCGCCCTCGATCTGTGTGTTGTTCAGCAACGTTCCGCTGACTCCATCCGACGCGGTGGAAAAATCCACCTTGCCTGACGATATAACGGTTGCTGCCGGTCCACACCCGTAGTGTTTGCCGCGTTGGTCCGTGGCACAACTGGTGCCACCCGGCCTCTAAAAAAATGTTCCCACTGCTGGGTTGTGCGTTGATTTCACTGCCGCCCGAGTGTGGCGCTGCGTATGACTTGCGATCGCCCACGAAACCAATGTTGCAGCCGACGACGCGACGCCCGATCACGACGGGCAAGTATCCACCGCGCGTGATTTGGTTCGCAGGGAAGTTCGTCACATCGCTAGCCTGTTTCGGTTTGAACAGCGCGGCACTGACAAGCGAAACGCCGATGCTGATCACTGCGCCGATAGCCGCCTGAATGACCGCCATTTCAAGCGCGCCGCCGTCGGCCAGCACGGGCAGTGTGTGCGTTGTGATCAGATCCATCGTTGTTTCTCCAAAGGTCGAAACGCATGGGTCACGGCCCACCCCGCGATTGCGATGTACGACACACCGCCGCGGCCCGCGTGCCACGCCCGCCCACCAGGTCCGATGATGATTGCGTGTTTCAAAGTTTGATCATGTGCCAGCGGCGGCCGCACGATCAGCACGTCGCCGGGCTCGAATGCGGAATCGACGGGTATCGTTTCGGAGGGGTACCGATCGATGAGCTGGCGCAGGGCGGTCACCGCGCCGTCGCGGTTGTGAATGGCTGTGTCGAGGGGTTTGCGTGGTGGGAGCGGTGAACGGATCTGATACAGTTCATCCAGCACACCGCAAACAAAATAGCGACAGTCAACACCACGTCCGGGGCAGCACTGACCAGCGGCCCACGGTGTTCCTTCCCAGCTGCGTAGAACCGTTTCGAGGCGGTTTTGCCAGTTGGTGGCAACGGTCGATCCATCGGCAGTTTGAAGCTGGGGTTGCATTTTAGAAACGCCTCGAAGTCTGGATCCTGTTGCATTCGCCACCCGGTCTGTCAGCGCGGGCCGATATAAGGGCTGTCACTGGGGTTGCTCAAACCCAGACCGAAAAATCGCGTCTGGTTATCCCACACGGTTTTGCAAGTGTTGAATGACTTGTCGCAACCGGGCGTGAACGTAGCGGTCACGCCGGCCCACTCCGGTGGAGGAACTTGCAACAGCCGCAGCGATGAAACACCCGCCGATCCGTCGATGATCGCGATGGACAAACCGTCATAACTCACGCTTCCGAATGACCAGTAATTCGCAGGCTTGCCGCTGGGGATCGTCAGCGTCGGTGCTGATACCGCGTGCGCGGCAACGCTGGAAATGACGGCTGACTGCTGGATGCTGGCCAGATTCACGCCGCACAAACGATCGCCGAACGTGCGCGAACATGCCGTTTTTGATTCGATGCCGACGGGGAAACCGATCAGGTACCGCCAACCCTAACCTGCAGCCTTGATCATGCCCGGCGCTTCCTTCGGATTTTTCCAGACGTTCGTTATGTGCCCAGCCCATAGCTTCGTTGCAACAGGTGTTTCGGCCGTTGGATCAGTTTCGTAGATGTTGCACGTCACCAGGGCGAAAGCGCATTTCCTGACCAACTGTGATAGTGGAGGCACTGCCGGCATCAGGATCTGCCACGGCTCGTCTTTCACTTGGCCGGTCTGCGCTTGCGGTGTGACTTCGATCCTGGTTTCGATATTCGGCCCACCGTCAACCGTGGCGTGGAACGTGTTGCCGCCGATTGTTACGTCATCGGTCCAGTTCGTGTATCGCGCACTGTTGGAACTGCCCCACGTGAACTCGAGCAAAATGGCATAAGATCCTGCTGATTGTTGGTTTACTAGGTCGCCCATGGTTTCACACAATTGAAAATAACGTCAGCGCTTTTCACTTGGCCAGATCACACAACCGTGAAATCTTCTCAATGCTGCCTTGCAGTAGAATGATTTCCTCACAGATCACCCGCATTCGCTGCCGGATAGCTTCCCCGTCTGGAGATTCGTTGCGTTCGATCAGCTCGTGCAGGTCGTTAAACATCACACCGGCAGCGTCGTGAAACTTACGGGAAGCTTCGAACAAACCAGAAATCGCGTCGCGTGCAGGATCAAGATTGTTGCGTGGCATGAAATCGCCTTAAAAGATCAGCGCCCAGCCCGGATAAACCGGTGCGCTGATAAACGCATTACTTCGCTGCGGGTGGGGTTCGCGTGGGAGGTGCAACGGCTGCGGGCTGACTGCCCAACGGTGCCGGCGCTGCTAGTGCGGCTTCGGCTAATTTTAGTTCCCGTTCAGCCTTATCGAGTGCGACGCGCTGTTCCCGAATTTCATTTGCACTCAACTTGCCAAAAAGTGGGTGATGTTCCATCCTGGCGACGATCACAGGAATGGTAGATTCTTGACCGTTAATTACACGATCCACTTTGTGAAACAGCACCGTTCCACCTTGGTCCAGCACCTGCTGAACACCGCGCTTTGTCAACTTCCCTTCTGCGTCGCGCTCGGGCTGAAACGCAGGCTGATCAATGTATTTGAATTGCGGCAACGGATTGCCGGGCGACAGTGTCATTCCATCCTTCATTATCTCGCTCATAATTTGTTCCTTTCAATTTGATTTTCAATGAAAATTTGCTGTCAGGGTGTCACTTATCGATCAATCGGTAATGCCACCCGAAGCTTGAGAATTCAATTGCCTGACAGTCGCGGCGTAGGTCTGCCCCGCGGCGTTCAGCGCAGCGACTGCTGCGTCAGCCGCCGACTGCGCCGCCGCCAACGTAGCGTTGGCTGCGGCAATGCTGGTGTTGTAAGAATCGATCGTGGCCTGCGTCGGCAGATCCGACACTTTTGTGTAGACCCTTCCCGCAAACATGGCCGATCCGCCGTTGGTAATAGCTGATTGTAAAGAGATAAGAGTCATAGCGATTTCCTTTCACCGAGTGATCCAACCGCGTGCGTTCGGGCCAACCCGATCAGAATTCACCACGCCAGGCCCGCCAAGCGTGGCGATCTATTTAATCCGCGATGCGGCCACGCGCAGCGATCTCTCGTAACTTCTGTGCTTTCGCCGCACCGGTGAGCGGTACAGCGTCATCCACGGCAGTTTGGTTGCTGTCAGCCACTGGCTTTAATCCGCGAATTTTCTGCGCCCGGGCGATCGCCGATGCCACCGTACCGTTGCAGATTTGTGATTGCTGGCCAGTAACATTTTGCTTGGCGGTCGTAACATTCACAGGCGAGTTAGGCGTTGCCGGTGCTTCCGGTTGCAGGTGCAAGCCTCGATTCTTCCGGGCTCGGGCCAGCGCCATGGCCGCGCCCCCATCGTGATTTTGCATCTGCTGCCCGTAGGCGTTCGACTGTTGGCGTTGCCCGTTCGCTTTAGCAGTAACAGCACCCATTGCCGCATCGAATGATGCGATTTCATCGATCAATCCCAACGAAATTGCCTGCGCCGCGACGTGAACACGTCCATCAGCGACAGCGGATATATCGGGGATCTTCTTGCCACGACCGGCTGTCACGGTCGCGAGAAACGGCGCGTTCAGTTCGTTCACTTCTCGCTGAACGTCGCTGATCAATTTGTCAGATACGGAACCATCGGCACCGAGGCCCTTGTATTCGCCAGTCGATACGACCTGGTACTTGATGCCGATCTGTTCCTGCATTGCCGTGTCATCGACCAGCAGCACCAGCGTGCCAATCGATCCCACCATCGCGGTTTGATTTGCGTAGATGTAGTTGCAGCATGCCGCTACCTGGTACGCAGCGGAACAGCATAGATCCTCGGCGTATGCCCAGATCGGTTTCAGCTTCGCCGCGGCCGCCACGTCCTGCTGCCAGATCGGATGAACCAGCTACTGTCCCGCCTGGACTGGAAATCTTAAACATGATCGCGTTAACGGCTCGGTCGTTCATCGCATCACGCAGTGCGGCCCGTGTCTGCGTGGTGGAGCATCCGCCGAACGACGAACCGCGACTTGGTCATCTGGCCATCGATGCTGATCACCGCAACGCCGTTGTTCAACGTGTAATCGGGTTGCTGATCATCATCGTCGTCATCATCATCGTCCCACGCGCCCTGCATCGGCTTCAGCGTGCCACCACGAATCGCACTGATTGCCGATGCGAACCATTTCGGTTCGATGGACCACGCACCAAAATGCTGCGCGGCACACTTCGCCGATGCCGCGCGACTGACGGGAATTTTTAGTTGTTCGGTTGGCATGCTCATGTTTCCTTAGCGGTCGGGACCATCGATCAGCGCTTTAAAAATTGCCGGGCCGGTCAAAGAGATAAACCCGGCCCGGCACACTCGAATTCAACCGGTTAAAAAAATCCGCCAAGCGGCTCGCGCGCTCGCGATACGCTGTTGCAGCTGGAAATTTTCACGTTCGCACTGCTCCAGTTCGTTGAAAGCGCCGATCAAGCTTTTGCAGAGATTTTCCTCTTTGATCCGCAAGGCGGTGCGCTCCGCTTCGTTGGTGATTGCAGCCCGCCAAAATCCGTAAAACATCAGACTAACTTCGTTGATCAGCGCGACGTTCATGAATCGATCCAGCATCATGTGCATCAGTTGCCTGTATTCAGCAAGTGCCTCGCTGTTCTTCTTTTGCAACTTCTCGCGAATCTGCGTCAGCCGCGCAGTAGGGATGATTTTCGCTTCACATTCCTTCACGGTGTTGATTGCCGCCAGGTCGGATTCAACGTCGGCGGTGGTCAGATTCAGATAACCGATCGCATCGGCAAGGCGTGTCTTGATCGCCTTTTTTCGGTGACTTGGCACACAGAAGGATTTCGCGATACGCCGTCAGCGACGCGGCGGTGCGATCGGTCAAAATCTTCGTTGTTGCGTCAATCAGTTCACGCGTTGCATCACTCATGGCTTTCATTGTTGGCATGCGAAATGTTTTGTCTGTGGGATGTTTGCGGTGTGAATGCGGTATCTGATTTCTCACCGTGCGATCGATCACGGTTCAGATTCGGGCGGCCAGATTCCACACCTGGGCCGGTAGTCAAATCCAAAGTCGATCAGCTTTCGCAGCACCGGCCCGCGCACGTGCTCGTACGTATAGCCAATCTGATCAGATAGTTTTTTTATACCGACGCCGGGGTTTCTTTTGATGTGTTCGGCCGCAAGAGTTTCAGCGTCACTGAATCCTCGCTGATCCCCCACCACCACCGCCCGCGGTTTACTCTTCCCCGGCTTCACCTGGGCGCGGTGCCACGCTGCCAGCTGTTCCAGCTCACGCGCCGTTCGCAGGTGTTGACTGGCGGTCAATCCGCCCCCCGTGGTTCGGCCTGCGCAGCACCGGCACCAGCGCCCGCACGTTCACCACCACCGCGCTGCGCAACCGTTGCCCGCCAGGCGGTGATCGCTGGCAACAATTCCCGATCCCATGGTGCCGCGCCAAACGGCCAGTCGTGCCGGCGGATCCAGCGGCACACCTGCGCCGGTGAACGCCCAGCAGGTTGGCCAGACCGCACGCTGTCAGTTGTTCGGGGCCGGTGGTGACCTTCCGGCGGTTCGATGCGATCAAACCGTCGATCATGCGCAGGCGACGCAGGAGCGAACGGCGTTCGTCGTGCAGGGCTTCGAGCATTTCGCGGTCGATGTCATCCATGAGCGTGTTGCGGAAACAGTTTTCGGGGCCGCGATTTGTTGCACAAAAAAATCAGCCACTACATTCGCGAGAGCCAAGGCCGTGCGAGACCCGCACAAGGCCGCCCCCGGCCCAGACAGAACCTTTTAGGTAAACGTTAGGTACTGCCAACATTGCAGCCCGTCATAATGTCAGATTGTTGCTACGGCGTATTGTCGGGGACGGTGCCCGGTCGGGTGGTGGTGCGGTGACGGTGCTGGTCCGCAGCTGACTGAGTCCAGGCATAGTTCCCAACCATCCAATCGACCGCATGGCTACGTTCCACCGATGTCGGTGGCATTGTCAGCAATCGAATGTCGTTGGCTTCGCGGGCGAGGATGAAGCCCCAAACGAATTCGGCCCACGCTGGCAGTTCCGACAATGTGACTGTCAATTCCAACGTGAACGACTCCAACTGCCATTGCTGGTCAGATGCGCCGCCCCAACGACAGCCAGCAGCACACGAAAGCGCGCAGCCGAAATGGTTGATTGCAATGCGAGGTGTCAACCGTGTCGGGTCGCTCCATTCACCTGCGTAAGGGGTCACAAAGATGTTGTGGAACCGACCAAGCTTCGATGATGGCAGCACGATCGATGGTGATTCACCTATGGCGTAGTAACCGGCGCTCCACCGTTCAACCGGTCGATCAGTCACTTTCGCAAAAAGGTCGTAGAAGCTTTTTCGAATATCTCTTGCATTCATGTTTATTCCCTCCGGTAGCAGGTAGCAGCAGGTAGCAGCACTTTCCCGTTAGTTTCTTATGAGAGATAGCTAGGCGCTTAACCCCCAAAATGCTGCTACCCTGCTACCTTCTTTGTTTACAGGCACTTAATGCTGCTACCACGCATGCTACGTAGCAGGCCAATCTGCTACCTTTCACACGGGACAGTCGTCTGAATCAACAGCGTCGACGTCGTCAGCTTTCGCATCGTCGCCGACACAGATGCCGACGCCCGAGAAACCTCGAATCGGTCGACCGTCGACCTTCCACATCTTTTCTTGAACATCTGACAACCGACGGATGCGATCAAAAAATGGTGACTTTTCGAGACTGTGCGCTTTTTAGTTCGCGCGGCCCATGCCTGGTATGAATCCCACAGATCGGATCGACTGACCCGTGCGAAATCACCGGTGATCAAACACGTTCCAACAAAGTCCGCTAGTGGATCAGCGTCGGCCTGGTACTTCTGCGTCGCAACAAGCACTTCCTCCGGCGGACGCATTCCCCCGCTCTGCCAGTCGAGACAGCCAGCAATGATCCAATTCAGAATTCCTGGTGCCTCATCTTTCAGCTTGTCCAAAAGCCATTCGTCAACCTCGTGCTTTTGGATGATCACGTCGAATGGAATCAGCCGGATTCGTCGCCAGATTGCATTGGTCGATTCGCGAATGTCAGGTTTGTTGTTGGTGATCAGGATCAGCTTGAATGTTCGATTGAATTCGATGTAATCGCAGCGCATGAATCGCCCGCTAAGTGTCGCGTCGCCTGTCATCTTCTTAACCAGCTGAATCCGCAGGCGGCCGCCTTCTTCGGTTTCACTGCACACGACAAGTCGTTTGCCGCGCAGGCCAGCAATCTCTGTTGGATGCTCATTTCCACCGCCATGCCGGGCGATCAGCAGGCTTTCGGGCGCAAGTTTGAAGTATTCCCCAAAGATATACGCGAGGGTGTCAACGAAAACCGATTTTCCGTTGCTGCCGTCCCCGAAAAGAATGAAGAACTCCTGAGTTCGAATCGAACCGGTGATGCACAGGCCCGCAAGTCGCGACAGGTAGCCAACCAGATTCTGATTCCCAGACATTATGCGATCGATAAACGTAAGCCACTGCGGGCACTTGGCGTCTGCATTGAATCTGACAGGGGAAACGCAGGTAATGAAATGTTCCCGCTGATGCGGTGTGAAACTGCCGTTGCTGAGATTGATCACGCCGTTGGAACATCCGAAAAGCATTGCGTTCGCATCGATTAACCTCAGCGGGACAGCCAAGTCGGGCTTGGCCAGTTCCGTCATCGCCGTTAGTCTTTCCTTTTTCTGGGTTTTCACCGCATGCGATGCCAGCTTAGCGCGTTCGTCGTCGGACTCAGCGGCGCGGGCCTCATCGAATATCGCAAGCGCAGTTTCTTTTGCCTTAGCAACGATTTGGCCTGATTCATCCCAAGACCACGGGCCCGGGTCCATCCAAATCAACCACTTGCCACGTTCATAGCAATATCGCGTGTTTTCACCGTGTCGATTTGCAAAACGCGACGCGTTGCCAACGTCGGTCGTAAGCCTGGAAATTTTGGCATGATCGACGGTTTGCAATCGATCTGCAGTTTTAACTGGCGGTGTGCCATCGCGAAGTCGTTTCCAGCGATCAGCGATAGCAGCCCGCCCGGCCGCATCAAGCTTGCGAAGGGTGGAATCCGTTGTGGTGTTCGACTCCGAACCGCACCAGCTGGTTTCAGAATCAAGCAATCCGTTGGCTGTGTATCCGTTGTGGTTCACGCCACCCTCATTTCTCGCCGCGGTGGTATCATTAACTTGGCCGGCTTTGTTCCCGTCAACGCTTCAACGATCTGCTGTTGAAGCGATGTAATACGCCGCTGCCGCTGATCAAGATCGACCAGGCGAAAAGCATTCCAGCGAATAGCGGCGATTGAAAGCGGCCAACTGCCGGCCAACCCGCATAGGCTTTCGTTCGACCAGCTGCATGGGCAATTTGTATAATCAGCTCGACCGTCTGGATTCCAAAACCCTTCCGCCTGCAGCGCTCGGCGTGCCAACTTCAATACTTCAATCAGTGGCGCATCGCGTAGCACATCGCAAGCGCAGTAAATCAGCCGCAGATCCATTTCGCCGAACAGCGCCGGAACCACGCCAACAGTTTCGGCAACTGGAACACCGCGGCCGGGATCTGTGATGATCGATCCGACAAGATCCAGTTCCGCAGCGAACCGCCTGCCGGTGAATTCCGTCGCCTGTAACAGGCTCACGGTGGTTGCCCGGACGGTTCGCGCAGTTGTACGCATTCAACCAGTGGTGGTCGGTGGTCACTCATTGCCGGCCCCCGATCGCGTAAAATTCCAAATTGCCATCCCGTGGTAGAAAAATTTCAACATCGGCAAGTCCGGCCGCGTGCAGATCCAGTGCGGCCATCGCGCGATTCCACGTTTGCAGCGGCACGCGTCGCCCAGATGGAAGCTTCCGAAGCTGGCGCAGCAAACGCATTGCCGCTGTGATTCGGCTGGGTGGCAGGCTGTCCAGCGACCGGCGACCAGGTCGATAAGTAGGGTACAGGATTTTTCTG
This sequence comes from uncultured Phycisphaerales bacterium, assembly GCA_963792535.1. Classification (GTDB taxonomy): domain Bacteria; phylum Planctomycetota; class Phycisphaerae; order Tepidisphaerales; family Tepidisphaeraceae; genus CBDAQA01. The sequence goes on from CAWBWQ010000006.1 coordinate 55,603, forward strand.
GCGGGTTTGTCGGTTTTTGGATATGCTCGTTGTCTCATCCCTGAATTACAGTTGCTGCGTTTCCGGCCAAGTCGCGCAGCAACTGTTCCTAAAGTTTTGGGCGTCGCGCAGCTGCGGGCGCGGCGCGGTTTGTGGTTCATTTCAGCCCAGCAATGAATTCGTCCAAGTCGGATTTCCGCCACGCGGTGCGACGCGCGCCGGGCAGCTTGACAGGTTTGGGCAGTTCACCCGTGGCTGACATTTTCCAGACCTGACGATCGCTTACGCCCAGATAACGAGCGGCAACCTTGTCGCTCATCAGCATGGGCCATGCGAACGTTGCCGGTTCGGTTTCAAGCGACGGCATGGCGTGCCTCCTGCGGGATCGCTGCCGCACGTTCAGCTAGAACGCGCTCGACAGAGGGCGGATCGACAAGGATCTGTCGACCAGCTGCCAGGTGGGGAATTCGACCGGCCATTGCTTCTGATCGAAGCCAACCAACGGATACGCGAAGCTTCCGTGCCAAGATGTTGAGTGGTATCGGGGTTCGGTTTTCCATGTCCCGAATCATGGATATTTTAAGTTCGCTTGGGTTCGAATAGCGTTTTTTTAGCGGACAAAATAAAAAAATCAGATCGCGGATCGCCCTGCGTCCGTTATGGAGTATCCACTTCGCGGGCCGTCCGGTCTTGCAACAAGTCCTTGTCTTTCCAGTTGGGGAACGATCTTTTTGCAGGCGCTCACTGAAATTTCGGTTGCTGCTTCGATATCCGCGTAAATAAGCGGATGAATTGAGTTGTTCAAAGCACCCAGGATCTTTATATCGTTTCTGGTCAGTTGTGTCCGAGAGCCATCTCCCCATGCATCTGCGATCGATTCCGGCGACGTCCGTAACAGACCATGTACGACCCGAAAGCGAGTTTCTACAATGTCCTCAGTCTTGTCCCCATATTCGTAGCAACTGGCGACGACAACAAACCCGACATTGATCGCTGTTTTTTGTACCGCTTCAGCAATTGCAGCGTCTGCCAGGTCGTTTCGATTGGTCAAGCTGGTGCGTTCGCCCTGCGCATCTTCGACGAATTCCAATAGGTCCATGAACCGGTATTTCAATGTTCGCTTCAGCAGCTGCGGGGTGTGACGTGTTGAGTATTCGAGCGCCGACGGGAACATTTCGAGTGCAGCGCAAAACAGCACCGCAGCACTGGCATTGGCGGCGGCTGTTCGCGATTCAATTAGTTTGACAGCAGCAACCAAGTAGCGATCGCGGAAGACCTGCTTCATGCCAATCAAATCGTCTTCTGGGATCACCTGATGGTTTTCAAGCCTCTGAATCAGTTCGGTATCTTCGGCGTATGCTATGGGTGAAATCTTTGGCATGATTCATTCCTTCCGCGTGGCACCCGTGGCGACGTGGGAATGAGGCACGCCGCCGCGGGATCCTAAAGCTGCCAGCTGGCCAGCCGGCAGCTCCGCGTTTGTCGAGATTGTATCAAACGTGTTGGATCGTTTCACCGTGCCGCCAGTTCCCGTTTCGCTTCGGCGATCTGTTTTGCCCGTCGCGAAGGCGTTACCGGTCGGGCATGATGATGCACCACCGGCGCTGCAATCGGTTCGACCTGGTGGGCAACCGCTGAAGCCTCGCGATATTCGTCAAGCCATTCTCGGGTAGTAAAAACCTTCCCACCTTCGCGAATTGAACGCAGATAAATTCGACCCTTCGGTGATTCGACGCCCTTGGTGATCCATCGCCACACCGTCGCTGGCGACGGCTGTCGAATGCAGAGTTTTGCCGCCTGCGCACAGGTGATGTAGTCCGAATTTTCCATGATGAGTCCTCGTTGAAGTGAAGCTTGCAAACCTCCGAACGATTCGAAGATGCGCGGCCCGGATGATATCAGGCTGCAGTTGCCGATTCCGGCGATGCCAGCCGGTTTAGTGCTTCAACCCCGCCCTGTTGTTCAATATCCTCGAAAGCGGCTTGTGCAATCATCGCGAAAAAGTCACATTCGTCTTCTTCTGTTGATGGGGATGGAAAATGAAATCCCCAGCAGTGCCGCAGTTCATGCAGCAACACGTTAAGGCGATCATCCACACCCACCCACAGGCGGATCAGTCGCCCATTGCTTTGTGCCAATGCCAAACGATCAGAGCCTTCGAAGTGGATCATCTTATCGACCATTAAGAGATGATATTTGTAGGGACCGACGCGGAATGTCATGGGCGGGTTTGACTGCCTCGCTGGGGGGAAGAACATTTCGTGCAAGTAAAGCAGCGACGCGCGATGACAGTTTAATCGACGTTGCACCTGGTGGATGGTGAGCGATCGGGGACCGGCTTCACGTTCGGGGACCGGTTGACCGCCGACGATTCGGAAATAAAGGGCGCGCGCGGCGCGGGGGGATTTGGTAGACTTCATGGGTCGGACCTCACAAATAGGTTTGGCCACGCCGCTGGGTGGTGAGACACCGCAGCGGCATTTTCGTTTCGATCGTCACACGCGTGATAATCGATACAGTGTGAAATCATTGCGTATAATAGCAACAATTGCAATAGCCGGTTAATAGAAATATTGCGTTTTGCGGCAATAGCTTTTACAATGCCCGCGTGAATGAGCTGATTGATACCGAATTCGCCGGCAAGTTGCTGGGTGTGAAGAAACGACAAGTATTGAACCTGATTGCGTCGGGGTTGCTGCCCGCGGAGAAGATCGGGGGCACGTTCATCATCCTCCGGGCCGACCTTGCCGCAGTGCCCCGGGATCGCAAGCCCGGCCCCAAACCAAAACCCAAGCCCGCCGCACTACTTCACCCGCCCAAGCGAACACTGCCACCCAAACGCAAACCCTGACCGCACGCGTCCCACCGAACCGCGCCCACCCCTTCACCCCGCAACGACCGCCGCCGGTTTCTTGTCGGCTTTGAGTTCCGACAACCCCGCCATGGCGTCGGCGATTCCTAGCTGATCGTCGTCGGTGTAATCGACCAGCGTCAGTTTCGCGTCGGTGTGGCGCATCACCCGCATAGCGATCGCCAGCGGCACGCCTGATTTGTGCATGCGCGTTGCCAGCGTCTTCCTGGTGCCGGCGTGGAAATCTGCGGCACGGTCCATCTTGTCGAGATACGGAATGCCCGCGGCGATCAGATCCAGCTTCCAAAGATACAGCGACGGCACCACAAACACCTTGTCGGTGTCGGTGGCGTTGGCCGGCTTCAGCTTTCGCAGGTCGTCCGCCAAGCCCGCGGGAACGGGCACACGATCAGCGCGGGCGGCCTTCGTAGTTTCGGCCCGCAGTTGGATGTAGGGTTTTGTTGCCGACAATCGAAGATCGCCCCACGCCAGCTGTTCCAGTTCCGCCCGGCGCAGGCCGGTGGTCACAGCGAACCGGTAAACCATCGCCCGGTCCGCTGGCGAAGCGTTCAGCAGTTTGACAACGTCGTCGTCGGATAGGGCCCGGCGCTTGCGGCGTGCTTCCCCGTCGACCTTTCCGACGCCCGCCAGTGCCGTGGCGATCATTCGGCCATCACCCGCCGGCACACCAGGCATACGCTTGACGCCAGCGGCCCAGTTCGTGAACGCGCGCACTGTGTCGAGATATTGATTCAGCGTTCGGGCCGAAGCGGTTTTCTTTTTCTCCTTCGTTTTCCTGAAACCAACAGATCGGGGGTTCACCTTCGCTGCATTGCGCCATCGACCGAAGGAATCGGCTGTAATGTCAGTGAGCGCTGTCCATCCGGTTTCATCGATCACACGCTGGATCCGCTGCTTTGCGATGTAGCAGTACATCGAATCACGACCAGACGATTCCAGGTGTCGAATGTAGTCGGCCAGGTGTTCGCTGATCGCACTGGCGTTGGCGGCCTTGAACGGATTCACAAGGCCCTGCTCCCCGCGGGCCCGGGCGGTTTCCAGATCGTGCATCAGCTTTTTAGATGCAGCCTTGTCGGCGTACGCCTTGACTCGCTTAATCTTCCCGTTGGCGTCGCGGTATTGAATCGTCCAGTGGCCGTACTCGCGTGTTTCTGTTGTGCCGTTGGGAAGGGTGAATTTGTAAGTGCGTTTGACCAGCGATGCCATGTTGCTCCCGCGTGAGATTGTTGATACCTATGGTGATACCTACGGGAGAATTAATACAGATATTTTCCAACAAATCAAGCCATTTCCGCTACATTCGAATCCTAGTTCCCCAGTTTCTCGCCTCCGCCTGACTGGATACGACAGCAGGCGACAATTTACTGGTTTTTCCCGCAAAAAGTGCATTATCTCCTAGTTCGTTCGTGGTATCAGATATGCTACTATTGGACTGTGTTGGACACGATTTGACTAAATCTGTGGTCCCTCCGTGTGTCCCACTTTCAGCAGGAATCGGATAATTGAGGACCGCAATAGCGTGCCCGGTAGGGAGCGTGTCGGCATCCATGTACCGGCTCATTGTCAGCTTTAAATCCGAGTGCCGCATTATCTTCATCGCGACGGCCGGCGGGACACCCGCCCTCCCGAGATCCGTATTAAGGGTGTGTCGCAATGAATGAAACACGATGCGACGATTGCGGGCATCGGGACCATGTTCGATTTCCGCGCGTTCCAGATCTGCTCTGAATTCTTCCATGCTGGGGATGTGGCGCAACACTCTGTCGCCGGGTTTTGCGTGCGGAGCCTTGCTCGCTTCCAGCAACTCCGCCGCCGCCTTCGGTAAGAAACAGGTGGCTCGCTTCCCGTTCTTCGTCGTCGATGCCGCCACGGCCAAAAACGGCTCGGCTGTTTCCAGGTGCACATCTGCCCAAAGCAGTTGAGCCAATTCATTCCGCCGGAGGCCTGTGACCAGCGCGAGCACGTAGGCCAGACGGTGCGGGGATGCAAGTGATAGCAGCCGGTTCCGCTCATCCGGCGCAAGTGCCCGGCGCGAGGATTCTCGACCGCGAACCGGCAACGGCTCTACGCTTTCAAGCGGATTGATTTCAATGCGACCCAGCCGCCGCATCCACTTGAAAAAACCGCGGCATTCAGCGAGATAATCGTTTAGCGTTTTGGGATGTTTGGTCTGCCGGGAGCGCCACGACTCGAACGATCCGGCGGTAACATCTCGCGGGATTTTCCACCCGCATTCCTTTAACAGTTTCGTTACATGCTGCCCGACGTTGTACACGTACATCCCGTCGCGAGTGGACTCAATCGACTTCTTATATTCCGCCAAGGCATCCGCCAGCGGACCAACCGCACCGTCCCGCAAAGGTTTCGTTGGCGAAAGCCCATGAGCTTCCCGCTCAGCTTCGCGGACAAACTTTAACCGCATTTCATCGGCAACCTGTTTGTCACGAACGCCCAGGTTCCGCCATTTCGACCAGGCTTCACCTGGCATCTTGTGGCGGAGATACCATGTAGGGGAAACCATCAGCTTGCCGCCGCGATGCCGACGACGACGCGAAATGTTGGCCTCGATTTTCATGGGGTAGCACTCCGCTTCTGATAATACTCAATCACGTCAGTAACCATGAACAGGTGTTTCGATTTGCCGACGACCAGGGGCCTTGGGAAGCCGGACGACCGTTCCGCATCACGCTTCAGGGTTCGGGGATGAACGCCGAGCATCTCGGCAAGCTGGGTCATGGACGCGGCGATCTGTCCCGGCTTGATCGGCTTTGGAGCCTTTGGTGGACTCTTTGCTACAGGGACAGCCTTTACCGGCGTGGGTGTCGCTGTGACTGCGGTAGCGCTTTGCTGAGGCACGTAACATCCTGTCGCGGCTGCATTGACGATCCGATTGTCAACTGGCTTCATTGTTTTGCCCCTTTGCGTGCAGCTCTCTCCGTGCTTATCTCACGACGAAGGCGATCCGATTCGGCAAGGTGTTCGCGCCAACCCAGCTTCATACCAGGCCCGGCAAGATTCATCGCGGCAAGGCGATGAATCCAGGACAATCCCAAAATGCGCGTGAAGTCGTCGGGGTCATACCGCGCTCCCTGCCCGGCCTCTATCTCCGCAGCGAGTTTTACCATTTCAACAAACTCACTCAGGGCACCGATTGCCAAGTCATTGGCTGATTTCCCCGACTCAGCGGCAATGTCGGCCAGAGCACTTTTGAGATCTCTATCGACGCGAATGTGTACAACAGAATCAACGGATGCGTCCACAGCAGCGGGTTGCTTTTTTGGCATAGCGATAATGCTATCACAAGTGCTATCTCTGTCAAGTGTGGTCAACGGCAGGCCGTAGCTGATTGACAAGATTTGCACTTGTAAGTTTACGGCTCTGACGGCCTCAAAGATGGACCTCGCTGGACTCAGGCCGATTATCGTTTAACTGAATGGACTGGATATGACTGGGATTGGTTGTGTCAATTTGCCCCCCGTTATACTATAGGGGGGAAGTGACTTTGAAGGCCATTTGTTTGTTATTTGCTCCGCAAGTTGCCGCTATGGTCGATGCGGAGGCCGAACCGCGTCGGCGGGCCTCGGCCCGGCCGCCTAGCGGTTCCGCACCGCCCGACGCTCGCACACCCCAGCCGGAGAAAAAGCATTGAGTGAAGGTTTGCATGGACACGAACATTGTGTCGGCAAAGGACGGTTTTACCGCCGACGAACGCAGGCCAGAACGCCGTCCGGCGGATCGCGTGCGAGCAAATCGGATCATCGCATTAAGGGCGGCGGACGGGTTGAGCCACGAATTGCGGTCTCCTCTGTCCGGAGGGTTCCGACCGCAGACAAAGTAGCCGCCGCCCTTAATGCGATGCTCCGCCATGTTCTCCTCGCTCCACCGCCCGGCGTCCTGGCCCGCTCGCGTGCCGACGCTCGGACGGGCACGCTCCCCGATTGGCAGCCGACAACCTCGCCCCTGCCGTGCGCGGCCCGCAATGTTCAACGGGACCGCGCAGCGTTGCCCAGGGGGTTGGGCCGAATTCCAGGACGCGACGATCGGCACCCTCGCCGAGTGCAGGACTCTCAGTCGAGCGTAAACAGAAAGCTGGCTTATCCATTCCAAGCTCCTTCGGCGTCTCTACTCGCCTATCTGCGGTGTCGACCATCGGCGTCCACCTGATCACGCACCAACGCGACAAGCATCCGCCGAACGGCTTCGGTGAGTTGCGGCCACGCTTCGAGCAAAAATTCAAGTTGCGCATCTGTGGTCCCTCCGTGTGTCCCACACTGCGTTTTTGATAGCGTGAGAGCGGTTTTTGACTCGATTCGAATCCTAGTTCCCCAGTTTCAAACCGCTTCAAATAAGCGGGCTTTCACGCCCGCTGCTTCAGTCCACGCGTTTCGTCTGGCGGGTCTTCTGAAATCGCTTATCTGATTTACAGCGAGGATCCGCCCCATTTCCAGTTGCGGATCTCAGGCATGTCCTGGCCGTAGGTATCGATGTAGTCCCTGTGTTCGAGCAACTTGTCGCGGAGATCCTGTTTCAGATACGCTGCTCGCGAGCCGAGTTGGGGGAGGCGGTCAATCACGTCCTGGGCAAGGTTGAATCGATCCATTTCGTTCAGAACCGCCATGTCGAAAGGGGTGGTGATGGTGCCTTCTTCCTTGTAACCGCGAACGTGCATGTTGCGGTGATTGGTTCGGCGATACGTCAGCCGGTGAATCAACGAGGGATAGCCGTGATAGGCGAATATGACGGGTTTATCTTTCGTGAACAGCACATCAAATTCAGCGTCGTCCAATCCGTGAGGGTGCTCAAGCGCCGGTTGAAGTTTCATGAGATCGACAACATTCACCATGCGGATTTTCAACTCCGGCAGGCACTTTCGCAGAATGGAAATGGCAGCAAGAATTTCCAGGGTCGGCACGTCACCGGCGCTGGCCATCACCACATCGGGCTCGAACCCCTTGTCGTTGCTCGCCCACTCCCAGATACCGATGCCGGCGGTGCAATGCCGGACCGCGGTATCCATATTCAACCACTGCGGCGCGGGATGTTTCCCTGCGACGACCACATTTACATAATGCCGGCTGCGCAGGCAGTGATCCATGACGCTCAACAGGCAATTGGCATCCGGCGGAAGATAGACGCGGACCACCTCGGCTTTTTTGTTGACGACATGGTCGATAAAGCCGGGATCCTGGTGCGTGAATCCGTTGTGATCCTGCCGCCATACATGGCTGGCGAGAAGGTAATTCAGTGACGCAATTTTTGGTCGCCATGGAAGTTTAAGCGTTACCTTCAGCCATTTGGCGTGCTGATTGAACATCGAGTCAATGATGTGCGTGAACGCTTCGTAAGTATTGAACAGCCCGTGCCGACCGGTCAGAAGATATCCTTCCAGCCAGCCTTGGCATTGGTGTTCGCTGAGCACTTCCATCACCCGTCCGTCGTTTGCGAGAAACTCATCTCCCGCGATAACTTCTGCTTCCCACTGGCGAGAGGTGGCGTTAAACACTTCGTCCAGGCGGTTTGATAATGTTTCATCAGGCCCGAAGATTCGGAAATTTCGCTGGTGCTGATTTTCCTTAATCACATCGCGAAGAAATTTTCCGAGCACAAGCGTGTCCTGTCCGTCAACACTTCCGGCGCGGGAATATCCAGCTTGTATTTTCGGAAGTCAGGCCGGCGAAGATCGCACAGAAGCAGCCCACCGTTTGCGTTTGGGTTGGCACCCATGCGCTTTTGCCCGTGCGGCGGGAGAGCCGCCAGTTCCGGCATCAGCGATCCGTTTTCATCAAACAGCTCGTTAGGTTTATAGCTGAGCATCCAGTCTTCCAGCTGTTTCAAATGTGCGGGATTGGTGGCCGGCGAACTAAGCGGCACCTGGTGTGAGCGAAACGTTCCCTCGACCTTTTTTCCGTCCACCTCCTTCGGACCCGTCCAACCCTTGGGAGATCGCAGAACAATCATCGGCCAGCGGGGGCGCACCATGTTTTTGTCCTGCCGGGCCGAGCGCTGGATGTCCTGAATCTCGGCAATCACCTTGTCCAGGGTAGATGCCATCAGCTGATGCATCTGAATGGGGTCATCCCCTTCAACGTAGTGCGGCGACCAGCCGTAACCGCGCAGCAGCTGGTCAAGTTCATCATGCGGAATACGGGCAAGAATCGTCGGATTTGCGATCTTGTATCCGTTGAGGTGCAGAATCGGCAGGACAGCGCCGTCAGAGACAGGGTTCAAAAATTTATTGGAATGCCACGCTGTCGCCAGCGGACCGGTTTCTGCCTCGCCGTCACCGATGACACAGGCAACGGTAAGATCAGGATTGTCAAACGCCGCCCCGAACGCATGACTCAGGGAGTATCCCAGCTCACCGCCTTCATGAATGGAACCCGGCGTTTCTGGCGCCACATGGCTGGGTATCCCGCCTGGAAACGAGAACTGTTTGAACAGTTTCTGCATCCCTTCGATATCCATTGTGATATCGGGATAGACTTCAGTGTAGGTGCCTTCAAGATACGTATTGGCAACCAGCGCGGGCCCGCCGTGACCGGGACCGGCAATGTAAATCATGTCCAGGTCGTATTGACGAATGACGCGATTGAGATGCACATAGAGAAAATTCTGCCCCGGCGTGGTTCCCCAGTGGCCCAGCAACCTTGGCTTGATGTGCTTCAGTTGCAACGGCTCGCGAAGCAGCGGGTTGTCCAGCAGATAGATCTGTCCTACCGAGAGGTAGTTGGCGGCACGCCAATAGGCATCCATTTTTTCGAGTAACGCAGGAGACAAACCTGACGGTGAAATGTCCGCAGTGGTCGATTCCATGAGATCACCCTTGATTGTTAAGTTTACACCTGCGACGTTCGCGCTCGAACGATAACGCGAAGATCCTCTCCCTTAATCCGTTTGCTTACCCTAATCGAATTTTACTCTGACCCACCTACCGGCGATGCAAATTCGCCCGGCGTCACCCTCGCAATCATCAAAAGCCTGCAGCAGCGGCAAATCAAGTTCGCGGCAGAAAAGCTCCGGCGGATGCATGACCTTTGCTACCGTATTGTTACGAACCTCGTGCGCAATTGCCCGGGAATCAGACAGTCGGTAGCCTGCTAACGTGGGCGCGAAGGTCGCGCGGGGCGATCGCTTATCAGATACAAACAAAGGAAAACACATGTCGATCCTGAATCGCGTTGGAGTTAAAAACGTGCTGGCATTGCCGATTCTGTTGCTGGCGGGCGGTTGCCTCACCCAGGGGGTTAAAGCCGACAAGGACAAATTCACCCTGATTCAGCCGGGAGTAACCTCGCGGGCTTTGATCGAGCAATCGTTTGGTCCACCCGATGCGGTTGATGTTGTGGGTGGCGACCATAAAGTGCTGATTTACAGCCACATTAAGGCATCGACCGGTCTGTTGGGGATCCTGGGGTCAATGGATTATGACCGCCAAGCGTATCAGTTTGTGCTGGGCAAATCTGATGTCGTGGAAAGCTGCATTCTGCGTGAATATCACGGAAGCACCGCCATGTTCGACGGCACAGCCAAGGAAACGCTGGTCAACCCCAAGCCTGACGCCAGCGTTACGATGATGCCGGCCACCGCTCCCTAAAGATGGCGTGCGTCGCGTTTGCCCGGTCGCGAATCGAAAATGATTTTTGACACCTTCGCCTATTACCTGCTGTTTCTGGTCCCCGCGGCAGCGCTTTATCGTTGCGTCAAAATCAGTCAGCGTGGTCTCGTCTGCGTGGTTTTTGGCGCGGCGTTTTACATTTTTTATTCACTCACCGCCCTGGGAGGTTGGCCCGGCGCTTTCTGCCTGGGCATTTTTGTATGGGAAACGTTCGTCAGTCGATTCTACAAACCCCGATCGTGGGTCTGCCTGCTGGGCATCGCGCAGAGTGTCTTATTCCTCGTGGTTTTTAAGTATTGGAATTTTTTAACAGGACTTTTGTTTTCGTTCCGACCGGTGAATCCGCTGTTCTGGCCGCACGCATTTCTTCCGCTGGGTATTTCATTTTTCACGTTTGAATTCATTCACTACGCAGCCGATCGATACCATGACAAAACCCCCGCCGGCCGAATGCGGGATTACATGGCGTTCATTTTTTTCTTTCCCACCATGGTGGCCGGGCCGATCAAGCGGTATCAAAACTTTCTGCCCTATATACAAGCGCCGACCCGGGACTGGACAACCGACTGGCATCGCGGCATCACCCGCATCCTTTGCGGCCTGGTGAAAAAAATGGCCATCGCGAATGTGATGCATAACACATTTACCCAGCACCTGACGCGCTCGGATATAGCAGTGGCGCATCGCTGGATTCTGCCGTTTTGGGTGCTGGCGTATGGGGTACAGATTTACTTTGATTTTTCAGGATATTCAGACATCGCGATCGGGTCGGCGCGGTTGTTTGGCATGCGGGTGCCGGAGAATTTCGACTGGCCTTATTTTCGCCGGAACATCGCTGAGTTCTGGCGACACTGGCATATTTCACTCTACCGCTGGCTGGTGGATTACGTCTTTATACCGCTTGGGGGATCGCGGGTCGCCAGGCCGCGAATTTACCTGAATATTCTCATCACGATGCTTATTAGCGGAGTTTGGCATGGCGCGGGAATGAATTTTATTGTCTGGGGGCTTTGGCATGGTCTCCTGCTTTGCGTCCATCGCGCTTGGGGAAAGATAAGACCTGCCATTTCCGCGCCACCGGGCAAACTGGAAAACTTCGCCGCGTGGGCGGTCACATTCACGACGGTGAACATTGGCTGGGCATTTTTCGCGATGGATATCCGAACGGCTGGATTCTTCTTTAAACGATTAACCGGGGGATGATTTTTCATGGGAAAAAAATTAAACCGGGATAAGCAAGTTTGAGTCAGACGCGAACCAGAACCAGATGTCTCTTGTAGCGCTGCCGTGAAAAGCCGGGTCGACGAATCGAGCGTAAGCATGGTGCTTTGGATAAAACATTTTCTGGAATACCTCGGTGGTGTCGAGGATACCGCGCCACCTGGTGCGAAACTGCCACTTGGATCGATCTGGTGGGGCCTCTGGTGGGGACTGCTGCTGCTTGCCATTGTGATGTTTTGTGGGCTGTCGTCGAAGTTCATTTACATCGATTTTTAGGCTCTGACATGGATGATTTGATTCCTGTACCTCGCGTGGCTGGTTCATCGCTTTTGCTGCAGGTTTGCGTTGCGCTGCTGGCGCTGGGCGGTGCGAATCTGCTGATCGCGCGTATGGCACGCAATTCGGTTCCGCGACAACTCATTCGGCAGATCGACTTCAATCGCGATGCCAATTTTTTGGCAACCGGTAATTCGCTCGTGGCAGCTGCTTTTGATGAAGATATCTTCCATGGGGCCTGGAATTCGACTTTGCCTTTGGCACCAGACAATATCAAGCCGCTGAATATGGCGCTGGGCGCGAGCGGCACCGTCGAAGAATTGCTGCTGCTCCGCCATGCGCTTGCGGTCAACGCATCGGCCAACGTGATCGTGTTCGGGTTCTTCAACCAGATGCTGACCGAGCACCCCACCGGTGGCTGGGAGGATCTGACGGGAAACCGCGCGATGTCTTATTATGTCGAGCCTTATTTTGCAGCCGACCTGTACGCGCCGCAGTCGAGGCTGCAGATGATCCAAATGGGCCTTGTCGGTCATGTGCCGATGCTGGTTGAGCGGCTCACGCTGTGGGCGAAGGTGGAGAAAATTCGGCGTAAGTACGCCGACATCGGCATGCCCCATGAACAATCCACCCAGTTCGGTCGGGCCAGTGATTTTCAGGATATGGAAGTGAAAGACGACTCAGCGTTTCGAAAAATCTGCCAGCAGTGCGCCGACCAGAATCTGCCCTTTGCCCCGTCGGTTGAGCAGATGATCGAAATCAGCCATCAACATCATGCACAATTCATCATCATCGAGATGCCGATGCCGATGGATCATCGAAAAACAACCTATGGTTCCCCGGAATGGCATGCCTACGAAAGGCATCTGCAGGATCTCAGTCGCCAGGACGACGCGCTGTTCCTCAATGCCAGTGATTGGTTGCCCGATGCGCATTTCGCGGATGTGCTGCATGCAAACGCACAGGGAAGGGCCGATTTCAGTACTCGGCTTGCAGCGGAATTAAAACCGATTCTTATGGCTCACCGGGCGGACTCTTCGCGGTGAACGGGCAGAGCGGGATTCACGTTTTTATCGACCTTCATCTCGCTGAATTTTTTTCCGCCCACGAGCGGGAACTGCCTGGGGACTGCGATCTCAAATTCCACGGCGTCGCCGGTGCCGGGGTGTTTAAATCCAAGGATCACATTCGCCAGCATCATCCGTGGAGCGCTGTCGGATGGGCCATACATTCGGTCACCGACGATGGGTGTGCCGCGTTCGAATAAGTGCGCCCGGATTTGATGCTTGCGACCCGTCTGCAGGGTGACGCGAACCGCGGCATGGCCCTCGCCGCGCAGGATAGTTTGATAGTCGGTGATAGCGCGCTGTCCTTTGCCGGGTCGCCGGGTCGAGCGAACGGTTCCGTCGGGGGCTTCAGTTAAGAATGATTCGATCCGACCGGCGGGCGGCGTGGGAACGCCGCGCGTGATAGCGATATACTCCCGACGGACGTGGTGCTTGTAGAACTGGTGCTTCAGCGAGGTGAACACCTCCGGCGCTTTAGAAAATACCAGCAAGCCCGAGGCATCGCGGTCCAGTCGATGGATGAGCCCCAGGTTGGCCTCCGGATCGGTGTCGTGCAGATATCGGCTTATGATGGCCAGCGCCGTAGGCCGCTTCTCCCGGGGAACCGTGCTGGTTAAGAGGCCCGCCGGCTTGTGAATCACAAGTACGCGCATCATCCTCAAATACCAGTTCCATCGGATGAATCGAATTAACAATCGGTTGGACCGTTTTCACGCGTTCGAGGACTTCGATTCGGTCATCGGGTCGAACCATTTCGGTCATCTTGCGGGCAAACGACCCATTCACTTTAACGCGCTTGGATTGCAGCATCTGCCGCAGGGTGTTTTGCTTGGCCTCGGGGAACTGCTGGCGAAGCCAGTCTTGGATCGTGTTGGGCATGTTGGAGAAGTATAAGGCCGGCACCAAACGACGCGAGCCCCGATCGTCACCCACGGATCGACCGGAGCCCGGACGTTGATTTTAATTCCTGCGATGTGAAAGTTCAGTTGTTCCCGGCAGAGGTGAACTTTTCAGTACCGCGAGGATGTTAAGATAAAGGCGAGTTGGCTACAACCGAAACTCCGACGCTTGTTTATTATTTCTCCGAAATTCCCTAGTTGGACTTTTATCCCTTTAAAACAGTGCAGCCTGGCAATATAGGCAATCTGTAGAAGGGCCCGATTCAGGCGGTGACGGCCCGTGTTAACGCCGCTTTCCATCCACGCGCCGGGTAGTAGAACTGCGTGCGCACCTGATTGGCGGCTGCTCGTTTAGCTTCGTAAAGCGTCGGATTTTGTTTCAAAAGCAAAATCGCTTCCCCGTAACCCGCCGCTATGTCTGGGGGCACTTCCAGTACCGCGTCCCGAACATATTCCAAAGCGGGGCAAACCGATGAAGTAATCACCGGGCGGCCCGCCAGCACGCCTTCGGCGACCACCTTGTTGAATCCTTCAACGAAGTCGCTGGTCGTGGGAACGATCACAACGTTACATCGTTCATACAGCTGCATCATCAGGGGACGCGGGCTGTGACCATGCAGCCTGAAGCGGTCACTCAGCCCCGCCTGGTCAGCTGCAGTGCGAAGGGCCTCGATCTGACTGCCGTCTCCGCATAAATCGAACTCAATATCGGAGCCAAACCCCCTGGCTATTTCGAGGAGATCAAAAACACCCTTGTTCCGCTCGATACGCCCGGCGAAAAAAACCCGGAATGCGGCCGACGGGGGCGGTGGACCAAAACCTTCACCGAAAGAATTCGGTCGATAGGTCGGCAAAAACGAAAAAATCGGCACCGCCTTCCCGTTCAGCATCGGGGCCACCTGCTCGGTAATATCACGGGAAAGGCTCAGTATCGCTGAGGTGCTTTTGCGAAAAAACCGGGCGTTTAATCGGCGGATGAATCGATTCACCCCGCTGATTGGTGGTTCCTGCTTCGGCCACAGGACGCAGTGGAGTGTCGGCACAATCTTGATTCCGACCCAGGGCAGGCATCCAAGCACAAACCAGTGAGCGCTATCGGCGACCACCACAAAATCGGCGTGAAATGCAATCGCCGAGATCATCAGTCGCAATCCCCAGAAAACCTGTCCGAGGTGATACAGCAACGCCGGCCCGCGCTGAAAAGCGCCCGGCCGATGCTCCACGATCAGGTTCTCCTGCTCAACACGGTCTTTTCGCTTGTTGGAAGAAATGACATAACCGCATGCCGGCGTTTCACGGCAGAAATCGTAAAACTGCGAAGAATAGGTGACAGCCACCTGGGACGGATCATCCCGCCCCGCTGCCCAGTGGTGATAGGTTCCTATGACGTCACCCGGGCCCGCAGCATAGACAATCCGCAGCGGGGATGCGTTTGAGGCCGGTTGCACGATGGTTTAGTCCCCTGCCGGCGTCGCAACTGCTATTTCAAAGGAAGCGCCGGGCAGGATTGTCGAGTTGACCAGTATCCCTACCGACAAAGCGCCGCTGGACAGGTCATATGCAGAGTCCGCCGCCGGCAAGGCAATGATGACCGGCAGACCAGCCTGCACCACCATGGTGGTTTGATCCAGATACTTGATCCGCCCCTGCACAATCCGCGTGGGGCCGAAGATCGGACTGACAAAATTCCCCCCGCTCGGAACAGTCCAGAGCTTGCGCGATGACGCTTTAACCCACGCTTCAATCAGCGTATTCACCGGACCGTCATAGCGCGACGTGGTGGCGAGCTTGATTTCATAATTGGTGCCTGACGGCGAGAATATAACCGAAGAATCCTCAACCCGAATCACCTTGCCGCGTGCTGGAAAGTCGGTACTGCTTGGCATTCTGCTACTGTAACGACCATGGATTTTGCCGCAAGCTGACTGGAACGCTCGCGCAACGGCGGCGTCTATGAGTAGAAATCCGTCTGGTTATTTATGGTACGATCCCGGTAAGGTCGCTATTAATGTCGACTTTTATCAAGGTTTGGGGTAGACCGGACGTTCCTCTGTGGTGAGCAGAGAGCGCTTTTCGACAAAACTGTTCTATAACTGGAGCTTGCTGAGTGATTCAGAACCGTAAATCGGCATCGTTGATTGGTAACGCGGTCCGCCCTGTCATTGAGACGCTTGAGGAACGTCGCCTGCTGTCACAGACCATCGCTGTCAGTGCCACGCAGCTGGTATTCAATGCTGTACAGAATTCCTCCGCCAGCCAGATCGAAACCGAGACCATCACCAATACCGGCGACGCCCCGCTCACACTTGGAATCGGCTCAACCACCCTGGGGAACGATCCCTCCTGGCCGACGGCCGACTCCGCCCGCTTCAAACTCATCAACGGCGCATCCGTGCCGCCCACGCTCGCGCCGGGAGCTTCTTTTGGTGTTCAACTTCAATATAGCGCCACGGCGGTGACCACCGATTCCGCGTACCTGCATATCGCCTCGGATGACCCGCTGAACCCGGAATTACAGGTGCAACTTCGCGGTATCGGCACCAAGGGGATCGGGGGAAGCAACCAACCGTCGCTTGCAACGATCCTGCAGGCCTACAACATTCCCACCCTCGTCGGCGACGGTCCCAATGACGCAAACGCGTTAAACGATAATGTCTACCCGTATCCACCCGATGCTTCCAGCCAGGAAGTGGTGCTGCAACGGCTCGTCAAGGCCGGATCCGGACCGGTGACGATCGATGTCCTCGCGTCTTTCACAGCAAGCGGAACGCATCCTTATACCCTGGGCACCTACGCACCCGGCAACTCATCAGCGCTCAACGAACTTTTCACCACGCCTTCCAGCGAATCGCAAAGCGTATACATCCAGCCGCAGGGGGCTACGACGTTTGATCCCGGCAGTAGTACCTTTGGTTTCTACTTCGTATCGAATGTGCAGGTAACGGGCCGGGTGGGTTACAGCGAAGACGCGCTCAATACCTGGGACAGCACCACAGGCCGCCATTTCAGGTTTTTCCCGATGGAAACGCCCGGCGGCGCGGTCGTGCCAAATACATTTATCATGACATCCACGGAGTGGAACGCTCCGGTGGGATACGACTTCACCAACATCGTGGCGATCGTTCACAACGTGAAAGCTGCCCCCGGCGCTCCCACCGCTCCAGGGCTGGGCCTGCGCGATGTGAACGCCCTGCCCGGCAGTAACACGATGGTGTTTAACCGCATTCAAAGCCCCAACCCGATGCTCGGCGATACCGTGCACGACACGGGTACCCTGCAGGTGACCAACACCGGTGGATCCCCGCTGGTGCTTTCTTCCTACACCCTCAGCTCCGGCTGGGCGCTGGTAGGTGCCGATGGAAATGCGTCTTCCGCGCCGGCGTTTCCGCTGACCGTTGCCGTTGGAGCCAGCACAAATCTCCACATCAAGTTCACCCAGTCATCGCGCCCCTCAACGCCTTACAATGAAACCAACGGCCCGCTTTACGCATCCGGTGGCGGCGCCATCAAGGGCACATTGTCGCTGAACAGCAACGATCCCAATGCCCCCACTGTCTCCAAACCGCTGGCTGGTTATTGGCAGCTTCACTCAGAAAACGAAAACGAGCCTTCGCTGCAGACCATCGTCAACCTGCTCGAAGGCTGGGGTACGAATATCAACCCTAAACCGATTGCCGACCTGACCGAGGCGGTCGCTTCGTCGACCGCAAAACCCACCTATTACGGTGAAGAGGTCGTCTCCGCGTACTGGAACACAGCCGATCCCTCCCTGAGTGTGAAGGTGCAGCAGCTGGACTCTTTCCACACACAAGGCACTCGGTTGTAACCTACTGGTATGGAAAGGGAGGCGGATCCAACAAGCTCTTTTCCACCGTCGCCGACACAGGCCAGAGCCTTTTGCCCCTTGCACTGAACACCACAACCCCCGCAGCTGGCAGCTTCAGCACGAGCAGCACATTCGGGTTCCGTATCGACAATGAATACAGCGACGACTCGAAAAACACATCGAACAACAGCGGAGGTGGGCATCACATCCGCTTCTATCCCGTTCGCGATTCGTCCGGAAAGGTCGTTCCCAATACGTATCTGATGTGCCTTGACTACAGCAATATCCCCCAGAATTTTGACTTTCAGGATAATGTTTACGTCGTCAGCAATATCCGCCCCACCGACGCGACGGCGATGCCTACCGACGTCTACGCAACCAGCACCGGAAACGGAAATCTCGTCCAGTGGTCTTCGATCATCGACAGTTCGGTTCAGGGATACAACATCTATCGCTCTACCTCGGCGACTGGCACCTATACCTTGCTGAACAGCAGCCCAATAGACGCTATCAGTTTTCTGGATGGTGCTGCTCCATCCACCGGAACCTCTTATTACAAGGTAACCGCGGTCGACACCGCTCACGGTGAATCGCTGGGCACGAACACAGCTGTCATCAACGGCAGCAACACCAGCAACAATGGCGGTGGAAGCGCTACGGGCAGTCCGGTCGCATTGTCCGAATCTGTCAACACACTCGCGGGCAACGCGATAACCATTAACGAGTTTCCTGATGCCACCGACACGAGCGGAACATTGATCGCCTCATCGGTGACCGTCACCACTCAGCCGGGTGAAGGAACCGCATCGGTAAACCTCTCTAACGGCGCGATCACCTATACACCCGGCGCGGGATTCACCGGCACGGACACGTTTCAATACACTGTCAGCGATAACACCGGCGCTATTTCCGCTCCCGCGATCATCTCGGTCAACGTCAGCGCGGTCGCGATTGGAAATCCGGTCGCGGCAAACATCTCATCCTCAACACCGGAAAATACACCGATCTCGGTTGATGTGGTGGCAGCCGCGTCTGATATCACCGCAACCATCACGCCAACGACCGTCACCATCACCCAGGCACCGCGCATGGCACGGCGACCGTGAATCCCACCACAGGTGTCATTCTTTACACACCGGCTACCGGATATTCCGGCGCGGACTCGATTCAATATACGGTTGGCGACAGCCTGCTGTCGGTGTCTCCTCCAGGGACCATTACACTGTCCGTGATCGCAAGCGCCCCCGTGGCCGCCGCCATCACCGCCCCGCCAATCGTCAACAGTGGCAGCGATACCATTGACGTCGTCGCGGCCGCCGTTGACATGGGTGGAACAATCAATCCCGCTTCAGTCACCATCACCACCGCCCCGGCGAATGGGGTTGCCTTGGTGAATGCGTCGACCGGCGCGATCACCTATACGCCTAACAGCGGTTTCACTGGTTTGGACACGCTGCAATACACGCTGTCTGACAACGGACACACCGTTTCGGCGCCTGCGACGATTTCGCTCAACGTCGGTCTCACCATCAACAACACCACCGCCCGATCGGTCACCTTTGTTGACGCCGGTGGCAGCCGGGTGCGAATCTCGCTTACCGGAGGTGGAACTGACACGCTGTTCTTCAACGGCAATGGGATTGCCCAGAATATTCCCGGTCCGCATGGCTCGGGTAATGTCATCCTGCGGGGCACCGGGCTATCCATCAGCAGCATGCAGATCACAGGGTCAACGATCACCAGCGCGTTGACCATCACCCGCGCGGGCATAACACCTGTTTCGATCAGCAACATCACAGTGACAGGCGCGCTGGGGAGATTGATCGCCCCGACATCTGTTCTCACTGGCGCGCTCAGTGTGTCAGGTTCAATGAGCCTGCTGCAACTCGGTACCGTCAGCGGCGCTTCCATCAATATCGGATCCGCCGGCGCAACGCGGGCGGGGCTGACTTTCAGCGCCGGTCATGTCGTCAGCGCGAGCCTGGTCAGCGCAACACCACTCCGCTCGCTGCACGTGATCGACTGGACCGAAGCCGCGGGGACCGATTCCATCACTGCTCCATCAATTACCAGCTTGACGACCACCGGTAACTTCCAAGCGTCGGTGACGGCAAATGCCGGTGCGCCGTTCGCGATTCAGGTCGCCCGGATCGGCGGACAAATCTCCGCTGACACATGGAACTTAACCGGCAAGGTTTCCAGCATCACCGCGGGATCCATCGCTTCAGGTTGGGTGGGCAACTTATCGGGTTCGCTGGGTCTGTTCAGCGTGCGCGCGGGTGGTTTTGACGGCACACTGGTGGCTGCGGGCACAGCAGGAAACATCTCGATCGTTGGTGACGATACCGGAAATATCACTGCCGCCAGCATCCGCTCGATTCGTGGTGTGGGTCAGCTCAATGGTGCTTCAATCACGACTACAAACGGCGTTGTTCCGCGCTGAACGATCTGGGTCGGCTGAGCGTAACGGGTCCGACCGTTAATTCGCAGATCACCTCGGCGGGCAACATCGGGTCAGTCACCACCGCCGGCATGAGCGGCAGTTCCATTGACGCAGGCATTGCCCCTAATGTGCTGCTTCCCGCTTCCAGCGCGGACCTGGTTTCACCCGCTGCCATCGCATCGGTAACGATCACCGGGCGCGGGTCCACTTTCAGCAACTCTGATATCGGAGCAACGACAATCGGCAATCTGAGCCTCGGCGAGATCATTACCGCCAGCAGTAATACTGTCTTTGGTATCGGGGCGGCCACCATTCGCTCGCTGGTGATGTCACTCGACACCGGTGGCGGGGTCCTGCGCCTCGACGGCCTTCTGCTGCTCAACGGCAACAGCATTGCCACTTACGAGGCGGCTAACAATTTAAACTTTAACTCGTTTGTCATCCGCCCCGGGCTGTAATCTGCGGCTGGTTTTTAAATCGGTTGCGATATCCGATTACGCCGCTTCCCTGGGATCGGTGCTGCCCAGAACTTCCGCCGGGGGGTCGATGGACTCTGCCAGCGGATTCAGATTTCCCGCCAGAGCAGCTGCCAGGGCGCGAGTGGCGGGGATTTTTTCGAAAACGATTTTGATCACCGCCGTCAGCGGCGTCGCCAGGAACGCGCCGCCCAGTCCCCAGATCATGGTAAAAAACAGCAGCGCCAAAAGCAGGACAACTGGATGCAGTTCCAGCGAATGCCCCATCATGCGCGGCTGCAGGAAACTGCCTATCCCCGCCTGAACCAGCGCGGGAATGATCACCGCAAGCAGTTTCGCGACGATCGACAGATGGGGATCCAGAAAAACCAGCGGCAGCGGTAACAAAGTGGCAACCACCGCGCCGAGGTTCGGAATGAAATTCAACAGAAACGCCAGGAAACCAAACCCCGCGGCAAACTGCACCTGCAGAATTCCCAGCGTCCCGCCGACCAGCACACCGGTAATAATCGAGATCAAAACGGTCAGACTGATGTATTGCTGAACGCGTGTTTCAATCTCGGCCAGTATGCCCGAACTGCGTGCATTAGCACGCGTGCGGCCGAAGAGCAGAAACGCCATCAGAATCAGGACAGTTGCCGTGTTTTTCAAGATCGTGGCTATGATCCCGGCGACAAGTGTGAAAAAATCGACGGCCTTATCCTGAACAAACTGCAGCGGTGAATCCGACACGGATTCAGGCTTGATGCCCATCCATTTCACCGGCCGCGACCCGGCCAAATGCTTCATATAATCGTCGAACTGAGTTTCGTATTTTGAAAAGCTCTGCTTTTCCGCCATGCCGGCGATCGAAGAGGCAAGCAGCAGCGCCACCCCGGTGACAATCGCCGCTCCGGCCAGGGCGGCAACAGTGACCGCGATCATCTGCGGCAGGCGAAATCGCCGCATCAGGTAATCAATCAACGGTGTCAGGCATTGCGAAAAAAACAATGCCAACACGAAGGGAACCAGCACCGGTTGAAGCAACCACATCGCAACCGCGACAGAGATCAGCGTCAAAATGAGAAGACAAACGGTTTGAACCCGACGATCCGACGGCTGCTGTGGACGAGTCATCATCTGTCGACATGATACCGCAAAGAGCCCTGATGTGGCACGATGCGCACTGCTTTATCATCAGTTACCGCGGATCTTGCATGACTATCCCCGTCGCATTCATTCGAAAAATCACCGCCGGCGACACAGATACACTCATCGCGCTTGCCCGCATTTACGAATCGTCATTTCCCATCGCGGAACGCAAACCTACAACTTGCCTTGGAGAAATGCTCGAGCAAAAGGATTACGCGATACTGGTCGCTGAGATCGCGGCAAAGGTCGTTGGTTTCGCGGTGCTTTTCATGCCCAAAATTGCGGGAGACGCGGCCCTTCTGGAATACATGGCTGTCGACGCTGAGCAACGCGGCAAGGGGCTCGGTGCGGAATTGTTACGCAATGTGATGGCAACTGTGGGCAACAGGCCGTTGCTTGTTGAAGTCGAAACCGGCACGGATCTAAATTCAAAACGGCGGTGCGATTTTTATCGCCGGAACGGATTTAGTCGCGTTTACGGGTTTAGCTATCTGCTTCCCCTCCCGCTTGCCCCGCCGATGGGGTTGATGATCGCAAATCTTTCCACCCCCTTTGCCGCTGATGATTTGGCGCGGTGGCTTATTGTCATTTACGAATCCGTTTACAATCTGCCACGCACCGACGCACGGCTTGAGCGAATGGTTCGACAATTGAAGGAAAACCAGCACATAATCCAGGTAGAATCGACCTGACTACAGGGCAGCGGCGCTCCTGGGCCGCGATTATCTAAGGTTG
>CAWBWQ010000007.1:0-1242107 GCA_963792535.1 uncultured Phycisphaerales bacterium
CTCCCTATTCCCGACGTTGCTGGTTCACCTTCCCCACGCGCAGCCAGGTGGAGCAGCCGATTATCTGGCTGATGAGCCGGAAGTTCCCTGAGGTTAGTTTCGATATCCGCCAGGCAAGCGTGCAGAACGAAATCGGAATCATGGCCGTGCTGTTAACCGGCAAGGAAGAAGAAGTATCCGGAGCGATCGATTTTCTTCGGTCCAAAGGGGTAACCGTCGAGCCGATCGAGAAAAGCGTTGTTGAGGGATAATGGATGGGTGGGATATCCGGGAGAAATGCAGTGGCGGCTGAAGCCGCGCACCCCGCGAATACATTCTGGTATTTAGTTTGCCGACGACCGCAGTTTTTCCAGGGCGGATTGTTCGATCTGCCGGACGCGCTGTTTGGAAATGCCGAGTTGCTGCCCCACTTCTTCGTAGGTCGCCGGCGCGGCAGGTACGCGCGTGTCGGATTCGATTCCGTAATGCGCCAGCAGCACTGCTTTTTCCCGGTCGTCCAGACGATTCAACAAATGGTGAACGTAATCCCGATCCAGCCGCTGATCGACCCTGCTGGCGGCGCGGAGATCGGGGAGACTGGACAATAGCTGCGCGTCGGTACTGCCGCGATGGCTCGCGAGAATAATCGGCACCGCCTGGGCGAAGCCCTTCATCAATGCCAGTGTCGCATAGGTGCTGAAGCGATTGCCCTTATGCGTGTCAAAACCTTCCACCGCGCGCATTAAAATCAGATTGCCTTCACTGATTAATTCCATCAGGCAGACGCCGGGCCTGACATGCCGGCGGGCAACGCTGACGACAAGCCGAAGATTGGCCTGCAGAATTTCGTTTTTGGTTGCGCCTGCCTGGGCAAGTCGCCGTTCCAGCACATTGAGTTCGCGTGCCCTGGCAAACTCAGGTTCCAATCGACGACGAGAGGCGACGAACTGAAATTTATGGAAATTGAATTTCAGAAACAGCGCCCGTTCCCGCGCCGGCGACAGCAGTGGTGTGCGATACAAATCCCGAAGATAAGGCGGTAAATCCCGCAGGAACGCGCAGCTCCGCCGCGGCGCGATCCACAGTCAACTCCTGCTGTGAAACGATATCGGCAATCGCCCGTTCAGCATCGGCGTCGTGATAAAGCGGATCATCAATGAACCTGGCTTTTCGCCTGTTGAGCCGCGCGACGCGTTCCTGAACGATCGCGCGATACACAGTGGATCGCGGACGGTGAAATCGCTTTGCAAGTGCTTTGATTCCAAGCCCACGGCGACGGCCGCGCATGAGTCGCGTTAATTGCTGATCGCTTAATGGCAATGCCGCCAGGGGCAGAACCGCATCAGCCGGCTGCGCGGCATCGTGCCGGCGAAGTGTGTGCAAAACCGTCAACGGCGTGCGATGAAATTTGCGACCGATGCGCAGGCAGATTTCATCACTGCAGCAGCCGCAGTGTTTAGCAAGCCGCCGGGCATGGCGGATGATCGACTCCTGCTCGTCATCTTCCAGCGCCGTGCACAGCGTGGTGGTTCCCAACTGGTCCCGATGCGCCGCGATGAATCGCTCGACGCTGGACAGCAGGAAACCCACGCGGCGTTTACCGTCGCCAAACATAAACCGCCTGGCCGGCAAACCGCGGCGACGCCACCGCTGGATTGTCTTGCTGGTGACGTTAAATCGCTCGGTCACATCGTCAATGGAAAGCACCGGTTCAGAACTGTCGGCGGTGCACAGCAATAAACCGTCGCTGACTTGTTCGATGAGCAGGCCGAGGTCGTGTTGGAGCGCAAGCCCGGTTAACAGATCCGAATTTCCATCGGTTTTGGGTTGATATCCGGTGATATGAAATACAACGAAATCGATCGGGTAGGCTCGCTGCGCATCGAGATGATGCAGCAGCACTTCTGCAAGGTCTAACTGAGCCGCCCGCAGATCGTGCGGCGTAAACGAAAGCTGCGCGCAAGATTTGCAAGTGCCTCGAGCCGGAACTTCGCCATGTCCACAATTATCCGTTGGTTATGAATAGCGGTCAAGAAAGAAATAAACACCCTTGCAGGCCCTGAACGCCGATTCCCAAGGGTCGTAGTTTACATCGCAAGAAATGCAAAACCAGCCCGTTTTGTCATTTCGAACAGGATACGCCGGGATATACTGTTATGGCCTACAAAAAAGGATGCATGTCAAATCGAGTTGTTGATAAACAAGTGATCTTCAATGGAAGCCGCGTCCGCCTGGAGGTTCATACCCTGGAGAACGACGCCACCCTCAAGCGGCATGCCCGGGAGGTGGTGGTTCATCCGGGCGCGGTGGTCATTCTTCCATTTCTCGCTGCCGAGCAGATTGTTCTGATCCGCAACCGCAGGCATACGATCGGTGAAACACTGATCGAACTGCCCGCCGGCACCCTGGAAAAGGGAGAAGATCCCATGAACTGCGCCGGTCGCGAACTGGTGGAAGAAACCGGTTATCTGGCCGGACGTTTACAGTCGCTTGGATTTTTCTTTACATCTCCGGGAATTCTTTCAGAGAAGATCTACGCCTATGCGGCATATGATCTTGAGGTCGCTAAAACCAATCCCGATGAAGGCGAAGAAATCGAAACGCTTCCCGTGACGTTTGATGAAGCCATCGAGATGATACGCGATGGCACGATACATGACGGAAAAACGATCGCGGCGGTTTTGATGTACGACCGTTTTCATCGTAAGCCGACCTGATGCGACCTCGCGGGTGATCGAACATGGCACTGATGTGGGTGACCGCTCGAAAGCCATGATGTTTTTTGTTTTTATGCTCTTTTGTGAGTGTCCAATCGAGGGCTTTACTAGATAAATTCACGCAGGTGAACCACGTGGCGTGAAAGGCGTTGCCCATGGCATGGCAGGATCGTCCCTATTATCGCGACCGCAGTTCGTCGCCGACGAACCCGCTGATGTGGCTCTTGACCGGTTCGATTCCGCTTTTCACAGCGTTCGGCATTCGCGTGCGGATGCACGCCGCCCTGCTGATCTTCATCATTCTTACGCTCGCGTTCTCTGAAACGCACGGTGGAATCGGCGCTAAGTCGGCCGTCACTTCGATGGTGATCCTGTTCTTCAGCGTATTGCTGCACGAGTTCGGTCACTGTTTTGGGGCGCGCTGGATGGGCGGCGAGGCCGACGAGATATTAATGTGGCCTCTGGGTGGACTGGCCATGACCCATCCGCCTCACCGCCCCTGGGCATCATTTGTATCCACCGCTCTGGGGCCCGCGGTGAACCTGGCGATCTGCATCGCCACCGGCACCGCTATTTTCATCATCAGTGGTAACAAGGTTTCCTTCCCCTGGTTTCCGCTCCGCGCCGGCTTGGCACCTTATATCCCGTATTCCGCTGGGAACGTTGTTTTCTATCTCTGGTGGATATTCACCGTCAATTACAGCCTGCTGATGTTCAACCTCTGCCTGGTCTTCTATCCCTTTGACGGCGGGCGAATGATCCAGGAACTGCTCTGGGTCAAAATCGGCTACTACCGCTCGATGGTGATCGCCACAACGATCGGAATGTTCGGCGCAGGCGCGATTGCGGTCCTGGGGCTGGTCAACTGGAACCTGATGCTGCTCATGATCGCGGGGTTTGGTTTTTATACCTGCTATCGCCAGCGGCAAATGCTTCGCGAGATGGGCCCCGACGAACTGGGTGTGGGAGGCGATCAGACGGATTACAGCGCCGCGTATGAACCGCAAACCCCCCGCCGCCGCGTCGCGCGATCTCGGCGAAGTATGCGGGCGATGAAAAAAGCCCGTAAATTGGCGGTCGAAGCCCGCTCGGAGCAGGAACGGATCGACCAGATTCTCGCAAAAGTTTCCGCTCAGGGGATGGCGAGCCTTACCTGGTCCGAGCGTCGCGCGTTGAAAAAAGCGACGGAACATCGCCGCAAGCGCGATCTGGAATTATCGCAATAGCGCCGCTGGTCATTCCGTGTTCACTGCTGAACTCAAGCCATCAGGCCGGAAGATGACTAATTGACAGAGCCTTTAAAATGGATCCTGTCGGAAATGCAGGCGCGGTATCGGTCTTTTGCGCAGGCGGCGCGGGATCTGCCGGCGCAGCTTTAGACGACTCGCCGAGGCTGATAAGGAAGATGGTGCCATTGTCATTGGCGCAGGCGAGTTGGCAGACATCTCCCTGATTTTTCACCTTCGTGAATGCCACCCAGTTGAACTTGCTCGGCCGCAGCAGTCGATAACGAACTTTGCCATCAGCCGACCAGACAAGAAGTTGACCATCCTCACCCACCGAGGCGAATTCTTTCCCGTCAGGACTCCACGCCACCGACACGACTTTCGCGGTGTGCCCAAGGAAGGTCTGCTTGCTTTGCCGATCCCACAATCGCACATCGTTCTTTGATCCAAAAACCGCCCGGTCGCCCGCGGGCGAAACCGCCACGGGAAGTGTGAAATCCGCGGGAAGTTTGGTAGTGGCCTGCGGCTTAAAGTCGTTATCCACAATGTCCATCGTGCAGACCGTTCCATCGCCGCAGGTGACGAAGAATGTGTTTTTCTTTGGAAAAAACGAAATGTGCTTGATGCCAAAAATCGCGTGATCCATCTTGTAAATGCCCACCTGCTCGAGCTGACCTTTTTCCACTGTCCACAGGATCAATGCCATGTCATCCCCACCGGAGACGAGCAGATTTCCCTGGGAGTTAAATTGCAGGCATTGCACGCTGGCATCATGCTCAGTAGCCGCGCTCAATTCTGTGATGGTTCCTGAATGATCGCAGCTGAATAACCGCACTGATTTGTCGCCGCCGCCCAGCGCCAGGAGCGAACCATCGGGAGAAAATGCAGCAGAATCCACCGACTGCATGTGTCTTTCTCGAGTTGATATTACAGATACTTCTTTGGGTTCATTCCCGCTGAGATCCCAAATGCTCACTTCCCATCCCGCCAGTCGAATGAGCAATGAACCATCCGGGCTGAACACCAGCTTGTTACCGGCAAACCTGTCCTTCAGGCGAAATTCCTGCTTCACCACAAGTTTTTTTCCGGCGACAGGTGTTACCGCTTCTGATCCCTTGGTGCCCGGTTCGTCCGGCTGTACTTCCTGTCCGTTGAAAAAACGCGGCGGTGGATCGCCCTGGGCTGGAATCGGCAGTGAAATGAAAAACATTGCCGCGCCGAAGGCCAAAAACGGGACAGCCAAAATGCTCCAGCGGAAAACATTCATGACGTACCTCAATCCATGTAAATACGACGAACATGACCAGCAATGATACCCGGATCACGTCGGCAGCGAATTCAGGTGATCGATCAACATCCGCAGCCGACCGTGCTCGCGGCGGTTAAAGGTGAAGATCAGCCTTGGCATGTGCGCGAGGCTTGGTTCGTCGCGTTCAATTGGCAATGCGGCGCTGACGCGGAAGTGTCCTTTGACTTTGATATCAGAAAACGCCTCGGTAATTTCCGCCAGCTGCGCCGTTGTGGGGGCGCGGTGCAGCCGCATTACCAGTTCATCCTTGCTGTATCGCAGGCTGTGATAGTTCGAGTAAAACTTTTTAACCTCTTCGGCCGCCACTTCAACGCTGTCGGTAATTTTGTACAACGCCAGGTCATCCGGCCCGATTAATCCTCGCTGTAACAGTTGCTTTTCAACATAGTCCTGCCACATCGCCCAGTAATTGCCACCCGGCCGGTCTATCAGCACGATCGGCATCGGAACGCTTTTGCCGGTTTGCACAAGCGTCAAAACTTCGAACCCTTCGTCCATCGTGCCAAACCCACCGGGATAGACCGCGATGGCATGGCTCGAGCGCACGAACATCAGTTTCCGGGTGAAGAAATATTTGAAGTTGATCAGCTTCGGATCGTGTTCGATAAACGAGTTGGTTTTCTGCTCGAAGGGAAGGCGGATCGCCAGCCCAAATGACGGCTCGGCACCGGCGCCGCCATGACCGGCAGCCATAATCCCACCGCCCGCGCCGGTGATGACCATCCATCCCTCGGCCGCCATCTTTTTGCCGAACGCCGACGCTGACACATAATCCGCATGCGCTTCAGGCGTGCGCGCACTGCCGAAAATGCTGACCTTTCGCACATCGCGATACGGCGCGAAGATTTTCAGGGCGTAGCGAAGCTCCTTCAGGCTGACATTAATCAGCTTGATATCCCCGCGATTGGTTTGATCGCGCAGAAGCTTTAATGCGTTGGCGATAATTTCCCCGACCATGTCACCGTCGGGAACGTCGGCAAGCTGCTGAATCAGCAGATTTGCTGTGGAATGAACCGTTTCAAGATCAGACCGGGATAACTGATTGGGAACTTGCGTGGATTCCTGGCTTTGTTCCAGGGTTTCTTCGGGGCTGTCGATTTCCTTCATCTCATAAGCTCAGGTGAAAACATTCGCTCACACGCGGACTTGAACACTGCCTGACCGCCGGGGCGAGACCCCTCAGTATCGGGGGTTTGGCGGGTTGGGTCAAACATCGAACGGCAGAAAATCATCGGTTAATCCAGAATGAGATTGGTGGGTGAATCGGTCAGCATGAACGCGATTATGTCGATCACACCGCAGTTCGAATTCTTTTTTCTTTCCGCTAGAGGTCTTCGTAACAGGCCTATGGTTCGACGCGACCATCAAGCGTTGATTTGCTACAATGACTTTATGCGTACCGCCAAACAAACGCTCGATGAACAATTCCTTGAAATGCGCTGGCGCTGCTTATCCCTGGCGGCGGATATGGACCGCATTCACGCAGCGCCGGGGGGAAGTGATCTGCTTCAAACCGATCCCCGATTGGACAAACTGTGCGCGGCAATCGATGTGCTCAAGCAGCAGACCGCGGATCGGGCGGCTCAGGTGCAGATGATCTTCAGCGATATAAGCAAAGTCAGCGGAATATGAAATTTATCGACCCGCATATTCATTGCGTCAGCCGGACAACAGACGATTACCAATATATGGCCCGCTGCGGAGTGGTGGGCGTTTCCGAGCCGGCGTTCTGGGCGGGGTACGACCGGTCCACCGCTTCGAGTTTTGCCGACTATTTTCGGCATCTCATGGTGGTCGAACCCATGCGGGCGGCGCGGTATGGCATCGATCATTACTGCTGGCTGTGCATCAACGCGAAGGAGGCTGAAAATGTGCAACTCAGCCGGGAAGTCATCGCGCTGATTCCACCGCTGCTGGACCATCCGCGCGTGCTGGGTGTTGGTGAAATCGGACTGAACAAAAATACCCCGAATGAGATTACTATTTTTGAGGAGCAGGTCGACCTGGCCGCCCGACACGATCAGATGATTTTGATCCATACCCCGCACCTGGATGACAAGCATAAAGGGACATCAATCATCACCTCGATTTTGAAAAACGACCCGCGCATTAAACCCGAGCGGGTGCTGATCGATCACTGCGAAGAACACACCATTCGCCTGGCGAAAGACGCGGGGTTCTGGGCAGGACTCACGATATACCCGGTCAGCAAAGTCACTCCCGCGCGGTGTGGACATCCTGGAGAAATTCGGGCCGCACATGATTTGCGTTAATAGCGCCAGCGACTGGGGTGAATCGGGCCCTTCCAATCTCACAGATACCTGTCTGGAATTCCGCCGCCGTGGGCATGATGAGGCGGAGGCTATCGAAATCTTCTACAACAACCCCTGCCGGTTTTTCGGTCAAAGCGGGAAGTGGAAACTGCCCGTTGAACCTGTGGTATCATCAGGCAGGTGATTGGCGGAAAATGCCGCAGCCCCGCTTGCCGTCGCGACCTTTTTTTTTCAATGTCATCAGGAGTCTGAATGTCCTCGCGTGTTTGTGTGATCGATCTCCCCGGTTTGAGCAGAGAATTGTTGGAACATGTCCCGCGCGAAACGGCCTTTGGCCAATGGCTGGTGAACCAACCTGTGGCAACGCTTGTACCCTCTTGGCCGGCGGTGACCTGCTCGGTGCAGGCGACCTTGACCACCGGTGTGGAACCGTCAAAGCATGGCATTATCGCCAACGGGATACCGACTTTCAGGTCGGTGGAGGATCAGGCGCTGGTCGACCCCGGCAACTTTGTCGAATACCGCAAACAGATCAGTTTTTGGGAGCAATCCAATCAGTTTTTACAGGCTCCGCGCTTCTGGCAGGACGCGGAGGGTAAGAGCAAAATCAAAACAGCACTGCTGTTTTTTCAGCACTGCATGCCGGGGTTTCATGGCCCTCTTAAACCCGCTGCCGACATCGTACTGACACCTAAGCCAGATCATGGACCCGACGGAAAACTGACCAGCCTTTGCTGGTCTGATCCGCCGGAACTGGTACCGACGATTTTCAAAGAACTGGGCCCATTTCCGCTGATGAACTATTGGGGCCCGATGGCCGGCATCGCCTCCAGCGCGTGGATCGCCAAGGCGGCGGGAATTATTTGGAAACGCTACGATCCGCAGTTGCAACTGGTCTATGTGCCCCACCTCGATTATGACCTGCAGCGATTTGGGCCTGAGTCGGAGCAGGCAAAAAAAGCAGTGTTGGACTTATCCGCGGCGCTCGATCCTTTGTTTGATTCAATCCTGGCTGACGGCGGGAAAATCATCGTACTCAGCGAATATTCAATTGCAGCGGTGAGTCGACCCGTTGCTTTGAATCGTCTCCTCAAGAATGCCGGGCTGTTGAAAACCAGATCGACAGCTGACGGAATTCTGATCGATTACGAAGCTTCCGACGCTTTCGCGCTGGTCGATCATCAAATCGCGCATTTGTATTTGAAAGAGGATGCAGATCGCCAGCGGGTGCTGGCTTGTGTCGGCGCGGAGGAAGGTCTTGTCGTGCTCGGGGAGGACTCTAGGATTAACCATCCCCGGGCAGGCGAAATTCAACTAGAGGCAAAAACTGGAGTATGGTTCGATTACCGATGGTGGGATTCTTCAGACGTTGCACCGTCATTCGCGACGACGGTCGATATTCACCGTAAGCCCGGCTACGACCCGTTGGAGCTGTTCCTGGAACCCGGCACCCGCTCGATTACCCAAGACAATTACCGGATCCGCGGCAGCCATGGAAGCAGTAATTTATCCAACGGGGTGATTCTGGGCCTGCCACTTTCCGACCGTGTTCAAGCAACTTCGGTTGCCGAACACGTCATAGCCGCCTTGAAGGCATAAAGTTCAATATCGATCAGCGTTATCCAGGATGCTCCCGGGACGGGTATATCGCTCCCAGGAATTGCAGTGGCACTTAGGGCAGAGGCGCGGGGCGACCACTGCGTTTTCGGGCTCGAAGCCGCACGATCGACACTGAAGCTGAAACATCGCAACCTTCTGAGGGGCGGCCGCGAATGGGTCGTAGGTAACAAAGTGGCCTTCCGATGCGAAGGGTTCAATTCCGATTGCCATCTTAACTCTCCTTTAGCATTACACTTACATCAATCAAAGTTGCTGATGTAAGAAAAGCAAGGCGAGTGCCAGAACGCTAAAAGGGAAATTTCCTGGCCGGTGAGGCTTAAAGCGAGCGTAAAAATGCAGGTCTGACAGAATTACCGATGTGCGTCAAAATATACGAACACGACAAATAGGCATGGCCTTTTGTCGTATTGTCTTTCCTGGATATGAGAGAAGACCGCTTCTCAGCATCTTCAAGGAATATCAGGCATCAACATCTGCAGGATCGGGCAGAGGTTCGCCGTCGATGGCAGTGACGGGGCTTGCGCGTTCCAGCTCATACTGCTGCAGTTTCCGTTGAAGTGTTCGCACCGAGATATTAAGCCTTTGGGCGGCATGGGTGCGGTTTCCGCCGCAGGCGTCCAACGCCTTGGTGATTGCGAGTTTTTCCAATTCGTCCATCGTCAGCCCGGTGGGCAACTCGCGATGCGTCGGTGCCCCGGCCGAGCTTTCGCGAATTTCATCCGGAAGATCCGCCTCCACCAGCAGATCGCCGTCGGCGAGCACCATCATGCGCTCAAGCGCATGCCGAAGTTCGCGCACATTACCCGGCCAGCGATACGCGAGCAGCTTCCGCATCACATCCGGAGACATCCGCTTGGGTGGCTGATTGCTTTTAGCATTCATTTCCTTGAGGAAATGCTCGATGAGAATAGGGATATCATCAGGCCTTTGGCGCAATGCCGGCAGGTTGATCGTGACAACATTCAGGCGGTAATACAGATCTTCGCGGAAGGTGCCGGCTTCGACCATTTTTCTAATGTCCTGCGCGTTGCCGCCAGCACGCGCACATCCACCTTTCGATCCTCATGCCCACCGACCGGGGTGACCGTCAAAGTCTCCAGTACGCGCAGCAGCTTTGCCTGCAACCCGATTTCAAAATCGCCGATTTCGTCGATAAAAAGTGTGCCGCCGTCGGCTTGCTCGAATCGACCGATTCGCTTGTCCGTGGCCCCGGTGAACGCGCCGCGCACATGACCGAACAATTCACTTTCCACCAGCGTCGCCGGTACCGCAGCCGCATTTACAGCAACAAATGGGCCTTTTTTTCGCGGGCTGTTGTGATGCAGCGCCTGCGCGACCAGTTCTTTGCCGGTTCCGGTTTCGCCCAGCACCATCACAGTCGCATCAACCGGCGCAGCTTTTTGAATCTTCGAGAAAACATCTTTCATCTGACGGGAATGACCGATGATCTGGTCCAACCCAAACTTCTGATCCAGCTGCCGGCGCAGGCTGTCGATTTCCTTGTCTTTTTTCAACGCTTCAACTGCCCGGCGCACCAGCAGCACCAGTTCATCCACATTCACCGGTTTGGTGAGATAGTCGTAAGCGCCATTTTTCATGGCCTCGACCGCGCTGGAAACACTCGCCTGACCACTGGCGAGAATAAACTGCGTATCAGGCTGACGCTTTTTCCAAAGCTGCAGCAGATCCATCCCGCTGACATCGCCCATGTTCAAATCGCTCAGCACAATATCGATCCGCTCATCGATATATCCCATCGCCTTATCAGCGTTTTCCGCGCCAAATACAGTGAAGCCCTCAGCCTTAAGGATCTGGCTGATCGCCCGCCGCTCCATTTCGTGATCCTCCACCACAAGCACTCGGCCCGCAGTTGCCATAACATTACCTCTGTCTCTTCAGATACTTCGTCCACACCCCCGACCGGAACAACTGATAACATAACGGATCAAAAGCGCACAATGAGGGAAAACGATTTGAAAAGCTGAAAAATTCGGAACCGAATGCCAATCCGGCCGGATTCGTTTCAACCCGCATCATCTGCTACACTTTAAAGTCTGATGCTCAACCGCATCCGCCGGCTCAATATTTCCCTCGCCGCCAAGTGCCAGCTGTTGTTTGGATCTTCGGTGGTCCTCATCATCGCCGCTGCGCTTTTTGTGCCATGGCAGCGAATGGACCAGCTGACCGAGCAGATGAACACTGTTGCCGCCAGCGCGATCGCCGACAGCGTTGTTCGCCAGCATGTTGCCACCGCGCGCGTTCCTTCGGTCGAACCGACCACGCAAAAATCCACCGCCCCCACCACCCAGCGATCCATCCGTGTCAATGGCACCGAGGCACCGTCACCGCATCTAATAAGTATTTTTGTGACACCCTCCGAGCCACTTACCGCATGGGAAAAAAACGTGCTCACCGAGTTGCACGGCCATCCGCAAAGCGAAACGATCAGTAAAAAATACACCCGCCGCGATGGCAGTGAGGGATTCCGCTACGCGCAACCCCTCATCATGCAGCAGGAATGCATCCGCTGTCATGTTGCGCCAATATTCACCCGGTTCGATTCCGCGACGCGCCCAAGTACCGGGCCTGCGACCCGG
The DNA here is from genome assembly GCA_963792535.1 of uncultured Phycisphaerales bacterium. Classification (GTDB taxonomy): domain Bacteria; phylum Planctomycetota; class Phycisphaerae; order Tepidisphaerales; family Tepidisphaeraceae; genus CBDAQA01. The sequence goes on from CAWBWQ010000007.1 coordinate 11,722, forward strand.
ACCGCGGTCTCTGTTGCTTCAGGTCGCCTGCTTGGTTTTGTCAGCGTCGATATACCCTCTCAAATCCGCATCAATCAGCTGCTGCTGAACCGCGTCTTTATCCTCACTGCCGGCATGCTTGCTGGCACTCTGGCAATCGTTGTCTTCTACCTCATCACCACCCGCCTGATTCTTCAACCCGTTCGTGTTCTCCAGGAAACCGCCGAAATGGTCAGTAAAGGAGATCTCAATATTCGCTCGCATATCAATACCGGCGACGAATTTCAGCAGCTCTCAGAAACTTTTAATACGATGCTCGCCAACCTGAATACCAGCGCCGAGCAACTCCGATCCATCAATAAAAGCCTCGATATCAAGGTCGGTCAGCTCGCTGAGAGCAATGTGGCGCTGTACGAATCCAACCGTTTGAAAAGCGAATTCCTCGCCAATGTCAGCCACGAACTTCGCACCCCGCTCAATTCGATCCTGGGCTTCGCCGAGCTACTTAAGGATGTCACCGCCATGGACGGCAAATCCGCCCGCTATGTGACTAACATCCTCCAAAGCGGGAAAAACCTGCTCGATCTCATTAACGACCTGCTCGATCTGGCCAAAATCGAGGCCGGTCGCATGGAAGTCCGCTCCGAGCCTCTTTCGCTGAATGATCTCTTTGAAGGCCTCACCAGTATTCTCAAACCGGTCACCGAATCCAAATCGCTGATTCTCAAAGCAGCCGTCTCCACCGATGTTCCCATCCTCCAGACCGATCCGCCGAAACTGCAGCAGGTGCTCTACAACTTTCTCTCCAATGCCATAAAATTCTCCCCGCCCGGCGGGTTGATCGAAGTCCGCGCACTCATGACCGACGACCTGCAGGTTCGCATCTCCGTTTCTGATCAGGGCCCCGGCATCGAGATCGACAAGCAAAGCCTCATCTTCGAAAAATTCCGCCAGATCGACGGCTCGGTCACCCGCCAGCACAGCGGAACCGGACTGGGACTCGCAATTTCCAAAGAACTCATCCAACTCCTCGACGGCCAGATCGGTGTCCAAAGCACACCCGGCCAGGGTGCCACCTTCTGGATCACTCTCCCCCAGGCAATCCAACCCAGCGTAAAAGACGTCCGAGGTCGCATGGTATTGACCTGAAAAAAACACCAGTATTCAGCGTTATCAACACTGCCACCTCTCGACCACCCGCGAGGCAAAACCCAATTTCCCAAAATCAAATTTTCAATTCTCATGTCCCAGGACAAACTAGGATTGCCGATGTAATTAACGTCACAAACATATACTCGACAGATGTTTACCGCCGCTCGATGGAGTTCAGTGGACCCTGTGTAGTTTCGCGTATGATTCAACGATAAACGGTACCGATCGGCTCTGTCTCAACCCTTCGAAGTTCCGCGCACGTTCGGCAGCGCGCTCTGTCTTGGGTTGTTTAAAATTGCAGGATGCTGATCTGTAAGTCGCCAAGGAAGGTGATGCGTTAAGCTTATAAGCTGGCCAAACGGTGCATGCACCTTCTTCGTACAATTTCAGCCGACATGGTTTTACGCGTCCGCAGTTGTTCGCGTGTTTGGTGGTTCGAGAGGAGTGCAACGGGGACAAGAGCGCGACGGGGACTGCTCTAGTTGATGTCACCGGTCGATTTGGCTACCAAAGGGCGATTGCCCGAATTTGGATAGTCACACCGAACGGGGTGATTTAGGATGTACGGAATAACGCAGGAAACTAGATCCGCCCCCGTTGCCTCGCTCGTCCCCGTTGTCTCTCTTAGAATCGGAAAAGAATCAATATGAAGTTGATAAAACCACGGTTTCTTGGCTATCCAAGTATTTTCGTGGGATGCTGCATCGTGTTAATCGCTGGGTATGCAAAATGGCGGGCCATTTGGACCGCACCTTCATCTCGATCACCCATTTCATCCGCACGCCTAAATGCAAAAATTGGCGACGCTCAATTCGATGCTGAAAATGACGGCGAATTTAATGCAGTTGAAACAGTAGAAGCACTTCCCGACATCCAAAAACTGCAGAGAGACAAAGTAGCAGATGGGTCTGGATCGCAGATAGTAGTCGGATGTGGCGCTGGTCCTGACCATGGACGATCTTTTTGGGTAGTATACGTCTATTTGGTTGACCGTGCAGGCCGCTATTCAATCCTCCGGTCGTACAACTATGATATTTATCAGGGCTCGTTGAAAGCCGCCGCCACGGAGCCAACCTGATGAAGAGAAGATGCCGGGACGGTCACCTATTTCGCTAGATAGGTGACTGTCGCGGTATATCAATATGCCTTCAGACTGGTACAAACCAAAGTGACGCTAAAAGTGATGTAGTGGCCAAGGCGACCGCGATAATCGCTTCAACGTAGCCTCCGGATTGATTACGACGCCCTGCAACACCTAACACAATTGCCAAGATGCTCGCAACCCCAGCTATTGTGTCGCGTTTATATGGGTCAAAAGGCAGAGGTTCGAAATTAATATACGACAGCAACATCCATAGCATCGTTATTCCAGACATGATGATGGAGGCGATCGTAAAACGGGACGAAACTGAGTGCGGAGTCACCAAAGCGACGAAATCATCATCGGCTTTTCCTGTTGTATGTTCGGTACCTTCGCCGTTTTTCCTGTGAACGGAATCAGATCCCACGGATACCTCCTTGTATTTCGGAAGATGCCGGGACGGTTACCTATTTCGCTAAATAGTGAATGTCCCGGTATATCCCCACTCTGTACGACACTCACCACCGCAGCCGGCACTATGAGCGTCGCCTGCTAAATCTTCGGCGAGAACTTGAATGAGGCGCAGTTTATCGAGGCGGGAGAGCGATTTGGCTTCTGGAATTAATTCTGCGAGGGCGCTCATGCGAGGGAGTATAGCAGGCAAGTGAACGGGCCGATGGCGGATGTATGCGAGCGTCATCCATCCGCCAGCCGTACGCTGAACTGGTTCCGCGGGGCACTTGCGGTGGGCGGATCAAGCGGACTGAGTTTCGGTCGCGGTCGGCGAAGACCATTGGGGAGCGGTTTTACTTCAATCTTCCAGCGCGGGGATAAGAAGGACGCGCTGATCGCCTTCGGCGCGGAGTTGCCGTTCGATTCGTGACATCAGTTGGGCGTGATCAGACGCGCGAACACCCGGTTGGCTGGGGACGACCACAACGTAAAGCCAGTCATCGTCCAGCTTGGAATCGGACACCTTCAGATGGATGCCCCGTGCTTCAGCTTGTTTGAGAAGGTGCTCGACCTTTTTGACGATGGGATCAATTTGCTGCGTGGTTGGCATGGTGAGCCTTTCAAATCAGAACGAATCGAAGATGGTTTTCATGAGGGAGATGGCTTCTCGCGCATCGCGGCTTTCGACAGTGACGGATGGCTTGTAATCCGCGTCGATTCGAAGGGTATACAAACGACCGACCAATTCCGACAGCTTTTCCCGCTTTTCCTGCCGCATGTTGGGTATAGCGGTTTCGATGAGCCTTCTGATGCCCGCGCGACCGGTTTTTCCCGGATGGTTTGGGCCTTCGCGGTCAGGCGGCATGGTCAGGCCTGCGGTGACCAGCTCGTGAGTAACCTTGGAATAAGCCGCATAATAAGCTCGCGACATACAGGAGCGGAATCGACCGAGCTCCATCAGTTCATTTGCGGACGCACGCGCATCCCTTGCGGATTCGAGCCACATATTTCGCACCCTGTGCATTGAAGCGGAATTCAACAAATATCAGATTATATGCGAGCGTTATCCATCCGCCAGCCGAATACCGAACTGATTCTGCGGGCACCTTTGGTCAGCAGATCAAGCGGACCTGAGTTTGATTCGACTTCGCTCACCATAGGTTGGTCGCGGCCGACGGCGATCATTGGGGAGCGGTTCTACGGGGTTTGCTGTGACCATTCCCGAGCGGGGCCGTCGAAGAGCAGTGCAACGCTGGAAAGGACATCGCGGCCGAGGATGCCGCGGTCGCTGTCGGTGAGCAGGTATCTGCCTCGGAAGGCTTTTTGCAGGAAGATCATGTCCAGATCGACGGCGTGGGTTGTGCTGCGTGTGCCGTCAAAGCCGATCAATTCATAGGCGAGTGCTGGATCGGGTGTGATGCCAAGGCGCGTGATGGCGTTTCGTGGAAGAAGTGTGGTATCTGCTCCGGTGTCGATGAGCAGGTGGACATCGTCTGCCCTTGCGCCGTTGGCGCGCGCAGGCCCACCTGTGCGATCGGTGCGGGCGGATCGTAATGCTGGGGGTCATAGCTTGCCATCAGGGGGTAAGCTCCACGACTTGCTTGATGAAGTCCTTAGATTGCCGGGGTTCAGCAAGGCGGGGGCTTTCAATGCGGGGGAGCTGAGGGATAACACGAGTCTGCTCAGCCAACTCGCGAAGCTTTGCCTGAACCAAGGCGAGTTCTGATTCGCTAAGGCGTGGCAATTCAGCGATGATTTCCGCAGTACTCATGTCGGCAAATTATACCAGAAAAGCTATGGGTCGACAGCTATTGCATGCGAGTGTCATCGATTCGTCAGCCTTAGGCCGAACTGATTCTGCGGCCACCCGCGGTGAGCAGCATCAATCCAATCGAATTTCGGTCGCGGTCGGCGAGGTTCATAATGTTTCCGCTCACGATCATCCGAAATACAAAATCTCCGCGATGTTGCCGTTGCTTCCGTCTGGCGCGAGATAGCGAAGGTATCGATAGGCTGTATTCACTGAAACACCAATGCTGGTCAGGGTTTTTTGCACGGGGGCGCTGGTGAACGTGTAAAGATTCACGACCCCGCTACTGAAGTCGGCGGAGTTGCTGGCCTGGAAGATTCCACCCACCATTCGATAAGCGTAGCCGGTTCGGGGTGCGATGGTGATCTGCTGCAGGATCCTGGCATATCCCAGGTCCAGACCGACCACGTTACCGTTGCCCGCAGGAGCGTCAAAGAACGTGCTGATGTCGCCGTCCTCGGCTCTGTCGACGGTCGCACCATCGTTTCTGTACGAACCGGCAGTGCCGAAAATATTCCCGCCGAAAAGAGTGAGGCTTGCGACATTTGGCAAATGACCGGAGATCTGCAGTTCGGCGATGTTGCCGTAGCTTCCGACCGGTGACAGATAACGCACATATTGAAACGCGGTGCTACTGCTGATGCGTTGCGTGGTCAAAGAGGTTGAGGAAGGGTTGGCGTTGGCGACAATCGTGTAGAGATTGACTACGCCGCTGCTGAAATCAGCGCTGTTGCTGGCCTGGATGATTCCGCCATTCATCCGGCTTTGGAACCCGGTCCGGCTTGCGTAGGCGACGCTGGTCAGCACTTGCGGGACACCAAGATCCAGGCCGACCCAGTTGCCGTTTGCGGTGGGAGCGTCAAAAAATGTTTTAAGTGAGCCGTCAAAAGCATTGGCAGCAACGTTGCCCTGATTCTTGTAAGACCCCGCGGTGCCGATGATCCTGCCCGCCAGCAGCGATGTCGATGGACGATACTGAACGGTGAGTTCCGCCGGCAAAGAATCGACGGTACCGCCCGCGTTGGTTGCGAGGGCCCGATACTCGGATTCGTCTTTTTGTCCCGAAGCGATCACCGAATAGCTGCTCGATGTTGCGCCGACGATGTTCGTCCATGGAACTCCAAGAACCGGTGCGTATTGCCACTGAAATGTCGGGTTGCCGGAGGCCGCGACCGAGAATACCGCGGCCGAGCCGACCTCCACCGTCTCATGGACAGGGCTGGTGGTGAAGACCGGCTCTGGCACTGATCCACCAGAAAGCAGTGCTCGGCGTTCGAGCGTTTCGATGCAGCTGCGCACCGCTCTACCGACAGTTGACTTCCCAGAATTACGATTCGATTTAGAATCAGATGTGCGCAATGCGCCACGCGACGATTGGTTAGTCATATCTATCTCCATGAAAATGCCCGGAAAACAAGGTTGATGTGAACTGGCTGTTTATGATACCACATCCGCGACAAAAATCTGCTATTGAAGGCGAGGGGGAAAAATGACAGAGGAAATGGTGCTTCACACGCGTCGGTTACTGCTTCGTCGGTTTGTGGCTGACGATGTTGCTGATGCGCGGTCTTATCGCGATGACAGAGAATTTGCGCGGTTTCTTCCGCATATCCCCCAGCCATTTACCTGGAATGACGCTGAGGCATTTGTCAGCCTGAACATGACCGAGCCGTGGGATCGGTCGCCTACTTTCGCGGTAGTTCTGGGCGGCCGTGTGATCGGGACAGTGAACCTTGAGATCATAGCGGAAGAACACACCGCGATGCTGGGCTACGCGATTGGGCGTTCATGGTGGGGGCAGGGAATTGCTGCAGAAGCGGCACAGGCCGTTATCACCTGGGGCATCACGGCTTTCAGGTTGCGGCGAATCTGGGCGTCGACAGATATTCGCCACCTTCGTTCGCAGCGGGTTCTGGAGAAACTGGGCATGCGCCGCGAGACAGTTCGACCCTGCGACTCTGCTGGCCGCGATGGGGAAACTATCCATGAAGTGATGTATGCCCTGGACGTTGTCGCCGCTGGCGCTAATCCCACCTAGCATGTTCGCTGCGCGAAGCCGGGCAGGCAAGGTTAGTTACCCTTCCCGGCAGAGACCGATCTCTCGGCCAGGTTCCACCCATCCAGTCCTATCATGAGAGGAGCTGTAGCATCTTTCTCTATTCGACTGACAGTGACTATTCGCGTTTCGCCGGGCAGTAGAGATATATAATTGTCGCTATAAAAAGCCGGCAGGATGCGAGCCCCGGTCGTTTGGTTGCGAAGTGTGAGATGCACCATCAATGCCACACCGGTTCCTTTGTTTGCTACGGTGACGTTCTGCTGCAGATGATCTTGTGATCCATCGGGATCGAGGGTGACCTGGAGATTGGCCTGGGGAAGGTTATTAAGCGCGAGCTGATTTTCAAACTTTTGCGAGCACCAGTAGAAATTATCCGACAGCCGTTTGCCCGCGACATCCAACCACTCCAGACGCATGAAAGTAAGCGGCGCGGGGTCCGGCCGGCCAGGGGACTTTGGTGACGACTGCGATTGCGCTGGCGCAGCATCTACAGGATAGCTTTTGGAAAGCAGTTGCCTGCCGTCGATATCGGCGAGCGTAACTTTCACCGTGGTTCCGTGCAGCGGTTGATACAGATGATTGACGACCGCAACTTCATCGGTATCCAGATTCCATTGCACATGCAAAGGCTCGGCCGCTTTTTCAAAGCCGTAGAAAGATGCGTGAGTATCGTAATCAGAGCTGTAGATCTGCCACACCGTGCTCGGCCACGCGGGGTGGGTCATCCAGAGCAACAGCCCGGTCGCGGGGTTCCACATTTTAGAGTTCCACGCCTCGAGCATGTCGCGATGCCAGACATAGTTGACCATTTGAATACGCCGCGCGAAATCTTCCAGGCTGGTTGCCGGTCCGTAACCGCGTTCCATGGTTTTGATATAGTCTTTGACAGGACCGTGCTGCATTGAATGGAAATCGTGGTAGGCCCATGCATCATTAGTAGGCCAGTATTGCGACGGGTCGAGCATGGCCTTCAGCGCATCGGCGGTGGGAACCGAGTTGATGCCCAGTTCTGTAGTGAATCCGCGCATGCTCTTTGAAATACCAGACGAGATCCTGGATGGTCCACGGACCGCTTCCCATCAGGTGAGGTCCGAACGTAGACGACGGCTCGTAAGTGCGCGTGCCATCCAGTTCCTTGATCTGCTGAGCGAGGGGCTCATTCAACCAGGCGGGGGGAATTCCTTCATTGCGGCCGCACCACACGGCGATGCAGGCATGATCGCGGTAGCGCGCGATCGTGTCGGCGGAATTGGCCAGCCAGCGTTCGGCATCCGAAGGTGGGGCACTATATCCATTGGTTGAAAGCCAGAAATCGTTCCAGACCAGCAGCCCGTATTTGTCGGCGAGGTTGAAGAATGAATCCTCGTCGCAGAGTCCCATCCAGTTGCGGATCATCGTCGCATGGGCGTCGCGATGCAGGCGGAAATAGGGTTCAAGTCGATCGGTGGAAACTCGCTTCATCGCATCATCCAGCCCCCAGTCACCGCCGAGGATGAAGATGCGTTGGCCGTTTACTTTGATGACCAGAGGCGTTGCCCTGGCGGTTAATTTATTTGCCGGCAGATATTCGTAATCCATCTGGCGAAGACCAACCTGCTGACGGACTGTGTCCGAAGCGCGGCCGGTGGAATCAGAGACAGTAAGCTGCAGGGGCTGAAGCGTCGGCTCGCCGTAGCCGTTTGGCCACCATAATTTTGGATTTTGCAGATGCAGCGAAGGTTGATCCTTGGGGCTGAGCACAATGGTCTTTGTTTCGCCGGGCTCTAATGAGACTGGAACAGAAAAGCGGGCGTCGCCGAGATTGCCCTCGAGGGTTGCGTGCTGCGGTTGATTGGTTTTATTGCGAACTTCGGCGTCGATCGTTACGTCGGCTACGGAGGTATCCGGTAGGTTCGGCAAGCGGGTGACGACACGCGGATCACCCAGCGTGACCGAGCCAGTTGGATGCAGAACCACGTCCTGCCAGATGCCTGTATTTCGATCGCGAATGGTGGGAATCCAGTCCCAGCCTTCGCTGCAGAAAAAAGTTGGGCCGTCGAACGAACCATCAGCACCGTTATTGCCAGGCCCCGCTTTAACGGATTCTTCCTCACCGGCCCAATAATGGGGTTGAGGCCAGATTCGAACCAGCAGGACATTCATCGAATTTTTCGACAGCGCCGGTGTCGCGTCGAACGTGCCTCGTATAAATGCGCCGGATATTTCGCCAAGATCTTTCCCATTCAGCCAGACCCGCGCGTGATAGTTGATTCCCCCGAACGTGAGATTGACGCGTCGTCCGTCCCAACCGGGTGGCGTGGCAAACTGCGCGATACCACCATGTTTTTTTCGCCAGCTCGGGAATGAGCATGTTGTTTAATCCGTGCGTCGGATCGGGATAGACGCCTTGCTGAACCAGAGTGGTTAATACTGTCCCCGGGACGGTGGCGTCATACCACGCCGAGCGATTGAAACCGACCTGGGACATTTGCGCGGGCGTTGCCGAAACGGTTGACGCATCGGCGAGTTCCCAGCCGCTGGCAAGGATCAGATCACCATCTTTTCCAACGGTCGGCAAAGTCACATCGCGCATTTTAGGAATGCGGACGGTCTTTACCTGCGGAACGGGTTTGGGGTAGGTCGCCGGATCCTGGCGGGGTTGATTTCGCGTGCCTTTGAATTCGGCCCAGCGGTTTGATGGCGTGGGGCCGCGAGGTGTTGATTCGAAATTCAGCTTATCGAGCCCGTCGGACGACTCGGCCGCCTGCTGGGCGATTGCATCGATGGAGAGCGCGGTGTCCTGGATCGAAAAACGCGCGACGGAACCCGCGAAACTTCCCCCTTCTTTCCACGGCGGCGGTGGCGCGATGAGCGGCTGCATGGCCGCCTCGTTCAGCTTTCCCGCATCCTTGAATACAAGTTTTGCGTCGACATAAAAACAAAGATTGCTGCCGTCATAAGTAGCAGTCAGCATTTGCCAGTGGTGAGGCATAATCGGCGCGTGGGACATGCGCGGCGCATTAGAAGGCGGCACTCTGCGGCCTTTCTCACCGATCCAGAAATACCAACCCTGAGCATCAGCGGCGAAGTATCGCTGTGACCCGTTGAAATCGATTCCATCGCCGAACCCCGCGATGAGTTCCGGTTGCGTGGGCGCTGCGTCAACTTTAACCCATGCCGATACGGTCCACGCCTGCTCGGGCGCTGTGGGTGGCGTGCCTTCAAACCATTCTATCAGGCCCGGACCCTCCCCACCGGCGATAGCATTTACCGGGCCAAAAACAATCGCTGCTCTGACGGTCGAGTTGTGTGCATTGGTCAGACCGATGATCCCGCAAACAAGCATGACCCAGAAGTGCCGAGATAATTTAACAGATTCGTGCATTGCTTTTGCTACTCTTGAAAACGTTTTGGTGTTGCGGGGAAGAAGCGCTTTTGTTCGGCGTTGCTGACTGAAATAAAACATGCCGAATCCTGATGAGCGAAAACTTTTATTGTTCAGATGTGACCGGGCCACAATTTTAAATCTCGCCGTGTTGGAAGTGTCTGTTCAACGAAACGAACGCGATCGACTAACAGTTGATGCGGCGTCCTCGAACTTTAATCTATTCGGATCTTAAATGCGCTCCTCGGTTTCCATGCTTATCGTCCCGACAGAAAAAACACCAGCACGCGGATCGTTTCTGGGTGGTGTGATCTTGTGGGTCGCGGGATTGATCGCGCTGGCGGGCCAGGCTGGATGTTCCCATCCTCGGGCATTTGCATACAGATCGGTTTTCACCCGGCCGCCGATGCCGCTGCCCCGGTATCAGCAACTTGACTGCGCCGTTGATGGGTAACGGCGACATGGCAGTGGCGATCAGCGGAGACCCGCAGGACCAGCAGTTTTGGCTGAGCAAAAATGATCTTTGGGAATTGCGAAACGTCTGGTGCAGGAGCGGACCTCGCCCGCTGGGGCACCTAGATATTCGGATTCCTGCACTGCAAGGCGCGACCTATCACGCGGAGCAAAACCTGGTGGATGCCACCACGGTGATGTCCTTCAAAAAAGGTAATGCAACGGTCAGCATGCGCAGCTGGGTATGCGCGACTGAAAACCTGCTGGTGGTGGAATTATCCACTGATGGCGCGGCGGTGGACGGGGATGTCAATCTTTGGATTCCGGCAAGGGCGCGAGCGACCCCGCAGTCGGACCATCGTTCTAAACCAGGCATGGCGGATGACTGGATCGGATTCCCGGCGGCGAAAATATCGGGCAATCAAAAAGGTGTTTACTGGGGCGTCCGGGCTTTTCGAGACAATGTAGAGATACCCTCCGAAGCTGCCTGCGCCTTCACACTGCTGGGAGGAGATGAGTCGCATTTCCATCTCGAACCGGGCAAGCCCGTGATGCTGGTGGCGGCAGTGAAAAGCCTTCGCCAGAGCACGCAGTATGTGCAGGAAGCATGTGATCGCGTGGCGGGGCTGAATCGGGCGAGCGTGCTGAACGGGCTGTACACCGATCACGTCAATTGGTGGCGCGATTTCTGGAACAAATCGTCGGTTCATCTCGGTGATGACGATCTGGAATGGCGGTATCACGTTTCAAACTACATCCTTGCATCCTGCAGCCGCGATCCGGAATATCCACCGGGTATTGCAGGCACCTGGGTGACTACCGACCAGCCCATGTGGACCGGCGCTTACACGCTGAATTACAACCACATGGCCTGCTTTTACGGTCTGTATTCCAGCAACCACATCGAACAAGCCGATCCGGAAGACGCGCCGATCCTGGATTTCAGATCGCGCGGAGAATACTACGCAAAAGAAGTTTTGAATTGTCGCGGCGTGCTCTACCCGGTGAAGATCGGACCGGTTGGAATTGAGACCACCCGCGACGAGAGGCGGCCCAATATAGTGAACGACTTGGACGACCCGCCCTGGCAGAGGCAAAAAGGCGGGCTGTTCCTGGGGCAGCGCAGCGATGCGGCATTTTCTGCTGTAAACATCGCTCAACGCTGGTATACGACCTACGACCTGGCCTACGCGAAAAAGGTTTATCCCTTTGTTCACGATGTGGCGATTTTCTGGGAAGACTATCTAAAGTTTGAACCTACACCCAGGGAACTGATAGAGGCCACCAAAAATCTGCCCGATGGATTGCGCCAGCCGGCTGACGGGCGATATGTGATCTATAACGACGGCGCAAATGAAGGCGGTCAGGACATGAATCCCGCCCTGTCATTGAGCATGCTGCGCAACGTTCTGAAACTGGCGCTCGACATGAGCACCAGCCTGGGCGTCGACGAAAACGAGCGGGATAAGTGGCGCTATATTCTCGCCCACCTGATGCGCATTTTCGACGCAAAAACGGGATGGTGTGACGACCTTCCGCCGAACTGAGAAAAACAATCCAGTCATTAAACCGCCGACGACAAAAGACCCTCTGGCGGCTAAACACAAACGCGATTTGACGATTGTGCACATCTATCCCGCGGGCGCGATAGGACTGGACAGCGATCCAATGCTGCTGCAAATTGCCCGCGACACGGTCACGGCAGCGAACTCGTGGGAAAGCATGAACTCGACCTCTTCCATTTTTCCCGCAGCGGCGCGCGTCGGATACGATCCGGACACGCTTCTTGCGAAACTTCGGACGTTGAAATTTCAACCCAACGGCATCGTATACAACGAATTTCACATGCTGGAAAACAGCAGCGTGGTGCCGAATACCATCGATGAGATGTTGCTGCAAAGTTATGAAGGGGTTCTACGGTTCTTCCCCGTGTGGCCAAAAGAAAAGGATGCCGGCTTTCGCACCTTGCGGGCCCGGGGCGCTTTTCTGGTCAGCGCGGATCTCAGTCACGGCAAAGTCACAAATGTATCGATTCTCAGCGAGCAGGGTCGTATATGCACAGTGCAAAACCCCTGGCCGGGCTGTCGCGTTCAAGTCGTCCGCGGGGGAAGACAAGCTGAGGTTGTCGAGGGCAAACGCTTCAGCATATTTACAAGCCGTGGGGATCAAATCGAACTGCTTCCAGAGACGCCGGAATAATGTGCCCGACGCCACGGTATGCCCCCGGCTGTTATCAACGAAGCTTTAGCTTTATTGTATCAACCGATGAAAGTGATGGCGGCCTGAAACAAAGAGTTGAGCATATTGAGGGTTAAATGACACCAACTAACCGTCTACGATCGGCTGCATTCAGTTTCCTTAAACCAATCACATGCGCGGGTTTGGTTTTAGTGACCGGTTTTTCCTCGACCTTTGCCGAAGGACAAAATCCGCCGCTGGAAATGAAGTGCGAGGAACTGGTCGCACGTTCATTCCCTCCGAATCTAAACTGGCTGGATTATGGGCAGCCGGGGTTTGATTCGCATCTATTCGCGACTTTTGGACCGGGTCAGTGGGTTGAATACGTGCTGCAGATACCAGAACCGGGCACTTACCAGATTACGACCGAGGGATTTGCGGGCAAAGCTTCAGGCACGGTTCAACTTTTTGTGGATGGAAACAAGCAAGGCGATCCCCAGGACCTGTTTGCCGCCGCCCGCGCGGCGCAGAGTCTGAACTGGGGAAACTGCACTTTTTTGAAAGCGGGAAAAGCCATTCTCCGCTTTGCGGTAACCGGAAAGAATTCCCAGAGTCAGGACTTCCAAATGGAGTTCGACTCGATCCGCCTGGCCAATGCAAAGGGATTTAATCTGATTTGTCCGAATGGCGCATCGCTTTAATGCCGGCGATCCCCGGCTGCAGTGGTCCGATCTCGGGCCGGATTTCCACTACACAGTTTATCTTGACGAAAAGCCAGCCCCACCTGTTTCTGATACCTTTGTTGAGTTAAGTCATCTCAGCAGCGGCGAACACCACTGGTATGTGGTGGCGGAGAACGTCAAAGGTGAAAAGCAGCGATCCAACGAATTTCAGTTCACTGTGGGACTGCCGACGCCGTATCCGGATCGCGAGTTCAGCGACGATTTTAAATCCGGTGAACTGTCAAACTATGTCAACCAGGGAATGACCATTACCGATCAACCGGCAGGCGGGAAAAAGTCCCTGGCAGGATCGGCACAGTCGCTTGCCTATGTGAAGGATCTGAAATTAGGAGTCCGAGAGGGAGAAGTCTCAACATCGGTTTCTATTGATGAGCCAAATAGTTCCGCGTCGGTTGGGTTTACTCAGGCTGATGGCACGCGGATCTGCGCGACCCTCGACAGTGCCGCCGGCACGTTGAGTATCGATCGCACCGCGCGGGGATACTCTATTTTTGCCATAACGCCCAAGTCCTATCAATTACCAGCTTGGAAAGAGACTCGGGCGCAAGACGGCGCTTATATCTGGAACATTGCTTCGACCCCAGCGGTTATTAAGCCTGGTGTTGCCTATCAATTAAAGCTTGCCTATTCACGCAGGTCATGCGCGGTTTTGGCCACGCTGACCGATGCCGATGGGGGCAATCTGGTTACGCTTCGCGATCTGGTCGATGTTAACCTGCCGGATCAACCGATGGTGGAAGTGCGAGCGGGAAAGGCGCACTTCGATCAGCTGGTCTACAAGCGACTGAATAAACTGGTTTACCCGTGGGATATTGATACCAACCTGGTTGTCATGCGGCCTGGCCCGGCGGGGAGCTGGGACAGCCGCGGTGTGCTTAACAATGCGGTGGTGGTTAAAAACAATCAGTGGTACATGGTCTACCGCGGAAATCCCATACCCGCCCCGCCAGGTAACCGCCCGGACAGTGAACTGGGAGTTGCGACCAGTACAGACGGGGTTCACTGGGTAAAAAATCCGAGCAATCCCATTATCAAACGAAAGATTCCCCGCGACAGCCAGGAGGATCCGGATCTGTTGCAGCCTGCGGGAACCAATATGTATTACCTGGAATACATCACCCATGCTCCTGTTCATAAAGAGGTGATGGCCAGCAGCACCGATGGAATTCACTATTCAGAAACATGGGACCTTGGCACGCAGGGGAAAATCGGCGGGATGATCGATACGCATAGCGAACCGCAGATTCCCGAGTTTAACTTTAACGGTCAGAAATACCGCTATCTTGGCGCGATCGAAGAGGGTGGAATCTATCTGTCTAAAGATCTGCATCAATGGGACAAGATGGGTGTAGCTGATTACCGGGGAAGGCCCGATCGCTGGTGCGATGCCTATGAATGTGCCGGGGATATCTTTGTGGATGCGGATCGCAATTTGAGAGTGGAAACCCAGGCGGGGACAAAGCTCAACGGAAAATCGAGGATATCGGGAAATCGGCTTTGTACGAATCTGGAGGATGCTTTAAGCCCTACCGATCCAACCAAGGTGCTGTGGCGGGGAGACCTTCCCTGGCTGCCCGATTTCTACGGTGAGGCACCTACAGGCGACTTAAACGAAATGACCAATACCAACGGCTCTGTATTTCCCGGTCAGACTATCATCAAAGACGGTTATCTCTGGCACTACTATGGCGGGAACAACACCTTTACCGGTTTGATTAAAGCACCCTATCAGCCGATTTTCAGATATCGGGATCTGCATGTCGTGCCTGCAGACGACAAGTCACAGCCGTCCAGCGTGCAAGTGACGGTTCACAACGAAGGCGCTTTTTCCGGCCAGGCGACAGTGAACCTGTTACTGGACGGGACGATGACAGCCACTCAATCGGTGACGGTGGGTCTCGATGAAGACAAAACCATCAGCTTTCCACTGAGCCTGGCGAAGGGGCATCACTGGGTTGCAGTTGACGATCTCGCAGCGGGCGTCACTCACTGAGATTGACGAAACGGAATGACGACACGATAAACAGGACCGGGTTTTCCCGGGAGATTTCACCACACAACATGAGAGTCGATCTTGCTATGAATCAGAAACACCACTTCATGAATCGCAAAGGTTTTTTGCTCAGCGCTCTTATTTTGGCGCTGGGTGTTCATAAAACCTTTGCCGATCCAACGCCGTTCGAACTTTGTTCGCCTAAGGCTGACGATCACTTCGAGCAGACGAAGCCTTTACTATTTTGGAAGGCAGTCCCGCAAGCAAAAAGTTATGAGGTGTATGTCGACGATACCAAAGCGGGAGATGCTCCAGCATCTGCGGGCCCGGTTCTCAATTTCGGCATTACAGCCCCGCTCGCGCCGGGGTTGCATCATTGGTCGGTGAAAGCCATCCCCGCCACGGGGGATGCGGTTTCTTCAGGCACCTCGACATTCACTATCGATCCTCCGGCAGACTGGCCCGCCTGGGCGATCGGGCCATTTGTTCGTTACGGGCAAAACCCCTTATTCAGCCCGCAGGGAAAAGGGTGGGAGTCGGTCAATACCTTCAATCCCGGCGTTATTTTTGATGGCGACAGATTCCGCATGCTCTATCGCGCCCAGGCCCGGGCGTGGACCTCGCGGGAGGGCTATGCGGAAAGTCCGGACGGCGTCACTTTCACTCGTAATCCCGACCCCTTGATCGATGCCAAGGAACCCTTTGAAAGAGGATATGGATGCGAAGACGCCCGTCTGTTTAAGTACGGGGGCACCTACTACACCTTCTACACCGGCAACAGTCCCAAGGGCGGTATCGCGCTTTGTGAGGCTACTTCTACAGATTGTGTCACCTGGAAAAAGCTGGGCATCGTGGTAGATCATACGAAGAATGGCGCACCGGTTTGTGATCCCTCGGGAACGCCGATCAAGATCAATGGAAAATTTGCAATGTTCTGCGGGAACAGTGGGTTCAAGCTCACTTATTCCGACGACTTGATCACGTGGAGTCCAGCCATCAAATTAGACATGAAACTCACCAAAGGGTGGGTCGGGCCTTTTGAACCATGCGTCGCCGTAAATGATCCCACATCGGCCCATCCGGACGACATTGTTTTATTCATCGCCGGCACGCTCAACGGAAAAGGTAAATGGTTCTACGCGATATCGGAGATTCTCGTTTCGAAAACCGACCTGACGAAGAAGGTGGACCAACTGAACGACTGCATTATGAAGCCGCGCGAGACTTACGAGAATGGGCAGAACAAAAACTGCCTGTGGACCAACGCGGTAATCCAACATAACGGGCAATGGATGCTCTACTACGGTGCGGGCGATCGGTTTGTAGCACTGGCAACCGCGCCGGTAAAATAAATCGGCACATCGACAGCGTGGGAGCCCCGCAGGATCGATCAAAGCTATTGCGCCAGTTGTCCAGCTGCGGCCCAGAAGACCACAAAGGGACCGTCCTTGCGGATTTTGATCTGTGTCAGCACCTTGTCTGGCGCGCTGTTAATGACCAGGCCGACGATGTTGTGATGATTCTTTTCAAGCATTTTGAGTTTATCTCCACCGCCCCATTTGGATAGGTTAGAGACAAGATAGACATGGTCTTTATCATCGGCAGCAAGGTCTTTGTACCAATCGGGGATGACACCATCGTGAGCTTCTGCAGAACCGTCCTGATAGGTCAGGCTGACTTTAACTTGCGCGGGGCCGGATGCGGCGCTGGTGAAAAAGAGAAACAGCTTCTGATATTTTCCCGGCGTTGTATTGAACGCGTATTCGTCCACCTTCGGAAGTTTTGCTGAGCGGTGGACCTGGTTTGCGGTGCCATCCTTATTTGCCAGTTGAAGAACCACCTCAGGGCGATCGGCCGTTGCCGGAAAGCGACCGTCGTCGGGAAGCGCGTGGTCGTCTTTAACCCCAAGCGCATCGGCGGCAGCGGTGGTGATCAGGCCCGACGCGACGTCAACGCCTCCGCGTATTGGGACAACCTTGCCGTCGCCGCCCAATGTAATGACGGGCCGGGCATTCAGGATCGTGCTGATATCGAATTGCACCGCCCCTGTAACGGGAGCAGTTGTCGGAGTTGAACTTGAGGTTGTAGCGGGTGCGGCCTGCGAGATTTGCACCAGCAAAAGCCCAGCTGCCAGGAACGAGACATTAGAGATTTTCATAGACGCCCTCACGAAAGATGTGCCACTTAAAGAAAGTTATCGCCCAGGACGGACCCTAACTGCAAACGCCTGCCGGGCAGTTGATCCGTCGTCCATTTACCGAAGCAACAGGGAGTTACTGAACGCCCCACAGCTTGTTTGGCTTCGGTCCCAGCACGAGATCCAGCGTTCCGCCGGCGGTGATTTCAGAATAGCTCAGCCAGCAGCGATTCAACGGCTGACCATTGAGAGTAGCCGACTGAATATAGAAATTTTCAGGTGAATTATTTTTCGCTGTGATGACAAAGCTTTTACCCTTGGCGTATTTCGGGTCGAACTTCATCGTAACCTTATCAAACAGCGGGGTGAAAATTTCGAAGCGCGGATCCCCCGGGCAGCACTGCGTGAGACCGGTGGCAGCCAGTACATACCATGCCGACATTTGTCCCACGTCATCGTCGCCGGGGATGCCGTCAGGGCCGGTCTCATAGACAAACTCTTCCTGGTGCAGCCATTTTTGCGTCAGCCACGGCGCGCCGCGCGGTTGAACTCAAACACAATCAGTTCGGTAGGCTCGTTGCCGGGGTTGTTATATGTACTCCACCAGTTTTTCTTCCCCCCCGATCTGGAGCTCCACTTTGAATAGTCTGGTGATCTGCTGAAAAAGTCGTCGAGTTTGCTGACGAAAAGGTCTTTACCGCCTAAGAGTTCGACCAGCCCCGGGATATCGTTGTAGACACTCCAGCCCGCCTGATAGACGGTCGCCTCGCGGCCGCCCTTGGAGGATAGGAGACCCAGCCAGGGATCAAAAGATCCGTCGCCGTTTTTCACACGCATCCAGCCTTTCCATTCCGGCCGGGCGTCTTTGCCTTCTGCGTCATAGGTCCAGGCCTGATTGGGATCGAAAATGTTCCTATACGACTCGGAAAGCTTCTGATATTTCGCGGCATCCTCTTTTTTGCCCAGTCCGGCGGCAAGCTGGCCCATGTTCCACTCGTCCAGCCCATACTCGGTTGTTTCGGAGATCGATCCGCGGCGAAAGCCCAATGGCGCGTTTCCATTTTTAACGGTTGTATTCACACCGAACTGATATGCCTTGCTGCTGTCAAAGTCGCGGATGCCTTTTTGCCACGCATCGTTGACAACCACAACTTCCGGATTGCCGGTCATGCAGCCGGTATAGCAACCCATGATCTCCCAGCGGTCGTAATAGCCTGTGCCATTCAGTTCGGCGAGGGAAACCATACTGTTGATCTGATCGTTCACCACCGACGGGGCTACCAATGTCAGCAGCGGATACTCGCTGCGATACCCATCCCACCCGCTGAAGAGAGTTCGGTTGGTGAATTGGTCCGAGTGATGCGGCTTGTGATCACCGCCGGGATAGGTGCCATCCACATCGGCAAAGGTTTGCGGAAACAGCAGTGAACGGTACAGCGCGCTGTAGAAAATAGTCTTATGGTCTTCGGTCCCGCCCTCCACCGACAGACGATCGAACGCCTGCACCCATGAGTCTCGCGCCTGGCGATGCACCCGATCAAAATCCCAGTCCGAAATTTCCGCCGCCAGGTTGGCACGCGCGCCTTCGAGGCTCGCAAATGAGATTCCCGCCTTAACCATCACCACTTCACCGGCCTTGGTCGGGAACTCGCTGTAGAATCCGATATGCTGTCCTTCTTTTTCCTGGCAATCCGGAATTACTTCCGCGCTCTGGCATGCCTTGGCGAAACTAGGATCGCTGACATTTTTTCCCTTGGTCTTGCCATACGGGGCGGAATGATCGCTCCACAACGGCGGCAGTGTCGCGCTCCAGACACCATGCTTTTGAATCGGTTTGCTGAACTCCAGGTGATAATAAAGCGTGTACCCGGTCGGGCCAAACCGCCACCCGCCACCATCGGGCGCACACTGAACTTCTCCCTCGATGGTGTGGTCGTCCACCATTTTAACCGTCTGATGCCGCGACGTGCCGTCATTGCGATGCGATAGATCGATCTGTATGCGCGATTGCTCATTCTCAGGAAAAGTAAACCGGAGAATACCACTATGTGCGGCGGCGGTTGCCTCAACGCGAACCTTATAGTCGTCCAGCGTTACCGCGTAGTACCCCGCTGTCGCGATTTCCGTCGCCTTGGAAAACGACGAAAGAAAACCGCTGCCCGGCTTGCCTCTGTTTCCCCAGTAAACATGCAGCGGACCGGTCGTCGCCATCGTCATTACATTTGCCAGTTCTCCACCATCAGCTCCACCTATGTGAGTGAAACTGAAACCCTGAACCGTCTTGTCAGCATAAGAATAACTGACCGGTCCGGGAGTGGAGGTATCGGGGCTTACCTTCACCATGCCAAACGGCATGGAAGCGCCTGGAAAATCCTTCCCCTCGCGCCCTGTGCCAATAAACGGATCGATGTAATCCACCGGATCCTTGGCCAGCGCCGCAGACGCAGGCAGCAGATTGAGAACCATGAGAATGAGAGGCAGGATTTTTTTCATAGTGTTACACCAGGCTGCACCGGGGGACTCGATCAATACAGTGGAAAGGTACTCGTGTTGACCTTTTCGTGAACCGAGAGTGGTCTGACGGATGAGACGATGACGATGTTATAGCGTCATTGTTTTTTTTCGCCCGCGTCGCGGATGAATGTAATGGATTGCGTCACATCCGCCAGGTTTTTTGTCCAGTTGTACTCGTATTCGATCGAAATATTCCCAGCGAAATTCTGCCGTTTCAGTTCAGCCAGAATCGCGGGGACATCCGATACGCCGGTGCCCGCGGGCACATCATGGCAGCGCGGATTCATTTCATTCATATCGTGGAGATGCACGCTGATGATATGACCCTCCAATATTTTCAGGCAGTCGACAGGCCTCAGACCGGATTGAACCCAATGGCCCGTATCCGCGCAGGCGCCGATTCGGGGATCGCGATCCTTGATAACGCTTAAAACATAATTGGGATCCCACATCTTATAGCCAGGATTATTCGCCCGCTTCTGATGGTCGTGAAACCCCACGCGGATATCGTACTCTTTAACGAGCTTTTCAATCACGTCGATGGAATCAACACTCTCGGTGGTAATTGCGTACAGGTCGAACTTTTTGGCAAAGTCAAAAATCTTCCGTGCGCCCGCTTCGTCATGGGGGATGGGTACCACCCCATAATTAACCGCGCGAATGCCATCTTTCTTGAGCCGCGCCTGTACGGTCGCAATCATCTCGTCGCTGGCGTTGAAATCGAATTTAACACCGGGGCTGTCGGCACTGAGATCCTGACCGGGGCAGAATTCGATGATCTTCCCACCGGCGGCCGCCGTTTTGTCGATCGCGTCCAGCAAGGGGAACGCTTTAAACGTCCAGGCCTGGCAACCCACCGCGAAATCACCTACCCGGCAATTGTCGGGGATCGGCGTGGCCGGCGACGAAGCTGTAATCATGCCGAAGACCACACAGCAGCAAAAAAGGCCGCCGCGTATTTTACGATGAAGGGTTTCCACTGATCTCATGCCTGTTTCCAGTATTTTAAAGTATCGCTGCCGACCGACCGCATTCATAAGTACATCCTCCATCAGAATTTGTTGAGTTGAATGTGGCGCGTGTGATCGGCGCGAGGTGCCGGAAAGAAAGCAGCACCGGTCCGGATGCGATTCAAGCGCGGGCATTCCGTCTGTTTCGCCACGGCAAAAAAGTATCAAAAGCGGCCATAGCTGATTATCATCATTTGTACCGAAATGATTCACAGAGAATTCGCGGGCAATCCTCAACGCGGTTTTACACTGGTGGAATTGCTCGTTGTCATCGGAATCATTGCGCTGCTGATCGGGATTCTGCTGCCCAGTCTGAATATCGCACGCCAGACAGCGCTAGGGGTAAAATGCCTTTCAAATATGAAGCAGCTCAGCACGGCTTATGTCATGTACGCAAATGACAATAAAGGCTGGCTGCCTTCTTGTGACACAGCAGGCCCGCTCGGCACCGCCGATTTTTACGACGGCATGGAGACGCCGCAACTTTCGATTTACGCTCCCATCAGCGCGACCAACACATGGATTGGCTGGGTGGACAGCGGCCCCACCGCGGCGGCTATGACCAACGGCACGCTGTGGAAATATCTGAAACAGATGGATATCTACAAATGTCCTTCGGACTTCAACGACTACCGCCTGCGGTCCTATTCCATCAATTCGTTTCTCTGCACAGGTGGGCAATCGCCAGGGATTTACCACCAGTACAAATTGTATCGAATCACGCAGGTGCGAGACTGCGCCGAACGATCGCTTTTGTGGAAGAGCCCGATCCCCGCGGCGTAACCGGCGGTTCAAATATTGCCCTGTTAGGCCAATGGAACAGGGGCGGCTGGCTGCAGAATCCCACAGCTGCAAACCTACCAACCGGGTGGGTCGATCTGGTGGCATCGTGGCATCGGAATGGCGCTAACTTCACGTTCGTCGATGGCCATGCCGAATATTGGCGATACGCGGATAAACGAACTTCAAACTATCTGAAGAACGATCCCACCTGGCCGAATCCGTATTACATCACGCCGAACAATCCGGACCTGCTGCGAATCCAAAACCAGGTTGTAACATGGAATCAGCAGCGAAATTAACGCGTTTGGGTTTTCCGCGGCGGTGAGCGGATGACGCTGCTGTTTGTGACAACCGTTTTCGGTCCTGTAAGCGAGGGAACAGCCACATGAAATTATCCATGGTTCTTTGCGTGTCATGGCTTGCGATCTCCCCTGCGCTATGTGCGGCAGCCGATGCACCGGCGCGTTTGAAAGTCGGCATCGTCGGGCTCGTGCATGCACACGTGGGAGGGTTTTTCAAAGGCGGTGGGCTTGTGCCGGCCGGCGGTGTGCTGACACGGCCAGATGTCAGCCTGGTGGGAATTGTCGAGCCGGATCAAAAGCTGTTCGATGCTTATGCCGCTCGCATGCACCTTGCGCCGAGCCTGCATTACAGCAGCATCAGCGACATGATCGCAGCAGTTCATCCGCAGGCGGTGCTGGTCTTTACCCCCCCGACAGAACATCGAAAAGTGGTCGAGACCTGCGCGCCGCTCGGCGTGAGCGTCATGATGGAAAAGCCGCTGGCAACCACGTACGCCGACGCCCTTGCAATGCAGCACGCCGCTGCGGCAGGCAAAATTCATGTGCTGGTGAACTTCGAAACGACCTGGTACGCAAGCAACTTCAAAGCGGTCAACCTTTTCAAGAGCGGGGAATTCGGACCGATCGTCAAAGCAATTTTCCGCGACGGTCATTCCGGCCCGGCACACATGGCGCCGGAATTTGTCGCCTGGCTCACCGATCCCGTGCGTGGAGGCGACGGAGCGCTGGTCGATTTCGGGTGCTACGGTCCGAGCCTGATGACCTGGCTGATGGACGGACAGGTTCCCACCTCCGTGACCGCGGTAACCCGACAGTTGCAGCCGAATGTCTATCCAAAGGTGGATGATGACGCGGAGATCATATTGAATTATCCCAAAGCCGTTGCCATTGTGGATGGATCCTGGAATTGGCCGGTGTCGATCAAGCAGTCTGACCTGTACGGCCGCCAGGGATATGCGAAAGCCATCGACGGGCGGCAGCTTGAAATGCACAAATCGCGCGGCGGTGATCCAAACGCTTCCACCACCGCGCCTCCAATCCCCGCCCCGTATGATGATCCGATTCACTATCTTGAAGCAGTCATGAGTGGGCAGATTCAAGAAGGTAATGATCCCTCTTCATTGCAGACCAACGTCACCGTCGCCGAAATCCTGGACGCGGCTTATCAATCCGCAAAATCGGGCAAAACAATCACGCTGCCTCTACCACAATGATTGGCTTTGTCCGACCTTTTAAAATCGAGTCACACCGCCTTTTCCGTGGCAATCGGCTTATGTTCGTTTAGCCACTCCTGCCCTTTGCGGTTCAGGAAAAAATCGATCCAGACGTAATACATCTTAAACCCATCAGCAACTTCCGCCCCGTGGTTGCTGCCGAGCGGAATATGAAAAAGCTCGTGCGCCCCCAGCGGGGTTCGAGCGTCGTCCGCGATGACAGTCATGTTGTTTTCTTCAAGGCCCAGAAAATACTGCTCGAGCATCGGATGGCGATGCAAAGCCACCAGGTCCGGCCCGGTGGTCTGCACGGTGCCAATTGCCAGCCGGGGAACAATACCCTTGGGAAGTAACGTTCTGCTGACGGTTTTTGGACTCTTAATCCGCTCGCCGTAGGGCTCACATTCAGCAAAGGTTTTGATGTAAATCGCACGGCTGGCGGCATCGTGGGTCGCGATGTCTTCCATGTCATCCGATGTGAGCGTCAACGCGAGAATGAGAAAAGTGAGCAGCTGCTCCACCGCTGTAATTTCAACGGTTTCGCCCAGCGGGAAATGGGCGATGGATTCGCGAGCAACCCGATATTCTTTTCCACTAACCACAGCCACCCCGCTGCCGGTGAGAAACAGCAGGACCCGGTCCTCGGTCGTCGATTTCGGTTCCGTGTGCGATGATCCTTCGCTCAGCGAAACCATGACGCTGCGAACGCCCGCGACCTCCCCGGGGAGCAGATTTTCCAGCTTGGGATGTTTTGATGGATGAGTCATGCCGGCCAGTGTGCCATCAAGTTGCACACACGCCAAGATGTTGTCAGAAAGCAGTTCGCGGGACGCTGCGTGATCGATCAATAAGCAATCAATTTATGCCGCAGTTTCGCATCGATTTCGATGGTCGCAAGCAGGTCGGTGATGCGCCCAGCGGTGCCATCGCCGCCGTATACATTTCGGCGGGGATAACGCAGCGGCTTGCCGTCATTCCAGATGCGTTGCAGTTGCGCCGGATCAAGGTTTTGTCGAACGGAACGTGGGTAACATTCCTGCTGCTTTCGCGACCGAGTTGGCGCGGGCCGATATCGATTACCGGCGTTCCAAAACTCGCGGCTTCAATGATGCCGCTGGAACTGTTGCCGATTAAGACAGCCGCATCGCGCATCACGCCGAGGAATCGCGCGCGGGGAATATCGCGAAAGATCGTTGCGTCCCCGCCCACGGATTCCCAGCATCGGACGATCCCTTCATGGCCGGGGTCGTTGTTGGGATACACAATCACGACGCGGTCGAACTTCACTTCGCGGACACACTTCCATATCAGTGCTGCGCGTTGCTGTTCCAAACCCGGGTCCTGGTCCGTCGGATGCAGCAACAACAGCGCGAAGCGACCGGCGATCTCCGGTGTACCTGCCTGCATTGCGATTCCATCAATCCCAGGCGATCCGAATTGATGAACACGCCAGGGATCTTCACCCAGTTTTAAGATTCTCTTTTTGCTTTGTTGTGTCGCCGGAAAATGCAGGTGCGCCAGCTTGGTGATCGCATGGCGCAGCGCATCATCGACCTGCCCCAGCGCCCGGTCGCCGCCATGAACATGGGCTACGATCCGCCCCGCCAGATGTCCCGCGGCAGCGGCGGCGAACGGTTCCACACGGTCGCCGACCACGAGCACGATGTCTGTTTTCAATCGATCCAGCGCTCCGGCAATCCCCGCCATCGCGCGACCGGTGTGTCGAGCGACATCCGATTCACCGGATGTTGGCCAGGGCACCGACGCGTTCACCTTCCAGCCGTCAGCGCGAATGGAGCGGATGGTTTTGCCATGCCGTTCAGACAAATGCATCCCCGTGGCGATAATCTGAAGGTCGACAGACGGGTGTTTGGACAGCGCAAGCAATGTGGAACGCATCAGGCCGAATTCGGCGCGCGTTCCAGTGACGAAACAAATTCGGCGGCTCGACGTGGTTGAACGTGATGGCATTGCTTAAGAACATTTCGGTAGCGCCGGGACCGCCAATCACGCGGCCAGCATTTCCCATTGCAACAGGGTGCCGCGCGACAGATCGCGGGTGGTAGTGCGCCCCACCGCCGCTTCCACATCCGCTGCGGAGATACCAATGCCAGGGCGTTGCACGGTCAGGTCGTCCTGCTCGAGCACCTGCCCCGCCGTCACATCGCGGCAGACCACCAGACTCTGGCGGCTGACCCGGCGCACATCCTGTTCGATCGGAAGCACACGTTTTCCCGCCGACCCGCGCAGCACTTCAGCCCTGCGAATCAATTTAACGTATTTTGCAAACTGCTCAGGATCAGCGCTGGCGGAGTGATCCGGCCCCGCTGCGCCGCGGTCATAGGTGAAATGCTTCTCGATGATGCTCGCCCCGAAGGCGACGGCCAGCGCGCCGGAAATCTCATCGGTTGTATGATCGGAAAATCCGACAGGGACGTTAAAACGGTCGGCCAACTCACCGATCCAGCAAAGGTTCGTGTCCACTGCCGGGGTAGGATAACTGCTGACGCAATGCAGGAACGCAAAAGACTGCTTCCATTGATTCAGCCAGTCGACGGTGGTTGCAACTTCGGCCATCTCGGCTGCGCCGGTGGAGATGATCATCGGTACGTTCAGCGCTGAAACGGCCGCGAGCAGCGGGCGATTGATGAGGTCCGGTGAGGCGATTTTAACAGCCGGCAGCTGCAGATCGCCAATGATTGCAACATCGGCAGGCGAGAACGGTGTAGCAATGGGGATCAGCCCGCGCTTACGAATGAGGGAAACCAGGTCGCGAATCTCATCGTGCGAAAGTTCATACCGCCGAAGCATGGCAGCGGGGTCGGCATCGCTGACGCGCGTCTGCTGATAGGCGGCAAACTGCGAGGAATCGTGCATCAGATTAGCGGCGGTAAATATCTGCAGCTTTACCGCATCCGCTCCGCAGGCGGCAGCGAGTTCCACCAGTTCCCTGGCCAATCGAAGAGAACCGTCATGGTTCACACCGATCTCGGCGATGATAAAAGCAGAGCGGTTGCTGGTTATTTCACGTTCGGCGACTTTCATGTGTCTTTTCTCAAAAACGGAACATCGGATTCATCAGCCCGCCATTCGGGTTGAGGCGGATCGATCGCGCAGGACCGCTTCGGCCCAATAGAGATCTCGCTGGTGATCCACCTCGACCGTTTCACCCATGCCGGTGCGGATCGCCCGGCGATCGATTCCAAAAAAGGCGTGTGGATCTTCGGGAAAACGCAGGCCTCGGAGCATGGAAGATCGCGCGACCGCCACGATCGCGCCATCGTGCAGGAACAGCGGCGCGAGGTCCTGTCGGCGGTGGATGCTCCCCGACTGAAGTGGTTCTGCTTTATCGCCGTTAATTTTAGACATCCACGCGGGATGCCATTTTCCCACCGGACAAAATGATCGAACCGAATCGCAGGAGGTTTCGCGAAGCAGTTGGATCGCCTGGTCGATCACACCCGAGCCGCGAACCGGGACGTTACCGTATAGCACAGCCAGCGCATCGGCGTGAAAACTGCCCGGTTTTTCAATGGTTTTCAGCGCATGCAACATCACATCCTGGACCGAAGCATCGGGCCCGGCTAATCCCGGCGGACGATCGATGACCTCCAGGTGATACTTGCGCGCGATCCTTGCGACGCCGGGGCAATCGGTGGATACAACAACTCTGCTAAGCAGCGCCGAATTGAAAGCATGATCGAAGGCGTATTCAATCATCGGGCGGCCCAGCAGCAGCTTGAGGTGTTTGCCGGCCAGTCCGACGCTGCCCGCGCGGGCGAGTATAACTCCGAGGGTTTTCATAATTTTTTATCCGATTGAATGATTTACGCGCGGTGCCATTCTCGACAGTTGCCGCATGTTGGGTTGCTGGTGTAGTCGCCTTTCAGGTGACACCTGCGCAGGTTCGCAAACGATTGCCGCCACATGTCGCTGATGCTGGTTTCGCCGAGCATTCCCATGGGATGCGTGCCCAGCACATCCTGCTCGCAGGCAACAACTTTTCCGTCTGATAGAACAGTCATGCGCGATGACAGGCGAACGCAGGGCTTGCGGTTCTGCGGGGACATGTCGGCGACGGCAAAATCCGGAATCAGCTTCGAATAATCACTGGGACCGATCAGGACCGCGTGCCCGAAGCGGCGCATCCAGTAGTCATACCAGAGTTCCATCTCGCCGAGGTTGGCTTCGATTTTGGTGAAAACCATCGAGATCAAAGGTATGCCGTTGCCGGCCCGCTTGATCTCCTCTTCGAGCGTGTTCACGTTCTGCAGCGCGCGGGAAAAACCGTCGATGCCCATGATGGCGGCGTAGGTGGGTGAGTGCGCCGCGGGGAATTGAATCGATATCACATCCACGCCCGAGCGAGCCAGGCGCACGAGGTCTTCGGAGGACGTGGTAAGCAGATCGGTTTCGACGCAGATGGTGGAAATGCCCAATGATCTGGCGGCTGCGATGATGTCAAAAAAGATCGGCGATACAAGCGGATCGCCGACACCTCCAAGCGTGAGGCGGATGTCATCCAGCAGACCGAGTTGATTGAAAAGAAGCTCCGCGTTCTGCAGCGTCAGATCCGGGCGATCGATCAAATGATAACGACCCGGCCAGGTGGCGGGGTTACTGCGGCGGCTGGTGGTTATTTCCAGCACAACTTCGCGCGGAAGCACGTCGGCCTGCTCACTGCCGCGCATGTTGTGGGTTAAACCCTCGGCCTCGGTGCTGATGAGGTGACCGTTCAGGTGCGCGGTCGCCAGATCCGCCCGGGCGATCTGCCGGTCGGAATCCAGCTTGAATCGATAGGTGGACCGTGCCACCGGGGTGGGTACCGGCGCGCACCCTGGTTTGCCGATGGGGTCCACGCCTTGATGATCGGGAAAGTAGGTCAGCAGGCGACCGGGATAAACATCCGCAATCGCCAGGCGGGCGACGAGTTCGCGGCGAAGCAGCGTTGCGGCAAGCCCGGGCGCGGCCTGCATGAAATAAAGCTCGGCATCGGGCTGGGTGGCGGCGTACTGCAGCATCGATTCAACGAGAATCGGATCGAGCAAACCCGCTGCGGGGTCAACCAGCAGGGCGGCCTCGGCATCATGCAGAAGTATCAGTTCCTGCACCCAGGTCGCGTGAAAACCCAGATCAAATTCGCAGGTGCCCAGCAGACCACTGCGCCAGCCATCGGCCCATCGGCGCGATGCGGAGATGGCCTCCATCGCCGGGAGGTTTTGCCGCGGGCCTTTACAGATGACACCCGCGTGCCGGTTCCGGGCGGTGATGTTGACCGATTCAAGCTGGTCGTCCCAGCAGAAAATCGTTGCGCTGCCCACCGAAGTGGCTGCCGTCAGTCGGCGCAGCGTCCAATCCAGGACGGGGACACCTCGGAAAAGGCGCCTGCGCTGTGCCGATCGGCGTGTTCGTGGAGCATCGAGATAACGGCGATGACATTGTCCATATGTGTTCTCAGCCGACGGCAGGCGACACCGCCGCATTAGGATGTTGCGATTCCAGTTCCGCGATGACTTCATCCATCAGGGCCTGAAAATCATGCGAGGCCTGCATGACACCGCGGACATTGTTAATGTCCCGCGTGACCTGGTGCCGCTGGAGTTCCACGCCGCGCAACCTGGCGGCGGCAATTTTTCGGTCGGCGTGGAAGCGCTGCATCTCGGTGTTCTGCGCCATCTGCATCACCAGGTCGTAGCTGCGCCCGTGTTCGTTCATGGCATTTCGCAGCAGATCGATCTCGGCGATGAGCCGGTTAACCTGAGTCTGATTTTCAATGTTGTCGCGAAGGTGTTCGAGCAGGCGAAGGGTTTTGCGGCTGATGTCCGCCATCGCGAGCGCTTCGGATTTGCGAATTTTCAGCGACGCGATGCAATCAGCGATGCGCGACCAGTCCGCCCGCGCCTCGACAACCGAAACCTGCTGCAGCGGGGCCTTGCAGTACAATGATGCCGCCTCCGCCAGCGGCATCACTGTCGTGCCTAACTTTGCCGCCCCGCCTTCGGTGCAGTCGATAATTTTCGTGGTGGTCTGGCAGAAATCCCGCTCGAATTGCTGCAGATATGTGAACAAACGTTCTTCGGTATACATGGGCCGGCCGGCCTGATCGGGAATTTTCCGCAGGATGTGGCGCTCGCGGACGATCTGTTCCCACTGCTTCATTTCCGGCGTGCAGAAGCGACCGAACTCGGGCTTCCACACCTCGTCGTAGCTGGTGCCCGGCGCGTAGTAAAGACCGTCGCTGAAACCCAGATCCTGACCGACGAACATAATCGGGTTGCATCCCATGTGCTCGGCCAGGTAATAGCTGAGATGCGCGACCGTCGAACCGGCGCACAGGCGATGCTTGTTAAGGTTCATTTCGCGCAGCAGGCTTTCGGCCAGTTCATTTCCCAGCGTGGTCAGCGGGCCCGGGTGCAGCGAGAAAATCTTCGGCGTCGCCTTGGGTTCAACCACCAGTTCGGTGCGCATTTTTGGTGGCAGATTCTCAAAAAACCGGCAGCAGATGTCGTGATAATCCAGCGCGGTCACGAAGTCCGGCTCAACGCCCATTTCCACCAGCGGGATCAAAGTGGTCTGTACGGCAATGATAACCGCATGACCTTTCAGCGCTTTGAGCAGATGCTTGTTTTTCCGCAGTGACGGGCCTGCCGACACGATAATCGCCGGCATGCCCGCGTACAGTTTGTCGAGCCGCTCTGCGCCGGGAGTGGACGAAAACCACCCGACGTTGCGGGCGATATTTTCGAGCGTTTTTCGGCCGTTCAATACAAGTGTATTGATGTTCGTTCGACCGAACGATGCGAACTCCGCGAGCCAGGCTTTCATCTGGTCGTGGAAATCGGTGTGCATTTGAATGCTGACCGGGTGATCGATATCAACCGTGCCCAGCGTGATCAGCGGCGTGTGCGGGCTCAGGCGGGTAAACAGCACGCCTTTGTCGAGCCGTGTGAAAAACATCACGCGCCTCGATGCGATCAGCTTTGAAAGATCGCGCGCTTCCATTGCAGTGCGAATCAGCAGCAGATCGGCTTCGAACACACAAAAAATAGCTTCTGGACCGGCGGCCTCAAGCAGTAGTTCCAGGTGATAGCCGAGGCCAAATCCGTGGAGATGGAAAAAGACCTCTTTGTCGAGATCGATCGCTTCGAGCAGATGCCGGGCTTCTTCTCGCGGGCGATGCCGGCTGTGTAGGTACAGGCGGCGACCGTCAGCCACCACGACCGACGCGGTTGGATCACCGCTTTTTGATGTCTCGATAGAATACGAAGAATGATCATCGAGTGCTTCAATGGAAGCGGCCAGTTCCGGATCAGTGCCCCATAAGGCGGCCAGATTCGCCGGCAGCGGAGCGTCAGCCGGGAGAATAAATCGTTCGGATAAATCGACGCTTGCGGCCATGGGTTCCCAGCGATAGCGTTCGGTGGTCCGTTAAAAACAATTGTCGGTCATCAGCAACCGACCTGAATTTTTTATCGGACCTTCTGCATTGGAAAGTTGAGGGTTTCATGTCTGATCTTCTGTTTGATGTGCCGTGGTGGCTGTTTATCGTTTTGATTCTCGTCGGAGCAGTCGTCTTCTGGTCGGGAAACAACCGCGGGCAACGCGGGCTGAAGACGGTGGGGATCGGATTGATCCTGCTGGCTGGGGTACTCAAAACAGTGAGCTTTTTTGTCGTAACCGACAAGGAAAAAGTAACCCGGCAAACCCTTTTACTGGTCCATTCGGTCCAGACCCGGGACTGGACGACATTTCAATCGCTGCTGGATCCGGATGTGAGTTTGAGCACGTCGGAGGGGACCATTTTCCCTAACAGCCGCACGTTGATCGCTGGCGCGCGACACGATTGCGAGGAATACAATCTCAGTAACGTGTCAGCAACAGTAACCCATGTGGAGCAGGATGCGGCAGGAATCACTGTGGATATCAATGCATCCAGCGAGCAATCGGCCACGATGGGATTCGCCGTGCCCAGCAGTTGGAAACTGGTGTGGGACCAGACAGGAAAAGACTGGCGGTTGCACGAAGCAACCTGCCTGCGAATTGGAAACGAAACACCTTCTTCAATGGCGCGGCTGATTGGCAAATAGCTTGACTCGGAGCTTTGCGAATAAACCCCCGCGAGCTCCCCCGATCAGGTCCACTCCTCCGCATTCCACTTTTTCAGCAGCGAATGTTCGGTCAGATCAAACTGCAGCGGAGTGACGGTGATAAATTTGTCGCGAAGCACTGCTACATCGGTATCGGCGTCGGTGGTGCCCAGAGAAAAGACGCTGCTGTTCCAGTAGTAGTCGCGCCGCGCGGATCCTGGCGGCGCTCGTAGGTGTCGACCCAGGGATGAGTGCATTGCCGAACGACGCGCAGCCCGGCCGGCTGTTCGTCGGAATGGAGTGCGGGCACATTGATGCTGGCGACCTGGCCGGGGGCGAGTCCCCGGGTGAGGATTTTTTCGATCGTTTCCCGGCTGATGATCGCAGCACGCGCGAAATCGACCGGCACATGACTGCGAAGAAATAGAGAGGTTGCGACGGCGGGAACTCCCAGGAAAGCGGCTTCGATTGCAGCTGCCACCGTGCCGCTATAGATCACATTGATGCCCACATTTGCCCCGGCGTTGATTCCGCTGACAACCAGATCGGGCTGCCTCGGCAGGAGTTGGGCGAACGCGAGTTTTACGCAGTCGGCGGGCCTGCCGTCGACGGCTGTGCCAGTAAATCCATTTTCTATTTTTACCTTACTGGTGAGCAGCGGCGTGCCGAGGGTGATGCCATGGCCGGTGGCGCTTTGCGCGGTTTCAGGAGCGACGACGATGACATCACCCAGTTGGATGAGTTCGCGATACATCGCCACGATACCCGGCGCGTTGATGCCGTCGTCATTGGTAAGGAGAATCAGCATATCAGGCTGGAGTATAAAGCAGAATTCGCGCAATGGGGATCGGGTTGCACTCAAAGTTCCAATTTACTGATGGGAATGCGCCAGCGAGCGGCTATGATCTAAGCGTATTTCATCTCTGGTAAAGCCATGCTACGTCTCACGCGCGACCAACTTCGCGAGATCGATCAGCGGGCGACCGACTATTACCACATTCCCAGCATCGTCCTCATGGAAAACGCCGCACGCGCGGTAGTGGAGCAGGCTTGCCTGGTGCTGGCGGATGAATGCTGCGGCAGCATCCTGGTGCTTTGCGGCGGTGGAAACAACGGCGGCGACGGACTTGCGGTCGCGCGGCATCTGCATAATCGCGGAGCGGATGTCACCATCGGGCTGTGCTGCGATCCTGCCAAATACAAAGCCGATGCGCTGATTAACTGGAATATTTCGACAGCGATGCAGACTACGCTCGCAGCCATTTGATGTTTCGATGCTCACCGATCCGCCGCCGATGCTGATTATCGACGCAATCTTTGGAACCGGTTTGACGAGAGCGCCGCGCGGGGACTTTGGAAATATCGTCACGGCCATCAACGCTGCGAATCTGCCGATCCTGTCGGTTGACGTGCCAAGTGGGCTGGACTGCGACACCGGCGTGCCGCCGGGTCCGTGCATCAAGGCGCACTGCACCGTTACCTTTGTTGCCGAAAAAGTTGGATTTGCGCATCCCGAAGCGCACCGCTACCTGGGAAAGATCATTATCGGTGATATTGGCTGCCCCATAGAATTGATTCAAAGCGTTGCGATGCTGCAACAAAAACGCGCTTGTTAATATAATTCCGCCACCTGCCGGGCAGTCCGCTGCTTCCGAAGTACGCCGGACGGTTCCACTTCAACATCACTTCAGATTAGACTGAACACGGTTCGGTTTTTTGGAGCAATACACCGTGATTAAAGTTGCAATGATCGGCGCTGGCAGCGTGGTGTTCAGCCGTAATTTGACGGGCGATATTTTGGGCTATCCGGAGTTCAAGGACGCGACATTCAGCTACATGGATATCGACCCGGATCGATTGGCCGTGGGTGCGGCGACTGTGCCGCAAGATCGGAGCGGCAAGCGGGGCGAATCCGCGGATCGAGGCGACGACCGATCTGAAACGCGCGCTCGACGGCGCGGACTTTGTCATCAACATGGTTCAGATCGGCGGATTCAATTCAACGCTGGTCGACTTTGAGATTCCGCGTAAATACGGGCTGAATTTCACGATCGCAGACACCACCGGGCCCGGCGGTTTGTTTCGCGCGCTCAGGACCTATCCGATGCTGAAAGGGTTATGCCGCGCTATGGAAACCGCGTGCCCGCATGCGACGCTGCTGAATTACAGCAATCCTATGAGCATGAACATGCAGACGATCACGCGCACCAGCGACATCAAGGCGGTAGGCCTGTGCCACAGCGTGCAGGGGACGTTTGAGCAACTGATGCGCTACATCGGCGAGGATCCGGGCCAGATTGCATTTCAATGCGCGGGCATCAACCATATGGCGTTTTATCTTCGGATCGAAAAACAGGGAGTCGATCTTTATCCGCGATTGTTCGAGGCGATGGAAAATCCGGAGATATACAACACCAACCGGGTGCGATTTGAATTAATGCGGAGACTGGGATACTTCGTGACCGAGTCGTCGGAGCATAATGCGGAATACAGCCCGTATTTCATTCCGCATGGGCGGGACTCGGTCGCGAAATTCGGCGTGCCGATTGATGAATACCTGCGCCGATGCGACACGATCATCGCTGAGTTTGAGCGGATGAAAACCTTTGCCGCCAACGATGAACCTTCGAAAGCGCCGCATAAAAGCCACGAGTATGGCAGCACTATCATCCACAGCTTTGTGACGGGGAAACCGAGCGTGGTGTATGGAAACATGCCAAATCGCGGGGCCATTTCGAGCCTGCCCGATGATGCGATCGCCGAAGCGCCGACGCTGGTGGATCGCGGGGGATTGCATTTTACGACGGTGGGCGCGCTTCCGCCGCAGTTGCAGGCGTATATGAATCCGCATGTGACGCAGCATGAATTGTTCATCAGGGCGGCCATGGAAGGCCGGCGCGATTATGTCTATCAGGCAGCCATGTTTGATCCGTTGACCGCCGCCACTCTGCCGGTCGACAAAATCGTGGAGATGTGCGACGAGCTGATTGCCGCCCATGGATTTGAGAAACACGGCGGTTGCCTGCCGGATCTGGACGCGAAAAAAACGCGCGTGCCCTCGAGCGGGAAGCAGTTTGGAAAGGTGGAACCCAGCGATCTGCGCAACAGCTGGGAAGCTGCCAAACAGAGATAATCGCGCTACCAGCTTTTCGCCTGGGCGGCGACTTTCATCGGCAGCCCGAACAGGTCGATAAACCCGCGAGCGGCGGTGACGTCATACCCTTCCATGCTGAAGCTGGCGAGCTTGCTGTCATACAGACTGTGCGGGCTGCTGGCGGCGACCGCCATCGCGCAGGCCTTTGAAAAGCCTGACTTTTGCGATACCGCTCACAGTGGCGTTCGTGTGATCGACGAACGTCTGCAGCGCTTCGCGAAGCGGATGAAACCATTGACCGTTGTAAACCATTTCAGCATATTTCAAGGCGATTTGCTGCTTAAAATGCAGGGTATCGCGCTCAATGCAGATTTGTTCGACCGCTTTGTGCGCTTCATAGAGAATCGTGCCGCCGGGTGTTTCATAAACGCCGCGCGATTTCATCCCCACCAGGCGGTTTTCAACCAGTACGGTGACGCCCACACCATGCTTGCCACCAAGTTTATTGAGTTCGGCGATGATCTCGTGCACTCCATTGTTTTCTGATTGACTGAGATTGGATTACCACCTTCAAAGGCAATCTCGACCACCTCGCTGTCGCTGGGCGTCTTGTGCAGCGGGGACGTCATCGTCAGGCATTTATCCCAATTCGGTTCCTGATCGGGATGTTCTATTTCCGCGCCTTCGTGACTGATATGCCACAGATTGCGGTCCTGACTGTAGATCTTGGTCTTGCTGACGGGGATGGGGACGTTGTGTTTTTCAGCGTAGTCGATTGCGCTCTCGCGGTCGCGGAGTTCAAAGCTTGGATCTTTCCACGGGGCGATGATTTTAAGGTCCGGGCCCAGGGCCATATAGGTCAGTTCGAATCGAACTTGATCATTGCCCTTGCCGGTTGCGCCATGACCCACGGCGTCCGCGCCGGTCTGGCGGGCGACCTCTACCTGCTTGGCAGCAATCAACGGGCGCGCGATGCTGGTGCCCAATAAATAATCCTGTTCGTAAACCGCATGAGCGCGGAGCATCGGAAAACAATATTTCTCCGCAAACTCCTTGCGGAGATCCATCACCACGACTTCATCCGCGCCGGATTTGTACGCCTTGGCTTCGATGCCGGAAAGCTCGTCGCCCTGCCCGAGTTCAGCGGCAAACGCCACCAGCTTTACACCTGGATATCGCTGCTTCAACCAGGGAAGAATCACTGAGGTATCAAGACCGCCGGAGTAGGCCAGGACGATTTTCTTCGGAGCTTCTGTTGTCATATGTCACAGATTATCGCATGCGAGGCGGCGGGTAAATTCGACGGCTTAGATTTAGCTCGATTGCCCAAAGATGATGTCGAATTTGCTGTGATCCGTGTATAGTGCAGCGGATGATCACCGGCGACAACTGGCGAGAACGAATTGTTTGCGATCCGCAGCTTCACCACGGTGAACCATGCGTTCGTGGAACGCGGATTCCCGTCGCTATTCTTGTCGCAAGCCTTGCCGACATGGACATGGACGAACTGGTCGCCGAGTATCCGCAATTGGTGCGCGAGGATATTCAAGCCGCCATTTTCTATGCCGCGGAAGCGGCACACAGCACATTGGTGGTATAGGAATCCGACTTGGCAATCGCAGTGAAGCTTGACGAGCCTCTTTCGAATTCGCTTGCGGCGGTGATCAGTGCCCATGGGTATTCGGTTGGGACCGTGCTCGGCCAGAACTGGGGCGGGCTCAAGGATCCAGTGCTATGGCCGCTGGTTCACGCGGCGGGTGAATTCTTCATCACTGCGGATAAGGGTTTTGGTGACATTCGCGTTTATCCCCCGGGCACCCATCCCGGGATCCTGGTATTGCGACCTGATCGTGAAAGTCTTCCGGAATTCAAATCGCTTGTTGAAAGAGTCTTGGCAACTCACAAATTAGAGTGGCTTTTGGGCTGTGTGACTGTTGCCAATCCTCGCGGCGTGCGCATTCGACGCAGTCCGTAGCAACAAATATCTGATCACGAATGGCTATGACGCGCGAAAAACTTTTCTCCTGGCCCAGTCCGCGGCGAACGCCATCAGCATCACACCGGGACATCGCTCTTTCAGCCAGGGAAGGATAACCGAAGCGTCCACTCGAGTACTTCTCGCATGGACGCTTTAAGGTAAAACATGCGTTGCCGAGTTTGTTTATTCACTTGACTTTGCTCGCCCCGCAGGCTCAAATTGCGCTTCAATGCTGCTGACCCGCTCAATTTCCACTTCGGTCGTGCTTGTCCTTCGGGGACTAGGTACATCGTTGGTGTGATCGCAGGGTTTGCTGCTTAAGGAATTATTTCTGGCCCCACGATCAGGCGATCGTGGGGCTTTTTTTTCGGCTTAGTTTTCAAGTCGACTTTGCTTTGGAGCGAATATGGACACCATCCGGATCTTTGATACCACCCTGCGGGACGGCGAACAATCTCCTGGCGCGACGCTCACGCTGCCCGAGAAACTGGAGATCGCCAGGCATCTTGAACTGATGGGTGTGGACATTATCGAAGCGGGATT
The DNA here is from genome assembly GCA_963792535.1 of uncultured Phycisphaerales bacterium. GTDB lineage: Bacteria > Planctomycetota > Phycisphaerae > Tepidisphaerales > Tepidisphaeraceae > CBDAQA01. The sequence goes on from CAWBWQ010000007.1 coordinate 48,649, forward strand.
CCCGATTTCGTCGATCGGGGATTTTGAATCGGTCAAAGCCATCGCCGGTGAGATCACCAACAGCGTGGTGTGCGGGCTGGCCAGATCGACATTCAAGGATATCGAGCGCACGGCGAAGCGGTGAAGAACGCCGCTCATCCGCGGATTCATATCTTCTGTGCCACCAGCAAAATTCATCGAGACCACAAGCTGAAAAAGGGGAAAGAAGAGATCATTCGTATCAGCGTGGAATCCATTCAGCAGGCAAAGCAATATACGCGCGATATCGAATTTTCTCCCGAAGATGCGAGCCGCACGGAGATTGAGTTTCTCGAAGAAATCACCCAGGCGGTCGCCGAGGCGGGTGCGACGACGATCAATCTGCCCGATACGGTGGGTTATGCGACGCCTCGATCGTATGGTGAGATTTTTTCGCATCTGCTGAAGAAGCTGCCGATCCTGCGCGAGCGAAATATTTTCCTCTCGTCGCATTGCCATAACGACCTGGGGCTGGCGGTTGCCAATTCGCTGGCGGCGGTTGAAGGCGGCGCACGCCAGGTCGAATGCACCATCAACGGCATCGGTGAACGCGCTGGAAACGCGGCGCTGGAAGAAATCGTGATGGCGATCCGAACGCGCGGTGAATTTTATGGTGTGAAGACGCGCATCGACACGACCAGGATTTATCCCGCCAGCCGGATGGTCAGCACGATGACGGGCTTAACCGTGCAGCGGAATAAAGCCATCGTCGGTGAAAACGCATTCGCACACGAAGCTGGGATTCACCAGGATGGGATTCTGAAATTCCGCGAAACTTATGAAATTATGGATCCCTGCGTCGGTGGGCATTCCCAAGTCATCGCTGGTGCTGGGCAAGCACAGCGGGCGGGCGGCGTTCAAAGATCGCGCGCAGCAATTGGGTTACACGCTGACCGATGCGCAGCTGGAACCGGCATTTGTGAAGTTCAAAGCGCTGGCGGACAAGAAGAAAGAGATCTTCGACGAAGATATTGAAGCAATCGTGGACGATCAGCTCGAAATCGCCAATGGCCTGTGGACGCTGATTGGCGTGCAGGTGACGACAGGGTCGTCCACCATCCCCACGGCGACGGTGACATTAAAAGACAGCAACGGGGCAACGGTGCGGGACGCGAGCATCGGCGACGGTCCAGTTGACGCTATTTATGCGGCCATTGCACGAATGACAGGCGTAAAAGCGGACCTGACCGATTACCGGATTCGCTCGGTATCCAAAGGTCGCGATGCGCAGGGCGAAGCACTGGTAGAGCTGGAACACAACGGGAATATTGTCAAAGGCCGCGGATTAAGCACTGATATTCTCGAAGCCAGCGCGCTGGCGTACCTGGCGGCGATCAATCGGCTGCGAAGCATGGCCAATCGAGATCGCGTGGTGACGCAACACAGTGGTGTTTGATGGGTTGTACTCAAGGTTTTTTGGGCATCCGGCCGCGGTTGGAGCATGCGCCGAGAAAATGAAAACGTTGAGAACTCTCTTTTGTTTCGCCAATTGAAATCTGTGAGATAGAATTACGCAGTGCTCACACTCCTCGTGCTTCAAGGTCCCGACAAAGGGCGTCGATTCGAACTGCCCGATGCGCCGGCGGTGCTCGGCCGCGACAGCCGGCAGATTCCGTTGACCGATCAGACCGTTAGTCGTCGGCATGCGGAATTGCTGCCGGTCGACGGCGACTGGGTCCTGAAGGACATGGGGAGTGTCAACGGTTCATATCTGAACGGGGTGCGGGTTGACAACCGCAAACCGCTGAAGCTGGGAGACCAGATCCGCGTGGGTCGCACACTGATGGTGTTCGGCGCAGCCGGGCATCAGCCGAACCGCCAGTGGAAATGTGAGCCTGGCGGGCGAGGAAATGGGCATGGACAGCGCGATCATGCACACGGTCGTGTCGAACGAGGATTCGATGGTGCTGGCTGTGCCCGAGCCGGCAGTGTCTGCGATGGCGAATCTGAAGCTGCTGTATCAGCTAGGCGCGGCGCTGGGCAGCAGCTTTGATGTCGATCAGGTGGTCGAAGTGGTCATGGACCTGGTGTTTGAACACATGCAGGCGGACCGCGGAATACTGCTGTTGATCGATGAACGCACCGGCGAATTGAACGCCAAGGTAGTGCGTACGCGCGACGATGAAGATCGGCCGATCACCAAGGGGGGACACCTGGGCGTGGTTGCAAAGCCGCCACTGCCTTCTTCCGATCCCCCGCCACCACCGCCGAAGATTCATGCTTCGCGGACGATTATCAACTACGTTTTGAATCACGGTGAAGGCGTTCTTTCAAGCAACGCGATGACCGACCAGCGTTTCAGCAAGGGAAAAAGCGTTCACAACATGGGGATTCGCTCGGCACTCTGCGTTCCCGTCAAGGCAAGAAAACTGGCGGACAAACCGGGCGATGACATCATCGGTGTCATCTATATAGACAGCTCGGTGAAAAACTACACCTACGCGCCGGATCAGTTGCGATTGCTGACCGCGATTGGTTTGCAGGCGGGACTGGCGATCCAGAACAGCAAGCTTTACCGCCAGGGTCTGCAGGCCGAACGGTTGGCCGCGGTGGGCGAAACGACTGCGGCTTTATCGCACAGCATTAAAAATATTCTTCAGGCGCTGCGCGGCGGCGCGGACGTGGTCGAGATGGGTTTCAAGGCAAACAATCTCGTGCAGGCCGGCAAGGGCTGGCGGATTGTAGATCGAAATCTGCAGAAGATTTTCAATTTGACCATGAACCTGCTGGCATACAGCCGCCCGCGCGAACCGCGAATGGTCAGCGTGCAACCGCGTAAATTAATCGAAGAATGCCTGGAACTTATCGCGGCGGGAGCGAATGAAAAAGGCGTCATGGCCATCAGCGATTGCGATCGCGATGTGCCACCGGTACCCCTCGATCCAGACGGAATGCATCAGGTGCTGCTGAATTTATTGAGCAACGCGCTGGATGCGGTCGAGCCCAACAAGGGACTGATCCGTGTGGTCGGAAAATACCTCGAGGTGACCAACGAACTGGTCATCGAAGTGATCGATAACGGCGTGGGCGTTCCGCCCAGCATGATGAAGCACATGTTCGAGCTGTTCCACTCCACCAAAGGCAACCGCGGTACAGGGCTTGGGCTGGCGGTGGCTCGAAAAATTGTGGAAGAACACGATGGTGCCATCAGCGTAAAGAGCAGCCCGGAAGAAGGAACAACATTCACCGTGCGAATTCCTGTTTATTCAGAATCAGCCGGTGATCCTTCGCAGACGCATGGCCCTAAACGATAATTTTTCAGCCCCCACGTAAACCGCACGAGGCGCAACGGGGAAAGGTAAACCCTGCAACCCACGCTGCGGCGACGGGGTCACACACTTGCGGGAATTGGCGCGGTGAAAAACTCAACCGATTTAACGCGTTCGTTATCAAACGAAATCGCCATGGCGAGCCGATCGCGGGCATGCAGGGGGTAATACCACGTATCAGATTTTCCGCGCATCATCGCCTGGGGGGAACCCAGCAAAGACGCAACCCGCGTTGGCCCGTGTCCGATCAAGTTCACGCGTAAAGAACGCAATGATTTTCGGTCGCGATCGCCCAATTTGCGTCGTAAATAAGGTGGCAGCTTGACAATCAGGAGGTAGGCGATCCCCAACATGGCTGGTGCGCCCAGCGCCGTCACTCCCCATCGCGGATTGACCGAAATCTGAGGCATCTCGGCTTTGCAATGTACCACTGCCCAGGCCCAGATGAAAGCGGAATGATCGCAAAATCACGAGGTTTATGCCGGAACTGACATGTAACCAAAACTAACCAAATGTAACGCCCACAGCGTGCACGTGTAACATCCCGTTACATTTGTTAGCGTTCGCTATCACTTTTTGCAGCCTCGTGAGGGCGTGTTCGAAAAGCGGCACCAACGCATCGCCAGCAGAATTCCCGCAGCCGGCGGGGATGCGCGGGATTGACGTTTAGGGTTGGAAGACGTAGACCCAGAGTATGAAATACCGCCAACTGGGTCGCACGGGAATGAACGTATCGGAAGTCTCGTTTGGCGCGTGGGCCATCGGGGGTTCCTGGGGCGAGGTGGATGACGAAACTTCGCTGCGTACGCTGCACCGCGCGATCGACAAAGGCGTGAATTTTATCGACACCGCCGATGTATACGGCGACGGTCGCAGCGAGCAATTAATCGCTAGACTGAAATCGGAGCGGCCCAACGACACCATTTACGTGGCCACCAAGGCCGGACGCCGCCTCAACCCGCACGTGGCCGAGGGATATAACGGCATTAATATCACGCGGTTCGTGGAGCGGAGCCTGACGAATCTTCAGGTGGAGACGATCGACCTTCTGCAGCTGCACTCAGCGCCGTGGGATGTGTATTACCAGCCGGAGATTTTTGGTGACCTGGACGACCTGACAAAAGCGGGAAAAATCCGCAACTATGGCGTCAGTGTCGAGAAGGTCGAGCAGGCGATCAAGGCAATCCAGTATCCCCAGGTGAAGACGGTGCAGATTATCTTTAACCTGTTCCGGCATCGCCCGGCGGACCTGTTTTTTGATATGGCCTTGAAACAGAATGTCGGCATCCTGGCAGCGTGCCCCTGGCGAGCGGGTTGTTGAGCGGGAAGATCAACCGCGCGACGCGTTTCGCTGCCGATGATCATCGGTTGTTCAATCGGCACGGCGAGGCGTTTGACATGGGCGAGACCTTCAGCGGCGTGCCGTTGGATGAAGCCTTTGCCGCGCTGGAAAAACTTAAACCACTGGTGCCGCCCGGATACAGCATGGCCCAGTTCGCGTTGCGATGGATCCTGATGTTCGAAGCGGTGTCCTGCGTGATCCCCGGGGCAAAGCGACCAGACCAGCTGGACGACAACGTCGCTGCGTCGGACATGCCCGCCCTGCCGCCCGAGACGATGGAGCAGACGCGGTCGATCTACGAAACGATAGTGAAACCACTCGTGCATCAGCGGTGGTGATGCTTCCGGATACCCACTGTCAGGTTTTTTGCGCTTGCCGCACAGACCGCTAGACATGCGCTTATTCGGATCCCCCTCTGCCTGCGGCAAGGTCGATGCGCGGATCGATGAAGGCATATCCTATGTCGACCAGCAGATTCAGTCCCAGAAGGAAAAAAGAGTAGACCATCACAGTGCCGAGGATAAGCGTCTGATCGCGATTCTTCACACCGTTCACGAAGTGCTGACCGAGGCCGGGGATGTTGAAGACATACTCAATCACAAACGATCCAGTGAGTGCAGCGGCGGCGGCGGGACCGAGGTAGGAGAACACAGGAAGAATGGCATTTCCAAAGCAGTGCCGCCAGATGACAGTCTGGCGCGACAGCCCCTTGGCGCGGGCGGTGCGGATAAAATCCTCGCCCAGCACATCGAGCATGGAAACGCGCGTGAGCTGGGCGATATAAGCCAGCGGCCCGATCGCCAGTGCGACAGATGGCAGCACAAGATGACTGAGCCCGCCCCACCCACCACCGGGCAACCAGTTCAATCGATCCGAAAAAATCGCGAGTAAAATCCCCGCGGTGACAAAGCCGGGAAGGCTGACACCCACCAGCGTGACCACCACGCCGAGCAGGTCCGTAATACCCCCTCGATAAACAGCAGCCATCGCGCCCAGCGCATCCTCCCAGGGTGGCGATCGTCAAGGCGAACAATCCTAATGTGATGGAGATCGGCAAGGACGATTTCATCACGCTGCCGACGCTCCAGCCCTGGTAGGACATGCTGGGACCAAAGTCACCCTTGAGCATGCGCACGGGGTAATACGCGAGAAAATGCAGAGGTGTGTCGGCATGGTATTGTTGCTGCAGTTCGCGCAGAACAATCGGGTCGACATTGCGCTCGGCTTCGAAGGGGCTGCCCGGGGCGACCCAGACCAGCAGAAAAGTAGCGACATAAATCACCGCCATCACCAGTGGAAATTGGACGAGTCGCCAGACGATGAACTTGGTCATGCCGATGCGCCTCTTACGGGGAATGGTCTTCGGGTTCGACGTGAATCGCTTCGAACATCTGCATCTGCTGCGGATTGAGCGGAAGACCTTTTACATTATCGCGGAACAGATACGCAGCTACCTGGGTATAAAGCGGAATGATCGGCGCCTCTGCCAGCAGGCGATCTTCCGCCTGCGACAACAGCAGAAATCGGCTGGTGGGATCCGTGTCGACGGCGGCGGTTGCGCACAATTTGTCGTAACGGGGATCGTCAAAACCAGCGGCGTTGTTTTCGCTGCTGGAGAGGTATTTATCCGTGAATGTGCTGGGATCGTTGTAGTCGCCGAACCAGTTGGCCCGGCTGACAAAAAAATTATGGTTGTGGAGATCCTTGCGGTATTGGCTGGCTTCTTCGCCGCGCACGTCGACCTCGATGCCCAGCGCATCGGACCATTGCCGTCGAACAATGGTGGCGATGTCGGCGTGGTTTCCCTCGGTGTTGTAGAGAATGCTGATAGGCGGGAACCCTTTGCCGCCGGGATATCCCGCGTCGGCGAGCAGACGTCGGGCGGCTTGCACGTCGTACGCCAGACCAGGCGGTGAGTGGTAACCGGGGAACGCGCCGACCGGGATAAAAGTGGTCGCCAGAGGTTGATGCAGCCTGGCGACGTCGCGAATGATTGGCCGCTTGTCGATCGCCATCGCAAGGGCCTGGCGGACGCGGGGATCGTGCAGCGGGTTATCGGTGCCGTCCTGCAACCTGGGCATCGAGTTGATCTCGTAAAAATACGTCCCGAAACTGGTGAAGACATGTAAATCCGTGCGAGCCGGATTGTTTAACAGAGCAGCGGCGATCTCACCGTCGACATCGGCAAGCCAGTCGACATCGCCTTGCTGGTAGAGGCGATACGCCGCCAGAGGTTCCTCGGCGTGGATCTCGTCGATCACGCGGCTTTTGACGGCCTGGCGATTCCAGTAATAGTCATTGGCGATCAGGCGCAGGCGTCGTTTGAAATCCCATTGCGCCAGTCGATACTGCCCGTTGCTGACCAGGTGCGGCGGCTGGGTAAAATCCGGAGAATAAGTGGTCATGCCGGTGCTGGAATCTGTCTGCAGAAAAGGCCGCATGGACGCTTCGTGCATCGGGAAGAAACTGGGAAACGCCAGCAACGCGGGAAAGAAAGGGACAGGATTAATCAGCGTGACTTTAAGGGTCTGATCGTCAAGTTGTTCTTCACCGACGGTTGAGAAATCCGGGAGTGGCGGCTTGTTGTTTTTATCTGCCCGGGCGTAATCGGCGAAGGCTTTTTCGTAGGCCTTTGCACCTTTGATGTAATAATGCAGGTAGGAATATTCCTTGGGGCTCTGCAGCATGCGACGCCATTCAAAGATGAAATCGCTTGCGCGAACGGGGTCGCCGTTGGACCAGCGGGCGCTGGAGCGGATGTGCAGGGTGTAGATGCGCTGGTCCGGGCTGATGCGCACACTGTCGGCGGTGCCGAGTATGGGCTGCAAAGTGAGGGGGTCCAGCGTATAAAGGCCTTCCCATAAAGCATAACCCAGACGTATGTCCTGCATATATGACATGTCGTTGAGGTCCAGCGACATGTTGTCTCCGCGGCTGACAAACGCGAAATCAGCTCGCGATACCTTTCCCTGCCCCGACCAGACCATCGCCCCGGCAAGCAATGCGACGAGAAGAACCGGAATTAGCAGAACGCGCGTCATGGCTAATGCATTCTCACCGGGGCAGGGGACTGAGGGAAGAATGGTGGATAAAAGTTCGAGCCGGCTTTGGCAATGATGCGCCGGCGCCTGGCGGAACGATCGCGCGATGCACCTGCGGTTAGTGCTTATATTTTTTTACGCGAAGAAGAGATCAATCGAGCGTCTCATCGCGGCGGGATGCCCGGCGCAGGCGGTGTGGTTCCTGGAGGACCCGCCGGCTTGACGCTTTCGGGGGCCGGCGGTTCGATCGGCACGACGTCGCCGGGGGGCACAAGCCAGGTGAAGCCCGGATCCTGGTGAATGAGATTGTAGACAAGCTTGGTTTTGGAAAGGATTTCGTCCGGGGTGGAGGCGGGCGGCGGCGCGAGCAGCCAGGTGAGGCCGCTGGCGGCACTGCTGACAATCACTTTCACCGGACTGGCGACATACCGCAGTTCGTCGCGGATCTGAGCCATATCGTCTTTGCTGTTTTGATACAGCGCGGCACGTTGACCGATGTAGGTCAGGAGATTGACCAGGTCCTGCACGATGCGCTTCTGATTCGCGGGGGAAACCAGCGGATAGTTTGTTGAAAGAAAAGTGCCGATGTCGCGCTCCGCGCCGGGCGACTGCACACCACCGGGTTTGTCACCCGAAGCAGGAATCACACCGTTTTTGAGTTGGCTGAGCCGCATTTCGAGAATATCGAGAATGGGCGACGCGAGCGGCGGGACCAACGTGCTGACCTGCTGGGCTGTGAGGTTGGGGATATCGATCGGCTTGATGACCAGAGCGGCATAGGCGTCTGAGGTCATGAAACCGGCAATATCAGACGTGTTGTTTCTTTTCACGCTGGCGACGATGGCGCTCACCACCGGGTGAGTGACGATCGCCGGGCCCGCGGCACTTGGCGGCAGGGGCAGAATCACCTTAATCAGCGGACGGGCGGCCTTGATTCCCCAGAGCGCGACGCACGGCTCTTTGTCGTTAATGAGCGATACGACCAGCGACTCGGCGCGAGCACCATCCCGTTATCGGTCAGGATCGAAGTGACGATGGCAATGTTCAACCGGACTGAGACAGGCGGGCTTTTTGCCAGGGCGGCGGTGGCGCTTTTAACCCATGCCTGTGAAAAGGCGGTGTAGTATGCGGGGGTCGCGCCGCGGCCTAACTGGTTGACCAGCGCCTTGCGGGCAACGGCCTGGGCTGCGGGATCAGCCCCGGTCAACGCATTCAGTTGTGCCTGGACAAAGCCGTTGATTGCCAGCACATCGGCAGCGGATTCGACGGCGTTGCTTTGGGCATCAGCCGGAATTCCAGCGGTGGTTGACGTGAGGACAGGCGGTGACGAAGGCAGCGCCTGGGCAAAAAGGGACGGGGAACCGGCAGGACTGCGGACCCCTGCAAGGAAAAAAACCACCCAGACGCAAAGACGGCGATTCATCAGGCGGTTCTCCAATACCCATGTCAACCCTCTAAAGCGACGGGGCGCCGCCTCGAGCGTGCTGCGGGTATTCCTCACAGTGTATTCCTCACCGCGAACTGTTGACAACGGCATGCGGCGGCCATCCGGCGGCGTCGCAAAGGACATGGCTTTGCCGCGAAATCGTCACGACAAGACCCCATCGAAAATGCCTTTTTTCCCGTGTGCGACTTGCCAATCGATCGCCGCTAACCTCGGTTCAGATCAACAACAAACAAGCTTTGCGTCGTCTGCAACGGACGCGCCGAACCGTATCAGATGCAATTTTAAGTGTCAAGGAATTGGGGATGCCGCAACGGCGGGTCGGCGTTGTCGGATCACGTGTGTAAAAAGGTTGCCCGCGCGGTCAAACTTTTACCGATAGCGGCCGTGCATTCTCATTTTAAAGCGGCGCGGCGAATGAGGCTAATTGTGCCGGGAGATTCGCTTGAAGAAATGCACAGAGTCGGGCGTATTATCCGTCCATGCAAATCGATCCTTCAACCCAGTCCAAGTTAGACAACTATAAACTGCTGACCAACCTTGTTGTGCCGCGCCCGATTGCCTGGGTATGCAGCCAAAGCTCCACCGGCCTGATCAACCTGGCACCTTACAGCTTTTTTAACGCTGTGGGCAGCGATCCACTTTATGTGGTGCTGGGTGTCGGACACCGCGACGATGGTTCGCCGAAAGATACGCTTGGCAATATCGAAACGGCGGGCGAATTTGTGATTAACCTTGTGACCGAAGACCTGCTGACCGCGATGAATATTTCGGCGGCGGATTTTCCAGCGGATGAAAGTGAACTCGTGGCGGCGAACCTGGAGACCGCGCCGTCAATCCATGTGAAGGTGCCAAGGCTGAAGCAATCTCAGGTCAGCCTGGAGTGCCGGTTGTTTCGATCAGAAAACCTGGGTGCCAACACGTTGGTCATCGGGCAAGTGGTGATGTTTCATGTGGCGGATCACCTGGTCGGTCCGCGACTGCACATCAACCAGTTCGCCGATCGGTCGAATGGGATCTCCAGCGACTTACTGCCGAACCACAGATCGGTTTGAATTGCCGCGCATCAATTACTCGCAATGGAAAAGCGGGCAGTGAGGAGCAGCCGAACCGCGGGGTTGGACCCGCGGTTGGATAGATCAGGAATTCCTGGTGAAAACCACCGGCGAGCACAACCGGCAAGCGCAGGGAGCGAGCGCGTTGTTCGGGCTGTTTAGATTGCCTGTCGCAATTCCGCAAAAAGCCTTGCGAGGGAGGCGGGTGTCTGGTGGGCATTGAGGCCGCTGGGGCTGGGGAGCACCCAGATGCGCGTCATGCCGATCGCATGCGATTGCAATCCGACGGCGGCTTTTTTTTGGGCAAAGCCGGTTCGGTAGGCACCGATACCGAGGATCGCCAGCATCGCCGGTTTATAGCTAAGGACGGTCTGTTGCAGCTGCGCGGCACTTCAATGAGTTCTGCGTTTGATAGTTCCGCAGCCGTCGCGGTAGCGCGGTTCACAAAATTTGTGATGCCCAGGCGCAAGTCGAGCAGTTGGGTCTCTTCATGCGGCTGGAGCAACCGCGGTGTGAAACCACTGGCATATAAGGCCGGCCAGAATCTATTTCCCGGCCGCGCGAAATGATGCCCCGTTGCCCCCGACCAGAGGCCGGGATTGATGCCGCAGAAAAGCACCTTCAGATCCCTGGCAATCAGGATCGGAATTGCCTTGCCATTGGCGGCCAGCAGGTCGGCGGGGGTTGGTTTGCGTGGCCGTGCAATCACACGTTACAGATCATTGGTGATCCGCAGATCTTTTAACTGAACGTCACCGTTTTGACTTGTGAATGTCACGCTGCTGTCATTGTTATTCTGTTGTTGGGCGACGCCTCCGATGCGGAGGTCGCCGGTGTCGTAGATGGTGGTTTTGCCGCCACTCTGAACGGCCAGTCGCTGGGCGTCGCCGAAGAATGCGTAGCGAACATCATTTTGACCTCCGGCTGTGTTTGGATTCCCCAGCTCCCGGGGCCACCATTCTTCGATTGGCGCGAAAGGCTTCATGGGCTGCATCGGCTTCATCGGTGTCATGGGTTTCATTGTTTCCATGTTAACTTCGTATCAGGAATTTCGACATTTAGTAACCGATAATCGGCAGTAAAATAAGGGGATTTCCTTATGGTGTTTAAGGAGGTTTAGTACCAAAAAATTGCGGCGATCATAGACGGATTTGCGTCCGTTGAATTTGCGAAGTGCGCATGGGTTTGACGGCGTGTAATTGCAATGTTTCCACTTTTGCCGCTAGCGTAACGAAGCGAATACAGGTTCCCGTCGTCCATCACTCCCACTCGATCGTAGCCGGGGGTTTGGAACTGATGTCATAGACGACACGATTAACGCCGCGCACTTCATTGATGATTCGATTGCTCATAGTGGCAAGCACATCAAACGGAATGCGGGCCCAGTCGGCGGTCATGAAATCTCGACTTTCTACTGCTCGGATGGCGATGACACTGTCGTAGCTGCGGGCGTCGCCCATCACGCCGACGGTGCCGATGGGAAGCAGCACGGCAAACACCTGCGCGGTTTTGCGATAGAGGTTATTCGAGACCAGTTCCTCGAGCACGATTTCATCGGCGTCGCGCAGAACGCGAAGGCGTTCTTCGGTGACGGCACCAATAATACGAACGGCCAGCCCCGGACCGGGAAACGGATGCCGCCACACAATCTGCTCTGGTAAACCCAGCACTTCACCGACCTGCCTGACTTCATCTTTGAACAACTCGCGCAGAGGTTCGACAAGGCTGAACCCCAGATCTTCGGGGAGACCTCCGACGTTGTGATGCAACTTGATGTTCGCAGCCGTACCGGCATAGCCGTGACCGGACTCGATCACATCGGGATAAAGCGTGCCCTGGGCGAGAAATTTTGCATCGGGAATGCTTTTAGCTTCGCGATTGAAGGCTTCGATGAATTCCTTACCGATGATCTTTCGTTTCTGCTGCGGATCGGTCACGTCTTTCAGCTCAGCGAGAAATTCGCGCCGGCTTCGCTGGTCTTCAGGTTTATTTTGAAATGGTCGCGGAAGGTGGATTCGACCAGTTGCTTTTCATTTTTTCGCAATAGTCCATTGTCGACGAAGATGCAGACCAGTTGCTTTCCAACAGCCTTGTGAAGCAGGGCCGCCACCACGGATGAATCCACTCCACCGCTGAGCCCGCAGATCACGGTATCGGTGCCGACCTGGTCGCGAATCTGCTTGATGGTTCGGTCAGTGAAGGATCCCATCGACCACGTGCCGCTGCACTTGCAGATTTCGTACAGGAAGTTGTGGAAGAACTGTTCACCGCGCGGCGTGTGTGTAACCTCGGGATGAAACTGCACACCGTAAAACGGGCGCGTTGCGTGCCGTGCGGCGGCGTAGGGACACGTTGGCGTGGTCGCCAGCGGGACGAAATCAGCGGGTAATTCGTGAATCTGATCGCCGTGGCTCATCCAGACAGTGGTCTCGGCGGGGAGCCCGCGAACCAGGGCGTCATTGCCCACAACGGTGAGTTTTGCACGACCATATTCGCGTGCCTTGGCGGCCTTGACCTGACCGCCGAGGATTTCGATCCCCAGTTGCATGCCATAACAAATGCCGAGGATAGGCAAACCCAGGTCGAAAATTTTTGCATCGCAGCGAGGGGCGTTTGGTTCGTAAACGCTGCTGGGGCCGCCTGAGAGAATGATCCCTTTTGGGTTCAGTTTTTTGAGTTCGTCAACCGTTATGCCCGGGCGAACCAATTCGCTGTAAACCCCGGCCTCGCGAACCCGCCGGGCAATAAGCTGGGAGTATTGCGAACCAAAGTCCAGGATCGGAATGATTTCGTCGTGTGCCATTTGGATTTGATAACGTGAATGGAGTCCGAACGCAATTGCAGCCTGTTATACAAGCTCCGTATTTAACCAGGACATCACCATAAGCTTTCGGTGCTCTCACAACGCTGCTCGTTAAAACATCCGACGCTTGACAGAGTGCGTTCGCTGTTGAAAATCATCACATGGATCACCCAAAGATCATTTACGATGCGATAACGTTTGACGACGTGCTGCTCATTCCGAATCGCAGCGAGTTCATTCCTTCCGACGCTGATACCCATACAAAGCTCACGCGCAATATTGAACTGAATATTCCATTCATCTCCGCGCCGATGGACACCGTAACCGAAGCCGCCCTGGCGATCGCTTTAGCGCAGGAAGGCGGGATTGGCATTATCCATAAAAATCTGTCGGTCGAACGGCAGGCGCGCGAAGTTGAGAAGGTAAAACGCAGTGAGAATGGTGTTATTCTCGATCCTATTACACTTCCGCCGAACGCCACGATCGCCCAGGCCCGCAAGGTGATGGGGGCGTATAACGTGAGCGGTGTGCCGATTGTGGAAGAGGGTGTGGATTTTAAACTCGAGGGTCCCGACGATTTGCCGCAGCGTGCTGCGCAGCAACGGCAAGCCTCCCCGGCTGCTGGGAATTCTGACCCGCCGCGATTTGAAGTTTCAGGAAGACGACAATCGCCGGATCGGGGATGTGATGACCCGTGAGAATCTGGTCACCGCGCCGGAAACGACCACCCTGGATGAAGCCGAGCGGATACTCTATCGCAGCAAGGTGCAGAAACTTCTGTTGATCGATCGGGATCACCGATTGATGGGGCTCATCACGATGCGGGATCTGGACAAGCTGCGTCAGTTTCCAAGTTCCTGCAAAGATAAACGCGGCCGGTTGCGCGTGGGGGCAGCGACGGGTGTAAAGGATTTCGCGCGGTCGAGGCGCTGATCAACGCGGATGTGGATGTGGTGGTGGTGGACACCGCGCACGGTCACAGTAAAAACGTGATGGAGACGGTGCGGGAGATCAAAAAGAACTGGAATATCCAGGTGATCGCCGGCAATATCGCCACGGCAGAGGGTGCGCAGGATCTGATTGACGCAGGAGTGGATGCGGTGAAGGTGGGGATTGGTCCTGGCGCGATCTGCACCACGCGGATTGTCAGCGGGGTGGGGGTGCCACAGATCTCGGCGATTATGAACGCGGTAAGTGTTGCCGGGCCCGCAGGTGTGCCGATCATCGCCGATGGTGGGATTCGTCATAGTGGAGATATCGCCAAAGCGATCGCCGCCGGGGCGAGTAGCGTGATGATGGGATCGCTTTTTGCCGGGCTCGACGAAAGCCCCGGCGAATTGGTGATCCATCAGGGCCGGCGATATAAAACATATCGCGGCATGGGATCCATGGGCGCGATGGTGCATGGATCCAAGGATCGGTACGGTCAGGCCGGTGTAAAGGAGACCTCCAAACTGGTGCCCGAAGGCGTTGAAGGTCGCGTTCCTTACCGGGGCCCGCTGGGTGATTTTGTCTACCAGATGGTGGGTGGCCTTCGCGCGGGCATGGGGTATTGCGGCACAAAAAATATTGATGAATTTGCGCAAACGCTCGCTTCTGTCGAATCAGTGCCGCTAGCATGGCCGAGAGCCATCCGCATGACATCACTATTACCAAAGAGTCACCGAACTATACGGTGGAGTATGCCGCCGGTGTGAAGTAAAGTTCTGTCGTGAGTGTCATAGAATGAAAAATCCAACCCCATTTTTCTGGATCGTCGGACTGGTATGTATAGGCGGATGCGCCTCCCCGCCGCCCACCGCGGCCCAGCGCCAGGACGCGATCCTTGCTGATCCCATGGGATACAAACCGAACATGGGCCAGAATACCATCGGAGGCGATATGAGCTCCTTTGACAAACCGGGCTTGGGTAGAGATGTTGAGGATGCGATCAACCCGTGATCGAAGTCGGTGGAATAGAAGATCGAGAAGCAAACTATGCAAAACCTGTGTCGCGCTATCTTCTATCCGCTATCGGCAATTGTGATTCTGTGCCAGCCGGGTTGCGTTAAGGAATCCAAGCCTGTGGCATCGGTGAACCGGTCGCCTTTGATTATCGATGAGGCAATGCAGCAACGGCAGTGGAGCCGGACAGTGGTTCATTTTCAGAACGGCGAAACGCCCGCCGGGCCCACCGGGTTCATCCTCGAACACCCGGCGAACACGCCGAGACTGGTCCCGATTTTGACCGATGGCCCGTTGTTCCTAGCCAACGTTGTTTTCATGCCCATCGATTTTGCGATCAACCCTCCCTGGCAGCGGACGATCTATCAACAGGGCGTTGTGGAACCCAGCTTCACAGGCGTACCGCCTCTTCCCCCGCGCCGCTGAGGACTTTAAATCCATCGCGCACCACCTCGCGCGATCAGGCGGGACGAAAATCTGCGCGTCATGTCGTGAATCCGCCAGCCGTGCATTTCTGAACAGAGGCTTCAGGCAGGCGGCAACAGCACGCTGTCAATCCAGTGAACGTTGCCGTTACATGCAGATGCGTCGCTTCGCAGCACGTTGGCGTCATTGACCATTGCCTTATCGCCGACACCTTTGATAACGACCCTGCCCCCCTGCAGCGTTGGAACCTGCCCATTGGTTTGAAGCATATCTGAAAAACTGACTCGACCGCCCAGCAAATGGTATCGCACGAACGCAACCAGTGCCGCGTGATGAGAGGGCGAAAGCAACCGATCGACAACGCCGGGTGGTAATTTGTCGAACGCTTCATCGGTCGGCGCGAGAATGGTATAGGGGCCCGCCTGTTGAAGCGTTGGCACGAGGCCGGAGCCGCGAAGCAGCGCAACCAGCGTGTAATGTTTCTCATCAGAGGCGGAAATCACGTCAATCAAGTCCGGCTCATCCAAACTGGTGGGACGGTCAGACGGCAGATTTTTCATGGACGCCAGCACCGCCTCGGGCACGATATTCACGCCGGCGTTGATCTTCTGGGAATTGTCAATCGACATCGGCTTGGGCGCGCAGCCCGCCGCCAATACGCAAATCAAAAAGAATAAAAACCATTGGCGTGCCATGCAGTCTCCAGAACGATTCATACCACAAATTAGGGGCTGGGTGGAACTGCATTTCCGAGTTCGGCTGCGACCCGTCAGTTCATTGAAGGATCGTCAGGGATCAAGCGCGGGTCGATGAACTGGCTGAGATTTGCTTCGGAAACCATGCGGTTCCATAAACCGTCGACGGGTCCGAACACGCGGAGGACAGACGCGGGTGCAACCAGCCAGGAAGCGCTTGTGAGTTCACCTTCCAGTTGGCCTGCTGCCCATCCGGAATAGCCCACGATGAATTTTAATGAGTCAGGCGGGTTGCGAAGAAGTTTTTCAATGGTGTCCTTGTCGGTGGAAAAATGCAGTCCCGGCAACACGGCTTCGTCGTCGCTGTTCACCTCATCGTCGCTGTGCAAAACCATCAGCAGCGCTTCGCATGGGCCGCCTTGATACAGGTTACCTTCAATGTCGCATTCGGTCTCCAGCACCTGTTCGCACGCCTGCCGCACCGTCACATCCATCTCGCGATTAATAACGACGCCCAATGCGCCGTTTTCATCATGCTGCAGAATCAGCACGACCGCCTGGTTAAAGTTGGACTCGACAAGCGTTGGTGAAGCAATCAGAAAATGACCCTTCAGGGATTTCATGGCGACCTTCACGATACACGAACACGCCGGGTGAGGAAATGCGAAAACAGGCTAGGCCCATCAGTCTTTTGGCCTGTTTCGACGCAGGCATTTACCCTTTTGAAAATACCCATCCATACAGCACGGCCAGCAGTGCCAGCCCGATCCCCACCGAAACCCACCAGGGAAAACGCCGGGTGGCGGGCGATTGTTCGTCGATAATATACATCCCGCAGCGGGGACATTGCTCAGCCTCTTCATCAATGAATTTTCGACAATGCGGACACCGAACCGTGATGGTGTAGTCATCTTTGTCCATATCCGATGGATCAGGATTTTCCGGGTCGTCCATCAGATCGTCATCGTGCGTGCTCATTCGTTCCTTTGCTGTTGCCAATTCGCGCCGCAGAGAGGAAAACATACTGGCGCATGACAGAATCCAAAAGCATTGATTACGAAACGGCCAATGTTGACCTGAACGAGATTGACCCGCCCGAACCACGCTGGCCGGCGATCGTGGCGGCCCTGGCGGTGGGGTTGCTCTACTTCGCGCTGCCGGCGTCGTTATCGATCGGCCCGCGCTGGATGGTGCCGGTCATCACGACGGTTCTCACCATCCCTCCGATAATCACGCATCGGCAGGGCATGCATCGTCTGAACATCATCCTGGGAATAATAAACTCATCAGTGCTCACGCTTTTTATGATCTGGTCGCTGAGCCTGCTGGTAGTGGCCATGCAGAAAGGAGAGGAGCACGCTGTTACGATGCTGAGGTCGGCGGCTGCGCTGTGGTTTGGAAACATTCTGGTGTTTGCCCTGTGGTATTGGCGTCTCGATGCCGGCGGCCCTAACGGGCGCGATATTGCGGTCGGACATCGAAAAGGCGCTTTTCTTTTTCCTCAAATGACAGAAGAGGGAAATCAAAGTTCTGAGTTGAAATCGGGTGGCGCGCTGTGGTCACCACAGTTTATCGATTATCTCTTTGTGGCGTTCAACACCAGTACCGCTTTTTCGCCGACGGATGCCCCGGTGCTCAGCCGCTGGGCCAAAGTGCTGACGATGATTCAATCCTGCATTTCGCTTGCGGTTGTGGTCCTGCTGGCAGCGCGAGCGGTGAATATCCTGCCCAACAATTGAAATGCCCTCAAAGCATCCCGAGGCTCGCCTGGACCCCGAAACGCTTTTGTCAGCGTATGCCCAGGGTGTTTTCCCCATGGCCGACGCGCTCGGCGATATCAGCTGGTTTAGTGCCGACCCGCGCGGAATACTCCCGTTGGATTCTTTTCACATACCCCACACGCTGGCGCAGCTGATTCGAAACGGAAAAGGGTTTGACGTCCGAATCAACTACAACTTCCAGAACACCATGCGGGCATGCCAGGAAGCACGGCTGGACGGGACATGGATCAATGAAAAATTGATCGATGCCTACGTGCAGCTGCACGAACTGGGTTTTGCCCATAGCGTGGAAACGTGGTGGGATGGTGAACTTGCCGGCGGTCTCTACGGTGTGAGCCTGGGCGGCGCATTTTTCGGTGAAAGCATGTTCCATCGCCGACGTGATGCGAGCAAGATTGCCTTGGTGGCGCTGGTAAAACGGCTTAACGAAAAAGGGTTTGAGCTGCTGGACACCCAGGCATCGACGAGCCATCTCAAGCGCTTTGGCTGCATCGAAATCCCCGCGGGTGAATATCTCGAGCGGCTCGATCAGGCGTTGCGCAAAGTCGCAATCTTTGACGAATAGTGCGGACTCACCGGTGCGCCAGCAGTCAGCGTTTGGCGATCGTTTGACCGGCGATTTTATCCTGCAGCCGCATGATCCCTTCTAACAAAGCCTCCGGTCGAGGCGGACATCCTGGAACATACACGTCCACCGGCACGACGAGGTCGACGCCTTTGACGACATTATATCCGTACTTGAAGTACGGGCCGCCACCGACGGTGCAGGCTCCCATGGCGATCACATATTTCGGGTCGGCCATCTGGTGATAGAGGCGTTTCACGCGACTGGCCATCTTATAATTCACGGTGCCGGCGACGATCATCAGATCCGCCTGGCGCGGCGTGGCACGAAATGCGCCGGCACCGAAGCGGTCCACATCAAACCGGCTCCCACCGGTGGCCATCATCTCCACTGCACAGCATGCCAGTCCGAATGTCATCGGCCAAAGGGAGTTTTTCCTTCCCCAGTTCAGCGCGAAATCAATGCTGGTGACAATGAGACCTTCTTCGAATCTGTTTTCAATCCAAGACATTAAACAATTATATACGCTGCGCCGGACCGAAAGCACATGCTGTGTGTTTTTTCCCCAAATGTGTCATTCATGCGCGTCGCGGTTCCAGTCGCCGCCGCGTATCGGGATCAAGATGGATCCGAAAAAACAGTCCGATCCCGAAACCCCGGGTGGGTCCCATCAAAGCTTTGCTTCTTTGCTATGTCACTTCCGCTTGGCGGCAAAAAACTTTTCCACATCCCCGGTGCTCATGCAATTGATGACCGACTTTCTCGTTACCCAGGCACGGCGGGCGACGTTAATTCCGTTGATCATTTCGCCAAAACCCATCGGGCTGTGAGCATCGGTGTTGATGCTGAGCATCACCCCCGCATTGATGGCTGCCCGGGCGTTGGTTTCGTTTAAGTCCAGGCGCGGGTAACCGGCATTGATTTCCATCGCCGTTCCATTGCTGGCCGCGATTGGAAACAACTCGCCGAACTGAACGGGCAACCCTTCTCGACTGTTAATCAATCGACCAGTGGGATGCCCAATGAAGTTCACATACCGATTCTCTATCGCGCGGCGTATTCGATCGGTCGCCTTTTTCTCATCCTGTTTCAAAGCAATGTGCGGACTGCCGATCACAAAATCCAACTCGGCCAAAATCTCATCCGCAAAATCCATCGACCCATCAGCCAGGATGTCCACCTCGCAACCGGCGAATAGGCGGATTTGCCCTTTGTAAGATTCATTGGCGCGGCGAATATTTTTTACATGCTTCAGCAACCGCTCAACGGTTAGCCCATTGGCGATAACCTGGCTCTTGGAATGGTCGGTAATGCCGAGGAACTCATACCCCTTCTCGATTGCCGCCTCGGCCATCTCCGCAATGCTGCCGACCCCGTCCGACGCGGTGGTATGCGAATGCAGATCCCCTTTTATATCTGAGAGTTCGATCAACGTCGGCAGTTTGCGCTGCAGCGATGCTTCGATCTCGCCGCGGTCTTCGCGAAGTTCGGGTTCCACGTAGATCATGCCCAGCGACTTGTAGACATCTGCTTCACTTTTGCTGGCGACTGGCTTCAGCTTCGGCGCTTCACCGATTTTTTTCGAGGCTTTTTCGTGATCGGCCAATACGTATAACCCCCACTCGTTGAGCGTCATTCCTTTTTCCAGCGCGAGACCGCGAATTTTGACGCCGTGCTCTTTCGAGCCGGTGAAGTACAGCAACGCTGCGCCGAAGTTTTCCGACGGCACGATGCGCAGATCCACCTGCAGTCCGCCGGTGGTCAATACGCTGGCCTTGGTGTTTCCCTGCCCGAGGATTCGCTGCACTTCGGGCAGTTTCACGAACTCGGCGGTTACTCTTTCGCCGGAAGTTTCGTTTCCTTCGGTGAGCGCGCAGACCAGATCAAGGTCCCCCACCGTCTCGCGCCGCCTTCGAAGACTTCCGGCAATCTCCGCCTGCCCGACCAGTGGATTCTGCCGAAGTCGGCTCACCAGCGATTCACCAATCTCCATCGCGTCTACAATCCCCACGCGTCCGGCTCCCTGGGCAAGAAGTGCGATTCCCTGCTTGATGGATTCGATCTTTTTCTCACCAACGCCTTTCAGCCCTTCAAGCTTTTTTCCGTCGATCGCCAGCGTGAGTTCCTCAACGGTGGTAATGCCGCGTTCTTTCCAGAACAGCGCGATCGTCTTGGGTCCAAGCCCCGGGATTTCCAGCATGGGGATCAAGCCGGCGGGCACGCTGGCTTTTAATTCATCGGCATCCGTGCTGGTGCCCGTGGTGATGTATTCCTCGATAATCTTTCGACTCGATGCGCCGATGCCCTCTATCTCATCCAGCTTGCCTTCGGTGTGCGCTTTGCGAATATCGAAAGTCATGTCCTTTAACAACCGGGAGACTTTCGAGAAGGCGATCGACTTAAAAACGCTCTCCCCTTTGATATCCATGATGGCTGCCATCGTTTTGAACAAATCCGATAATTCGTGATTCAGAGACATGGCACAAGTCTACCAAGGTTTTCACCGCGCGCGTGAGCAGCAAAGCTTACTGCGGCCTCGAAGTCGCGAGTTGCTGCAGTGCTTTCTCGCGCAGCACCAGGGCAATCGTGTTACGCGGATTTTGCTGAATCACCTGATCGAGCCAGTCTATTGCCCCTTGAATATCGGGGTAATCGTACAACCGCCGCGCCAGATCGATCGGATCAACCCGCATCGCAGGCGGCAACTGTGGTTGGATCGCCACGATGCGATGCAATTGTTCTCGCCCCTGTTTCAGGTCCCCCACCGCTTTGTACGCCAGCGCGAGATTATAAAGCGATGGGACAGACGAAGGTTCTCTGGTGAGCGATTGCTGATACCACGCGATCGACTCATCGAGCAACTGCCTGGCCCGCTGCTTTTGAGCAGGGTCGGTCATTCTTCGTGCTTCGCGACCGGCAATAAATCCAAGCCCATCGGATGCGATCACACTATCGGGATTAACCTGCAGGGTATGTTGAAACAAAGTTCTCGTGTTTTGCCAGGCCGGCTCTTGAAGGACAGTACGCGCAGCCATCGCGATTAAAATCAGCACAGCGAAAAGCGTTTTGGATGAGGATTTAATTATCGTCAAAGTCCAGGCGATAAAAACCGCAACACCGAGCATGGGGAGATATAAATAATGGTCCGCCGTGGTGGAAATCTGCTGAAATTCAAAGCCGACAAATCCCAGGACTGGCAGCAGGGGAAAAAGCCAGAGCAGCGCCGCGGCCGTTGCGTTGCGGTTGCATTTCCAGCAGAGCAATGCGACTAATGCCACAGGCAAAACCCATGTGAAATAGATCAGGTGATTATCGACAATTGCCTGAGGGTGATGGCCGTAATCAACACACAGGTTCAGCGGCCAAACAAGCTTATACACGTAGAACGCGATCGCGTCCGCCGCCACCGCGGGCCGCGCCGACAAGGGGAGCGGACTGTTCCAGGTTGCAGGCTGAATCACCTTGGTCCACCACATGCACGGAATCATGAGAATAAACCAGGGGAGCAATGACTTGAGCGTGATAGAAGTCGGGCGATTCAGAATGTAGACCGCGATGGTTGCGGCCATCAACGGCACGACAACTGCCGTGGGTTTGCTCAACATGGCGATGACAAACAGCCCGGCTCCCAGCCAATATCGCCAACGCCTCGCCAAGCGTGCATTTGCCGGCGAGACGTCGCCGGATGAAACCTGCACCGATCGGACATACATCAGCAGCGATCCGACAGAGAATAACCCGCAAAGCAGATCTTTTGTGCCTGACACCCAACCAACCGTTTCCACCTGCACCGGATGCAACGCAAAAAAGAGCGCGCCGATCAACGCAGCGATATGATCATCAAAAAATCGGCAAAGCAGTCGAAACACCATCACTGCTGTCAGGGCGTGTATGAGGATATTCGCAGTGTGAAAAACGCCGGCATTCAGCGTGAATCCCTGGGCATCAGGATGCTGCAGCCGCGCTATCCGAGCCAGCCCGCTCCAGAAGGTGTATGTTACAGGGACATACAGTCCCATCGTGGTGAGCTCATCGCCGGTGGTCCAGTAAAACCCCAGCGTTTTCCAGGTCGGTGGATTAAGGCGCGGATTCTCGAAGATCGTTCCCTGATCGTCCCAATACGAAAATTGATAAGCGCTCATCCGGGAAAACGCGAGGAATGTGACGGCAAAGATCAGAACGCACCACAGCAAGCTGCTCTGGTGTTTGAACTTGCCGGAACTCAGAGAGAATGGTGCCACGGAGTCGAACCTTTTTTGCGGCAATACGCGCATTGATTCAAGCGGCTTTGGTACTGAAACGGCTTTCACCGTCAATCGGACGACGCGATCAGAGCCGACATTCGCCCGGTGACACCGTTCTCGCGGCGGTGCGAGAAAAACTCATCCGCGTCGCGATAGGTACATCTATCCGTGGTGTCGATGTGCGTTAGCGTCAACCCCGCGCAGCAACTGTAATTGGCAGGCCGCGCCCAGATCGACGTGCCCTTTTCCATTTGCATCGTGACGCAACGGTGCGTCGATTCCGAAAACGCTTTCGAACTGAGCCAAAACTTCCGGGCCAACCTCAAAGGCGTCAAGCCCAATGCAAGGTCCAACGGCAGCTAGCAGGGTCGCGGGGTCGACATTGGCGATCGATTTCAACTTGCAAACAGCCGCAGCGATCACTCCACCAACAGCGCCGCGCCAGCCTGCATGAATGGCCGCAACCGCCCGCCCGTCCGGTGTCGCCAGCAGCACCGGGCAACAGTCCGCAACGCGCACGGATAAAACGCGGCCCGGTTGCGCGGTTACCAGCCCATCCCCCTTCGTACTATTCGAAAAATCGTCCCCTTCCACAATGCTGACCAGGTCCCCGTGAATTTGGTGGAGATAATATCTTGGCAGATTTTCACATCCTATTGCCTGCATCAGTCTGCGATAATTTTCGAGTATGTGATCGGTCGGATCCTGAACCTGCGCACCCGTTGGGATTGCCAAGGTTCATCGCGTTGAAAGGTGGCTCGCTCACGCCGCCGATGCGCGTGCTGAATGCATGGCGAATACCATGATGTTCGAGCAACGGCGACGCATAAAAAATGACATCGTTCTTGCTCCGCCGTTGGATGAGCCGTCCGGGGCTTATCGGATCGGCGGTGATGTCTTTTTCTTCACTCGGCATCGGCGATGATCATTCTCATTTTTTCTAGAGGCCGATTACATCGGCGATCGTGTACCGCCCGGGCTTTTGGCTGCTCAACCACTTGGCGGCTCTCAGCGCGCCATGCACAAATGTATCGCGGTTGGTCGCGACGTGGGTCAGCTCGAGGCGCTCCCCCAGGGCAGCGAAATACGCGGTGTGTTTGCCCACCTCATCGCCGATGCGAAGCGCGTGCACACCGATGTCTCCGGGCTCGCGTACCACGTCGTCACCGTGGCGATCGTAAACCAGACGATCGCGCGTCTTGCCGGTTGCCTTGAGGATGGCATCTGCCAGGCCAAGTGCGGTGCCGCTCGGCGCGTCCTTTTTAAATCGATGATGTCCCTCGACAATCTCGATGTCGTATTCATCGCCCAAAATCCTGGCGACCTCGGCAGCGATTTTGAACAGCAGATTTACCCCCAATGACATATTGGGTGCCTGGATAATGGGGATATCCACTGCCGCCTGATCAATCGCATCGTGATCGGTCGGCTGGAGACCGGTGGTGCCGATGACCATTCCAATCCCGCGATCGCGGCAGGTTTTAAGCCAATGCCGGGTCGCCGCGGGCGTGGTAAAATCAATCAGCACGTCGGGCGTGGGACGCAGATCAAATGCCAACGGGACTCCGATCGAACCAATGCCTGCAACCTCGCCGCCGTCTCTGCCCATCAGTGGACTGTCCGGTCTTTCGATCGCGGCGAGAAGCTTGAACGCGGGATCTTTTCCGGCAAGCGCGATCAGGCGAGATCCCATCCGACCGGAAGCACCGGTAATTGCGAGTGTTGTCATGAGGGTCCAATCAAGCTATGCATCCGGTTAAAGGCCATGTCGCTCCCGTGTGCGGGTATCATACCATCGACCGCGGAGCATGTGCAGGCATCACGATCGCTTTTGCCGAGACTGCCCTTCGCGCGGGCCGTATAGAAAGAAAACGCGACATGGCGGATGTTTCGGTGGAAATCCCAAACGGTGTCTCCGGTGGTAATGCCGATTCGCGCTGGCGCGTGTTGGCAGGTCTGCGTTTTTTCCTCGCCCTGGTCGTGGTCTGCGGACATCTGACCTGGTTCCAAAGCCTCGGCGAAGCACCACTGTTTCCTGCATTGTTCGGCGGCACCTCGGCGGTGCTGGGGTTTTTGATCGTCTCAGGATATTCCATCGGACATTCACTGCAGCAGAGACCCGTCGGATTTTTCAAACGTCGCGTGCTGCGTATCTATCCGTTGTATGCGGTGGCCGTTTTGTACGCGCTGGTGCCATTTTTATCCGGCGCAGATGCTCTGGTCACACGGTCGCAATTCATTTTGATTCCCCGTCCCCACATCTGGGTGGTCATCGGAAATCTGTTAATGATGCAGAACCTCATCTGCCCGCCTGTCGATTCCAATATGCTCGTCTGGACGCTGGGGATAGAAGTCGCCTGCTACTTGCTTGCGCCTTGGTTTGGCAAAACGCGTACCTTGTTTCTGCTGGTGTTGATAGTCATTTCCGCGTGTGCGTTTGGCTGGCTTTACCCACACCTGGTCAAACTCGGCTATGGACATTATTCAACTTTATCGTGGGGCCTGCCGCTGTTGATGTTCGTTTGGGCGTGGCTCGCTGGATATCTGCTCCAGCGATATCGAACATCCGTCTTCATTGGCTTTTCGATTGCCGCTCTGGGAACCGTGCTGCTGATACTGAATACCGAATACAAAGCGCCTTATTCAATTCCATGTCTTGTCGGCGCGACCTTAACCGTGACATTCGCGGGCTCGATTCCAGTGCCCCGCGGCATTGGAGCGATCCTGAATTATCTCGGCGATCTTTCCTACCCGGTCTACCTTTTTCACCTGCCCACTATTCTTCTGGGTTACTGCATCATGGGCATTGAAAACGTCTATAGCCTGCTCGGCATGGCGCTATTCGTCAGCGCCGGATTTCTCTTTATCGAAAAGACACTAAGACCGATTCTCGGCCGAATCTGGGAACGAAAGGTGTCGCCTCTGCCGGATCAGTCGCTGTGGAAATGAGTCGTTGGGGTTCAAGCCATCTGCAGCGTCGCCAGCGCGGTGGGAACGTTGTCGCTGAACTCAAATATTTTATCGAGCCCCGTCACCAGGAACGCGCCCCACACTTGCGTGGACATGCTGCACAAAATCAGCCGCCGGTCGCTGGCGGTCATTTTCTTGCGAATCTTCAGCAAGCGAGCCAGGTTCGATGAGTTCAGAAAGTGAACAGCGGCAAAATCCAGCACGATGTCTTTGGCAATCGGGTCGATCGAATCCTCGATGGACATGATGTCCTCGCCGAATTGCGGATCATCCGATAGGTGGGCAACCACGACGTTGTCAGACCATTTTTCAACGGGCATCAGCGTACCGTAACCTTGCTGGCGGACGTTGGCAACGTGGGGAAATTTAAACTTTGGGCTGCTGCTGACTCAGGCAGTGAATCGCGCCCAAACCCCAGATCAGTTCAACACAATCAATTCCAATCACCTCGCGGTCAGGCAAGGCTTTCTGCAAAATATCGATCGCCCGCTTGTCATTTTTTTTGTCGCGATACGTTGGCACCAGGAGCGCGCCGTTCACAAAATAAAAGTTCACGTACGTTGCCGGCAATCGCTGACCATCAAATTCCACGGCACGCGGCATCGGAATTTCAATGATGTCAAACGCTTTTCCGTCCTGGTCCCGCAACCCATCCACCTGCTTCCGCGCTCGATTTAATACCTTATAATTATCGTCGCTCGCATTTGTTTCCTTGCCGATCACGATCTGCGTCGGACTGATAAAGCGGGCCAAGTCATCGACGTGACCGTCCGTGTCATCTCCTTCGATTCCGCCGGTCAACCAGCAGATGTGCTTTTGACCGTAGTAGTCTTTCAGGTATTGCTCGATCTCTGCTTTGCCGAGATGCGGGTTGCGATTTTTGTTCAGCAGACAGTCGGTGGTCGTCAAAAGTGTTCCGGCCCCGTTCACATCGATCGCGCCGCCTTCCATGACGACCTTTGGATAAAAAATCGGCAGCTTGAACAGTTCGGCTACACGCGTCGGAACCGCGTCATCATCATCAAAAGGCGGGTATTTGCCGCCCCAGGCGTTAAATGCCCAATCCACCACAGCCAGCTTTTTCTTTGAACGGTTGACCACAAACGCCGGCCCGTGATCCCGGCACCAACTTTCGTTGGTCTTGATATGATGAAAATGAATGTTCTTCACCGGGCATCCATGGGCCTTTAAGTCTTCCCGGACGATCCGCTCGTAGTTTCCGTTGGGTACATTGATGTGCACGGCCTCGCGCACCGCGATGGCTGAAAAAATTCGAGCCAGATTTTCCGGCACGGTGTGATATTTGTCCGGGAATGAAATCCCCTCCGGCCGCGGCCAGGAAAACCATGTGCCCGCGTGCCGTTCCCACTCGGCGGGAAATGTGTATCCAAGCGAAGCGGGAGTTGCAGATAAGATTTTGAGTTTTGGCATTGAGATCTATTTCGTGTGGAACCACCGGCTTTATGACCGGGTGCGCAGATCGACATTAGTTTATGAAATCGCTTTACCCTTCGCGATGCTCGCCGGCCTTGGGAAAACCGCGTCGCTGGGTTGCATCTTGATAATCTCCACGATCACACGATGCTCGCTGCCGGGAAGTTCGACCGGATGCAGCACCGCCGGCGCTCCTCCAAGTCGGCGGATCGCCATGGTGGCTGCTGGTAGCTCTTCGCTGATTCTCTGCCCCTTCATCGCCAACATTTTCCCACCATTTTTCAACAGCGGAAGGCACCACTCCGCAAGCCAATTCATCGTTGCCACTGCCCGCACCACCGCAATATCAAATGTTTCACGAGCCAGGCCTCGCCCGACATCTTCGGCGCGCATATCCAGGACTGTTACGTTGGACAGCCCAAGCGACTCAGCGGTCTGCCTGAGAAACACTGCTTTTTTCTTGGTCGATTCGATCAGCACAACACGCCCTTCGGGCCGCACGATCGCCAGCGGAAGACCGGGCACCCCACCGCCGCTGCCCACGTCCGCGATCTGTAATGCTCCGTTTGGGAGAAAGGGCAGGAGCGTCAGCGCGTCTCCCACATGCTGTATTTCGGCAGCCGGGCGATCTGTGATACGCGTTAAATTCATCCGCGCGTTGGCAGCAAACAAAAGATCCAGATAAGACGCGAGCTGCGTTAACTGTGTTTCGCTGAATGCAACGCCCGCGCGCTTGCCCAGCTCGATCCACAATGCATTTGGCGATGACACATTCATAAAATCAGAAAGGTGGCGTAGTTTCCAGGCGTGGCCGCGTTGGTTCAAGTGCTGACCGGATCATTTTGCGTCTGCCACAACGTCCCCTTCTGGTTGTGCCCACCGTCTGCTGCACCAGTAGCCCAGAACTGCGCCGGCTGTTCCCATGCTGATGTACATCAGGGGTGTTGTTCTGGTCAGCGGCGCGGTCCAGCCGTGCAGGTCACCGACACTGATTCGATCCGATGAAAAGTATGCCAGCAGATAGCTGATCGCGCCCAGCACCATTGGCCCGGTCCAGTACCAGATTCCCTCGGTCAGAGGTTGAAACATGTAAGCCGCCATCGATCCGGCGAATGCAGCAACGAATGTTCCCGCCATCGCCTGGGCCTGAACGTCGCTTTGAATGAGGATCTGCTCGCAAAGTCCCATCGCCACCACAGCGACCCCGATGGTTATCGTCTTTTGCTGAAGGCTCGCATCCTTTGTTTCATTGGGTGCACTTCGGTCCAATTCCGGCATTGGTTCCGGGTGCAAATGTCGGAAAAAAAATTCCAGCCCAAGCCAACCTGCCACCAGTAATCCGCCTGCCAAAACCGTTTCAATGGCAAGGAAAATCAGCGTGCCATTCCCGGTTGAATATTGAAGCACGGGTCGAATTGGGCCGCAGCGCACCGCAAAAAATGCCAGTCCGATACACGTGCAGAACAGACCCGCTTCCAATGTGAAAAATGCAGCGATTAGACTTCCGATGGCCATGCAGATTGCAATGGAAACACCTACCGCGATGACCCCGCTGACCGCCGCTCCACCCAGTAAAAGGCTTCCATTAAAATGCGGCTCGCGCGGAATTCTCAGCAGGTCGCCGACCCAGATGCAAACTCCGCCACACAGCACCGAAGCAACCGCCAGAACCGCCCGCTCGAGATTGCTGAATGGCGTCCATGACACAATCCCCAGGCGATGCTCGCGACCGCGAAACTTTGGTTTCTTAGACTCTGTCATTTTCCTTCGCTGCAACCAATCCGATAGACTAATACCGAACTTAATCCTAACATTAATCTTGCCTGTTGGATTCTAATTGAATTGCCCTGATACTTCGATAGCTCCGGTATATGGACACGCTTTTTCCCCAGCTCTCGACTGAGTCTGCACCCGATGCACAGATCGGCCCTTTTGCGGTTGTCGCACTCGAGCAGGCCATCGATCGCGTGCTGGATTATTCTATTCCCAGGAAATTTGCAGGTGTTATCGCCATCGGTCAGCGGGTCCGCGTCCCCCTTGGCCGGGGAAATAAGCTCGCCAGTGGATATATTGTTGGTATTCGGTCCACGTCCACTTACCCCAAAATAAAGTTGCTGCATGAACTCATCGACGATCGCGTGCTGGTTTCTCCGTCGATGATGATGCTGGCACGTTGGATGAGCCGCTACTACGTCGCGCCGCTGGGCGTGGTGCTGGAATCGATCATTCCATCGGCGGTTAAAAAACGAATTGGAATCGGATACACATCCATCGTCCGACCAGCGATCGACCGCGTAGCGCTTCAAGCCGTTTTTGAAAAAACCAAAGCACCCAAGCGACGCGCACTGCTTGCGCGCCTGCTGCAACTAAAGCCCGACGAAGGAATCGAGCTTGTCCGCTTGGCCGGTGAGGCCGCTGTGGCTGCCCCTACCATCCGCAAAGTAGCGCGTCTTGGCATAGTCACCGTCACCAGGGTGCCGGATCTGCAGGGACTGACCGACGAAATTTTCACTGCCGACCATTCTGAGCCTGACAAGGAATTGAATCCCGAGCAAAGCCAGGTCTTTGCCGACATCCGCCCCCGCGTTACAGCCGGTGGTTTTTCGGTCAATCTTCTGCGCGGCGTCACCGGAAGCGGGAAGACCGAGATCTATCTGCAATGCATCCGCCAGGTCGTGGACGCTGGAAAACAAGCGATCGTTATGGTTCCCGAGATCGCACTGACCCCGCAAACCGTCAAGCGATTTGTGGCTCGCTTTAAACGTGTTGCGATCCTCCACAGCGGGCTGTCTTCCACGGAGAGGCACCGCTTTTGGCAAAGAATCAATCAAGGGCGCGCCGATGTGATCGTTGGCGCAAGATCCGCGGTATTCGCGCCGGTGCCCAACCTGGGAATGATCGTCGTCGATGAAGAACACGAGCCGAGCTATAAGCAGGACAGCGCCCCGCGGTACCACGGCCGCGATGTCGCGATTAAACGCGCCCAGCTTGAAGGTGTCCCCGTTCTGTTAGGCAGCGCGACGCCTTCACTGGAAACCTGGTACAAAGTCGGCATCGCGCGTGGTGATTCATTGGCTGGGATGAGTG
Source organism: uncultured Phycisphaerales bacterium (assembly GCA_963792535.1). Classification (GTDB taxonomy): domain Bacteria; phylum Planctomycetota; class Phycisphaerae; order Tepidisphaerales; family Tepidisphaeraceae; genus CBDAQA01. Next base: position 78,767 of record CAWBWQ010000007.1, read on the forward strand.
CCCTAAATGCCGGCCAACAACCCGCGATCAGCCATTATCATTTGCTTACCCTCGCCAATCGGGTGCGCGGGCTGCAGATGCCGCATGTTGAGTTGCTCGACATGCGACAGGAAAACAAGTTTCGCCGCGGCGTTCACCTTCTGTCTCAACGGCTCGAACATCTTCTAAAATCAACCCTGGAAAGCGGTCATCAGGCGATCCTACTTCTCAATCGCCGCGGATATTCTAATTTCGTTTATTGCGCAAGCTGCAGTGAAGCTTTGCAATGCAAATATTGCGACGCCACCATGACCTACCATCGTACTCCGGGAACCAATGTCACGACCGCGCGGCTCGAAGCGGGAATCCACACCGGACAACTTACATGCCACTACTGTCTGGCTTCTAATCGCCTTCCCGATAAGTGCCCCACCTGCGGAAAAAAGCTGAGCCTTTTCGGTCTGGGCACGCAGCGGGTGGAAGAAGAATTGAGCCGGAAATTTCCAGCTCTGAAATTCGCGCGTGTCGACAGTGACACCATGCGCGGTTCAAAAGACTACGAATCCCTGCTCGGCCGGTTTGCGCCGGTGAGGTACAGGTCATGCTGGGCACGCAGATGATCGCCAAAGGATTGGACTACCCGAATGTCACGCTTGTTGGTGTCATCAGCGGGGACACCGCCCTTGCGTTGCCAGACTTCCGCGCGGGTGAACGAACATTTCAGCTCATCACGCAAGTTGCCGGCCGTGCCGGCAGGGGCAATGCGCCAGGCCGCGTGGTACTGCAAACTTTTTTGCCGGATGATCCGACGATCCGCTTTGCACTCAAGCAGGATTATCTGGGCTTTGCCGCCGCGGAATTGAAAATGCGCAAACAGGTAGGACTGCCGCCCTTTACGCGCATGGTCCGTATCATCCTGCGCGATCAGGACCAGGAAAAGCTGCATAAACTCAGCGACGACCTCGCCGCCGCCATCAACAACGCAGTGAACGAAATTGGCGACGGGGTGGTTGTGAAAGGTCCAATGCCATGCCCGATCAGCAGAATCGCGGGCTACTTTAGAAACCAAATCGTGCTGGTCAGCGATAAATCCGAGCGACTGCAAAAAGTGCTTGCCCACGTTCGGCAGGCCAAAGCGCTTGCAAAGAGCGACCGTATTGCGGTGGATGTCGACCCGACCTCTCTCCTGTAGTTACACTGCACCATGCAGCTGTAGCAATTGCCGCACATAGCGGGCTTGTGGCCCTGCTTCATTCCGCGCGAACCATTTCTTCAGCAATTCCAGTGAATCAGCCGCAAGAATGTCACCGATGATGCGTGGCATTTGAATATCTGGACTGCGCGGTGGGCTCACCCGACCGGACCCCGCATCGGCAGGAGCACGTAGCCCGAACAGAATCGTATCAATCGCCGCCTCCATGGCCGCGCCTGTACACATGACGCACGGTTCCAGCGTTGAAACAAGAATCAAATCCCTCGCACCTTGCGGAAGTTTTCCGCCCGCGGCATTGAACGCTACGATTTCCGCGTGATCGATGGGGTTATGCGTGCGATTCAACTGGTTCCATCCTCGCGCGACCACGGTTCCGTCTCCAAGCGCGATGACCGCGCCAATGGGAACTTCATTATCAGCCATACCCTCTTCAGCCGCCGTCAGTGCTGATTGCATCAGGCGTTCCATAATTTCGCGTGTGAGATGAGACGGGCCGGGTGAGGCGGTCTGCAACGCCTCGTCGAACCGATTCAGGACTTCAGCGGGATCGCGGAACACTCGACGCATTCCCGCCCCTAAGAGTGATTCAGCAGTGCTTCCGCCGCACAAAACGCCCAAAGACACCACTCCGGCTCGGTGCGCTGAAGCAGCGTCGTAAACACTGTCGCCGAGGAGCACGCACTGAGCGGCGGAAAGTTTGGAATTTTTCACCGCCGATGCGAGCAGATCCGGCGCGGGTTTGCTGTTCTGGACGTCGTCAAAAGTTACTAAAACGTCCGCTGCGCTTTTGAAGTCGAAACCAGAATATTTTTGTAGAACAGCGAGTTGTTTTTTTCCGCCTGAAGTCGCAATAACCGTCATGAGCCCGCGCCTGCGAACCTCGGCAATGAGGCGTTCAACTTCAGGGAAAAGATTGATTCCCTGTTTTTTTGCAAGCGCTTCGAACTGAACCGGCTGATCCGCGCGGATCGCGTCGCCGTCTTTGCGATCGGCAACCGCGCCAAGAATAGCCGGCACGAGTTGATCGCCGCCCTTGCCCATCTCCACTGCGATACGGTCGCTTTGCACCTTGTAACCGCAACCGGCAAACGCCAGCCGAAATGCTTCAATGTGCAAGGGGTTTGAGTCGACTAATGTGCCGTCTACGTCAAAGATAATTGCATCTAAAGCCATGCGCGAAACGTACCGCGCGTATCTGCATCCCCGCATCCTCCAAAAGCGACTGGCGGAAAAACCTTTGTTGCGTAGCGGAACTGATGCACCTAAACTTGATTCAGTTCGCTAGGGGTGACCCGTCGCTGAAAGCGGTGGGCCTGAGAACAAACCCTTGGAACCTGATCCGGAGAACCGGCGTAGGGAAGCGAACGAACCGCTTGCTGTTTATTCGGTTCGTGCGCCAGATTCCCATCCGATCAGTTCGCCCCCAGCGATTTTTTACCACGGCTCGCGCGGATAACAGTCGGTGACTCGGTCCAAACCAACAGTGAAATCCGTGGTCAGTATGCTTTTCGATCTGAAATGGAGATCTGTGTATGTCGATTGCCAAAACCACTGATCGCTCGTTTATGCTTCCCCCACTGGGCGACAACCCTTCGACGGATCGGGAGGGGACTAATCCCGGCTCGTTCTCCAAGCCGGGGCGTGTAGGGTCGGCTTATATGTTTGCTTCGCCGGACACTCCGGGAATGCCAGGCGTTTCAGATATAACCGCGATGGATTTTGCCGCAGCACGTGATATCGAAGGACTCACGCAGCTGGAGGAAGCGCGTAGTGGCATCGTTACACCGCAGATGCAACACGTCGCCGCGCGGGAGCCGCACCTGACGGCGGAGCAGATTCGCGTCGAGGTGGCCGCGGGTCGCATGATCATTCCCGCCAACAAAGTACATCTGAAATACAAGCTCGAACCGATGGCCATCGGACGCGCGTCGCTTACCAAGATAAACGCCAACATGGGTGCTTCGCCGGTATCCTCCGGCACCAACGAGGAAGTTGAGAAGCTTAAATGGGCCGAGAAGTGGGGCGCCGATACGGTAATGGATCTGTCCACCGGCGGGGACCTCGATGCCTGTCGCGAGGCAATTATTCGAAACAGCACCGTGCCCATCGGTACGGTGCCGATTTATTCGATGATCATCGGAAAGAAAATCGAAGACCTCACGTATGACATCATCCTCAAAGAGCTGGAAAAGCAGGCAATGCAGGGGGTGGATTATTTCACCATTCATGCTGGTGTATTAAGAGAACACCTTCCCTATGTACGAAAGCGTCTGATCGGGATCGTTTCTCGCGGCGGGTCACTTCTGGCTAAATGGATGCTCACGCATAACAAGCAGAACCCGATGTACGAAATCTTCGATGACATTTGCGACATTATGCGACAATACGATGTGTCGTTTTCGCTTGGAGACGGACTTCGCCCCGGCGGTCTGGCCGATGCCTCCGATGAAGCGCAATTGCGTGAACTGCAAACCCTGGGTGAACTGACCGAGCGTGCATGGGCCAAAGGCGTGCAGGTGATGGTCGAGGGGCCCGGCCATGTTCCGTTCGATCAAATCGAATACAATATGAAGCTTCAGCGAAAGCTCTGTCACGGCGCACCGTTTTATGTGCTGGGACCACTGGTAACTGACATTTTCCCCGGCTACGACCATATCACCAGTTGCATTGGTGCTACCAGCGCTGGCTATCACGGCGCCAGCATGCTCTGCTATGTAACGCCCAAGGAACACCTCGGACTGCCGAAGAAAGACGACGTTAAACAGGGTTGCGTAGCGTATAAAATTGCCGCCCACGCCGCGGACGTAGCCCTTGGAATCCCCGGTTCGCGCGACCGCGACGATGAACTGACAAAAGCCCGTGCCGCTCTCAACTGGCAAAAGCATTTTGATCTCAGTTTCGACCCCGATCTGGCCCGGGCGTATCACGATGAAGATCTTGAAGTTGATACCGACTTCTGCGCGATGTGCGGCCACGACTGGTGCAGCGTGCGAATCAGCAAGGAAATCACCGATTTCTACAGCGGGAAAGATGATGCAGCGCAGCCCGAAAAGGCTGCTATGGCATCACCGGGAGTGAACGCCGCCGGCGCCGAAATACTCAAGCAACGCGGGGTTTTAACGGCCGCCGAAATCCACAAGCTCGCCCACAAAGGCAAGAAAGCAGTCTGCCATAGTGATGTGGTTGCAGAGCCGGAGACCGCAAAGCTGGTGCAGATTAACACCCTCAAGGCGCACGGCGTAGCGGTGAATGAAGCCGGATTTTAACTGCTGCTCAGATAAAATCAGTTGGATCAGGCGCGCTCAAATGCCCGCCGCGCCAACCGATCCACCAGTGGACCAAAAGCGATGCCGGCATGCGCGGCAGCCTCGGGTAACAGGCTCTTAGGCGTGAATCCGGGCAATGTATTAATTTCCAGAAGATAAGGATTGTGGGCCGCATCCAGCATGATATCGATGCGCGCCAGATCTCTGGCGCCCACCACCTGATTCGCCTTGCGGGCTAATTCGCGACAGTTTTCCACGACCTCGGCGGGCAATCCAGTGTCAAAACGGTGCTCAGTATCGGTGGCTTTGTACTTTGCATTGAAATCGAAAAAATCCGACTTCGGGACGATGCGAATCGGAGCAAGCGCCTGTTCTTCCAGCAAGCCGACTGTTAATTCCGGCCCGTCGATGTACTGCTCCACCAATACCATCTCGTGGCGGGTGAACAACTCGTTAATGGCCGCCGTCGCCTGCGTGATTCCCGCAGCGGGGTCCCTGCAGAGAATGACATCAATGCTGCTTCCACTGCTCAGCGCTTTGACGACGCACGACCCCGGAATATCGCCAATTTCTTCCCCGCGGTGGAGGGTGCGATACGCAGGCGTCGGCAGTCCCGCATTTTCCCAGGCCTTTTTTGTGTGGGCCTTGTTCATGCCAAGCTTGGAAGCAGCACTACCGCTGCCGACAAATCGCAGCCCTCGCTGCTCGAGAATTTCCTGCAGTTCGCCGCTTTCGCCAAACTGACCGTGCAGTACCGGAAAAATCACGTCGGCTTCTTTGTCGAGCCCGGATAAATCAGTGGGTGAAATGTCGCTGCCAAAGACGATATGTCCCATGGACACAAGGCCGTCGATGACCGCCTTCCCGCTGATCAGACTGATTTCGCGTTCCGCGCTGGGACCGCCGTAAAGAACGGTGATTTTCATGTCAATTGCCCGCTCAGTGGCCAGTTACTAAAATCCGCTTCACCAGAGACAACGGACAATCGAAACACTTTATCCCCAGATCTGCACTTCACTCTCCAGGTGAATCTGATTCTTCTCCCATACTTTTTCCCGGATCAGCTTCACCAGGTTCATCACGTCGTCGGCTTTGCAACCGGCATGGGCGACCACAAAATTCGCATGCTTGTCACTGACTTCGGCTCCGCCGACGCGGGCACCCTTCAGCCCCGCCTGATCGATAATCGCCCCCGCGCTCAGACCCCGGGGATTTTTGAAAATGCAGCCGCAGTTCTTGGTGTTCAGCGGTTGGGTGTTCCGCTTGTACATCCAGATTTCCTTGGTCCGCCGCAAAATATTATCCGGCTCGTCTTCTTCCAACTCAAGCCTGGCATCGAGAATGAACTTGGCGGAGATATTTGTGCTGCGGTAATCGAAAACGAGATCATCTTTTGTGCGGTGGAAGATTTCGCCGTTCTGGTCCATCACCGTAACAACACTGACAACCGCACCGATATCACCGAACTTTCCGCCGGCATTCATGCGAATTCCACCGCCGATGGTGCCCGGAATGCCCGCCAGGCATTCGATCCCCGCAAGTCCCGCGCGCACGCTGCGGAGTACCAGCTTTTGCATGTCAGCGCCGGCACCGACTTCAACATTTCCCGCTTGAATGTGCACGCGCCGAAAGTGATCCGAATCCAGGCGAAACACCGCGCCGTTTACTCCCGCATCGCTTACCAGCAGGTTCGCGCCAAGACCCAGAACGTAGACGGGGATTTGATTCTCTGCACAGCGGCGCGTGGCCAGTTGAAGTTCTTCAATGGTGCGCGGGTTGATCAGATATCTTGCCGGCCCGCCAATTCGGTACCAGGTCATGGGCGCCAGCGGCGCGTTTTCAGTAACTATCTCTTCCAATCCCGCAAATGCGCTTGCTGTTTGTATCATGAACGCTTTCACCCTGAACTAAGGAAGGTCAAACAACCGCCCGGTTATTCTGGTCACCCAACGAGGTCCCGTCCGATTTCCCACACGTTGCCCGCGCCCATCGTGACAATCAGGTCATCTGCGCGCGCCTGGTTTTTCAGATAGGTGACGATAGCAGAAAAATCGGGCAGATGCTGCGCTTTTTGTCCCGCAGCCCGCACGCGTTCAACAAGATCCCCACTGCTGACGCGCTGCCGCTCAGATTCACTGTCGCGCACAAAATAAATATCCGGCACGATTGTCTCATCCGCCTCGGCAAAACTCCTGGCAAAATCCTCCAGAAGAAAACGCGTCCGGCTGTGCTGATGCGGCTGGAAAATACAAAACAACCGGCGCGGCGAATATCGCTCGCGGATTGCTGTCAATGTTGCACGAATCTCCGTCGGATGATGGCCGTAATCATCCACCACCAGCGCGCCATTGATTCGCCCGACCTCGGTCATGCGACGATCCACACCGCGGAAGTCACCGATTGCTTTTCCTGCCTCGGCGGGGTTGATGCCATATGCGGCGCAGGCGGCGACAGCCATCGTTGCATTAAATAAGTTATGCAGCCCTGCGACTGCTAACTGGAGATGGGCAACGACCTTTCCTTTGTAGGACACCTCACCGCAATAACAACCATTACTCAGCCCGGTCTGGCGGGTGCTCCAGGCGAAACCTTCTGATAGTGCGACCATTTCCACCGGAATTCGAATTCCCGCGAGTGCTTGCAGCACGCGACCATCCTGCCCGTTGGCCAGGATCAATCCGTTTGATGGAACCAGATGAGCAAAGTGTCGAAACGACTCGACGATTTCTTCAATGTTTTTGTAACAGTCGAGATGATCTTCTTCGATATTGGTGATGATCGCGACCCGGGGCGCGAGCTTGTGGTAGCTGCGATCGAATTCGCAGGCTTCGGCCACAAACGCATCGCCCATTCCCGATCGGCTGCCACCGCCTAATTGCGGAACGGTGCCCCCCACCACAAAACTGGGATCCGCGCCGCATTTAAGCATGGTGTACGCGATCATCGCCGTGGTGGTCGATTTCCCGTGGGTTCCGGCGACGGCGATGCCGAATCGCTCGGCCATCACCTGCCCGAGGAGCTCGGCGTATTTTATCGAAGGAATTCCAAACGCCTGGGCGGCAATGAACTCGCGATTGCTGTCCGGTACCGCAGCCGTTCGGACGACCAGGTCCGTTTCGCGACTGAGCAATTCACCCATTTGATCGCGCGAGATTTTTGCCCCGCCGGCGGTCAACTGAAACGTTTGCGGATTAGGCTTGGGTTCCGATCCGCTGACATGTGCGCCACCGTCGAGAAGCATGCGGGCAAGCCCACTCATCCCGCAACCACCAATGCCAATGAAATGCACTCGTTTTCCAGCGAATCTACTCCCCATTCGCTGGCCCAAGCGCGACTCCGTTCGCGGTACATTCAAGGTTAAATCCATTTAAGACTGTATCGTACCGGCACGCGGAAATGGATCAAGTTTCGCAGAAAGAATTGGAATTGAAGGTAGACATCCATCCAACACGACAGATTGTCGACTGACTTGTGGATTGGTCACCTGGTATCAGGGATTATCAAAATTGATATTGAGCGTCAGTTTCTTGACGCGTGTATGCGCCGATCTACTATGTCCCGACATTTATGAGCGGAACCATCGGACGAATTCGGGAGAGTTTGACCAGCTTCAGTCAACCGGGACGCATCGCACTGATGCCGTTCATTCCCGCGGGTTATCCAGATCTGTCCTCAACGTCTGCTTCGATCATTTCGCTGGAAAAAGCCGGGGCGACCCTGCTGGAGATTGGGTTCCCCTTCTCGGATCCCATCGCGGACGGTCCAACGATTCAGGAAGCGTTCACCGAGGCTTTGAAGAAGCAGCTGAAGGTATCGGAAATCTTTGCAAGCATTCGAGAAGCCCGCGCAAGCGCCACATTGCCGCTGGTCGCGATGGTCAGCTTCAGCATTGTCTTTCGTTACGGGGTTGAGCGCTTCGCGGTCGATGCAAAATCTGCCGGATTTGACGGCATTCTCATTCCCGACCTGCCACCACCTGAAGCGCAGAAGATCTGCCAGATCATCTGGGATGCGGGACTGGAAACTGTTTTACTGGTTGCGCCCACGACCACGCCCCAGCGGCGCACTGAAATCGCCCGGCTCAGCACGGGATTCGTCTATTATCTGTCTGTCTCGGGGGTGACGGGCGAACGCGCACAACTGCCGGCGGATTTGCCGGTTCATCTAGCTGCGTTAAAGGAAGCGACCGATGTTCCAATCTGTGTCGGTTTTGGCATCAGCACTGCTGAACACGTTCGCCAACTCAGTGGCCAGGCCAACGGCGCGATTGTGGGTTCCGCGATGGTCAAGCAGATGAAGCAGCATGCGACCGAAGGTCCAGCGGCCATCGCCGAGGCGCTGGCGACCTACTGCACTGAGTTGCTGGGCCATGCAAAATAATACATGCTCCGTAAGATCGACCGAATTCTTCTTCGCGTTCCCAGCCTTTCGCCGGCGGTTCGCTTCTACACCGACGCGCTGGGTATGCAATTGCTTAAGCAGGACAACAGACTTGCGAATCTGAAATTTCCTGACTCGGATACTGAAATGGTCCTGCACATCGATCCCGATCTCCCAGCCGAAGCAACATACTACCGCGTGGATGACGTGCGCGACTTTTACGCGCGCCGTGCAGAGTTAAAGCTGACGTTTGTCAGTCCGCCCAGCCAGGCATCGCGTGGTTGCGCGCGACCGTGAAGGATCCGTTTGGAAATGTGCTTCTAATCCTCGACCGCACAGCGGACCACCCCGCCGCCATGGAAGACGCAAAGCCCGCGGGCGCGTTGTTCGCGGGCATGGAACCGCGCATTGCTGCCAACCGGTCGGCATTAATTTCCGGCTACGCCCAGATCGGGCGTACCGCGGACGATCTGCCTTATACGCCGCATTTCGAAACACTATACAAAATCTATGTGGCCACAATGCCTGATCCCAAGCCGACCCGCGCTGAGACGTGGCGGCACCTACTCAACCTGCGGAAGAAAAAGGGCGTGCTTGCCAGGCTGGGCAAAGCAAGATCGGTCCCGCCTGAGATCGATGAAGACAATCGCCAGCGGCTGCTAACGCTTCTGGGCGACGACATCGGGAAACGCGACCGCCTTCCCTACACGGATCGATTCGATGAATTAGTGGATGAATTCAATAAAACCCAGCCCCGGCCTATTTCCCCGCACATGGTCTGGAGATTGGTCGCAACGCTTGCAAAGTAATCGTCGCAGCCTGCGGTATTCGCATATGTTCAGCTGACCGAATTTCTGTCTTAAACAGAGATAAAGTCACGTCCACCACTCGAGGTCTACCTCATTAAAAATGACATCATGCGCATCTGCCTCGGCGATCTCTGTTTCTTGCACGCTGCTTATCTCTCTGCCGGCGCTGACATCGACCGCGATGGTTGCCAATCGATCAAACCTTGCCGCATGGATCGCAAAACGCCCTAAACCATAATCGGCGGCGGCACCACTATGGATCGCAAAGGGCCAGTCGCTGGATTGCAGCAACATCAGCTCGCGGGCGGCTTTTTTTAAGAGCAGTTCAACACGTTTGTTTGTTCGCCAGGGGAGACTATTCAGCAGTTCAGCGAATCGCAGCTCAGTGCGATATTCGGTTTCCCAGAGCAGGCGCGTCTGATCGTTAAGCCAGACGTGATGATACCCGCCTTCGCCCCAACTGCCTTCAGGGAGATGAACTATCTTGTCTCGCGTTGACTCGCTTAGAGCGCGCTGGGCGGTGGTTACCTCGACCGTGCCGTCGTGGGCCAATGTGAGCAGTACATCTCGCAGGAACTGCAGGCCTTCAAACCACCAATGACCGAACAACTCGGCGTCGAACGGCGCGACGATCGTGCCCACCCGGCCGGTCTGCCTGGTGTGGTCCGCAAGCACCTCGCGCAGCACTGTGCAGAAATGCTGCGCCTGTTCGAAAGATTTGCCAGCGACCTTTTGCGGATCGTACGGCAGCTTTTCCATCATCGAAGTGTGATGGCTGGTGACACGGTGGTAGCGCAAGCCGTGATCCCCATGCTTGCGATGAAATTCCAGGTAGACATCCGCGCCGGGATAGCCTGTCACAGCCGACCAGACCTGTTCACTCACGCGCGGGTGTCGGGCAAATGCGAAAACCTCAGCTGGAACATTTCGTGCTTGATCCATGACGCCCACGGTTTCCAGTGGGCTGCCCCAGCCCCGGCGGAGGTCCCAGAAAATCAATGCATCGCTGGTTGGGTGCGTCCCATCGGCACCCGTGATGGCCAGCGGTTTACTTTGAGTCATCAGGTGCGTGTCAATCATGAAATGCGTTAGCCCATTCGATGCAAGATGCGCCTCGATCCCAGGTCGCTGGCGTGGCGGGAGATTCAGAACCGGCGAGCGCCAGGCGGCTGTCGCCGGGCGATAGGCGCACTCGGGCAACCAGAGCCCGGTGGGTCTCATGCCCGTGTGCTTTTCAGTCGTTATAATTCCTGCTTTAAGTTGAGCGCGCACGGACGATTCGGTTGCCAGCAGTGGCAGGTATCCGTGCGTCGCCGCGCTTGTGAGGATCTCGATTCGACCTTCTTTGAAATGAGCTGCGAATGCGGCGGGAAGATCGCGGTTCAACTCTTCAAATCGTTTAAGCCGCTCCCGGTACCAATCTTCCCATTGCCGGGCGAGCGCAGGCAGGCGAGGGTCGTCTCCCCGTTCAAATTCCCGTGCATCGTGGCCCGCTAAAGAGATACGCTCGTTTAAATATTCGACAAAGCCAGCCTTGAATCGCGCGTTGGCGAGTTGCTCTAACAGTACAGGTGTGAGCCCGATTGTGAGCCCAAAGCGCACTTGCTTTGCGGCAAGTTCGTCCAGCAGATCGAGCAGCGGTAGATAGGTCTCAGCCGCCCCTTCGTACAACCAGGATTCGCCGTGCGGCCAAACACCATGGTGCAGCACGTAAGGAAGATGACCATGAAGGACAAGGCAGAGTCTACCGAGCGGTTCGGGCATTCGGCTATGATAACAGCCGAGACTAAAACGAACATCGAACATCGTCTATCAAAATGACTGCGGCGGGCAGGCGTTTATATTTTATATTCCGCGCTCAGCGCCGGATGTCCGCTTTTTTTCGCCTCGGATGCAACCTTCCTCCGGCGCACACGTATCAAACACACCGCGAGGGTTACAACTGTTCAGGCCCTGCGGTTTTCTTGACAACTTGATGAGATCGCCCTAACACTTCCCCTCCCCCCTGCCAGTCGGGGCGGGTGATGAGCAGGCGGATCTCTGTTTGAGGTAACACAAAAGTGATTTCGGTTTCCAAACTGAGCAAAGAGTATGGCCTCACTCGGGCTGTCGATCAGATCAGCTTCGAAGTGCCCAAGGGGCAGGTCGTTGGTTTCCTGGGGCCCAACGGCGCGGGAAAATCGACCACACTTCGCATGCTGACTTGTTATCTACCACCCACCAGCGGTGGAGCGACGATTAACGGGTTTGACATTTTCCACGAATCGGAAAAAGTGCGGGAGAATCTCGGGTATCTACCTGAGAATGTGCCGCTTTATCTGGAAATGCGGGTGGATGAATATCTGGATTTCCGAGGCCGATTGCGAAAAATGCCCCGAACCGAGCGGCGCAAGCGCATGGACTATGTGCTCGAACGCTGCTGGCTGGGCAACGTCAAAAAGCGTGTGATCGGGCATTTGTCCAAGGGGTATCGCCAGCGTGTGGGATTGGCCGACGCACTGTTGCATAACCCGGCCGTCATCATCCTGGATGAACCAACGGTGGGATTGGACCCGACGCAGATTCGTGAAACCCGAAAGCTGATCAAGGACCTGGGCGGCGAGCACACGATTATGCTCTCCACCCACATACTCCCAGAAGTGGAAGCGGTCTGCGACCGCGCGATTGTGATCGCCCGCGGCCGGATTGTGGCCCAAGGAACGCCGGACGAATTACGTTCCAGCAGGCGAATGCAGGCCCGGGTTCTGGTCGAATGCAAAGGACCGGCTTCTGAGGTAGAAATGGCGCTGGAGCGTGTGACCGGCGTCAGCAGGGTGGAGATTTTGCCGGATGCCAGCGTTTCGGCGGACAAAAGTTACACGATCGCCGCCGTTCGCCCCACCGACGGGCGCGATGTTCGGGAGGAGATCGCCCGCACGTGCATTCAAAAGGGCTGGCCATTGCGGGAAATTCGGCTGGAGCATGCCACGCTGGAAGAATTCTTCGTCCAGGTGACGGCAAATCAGGCGGTGGCTGAGGGCTGAAGTCGCCGGTGCATCGTGCGATTGGCGAAAATTATGACGATGCACGTCCTGCAATTGAGATCTGGCCACGGACAACGGATCATCAACAACTGAAAAACAAACATGACAAGAGCAACGACAATCGCCAGAAGAGAGCTGACCAGCTATTTTTGTTCGCCGATCGCATATGTGGCAATGGCGCTATTTCTGCTGGCCAGCGGCATCTTTTTCATGGACGACTTCCAACCCGGTCAGCCGGCAGAAATGCGGCATGTATTCGACTGGATGGTCTGGATCCTCGTATTCATTACCCCGGTGCTTGGCATGGGTCTGCTCAGTCAGGAGTGGGCAACCGGCACCATCGAAACACTCATGACAGCCCCCGTGGAAGATGCCGAAGTGGTGATTGGAAAGTTCCTCGGGTCGCTGGCCTTTCTTACTGTGCTTGTTGGTCCAACGCTTCTGTTTGTGGTGATGCTTCGCATTTCGGGGAACCCTGATTACGGCCCCATTGCCAGCGGATACATTGGCATCGGATTGGTCGGGCGCAATTCGTCTCGATCACATTGTTCTGTTCGTCGCTGACCAAGAGCCAGGTAGTGGCTGCGGCAATGTCGGCTTCGATTCTTTTCCTCATAACAATCGTTCCCTACACGATCGCCGGACGGGCCACGCTCAGCGGCACACTTCGCACGATCGTCGATGAAGCAGTTTTCCGCCGCTATGCCCAGTTTTCTCAAGGGGTGATCGACATCGGAAACATCGTCTTCTTTCTCGCGACCACAGCGGTGTTCCTGTTCCTCACCACCATGGTGCTGCAATCGCGGCGATGGAAATAGTGTGCTGAATCCTGTTAACTCAGTTGCAGTTTGTTGATTGGAAGGGATTCACGATTTCCTCTCTTCCGCACTCGATTATCGAATAAGCCATGACTCAAGAAAATACATCTACCCCGAACCATGAAACCCAGCGGCAGCGTTGGATCAAGTACGGTGCAAACGTTTTGCTGGCGACCGTTGTGGTGATCTCGCTTGCGGTGTTGATCATCTACCTGGTGGAGAAAAAACCCAGACGGTTTGATACGACCGCATCGGGCCTGTACAGCCTTAAACCCCAGACATTAAATGTGATCAAGGCGAATCAGCAGCCGATTACCATCATCAGCCTGTACACAACTGCTAAGTCCGGGCAAACAGATGACGACACCGATGAAAGCGCAATAACGCCGTCGGTGGACCAACCAAGCGTGGTAGCCGATCTTCTTGAAGAATATCATTTGCGCGGCAGTCATATTGACACGCAGATTATTGATCCGGCAAACAACCCCACCAAAGTTGACGACCTGATTAAGCAGGTGGAAGACCAGTACGGCGGCGAGATTAAAAAATACCGTTCATTTGCCGACTCGGTACCCGCGAAATACGCGGATATTTCCAAACTTGCCGACGCGGAAGTTGCGCAAATCAAAGCGGTTTTTGAAGGAACAAAGATCGATAACGATCAACTCTATCAAACTGTCCGACTTGCTGCCGCCAGCGTCGAAGGAATCCCGCAAGCGATGAAAGAGGGGCAGGATAAATACAAGAGCTTCCTCAAGCGTAAACCACCGGACTACAAAGGTATCACCGACGATGTATCGACAACGATGCAAAGCCTGTCGCAATTGCTTGGACTGGTGAACAGCTCATTTGCCGATCTAAAAAACAGCAAGGATTTGCCGGAGACTTTTCGGCAGTACATGACCGACAGCGTTCCGCGGTATGCGGCGATCAAAAAGCAGGCTGACAGCATCACCGAAGAAATCAAAGGGCTCGGCGAACTGAAACTGGATACGCTTCGCGATGCGCTCAAGCAGAAAAATCCAATTCTGGTTCGAGGTGACAAAGAGTGGCGCGTTATTTCTTATGACAAAGTCTGGCGCACTGACGCGCGTGATATGCGATCGCGAACTGACAGTCCGATTCGTCCGCGCTTTGCCGGCGAGCAGATGATCACAACAGCGATCCTCTCGCTGAATCAGCCAACAAAACCCAAGGTTTGTTTCGTTCGCGGAGCGGGCCAGCCTCTCACGGATTACAACGGGCAAATGTCTACCGTTGCCGACCGCTTGCGTGATTATAACTTTGACGTGACCGACAAGGATCTGTCCGGCATGTATGCGATGCAGGCAATGCAGCAGCAGATGCCCACCGCGCCAGAGCCCAGCGACGCAGATATCGACGACGCCATTTGGGTGGTCGACGGAATGCCCGGCCAGGCCAACCCTGAAATGGGCGGTCCGCCTCCCAGCATCGCGCCGAAGATCGCGGATCATATCGCCCATGGACACCACTGGGTTGATGGAAAAAAGATGGACGGTGGATCCGCCCTGCTGATGTTTGTTCCCAAAGGTGATGATATGTCTGGTGCCCTCAAGGACTGGGGCATCGTCGCGCATCCGGACACGATCGCGGTGCACAAGCTTATCACCGGCGAAGGCGGCGGGCAGGGTAATGTCGTCAACGATGCCGAAAAATTGCCACCCTACATTGGCATTAAGGAATGGGGGCAAAGCCCCATCACCGAAACGATGGGCTCACTTCCCGGCATTTTGCTCGGTTGCATCCCAATTACCACCAAACCTGTGGACGGCATCACTTCAACTGCCCTGATGCCAGTGCCCGGCGCTCCCAACGCACCCGAAAGCTGGGGTGAGACGGATTTCCAAAGCCTCGACTCGAACCCGACGTTTGATCCCAAGACCGACATGCCAGCACCTCTGTTTGGCATGGCTGCGGCAGAGAATAAAAGTGGCACCCGCTTGATCGTAAACGGTTGCGAAACCATGTTCGGTGGGGTTGTGGATTACAAAGATCAGGAGTTGAAAAAACGAGGGGTACTGGTCGATCAATTCCCCGGCAATTCAGAGTTGTTCATGAACAGCATCTTCTGGTTGAGCCACCAGGAATCGCTGATGGCAATGAGCCCCGCGGCGATGAATGTCAGCCGAATCAGCGACATGTCCCCCGCTGCCTTGAGGTTCTGGCATGTGGGTGTTCTTCTGATAGGGCTGCCCGGATTGGTTTTGCTGGCGGGCGCTGGCGTGTATTTTTCCAGACGTAATTAAAAGTCACAGCTCATGCGCGTCGCCGCCCGACGTTTCAAAATGGTTATTCGCCGACAGATACAGTTGCCATGAACATCAAAACAACAATCGTTCTTCTGATACTTCTCCTCGGCGTCGGGGGATATGTTTTATTCTCCGGGGATAAACCCGCTACCCCCTCCAAGCCGGTGGTACACACACTTTTGGATATCAAATCTGACGACGTTACGCGATTTGTGATCACGAATTCTGACGGTCAGAAAATCTCCGCTGAGAAGACCACTCGGGGCAGTGCGCCTCCTGCCTGGAATTTGACGGATCCCGTTTCAGCCCCCGCTGAATCGTACAAGGTGGGTTCTCTGCTCGATACGTTTTCCGGTTTGAAATCCAACTTGCAGGTAGCGGCCTCGGGCAGTGATGCGCCGCGCACGGGTCTGGATAAGCCGCAGTACACCGTTGATATTTTCCAAGGCGATAAGGACACGAAGCTCACTGTCGGCGATCAGCTTGAAGTCACAGGCGGAGTGTACGTTAAAGTAGATGGACGCGATCAGGTTGATGTGGTCGATGCAACCCTGCTCGACGCGCTCGGCAAACCGGCAAACGACCTGCGCAAATCCCAGCTGTTTGAAACCGCTTCCCCGTCCGTTCAACAGTTTAGCGTGACCCGCCAGGATGGAACGACCTTGGCGCTGCAGAAGCAATCCAAAGGCTGGCAGGTCACGATCCCTGTTGCAATTCCGGCGGAATCCCCGGCTGCGGAAGACATGGTATCCAGCGTAATTAACATGACCCCGATCGAGTTCGTCGATGATCCCAAGGCGGCCATCGGCCTGGATAAACCGATGGCGGTTGTGACCTTCAGTGCAAACCCGCCCAGTACGCAACCTGCCACCGGCCCGACCGATGCGACCGGCCTGGTGAAAGTCATCTTCGGCGATTATGACAGCCTGCAGAAAAAAAATGTCTTCGTTCAATTGCCTACCGGCAACATCGTGAAAGTGGCAGCATCCGTTCTGGATTCGTTGAACAAAAAACCGTTTGAGCTTCGCGATAAAACGGTTTTGGATTTTGACCCGCTGATCGTACAAAAATTGAGCATCGACATGCTCCAGTTGGCCACCACGCAACCCACGACTCAGCCCGCAGCGTCGAAACTAGTTGAACTGCATCGGAGGAAAAAAGATGCCGCGATCGGGCCGGTCCTTCCCACAACAGGAGCAACAACCACTCCAACACCCGTGGCAAAGACTGACTGGATCGTGAATGGCAGTACCCCCTTGGATGCCGACGACAGCAAGGTAACGGCAGTCCTGGGTCATTTTCACCCGCTCAAGGCCGATAAGTATCTGGAGATGCCTTCCAGCGTGAAGCCGCTGAAGATTTATACCATCACCCTGTCCAACGGACTGCCCGGTCTGCCCGCCGTCCTGGTGCTGCGCGATCCGGGTAATGACGCGCCGCTGATTGGCTCCTACAATGATCTGTGGTTCGAAACACCGCGTTCGATCCTGAGCGACCTCAGCGCCGAGTTTGTTAAGCCGCCCGTTGTAAAATGAGTTTTGCCGGCGCTTGTGGCTTTATAATGACCCATAAACCGCCTACAGATTCATTGACCCAACTTGGCGCAAAGTCGACTTTGACCGAGGCGCAGATCGCTGAGCCAAGGTCGATCCTCGAATCGTTTGCCAGTCCCCGGCCGGAGCGGGACTACGAGGTAAAATTCACGTTCCCCGAATTTACCAGCGTTTGCCCCGTCACCGGTCAACCCGATTTTGCCTCTATCACACTGGTTTACATCCCTGACAAGCTCTGTGTCGAAATGAAGAGCCTCAAGCTGTATTATCTGGCTTACCGAAACAAGGGCATTTTTTACGAGGGCGTGGTCAATACGATTCTCGATGACCTTGTGGCGGTGCTTAAGCCGCGTAGCATGACGGTTATCGGGGACTTCGCCGTTCGAGGCGGGACTGCCGGAATGGTCACCGCTCGCTACAATGGCGGTTGATGAAGATCGCGATCGATCGTTCGAACTTTGTTTTTACTCCGTATTAAATACAAGGACGACAAAATGACCCCACGCCCACCAGACGGTCAGGGCCCCATCGACCCAGGCGCAGCTTTTACCCCCCCGCCACCTCCAGGCGGACCCGAGCAACGGTCACCATTTCAACAGGCATCGCAAGGCACGCCCGGCTATCCTCCCATGCCGCCCGGTGGATTTATGCCTCCGCCACCGATGGGATTCGGCCCGGGTTTCCCACCCCCACCGCCATTTTTTCAGCCTCCAAAAGCGCCACGAAACCTGGGGTGCGCACTGATCACCACGTTTGCCACGACGTTGTTCGGCGTCTCGCTTATGCTGAACATTTATCTGTTGGTAATTACCGGTTTCATGGGGGACCACGCGGGCAAGAACACGACTCTCGTGCAGGGCGATCCCAAGCAGGAAGTGGCAGTGCTTCCCATCATCAATCAGCTGATCACGCAGAAGGATGCCGATGGATTGGACACGCTGTTCAAGGAAATTGAAAAGAACGACAACGTCAAAGCATTGGTAATTCGCATTGATACGCCCGGCGGAGAAGTCGCACCCAGCGATGAGATGTACAACCGGATCCTGACTTATAAAAAAGCCCATCCTGGTATTCCCGTGGTGATTTCGATGGGCGGCATGGCAACCAGCGGTGGGTACTACACTGCCTGCGCCGGCGACTATTTATTTGCTGAGCCCACAACCCTGACCGGCAATATTGGTGTGCTGATGGAATCCCTTAATTTCAGCGGTCTGATCGACAAATGGGGCATTACCGATACCACGATGCATTCCACTGGCGCGGACTACAAAACGTCCGGTTCAATGTTTAAACCCCAGACGGAACAAGACCGCGTGTATCTTACCGGCCTGCTGGACTCGATCGCCGATCAGTTTCATGCTGCTGTCAATACAGGTCGACAGGGCCGTTTGAAGGGTTCGCTCAACGACATCTTCAACGCCCAGGCGTATCCCGCGCCGATGGCATTGAAGCTGGGGCTTGTCGATCAAATCGGCTACCAGGACGACGCCTGTAAATATGCCGCCGCCCGGGCAAAGCTGACCGACATGACTGTGGTCACCTATCAGGCCGAGTCGTCACTGTTAAAACTTCTGACCGCAAAAGCAGGGTTCCGCGCACCACAGGCCGATGCAACCACGCGTGTGGATGGTTTGCCGATTGATTCACCACAGTTAAACCGCCTGTTAAGTCCGCGACCTCTGTATCTGTTTCATCCGAATTGATGCATTTTTATCATGTGTCAAAGGATCTTATTCCGCACGCTGCGCCGGGGAGAAGGGACTTACATGTTCGCATTGCGTCGGCGACAGCGACTGGCAATTTTGCTGCTTGGCGCGTTTGTTTCAGGTCCAATGATCTGGTCTCCTGACCGCGGCCTTGCCGCCACCCCTGAAGAGGTGGATGCCGCCATCGACAAAGCCAAGGCAATATTATACAGCCGGCAAAAGGAGGGGCTTTGGGAGACGCATCCCACGCCAGTTTCCAATACCGAAGCTGAGAGCAACGCAAGCCGGGTGACCGGAGGACAATGGGCGGGTGAAACAGCGCTGGCGGTCTATGCACTTTTGGCCGCCGGAGAACCATCAACTGAACCTCGCCTGCAGAAGGCAATCAAGTTCCTGCTCAGTGCCGACATTAAAGGCACCTATGCCCTGGGGCTTCGCGCTCAGCTATACAATTTTCTGCCTCAGACCCGGCAGACGCGCGTGCAGGCCGAAGAGGATGTCGCCGCCTTTAACAACGCGATGATCCAGAAAGACCCCGCCAGGGGGTTGTTCGATTACCTGTTGAATTCCACGCGTGCCTCGCGGCTCGACCATAGCGTCAGCCAATACGGTGTTCTTGGTGCCTGGGCCTGCGAGCGAGCGGGGGTTGAAGTGCCGACGCAGTTCTGGCAGCAGGTCGAGGCGGCGTGGATTCGCGACCAGGGAAAAGACGGATCCTGGAGCTATGGAAACAGTGACGACGAACGCCGGGGCCCTACGGCGTCAATGACCGTTGCAGGGGTGGCGACGCTTTTTATTACGCAGGATTACGTGCATGCCAACAACGGCATTCAATGCACCGGAAATATCGATAATCCAAACATCGAAGCCGGTCTGAAATGGATCGGTGATCATTTCGATCGAGTCTTCACAGATCGCGGAGCCGATTCTCCTTATTACGCTGTCTATGGGGTCGAGCGCGTGGGTGTTGCCAGCGGAAGAAAACACCTGGGAGCCGTTGACTGGTATGCCCGCGGTGCGGATTTTCTGGTGAAGAATCAAAGCAAACGCGGTGGCGGTGGTTGGGGCAGCACGATCGACACCAGTTTTGCCGTCCTCTTTCTCGCGCGTGGGCGTGCGCCGGTGATCATCAATAAACTGCAGTACGACTCTGGCGGTAAAGAAGCCGAGTGGAATCAGCGACCACGCGACGTCGCCAACCTCACGCGATGGATCAGCACTAAAACCGAGCGCGATCTCAACTGGCAGATCGTCAGCCTGAGAGGGTCGGCGAGTGAACTGCTCGATGCGCCGGTCTTATACATGTCAGGCAGCAAAGCGCTGCAGCTCAGCGTCGGCGATGAGGCGAAGCTGCGCGAATACTGCGAATCGGGCGGATTGATCCTGGGAAACGCAGACTGCGAAAGCTCAGCTTTTTCACAGTCGTTTCGAAAACTTGGGACGCGATTGTTCAAGGACTACGAATTTCGGAATCTTCCTGTTACGCATCCGCTGTATACGAACGAGCAATATCCGCGCACTAACTGGAAACCCGCTCCCTCGGTGCTGGGGCTCAGCAACGGCATCCGCGAAATGATGCTGCTCACCATCAATTCTGATCCCGGCCGGCATTGGCAACTGCAGGAGACCGGCAGGAATCTTGCCGACTTCGAGTTCGCTGACAATGTGATTCTTTATGCGGTTGATAAAAATAACCTTGTTGAGAAAGGTCGCACGTTTACCGTCAGCCTCGACCCCAATATTCCAACGACCCGAACAATCAAGCTTGCCCGCCTGAAATTCGCTGGTAATTGGAACCCCGAGCCCGGAGGGTGGCGGCGGATGGTCGCCATGCTGCACAACCGTTCGGGAATCAATCTTGATATTTCAGTGGCCAATCTCGGATCCGGCGAATTACGCGACGGGAAAGCCGGCCCGAAGGTGGCGGTGCTGACCGGTACCAACACCTTCAAGCTTGATACTGCGGCTCGGCAGGAAATCAAAAATTTTATCGAGGGCGGTGGCACTTTGATCGTGGATGCAGCCGGTGGCGACAGCGACTTTGCCGCCGCTGCCGAGGGAGAATTAAGCGAAATCCTCGGCCACGAAGCGGCCAAGCAGTTGAAGGTTCCCCTCCCGCTAACCGATCCTATTTACAACCTGCCTGGAGGAACCATTAAGGAATTCGCGTACCGGCCGTACGCCCGGATCAGCATTGGTTCGATGCATGGCCCGCTGATCGCAGCGGTGACCATGGGCAACCGCCCTTCGGTCTATTACAGTCGATGGGATCTCAGTGCCGGCATGGTTGGGCAGCCGACTGACGGCATCACCGGGTATGAACCTGCTGTTGCCACTGCAATCATGAACAACCTCGTCATAAGTGCCGGCCTGGGTCCAAAGGCATCAGTGACACCGACCAAGTGATTTTCGCTGATCGCGGGGCTTGCGCGATTGTGTTGCGGCGTGCGCGTGTCTCACAACTTTCACCTGAATCGGTGTATCGTGTAGACTAACTTTCCACGAGGAAGCCATGCGATTTGTTGTACAACTTTTTGTTTTGCTGTGCCTGGCTGCTCCGCTCGCTGGAGCGCAGTCGGCACCTCTGCCATCTGATGCCGCGCCGGGCGGGCCCGCACTCGGAAAAGTCTTCCGCAGCCGGCTGGCGGGCATCGAACTGAACCCTCCCGCTAACGGCACGCTGATGCGGGAGCTCAACACCGGTGAGATCGCGCGGTTTGTTTATCCAGATTCAGGATGGGATCTGCGCATCAAGCAGATCCCGTCACATGTGCCGCTGAAGCTTTCCTCTCCCAACGGTGACGGCGTCATCGAATTGACAGTTGCCCAACTGACTGCATCGAACCCCACCGCAAGAATCGTTCGCCAGGATGTGGTCCAGATTAAGGATAAAGCAATCGGCCTGATCGAAGCCCGATACAACGTCGGCACCGATTTGGTCTTCGCGCAGCAGGCAATTTTCTGTGACACGCCTCAACATTATCTGCTTGTTCAAATGAGTTCGCGAAGGGATCCAAAAATCGCTGCCAATCAGACCGATGCGCTGGAGACCGTGGCTCGCGATACGTTTACAAAAATGATCCCGACAGTAAACCTGCTTGATCGGGCGGCTTTATTTGATGAACAGGTGCATCGACAGTTCAACACCGCCAACCTTTGGGTGTTGTTCGACCGAAAAAAAATAACTGAAACGCTTCGCCCCGTGCACTTCATGCGCGTGGTGCGGAATGGCAACGACATCGGTTTTGTGCAGATGAATGAGCGCCTTGCAAGCCGCGATGGCAAAGAGGGCATTGAAGTGATCGTACGCTCACGCGTGCAGAATGATCCACAGTCTCCGCCTGCCAAGATCAGCCTCTCCAAATCTGAGCCGGGTGATAATTCGCTGCCGGCACCAGCCCTGCCCCCGCCGGCGGAACTAAAGCCTGCAAAGCCAACCAATCTCTTTACCAACAGCACTTTTTTTGTCAGCTTCGACCGGGTTCACGAAGACTGGACCGGCGTCTCGCAAACCGATGACCAGGTCGCCACGCAGATGGTCGAATCCGGGTACAGCGATCAGTCCACCCATGTGGATCCGCGCCTCGAGCGCGCTGAATCGGTGCGCGAGCGAAAAACGCACACCTCTCACGCAAAGCCGAGCACACAGCCAATAAATGTCAAGATTCCGGTCTATACGCTGGATGTCAGCTTTCAGCAGGGCAAGCAGCAGGGAAAACCTGTTGACCTTGAATTGCCCCCGTATTACTTGCCGCAGGCGCTTGGCCAGTTGCTGGCCCGGTTGCTGCCTGACGACCCCGGGCAATACATGTTCGCGTTTTATGTCAGCAGTGAACGCCGGGTGATGAGCCGGTATGTCGATGTCGATTCCGCTCGCGATGTGGAACTCAACGGTCAAACAGTCCGTGCGGTGCCGGTCAGCGATCGCATCGGCGTGGACGGGATCCCCACCATTCATTACGTCACCCGCGGCGGTGAGTGGCTCGGAAGCGTGAACGACGATCAGAAACTTCAAGTGCTCGCAACCGATGAACAAACGCTTAGCGACATTTGGAAAAACGATCCGCTTGGTTTTAAAGCCGCTCCCGAGCCTCCGCCGACCGAGGAGCAAAACACTCCCGATGCCCCACGATTAGAAACGCGCGAACCGTTGCTAACGCCCGATAGTTCACAGTTTCCGGACCTCAATGGTCGATAAAACCAGTTGATGTTTCGCGCAATATCCAAAGTTCTTTCGCTCGCCACAGTGCTCACCTTCGGGGTGATCGCGATCCTGCTGTATCGCAACCATACTGAGGCCGACCGGCACTCCGCTGAACTGGTATATGAGAATGACCAGTTACAGCAGGTTGTGAGCCGATTATCCGATGAAGCCCGCGTTGCCGAGATGCTGGTGACCGGCCAAAAAATGGTGAACGGTATTCCGCAGACGACGCTGCTTTTCGTTGAATACGCTCGCAACCATGTCGCCCTGCCTCCTAAAAGCTTTGTCATTTCCGGTAACGAGGTGCATCTGGACGCGCTGGTGGTGAAGTTCGACCGCGATTTTGTGAAGCAGAATGACCCGTTGCGCGGCCATAGCATTGCGTTGTTTCAGCGATTATACGGGAACCACCAAAGCCCCGATCAGGGATTAACGATCGATGTTCCAGGTCAGATTCCCGGGTATTACCAAGGCGCCGATCCACAAGTAACGGCTTTCGAGACAAACCTGTGGAAGGATTTTTGGAAATTGGCCGGCGACGAGCAATATCGAAGGCGCATGGGCGTTCGAATCTGTAATGGGGAGGGGCCTTGGTGGCCTTGTGATCCGGATAAGCTTTATACAATCACCCTCGAATCCGCAGGCGGATTGAACGTGACCTATGAACCCGTCAAACCGATCTATCGCGAAGCCATGCGGCAAACATCGGGACAATGAGCCGTTTCCGCGCTTCCGTCGAGTACTTAAGCGGTGCAGTAAACGGGATTTTCGATTACGATCGACGGGTTGCACCCTGCATCCGAAAAATCCGCAATGACCTCCACCGACACCCTTACGCCCGGTCCGTTGCTCCGATGGCTCGTCAGAATCGGACGAGGTCCCACCTCTGTCACCAGTCAGTTTGAAGTCACCGGCGTGGCGATGATGGCTCTACTGGCCTTGGGCTGGGTGGATTTCGTTACGGGCCCGCATGTTCACCTTGGGTTGCTATATGTACTGCCGCTGCTGTTCGCGACATGGTACGGCGGACGCTGGCCCGGTTATTTTATGGACCTCGCCGCCAGCCTGGTCTGGTTTAAGGCCGGTCGTCCGCCGGGAGACGGGCCGGGGCTGTTATTAAACGGCCTCAACCTTCTTATTCGAGGCTTGTTTTACTCGATGCTGGTTGAATTGCTCGTGCTGCTTCGCAGCGTGGGTCAGCAGTTGGAACAATCCGTTCGCGAGCGCACGGCCGAGCTTCGCCAGGAGATCGTCGAACGACTACGCGCCGAAGAATCCATTCGAAGGCTCGCCGCGCAACTTTCCGCGGCTGAAGATGTTGAGCGCCGCAAGTTGGCCTATGATATTCACGATGCCCTCAGCCAAATGCTGGGACTTGTGAAGATGAATCTTGAAACCGTTGTCGCAGAGACCGCTATCGATGGCAGGCAGTTTGAACGCCTTAATGACGTGGTAAAATCGGTGGATGACCTGATCCGGCAAACCCGCGAGATGACCTTTGATCTGCATCCCTCGATGCTGGATCATTTCGGGTTGGTCCCCACGCTGCAGAAATTCGCGCAGGACATTAGTCGGCGCACTCACGCAGACGTCACCTCAACCGAAGGCGGCGATCGTTGTGACTTACCCAACAGCCTTGCGAGCTATCTTTTTCGGGCGCTCAAGGAACTGGTGAATAACGCGATTCGTCACGGCAATGCGCAGGAAGTAATTATTTCTTTCCACTGGGAGGCCGCGAACCTGCGGATGGTGGTGGACGATGACGGCTGCGGTTTTGATCCCGCAAAAGCAGCTGAGCCCCATGCCCGTCGGGGCCTGGGGTTGCGGGGCATTGATGAACGGTTGACCAGTTTCGGCGGTCAGATGAAGGTCGAATCGCAACCGGGTAGTGGCGCCCGGATTATTCTGGAGGTGCCGATCGATCGGCAACATTCCAGCATCACAATTGTAAAAAATGAGCAGGTGCTTGTATGACCCACGTGCTTCCTGAAGTGCAAAAACCAACGAGAGCAGTGACACGCATGGCCTTGAATGTTTTTATTGTCGAAGACCACACCCTCGTTCGCTCGGGGATTCGCGCGTTGCTTCAGGCAGCGCCGAATCTAAACATTGTAGGCGAAGCCTCGAATGGACGTGACGCGGTCGAGCAGATTCAAAAAATTCAGCCGGAACTGGTGCTGATGGATGTTGCCATGCCGGAACTCAACGGCATTGACGCCGCAAGACAGATCCATTCCGTCCTGCCCAGCGCGCGGATCATTATGCTCTCCATGCATGAGGATCGGCAGTACGTATTCGAGTCTCTCAAGGCCGGCGCAACCGGTTATGTCTTAAAGTCCGCCGCCTTTCAGGACCTCATATGCCGCCATCGAAACCGTCATGTCCAATCGCAATTACATCAGCCCCGGTCTGTCTGATGTGGTAATGAATGACTATATTCGCCGCGCCCAGGGCGAAGAACACGCCACCGAGTTAGGTCGTCTATCTGGCCGCGAACGGGAAGTGCTGCAATTAATTGCCGAAGGAAAAAGCAGCGCGGAAGTCGGCGATCTGCTGCACATCAGCGTGCGAACGGTCGATACGCATCGTCACAACATCATGACCAAGCTGGAGATCCACTCCATCGCGGGCCTGACTAAATTCGCCATCCGTCATGGCCTGTGTATTCTCAATTGACATGCCATGCAGATCAAAGTCAACGGCGACTCTCGCGATATCACGGACCCTACGACCATCCGTGAACTGGTTGCTTCCTTCAATCTAATTCCCGAGAAGGTTGCAATCGAATTAAATCGCCGGCTTATCCGCAAAGAAAAATACGACCAGGTCTTGGTGACAGGCGACGAAGTCGAGATCGTAACCTTCGTCGGCGGCGGGTAAGGTTTTTATCCGTTAATCTCTCAGTGATTTTTCGTTCCGTCATACGCGATGGATTCCCGCCGGATCCTCACGAAAGCATTCAATCATTTTTGGTCGTCGTTCAGCGAGAATGCGCGATGCTGATCGTTCCACACGATTTCTGGTATTCCGCTTGTGACGTATAATATTGCCATGAGTTCATTGCGTATCAAAGATTTCGAAATCAAAAACAGACTGTTCGTCGGCACCGGAAAGTACACCAGCTATGAGATCATGCAGAAAGCGCTGCAGGCCAGCGGATGTCAGGTGGTAACAGTGGCCGTGCGACGCGAGCGCCTCCTGGATATCAATGGCCGCAGCCTGTTGGATTTTCTCGATCTGGACCTTTACACGATTCTCCCCAACACCGCCGGTTGCTTTACATCGGAGGACGCCGTCCGCGTCTCGCTACTGGGTCGCGATCTACTTGAAAAAAACGGCAATCGCGGGGCAGGCTGGGTCAAGCTCGAAGTGCTGGGCGATAAAAAAACGCTGCTTCCCGATCCCATTGGTACCCTGGAAGCAACAAAGGAACTGGTCAAAGAAGGCTTCACCGTCCTCTGTTATTCCAGCGACGATCCGATTCTTGCCCGGCGGCTTAAAGAAGCCGGCGCAGCCAGTGTCATGCCCGCCGGCAGCCCGATCGGAAGCGGTCAGGGCATCCTTAATCCGCTCAATATTTCACTGTGCCTTGAAGAACTGAAAGGCAACGATCCGTCCTACCCCGTGATCGTCGACGCAGGTGTGGGAACAGCCAGCGATGTGGCGATCGCCATGGAGCTTGGCGCGGATGGCGTTCTCCTGAATACGGGCATCGCCCACGCAACCGATGCCGTGAAAATGGCCGAAGCAATGAAACTGGCGTTGGAAGCCGGACGCCTCGCGTATCAGAGCGGGCGGATCCCCAAGAAACGATACGCGACCGCCAGTTCGCCATTCGACGGAGTCATCAGTTATATTCCCGGTGAGTAAGCGATTCCCGCAGTATTTATCCGTTCGCTTATTTCCGCGGGTGAAACTTCGCATGTATTAACTTCAGTCGTGCCTGATCCACATGCGTGTAGATTTGCGTGGTCGTGACATCGCTGTGGCCCAGCAGTTCCTGCACGATCCGCAGGTCAGCCCCCCCACTGAGCAAATGCGTAGCGAAGCAGTGACGTAACACATGCGGGCCTGTTTGCTTGAGGATTCCACTCCGGCGGGCGTATTTCTCAACCAGCATCCACAGCCCGACCCGCTCAAGCGGTTTCCCGGTTCGGCTGAGGAATAACCGATCGCTGAAATGTCTGTCCAGCCGAGGGCGCGTGTCGATCAAATAGCGTTCGATCGATTCTCTTGCCGCCCGGCCAAAGGGTACTATGCGTTCTTTCATGCCCTTGCCGATCACCCGCACACAGCCCACTGACAGGTTCGTGTTGTGCAGCGTCAGGTCGCACAATTCGCTGGCGCGTAACCCGCTGGCGTAGAGCAATTCAAGTATGGCTACATCCCTAGCGTAGAGCATCGACTTGCGATCCGGTGCTTCGATCAATGCGTTAACCTGTTGTTTGCTCAAAATCTTCGGCAGGCTTTGCTCGGGCTTGGGACGTTCCAGCTGCGCGAGGATAGCAGTCGTATCGATGCCCTGGAGGATCAGATACCGTAGAAACACGCGAATGGCGGCCAGTCGGCGGGCAATGGTTTTGGTCGACTGCCCCCGGCGCGATTGATCGCGCAAATAGGCCCGGAAATCGTCCGCTGAGGCGGTTGTCAATTCCCTCCCGTTGACACGAAGGTAGCGGTCCAGATCTTCCAGATCTCTTCGATAGCCGTGAACCGAATTATCCGCCAGTCCGCGTTCGTGCTGCAGGTGATCCAGCATGGGCCGCAGTTGCGGCGACTGCGCAGGAGGTCTGCGATGCCGAGCGATCATGCCGCTGTTGCGTGCTGGGGACGGATCGTGACCTGGTTGACCGTGACATGCGCGGGCCTTGTTCGAACCGTGAGGTTGGCGTAAACCACCGTGCCGGTCATTCCAGTATGGCTCGAAACCAGCTGGTCCTCGCTCATCTGCCGCCCCCGGCGCTCGCAGAGCATCTCCAGATACGTTGGGCAGGAATGATAGGACCCAAAGCAATGATCGAACGCGCGATCAAGCTTGTCCAGGCTGAAGTGATTCGCACATCGGGAATCCGCCCGATTTAAAAATGGACAATGCGATTCATGATTGGACATATCGTAACCTCCGTTACTTGCTCCGATAAACTATCGGCCAGAGGCTTGGAAAATGATGAATGCTCAATCGCGGGGGCAAATACATGTCCGGATAAATCAGATCGCCTGCAGTTCCTTGATAATTCCTTCGCCGTCCATGTCCTCGGTCACCGCCTGTTTCTGTAACGCGAAATAGGCACGCGAGATGGATTTTTCGTCTATCTTCGCCAGGGGCAGAAAGACACCATGCGTGTTTTTTGCAGAAAAAAGGTGCTGTGACACGATTCCAATGCGTTCGACGCCCGCTTCATCCAGATTTGACCGCGTTTCCGCCGCCCCGCTTAACGCTAATCGCATCAGCTCTGAAGGTTTAAAAGATTCATCGAGCACACACAAAATCTGCTCGATGTGTCCTGGTGTGATTAAAAACACCTTCATCGACCCTGCGACAGGCCCACGCTGCAGGCAAAGGTATTGAAAATCGGCAAGACGTCCCACGTGCCGCATGGGACCTTTTCCAAAGTTTGACAGTTCTTCGACATACGCTTTTATTTTAGACGCGGTTTCAAATCGCAACTCCGCTGCCGCATGCTGCATGCGGACCGTCTGCTCGCGAATGTAATCCGCAGCGTCCGTCACCACCCCCACGCTCCACTCAATCATGCGACGATACTGCCCCATGGAAATCGACCCGTCGCAAGGCGCGGGGCATTTGCCCATTTCCTTGTAAGCGCACGCCTTCCCGCACGGCGACTCGACCAGAATGTTGTAGTACCGACACAAGTCAAAGCAGTCTTCTATGAGTTCGATCATTCGACCAGCCGCATGTTTGTCCTCGATCGGACCCATCAGAATGCCGGTTTGAATGAGCAAATTGCTGGTTTTAGTATATCGCGGAAAGTTCGCGTCGGGATTCACATGCAAAAACCAGGCGAGTCTGAACCCAACCATGCCCCGATAGCTCGCCGGGAAGAGTTGACGGGCGGCCTCATAATAACAGACATCGGCTTCGAAAGAGCTGTCCACGCGCGTCCAATACACGCGGCGAACGATCTCCCGATAATTCACCCGACGACTCGGGCCCACCGATTCATCGCCGCCCAACCGACGCTTTATGCTGTAGCGTAAATTCTTCACGCACAGCAGTTGAATCGCCTGATCGTCGGCATCGGTTAAAAGGTACACCACCCATTTAGCGGGCACCGCGCGTGCAAATGTTTCAATTTCACAGGCGGGGTCGAATGCAATCTGATGGTCAAACAGCAGGTGGGGAGAACGCTCGGGCATGCTCCGGAACTATAGCGATCTTCGATCGCGACGACGACCCAGCAACACCGCACCTGCAAACAAAACACCAAGCGAGCCCGGTTCAGGCACCGCCGTCACGACCGGATCTGTTGCGGGGTTCACCGTGGGATTAACCAGCGGATCAATCGTTGGCAGCGCTGTGGGAACATCCCCTCCGAACTGAATCACGTCACCGTTGCTGCTTCCGCCTGCGCCAGCGCTTCCCGCGCCTCCGGTCCCTCCTGAGCCGCCTGTGCCACCACCCCCGTCGTTGCCGTTGATCACTCCGCCGGCGGTGTGCGGTATGACCTGCGGTTTGGTGTCACCTCCGTTATTTTCGCTGCCCCCGCTTCCGCCCCCGGTACCGCCGTCGCTGCTTCCTCCGCCGCCAGCAACGCCGGGGTCAACCAGGCCGTTCCCGCCGGTATGTATCAGACTGATTGGCGGAGAATGAGGGGTGAATTCACCAGGAATCGGTGGAAAAAGTTTCGCGAAGTAAGCGGGCGACGTCCCGTTATCCACCTGCTTGCGTCTCTCAGCGGGTGGCAAATGTCCAGGCCCTTGCGGCGCATGCATGTCGGTTCGGCCTGTTACCGAAGCCGGCGGCCGATCCATTGCCACTGCCGCATGCGAAAGCGCTGGGGGATTTTTCCACGCGGCCCGCGCGCCGGTCAGCAGCGGCGCATGCGCGGACTCGGCAATCGCAACCGCGATCATCACAATCGGCCAATATCGCGCGGGATGAAAACCCCCGCGATGATCAAGTCCAAGTTTTGCACCCGCATGCCTCGCCAGATGTTTTGCGGCCTGTACAAATCGACGGGGAACACCTGAAACAGTGTCGGTGCCCAAACTTCTCGACATGACGCCGGCGGCGCGCTTGGCGCGACCTTGCACATGCGCAATAACGTCGCCGACGCGTTGCATTCGACTCGGCGCGCCCCGAGCCCTGCCAGCCCCCACCTGATTACTCATGGCGACGGCCGCGCGCTGCACGCGACTGCGAACTTCAGTTTGAGAACCTGCCATGATCTCTCCACCGAAGAGATCGCAGAGTGCGATCCCCTCCGCAGCAGGTATCGGTAAGTTTGCAGAGGTCAGTAATATGTCAAATTAGAATGGTAAGATGTGCGGTTTGCAGCGGGCACTTACGGATGGATAACCAAACGATCGCTGAAAGTCAGGTCTTGAAACGCGATCAATCGTCGCTTACCGGACTCACATTCCAAGCCGAGAGAAGGATGCCGAGTTCATACAATAATACGAGCGGTGCCATAAGCGCGAGCATGGCAGTGACAACGTCGCCGGGCGTCATCGACGCAGCCACGATTGCCAGCGCAAAATAGACATATCGCCGGAATGCTCGCAGCTGCGCCACCTGCACGACACCGATTTTAGTCAACGTTAGCACCACAAGGGGCAGCTGAAAGCAGAGTCCAAACGTCAACAAGGTACTGAGCACCAGGTCGATATACTCTGGCAGCGAAATATGCGGCGACAACAGATTTGACGGTCCAAACGGAATGACGCGAATGTCATTGTCATTCAGGTAAAACTTCATCCGCCCCTCGTCGAGATTGAACCAGAACTGCCCTGACTTGGGACTCGATAAATCACCGTGCAGCAGAGGTGCCTCCGGCACCAGTTGGTTGGTCGTTACACTGTGCGATATGGTCTCGCGCGGCAACGAAATGCTGTCACCAAACGCCAGGAAAAAGCCGATCGTCCACGGCAACACAATGAAATAGACAAACAAGAATCCCGCGATCAATAAGATAATACTCAGCGGAATATATTTGGTAATATACTTGCGTTCATGCGGGTAAAGACCCGCGGCGACAAACTGCCAGATCTGATACAGCATCCAGGGTCCGGCAAGGACTGCTGCACAAACAAGACTCACCTTGATGTACACCATGAACGGCTGCCCCAGTTCGCCGTAGTACAGCTGTGTGCTTAAATTCTGTTTTTTTAATTCATCGATCAAAGGCCTGCAGAAAATCGTAAAGACCTGGGAACCAAAAAAAAGACAAACGCCGGCCGCAACCGCCATTCCCACCAGGGCGAGAATCAGGCGGTGGCGCAGCTCGTCGAGGTGCTCACCCATGGTCATTCGGTATTCATCAGGGTCAAAACCCTGTTTGGGATTTTGATATTCGATCGATGGGGGAGATGTCGTCATGAGGCAATATTGTAGTGGTAATTGTCCAGCAGAGCATTGGGTGACCGTCTGAATGATGTTCGCGGACAAAACCCAGATTGCAATAGAGCACCGGTTTGCCGAAGTTCAATCGATGCCATAAAGTCCCCTCGCCTTGATCTGCATTGCCGATATTGCCTCCTGGGGAATCGGCGAAACTTTGGTCTTCATGGCGCGTGTGATGAATGACGAGCAGCAAAAGCCCCTGAGTCCCACCGAACCCGGCCAGTTCAGCCCGTCGACTGAACGGTTGTTCGAAAAAGCGGTGGCGGAAAACTCGCGGCGGTTGCTGGGAATCGCGCGGGGTATCGTAGGCAACCGGGCTTCGCCTGAAGACGTGGTTCAACAGGCGGTGATGAATTTGTACCAGCATCGCGCCCGTTACGATTGGCGCGAGCCAGGCGGGTTGCTCCGCCGCGCGGTGGTTAATGAAGCCCTGCGGTTGCTTCGGCAACCCCGCACGACTTCGGTTGAAGAAGATTACCACGGAGCGACCTCAGCACCGCCGGAAACTGGATTGATTGAGCGGGAAACTGTCGTTCAGGTACGGCGCGCGATTGACCGTTTGCCGGAAAATTTTAAGGCCGCTCTCGTACTGTGCGAATACGAACAAATGCCTTATGCACAGATCGCAGAAACGCTTGGCGCCAGTATCCCGCAGGTTAAGACTTGGATCTTCCGAGCCCGGCGGCAGCTGGCCGAGATGCTGAAAGACTACGCGGGTCCTTCTAAGGACTGAAGTATCCGCCGATTTGCTTCGGTATGGCCTGCAAGGTGACGCATGACCTCTGGCAAATGTGCGATGGTTCCGGACAGATGTCCGATAAGCCTTTGAACAAACTTCGGAGTCAAGAACAAACCATGACTGAAACAGATCTCGAACTGCTCGAACAGCACCTCGACGGTGAGCTGCATTCCGATGACCAGGCCCGGCTGAAGCAGCGGCTGAAGGTTGAGCCGGAGTTAGCCGTTGCGTTAACCGAACTCAATGCAGCGCGCGGCGCTTCGGTCGGCAGTGTGGCAAGCGATCGATCCAGATCCTGTATCAGCAGACCGGCTGACCTGGCGCATTCGCGGCGCGATGCTGAATCAGGATCAACAGGCTTCCGGTAAGGCCTTGGTGATCCAGAAGAAAAGCCAATGGAGTTCCTGGCGGATCGCCAGCATCAGTTCCACCGCCGCCGCGTGCATGGTGCTTGGATTCCTGTTCGGTCGTGCGGGACATAACGCTGCTCCGGTGCCCACCATCGGGAAATCGCCGGTCACAATTTCTAACACGCCGGACAACACGCAAATTGCCGTGGTGAATCCAACCGCACCGAACGCAATCCCGCAGTTGGCCATTGATCGATCCCGGCAGAAATATTCCGTTCCCATTACCAATGAGTACGGGCAGATCGTCGCCTGGCAAACTTTCGACAACCCCGACCAGGCTGCCAGTTTTACGGAAGATCTGGGCAAAACTCATATTTCCCCATCCACACCTGCTGCACCGGGCCAGACTCGGTTAGTGGACCAGGAGAAGTTTTAGTCCACATTAAGACATCCATCGATGCGTCGAACAGATCACCATCTCCTTCGCCGGGCTGTCGTGTGTGGTGTTGCCGCCGTCGCAACTGGGACGCTCGCTCGGCGCCTTCATGCTGATCCACCCGAAGCCGCGCCTGCCACCCTGTCGGCTCCAACACTGCTGCAACAGCTCAGCGACGAAACGCAGCGTGTTTACCGCAAATCGCGCCACAGCATGGTGCGCGTGAAATTGCCGACGCCGCAATGGCTGGACGAATATAATCAGCGCCAGCTGTTTCTTCAGAAATGGGGATCGCAGCTCGACCCGCAGGTGCGCGAAAAAATTCTAGAGCAGCAGGAACGCTCCGTTAAAGCGCTGCATCAACCGCCGGCAACAAGTCAATCCATCCATCTTGTAACAACACGACCTTCGTCGCAGCCCGACAACGCCCGATTGGAAATCAGTGACGGCCCGCACACCGGTGATAGAACCATTAGTCTGTTCGCGATCGGATTGCTTGTCGATGATGCGGGCCACGCCGTTTTTCCGGTCTACGTTGACCGCAAAAGCATCGGCGATTCGCCCCTTCCGGCACTCACGGGCGAAGGCGCGGTGACCACCGCCACCTTTGTCGGCTCCGACGCCAAGACCAACCTGACCGTATTGCAGCTCGCCGATCACTCCGGTGCGCCTGCAGCCCTGGGTCACGGCCGCCTGGAAGATGGCACATTAACATTGATGATCGCCAGCGATGGTGGCGCCAAGCTGGTCGTCTGGAACAGTCAGCATCCCGAAGCCGGGTTTGCCGTTTTACCCGACGGTGCGGTGGCTGGCTTTGGATTCAATAATCATTTTCTCGGCGCTTCCACGGCAAAACCGATCGTTGACCAACTCGTCGCCACCGGCGAGGTGCATCGCGCTGTGCTGGGCGTGATGACACAGGAAGTAGACCGCGACGATGCGTTACGCCGCGAGCGCGTGGAATTGGGGAGCAGTCCCGCCATTCGGATTACAGCCGTTGAAGAAGGCTCCGCAGCCGCACGTGGAGGAGTTCAACCTGACGATCTGGTGCTGGCTATCGGTGATCAAATTGTAGGCGATGCTCCCACTTTCGCCGCCGTGATCGCCACCCGGCGCGGTGAAACCGTTTTGAAGGTCCTGCGCGGCAAAACGACAATAGATCTCACTGTCAACCTTCAGCCCAAATGATGGGCCATTCCTTACCGAATCAGTGAAGTTTTAAGTTAGTAGCCGTCCACTTCCATCTCTGCGATGTTGACCCATTGGGTTCCTCCGGTGAAGCGCACATAACGGAACGTTCCCGGCACCGACACCAAAGCGCTGGTCAGCTGCCCTGCTACAGGGATCGCAGGCACGGTATAAATCGTCACCACTCCACTGGAGAAATCAGCAGTGTTGGATACCTGGAATTGACCGCCATACACGCGGAACTCAAGCCCCGCACGCGGTGCATATTTAATTTGCGTAATCGTTCGGGCGGTCCCGAGATCTAACCCCACCCAATCGGTCAGCGACGAATCCGCCGCATCAAAGAAGGTAGTTGTCGATCCGTCAAAAGCCTGGGCAACCCCGGATGTCGATGTAAAACCAGCAGTGCCGATGGCCGTTCCAGTTAGTTTCCCGCTGATTGGCGTTGTGCCGGGAATTCCGTCCACTTCCATCTCCGCGATGTTCACCCACTGTGTTCCGCCGGTGTAGCGAACATACCGATAAGTGCCAGGCGCACTCACTAGAACGCTGGTAAGTTGGCCGACAACCGGAGCGGTCGCGATCGTATAGAGCGTGACGACACCGCTGGCGAAATCCGCTGTGTTTGACGCCTGAAACTGTCCGCCCACCATACGGTACGCATAGTTGGCACGCGGCGCGAATTTAAGTTGGGTGATGGTCTGGGCGCTCTGCATATCCAGCCCGACCCAGTCCGCAAGCGTTCCCGTGGCAGGATCAAAATAAGTGCTGAGATTACCGTCAAACGCCGCTGCCACACTGCTGTTGACGCTGTAAGCCCCGCCCACACCGATCGGGGCTCCGGAGAGCGGCTGCGACACAGGCGGTGCCGCGGCGACGCCGTCAACTTCCATCTCTGCAATATTCACCCACTGCGTTCCACCCACGAATCGAACATATCGATAGGTGCCGCCGGGATTCACACTGATCGTTGTCAATTGCCCGGATACCGGGACAGAACTCACCGTATAAAGCGTCACAACATTACTGGAAAAATCGGCGGTGCTTGAAACCTGGAATTGACCGCCGTACATGCGGAATTCATATCCCGTCCGTGGGGCAAACTTGATCTGCGTAATAGTCTGCGGGGATAGAAGATCCAAACCAACCCAGTTGGTGAGCCCACCCGTTGCTGGATCAAAGAACGTGCTCAGATCACCATCAAACGCGGCCCCCACGCCTGATCCGGGCGTGTAAGCGCCACCGACACCGATTGCGGCGCCAGTCAATTTAACGCTTGACGATGCGATAGCGCCTGACACTTCATTAGAGGCCGCGCTCTCCGCATTGGTGGGAGCAAGATTGCCATTCAGAGCGGTTACATAGTAGTAGTAAGTGGTGCCCGCCACCGCACTCGTATCGGCATAGGAATTTGTGGTGATCGCTGTTGCGAGTGGAGTCAGAGACTCACCACCGGCGGTGGTCCCGCGATAGACATTATAAGCAGTGGCACCGGCCGGGGCATTCCAGTTTAACGTAATGGAACCCGAGCTTGCATTGGCCGCAAGAGTCGTTGGAACAGCGGTTATTGTCGTCGCGCTGCCACCTGAAAAGTCGTTGTAGCCGGCAATATTGAAGGCTTGAACATGATAATCATAAAAGGTTCCGGGCGTGAGTCCGGTATCGCTCCACTCATAGGTAGAGGGTGCTGCGTTTGCTTCCTGCGGAAGAGTGGCGTACAGCGCAAACGCGCCGTGGTTCACGGCACGTAAAACGTGATAGCCGTCAGCTGTCACACTGGCGTTATCTGTCCAGGTAATAGCCAGGCTCGTTGTAGTCGCCGATACGACCGTGAAATTTGTCGGTTTGGCCGGCACGAAAGGTATGAATACTGACGCCGTTGGAGATGACGCGGAACTTCCCGCGGTATTGGTCGCGCGAATTCGATAGTACCATGTCCCGCCCGAGGCAAGCCCTAAATATGTATCCACAAAGCTTGTTGGAGTAGCAGGAAGGATTTGGGTAACCAGGTTCTGACTGAAGGCGGCATCGGTGGCTCGGTCGAGGCTAAATCCGGTTTGATTCGTTGCGTTGTTCGTCCAACTGACATTCACACTCGACCCCGAAGCCGGAGTGACGCCCAGCCCGCTGGGTGCCGCGGGTGCGGCCGGCGCGTTTGGAGCGAAAGACCAGCTCAATATGTCCTGCGTCGCAACCTGTCCGCCGGTGCCCGCAGTAAAGCCCACATAGGCCGTGCTCCCCGTTGCAGCAGGTACGTTGACCGCATATGAAGTCAGGAAAGACTTCCCTGTCACCGTATCCACTAATGTTTCTGTGAGCGTCGTTCCGTCGTATGCCAGCGTCGCCTGCATCGTGTCACCGCTGTGCAGGTTTACTCCCGATGAAGTCATATCAACCGAAGGTGTCGTTGGCGTCGATCCATTGAGATATAATCCCGTGGAGTCCACGCCTTCCCCCGAGTTACTATAGAGATCGAATTTCACTGCGATGCTATTGGTAATCTGACCCGTGTTCAGACCGCTTGCCCCATATCCAAGGGCCTGACCGAACGACCCCAAAGCTGTGGGGGAATTGCCTTGAATTGTAAACGTGAACCCATCGGCAATTGAGGTACCGGCTGTGACTCGGAAATTAAATGTAGTGCTGAACTTCGTGATATCCAGGCGCGTATTGGAAAAGACACTGCCCGCCTCGTTCCCCGCCGCATTACTATCGGTTAACTGAGCTGCCGATCCCACAATCACCGCATTGCCGTTATACGTCAGTTGCGAGTTGGATCCGTTGAAACCGTTGCTGAGATTAATCGTGGCAACCAGATTAGTAGTAGTGACCGTCGCAATATTCGAGTAATTAGAGTAGCCGGTACCGTTCAATCCGTGGATGCGGAAAGAGTAGCCGGTTAATGGCGAAAGCCCGCCGATGTCAACCGTCGTAGAAGTACCAGGAGCTGTCGTGACGGCAACCCATGAGCCACTGACCAGCTCTTCAATTGAATAACTGGTAGCCGTGTTCGGAGCCGTGGTGCTATCGGTCCAGTTCAGGCGGATAGAGGTGCCTGACAGATCGCTGGCCGCCAGGACCGGTGCATTTGGCACGCTTGCAGCCGGGGGTGTGAGCCCGTAAATCACCAGGCTGTTAATCGTACCTACAAACACCTCGCCGTTTGCTACGGTCGGTGTGGTCAATTTGAGAACCGTCCCCACAGCATCGGCATTATTCGGCTTCTGAGCACTGTTCCACAGTTCGGTGTTATAGGTGTTCGCATCAAAAGCGTGCAGTTCATTTGTCGCGCGATCTGTCTGCCAGATGATCCCGCCAACGTTCCCGTTTGCCGAAAGAATCGGTGAGCCCGGCAGGTATCCAAAGCTCTGTGCCGTGGTCTGCGAGGCCACTACAAGCTGGCCCAGACTGTTTAATGTAAATGACTTCGACGGAGCTTGATAGCCGGCGGCCACATACAGTGTATTGTTGTAGAAAACTGGCGTACTGAGCAGTCCTCCAACCGCCACCGGCGGAGTGATAACTCCGCTTGAATTCTGCACCGCGTTAACAACGTGATCCTGAGTCGGATCGAATTTCCCCATATTGTCGCGATCGACGACGTAGATCACGCCCTGCTTGCCTGCCGCTATCAACAGATTTGGATGTCCTGCAACACCTGCCGACGCAGGCAGCAGCAGTGGACTACCCGACCCGAAATCCTCATCTGCCTGGTCGAGCGCGGGTTGATTATAGGGAACAAAATAGTCGACTACTTTCAATCCCCATCCGTTCATTCCCATGCTGGAAGCGGTCGTCGTCGGATCCACCGTCATACGAACGACAGCTTCATAATAATTCCCCGTTGCCGGAAAACCCTGGGCGTTCAAGGTCAGTGCGCCGGTCGCCGATCCGTTGCCGGTTTCAAAATAGAAAGTGCTTCCGGTTGAATCGAATGTCATTCGACCCCCACCGCCCCAGATGCCAGCTTCACCGCCATTGGGAGAGGTACAAAACACTCCTTTGACGACGAACCCCGCTGTTACCAGATTGCTGACATCAAGGGAAACAATCCAGCCATGATAAGGAGCGTTATCGCAATGCGATGACCATTCGATATATAAAGTATTGTTTACCAGCGAGAGCGCGCCCGCTCGTTCTCCCTCAGCGCGTTAAACTGCACTACACCCTTGCCGGTATTATTATAGGGATCGGTCACACTACCATCACCGGTGCCATATACCCAGATAGATGTATTATTTGTATTAGTGTTGGTCGTGTCACCGATCTGATACGGAAGAACCGCGTCGGTGCCGTCCGACATGTTCAGCGCATGAATCCGTTGAATAAAGTGGGCAGACCCGTTGATGATTTCCTTGGTCAGCACCACCATATAAATATAGTTATTCGCCTGGTCGATAACCGGCGTACCCAGAATGCCATAGGTTGGCCCGGCATCAGTACACGAAATCTCACCGGTGGTGGGAGCGGTGAGAGCGGTCGCGCCCGGGGATTATTTACGTCGGTGCCCGCGGTTGCGCCTGTGCCGGTGCCTATGTTTAAAAAACTTCGCTGCCACAGGATTGCGTAGGTATGCGTGTCAATCGCGTAGGCGGTGTCATTCATGGTTTCGACGAACACCACATCATGCGTGCCTGCCGCGCCAACAGTTGAATTTGGGCCTGCGTTGATCGTTGCACCGGTCAACACCAGCGGTTGAGCATAGGCGTTACCATCGAGCGAAACGGTTCCAACCTTGCCGAAGACGCCCTCTTTCACATTGGCGGCACTGAGCGTGGTCTCATTGCTATTGACCCCATCGCCGGCATTGTCATTGTGAAACGTTAGAACGTTCACCGACATCTGCAGGCGCGTCTCCAGCGACTCGATCGCCAAGGGACCACTTCTGGAAGACATCTTGAACTGGCTGCGAAAAGACTGCAGCGCCCGCGTCAGGGCGCGAAGACTGAAAATCATCATTTTAAATCACCCACGAACTGTGACAGACATCGGCACCGGATCCCCTGCTTCCATAGTGCCGATGGATTGAAGATATTCAACTGAATTACAGATTTGTCCGCTCGAAACTGCGGCTGAAAATGTTAATCTGGGGAACTCGATTGTGGATTGAGCTGGCTGTGGAGCAAATATTGCCCCGTAAGCACGCCGTGGTCACAATAACATACTATGGTTGAACGATCCGACCTCCAGCCGGAGATCGCCCCTTCGCAGCGGTATGGCGTGCTTGAAATCGACACGTTTTGCACCGGCTGTCGTTACAATCTGCACGGTCAGGTGGTCAGCATCGACCCGCGCCTCGGCCTTCTCATCTGCAGATGTCCCGAATGCGGGAAATATCACCCTGCCGGCACCGGTGTTACCGCTGCGGGAATCTGGACACGCCGGTTCGCCACTATACTTTTGTTCGTCTGGATCTGCACGGTCGTCGTTGGCCTTACCGGCATGGCTTTCATGATGGGAGGATTCGACGCTTCAAGCGTTGGCATGTATGCCTACAACGATTCCGGCCCCTTGGTTATTAAAGGAAGGCCTGTTTATTGCCAGGCGCTGCATCCCTGGTATGGCGATGATCCCGAATCCAGGTCCAACTTAAACAGTATGGTGCTGCTTTCGGCGGGATCGCTTATAGCAGGATTTGTCACGACCGTATTCTGCGTGTCCCTCCTCTGGCATTGGCCGAGGTGGAGATACTACTGGATCTTCGCGCTCGCAATCCTGCCCGCCATCCTGGTGGACACCATCTTTTTGCTTAACGATGAGTATATGCTGATCCGTCAGGAGTGCGCGGAGCACATCGCGTCTCAAGCTGCATTTCAGTGCATCGGCATTGTTATGGGTATCTTCCTCGGTCGGCCTCTTGCCCGACAACTTGTTCGCATGATAGTCCCGCCAAAGCCCCGGCAGGCGCTGGCGTTTTTGTGGCAGGTCGATGGGAAGCAGTTCCCAAGCGATTCGCAATCTACAGGTTTTTTAGATGCAGAAACTCAATTTCACAAATCTTAAATGATTTCGCGCATGAAGGATTCTGAAAATCCAGCCGAAAGGTCATTGGAGATTTTCCGAGCAACCAGCGGGGATATGCCCCCAGTGGAACGATAAGATTGCCGGCGCGGGCTTTGAAAGCAATGGGCGCGGAGTAGGTCCCATTATTAGTAACCCAGTAGCAGGCCATTGCCGGCTCGGCAGACAGGGGGCGAGGCGTGTTTTGCATCGCATATTTTGCAGCGCCCGGATCCCTTGGCTCTATATCAAGAGCGATTCGTACAAAGTCCGCGGCAGCGCCGTCGGTTACTGCCTTTGGAATAACATATTCCCAGTAGGGAGATTTGCCGGTAGGTTTCATTTCTCCTGCGGGCTCAATCGTCACGTCGTGATGGAAGGTAATTTCATCGGTCGCGACATCAGCCACATGGTTGAAGCGATATCGCATGCTGTTCCACGACTGGCCCCAGGCAACAGGGATTCGCTGCAGGTTCGGCATGCAGAAAAGACCGTTACCATCCAGGATGGACAATTGATCTTCACTGCCAACCGGTCCAAGCTGCGGAAATCTCGAGGGATCCACCAGAAAGATCCATTGTCCCCGCTGAACGGGAACAAATTTCTGGACGTATTCGCGATAAATTTCATAACTGCGCAGAGACGCCGGCACATCGTCAATCCAGGCGGCGGGACCTATCAGCACCGTATGCACGGGATGGGCATGCAGCTGCTCGAGTTCCCCGCTTTGCAGCCGGCTGTTAGCGGCTACAAAATCCGCATACCTCACCGGGCAAGGCAGATCAAGAAAGTTGTATAGCTCGGTCTGATTGGTCATGTCCAGATAGGTTTCACCCGGGCGCAGAAACTCGCTAAGGATATTTCTGAGTCCAATGATCTGGCTCAGAAATTCACCTTCTGCCGGGTTGTTGGGATCACGCCATAGCACTTGCCCCAGCCGCGGCAATCCAACCTTTTGACCATCCACCATCTGCCATTGCGGAGCAATCACGCGCGCTTGTACCGCCTTGTTGAAGCTTGTAGTGAGATCCAGCCCGACCGGGCTGGCGTCATAAAAATACCCGATCGCCATCGCGTTAATCAGCAATGCGCCGACCAGTCGTTTTCGCGACAGCGACAGCATTAATAGCGAGGGCAGGATGGTGTAAACAGCCATATGAGAGAACATCCCCGGCCGCCCGATGGATCCCGGACCAATTCGCCCGAAGAGCCAGGGCACTGTGAGCAGCATCGCAAGCGGAGCGCATCCCCCGAGTACCAGCAGTGGCAGGCGACGAGCAGCCGGCGGACGACGAAATTCCTGCCAGAACAGTCCCGCGCCCGCCACACCAACAAACGCCCACGCGATGCGCGCGATCTCAAAAGAAAAGAACGTCGAGAATATGCCGTTGCTTTGATCCAGTTTCGTGCCGAAATCTTCATCCCATGCGGTGCCATGTGCGATTTCGTTCGTCCATGCGTTGTCGAGCATAAAGTGAACGAATTGGATTCCGATCGCGCGGACGGGCATGAACTCCCATCCGGCCAGGCCCAGGAGTGCAACGAGCATGACAATTGCACCAAGCCCGATCAGATTTGACCGACCCGACCGATAGGCAAGCCAGAATCCCAGCGGGATCGTACCGGCTGCAAAAGCCGAACCGATCGCTGGGTTGTACGCCACCATCAGAAAACTGATGACAATCCAAAGCAGAAGATGGGCGCGGGCCGAGTCATCAGCGAAGGGCACGCCATGATGAACAGCGCCGGGGCGAGGAAAAACATTCGATCGAGATACGCCAATGCCCCCAGAAGAAGAAACAGCGCGCCCAGCGGAGAGACCAGCATCGACATGGCCAGCGCCAGGGCGATGATGCCGCAGGCATTGAGCAGGATGTCGGACTCTGTGAATGAAGCGAGCGAGCCGTCAAAAAAGGCTTGGCTGAAAAACCCGCGCATAAAAGGCATCAGGCTGTGAACGGGCACGACATCGACAAACGGCCGCATACCAAAATCCCACCACTGCTGCCATGGAAGCATCTGCTCGCCGTAGTGAAAATAGTCGCGAAATGCCAGCGGAAGCGTAGCCGACCCGCACCAGACAAACAGAATCACCGCCGACA
Organism: uncultured Phycisphaerales bacterium; assembly: GCA_963792535.1. Lineage (GTDB taxonomy): Bacteria > Planctomycetota > Phycisphaerae > Tepidisphaerales > Tepidisphaeraceae > CBDAQA01. Next base: position 121,387 of record CAWBWQ010000007.1, read on the forward strand.
CCGACGCAGGCGCCAGCACACGCGAGAGTTTGAATCCATCGGCTGGGCGGGAAAAACGTCGCCACATCAGCAGCCAGCTGATGATGCACCCGATGGCTATCGTCAGCACCAGCGCGTGTGGGTATGGATTGGCAAACCGGTGCAGCGGATCGACGATTTGCGGCGGAATCACGTAGAAAAATAACAGCGGCAGCGGATATTGAACCCATTGCAGAACACGAAGAACCCAGGCCTCATATATTTCGATTGTGCGTGAAGCGATCCACAGTGCGACAAGCCCAGACGCTGTGATTCCCACCCCCAGTGCGGCAAACACCGTCGATTTGAGGTAGGCCTTAGCAAGGAGGCAAGGCACCGTTGCAGGGATCAATCGCGAAACGGAGGTAGGCAGCGCCAGCCCGGCAAAAATCGCAAGCAGAACGGAAACGAGGATGCCGCCTCCGACAGTGGTTACCTGGTCGGCACGCAGCGACGCGCGGTAGCGGCCCATTACAAAGATGGCAATGACAACGACCAGAGGAAACATCGCGAGAAATCGCACCGGCGGAAAATGATCCTCCGGCTGGCTGCACGCCATTGCCAATCGCCAGGCAGCGGGAATCAGTGATACCAGCAGCAGTTCGTTCAATGCGTCGTTCACATCGTCCCGCGATGACGCGACCCAATCGCACAGCCTGGCAATCAGTACCGCGAGGATCACGGACATGCCAACCGCCCATTTGATGGCGATGAAATCCCCGGCCTTGTAGATATCGTGCCACGCCACCCAGGATGCCACCGGATCGGGGTATGTTTCCACCCCGCGGATCTTGAACCAGCATGCATCGATCAGCGCAACAGTTAGAAGTATAGCGACGACAATCGGACCCGTGCCGACATACGGTAGACGGAACCAGCGAAAGAGCTTCATAATCACCTGAAAACTAAGCGACAAATCAATCGACTAAGCCGGACCTGCAGATCATGCATCAAGGCGTGCGGCCACATCCATTTTTCCCTCTTCGAAAGCCAGGCGGCGGAGCGACTGCCAATAACTGCCCATCGGCTTGCATCCCAGCGCCTCAATGCTTTGTGTTACATCGAAGTGACGCAGATGCTTCATGCCCAGCAGATTGCTCGAGGAAACGGCGGGCTTCAGCCCGATTGCTTCAAGAGTCCGTATGCCAAACAGGGCCACATCGCCGGGGAACCGAATCAGGCGCGGATTTTTGCCTTCCAGGATCGCGATGCCGCGGTAAAAATCCTTCGGCTTCACCCCTTCGGCCTCGGCAATATTCAACCGCCCCGTCACGCGCTTTTGAATGCTCGCGATAATCGCATCGCACAACTCATCGATAAATACAGTTTGCAGCCGCCGACCGCCCGATGCGTAAAACACGGGAATAACAGGCACTCGCTGGACCATCGCACGCGCTTTTGAAAACACGCCTCCACTGCCGATGACTGTCCCCGGCGCAACGATCGTGCTGAACTGGGCCGCATTGGGCATCGCGCAAAGCCGGCGCTCAATCTCCCACTTGGTTCGTCCGTACGGCGACTGCGCCTGATCGTGGGAGGCCATCGAAGAAATGAACACAAATTGCTCCACCCCTGCGGCCATGCAGCGGTCAATCAGCCATTGCGTTCCCTGCACATTGGTACTTTTCGATTCTGAAAGATCGCTGGTTTTTAAATCCCAGGCGCAATGCACCACCGCGCGCACCGGTCCTTTGAGCGCATCAGGCTGCATGCTGCTTTGAGATAGATCAAACTGATAATCACCGGGCAATTCGCTGCGATAACGCACCAGCGACCGCACATTCGCCACACGCGCCCTGAAGCGCCCGGCAAAGATGTCGCCCGATGAATCCGCCTGATCCGCTGACCACGATGGTGCTGTCTTGCAAAGTATCGCTCATGCGTGCAGGCTCCTGACGACTTCCCGCCCAACCCGGCGGGCGTTGGCCATCAGCGTAAATGTCAGTCCTTTGGCCGGCAGAAATTTCCAGCTGGATCCATCTGCAATATACACATGACTCGTGTGGTTCAAGCGCCCGTCGGTCCTGCAACCAAACGGTTGGTCCTGTTGGGTCACCGGTATCGTGCCGGCATAGTGAATGCTCGCGCCGTGCGCGGGCCGCGCGATACCCATCGGGACGCAGCCAATGCCAATCAGGCGTTTGAGCATCAGACGTTCGGATTGATGGATGAGCTTTTGCTGGGCCGGTGTGTGCTCGTAGTTCGCACGGAAGGTTTCGCGATCTCCCTCCTGCTTCAATTCAATATATTTCGAAGCAGCCTGCGAATCCGAAAAATGCAGATTCACGCACGTCAATGCTGTCGACAGCAGCCGAAGGAACGTGACACCATATCGCGGCGGAAGGGGAATCGTTCGCAGCATGCGGAAAAACAACAGCGATCGATAAGAATAAAACTGGGCGAGAACATAATCCATCTCATCGCCGTTGGTGGTTTGCAGAGCTGTCAGCTGCGCCAGGCTGTGCCGGGCGTCGACCGCGGGCTTGCCGAGCATCGACAGATTTACCGCCGCTACCCAGTGATTGGGATTGCATAAAATCGGCAGTCGATTGCCAAACTGGCTTTGCGATCGCAGCACCAGCCTGCCTGTGTTAATCGCCCCTGCCGCCAGCATCAATCGCCTGGCTTCAATCGTTTCTTCCTCGCCCGTTTTCAGGTTCTTCACCTGAAGGTTCACGCGATCATCAGCTTCAGAAAAACGAATCGCCAGCCGTCCGGGCAGATACGAAAAATTCTCCGCCTTCTGCAATTGCATAAGCGTATATTGCGGGCGATATACGGACCAACCGGCATCTCCGTAAAAATCCATGTCGTTCAGCTGATTGGCCCGTCGATCGCCGAGATCTTTCGACAGCATCGCCAGCGCGGATTGACCCAGTCGAAACCCCTTCGCCTCCTGTTTGGCCTTCGATTTCTCATAACGCTTCAAAATAGCGGCCGCATTCGTATCCAACGGCAAAGGTGCCTGCCGACTGGCAAAAGGCGCGAGAAAATCACCAAACGCGTTCGACGGCGCGCTCACTCCAACATCCGCTGCTAATTGATCGTATTCGTCGCGAACGCCCGCGGCGGGAAGCCCCGCGCGCTGCATTTCAAAATCCTCCAGCGCGAAAACATTGGCCCCCCACGACACACCCAATCCCCCGGCACTGGTGCTTTGCAGCGGCAAAAAACTGTCCGACTCCATCGCCAGCAGCTTATCCATCCCGCGGATCATGTATTGCCGCGGAGGCGTGAGATGTGCCCCCGCGCGAGAAAGATTCGCCAGCACTTCGTCAGAATCGCCCAGGAAATACTGATCCTGGTTGGCATCACATTGGCGCAGATGGGAAAAGGGTTGATCCGGAATCAGGTCGCGAAATTTATCGTCGGTCTCGCCGATATCAACCAGCGCAACCCGCAACCCACTCGCGACCGCGGTAACCGCGGCCTGAACACCGCTGGGACCCGAGCCCACGATCAACACATCGTAATTTCCAACCGTCATGACCCTCGGCCCAGCAATCCCAACACCTTGTTGAACACGATATAAATTCCCGCAACAACCGCGAGCACCGACAGCCACAACACCGCCACCACAGGTCCTTTTGTGATAGGCGCAAACTGCGCACAGTGAGCGCAGCTCACCTCCCGCTTGGCGATTTCTATGATTTCCCGATCTCGTTTCGAAGGTTCTATGATGATGCCTTAATTTCTGGTGGACAACGACAAAATCCGCCGCGGGTAAACTGCATATGTCTCAACTTCAACCCGGCGAAATCAGCTTTGGATCGATCGAGGCCCGCACGACCAATCCAAGTGGTCGGTGAAACTGATCATCGGTAGCCATCGGCAATTGGATAAATCGCCCGCGTCGGCCCGGTTTGGGTCGCATGAACCGAAGCACCGAATCAACCACCAGTTCCGGCGACAATCGCTGCATGCACACGTTGTTGCCATTGCAGGGTGGCTGATCGATTTCGTGCACGCACGGGCTGCAGAAAACCGGCGCGTACAACATGATAACGTTGTCCCCAAAATGTCCATAGTGCTGCGGGCTTACCGGGCCAAACAGACAAACCGTCGGTCGATCCAACGCGATGGCCATGTGCATCGGCCCCGTGTCATTGGTCAACACGCAGCTCGCGCTTTTCAACAGGCAAAGCAACTCGCCGAGGTTGAGCAGCCCTGCTGTGTTAAAAACCCGCGCCTGCGCTTCGGCGGATAATTGCCTGACGATACCACCAACATAATCCGCCTCCCCGCGCGATCCGACAAACACCAGGCGTAACCCAAGCCGAGACAACTTCTCGACCGCCTTCACCACAAATTCGACCGGCCAGCGTCGCTCGAGCAGCAGATCCGACGCGTTGGGATTCACCACCACATACTTTTCCCCCGAATCCCATCCCGGCAAGCTCGCCAATTTTCCGGCAAGCGTGTTGCCGTCCATCTCTCTTACATTAATTGGGCCTGTTGCATCATCCTCCGGAAGCGACGCCCCCACCACCCGGCCAAGCTGCAGATACAACTGTCGAACCGACATCCGCGTGTTGAAATAAACCAGGTGGGTATAAATCCCGTTCTTCAAATGCGTGCTTCTGCGATAAAAGCCCACGCGATTTCGCGTCATCGCCCACAACGCCATCAACGACGCGAAAGCCGAATATAATTCCAGGTCAAAATAGACATCCGCCCGCTTCTTCACCAACGCCGCGATGGTCTGCAACGTGGTGACCGCCATCTTTACGATGCTTCGATCGTCCAGGCAAAGCACCTCGTCCACGTTCTCCAGCAGTTCCACCAGCCCGCGATTGGATGCGAGGGTCACAAATGTAATCTTCGATTCCGGATACACCTGTTTCAGTGACCGCAACAGCGGTGTCGCCTGCAGAATGCTTCCCATGCCAACGAGTTTTGCCACTACAATTTGCCGCGTGTTAGCCGGCGTCATCGTGTGGTCGCGATGCATGATCGCGCCGAGCAGACGAGCGAGGACATTAAAAAGAAACTCGAGCGGGGAGCCAATAAATCGGTCTGCAAGCTCCCGGGTGTGATTGGTCATTTCATTCTCAAACGCAAGCGGCGCAGGATCGCAAACCGCATCGGCGTTGTCAAATCTTCCCCCGGCAGACAAATTCCACCGAAAAAATCAGTTGCCACCCCAAGTCACCGCAGTCAAAATAAGTTTCCACGTACCAAAGGAAACCCCATGGCCAAGATCGCGATGCTGGTTGAAAAAATCTACGAAGACTTGGAATTGCAATACCCCCGGCTGCGGCTGATCGAAGCCGGTCATCATGTCGAAGTCATCGGCCCCAAGGCCAACGAGATCTATATCGGAAAACACGGCTACCCCCAGCGCCTCGATCGCGCCGCCAATGAAGTGCGCGCTTCGGATTACAACATGATCGTCATCCCCGGCGGTACGTCGCCGGACCACATGCGCCGCTGCGGCGCGATGGTTCGCATGGTTCGCGACGCCGCCGTTAAACAGATTCCGATGGCCGCCATCTGTCATGGTCCCTGGATGCTCTGCTCCGCCGATGCCCTGCGTGGCCGCCGCTGCACCAGCTACATGAGCATCGTCACCGACGTTATCAACGCCGGCGGAAAATGGGTCGATGAGGAATGCGTCGTCGACGGACCTGTCATCACCGCACGCTGCCCCGACGACCTTCCCGCGTTCAGCAACGCCATCCTCCAGCTGATCAGCGAAGGCACCGCCAAAGGTACAGTCGGCACACCGATCGCCGCGCAATGGGTCAAAGAACTCGTCGCCGATGCAGCCAAACGATGAGAGGATCAACCGTGTTTAGCCAGCTGGCCCACCACAGAACATTTTTATGAAGATCGTTCGCGCCCGGGGTATTTTCGGGACAAGGTCGATTCAACCTGCGATTGATTTAACATGCGATTTTGACGGGCTGTGCGGCATCGGTTAGAGTCGCCAACCCGCTTGGAGAGTTGGCAGAGCGGCTGAATGCGCCGGTTTCGAAAACCGGTCGGCCCGCAAGGGTCGCGGGGGTTCAAATCCCTCACTCTCCGCTTTCCGGTATTTTCAGCCCTTCAGCGAGCGCGTTGAAGGGCTTTCTCGTTGCTATACAAAGACTTGTGCCTTTCAGCACCAAGTTCAAACAGACCATTTCGATGATTTGACGTTTCTCGGTGTAATTTGATTTAACCCATTTCTCCGGCAGCCATTGAGAGTCTGGACAACTCCAGACTTTTCGGGAAATAAACGGGTCGGGACGACTCTGTCTTGGTCGTCGCCTTCGATTTCAGTGAGGACTTTAAGGTTAGATGCTTGCGACCTGCCTGATGGAGAACACCCGCGACGTTACCGCTGCTGGAACAGGGTTGTTGGGGTCTGCCGGTACGTCTGTCGCTGAGAGCATATAACTGCCGACACCGGTGACGGCGATAGGAACCGGGCCTGTGTTGGTGGCCATTCCACCAAAGAACGTGTCCACGTTCGCGGTTAGAGCGGCACCCGTGCCTCCCCGGACTGGAATCAGTGCGATATTCAATTGATCCATGCTGGAGACGAGGTGGTTGCGGAAATCCTTCACTTCAACGACGTACACCAGTGCACGGTTGACCACGGAGTTATGCGGTTCCCGAACGAAAGCGAGATGGTTGGCTACAACTTGGAACGGCCTGGAAGTAACGGGATCAATGGTGAAATCAAAAGCGTCGACGCTCTGGCTGATGACGGTGAAAGTAATCGTATACCTGCCAACAGCATTAATGGCCGCGGGGTTGGCACCGGAATTCACGGCAAGCCCAAAGTCCACCGTGTCGGCTACGCTGGAAAGCGCCGCGTTCGCGCCATCACTGACAATGTTGAGTGTAAGCCCGAGCCCGATTGAACTGGTGTTGACCAGCCGATTGCGATAGTCCTCGACTGCGATCTTGTATTTGAGCGGAGCATTCACACCCACCTCTGAGGGTTGTATTTTGAACGCGAGGTGCAGGCCGGTGATGGTGATATCCTGTCCGGGAGAATCGGCGTCCTGAGCGTCGGTGGCGACGATCGTGTACGTTCCGGGTTGGCTGAATTTCAGACTGCTGAAGACCGCGACGCCGTTTACCATCTGGGCGGTAATGCCGGTGATGGTACCACTGCCGTTCGGACCGATGCGCGTGATCGCGAGCGTGACCACGCTGGAACCATCGGTGATTCTGCGGCCCCTGACGTCGACCAGCCCGACCATAATCGCCGGGTGGATCGCGCTACCTTCGATGCCATTGCTGATTCTTCGTCTAAATACCAGCTTGTTACCGGTGATCTGAAAGGGTGCTGAGTTGACGGTGCTGGCTCCCGAATCGCTAAAGGTCAATGAATAAATTCCGGGCTTGTCGATCCGCAGATCTCTGAACGTCGCCACGCCCGCGACTGCGTTTATCGTGGTAGTACCGGTCAACGTGCCAGTGCCCGAACTACTCGATGCCAGAGCAACTGTGATGGCGGTCGTGGCGGTGGTGTCACGCCGACCCCGCTCGTTTAAAATCTCGATTTGCACCGGCGGCGCGATCTTCTCTCCCGCGTCAGTATTCTTTGGACCCCTCAGCACCAGTAGCCCTTGTCCGATCTTGAAATTTGCTGAAATGGCGGGGGTGTCTCCCTTGGTGTCGTTGGCGGTCAAGACGTAGACGCCGTCGGCAGAAACAGTCAGATCACTAAACGTGGCCGAGCCACTAACGATCGGTTCACTCAGAGTACCGCCCAGCGTACCGGAGGAGATCGGCGTCTGCGGCGCATTGGCGAGAGTCAGCGTGATTGAGCCCGTGGCAGCGGTGTCGGGATTGTTGTTTGAATCCAGCACATCAATCACCACCGGAGCAAGGGTCTTTCCCGCCGCGGTGGTGACTATCTGCGCGGGTGTTAATGTCAGATGGTCCTGCGTGCCATTGAAACTGGCCACGGTAAGAGTGACGGGGCTGCCTGGCGTGACCGCTTTAACCAGTCCAAGTGTTGGGGAATCGTAATCAGTCTCCATGGTCGTGTTTGCGTTGTTCGCCGAATCCGTCTTTGTCTCGCTGGTATTGACCTGATACTGCTGATAGCTGCTGCCGTTCAGCATGAACGTGGTCGGGGTCTCGGACACCAGCGAAACCGTATTATCCACGCCGAAGTTCGTGGTGGTGACACCGCCGCTGGCATTGGTGGAGGAGTCCGTCTCGGTGCAACTGAAGCTATAGGTTGTGCCCGCCGAAATGATACTGGGAAAACCAACCTCATACGGCGAGTAAACCCTCGTCTGCTGGAATTGCGGCCCGGAGGACTGGTCGCCGTACGTCACGTATTCGCCGGCGGTATCCAGGCCGTAGTAATTCTTTGAAACAAAACCGGTCGTGCCCGCCAGGGTGCTATCGATTTCATAGCAGGCGTTTCCGTTAAAGGTCGTCTGGCCGATGACCTTCCGCAGCAGAGTGCTTTGCTGCGTGTCTGAAACAACATCTGTATAGGTCCAGCTGTTTCCAACCGTAAACAGCGGCGATTCCAGCACCTTTGCCGTGACGTTGATAGACAGCATCGTGCGCTGCTCCAGCGCTTCAACGGGCGCAATAGCGCCCGTTGAACCGACACTTTGAATTTTTTCGATCGCGCACCAATCCGCCGTTGGAACCGTGACATGAATTGCATGGCGTTGAATCCTATCACCCCCGTACCGGTATGGGCAAGATAGTTTTAAATCGACCTGAACACGGACCGCAGCACTATAGATTGCCGGGATTCCGACTGCCTTGGGTTAATAGGGCGACGCGGGCGATGGAGCCTTGCCAATATCGCATTATTGCTAAAACGTCGCATAGCGCGTCGCATAACGACGCATTTGCGGGTTCGAGCGACGTTTTCGCGCGATTGGCGATTGGAATCCATACTGCCGAGAGAAAACGACGTCTTAGATCAGTGATATGAATGCGTCACATCGGCTGGGAAACACAAAGCTTGCAAGGCCTTATTTTCAGCTTTGCTTTCTTTTAAGTCATTTGATTCTCTGCCCTTGTGCAGTCCATCAACGCTTTTACATTTAATCAAATGTCATTGATCATCGGTGCGACTTCATAAGGCACTGCTTCAACTGCATGCCATCGTAGAAATTCAGGGAATTTATACGTACGCTCACTGTCCAATTAGGACGACTGCAGGGTTAGATGATTTGAATTGGAGAATCAGATGATTGCGCCATTGCCGGATAAAGAAGGGGATCGACTGCGCGAGTTGGAGACATTTCGCGTGCTGGATACTGCTCAGGAGCAGGAATACGACGACTTAGTGTACTTGGCCTCGCAGATTTGCGGGACGCCTATCGCGATGATGACGTTGATTGATTCCGATCGGCAATGGTGGAAATCGCGTATCGGTGAGCCCAAGGCCGAGACGCCGCGCGATATTGCATTTTGCGCACATGCGATCCTCAAGCCTGAAACCATGATAGTGAACGACGCCCGGGAAGATGCGCGGTTTGCGGACAATCCGTTGGTGACGACGGATCCTTCGATTCGATTCTATGCTGGCGCGCCGATGGTTACCCTGTCCGGTCATGCGATGGGAACGTTATGCGTGATCGATCGCGTTCCGCGAGAATTGACCGCAGAACAAAGGCGGTCGTTGGAGGCCCTGAGCCGGCAGGCGGTGATGCTCCTGGAACTCCGCCGCGCAAAGCGCGAGGCCGACGAGGCCCACGAACAAAAAAGCGAATTGCTCAAGACGCTGGCGGTGGAGCAGGAAAAATCCAATCGGCTGCTTGCGAGCATGTTTCCGCCTTCGGTTGCGGAGCGCCTTCGATCCGAACCCTCGATCAGCATTGCCGAAGAATATCCGGAAGTAACGATCCTTTTTGCGGACCTCACCAACTTTTGGCGCGTGGCCGGTTCGCGGAAACCGGTGGATGTGATTGCGCTGTTGAACCGGGTTTTTTCTTTATTTGACGGCCTGGTGGCGGGACACGGTGTGGAAAAGGTAAAGACGATTGGTGATTCCTACATGGCCGTCGCCGGGCCAGCCGGGACCCGTGCCGACCATGCCGCCGCCGTGGCGGAACTTGCGTTGAGCATGCAGCGGGAGATCAGTGTCATCGAAACAGATTCCCGGGAACCGTTGGACATTCGCATTGGGATTCACTCGGGGCCGGTCATCGCGGGGGTCATTGGAACTCGAAAGCTCGCATATGACATGTGGGGTCCGACGGTAGCGCTGGCGAGTCAGATGGAATCGTGTGGCGTGCCAGGCGGCATACAGGTTTCAGAGGCTACCTATCGACTGCTGAAGGATGATTACCTGTTTGAACCGCGCGGAGAGTTTTACGTGCCCGATTCCGGTGAAGTGACAACCTATCTGCTCACGGGGCGGTCGCTGCGGGACTCTCGCCAATCAAATGCTCAATCATCGAAGTAAGCTCGGTATCGTCCGCGGCTTTGGCAGCGGCCAACGCCTTTTCGGCAAATTCTTTGGTCATTGTCTGGTCTTCGATCGCCGAGCTTGCCAGCGCGGCGCGATAGTATCTGTTGGCAGCGGCGGCGACTTCTCCCGCCTCGTCATGCGCCGAACCGGACCGTGACAGGGAATGAATCATGTCGCGATAACGATGGGCAGAACGAAGCAGATCCGTTTCGCGATCAAAGTAGTCAGCTGCAACATGCGGCTGACGTTCAATTTTTGCCACCGTGCCTTCTGCTTTTTCCACATCCGCCAGCACCGCCGGCGGTGCATCGGGTAGTTTAAGTGCGATGCCACTGACTTGTGCCGACTCGAATTTCGCAAGCGTTAAGTTGCCGACGTCGCATGCGATCAGCGTGCGTAGGATTCTGGCTTGCAGTTGAATAAGTTGTAACTGAGATTTGCAGAGCGGCTCGGTTATTTCTTGTGCAGCGGCATCCTGGCTGCGCAGATACGCGAGCTTGGCAGTCAGCAACTGGATTTCGTTCAGGCTGGCGCTATTTTTGCGCAGTTGTACTTCGCTTCCTCCAAATGGTTGCCAGCGGCTTGGTAGCGATTGAGGGTGATTTCGCAGGCCGCAAGATTGTATGCCGCGACCGCGATCGACTGGGCATTGTCCATGGCATGCGCCCGCTTCAAAGCGCGTTGATACAGTTGGACCGCCGTTTCCACATCACCCTGATCGAAGGCAATCATGGCCGCGGAAGAGGATTCAGCGAACTGCGCGTCTTCTGCAGGTAAACGCGGTTGCGGTGCGAACATTCCGCAGCCGGCAACGGCAACGGTGATGGCCGCGAAAGAAATTCGCCTTAACGATTGAAGTGCCAATCGGCGACTCATCGATCTGTTCCTACTTGGTCCGCGCCGATCTTCGAATCCTGAACCGGCGAGTCCATACCTCCGCGGACAAGCCAGTTTCGCTGCAAGGCCTTGATCAGGAGTTGAAGCTGGCGGGAGGTTTCTTGAACCTCCAGCAGCAGGCCGGGCGCTTCGTCCAGCGAGTGCTGGGCCGATCGTTTTAATTCAGGCAAGGTTGCCGCGAATTTTCGAAGATCGGCTGTGGTTAAGCGCACGTCCTCAATTGAAGCGCTGAGCTTGGGAAGGGTCTGCCGCACAGAATCAGCTGCGGTGGGATCTGACATCAGCATCCCCACGACGCCTTTGCCCCCTTCGACATCGTCAGTCATTCGGTTGAAGTGCGCAACAGCGGCGGTGATTCCCGGTTGCTGGCTGCGAAGGTCGGCGGCGAGCCGAGTATATCCATCGACCGCGGCCCGCGCCTCGCGGATGGCGGGCACGATCTCTGTCCGAATGTCGGCAAGCGTTTCTTCCAACATCTGTGTGGGGGCTTTGTCGGCGATTGCCTGAATGGTCAGACCGCCAGGGGGCATCGCTTCTCCCTTACCGCGCGTGATCTCAATCATGGCGTCGCCAATCCCCAGGGGTTTGCGGATAAATGCTTGCGAATCCCGCCGAACAAAACGGATGAAATCTGCGCGAACGCTGACCACCGCTTCCATTTCGCCGGCGTCACTGACGGTGATGTCGTCGACCGATCCAACCACGGTTCCAAGGATCAGCAGATCAGCGCCTTTTCGTAGTCCGAGCGACCCTTCGGGCGGAAGCCGCACGGTTAGCTTGTTTGTCGGGGTAAGCCACCGTCGCGTGTTCGGCCCCAGTGCCACTGCGATGATCAGTATCGCCGCCGTCGAGAGCACGAAGACGCCGACGACGACGTTTGCGCGTTGGCTTTGAAACGATTTGGCCATCATTTACCTCCGGTGCTCACGCGCATTTGTGATCCAGACATTGTGCAACGAAGCGTAGCGGTTATCCCTCGGTCGTTCCACACATTCTGATCGACCGTCATCCAAAGCACGGCGGCTCCGCGCCTCGCGCGGCGCGAATGCTCGCCATCAGCGGTGTCATGATCTGTGGATAGACGCCTGAGCTGGGTTCCTCCAGGATCAGCAACTTTGGTTTTCCTAGAAATGCGCGTATACACGCCGCCCGTTGAAGATCCTGCCGCCGAACCGCCGACGAAAATCCACGCGGCAGCCCCGGTAAAGAAAAGAGCGTGGCGAGCGATGCCGCTTCACTGCGGATTTCAGACTCGGGCCTGCGCGTGTTGTGCCGCTGGGCAAGCGTGATGTTTTCTTCGACAGTTAAATCGCTGACCCACCCGGTTCCAGCGAACACCCGGCCGATAAGCCCGCGCTCAACGGCCGCCTGTTCCATCGAAAGCTCTCCCCATGGTTTTCCGAGAAATCGGACGGTTCCTTCTTCGGGCAAAATCAATCCAGTTGCAGCGTCGGCCAGTGGTGATCGCGTTTGCTCATTGGCCAGGCGAATAAGAACCAGGTCGCCTGGGTTGACGGTGAGGTTGATGGCATAGAGCCCCGAATCATAATGATGCCCACCTGACGCGGTGACTTCATCGAATTGTAAGACGGGCAAGGGTGTCATCTTCAGCTGGATCGTGACGCCGGATGTTTTATCTGAGATAAGTGACGATGGAAATAAACGCCGATGCCGCGAACAGGACAATCGTCGAGCGTTGAACCGCGCGACTGGCGGCCTTGGGTACATCGGTAATGGTCAGGCCGACATCCATTCCTTCCAGACAACAAATACATCCGCCAATCAGCGATGGAACGATACTTTTTAATAACAGGTTAATCATGTCCGCCGGTGTGAGAAGCGACAGCACGGTGCTGGCAAATTCACCCAGCGACCCGGTTTTGGTGCCGATCCATTCCCCGCAGAGAAAAACTCCTATCAGCGACGCGGTGATGAAAAACACGGTGAGGCAAATTGCACAAACCATCAATCCCAACACACGCGGAAGCACCAGATACGTAAACGGGTCAATCCCCTGCCCTTCGATCACTTTCACTTCACCTGTCACTTGCTTCAAGGCAATCTCAGTGGTGATGGCGTTACCGTTTCGAGCGATCAGAATAAAATTCACCAGCAATGGTCCCAATTCCCGCACCACTGCAACGACGAAAACCGTCGGTAAGATTTGAGATTGGTTAAACTGTCCCGCCAGAACCTCGTACTGAACGCAGACAAGTACACCCAATGCAAAAGCAAGGAAGCAGACGATCGCCACCGCGTTGACGCCGGAAACAATAACCTGCCGGGTCCACGCCTCACGAACCGTCCGTGGCCAGTAACTTGGTCGGGCAGCGGCGGACATCACCGCCCATACCAGCGCAGCCGTCGCAGCGATCCTGCGTGTCTGGTCAATTGCTGACACCCCCACGCGGGCATTTAAATCAATAGCCGTTTTCTTCAACAATGCACCCGAACGTTTTTCCACGTTCTTGAACGCCACTCTTGCATCGCACCACTCAATCCCCATCGCGCCCGCGATCAAGGGTCGATCAAGATATTATCCTGTCCAGATGAAAGAACACTACGTACGGCACCAGTTGTAGCTTTTTTCATTGAAGATCGTCCTGAGTTCCGAAGAAAATTTTGACCCAATCATTAGTCAGCAAGCGGTGCAGGCAACAAAAAGATCTAACCGTGTCTCCTCCTCTCTGTTGTTGCGCGTCGGTTAAAAAGGTGGGCATGATCGGCGATAGGTGGAGACATGTTAATAGATAAACTGATAATGGACTGCGCAGTCCCTTGGCCGCACAGAGCAGGGCAACGGGTAACCACTTCACACTACCAAGACTGCATTAACAGCTTCTTGAAAATCACGTAATGTTCGTGATACCATCCCGCCAGCGGAGCGGGTTCATCCACAAATCTGTGTTGGGCATTTATATTTTTCACCAGGAAAGGTAATGGGTATGTCAGAGTCTCGTTTTGTCGGGAGTGCCAGAGCTAATGCAGGCTTGAAGAAGTCAATTGCAGGTCGTGGAAAAAGGTCAATCCTTGAGGTGGCGGCGCTGGAGAGCCGAACGCTGCTGAGCACGACCTTCTTGCCCCAGACCGGGTGGGTGGCCACGGACAGCACCAACTCTCAAGGTGGAGATGTGGTATCAAACGCCGTGGACGGCAATCTAAATACACGGTGGAGCACCGACGCCCTGCAGACCAACATTCAGTATTTTCAAGTAAATTTGGGTGCACCTCAGAGCTTCAATACGCTGACGATGGATACCGGGCCCTCGACCGGGGATTATCCGCGCGGCTACGCAGTTTACACCTCGCTGAACGGTACTGACTGGGCAACCGATCCGGCCATTGCGACCGGGGCTGGCAGCGGTCAGGTCACGACCGTGAACTTTCCCGCGCAGACAGCCCAGTATGTCCGCATTGTGCAGACAGGAAGTGCCCCGGGGAACTGGTGGTCCATTGGTGAACTGAACATCGGTACAAACACCGCTGCGCAAACCACCACATCACCGAACAATCCGGCGGTAGTTGATCTACTCGTGGCCTACACCCCCGCTGCGGCGGCCTCGGTCGGAGGCGCTACTCACCTGGTGCAACAAATTAACCGCGTCGTGGCTGACACAAATCAGGCACTGGTGAATTCGCAGGTCCATGCCTCATTCCGTCTGGTTGGAACGATGCAGACGGCAAACAGCGCGCCCGGTAGTAATGACAGCAGTTCGCAGGGATTTTTAGGGGCGTTGGATAATGCCGGAGGCGGATTTGACGATGTTCGCGCGAGCAAGGGGCAACTGGGCGCGGACGTGGTCGATCTGGTTGCCACCGCCACAAATGGGGGTGTGACCGATTACAGCACCGGTAACAGCGTTACCACTCCGTCATTGATCAACACAGACATTTTTGAGCACGAACTCGGGCACGTACTGGGTGCCGGTCACACGCGCGCCAGGGATGGTGTGCCAAGCGGTAACGGGGTCGCGTGGGATTCAGACGTAACGGTCAATGGGGCAACTTACGGCGACATTCTCGACGGCAAGGGGATAAACTATTACTCGAATCCAAACGTGCTGTTCCGCGGGGTACCGACAGGTGTTGCGGATAACCTGCCCAACGCCGCCGATAACGCGGTGGTGATGAACCAGGACGCACCGACCGTTTCGCAGTATGCCGCCTCGGTCGTACCTGTAAGCACGGCTCCGCTGGCCGGGCTGGGCACAGTGACGAATCCTGCGGGTCAAAACACGATCAACTTCAAAGTGATTTATTACGATGGGGATGGTGTCGATGCCAGCACGCTGGGGAATAACAATATTACGGTGTCAGGTCCGAACGGTTTTTCGGCAAGCGCGACGCTGCAGGGCATTGACACGCTGAACGGTCCGGTCCCTGTTACGGGAACGACGTGGAACCAACCGGTGATCACCGCGGATTATACCGTGACCACCACCGCGGCGGTCGGTGATCTGGGTCAGTACAGCTTTGCTTTGGGTTCCAGCCCAGCCAAGAACGATGCGGGAGTGGCAGCGACCGGTCCATTGCTGGATGCCAGCGGTGATACCGTGGTAACCGGCGTTGCCAACCCACCGGTATTGCCCAGGTTTGCCGGAAGCAGCAATGGTTTGGCGGCAGAACTTGGAAATCTCTCCGGGCAGAACCTGCTCATCAACGACTGGGTCGGAAACTTCTACCTGTCCAACAATTCACCCGATCCAGATTTGTACCATTTCAGTTTGGCCAATCCGGGGCAGATTACCGTATCGTCAAATGGCTCACCGGTGGTGCTTTCAATCTACCAGGGGAACAATCCACTCCCGGCACTCGTCAGCGGTAAGGGTAGCATTACTCAAGCGCTCGCGGCGGGCAGCGATTACTATATTCAGGTCGCCCAAGGCTATGTCGCTCCCAACACCGGAAATTTCACGCTCAAGGTCAGTGCCTCGGCAGTGACTTTGCCTATTGGGACCATCTCCGGGCAAGTCTACAGTGATGCCAACGGCACGGGTGTCTTTGATCCTAACAAAGATTACGGAAACCCACTGCAGAAGGTGACGCTTACCGGCACCGATGCAAGCGGAAACCCAGTCAATCTAAGCACCACTGCGTACACAAATGGAGCCCCCACTGGTACGTTTACCTTCGTTAATGTGCCCCAGAGCAGCCCCGCAGGTTACACCATCACGGCACAACCGTCGTTCTACTTGGCAGGTAAGACTTCAGTGCCAACCGGGGCTCCAGGAACAGTTGCGGCAAATAATTACACCATTACCGGCGTGACGCTAAACGGCGGGCAGAACCTGACCGGTTACAATTTCCCCCAGGTGAGCCCTCCGCCGCGCACAAGCGTTCTGGGCGCGGTGCGGGAATATACTCCCGACGGTCAAAACCAGGGATTACCAGGACTGACCTTCACGCTGACCGGTACCGATTACGCCGGTAATCCGGTCAACCTCACGGCGACAAGCGATCAGTATGGTGTTTCTTTTAACGGAGTTCCTGCGAGCAGCCCCGCGGGATATACGATCACCGAACCCGCTTCTCCCGGGTTGATTCCGGGGAACACTTCGGTGGGAGGGCTTCCCGGTACTGTGATTAACGGGGGAACGGCCATAAGCGGGGTTGTGGTTTCGGGGACGGTTCTCAGCAATTATAACTTCCCCTATGTTCCCGCGCCGGCGACAATGACCACCCCCGTTGCCGCTAACGCCGCTGTCGCTGTCGCGCAGGGCGGTACAACCAACGGCAATGTACTGAACAACGCCGGGCAGTTGGGTACTGTTTTTACTGGAGCCACTCCAACAGCAACCGCGCCGCTTACGGCGGGTCTCCTCACCGCCAGCAGCAGTAAAGGACCGCAGCCTTTAATGAGCCAGTCCGTGGTGGGCTACTACGGCAAGGCCGTAGCCATCAATCGGTTCGCCAGCCAATTCACATTTGCCACCAGCACCAGCGCGGTTACGGGAGATCTAATCGCGTTCAATATCCGCAGGCATGCGGCGTCGGCGGCGCACGGCGTGACGCTGCAGTTCAACCTGCTTGCCAACACCATCAGCATCTCGGCGAACGGTAAAACACCCGACAGCCAGGACATCTTCGATCTCACGCCCAGCGGTATCAACCTGCATAACGGTGATTCTGTTCAGGTCAATCTCACCTATTCCGGCAACCTGCTGGTCGTCGGTTTGTACGACACATTCAACGGCGCCGGGGCGATGGAATCTTTCAAGATCAACATTCCGGCCGTGGTTGGAAGCGGCAGAGCGTTTATAGGATTCAGCGGCACCGAAGCGGGCGTGGCTGCGACGCAGCGGGTCAGCAATTGGAGCTTTGCCAACGCGCAGGGCGTCAAGCAAAAGGCAATTTATGGCGCAGGCCTGGAGATCGCCCCTCTGCACGCCGCCTCCTTCTCGCTGCTGCCAAACGGCCATTACACGTACACCCCCGATCCTGGTTTTGTGGGCACAGATACTTTCAGCTTCGCCTGCATCAACACCGCGACCCACCGTTGCTCTAATGACCTGACCACCGTCAACATCATCGTTAAGAAGGCGTATCAACCGCCGACCCTGAATAACGAACTGAGCGTCAACCCTAACGTTACGACGTTTACCAACGAGTCGATCGAGGTGGACCTGCGGCCTTACGTAAGCGACCAGTATGTTTCGGTAAACAAGCTGCGATATCTGTTCATCAAGGGCCAGCACGGAACCGCAAGGCTGCTGGGTGACGGGCATACTGTCCAGTTCACACCGGAAAAAGGCTACACCGGATCCACGCATTTCACTTTCCGCGCATTTGATGGCCATCGGTCCAGTGGGATCATCAGCTTCGGTGTGAATGTGGTTGAGCCGACGGTTCCGTTAAAGCTGAACACCATCACCGCCCTCGCCCGACCGGGCAGGCGGATCAATATCCCCTGGCATGCCTTTGCCGCCGACAGTACGTCATCGGCGACAATCACACTGGAATCAATCGACACCCAACCAGTGAACGGCACTGCCAGCATTGTGGACGGCAACCTGTACTACAAGCTCAATCGCGGAGCCAAGTCTGACACCCTGGTCGTCGATCTGCTCGACAGCCTCGGGAACACTGCAACAGGTCAAGTCACTATTGAGGGATAAGCTGAACAGGAGGCAACCCTTTATGCAGGTGGAAAAAGTGTGACTGAAGTTTAATTGCGTTCGGCCAGCCCTTGATGCTGCCATACGGCAACGGTCACTTGCAGGTTTCTTCGATTGCGGTGATTTTAAGCCCTTCAACAAGCGCGTTGAAGGGCTTTTTTGTTCTCGTAGCAGCACTATTAGATCGCCGGGATCGGAACTCGTTGTGTAGAAAAGAGGACGCGGGCGATAACGCTTCAGATATATCGCATTCTTGCTAAAACGTCGCATAGCGCGTCGCACAACGACGCATTTGGGTGTTCGGGCGACGTTTTTGCTCCGCGGAGGAGCTGGAATCCATACTGCCGGGAAAAAAGCGACGTTTTAGATCACTGATGCGAACACTTCACATCGACAGAGCAATAGGAGATTAGTCGGGGTTGGGAAAACCAGTGCGGGTGAAGCGGCCGTCGACGTTGATCTTCTGCTCGTCAATTTCGATGAAACCGCCTTTGCGGAGGTCGACGACCATGTCCCAGTGCAGGCCGGATTCGTTGGTGTTGCCGGTTTCGGGATAACCGGCACCAATGGCGAAGTGGACCGTGCCGCCAATTTTTTCGTCGAAAAGCGTATTGCGCGTGTAGCGGGTGATGCCGAAATTAGTGCCTATCGCGCATTCGCCCAGAAAGCGGGCACCGGGGTCCATATCGAGCATGCTGATGAGGAAATCTTCGCCTTTGCTGGCGGAGGCTTCGATTACTTTTCCGTCTTTGAATTTAAGCCGCGCGTCCTGCACCTCGCGGCCGTGGTGAACGGCGGGGAAACTGAATTGAATGATTCCGTTTGCGCTGTCGAGCACCGGGCCGGTGAAGACTTCCCCGTCGGGGAAATTTTCGTGGCCGTCGCAATTGATCCATCTCCGGTTGGCGACGGACATGCGGATATCCGTGCCATTGGCAGCCACCACGTGGTAGTCGCTTTTATCGTTGAGGAAATCGGTGAGCCTCTGCTGTTTTTCGCTGACCTGTTTCCAACTGGCGATGGGATCGGGATGATTCAACAGGCCGGCATTGAAGACGAAATCTTCATACTCAGCCAGGCTCATTTCAGCATCCTGCGCCGAGGCCTGGCAGGGAAACTGTGTGCCTGACCATCGCAGCGACCCGCTGGCAGCGCGATCGAGAAACAGCTTCGATAGAGGCTTGCGCGCCGCGGCGGCCAGACCCATGCGAGCGGGGTCGGCTCCGGACATCGCGCGGGTATTTTCCTCGGCCCAGATGCCAATGGAGCAATCGATCGTCTCGGCTTCGAATTTGGAAATAGGATTGAGATATTGAAGTTGAGCGTCCGACCCCTGGCGGATCAGGATCTCGCCGGTTTCTTCGGGTGACATCTTCACCAGCGGATGCCCGCCGGCCTGAAGGACCGCTCGAAAAAGCTCCACAACCAGGGGTGTGGCAACCGGGGGTCCGCTGATGCGCACCAGCTGACCGGGCTTCACACCGATGCTGTAATTTACCAGCACTTCCGCCAGCTTGATGATTCGCGCGTCCCTCATGGTTGGCGACTTTAGCCAGATCAGAGCAGCGATTCAAACCGCTCGGTCAAAAGCGATTCATTGCAATCTGGTGCCCCGCAGGATGTATCGCAGGGCCGTCAATGCCGGGCGGCGCTGAGCAGATCGACGGTGCAATCGATGACGGGGTTCGGGCAGGACCAGACGAGAAGAAACATCGCTTCTCTGGCAAGTCGCTGGGCGGGATGATCGCGAAGAAGCGCGGCTCCTTTATAAAGCGCAACCGCTGTATGCGTCACCCGCAGCGCCAGGTCATTGCAGATGCCACGGATGCGCGGACTGGCGGCACTCGCGTCGGCCTCGCGGCCGGGCTGGCATAAGGCTGCAACTTCTGCGCGAACCTCGCTTAACTGCTGGCTAAAGCGCGCATGCGCGCTTTGCGCGGCATCTGAATTGTGCTTTGAAATCAAGCTTAAGCAACCCTGCGTTAGACCCGTGGCGATGAATGTCTGTCCCAGCGTAAGGCTGTTTTTACGGCCACCCAGCACATGTGGCGCAGGGCCGCGCAGGATACATGAATCGTCAATCAACACGCGGTTGAGTGTAATCGAACTGGTCTGCGTGTTGACGAGCGCTACCATCTGCATGGGCCGACCGATTTCAATACGCGGCTTCCGCGATTCGAGCAGGAAAAGGATTTGCTGTCCGTCGGCGAGCGTTGCCCCCGCGACGATGAAGTTGGATTGCTGCCCGCCGGTACACCAGGGAATGATTCCATCAACGCGATAACCGCGTTCGACGCGCTCGGCAGATACCGAAGGCTTACCGCCCTGGCGGCTGGTAGTGAGCTGGGCGATGCCGACTGTTGCCCAGGTCTCATTTTTTGCCAGAAGGTTGAGCAAGTTCGTTCGGCGCCGCCCCATCGGCGGCTTCAATCAAACCGGCGGCGGCGTCGCGCTGGGTGAGAATCAGCGCGGTTGAGACTGATGCAGCGGCCAGCTGTTCATAGCGGAGGTGCAACTCAAAGGGCGCAAGTCCCAAGCCACCGTTTTCGATCGGAATCGCCCATCGCATCGCCCCTGTGTGTTGCAACTGCGCAAGATCCGCAAACGGCCAATTCATACCAAGGTCGTATTCTTCGGCCCGACCGGCGATATCTTTCAAAGCGGATTCGAACTGCATGGGTGGAGTCGGTGGCTGCTTCATAACGACGGCATCTTAGGCGCTGCCCGGCCCTCCAGCCGCACGCACTGTCGCGGGGCACACACCAACACTATACAATCTGACGTCCAAAGTCCGATAACTTTAACTGTCGTCAACAAGGCTGCGATTGCATGAGCATGACTGGTTCCAATTCTCCGCTTCGATCTTCCACCGCGCCGGGTATTTCTAAATCGAACACGAAGCGGCAGATGAAAAAGAAAAACCTTGCTGATTTCTGGCGTGCCACGCGGTATCTCTGGCCGTATCGCCGAATGATCGTGATCTCGGTTTTTTCCGCCTTTTTCATCGGGCTTGCGATGGCGGGAGGTTTGGGATCGATCCTGCCGGTGCTGCGGCTGCTGGTCAGCGGAGACACCATTCCCAATTGGGTGAACCGCGGAATCGCTGAGACGCGACTGGATGTAACCCTTGCCAGCGAGTCGACGAGTGCGACCGATCTGATGATTACGCACATAAAGCCCTATGGCGTCGCGCATGACGCTGCGCTGCGCAAGGGGACACGCTCGCGCCAGCGGGAAGCGGAATCGATTCCGACAAATTGCTGGCGGAACTGTCAGATCCCGATGTGACCTCTATCGTGGTGCATCCTGGCCCGGGGCGGGACGTTACGCTGAGGAACCTCCCCAAGGTTCCATGGTGGTTTTCGCGGCTTCGGCCCTGGGTGCAGCGGTTCCCCACAAAACCGGTGTGGGCGATCACCTGGGTTTTGCTGTTTTGCGTGTCGATCTCGGCAGCGGGAAACGCGATTGGTTATTTTCAAAACTACTATTCCGACGCCGCCGCCATTCTGGCGATCAACGATATCCGCCGCCGGCTTTACGATCACATTCTTCACGCGCCCATGAGCTTTTTTGGCTCAGCCGGCACCAGTGATGTGACAAGCCGTCTGGTGGGCGACTGCATGGGACTGCAGGACGGCTTTAAGACAATCCTCGGCCAGAGCATCCAGATGCCGATCAACGCCGCCATGGCATTTATCGTGGCGATGTGGATCAGTTGGAAGCTGACGATGTTCATCGTTTTCTTCGGGCCGGTCATGATCGTCGTCATTCAGAAGTTCGGGAAAAAAATGCGCCGCGCCAGTCGCCGGGCAATGCAGAGCAGTTCGTCGATGCTCGGCCAGATCGAGGCGACCCTCACCGGAATCCGCGTCGTGAAAGGGGCAAACGCCGAAAGATTCGAGCGCCGGCGATACACGCGCATCATGGACGGATTAACCACCGAACAACTCAGTATGAGCCGGCTGGACGCGATCAGTTCACCGATCATGGAAGTGCTGACGATGATCGTCGTCTGCATTGTCATCGTCTGGGCGACATACCTGGTGCGTCAGACAAAGGAAATCACGCCGGAAAAGTTTTTCGTTGTGATGGCGTGTCTGGCAACGATTGCCGAGTCGCTTCGTAAAGCGGGCAAGTTAAACAATGCGCTGCAAAAGAGTGGTGCCGCGGCGCATCGCATTTTCCAGATTCTCAATTTCGGCGTCGAGCGCCCCGCCATCTCGCGGGGCACGATGGCCGGCCGCGTATTCACCTGTGCCCGATTCAAAACGAGATCTGTTTTAGAAATGTCACATTTAGTTACGCAAATACAGCAAATCCCGCACTGTCCGAAGTGAATCTGACGGTAAAAAAAGGAGAAACAGTTGCGGTTGTGGGTCGCAACGGCAGCGGCAAGACCACCCTGCTCGCCCTGCTGCCCCGGCTTTTTGATCCCAGTGAGGGAGTCATCAGCATCGACGGTATCGACATTCAGGACGCCACGCTGAAAAGTCTCCGCGATCAGGTCAGTGTAGTAACGCAGGACAGTGTGATTTTTCCCGTGACGATTGCTGAAAATATCGCATACGGTCACCCCCTGGCCGGGCGATTGCGGGAAAAAATACCGGCCGTGCTTGAACTGCGAAAACGAATCGAAGCCGCCGCTAAGCAGGCGTTTGCCCACGATTTTATCCTGGAGAAACCCCTCGGTTATGACACCGAGCTAAGCGGCCTCGGCGGCGCGCTGAGCGGCGGGCAAAAGCAGCGTCTCAACATCGCCCGCGCGATTCTGCGGGCCACACCCATTCTCATTCTCGACGAAGCCACCAGCCAGGTGGATGCCGAAAGCGAGCACTTGATTCAGCAGGCTGTAGAGTCCCTGATGCACGAGCGGACGATGTTCGTGATCGCTCATCGATTGAACACGATCAAGAGCGCCGACCGAATTATCGTGATGGACCGCGGCCGCGTTGTCGCCGCCGGGAAACACGACGATCTTTTGAACTCGTCCGAGGCATACAACAATTTGTACGAGCGCCAGCTGTTTCGCCGCCCCGATGAACCCACGGCCGCAGCTTAGATCATGCCCGCTCGGGATAGCGGTCGGTGCGAAACCATCGCGCATCCGCATGCTGTGTCGCGCCAAAAATCCATGCGATAATGGAGGACTCGTAAGAATCGGTGCGAAGTTTCCTCAAGGCGTCGCTAAAGTAAAAAACCAAAGCTTCTACCGACGCCGATATATTTACCGATCGGTAATTTGAGTAATCATTCATTGCATTTTGAATAATCAAAGTCTATTGTTCAGCTCCCCGTTGTCGATCGGATGTACGCGATGAGTCTGGACGAAAACACAACCGTTTTAGCCGAGGATAGTGCGATTCCCGACCGGGGCATTGACGGCAATAACACACATCTTTCCCTGGAAGGAATGCACGGCACGGTGGCGGTTCCCGCTAATTCCGCTGGTTTCTGGCGCAAATTGCGGGCGTTTGTCGGGCCAGCGATTCTCATCAGCGTCGGATACATGGATCCGGGAAACTGGGGGACGGATCTTCAGTCTGGAGCACAGTTTAAGTACGGCTTGCTATGGGTCGTTGCCCTTGCCAGCGCGATGGCCGTTATCATGCAGATCCTGTCTGCGCGATTAGGCGTGGTCACGGGCAAGGATCTTGCCCAGTGCTGCCGCGATTGGTACCCGCGCTGGACGCGCTGGCCCAACTGGTTGCTGTGCGAATTGGCGATCGGTGCCTGCGATCTGGCCGAAGTGCTGGGCAGCGCTGTCGCCTTGAATCTACTTTTCCATATCCCCCTGTTCTGGGCCGTTCTCATCACCGGGTTTGACGTGCTGATTCTGCTCGCCCTGCAGCGGGCGGGCATGCGGCGGATCGAGGCTGTTGTGCTGGTTCTGGTGATGACGATCGCGGGATGCTACTTCACTGAAATTTTCGTACTCCCTCAAACCCATCCCAGTTTTTCGGAGATGGGCCGGGCACTGCTGCGACCGGGCTTTGCAAAACCCGGCATGACATTACTGGCCGTGGAAATTGTCGGCGCAACGGTCATGCCGCACAATTTGTATCTTCACTCGGCGCTGGTCCAAAGCCGACAGTTGCGTCGCGATGATGAATCTCTGCAGAGCGCGTTGCGATTTAATGCCTTTGATTCCACCATCGCGCTGAGCATCGCTTTTTTAATCAACGCAGCCATCCTGGTCCTGGCCGCCATGGTGTTTTTTGGTCGAAACGGGATCACTGTTCCAGGTCATGCCCCGATCGTGTTCAACGATTCAACCGACTGGATTCGCATTGCCCATCTCACGCTGGCCCCGCTGCTGGGCGCGGCGCTGGCCAGCACGTTGTTTGCCGTCGCGCTGCTCGCCAGCGGGCAAAGCAGCACAATCACCGGCACGCTGGCCGGGCAGGTGGTGATGGAAGGATTCATGCGCTGGCGCATCGCGCCGTGGGTTCGTCGGATGATTACGCGCGTGTTGGCGATCCTCCCCGCCGTTATCGTTATCGGGCTGCGCGGAGACAGCAGCACCACAGACCTCATCAATCTCAGCCAGGCGGTGCTGGCCATTCAATTACCTCTGGCGATGCTGCCGCTGCTGCATTTTACGAGCAGCACAAAGCGGATGGGCCGCTGGAGAAACGGCTGGTTCCTGTTGATCGCCGGCTGGGGCACTGCGATCCTGATTACCGTCATGGACGTCAAAGCAATCCCTGATGGTCTCCATCAGATCTGGGCACTGATGAAAGGATAACGATGTACCAGAAAATTCTCGTTACGCTCGACGGAACACCCACCGACCGCGCGATCATCCATCACATCAAGGAACTCGCTAAGCATCTGGGCAGCCAGATCACTCTGCTGCATGTCGCGGTCAGCGTGCCTGCTCAGTGGAACAAGCACGAAGCCGGCGGTGAAGAGATCGACAAAGATCGGGCTTATTTGCAGCAGATTGAGAAAGAATTTTCAGCGGCGGGCATTCCTGTCACCTCGCAGCTGGCGTTTGGCGATCCTGTGACCGAGATCGTTAAATGGGTCGCAAATTCGCATTGTGATCTGGTGGCGATGAGTACGCACGGGCATCGGCTGGTGGCCGACCTGATCCTGGGCACTACCGCCAGCCGGGTGCAGCACAACATCAGTGTTCCGGTGCTTTTGCTTCGTGCCAAATGAAGGTTACAACCGCGTCATGAAATTCGTCGCACGCGGTTCCATTCCTGCGTTATGTCTTTTACTCGCGAGCCTGAACACCCTTGCAAGGGCACAGGAAGTAGCTCCCACTCCACCAGGCGCGACCACCCAGCCAGGCCGAGCGCCGGGCCCGGTTTCCAGCGCACCGCAAGGGCCCACCACCCAGCCCAATGAACCGCTGATCACCCTGGGCAAGTATACGATCCCGCTGGAAGTGCCCGCATTGTCGGGACAATTGTTCAGCCAATTCAATTACACTTTTCACGGGCAGGCAACGATCATACCGGTATTTCACGGTGATTTTCCCGCAGCTTATTCGGGTCCGCACAGCCTCACCCCGAATTACGAAATAGCCACCACTTATTCCGGCACGCTTTTTATGGGAATGCGGCTACTTCCCGGCACAGAAGTTTATTTCGATCCGGAGGTGACCGCCGGCGCGGGGCTCTCCGGCGTGCTGGGACTGGGCGATCCGCCCAACGGTGAAAGCCGCAGTGTGGGCTCACCTGACCCGACCCCGAATGTCGCTCGCTTGTTTCTGCGGGAAACCGTTGGATTTGGCGGCGACCAGGAAGATGTTGCCGATGCCGCCAACTTCGTCGCCGGCAAACAGGACATTAATCGGCTGACAATCACCGCAGGAAAGTTTGCGGTTGACGATATTTTTGACAACAACACCTACGCGCACGATTCACGGTCGCAGTTCCTAAACTGGAACTTATCCGACAACGCGACCTGGGACGCCGCGGCCGATTCACTGGGATATACCGACGGCCTCGCGCTGGAATGGAACTGGAAACTGGGCACCCTTCGGTACGGCATTTTCCGCCCCCCCGCTATTGCCAACCGTGGGCAGCTGGACACGCACTGGGATCGCGCGTTCGATCAGGTGGTGGAATACGAACAGCGTTACACACTACGCGGCCTGACAGGCGTGCTGCGTCCGATGTTTTATTTCAACGAAGCCCACATGGGGGACTATCGCGACGCGATCGTCGCCAGCCCGGTGAACCCCGATGTCACTCGGTTTCGCAGTTACTCACACCCTAAATACGGTGTGGGTTTGAACGTTGAACAGGCGTTGACCCATGATCTTGGGATCTTTGCCCGGCTGGGGTGGAACAACGGTCAAAGTGAAACATGGTCCTACACCGAGGCCGACCAGTCCGCATCGATTGGCATTTCGCTGAAGGGGTCCGCCTGGCATCGGCCCGACGACGTGGTCGGTGTAGCCGGGTTAATCAGCGGACTTTCAAAGGATCATCGCGATTACCTCGCCGCGGGAGGGCTTGGTTTTCAGCTCGGTGACGGTCGATTGAATTATGCGCCTGAAGAGGTCCTTGAAGCTTATTACTCTCTTGTACTCACCGGGAATATGTTCCTCAGCGGAGATTATCAGTTTATCGATCATCCGGGCTTTAACTCCGACCGGGGCCCAGTCTCCATCGGCGCGTTTCGCGCGCACTTCGAATTTTGAGTTGCCGCAGTGAGATGGCAACCGAGCGGGATTTGTTAAGGAGGCTGCGCCAACAACCGATTCCAACCCACGGAGTAGTGCTGCTGAAGGTCCATTGGCCTTCGGATACTCCTGTTGCACTTGATCTGGAGACGGGAATGCTGACGAACGGCCAGGAAATGTATCTGCTAGAGCCCAGCGGGTCCGATAAGCGTGTGTTGCATCCCGGCAAAGTCATTGAATCCTCCGCCGATGCTTTTGCCATTGTTTTGGCAAAGCCGCTGAACGTCGCGGTGGGAACCGAAATGCTCGCGTTCTGCGACGTTCGAGGCAAATTCTTTCAACAGGGCGCGATCCTGATCGAAATCCGCGCGGATGCAGACAAAACAGTATTTGCGTTTAACCGATCCGGCGAGGCGATCTCGGCGGAAAACCGTCAGACGTTCCGCGTATCGGTCGCAATTGCCGAAATCTATGCCCAGATCGGCAAGCAGAAAAAATGCCACGTCGTGGACTTCAGCCCAGAGGGTTTTGGCGCCATCGGATCGCCTGGCTTTGACCTGGGCAGTCTGCAGAAAGTGAGCATTACCTACGACCAGTTTTCCCTCAGCGCCGATGCGCGGGTGCAGACGATCAAGGTGCTCCCCAACGGCAAAGTTCGCTACGGTTTCCTCGTGCCCAAGAGCAACATCGCCGCTCGAATCACGCTGCAGAAGCTGAGCGCAAGCTTTCAACGCACGCAGTTGAAGCGTCTCGCCGGCGCGGCGTAAACATTTTCGCGACCGGGCCGCGGCAGGCCTACGCGCGGCGGTGCATCAGCACCTTTACCCCATAGCGCGGCAGAAGTGTAAAGGTCGCATCCGGTTCGATGCGCTGCCCCGCCACCAATTCGATTCTAAACCGCTGAAGCACCGTCCCCAGCACCAGCGCGCCCTGAAGCATCGCCAATTGCATTCCGATACAAATCCGCGGACCACCGCCGAACGGAAAATATGCAAACCGATGGCGGTCCCTCATCCCCGCCGGCAGGAAGCGTGCGGGATTGAATTGCCCTGCTTCCGGCCAGAAATCAGGATGGCGATGCGTGACCCACTGGCATAAAATGATCATGGCTTTGGGCGGTATCGCATACCCCTGAATGTCATCAGCCTCGATGGATTCGCGCATTTCGCCCCAGCCGGGTGGGTACAGCCGCATCGACTCCTCAAACACTGCTTTTAACAATGGCAGCTGGCTTACATCGTCGTACGCCATTGTTCGCCCGTGCAGATGGCCGTGGATTTCGTCGTAAAGATCCTGCTGCACCGCCGGATGCGCCGCCAGCAGATACCACGTCCACGCCAGGGCTTCGCCGATATTTTCATGACCGGCGGTGAGCAGCGTCAGCACTTCATCGCGCAGTAACCGCTCGGGCATTCCGTGGCCGGTCTGCTCGTCGCGGGCATTCAGCAGCATCGTCAATAGATCCGCCGGCTTATCGCGCATCTGGCGGCGCGAATCAATCAGGTTCTCCACCACGCTATCCAGTTCGCGCTTTGCCCGGGCGAACCGAAGATTTTGCGGAATGGGCAGCCATGAAGGGACCATCTGCATCGAATTCATTCGATCGCCGATGTGTTTAAACGCGACGCGAAATGCCTTGCCGACCGCATCGGCATCACCGGATATGTCGGCGCTGAACAGCGTTGTGCTGGCAATACGCAAACCGAGTTTCATCATCCCCGAGGCGATATCAATCGGTTGACCCGGCTCCTCTGGCAGCAGACGGTTGAACGCGTCGGCGCTGTCGACAATGCTGCTGCATAGTTTCTGCAACGACTGCCCGTGAAAAACCGGTGCGGCCAGTCGCCGCTGATTTACCCACGATTCTCCCTCATTGGTGAACAATCCGTTGCCCACCAGCAGTCCAACGTTCTTATAAAACAAATGTGGTTTGCGATAATTCTTATGCGCCTTGTGCAGCACATGCTCCACCGCGTCAGGGTGGGTCAGCAGATAACAATGAATTCCGCGCACAACCCGAAGCCGGACATAATCTCCATGCTGACTTTGCGCCCGGCTGTAAAAACCGAGCGGATCGGCATGCATCTGATGAATGCAACCGCGAAAGAAGCCTCCATGGATCTCACCGAAGTTGAGGGCGACCGGACTGTGCCTGTGCAAAGAGGTTGATGGTTCGCTGACAGTCATGGCTGAGACAATTCGCAGCGTGAAAATGTACCGCCGCCACCGCTTGCGCGCGAAACGGGCGGGGTTTTGTGACTTCGCTCTGCTAGGACGGGCCGCGCGGGTGACGATGGATGCTGCGTTTCGGCCAAGTCCGATAAATACTTATGCACAGACATCAGGGTGGTCGATATGGGGTATAAGACATGGAGTCGCAACAGAAAATCCGATCGCGGGAGCAGCTGCTCGAGCTTCGCGTCAGCGCGGCGGAGAAGGGTCGCGTGGTCGTTCATTGCCACGGCTGCTTTGACATCGTTCATCCCGGTCACATTCACTACCTTCAATTCGCCCGATCGCTGGGTGATCTGCTGATAGTGACCGTGAGCGCCGACCCGCAGGTGAACAAGGGAATCAATCGTCCTCTGATTCCCGATGATCTTCGCGCCCTCAGCCTGGCGGCGCTGGAATGCGTCGACGCGGTTTATGTGAATCCGCATGCTACAGCTGTCGAAATCCTCGGCGATCTCAAGCCGGACATCTACGTTAAAGGCCGCGAATACGAACACAATCACGACCCTCGATTTCTGGCAGAACGGGAGCAGGTGACTCGGCACGGAGGTCGCGTTGTCTTCTCATCTGGTGATGTCGTTTACTCTTCCACGGCGCTAATTGATGCGTTGGAGTCGTCCGAGCCATTCAATAACGAAAAAGTAAAGCGATTCCGCGACGAGTTCGCACTTTCTTCGGCGGAAATGTCGCAACTCCTGCTGCGCTGCCGCGGCAAACGGATGGTGGTTGTCGGCGATTACATCCAGGACCGTTATCACTTCTGCGATGCCAGTGGAATCGCCAGTGAAGGTCCGATGATGACCCTGCGTCCGCTTGGTTCGCGCCAATACGACGGCGCTGCAGCTGTTATCGCCCGGCATCTGGCGGCGCTGGGAGCCGACACCACACTGGTTACCACCCTCGCCAATGATGCCGCTTCACAGCAGGTGATTGACCGCCTCACCGCTGAAGGAATTACCGTCCGCGCGGTTCGGCAGCGCCAGCAGCTGGTGACCAAAACGCGCTATCTCGTCGATCAGACCAAATTATTCAAAGTCGACGAAGGAACCAGTGCCCCGCTCGACTCGCGCAGCCTGGATGAAGTCAGCGCGATCATAGAAGAAACAACCAGAAACGCCGCCGGTGTGATCTTCGCCGACTTTGGGTACGGCACCATCACCGGCCCATTGCTCGACCGGGTGATGTCAAAGGTTCGAGAGGCGGTTCCGATCATCACCGCCGATGTCAGCGGTCGCCAGAGCACACTGCTGCGCTTTGGTGATGTTGACCTGCTCTGCCCGACCGAACGCGAGGTTCGCCAGACGTTGAATAATTTCTCCAGCGGATTGAACGCCGTCGTGTACGAACTGCTGGACCGCACGCGGGCGAAATCGGCCATGATTACGCTGGGAAAACAGGGGTTATGTTTATTTGACGATCGAAAGCAGACCGCTCCCAACGAAGCCTGGGACCGCAAGCTGCGGACGGCGTATCTCCCGGCTTTAAGCGGGCATTCAATCGATCCGCTGGGCTGCGGCGACGCCCTTCTTGCCACCGCGAGCTTAATCCTCGCGGCGGGCGGGTCGCTTCAGGCCGCGGCGCTTCTGGGCTCGCTGGCTGCTGGCATCGAAGTACAGCTGGTCGGAAACGAACCTGTTACCACCGACGGATTGATGGCGCTGCTCGACGCACAAAACCGACCGTATCCGTTTCGGCTTGCTTCGTGAGGGTTGCATGACAGGTGTACAACCGAACTGGATTTCCCTCAGTCTTCTTCAGCAGCGTTTCAACGCGAACATCGCCGCCCTGCAATCCCGCAACGGGCAGCTGGCTGATCAGTTGCGGACGTTGATTCCATCGGCGCAATATCACGTCCGCGTGGAGGCAGACCGTATTTTTCTAGGCGTTGGTGAACCTGGGAACATCACAGCGTTACCTTGCACACTGACGCCTGCCTCGGCACAAAATACGCTGGCGGCGCTTTTTCCGAACGGGATTTACAATGAACCGGTGTTAGTTGCCGGTGAAGATCTGGGCTGGCTGTGTAACAGCCTGTATCAGCTTCCGTGCGTGATCGCCAACGCGCCGGGTTATCGCCCGCCGTTGTATTTCATGATGCGGGATCTGGAACGCTTCTGGGTGATCCTGCACATTCAGGAATGGACGACTTTGCTTGCCGATCCTCGCGTGCGATTGCACGTTGGATTGGATTGCGTCGAGCAGCTTAAAAGCGGAATGGTATCGCATGTGATGTGCCGCTGGCCGAAGCGGTCGGTCGATGCCGATCCAGAAATCTGGTCGAAAGATGTGACGCTTCAGTCCTGCCACTCGTACGCAATCGCCGCCCATAATGCGCAGCTCAAACAATTGCAGAGTCAGCTCGAAACGATGTACGAGCAGACGACGCCGCAACTGATCCGTGAGATGCTCACATCAGGCCGGCCACTGCGCGTAATGGGAGTTACTTCGCGCTATACCTCGTTCATTCAGCATTCCATGCGCGATTGGCTGGCTGCTTTTGAATGTCTTGGGCACCATACCCGATTGGTCATCGAAACCGCTGACCACGAGCTTCCCAATAATCTCGCGGTGGCGATCGCCTGCTGCGAGTACAGGCCCGATCTTGTCATCTCGATCGATCATTTCCGCGCGGAATTGATGGGCGTGTCGGATAAAATCCCCGTGGTAATGTGGGTGCAGGACCGTCTGCCGAATATTTACAACGCCGACGCGGGCGGAAAACAGCAGCGACTTGATTACGCGATTGGTTACGGGCTTTTGGAGCTGACGCAGCAATTCGGTTATCCGGCTTCGCGATTCATGCCTGCCATGATGGCCGTCAATGAAACACGCTTTACACCTCGCGAGTTGACCGGGACTGAAATTTCCCAGTTCGGTTGCGATGTCTCCTTCGTCAGCAATGCCACTGTGCCGGCGGATAAAATTCTTGAAGAGGTCTGTGCGATGCAGTCGGCCGCCGGCGCGACATTGCTGAAGCAGATCTATCAGCGCGTGCTGGCGGTCTATGATGCCGGTGATTCCATCACCTCCGGCGATATT
This sequence comes from uncultured Phycisphaerales bacterium, assembly GCA_963792535.1. Taxonomy (GTDB): domain Bacteria; phylum Planctomycetota; class Phycisphaerae; order Tepidisphaerales; family Tepidisphaeraceae; genus CBDAQA01. The sequence goes on from CAWBWQ010000007.1 coordinate 153,719, forward strand.
CTTCGCGGCATCATCGAAGAAACCGCCGCCGAGTTGCAGCTGAGAACCGACGTGGACAGCGCGCTGCAGATTTTCACCCATCGCATCAACAATTCATTGTTTCGCCACCAGGCGATTCGGTGGGTTGCCGAGCTGGGCGTAAATCTGCATTTGTACGGCAAAGGATGGGAGAATCATCCAGCATTTGCCCGCTACGCCCGCGGTGTAGCGGACAATCAAACGCAGCTCTCGATCATCTATCAGGCCAGCGCGATCAATCTTCAGGTCACTCCGTTTGGCGCGGTTCATCAGCGTTTGCTCGACGGTCTGACAGCCGGCGGATTCTTTCTGCTGCGATCGACGGTTGCTGATGAATTGGAACTGATTCTCCGCGACATGGACCGGTGGTGCCGCCAACACCATATTAAAAGTGGTAGCGAAATGTTCTCCCGTCGCGACGCGGATCTCCTGCAACTGACAACCCGGTACACGCAACTCGGCGGCATCGATCCTCTCAGTAAACCGGATTATTATTACGGTGCCCTGGGCGAATGCGCACTGAGCGGCTACACCCGCACCGCCAACACCCTGTTCGAAAACGCCGCTGAAGTCACCTTCTCCAATCGAGAACAACTTCAGGCGAAAGTGCGCTACTTTCTGAACTGCGCCGCAGGATCGACGCAGTATCGCCCAGTCCATGCGCCAGCGCGTTCTTCAAACCCATACTTACACGAGTGTGACCAGAAGAATGCTCCAATTCATCAGCGATGATCTGGCATCAGTGCAACCGCCCGCGCTGCTGGAGGCCGCGTGACGAACGCCATAGATCAACCTGCCCTGGAGGCGATCGCAAACCTCGCCCCGCGCCGGCTCAATACGTTTATTCAATCCGGTTGGGTGGAATCCATTTCCATCGCCCGGCCGGTTAACGCAAAAGGTGAACCGATCCCGTGGTTCACCTATCCGGCGATTGAATTTCTCGAGCAGCGAATCAACCCCGCCTGGCATATTCTGGAATGGGGTTGCGGCAATTCAACGCTATGGTGGGCCGCCCGCGTCGCCCGCGTTACATCCATCGAACACAATCCACAATGGCATCAGGAAATTTCTGGCAACGCCCCGGGTAATGCGACGATCACACTCATCGAGGATCCAAAGCGTTATGCAAATCTGACGGATGCTCACCGTCTCGCGCCGCCGAATGTGATTGTGATAGACGGCGAACACCGCGCTGAATGCGCCAAAACAGCTCACGCTATCGCGTGCGACACCACCCTGATCGTGCTGGATAACTCCGATCGCCCGTCCCTGAAACCGGCGATGAATTTTCTGCGCTCCAGCGGTTGGAATCGGTTGGATTTATACGGCTTGATACCCTGTTTCGCCTATCGCACCTGTACCTCCGTCTTCTATCGCGAGGCATTCCCCGAGGCAAATGATGTACTGCCCTGCGACTTTGTCTCGTGTCTTGGACCGACCCTGTCCCAGACACTCAAGGAATGAACGCGGTCGCTGATAGATTTCTTAAGGATCGATCATGACGCATCTCGTGGATTTGAACCTCGAACAAGCCAGGCGAGCCGCAGCCCGGCAGGCCCGGCGCGATCGTCAGCGGCAGAATTTGATCGATGCCGCCGCTCATCGTCCGCTGCGAATCGTGATCGGCGCTTCAGGGCATTTCGAGCCAGGATGGGTTCCTACCGATGTGGAGTTGCTTAACCTGTTGCTGCCTGATGCATGGACGCAATACGTTAATGAAGCGTCGGTAGACGCTCTGCTGGCCGAGCATGTGTGGGAGCATCTGTCGCTGGCCGACGGCGCGGTCGCCGCCCATACCTGCTATCGTTATTTAACTCCCGGCGGACATTTGCGCGTCGCCGTCCCTGACGGTTTCCACCCAGACCCTGCGTACATTGACTGGGTCAAGCCCGGAGGAATCGGGCCTGGATGTGAAGACCACGATCTACTCTACAACCACCAAACTTTTGCGCCGCTGTTCCAGACCGCGGGGTTTGAGGTGCAACTGCTTGAGTACTTCGACCAGACGGGCACATTTCACTGCACCGACTGGAATCCCCTCGACGGCAAGATCGAACGATCTAAACGATTCGACGAGCGAAACGCTGATGGAAGGCTGAACTATACCTCGCTGATCCTGGACGCAAAAAAACTGTAGCCGTCTTGGGGCCTCAACTCGCTGCCGTATCTGTGCAGCCGGGGCACCTGTGCGGATGTCGCGTTAAACTTTCACTTGCTAGCAGGCAGCGTGGTCGGTGACCCTGCACCGGGCGGGCGCAGAGCGTCGTACTGCTTGCCAACCGTGTCGCGATCGACCGTGTGTGCCCGGCTTTTTTCGAGCAGGGCATCCCATTGTGCTTTTAGTATCGGATCATCAATCAACACCTGTGTCTGAATCTGCGTCGTCATTCCAGAACGCAGCGCTTTAATGTCGTCGTCTACCAGGCGTTCTTCCATTTGCTTTCGCACACTGGCTTTTACGTCTTCGAACTTCACCAGTTTGGGTTCGATCGCTTCGAGCACTTTGATAATGTGAAAGGTGTTTCCCACCGTGAGGATGTCAGATACTTCGCCAGGGTCGGTGCTGAAAGCCGTAGTGCGGATTACATCGGGAATTTCATGCGACTGGGAACTGAAAGGCGGCCATTCGCCGCCGCTGGGGCCGTATTCCGGGTCTTTGCTACAACGCGCGGCAACCTCGGCAAATGGTTGCGTCCTCAACAGATTCCGCACATCTGTCGCGTCGCGAACATTATTCAACGTGATGTCCGCTATCCTGCGCTTGGCTCCATAGAGCTGATCGAACCCGCGTTTGATTTTGTCGTCGGGAATCTTGCCCACGACAATAGGCTCGACGATTTTTCGAAGGCACGCGCCGGTCTGCACGATTTTCACTTCAAATTCAGCCCGGGTGATTTTTTCCTGGCTCAGGAACTGGTTAAAAAGGTCCTCGTAAGATGACTGCGGCGCATCGCCGCAAATTCTGGTCATGATCATCTGTCGTTCCCGCTGCACGTCCGCGGGGTTCAGCGTGGTGTGCTGTTCTTCCATCAGCGTTGACTTGGCGAGGTTCAACTCGAGCAGATCGAACATCATTCGCAGGCCGTACGTTTCATACAGAAGTTGATCCAGTTCCGCGCGTGACAGCTTCATCGCCCCGATCTGCGCCACGACCCGCGTGGGCTGGGTGCTGGCCTGCATCAGCGGCGCGAGCGTCGCCGGCGCGGCCGGGGGCTTGGTCTCGGTGTCGGAATTGCACCCAGACCCCCACATGAGCATCAGGCAACACGGTGCTGTCAGAAAGCAATATTTCAGCAAGGGCGAACTCCCAGGGCAAAAGCGCAGCGACCACTGCAGGGCGGAAAAGTATCAAAGCCCCGGTGAAGCGTGTCAAGCAAATGCGGCCTGGGCTTCTTATAGACGGGGCCGGCTGCCAGAGATCAAGGCCAGCACTTCCGCCCGGCTGGAGGCGTTGTCTTTAAAAATGCCACGAAGGGCGCTGGTGACCATCGTGCTGCCCGGCTTGGACGCGCCGCGGATGGTCATGCACGTATGCGATGCTTCGAGCACCACCGCCACCCCGCTGGGACTGAGCTCTTCCATCAGCGCGTCAGCGATCTGCGTCGTAAGACGCTCCTGCACTTGAGGCCGTGGCGCAAAACCCTCAACAAGGCGTGCGAGTTTGCTCAGTCCCACTACTTTGCCATCCGGCAGATAGGCCAGATGTGCCCGGCCTGTGAAGGGAAGAAGATGGTGCTCGCAGAGACTGTGAAATTCTATGTCACGGAGCAGGACGACTTCGTCATAGCGCTCGTTAAAAACTGTCTTGAGATGCCGGCGCGGGTCATCCTGAAGGCCGGCTAACAACTCGCCATAGGCACGGGCAACGCGATTCGGCGTCTTCACAAGGCCCTCGCGGTCCGGGTCCTCGCCTACCGCAAGGAGAATCTCGCGAACGGCTTTTTCTATGCGCGGTATATCCACTATCGCCGGCTGCAGTCGCGCGGGAGCAATCTCGTCGTGATCGTGCCCGTTTACGGGGGTCGGCAGGCCAGGTCCAGATCTGCTTAAGTGGGCGGGTGGCATCGATTCATCTCCATTTTCTAAGCCTGCGAGTCCGATACGAGTTGCGGATCATAGGCCGGTATTGCTGAGCCGGCATGGGCTGGCAATTCGTAACTTTTGAAAGCGTGCGCATCGATGTTCACGCTCGCTACAGCCGGATCACTCGGAATATTCGCACCAGGTCTTAGGCGTTTCCCAGACAGTCACACTCGCCAGCGCGGCAGCGGCATCGAATCTGGGTTTCAGAAGTCGGTAAATGACCATTGCTATATTTTCGACGCTCGGGATCAGGTCGCAAAACTCGCTTAGTTCGGAATTAAGAAATTTGTGATCGAAGCGATCGATCACCGTCTCTGCGACGATGCGCTCGAAAGCGGGGATATCGATGAGAATCCCGTTGAGATCAGGGTTGCCAACAAGCGTGACTTGGAGTTCATAATTATGTCCGTGACCCAGGGGATTGTTGCATTTACCAAAGATTCTGCGGTTCTCAGCCTCGTTAAGCGAGGGGTTGTGCAGGCGATGGGCGGCGGAAAACTCAAACTTCTGACTCAGTCGAATCATGGGAAGCTCTCTGGCAAAACAGGCAACCGACAGAAATGGGCTCAGGGACAAATCGACTTTTTCCAGCACCGCGCCCGGCCATGAAAACTGCATCTGATTCAGCAGCAGGATTGGCACGCCGGCCGGGGCAATGCCTCGGCGCATTGCGCGGGTGACGATGTCGATCGCGTCGCGCCGGGCAACATCGTCAATCTCCTTGATGTTGCGCAGGTACCCGGTTTGAGGCTGAACTTCCCCATTTAAGGTGATCCGCAACGCGAAATAGTGACCAAATCCATTGAGGCTTGGAAACCCGGCATGGCTGTTGGTCACGTCACTTTGAGCGCACCGCTTAACTGAATTGCAAAGCGGGTTTCGCGGGTGAGTCGGACCATTGTGGCTTATTGTAGCCACGGCAATGAAAATAAAGAAAAAGCGGCATGGTCCCGAGGTTTGTCCAAGATCGAGAGAACGATCAAGGATCTATCATTCGGGGCCGTGTGCGTCAGGCATTAATTAGTGGTCTTCGCCTGATTGATGATGAGCTGCTTAGCCTGGTCCGCAGGAAGATCCAAGGCACCGCGTGCTTCACCGGCGGCGGTTTTTACGTCCACGTTGGCTGCGGTGGCCACGACCTTCTGCAATGCCGCGACCTGATCGTCATCGAGCTTTTTGCCGAAGTTGCGGGCATTGGTCGACAGGGATTTAAACAGCGGGATCTTCAAATCATCGGTTGTCTTTTCATCCGTCGCTTTCTGGAGCAAGGCCGGCTGAATTTCGGGCGCATCGATGACCCCTAAAACCGTGGCGTCATACTTAACGATGTCGGCGCGGCTATCGTCCAGTGCGGACATCAAGAGCGGTTGAGCCATACTGATGTCATAGACTGTACTGTGGCTGATGGCGATCTTCGCTAGCAGGTCAGCGGCGTGGGTTGCGTACTGACCGGCGGTGGCGTCATCGAGGGGAAGCAATCCGCCGCGCGTGCGAGCGTCTTCGATCGAGGCTTTCAGCGATGCAAAATCTGACATCTTTGCCTGCGTGGTGGCCATTGAGGTATCGGTTACGGCCTGCACCGCATAAGGCGACGCCTTGCTCGCGGTGATGATCACCTTTACAGCACGTTCGAGGCGGGGAGTTTGCAGCGCCAGCGTCTGCATCTGCGAGATAGCTGCCGGCCCCATCTCTTCGGGAATCAAAATCGCGTCAATCGCGGGACGAGCGGCCGCATTTGCAACGGCTTCGGATGGAGTCAATGCGCCAACCGCGTTGTACCCCTGACCTTTTAAGCCATCAATTAAACTATTCAGTTGATCCTGGGCGGGAACAAGGACAAGAACATTAGCAGATGCGGTCTGACTTAATGCTTCTGCGAGCAATGGAACGACGCGTTCCTCTCCGACGAACTGTTCTTTTGGCAACGCGCCCGCCAGTGCAAAGGCGGCTTCATAGCGAACGAGCCTGTCGGGAAACGTGAGGGCATCCATGAGTGGATGGTCGGCGCCGCCGAACAGGTTCGCCTGCCCGCCGACATCCTGAAGCGATTGAATCACGCGAAGCGCAACAGGTGCGTTGCGATCGCGATTGGCCCGCGACAGCGCGCGGTTGAGATATTTGGTGCCCACCGACGAACCCCAGTAATGCGCGGTCGGCGCATCGGCTGGGATGGTCGTGTCCTTCTGACCGGCGGGTAGTTGTGCTTCATCCTGAAAGGCGGCGGACACCCACAGGCTCAGCGAATCGTCAGAAACATCGCCGCTTCCCTGGCTGAGTTTCAGCGCGTATTCAGCCGCGCGCTTGGCCATGACATCATGGAAGATTGGCTGCGGCACAGGCAGGAAGGTCAGTCCCTTGTCATCGCCCCAGTACCAGATGCGCCCGATCGCGTTTTTCTTTTCCGCGCGAACGGCGGCATTGTCGTAATAAAACCGCTCACAGAGATCGTAAAATTCCTTGGCGGGAATGAGCGAATCAGGATCGCTGACACGCAATCGACGCATGGCGTCGGCAACTGTCATCTTTACATCCGGAGCGGTGCCGGGGTCCTTCATCAGGCGGGCGAGATAAGGGACTGCCACATCGTACCCCAGGTCGCCCAGCACATCGACGACCGACATGAGAGTGGCGGCGTCCTTCATTTCAGTGGCTGCCAAAAGCGGATTGACCGCCGGCAGGCCCATGTCACGAAGTCCACGCCGAATGGCCGCATGATAAGGCACCTTGGAAACATCGCGCAGGTCGTCAATCATCACCGGGATTGCCAGTTCGCCGCTGTCACGCAGGCGTCCGATGGCCAGATCGTAACCGCGCTCATTTTCCGCCAGTGTCTTTATGTTTTCTTCAATGTAAGTGGGATCGGCTCGGCGCAGCTTCGTGTCCTTTGTTCAACGCGGCGATCAACTGCGTGGCACTATCCTTCATCGTGTCGACGCCCTGCCAGCGTAGGAGTGCAACGTCGAGGTTATCGTGATGCAGCGTCGCGACCTTTTCGAACATGCCCAGAAGCAGCGTCGGCTCGGTGTTAGCGGCAAGAATGCGCGCGGCTTCGGCGGCGGCAACGTCGTAGCGGGCGATCTTTGCGTAATGCCAGAAGTTTTCGATGCTGTCTTGCAGGGGCTCGTTTTCTGGAAGGTTGACCGCGGGAACGGGCGCTGGCGCCGGAGCGGCAGCAGCAGGCGCTGCGCCAGCATCGCCTGCGGGAGGAATCGCCGGGGCGGCGGGCGCTGCGGGTGCGGATGCATCTGGAGCAGCAGGTGCTGCCGGGGCTGCCGGGGCGGCAGGCGTGGCATCTGGTGCCGGCGCTGCTGGCGCTGCGGGTGCCGCCGGGGCGGCATCACCGGCTGCTGCTGGTGGCGCGGGCGGTGCTGCGGGCGTAGCGTCGCCACCGGGCGCGGGGGTTGCCGGTGGTGTTGCTGGCGCATCCTGACCAAAGGTCACCGTGACCAGCGACAACGGAATCGACAATGAGCACGCAAGCGTCAGGCGACCGAGTCGTGAGGGAATCGACCGTGACGACAGCAACCGGGGCATTCGCAACATGAAGCAGGCCTCCAGGGGGGCGGGTAACAGAAGCAGCGATCAAACGTCAGGTGAGCATAAAAGTCGGCTGCTGGAGTGTCAAGAAAAGCATTTCCTGCCAACTGCCGGATATGGCTTGCGTTATGACATAAGAACGACGGGGCGATGGCAGCGACGGCTCGATGCGGTCGAATCGGCCGTGCCGCCGCAGCATTTGCGGGGCAAGTGGAAAGAAATGCAGAACTGGGGGAAGGGACGGTGCCGTGCGTGATCGGGCGGAAAAATGACGCTCAACATTCCCTCTGCTCGTTCATGATTCAGAATCTGGGGAGACGGGCCAGCCTTGTGCGTGCTCTACGAAGTCGGATGATTGTCACCCGCCCCGCCTGCCGCTACATTCACATGGACCATGAAGATCCACGAATACCAAGCCCGACAGATTCTTTCCGAAAACGGCATTCCGGTTCCACCGGCGGAAATTTGCCGAACCCCTGATGAAGCGGCGGGCGCTTTCAAGCAGTTCGCGCAGCCTATGTGTGTGGTCAAGGCGCAGGTGTATGCGGGTGGTCGCGGCAAGGCGGGGTTTGTAAAGCTCGTCAGATCAATGGACGAGGCTCTTGAAGCCGCCAAGTTTATGCTGACCCATCGCATGACGAGCGTGCAGACGGGGCCTGAAGGCGTGCCGGTTTCTGTGCTGATTGTCGCCCCCGGTGTGGAAATCGCGAAGGAATATTATCTTGGCATTACGATCGACCGAGCTCGCCAGACCGCGACGATGATCGCGTCGGCCGAGGGCGGCGTGGAGATTGAGGAGGTTGCCGCCAAGAGCCCTGAGAAGGTACTCAAAGAACCGCTGCATCCCCTTCTTGGGTTGCAGGCATATCAGGCACGCGACCTGGCATTCAAGCTGGGTTTTGAAGGAAAGCTGGCCACCCAGGCGGCGGGGATCATGATGAACCTGGCGAAGGTGTTCATTAAGACTGACGCAGCCCTGGCGGAGATCAATCCGCTGGTGATCACCAAGACCGGTGAACTGCTCGCCATTGATGCGAAAATTACATTCGATGACAACGCGATGTTCCGCCAGAAGACCGTGGCGGCGATGGAAGATGAGACCCAGGAAAACATCCTGGACGTGCGGGCCAAGAAGGCAAACCTGAATTACATTGCGCTCGATGGAAACATTGGTTGCCTCGTGAACGGCGCGGGGCTTGCGATGGCGACGATGGATATCATCAAGCTGCACGGCGCAGAGCCGGCAAATTTTCTGGATGTGGGGGGTGGCGTCACCGCTGCGGGGGCAATCGAGGCATTTCGAATCATCCTGGCCGATCCGAAGGTAGAAGGGATTCTGGTCAACATATTTGGAGGCATCGCCAAATGCGATTTGATTGCCGAGGCATTGGTGCAGGCGGGCAAGGAAATCGGATTTAAGGTTCCGGTTGTGGTTCGACTGGAAGGAACCAACTCCGAACGGGCGCGGGTTATTTTATCTGAAGCGAAATCCCAGATTCCAACCTTGCAAGCCGCGGCAGATATCACCGACGCAGCCAAAAAAGTGGTCGCTGCGGTAAAGGCGGCGTGATCAACCATAATGGGCAGTAAAAGAAAAAAGCCCCGCGAGAATGACCTGGCGGAACGGTATCGCGCCGGGGATTTTGACAAGCAGGAACTATACGAAGAGGACGAAGATAAGAGCCAGCGGTTTTCCAATCGCAACAAAAATGCCGAGCAGGACAAGCTGGAAAAAACCGCGCTTCTGCGAGCCGCGTTGCTCGCTGCCGCCGAGGCGGCCGATCCCAGCGAGATTGAAAAGCTTCCCCGGGGGCAGGTGACGCTGGTCTATTCGCTTTTCAGCGAAGTTGAGTTCCAGAACGAATCATTCCTTTGTGTAACCCGCAAGACGTTGTCCAGACTCGCCGACACACAGATCGTCGTCGGTGATTACGTTCACTTCCGCGATACGGGTATCACACATGAAAGCGGTCGGCGGCATGGGGTAATTGAAAGTACCGAGCCGCGCAGCACAGTGCTCACGCGTACGGACAGTTTCAAATCGCACGCTCAACATCCCATCGTCGCCAACGCCGGGCAGATGCTCATCGTCGCCAGTGTGAAAGAACCGGCTGTGAAATGGGGACTGGTGGACCGCATGATCGTTGCGGCCCAGAGCGGTGGACTTCTGCCGATTGTCTGTTTGAATAAAATGGATCTTATGCTTCGTGAAGAACGATCCATCGATGCATCCGTTGCCGATGATGAATCGATTAATCCGCTTGAAGCGCTAAAACATTATTCGGAAATTGGCGTTAAAACGATCCAGACCAGCGTAGATCGCGACATCGGATTGAACGATTTAAAAAACTGCCTGGCCGATCAGACAACCGTGCTGGCCGGTCATAGCGGCGTAGGGAAATCCAGCCTGATCCAATCCATTCAATCGGATCTCAAGCTGCGTATCGGAGAGATCAGCGGTTTTACCGGCAAGGGCCGGCATACCACCACCAGCGCGCGGCGTTACACACTGGACTTCGGAGGCGCGGTCATTGACACGCCGGGTGTGAAGATGTTCGGGCTGTGGAATATCACCCGCGAAAATCTCAAAGACTTTTTCCCGGATGTGATCTCTTCCACCGCCCCGCCGTGGCGCGCAGAGCTATCAGAGGATCGCCGATTCTCTGTAGCGGCAGACGGTTTCAGTCCGCGCGCACTTCCCGTGGTGTCGCGCCAGATGCATAGCATTCGGGAGCTTGACGAACCCTTGCCGTGGGCAGACGAAACGATAGATATTCAGTCAACAGAATGCTCCAGCCCCACCACTTCAAATCCCAGATGGCGTCGTGGATTTTTAGCAGTTGCGATCTTCCAGGCAGATGAAGCAAGGATGACCAGACTGCATGTTAACATTGCGAACAGCAAAGCTGCGGTGATCAGATTGCTGCGGATCAGCACACCGTCGAGGGTCGGCCTGGAAAAAAGCATTTGCAGGCTGATGATTTTCAGACTGAGCAATTGCATCGCCGCGGTGACGGTGGTGGTCATCACCACCGCAAGCGGAGCGAGGGTCACCCAGAGATATCGCTCCTTGCCTTCGTTGACGAGGTAGACGGAGACGATCGCCAGAGCAATGACAGCAAGCATCTGGTTGGCAACCCCGAACATTGCCCAGATAGCGGCAAAATCACCGCTGGTGATAAAGTAAGCCCACCCACACACAATGACAGCAGTGCTGATGAGCGCGCCTGGCCACCAGCGGGTATCGCCCAACTTTGGATGGATGAATCGGCCGAGCATTTCCTGGAGCAGAAATCTTCCGATACGCGTGCCTGCATCAATCGTCGTCAGGATAAACAGCGCCTCGAACATAATGGCGAAGTGGTACCAGTATTTCCAAAGCCAGTCGGCTTTACCGCTCACGTTGGCAAAGACCGCGGCCATGCCAACGGCCAGTGTGACTCCCCCGCCGGTGCGGCCGCGCAGGGATTCCTGTGTGAGGCGTTCGTAGTCGCCGATGTGTTCGATCTCACCGCCGGGGATGGCCAGGATCCGGTCGTGATATGCCGGCACGGATGCCAGCGGTGTGTTCATCGCATAGTAATCACCGACTGAAAGCGTCGACGCAGCGATCATCGCCACCACGCCAACCAATCCTTCGATCAGCATCGCGCCATAGCCGATCATGCGGGCGTCCGATTCCTTGCGCAGCATCTTGGAGGTGGTTCCGCTGCTGACCAGCGAATGAAATCCGCTGATCGCCCCGCACATGATGGTGATGAACAGGAACGGGAAAATCTTGCCCGGCACCACCGGTCCACCGGAGGTGAACTTGTGATTGATCGCCGGAGCATTCATATGCGGATTGGCGATAATGACGCCGATCACAAGAACAACGATCGTGCCGATCTTGAGGAAACTGCTGAGATAATCTCTGGGAACCAGCAACACCCACATCGGCAGTACCGCCGCTACGAAGCCGTAGATGGCCATCGCCCACAGCACCTGATTGCCGGTGAGATTCAGCGATTGACCAATGGAATGATGCGCAGACCCATCCACCGGCTATCGTTGCGCCCAGCGTCAAGACGCCGCCAATGATCGATGCTTCGATGATCCGTCCTTTGCGGATGCGGTACATGTAGAGGCCGACAAAAAGCGCGATGGGGATCGTGCAGGCAATGGTGAAGATGCCCCAGGAACTGCCCGGGATTACACGGACGGCATTCGCCGGCAGCAACAGATTGGCATAAGAACCTCCGCCGGCGATCCCGTAGAGAGGTGTAACACCACGCTCTTTCCGCGGAATCTTCAAGATGAACGAATCTAGCAGGGCCATCGACGATTTCGCATCATTCCAATACAGCGTGCCGCCGGCGGGGACCGTCCACGTTCCATCGGCATTCATTGGTGAAATGTCTCGCGTGCCCGATGGCAAAGCCACAAAACTTGCGGCCGGAAACTTCACCTCTTCCCCGCCCAGCGCATTCACCACCACCTTTCCCAACCCCGCCAGCGCGATCACCAGGATAAACAAAATCGCGATCATGGCGGCAGTACCCGCGACTTTTCCGACGTCGCTGAAGGCGATTTGCGCCAGCGATTTTCCGCCGCGGCGGATACTTACCGCCAGCACCAGGAAATCCTGCACCGCCCCGGCGAGACAAACGCCGATAACGATCCATAGCAGTCCGGGTAAATATCCAAACTGAGCGGCCAGTACCGGGCCGATCAACGGGCCCGCCCCGCTGATGGCGGCGAAGTGATGGCCGAACAGAACCCAGCGGTTGGTTGGATGGTAATTCACCCCGTCGTCCATCTGGTTGGCCGGCGTAACCCGCGAATCATCCAACACGGCCACGCGTGCGGCGAGAAAAGCGCTGTAGTATCTGTAAGCGATCGCCATCGCACACAAGGCGGCGATCATGATCGGCATGGCGGTCATTCGTAACACTCCTCAAGTCAGATGGAGGATCAAAACGCGGCTGGACACTTACCTTATCTGCTCTTCAGAACCCGCCGGCGGCATCTACTTCTCTACGAAATGCAGCGAGCGCTTCCTTCCAGGGCGCGGAGTTATGCCAGTGATCTTTTCGAACGCTGAAAGATCGAGCACGCTGTAACGCGGGCGAACGGCAGCTGTGGGCTTTTGCTTTTCCCAATCGGCAGACGAGATGGCCGATACGGGATGATCGATCCCAAACTCGGCCAGGGTCGCGCGGGCAAAATCGCACCAGTTGGTCAGCCCGCTGTTGGTGATGTGATAGATACCGGTTGCCTTTTTATCGAGCAAAGCCAGGATTCCCATCGCCAGATCCACGGTATACGTAGGAGCACCTATCTGGTCGTTTACCACCGCGAGGGGCTTGCCCGCCTTTGCGACGGTGACCATGGTCTTTGGAAAATTCGCGCCGTGGCGGCCATACACCCATGCGGTGCGAACGATCAACCAGTCGCTTGGCGCATTTTTTTGCAGCTCGGTTTCACCGAGCAGTTTCGATCGGCCGTAGGCGGAGAGTGGAGCAGGCGGTTCGTCGACGCTGTATGGTTCGGTACCGCGCCCATTGAAAACGAAATCGGTGCTGACATGCACCATCGCCGTTGCATGTTCACGACACATCGCAGCCATATAACCGACTGCAGTTCCGTTTATGCGGTTGGCCAGATCGGGCTCCTGTTCACAGAGATCGACCTTCGTATGAGCGCCGCAGTTGATGAGCAGCGTCGGTTCGTAGCTGAAGATTTTTCGCAGGTCTTCGTCGTTGGCCAGATCGCATTGCGCGCGAGCAAGGAGCACCGGTTCGAGCCCCCGAGCGCGCAGGACGTCAGCCAGGGCGTGCCCGAGCATGCCATTGGCACCGGTTATCACGATGGATTGGTAAAGATTCATCATTCAATGCCGCCCTTATTTGCTATCGGCCAGTTGCTGCAATGCGCTGCCGGTTACGCGGAAGGTGGTCCAGTCATCCAGTGGCACGGCACCCAGTTTTTTGTAGAACCCAATGGCGGGGTCGTTCCAATCAAGCACCGCCCATTCCAATCGACCGCAGTTCCGCTGCGACGCAAGTTTTGCAACGGCCTTCAACAGTGCTTTTCCCACGCCGTGCCCGCGCGCTTCAGGAAGAACAAAAAGATCTTCAAGATAGATGCCCGGCTTTGCCAGGAAGGTGGAAAAAGAACTGAAAAACAAGGCGAAACCGATCGGCTTCTGGTCCAGCTCGGCCATCAGAATTTCAGCTGCCGGTTGCGGGCCAAAAAGATGCTCTATCAGCAATTCTTCGGTGGCGATGCACGACTGGGTCAGATTTTCATATTCCGCAAGCGCCCGAATGAAAGACAGGATCGCCGGAACGTCGCTCAATGATGCGGCACGAATGTTGACGTTCATTTCACTGCACATCTCTTCCCGTGAAAATCGCTATGGATTGCATCAGCGGTTTGAATACTGCGTCTGGTAGTACTTCAAATATTCACCGCTTTTAATGTCGCGCCACCATTTATCGTTGTCTTTGTACCATTGAATGGTTGCCTTGATCGCCTGTTCAAACTTGTACTTCGGTGTCCAACCCAGTTCACGCTGCATTTTGCCAGCGTCTATCGCATATCGCCGATCGTGACCCGCGCGGTCCTTGACATACAGAACGTTAGCGTCCCAATCCTTGCCCATTTCCTTGAGAATAATCTCGGTTATTTTCCGGTTGGGGATTTCGTTGTGGCCGCCGATGTTGTAGACGTCACCAAACTTGCCTTTGTTGAGCACTGTCCAGATTCCGTCGCAGTGATCTTCGACATAAAGCCAGTCGCGGACATTCATACCGTCTCCGTAGAGAGGAACTTTTTTGCCCTCCATGAGATTGGTCACGAACAGCGGGATCATTTTCTCGGGAAAATGGTACGGCCCATAGTTGTTGCTGCAGCGTGTAGTGAGCACGGGCATATGAAACGTGTGGTAGTACGATCGCACGAGGCAATCGGCAGCTGCCTTGCTAGCGCTGTAAGGGCTGTTGGGCTCCAGAGGTGTTTCTTCGGTGAACTTGATTTCCAGCCGATCTTCCGGAAGCGTTCCGTACACTTCGTCGGTGCTGACCTGGAGGTATTTTTCTACTTGATTTGCTCGCGCGACATCGAGCAGTACCTGCGTACCAACTACATTGGTTTGAATGAACGGGCCTGAATCGAGAATGCTGCGATCCACGTGGCTTTCCGCCGCGAAGTGAACGACCTCGGTGATGCCGTGTTCTTTCCAGATTTTTTCGATCGTGGGTTTGTCACAGATGTCGGCTTTGACGAATGTCAGGCGCTGATCTTTCAGCAGGTCATCGAGGTTGGCCAGGTTGCCGGCATAGGTAAGTTTGTCCAGCGCAATCAATTTAACGTCTTCACCGCGCGTGATGAGCATCCGCACAAAGTTGGATCCAATAAACCCGGCTGCGCCGGTGACGAGAATCGTTCGCATATTCAAACTCCACGCACTTCTGCCGCGAATAAAAGACACTGGAAAATGGCTTGTTCTTTAGCGTCGCAGAAGAATCATACTCATTTTGTGTTTGATCTCACCCCACACGCTGCATGAATTCCACGCGATTTCCAAACGGATCGCAAATGTGGAATCGATCGTATTTTTCGATTTTTGGCTGTTCGAAAATTTCGTGTTTTGCAGACACAAGTTGCGTCCGCAACCCGGCAAGGTCGTCCACCTCATAGGCAAGGTGCGCCCGCGTCGCGTTGCGGTTCACACCTTGTTCGACGCCAACGTGCAACTCGCGGTTACCTACCTTGAACCAGATCAGTCCAAAGCCCTGCAATGCAGGCGGTACGGGCATTTCGGGAAGCCCTAACAATCCGCCGTAGAACGCTCGAACGCGATCAGCAGAACCTTGTGGCACGGTAATCTGAGCGTGGTTATATCCGAGAATCATCATGCGAATTTTAGCCGGTTTGCTGGATATATTCGATGTGGTGGTCGAACGGGTTACGCGCCTCGAGGCGCTCATAGCCGGGCCCGGATGAGGCCTTTGTAAAACGCTCGATCGCTGCCCAGAATGCGGCATGCTTCAATCAAAACCTAAAGCCATTGATCGATAGGCCTCGCCAAATCACGAAATGCCGCTGCCGGGAGGCAGACGGTTGCCCACTTTGCGGATCGCCTGCGCATATGATTGCGATACTCCGCAAGATCAACGCCCATCAAGTAGTAATGCTTTTCCCTGAATTCGAACATCCCCGCGTCAGGCGTCAGGGGAGGTTCGATCCAATAAGCGAACATGAGAACGGCTTTGAACCCGTTGCCAAAGACCTGCTCCCATTGTTGAAGATCAGTCACGTCCTGCTCGGCGGACCAGGTCTCAAATCCACTGCGACCCGACGCGGTTTCGACAACTGCGGCCTTTCACGTCCACCAGCAGATTCGGGCCTGTCTTGCTGTACACGACGAAGTCGAACGATTTCAATTTTGCGGTCGCGAAGAGGGCACGTTTGGCTTCATCGACGGCCACATAGGGGATGCCACGATGACGCAGGTAGCCTTCGAAGGCGGCTTCATAATGAACGGTGCGGTCGGCCAATGATGTCCCCTTATCGTTGAAGCAGCGGCAGTGCGACGGATCTTCCGTTTGAGGCGGTGGATTGCTTGGAATCGGCGTTAAAGACGCGCGCTGGCAAAGATCGCGTCTGGCTTAGACGGCGCGCTTTCGTGCCGCGCGATACTGTTCGTTTCTTCTTTGACTTTGTTTTCGCGTTCTTCTTTTTACGCTCTTCGGCCAGCGTTTTTTTTGCATATTCCCAGAGCCCCTCGGCGCTGGTGAAAAGCTGATCGTAGCCGTAGTCACCGGCGTGGTAGTCGCAGTTGTCGGTGGTGTAGGATCGGCAGATCGCGGGGCGGGTATGGTAGATGCCGCAGCGATTATCGGTTTGCAGCGCGCGGCATCGATTCAATACACCGATGTACCATTGCTTGCTCTCCACAAAAATAACGACATTCTGGTGCAGCAGATACCACCGGATATTGTCGTAATCCCGCTTGCAATCGGGATTGTCGATTGGGAGCGCAAAATATCGGCAGCATAGGGCGGCGCACTGATCACACAGACAAGCTGACATTTCTACTTCCCACAGGGGTCTGGCGACCCAAAAAAAGTGCCAGTTCGAGGCGGCGGCATGTTAGCAAACTGTGGGGGGTGTTTGCTACATTGGTTTACATGCGCGTCATTGCAGGAGAATTTCGTGGGAGGAGGTTACTGGGTCCTGAATCGGAGATTACCCGGCCGGTGACCGACCGCGTGAAGCAATCGCTATTTGATATTGTTACGCCTTATATATCAGGGGCGCGGATTTATGATTGTTTTGCCGGTACTGGAAGCATGGGAATCGAATGCCTGAGCCGGGCGCAAAGTATGTGACTTTCTTTGAGAGCGATGGGTCGGCTGTGGATCGACTGAAACGAAACATCGCAACACTGGGCGTCGGAAACCGATCGCGTGTGGTTGGCAGCGATTTGTTTAAGTGGTTTGATTCCGCCAGAGCGATGGCCGATATCGATGTAATTTTTCTCGATCCCCCCTACCGCTTTTTGCAGGAAAAGACCGATCAGATGCAGAAGCTCGCCGCGGCGATACACGGACATCTCCCGGCAGATGGAATCGTGATCTTCCGACATGATGCGGAGAATTCGATAACTTTTTCCATGTTGCCCGTTGCAGAAGCGCGGAATTACGGATCGATGACGCTTGAATTTCTTCGTCCGCTGACAACGAACATCACGTATCCTACTACTGACAAGTAATGCCGATTCACAGGTATAAATTTTTTGCCCCGACCGACGCAGCCCGCGTCAGCAAGTTGCAACTTACAGCCCGGCAAGTGGTGGAAGGCGTCATCACCGGTCAGCACAAGTCGCCGCATAAGGGGTTTAGTGTTGAGTTTTCCGAGCACCGGGAATACACCGCCGGCGATGAAATTCGGCATTTAGACTGGAAGGCGTACGCGCGGTCGGATCGGTATTACATCAAGCTTTACGAGCAGGAAACGAACCTGCGGGCGACGCTAGTGCTGGACACCAGCAACAGCATGATTTTTGGTGGCAAACTCGATTATGGCCGACACTTATGTGCGTGCCTCGCCTATCTTTTATCGATTCAACAGGACTTGGCGGGGTTCGTGGCGATCGATGACACGGTAAAAGTAGAGCTTCCACCGGGGTCATCTCCGGCCCACCTGGATCGTTTATTCAAGGCGCTGGAAGAAGTAAAACCCGGCAAGGAAACGGATTTGCCGCATCAGCTGCACGCGCTGGCCGAGCGATTGCCGCGGCGGAGCCTGGTAATACTGGTGAGTGATTTGTGGGTGGACCCAACAGAATTGGTAAGGGCGCTACAGCACCTGCGATATCGCAAACATCAGGGGATGGTTCTGCATCTGCTGGACCGGGCGGAGATCGATCTTCCATACGAAAAGCAGATCACCCTTGAAGATCTGGAAACGGGAGAAAAGCTGCAGATCAATGCTGGAGACTTGCGCGAGCAGTATCAACAGCAGGTGCAGGATTATCTCAGCGAAGTCAGAAGGGCCTGCACAAGCGGGGACAGCGAGTATCACACGATTTTTACCGACCAGCCTTACGAAAAAGCGTTGGTGCAGCTGCTGAGCAGGCGATAGCGGCGGTAGAGAATGCTAAAGGCAAGGCCATAGGGGCAATGCCAGTAGCTCCCGCTGGATGCGGCGGCGTTTGACGGCACAAGCGGATCGGGTGAATCACTTCACGCCGGCCTCGACTGGCGCGAGGCTGTAGACGCCATCGACTTCGATCACCTTTTTGCAGGCGATGAGTTTACGCAGCGCCGAGTTAACCACGGCGGAAAGGTCACCTTTCAAGAAGGCCGAACGCCCCAACGATCTGCGAATGGCAACAACGAGCGAAAGGGAACGCATTTCGCCTTCGCCAAGTTTTTCGAGAATAAGCGGTGTGATGCTGGTGGATGGAGTGACCATCAATACATCATACCCGAAAACAAATAAGTGTGCGCGGATGTGCAATCGTCGTGTGTGACCGGGTGTTATCAGCTTCAGCCGATGCTCAATCGGCTGCTGCTTTTAAGTTCGCGAGCGCGAGCTTTCTAATTCGTGGCGCCCGCATATAAATCGGACGGCAGCGATCACGTATGCCTATGCCAGTATTTGAAATCTTTCTCCACATTGTCCTTCATGGACTCGGCTGCATCGCGTAGCCAGCCTTTAGACAACTGAGCGAGATGGCGCTCAATGGAACGGCGTGCGCCACGCGATCCCAAATGAACGTTTGCGGTTTCGAGTCCCATGGCGTGAAGCAACCATTCTTCATCGCTGCTCTGACTCAGCGATCCTAATTCGATTCGACGGCTTTCCGGTGATAATCGCCGAACAACCCAGGATCCGCGCACTTTTCAGAAACGGATCCGCAGAGCGAATCGCATTCTGTGCAATTTCCTGATAGTACGGTCCTGCAGTCTTCGATTCCGCCCAGGCCGCGGCGGAGATGGTAATGGCCTTGGCTTCACGTGCGATTGCGCCACCTTTCCATTCCGCGATCGCTGTGAAACGCGGCTTGCCAAGATTCCCCGCCCCAGCCACGCGATGATGCAATCGAAATGCTAATCCCGGTGAAGGTAACATGCTCATAATCGCAGCCCGCGCTTCAGCGGGAACCGCCGTCCGCTCGGGAGGCAAAGTGCGCAGCGTGTCCCAGAACAACCCCGGATCGCGCTGGGGGCTTTGCAAAATCGGTTTGAACCAGCGGTGGTCTTCACCGATGACAAAAGGTCGCCCCAGCACTTCGAGTCCTTCAAGATATCCACTGGCGATCGCGTAGCAGGCGGCCTTGGGTTTGATGGTCAGTTGCCTTTGATCGATCGCGAGCAGCGTGCTGGTCGCCAGCCGGATCAAATCGTTTGTATACGCCAACGGAAAAGCTTCGTCGAAATCATTGATTCCCCAGGACAGCCGCCCGAGTTCATCGCGCCAGGTGCCGAAGTTTTCCAGGTGCAGATCCCCAACCGAAAGCACGGATGGTGCTTTTGCGATTTCATTATTCAGACTAATAAATTGTTTCGCCCAGCGATAGTACGTGGCGCGCAGAAAGCCGAACGGATCGGTCCCCATTACAGTGTGCTTATAACGAAGATCCCCGCGTACGATCGGCACCTGAGTTTTGAGCCACCGCTCGAAATCGGCGGTGCAAGCGCGTATATCCATGTCACAGAGAATGACCAATCCGGCTGTATTTGTCGACCAAATAAACCAGTTGTCCAGGGATAGAGCATGAATTCAACGACCACTTTTTTCGTTGGTGTCAGTATTCAGTTGATCGTAGGCGTGCTGCAGGTTTCGGTGGCGATTCTGTTCGTGTACCGCTGGCAGCGTCGAAGCTGGCAGTTTTCCAATTTGATGAAAATCCGAGAGCCACTGGCCCGGGCGTATTGTTCACTGTCGGCCGTCGTTCGAGCTCGCGCCAGACTGCGCGACGAGAGTGGCGAAATGGTCAAAGCGGCGCACGACCAGGAAATTATTACCCGTTATCTCTCGGCCGCGCAGGATGAGATTGTTAACTTCAGCGTCGAGCATTTCAAAGCGAAATTCTGGCTGTCCAATCGCGAAAATCACCAGTTAGACGCGCTGTTCGAAAAGATGCGCGAGGAATGGAAAGCAGTGCGAAACGCTGTAGAGAATCCGGAGGATCATCTCGACGATCTCCGCCGGGAGATCCTGAAGTTCGATGTGATTTGCGGTTTACAGAAGTACAACGCGGGCCAGTGGTCGCATGTTGCGCTGCATGAATAGCCCGCCCCACGGGACGAATTGGATCGAGCGCATGTTTTCTTCGCCCATTTCCATTTGTCGAACCGACATAGAGGCTGCTGCGGGCCTGCGGTGTAACAGGATCGTGACGATTGAACTTGTCACGACAGTGCCTTCGCCACCGTTTACGCCGCTTTGGCCGTGAAAATCAGGGTGCTTCCATCGGAACTGGTGCCGATGGATTCAAACCATCCAAGATTAAGCACGTTGGCCAGCTCTGAATCCAGCGCGGCAAACGCGATATCTGGATCGCAGCCGGCACCGAACCGCCGCTCGAAGGAAATTGAAGGTGATTTCACAGCGAATCGAATGTGACGCCCGTCGACTGCATGCACCACGTCGATCCATTCGCCGCGCTGTCCTACGGAATTGGCGAGCACGCAGCGGGCGATCAGCGAAAGAGAAAGACGAACATCAGAGGTCAGCGGTAAGGCAGCCTGAGCCTTGACCACGTCGCGGACGAGGGTTGCAACGCCGGCCTCAGTCGCAGCGACATGCAGATGATTCAGCTTGTCAGCGCCGGTGCGGCGTTCCTCAGCCTCGGCAAACAGTGTCTCGCACAGAACGTCTTCCACCTCAACCTGGGCCTGACCGCCTTCACTGCCGGAAAGCGTGGCCAGCAGCGTAGCCGCGGACTCACCGCGATTGAGCCGCAGAAAGCGGCGAACGGCGGTCATCGATCGACGCGAACCGTCATCAGCAAAGAAAATGGCACGGCTGGCAGCAGAGCGGACTTCAGGTGACAGCAGAGCGGTTAAATCGTGCTTGAAACCAATTGTGTCATACGCCAGATCGCTGATGGCATCGATCTCGGTTTCGTCTTGATACACGTAGCAATACTTGGAGAGTTGATTCGCGACTTGCAGAAGATACATGGCCTGATGCAACTGTTTTGGGTCGCTGCTGGAGAACGCACGTTCTGGACAGTGATGCCAGCGAATCGCCTGTACCAGATCACCAGGTAATCCCCACTTGGCGGCGAGGTTCGCGCCGAGGGTGGCATGATCCACACCCAGCACACGAACTTCGCGGCTGAGGGGGCTTTCGTCGACACTGCAGCCACGCAATTGCTGGGCTTCGTGCGGGAACTGCGTCTGGACGACGAGTTTGCCGATGTCATGCAGCAATGCCAGGGTGGAAACAAATCCACGATCTACACCTGGCACCTTGCGGGCCAGCGTGTCTGCGATGTACGAAACCACCAGACTGTGGATCCATAGATCTTCCACATCTTCGTTGTTTTTCTTACCCGCGCCGCCCAGTGTCTGTTCTAACTGCAGGCGGAGAACCATTGATTTAACACTGGTAAAGCCGAGGAAATTGACGGCTTCAGCTACGGAGGTAATTTTTCGGCTCAATCCAAATGCCGCCGAGTTCACGGTGCGAATCATCGACGCGGCCATCGCTGGATCGCTGGCGGCGATATCGCCGACGCTGGACGCAGTTGCATTGGGGTCCTGTATTTCCTTAAGCAACTGTGCCACCACATGGGGCAGCGGTGGTACGAGGTTCAAACCCTCTTTGATGCTCGGCATCATGTCGCCGATGGAGTTATGAATATCGTCTTTTTTCGGCACGCGAATGCGGTATCCGCCTGGCGCGACGACAAATGTGCCGCCGCCGATCTGCACCGTCTTGGGTTCACTACTCACCGGCGCATCGTCCCGCGTTTTTGGAGGCGCAAGGAAGATCTTCTTCAACAGGGCGACCAGCCAGCCAAACGTCGTAGGGGCCGGCTGAAGGATGTTGTGATTACCAGTTTGCGTGGGGTTCGTAACAGTCATTTTGCATTTTCCCGCTAGCGCACATATACAATTCGGGCAGGCGTTCACACGCCCCACCGGACTGCATATCGGCAGGAGGGATTGCGGGGTTGGGCAATTGGGGAGGAATTTAAGACTTAAAGGATCTTGCGGTGAGGGCGTCCAATAAAATCAAAAAGGAGTCACAGATGAACACGCTCGGCGCGGACAGATCCTTTTTTCTGCTTCGCCGGTGTCCATCTGTGGTTCCAAGTATATATATCTTCAAAGCAGTTTTGCGCTGAGTGTTATTTCAGGAACTGCGGCCAAAGCTTTAGACACAGGACAGCCTTTCTTGGCTTCTTGTGCGAATTTTTCAAATCCGGCAGCATCAAGACCGGGAACTTCCCCCTCGGTGGAAAGATTAATTTTGGTGATCGCAAACCCGCCCGGGACAGCATCGAAACTGACCTTTGCGGTGGTATGAACACTTTTTGGGGCATGCCCATTTCCGGCAAGAATGGCTGAAATCGCCATTGAAAAACAGCCGGCATGAGCAGCGGCGATCAGTTCTTCGGGATTTGTCCCTGGACCGGTTTCCATCCGGGATTTGAATGTATACGCTCCTTCGTATGCCCCGCTTCCCAGTTTCATCGTGCCTGAACCCTCTTTCAAATCCCCGGACCATTTCGCTTCTGATGTGCGCGTCGGCATGACGGCTCCTTTCCTTTGGACAATAATAACCCGATCACCCGGCGACGCCGGGAGTAAGTCGGGGGCGCGGATTGTAGGCTGAGCATGATAAAACGAAAATGGATCTTTGCTTCGATGGGCGCGATCGCCGTGCTTTGGGTCAGTATGATTGCCGGCGCCAAATGGATCGAGCGAGGGCTGAACCGCGACCGCACGACCGCGGTCTCACTGTCACATGAAGCGTCAAATCCGGACGATCTGAAAATCTATTGGGATGCGCCGCGCTTTTCTTTTCCGGATCAAGACGGCAAAGCGATCTCCAATTCGGATCTGATGGGCCACGTATGGGTCGCGGATTTTATTTTCACGCAATGTACATCGGCCTGCCCGATTCTCACCTCGAAGCTGATCCTGCTGCAAAAGCAGATTCAAACGCCGGGCGTGAGATTCATTTCATTTTCAGTGGATCCGGAACATGACACCCCAGCGGCGTTGAAAGCCTATGCGCAGCTGTGGCAGGGAGATCAATCACGCTGGCGATTGCTCAGCACCGATCCAGCGGGATTGGCAAATATCACACAGGGGATGAAGGTCACGGCGGCACCAAGTGGTGACCCAGATAATCCAATCATCCATAGCAATCTCTTTTTCCTCCTCGACACGGTCGGTCGCGTGCGAGGCATTTACAACAGCGGTGAGAACGAAGCGATGACGCGGCTGGAAGTCGATCTTAAAGCCCTGGCTGGCAATGAGGCGGGATCGCCCGGCACCGTCGCGGGTGACGCTGCGTCGGACAGCGGCAAAGGACGCTTGCTGTTCGGATCGATGGGCTGCCTGGCGTGTCACACGCGCAAGGTTATCGCTCCACCATTGGAATCGCTGTATGGCAGCGCCGTTCGGCTGGACAATCACCAGATGGTCTGGGCAGATGAAGCGTATCTGCACGAATCTATCGTCGATCCCACGGCAAAGATTGTTGCCGGGTATACGAAATCGATGCCCAGTTATACGAATTACCTCGATGAGCAGCAGGTGCAGTATCTGGTGGCTTACATCAAGTCAATCAGCACCAACCCGGCCGGTGGACATGGAATGATTAAATCCTCTTCGACCACTCAGCCTGGTTCCGATGAGTTGACGATCGATCCGGTGTGTAAGATGCAGGTGAGGACGGATGTATCGTACCCGCATGTGTATTTTCATGGTAAGACTTACTACTTCTGCTCCGACCATTGCAGGGAACAATTCCAGAAGAAGCCGGAGGTTTACACATTGACGGCTCAGCCTTCTCAATAGCATAACCGAACAAGTCAGGCCCACTTTGCCTGATTTGATGACATCTGTTTCGGAATGAGTTCCGTATCAGAGACTGTCAAGGCCGCTTGAGTCGCGTGACTCAAACCACCCGAAATCGGGGCGGCCAAGTTTGGTTTGCTCCGGCTTGTGCCGGGAAGGATTTACTATGGTTTCCCCGATCAAAACGTGTATGCGATTTGCAGCGATTGCCACTGTTGGCGCGATGCTGGGTATTGGTTCAGTTGGTTGCAGCTCGATGGGTATGTCGGGTGACAACGGCATGGCCATGTCCGGCGATCAGCTTTCAAAGCCCGATCAGAATATTGTACAGATCGCGACGGGCGACAACATGGGTGAGGTGAGCACGCTGGTGAAAGCAGTGCAGGCCGCAGGCCTGGTCGACACGCTGCAGGGCCCAGGCCCGTTTACAGTTTTCGCCCCTACGAATGAAGCATTTGCTGCCCTGCCGCCAGGTACTCTGGACGATCTGCTCAAGCCGGAAAATAAAGACAAGCTCCGCGCCATCCTCCTTTATCATGTTCATCCAGGAACGGTGATGGCCAAAGATGTGCATTCCATGGCGCTGTCCACCGCCGACGGCGACAAGATGTTGAACGTCACGGTCGACGGCAGCACCGTTATGATTAACAACGCGAAAGTCATCAAGACCGATATCGTCGCTAAGAACGGCGTCATTCACTGGATCGATAAAGTTGTTATGCCCCCGATGTAATTTGGTTCTGGTCGAAGTGTAAAAACGGCGGTGGCTCAGATGAGCCACCGCCTTTTATTGGTATCCGCGATAGCCGTGGAAATGCGAAAAATCCAGTGAAGGAAAGTCAGCCTTACACTTACAGGATTACTTCATCGAATCGTCTACAGACGGTAGAACAGGAGGTGGAACAACCGGCATCACAGGAACATCGCGATCAGTGCGGGGCTCGCCCATCAACATTCGCCGTGCGACCCCGTTGTCGCTGACAGACATGTCGAAGGGAAGCTGTTCCTGCTCCATGATGACATTGTTGTATCGCAGCAGTGTGCCCTTGTTTTTTTCCAGTGTTGCAATCGAGAAGTCGTAGTCGTTCATCGCCTGATGTTCAACCTGTTGCGCCTGGGCCATCTGCTGCTGATCCTGCAAAACATTAATGATGAACTCAAAGCTAAGCACCTGCCCACCGGCCTGCATCTGAGTGTTAAGTTGCTCAATCAACTTTTGGTAGTGCAGACGAGCGTCGCGTGCTTTACTGAGACGTTGCCACGTTGCATCGACCTGCCTGGCAGCGGTTTTCACATCCAGCGAAATCTGATTTACCAAACCCGCATAAGAGGCGATCGCCTGCATCCGCTGAAGCAACGATCGCTGCCAGATCCCTTTTGCAGCTCGGTTTCCTAATGGATATGTGAACTGCAACCCCGCCTGGTAGCCCCAGTGGTTGAAGTCCCCCTCCTTGTTAAACGCACCGCCAATGTAATGGCCGACTCCGTCGACCGTCGCCTGGATCTGAGCGGTAAGCGATGGAAGCAAATTGTTACGGGCGACGTCGACTGAAATTTCAGCTGATTCAATGCGCGCCTGTTGCTGGCCAAGTTCAAACCGATTTTCCATTGCAGTTTCGATCTGGTCGTTTAGATCGAAATGCAGGGGAAGTTCGGTTCCTTCATCGATCGGCGTGATGATCACGGAGCCGGCGACCGGAAATTCCGGATCGTTCATCAGTTGTTTCAGCTGGTCGGAAAGGTCCGCAACATGATTTTCCAACTGGATCAGCTGAACTTCTCGATCCGAGTGTTCAGCGTTAACCTGTTCGACCTGAACCAGGGTAACGTCGTTGCCCAATCGCTTATATAAGATGTCGCGAAGCGACTCCGATGCGGCAATCAGCTCCTTCACCGACGCCACGTCACGCTCGGCCTGGACTTGCTGCCAATAGGTCTGCTCAATTTTCAGAACGGTATCTTCAACAGTTTTGCGGAAGTCCAAAAGGCTTACACGCTGATTATTCACGGCCACGTTGATGCGGGCACGATTTATACCAACACCAAAGTTCTGCAGCAGAGGCTGGGTTAACGTCAGACTTAGATCCGACTCGTAGTAATTTCGCAGAATAAAGCGAGGCGGATTAAACCAGCTGTTATCGAGCTCCTGTTTCAACTCAATTTTTCCACCCGAGGGCAGGTTTTGCCTGATTCCCAGATCGGAAGTGAACAATTGCTCCTGATCGTACCGCACAATAATGTTGCGCGGAAAGGCGGCGCTGGCGTTGTTGGTATTCGGGTTGATGTTGGGGGCAACGACGACTGACTCGCTGCCGGGGGTCATCTTGTCTATTCTCTGTTCGTTTATGTCGCTGAACAAAGTCGGATCGAAGTTCCCCTCCGCTTCCATCACCCGCGTCTGATCGACAGCAGTATCGAAACTGGCAACGCGGATTTCCATGTTGTTGGCCATCGCGCGATGGATGATTTCCTGAAGCGACATGTGGACCGGTGGCCCTTCCGGAACATTCAATTGCTTAAAATGATTGTTAGGAATCTCCGGGGTGACGCCTTCTATATAAGGTGTCTCGCCGGTGGTGGGCAGGGGATACTTTGGCTTGGCCTTTACCTGATCGTCCTGGCGCAGTTCCCAGGCCTGCGCGGCTCGCGGATCAAAGGCAGGCGGATCCTGCGAGCAACCAGTCAAACCACCGAGCGTGAGCCCGGAAAGCACCCATGGGGACAAACAAACAGGCGAAAGACGCAAGCTTTTCTTCATGAACGATTGCCCTCTAGTGCCGCAAGGGCGGGCATTATAGGGGTGGGGGATGGGAACGCAAAAAGAGTCGTGGCCGGAAAATAGAATTGTTTTGACGTCGACCGTTTCGACCGTGAGAAACGGATCAACAGCATGCGAATTTAAATTTCGTTTCTGACACCAGACCGCCAGGGAAAGTGTCACGTCAACAAATCCCCACCATGGGATTTGGTGTGTGAATCGCTGTTATTTCCGCTCGGTGACACATACCGCACAGTTTCTTTACGAATCTACTCACGGCCACTACATTACTTTCGAACCGCCAACCGCCAGTCGATTCTCGACTCATGGAAAATTCCAGTTCCTCAACCCAGCGGGTGTAATTCATGCGCGGTCATTACAGACATACCAAGATCATTGCCACCATCGGTCCCGCCACGGAAACGGTTGAAAAGCTCACCCAGTTGATCCACAGCGGTGTGGATGTGATTCGCCTGAACATGGCGCATGGCACCGGGGAATGGGTCACCAACCTGGTGCAGCGGATTCGCAATGTCTCAGCGGAGACGCATCGGCACGTTGCGGTCATGATGGACGTCAAGGGACCGGAAATCCGCACCGGCCCTGTTAGCGAAGCCTTTGATTTGAAGGTGGGCGAAGATTTTGAATTCTTCACACATACCGGAACTGAAGGCGTCGCCGGTGTAATTGTGAATTACCCGGGCCTGCCGGCCGATGTCACCGTCGGTGCGACCGTGCTCGTCGACAGCGGATTGATTCGGCTCGAAGTCATCTCCAAGGATGCCGGGCACGTTCGCTGCCGGGTGATGACTCCGGGGAAACTGGGATCTCGGCGGCACATCAACCTGCCCGGTGTGGACGTTAATCTTCCATCGCTGACTGAAAAAGACATCCGGGATGTAACGGTTGGGGTCGCCGCCGGCATCGACTTTGTTGCACTTTCCTTCGTTCGAAAGGCTGAAGATATCGATATCCTTCGTGCGTTGCTGCAAAAGCTGGGATCCAAGGCCCGAATTATTGCCAAGATTGAGGATCAGAGTGGATTACGAAATCTGCAGGCAATCGTTAAAGCTACTGATGCGGTGATGGTAGCCCGCGGGGATCTGGGAATTGAAATCGATTATTTCACCTTGCCCTTGGTGCAGACGCATATCGTGAATATGTGTTTAACTGAGGGGAAGCCGGTCATCATCGCCACGCATTTACTGGAGTCGATGATCAGCGCGCCGATGCCCACGCGCGCGGAAATCTCCGACATCTGCAACGCGGTGCGCGAGCGGGCCGATGCTGTCATGCTATCGGGGGAGACCACTACCGGCATGTATCCTCTCGAATGCGTCGAGGTAATGAAGAACATTCTCAAGACGACAGAGCCGACCGAAACGCGGGGCATTAACGAAGTTATTCGCCTTGACGAGCCGAAGGCCAAGATGCTTCGATCGGCCACCAAATTGGCACAGGAGTTGGGGCAATCTGGAATCGTCGTATTCACACGCAGCGGATTTCTTGCCTACACGCTGGCTGCCCTGCGCGGTAGGCGTCCCGATTTATGCGTTCACCGATGACGAAGCTCTGTTTCGTCAGATGCTGCTGCCCTGGGGTGTTGAGCCGTTCCTGATGTCCTTCTGTGAGGATCCAGAAGAAACGATTGTAAACGCGATGGGGTATTTAAAACGGCGCGAATGGTGCCCCGAGGGTACCTGGCTGGTTGTAATCACCAATGCGCTGGCAAACGGTCAGGTGATCGACACCCTGCAGCTGCGCCAAATTAGGTAAGTGGGTCCCCCTCATTCGACTTCGCGCGGGGAAACTGGAACTATTCAGGCTTGCGGACAATCAGTGTTGCGTTGTGTCCGCCGAAACCAAAACTGTTGCTCATGGCATAGGTTACTTTGTGATCGCGGGCGCGATGCGGGACGTAATCGAGGTCGCACTCGACATCCGGGTTGTCCAGATTAATCGTAGGGGGAACCAGATTGCGATTGGCCGCCAGGGAGGCGACCACGCATTCAATCCCGCCGCTGGCACCGAGCGAATGACCCAGTTGACTCTTGGTGGAACTGATAAAAACTTGCTTGGCGTGAGAGCCGAAAACTGATTTAATCGCGCGCGTTTCGGCCAGATCTCCCAGCGGTGTGCTGGTGCCATGTGCGTTAATGTAATCAATCTGCTCGGGATTAATGCCAGCGTCTTTCATCGCCATTCGCATGGCCATGGCGGCCCCTCGGCCGTCTTCGGGTGGCGCGGTGATGTGATAACCGTCTCCGCTCATGCCGTATCCAACTACTTCAGAGTAGATCCGCGCTCCGCGCCGCTTGGCGTGTTCGTATTCTTCTAGGATCACTACACCAGCGCCTTCTCCCATGACAAAGCCATCGCGGTCTTTGTCAAAAGGACGGCTGGCCTTTGTAGGTTCTTCATTCCGGGTGGACAGCGCACGGGCAGCTATAAAACTGGCCATGCCCAGTTCGCAAAGTGCTGCTTCTGACCCACCAGCTATCATCACATCAGCCATGTCGAACTGAATGTATCGGGCCGCATCGCCGATCGCATTCGAACCCGTTGCACATGCCGTTGCTACCGCAGTGTTGGGTCCATTAATTTTGAAGATGATCGAGACATTTCCGCTGGCGGCATTCACCATCAGGCGGGGTACGGTGAACGGGCTCACTCGCGAGACGCCCCGGTTGATGAGCACTTTGTTCTGCTCTTCTAGGGTTTCAATACCGCCGATTCCGCTTCCGATGATCACACCGCAGCGGTGCGAATCTTCGCGGGTAAAATCCAGTCCCGAATCCTTCACGGCTGTCAGTGCCGCGGCAATGCCAAACTGACCGAATCGATCCAGCCGCTTGGGCTGAAGCTTATCTTCGGTGTATTTGGCGACTTCACCGGCATACCGAAGGATGTCAAAGTCCGTGCATTCGGCACCAAAGCGAACTGGATAGGTGCTCATGTCGAACCGAGTGACGGTTCGGATGCCGCTCTTGGCGGCGCACAGATTATCCCACATTTCGTCCGCTGTCTCACCCAGCGAGGTGACGACTCCCAGACCCGTAATGACGACTCGACGTTTGTTCATTGCTTGATGGGTTGTTTGTTGTGGGTTGTTCAATGTAATTGGCGGGATCACATCCTGCCACAACACAAACCACAACCCACAACCCGCAACATGCTATTTACTTACTCGAATGTCCCTTGATGTAGTCGATCGCCTGACCGACGGTCTGAATCTTTTCAGCCTCTTCGTCGGGGATCGACAACTCGAACTCGTCTTCGAATTCCATCACCAGTTCGACCGTGTCCAGCGAGTCGGCATTCAGGTCGTTGATGAAATGCGTGTCGCGGGTGATCTCGCTTTTGTCAACGCCCATTTGTTCGCTGACGATCTCAATCACCTTCTGTTCGATATCTTCTGCCATCGCTTGTTCCACCTGCCCTGCTTTGAGCCACTCACTGATATTCCCCGGCCCACGTGAACCGGGGTTTGAAAACTATAGCGGTGAGGGGCGACATTGCAATATTTGTCGGTTGTAAGTTCGCCGTCTTCGGATGTCAGATTCTTCATCAACAACCGATAGCAGCAATCCTCACATCACCATTCCGCCATCAACACAGATCACCTGCCCGGTCACATAGGACGATCCCGGACTGGCGAGAAAACCTACCACGGCGGCGATTTCCCTGGGTTCACCAAACCGCTTAAGCGGGATGAACTGTTTGACGGTGTCTTTGATTTTATCGTTCAATACCTCGGTCATGTCCGTGGCGATGAATCCAGGGGCAACGACATTACAAGTGATCGCTTTGCCGCTCAACTCTTTCGCGACGCTCTTGCTTAGACCGATCAAACCAGCCTTGCTGGCCGCATAATTCGCCTGGCCCGCGTTGCCCGCCACGCCGGAGACGGAACTGATATTGATGATCCGGCCACTCTTGCTGCGCATCATCATGCGGGCCGCGGCGCGAATGGCAACAAACGCGCTCTTTAAATTTGTGTCGATCACCGAATCGAAATCCTCGTCGCTCATTCGTAAAAGTAAACCGTCCTTGGTGATCCCGGCGTTATTTACCAATACGTCGATCCGGCCGTGCTTGTCGCCTTGTTCGTCAATGACCTTTGCCAAGGCGGCACTGTCACCAATATCGCAAACCACCGATTCTGCCGAACCACCGGCGGCGATTACCTCGCCGGTGACCGCATTCAGCTTTTCCAGGTTGCGGGCAATCGCCACCACATGCAGCCCGTCATTCGCGAGTTGCTGCACAATCGCGGCTCCTATGCCGCGAGATCCTCCGGTGACGATCGCGACGCGTTTTTCAGTCATATCAAGTCCAATTCAGAATGATGAATTTCAAAGTCTTCTGCACAAGGTCGCTGAAGTAGCACGACGAGGGAAAATACAACGATCGATCGACATTGTCATCTGCTCTTCATTATGCGTGCTGACTTTGAACGTCTGCAACAGGCATTGTCGCAAGGCTCTCGATTGGCAGCCGCCGGTTGATGCGTTTGGCGAGCCCCGCCAGGTGGCGATTCGGTGCCAGTTCCACGAAACGAGCCCCCTCACCACCCTGTGCAATCAAAAGCTTCATCGTCTGCTCCCATCGCACCGGTGACACGATCTGCTCGACCAGCCTCTGCTTGATTGAAGCAATGTCGGTGTGCGGCTCTGCCGTCACATTTGAGTAAACTGTCGTGCGAGGTTCGCTAAAAGCAGCACTTTTCAACTCGGCTTCCATACGATCTGCGCCGCGCTGCATTAACGGACTGTGAAATGCACCAGCCACTTTCAACACCGTTGCCTTGAAACCCAGTGCCTCGGCGGCTTTCAACGCCCGCCCGCAAGCGTCGATGCTTCCGCTGAGAACAATCTGCCCAGGGGCATTAAAATTAGCTGGCACCAGCACGTCCCCCTGAGCAGCATCCTCGCAGATGGAGTTGATCGCTGTTTCGTCGGCCCCCATCACAGCAACCATCCCGCTGGGTGTGGCGATGGCGGCTTCCTGCATATACCTGCCGCGCGCAGCCACGAGACGAAGTCCGACTTCAAAGGTAAAAACTCCCGCCAGATGCAGTGCGGTATATTCACCCAGGCTTAGTCCCGCGTAAGCGGTAACCGCCGCCGGGTCGATCAACCCGAGCCCCACGCCCGCGCGATACGCTGCGACACTCGTTGTGTAGATCGCCGGCTGACTGATGTCAGTTTGGTTTAAAAAAGTATCCGGCCCGTTGAAGCAGGCAGTTTGAAGGTCAAAACCAAGCACGCCATTGGCGGTATCGAAAACTTCCTTCGAGGCGGTCGAAGCCTGGTAAAAATCCCTTCCCATTCCAATAAGCTGCGCGCCTTGACCAGGACAGAGAATGTATGTGCTGTTTGACATCTGTGTGTTGGATTCCTGAACCGGGCCGGCCGAACGCGCCGGCCATTCGGCACCCTCTGTACAGGAACATTTCAAAAGCGAATCACTGCGTTCGACCATGTGAGCCCCGCGCCGAAGGCGACGAACATTACGACTGCGCCGACACCGATCCGACCGGTTCGGCGCGCTTCGTCCAAGGCGATTGGAATCGACGCTGCCGAGGTATTTCCGTATTTATCAAGGTTAACAAACGCTTTTTCCAGGGGAAGCTGAAGCTTTTCCATCGCGAATTCGATGATCCTGAGATTCGACTGATGAGGAATGATCAGGGAAATCTGCTCCGGTGTCAGTTCGCACTTCCGCAGCCCATCGTTAATCAGTTCTTCAAACCGAAGCACCGCAAACTTGTACACCTCGCGACCGCGAAGCTTAATGTACTGGCCGCGTTCTGATATCAGTGTCTCATCGAGTGCATGTCGACTGCCGGGTTTCAGGTGGATCATATCCCAGCCGTGTCCATCGGCGTGAATGCTGGTGTAGAGCACACCTTTATCAAGCTCAGTCGTCCGTTGCAGGATGACCGCCCCGGCACCGTCACCGAACAATATGCAACTGCCGCGATCCTGGTAGTCGGTGACCCTGGTTATCGTTTCGGCACCAAGCACGAGCACATTTTTGTAGCGACCGGCCTTGATGAACGCGGTGGCCGTTTCGAGGGCGTAAATGAACCCGCTGCAAGCAGCGGCAAGATCAAACGCCGGGGTAGAGGTCAGGCCTAGTCCAGCTGCAATAAAGCAGGCGGTGGAAGGAAAACCCATCTCAGGAGTGACGGTCGCACAGATGATGAGATCGAGGTCGCGAGCCTCCAGCCCTGCGTCCTCCAAGGCTCGACGCGCGGCTGCCACCCCCAAGGTTGCCGTGCTTTCGTGTGGGGCGGCGACCCTGCGCTCCTTGATCCCGGTCCGCTGGGTGATCCACTGGTCGTTGGTGTCAACCATCCGGGACAGATCTTCATTGGTCAGCCGCTTATCCGGCAGATAACTGCCGGTCCCGGCGATGATGGCTCCATATTCTGGCATCGATTACTCTTCGGCGACGGGAATGCTTTGACCAATTTTTTCAACGATCCGCTGATTCAGGTTACTAACGACCAGTTGCTTGCCAACCCGGATTGCGTTCTTTATCGCTTTTGCTTCGCTGCGACCGTGGCAAATAATGCTATATCCATCAACGCCTAGCAATGGTGCCCCACCATATTCCTGCCAATCGTGTGCGGCATGGACCTTGGCCATCGCGGGTTTCACAGCAGCTATCGCCTCGGGCCCTAACTTCGTCGCTTCCAGTATGAGCTGTTTGAAGAGTCCTTCGGTGACGCCTTCCATCAACTTCAGGACGACATTGCCGGTGAAACCATCAGTGATGACCACATCCACCACACCGCGGGTCAGGTCGCGGCCTTCCACATTACCCACGAAATTCACCAGTGGTTCATCGCGGAGGATTTTTACGGTCTGCTTGACCATCGGGTTGCCTTTTGCATCTTCTTCACCGATGGAGAGAAGTCCGACGCGGGGATTTTCCTTGCCGCAGACTACCGAAGCATAAACCCCGGCCATGAGTCGCATATTGCAGGAGATGTTTTGGTTTTGGGGTAACGTTCGCGCCAACGTCGCAGACAACCACTGGCCCGCTGACAGTTGGAACAGCCACACCGATACCTGGCCGGCTGACGCCTTGAAGCGGCCGCATCCGCAACTGAGATGCAGCAACGCACGCACCGGTATTCCCGGCTGAGATGACAACATCGACTTCCTTTTTGGAAGCCATCTTGCACATCACCGCTATCGAGCTATCAGGTTTTGAACGAATCGCATCAACAGGTGAATCGTCCATAGCCACCACTTGCGTGGTGTGGACGATAAAATACCGCTTCTTTTGGTCGTCGGTGATGGGTGCGGCATCGAGCGCGGGTCGGGTGATTTCCTGATTACCGATCAGGTAAATTGCATCGTCTGCGTCAAGCAGAGACGCGGCCGCCCAGCATCCTTTGAGGATTTCATGCGGAGCTTTGTCACCGCCCATCACGTCAACAGCTGCACGCACGCCACCTCCCGGAAAATTACTGCGGGGCCGACGGGACATTCGGCATTAAGCCGATTCAGTCTCAACCGCCAAGGCCAGTTTCGGATTGACATATCCGCAGTTATCACAGGCTGAATGAGGCAGCTTGGCGTTACCGCACTGTGGGCAACGGACATAATGAATAGGCGTTAACGCCATGTGCGAGCGACGCTTGCGCTTGCGCGACTTGCTGTGTTTCTGAACCGGAAGCATGAGGTACTCCAACGATCACGGCATCAGCCGTGCCTCAACAAAAAGCAACGGCGGGCTCAACCCGCCGAAGTGTCAGGGATTGGAAGGGTAGAAATGCGGCGGGGTAATGTCAAGAGATCTGCAGAATCCCAATCCAAAATATCAGCCGCTCCAACACAACTTACGGCTTAACTGTGGCGAATAATGCGGCACTCAGGTTAGCTTTGTCCCGGCGGCGGTTCGAGCGGCGCTGAAGGAACCGAACAAACGAACCGCTGCCCCGTAGAGTGCTGGATGCGCCCTGCGGATCGACGAATCAGAGAGATGCGTCCCTGCCTTCTTCGCCTGCTTTAGTCCCTTGATGACATTCGCGCGGTTCCACATACGCCGCTGGCGAACCTTATCGGGATCCAACTTGGCGGCATGAAGCGCCTGACTGTATCCTCCAAAATGGCGAACGGCCGCTGCATGAAGGCTTGGATCTTCCTTCTGAATTGCCCCGCTGTTTAACGGCTCGGCTTCCCGATATCTCGCCTTCAATTCCGCAATGATCGTATCCTTTGTCCACTTGCGATATCGATTGATCTCGTCTGCGTCCAAACCCGCTGCATGCAGGGCTCGGTCCCAACTGCCGAACAACCTTGGCTGCAGCGAAGCGAAAGCGGCCTTACCGAGTTCGTCACCGTTTTTGATAATCGAAGACCAGTGTAAATCGCGACCGCCGCGTTTTCCTTCCTTTATCAATTTGATAACCGCGGTTTTCGTCCAACGGGGCCGGCGCGATACATTTGCGTAATCGATGTCGGCGTGTGCGATTGCCGCACGGTAGGATCCAAAATGGTATGCCGCCGCGGAAACGAGCGACTGTTGCTTTTTTGCCAGCGAGTTATACGAAAGATCCACCCCCTGCTTTTGTAGCTTCTTTAATGCTGCAATTATTTGAGGTTTTGCCCAGATCATGACTGAAAAATCAAGCTACTGGCATTTTAATTCTCACACAACAGGCTGTATTCCGTTTTTGCCATGCTCCTGCGCGCACCCATACAAACCCCGCAGGACACGCACAGCATGATGGGCCGATAATGCGTTCGCATACCTGCCGAAGTTTGTGAAGATTCCTGTATATTTTACCGATTCGTTTGGTAGTCTGTACCAGTACACCCGGACTTTAACGGCACGTCTAAACAGTGGAGACGCCTGATGAGGCGATGGATGTTCATTCTGCTCGGGGCACTGGGTGCCGGCTTGGCGGGCTGGGCGGCCTTCTGGCTGTGGCTGTCCCCGACGGTCGAGCCGCGGTTCGCCACACTTCTTAACATTTTTGCAGTTGCGGGAATCATCGTGGGTTCGTCGCTCTGCGCGATTGGTTTTATACAGGGAAAGCGCGCGGGAGAGTTAGACATCAGCGCGTATACCAGGACCCCCCGCCGCAATCATGGTGTGGCGGGCGCTGAAATTGATTTTGAGTGCCCGATCTGCCACAAGGGATATCGCGCAAGCCCCCTGCTTGCGGGCAAATCTTTCAAATGCCGCGACTGCCGGGAAATCTTCAGCGTGTCGGCCAGGCGTTCGCTCACTTCGCCGCCGGTGGTTGCACATTGATTGCCGGACGAGCGGCGCAATACAGTGACATCCCATTCACTACGTACATATTTTCCGATTTGAATCCTTCGCTGGCCAGCGCGCTTCGCAATCGCTTCATCGTGAAATGATTGATGTGCCCGCAACGGTAACGGTGGTATACACTGCCGCGGACGTATCCCTGCCACAGACAGTTGATGTTGAACAGGATAAAGAACGGCCCGAGGAAAAAATCGTAGGGAACCGTAATCAGGAAAAAACCATCAGGTTTGAGGATTCTTCGTACTTCGGCAATTGTTGATTCGAGATTCAGCAGGTGCTCAAGCGTCTCGGACATAATAATAACATCCAGCGAATGATCCGCGAGACCGGTCACGGAAAGATCGGACGTGATTTTATACTCGCTCAACCGCTGGTGCTGTTTGGCCCAGCGCAACATGTTTTCGTTCACATCAACGCCGACAACGGGATAGTGGTTCACGTTCCACCAGCAATTACCACAGCCCAAATCCGCAATCGTTGCGCCTGGGCGGTAGTAGCGATCAACAAAATTCGTCAGCTTCCTGTACCTCGAACGATGGAACCATGCGCGAAACCAGTTGACCTTTGTCGGATCGGTCTGATCATCGTAAAATGTTTCTCCCATCGCCTGGTATTCAACCATGGCAAGGGTAGAGGAACTGAATGTCGAGATTCGGTTAATGACGGTATTTAGCAGCGCAAGTATTATCAGCGACAGGACAACATCCGGTATGAGCACCGGATGCAGAAATTGCTCCACACACCACAGCAGCCCTGCTGCCGCGGCAGCCACAAGCCCATACAACGCGGCCTGTATGAACAGCGGTGTACGCAGCTTGATCTCCTGGTTCACATAGACGACGTGATAGTAAACATGATGAAACGTTTCATTGGCCAGCGTGCCGAGAAAGAACGCAGGCAGTGGGTTCCAATTCGCAAGGTAAACCAACGCGAGAGTCAGCATCAGATTCAGTCCTGAACCGACGAAACCACCGAGGAGGAAAACATACAACGCTGGATAACGCAGACGGTGCGGCAGCGGTTCAAGAGAGCGCATTGCAGGAGTGTATCCTAATCGTTTTTTCACCGCTCGTGACGTCGCGAGTCATGCCATCGCATCACTTCAGCGCGGCCGAAGTGGTCGAACCGCAACGTTTTGGACCTGACAAATTGCTTGGCACTCTTCCGATCTGTCGTTCCAT
Source organism: uncultured Phycisphaerales bacterium (assembly GCA_963792535.1). Classification (GTDB taxonomy): domain Bacteria; phylum Planctomycetota; class Phycisphaerae; order Tepidisphaerales; family Tepidisphaeraceae; genus CBDAQA01. The sequence goes on from CAWBWQ010000007.1 coordinate 191,134, forward strand.
TTTCTCAAGAGATACGAAGCTTAAAGTCGAATCAGGTCCTTGTTATCATCGCAGGATCTCATTTTTTTCGACCTTATGTGCGCATAAAAAAACCGGCCGGCGATCTTTTGATCGCCGGACCGGGGGTTGTGATCTCGATTTCGGACCTGTGAAACTGATTACTTCAGTTCGACAGTCGCACCCTGATCTTCCAGGGTCTTTTTCAGCTTCTCAGCGTCTTCCTTGCTGAGGGCTTCCTTGATGGTCTTCGGTGCGCCTTCAACCAGATCCTTGGCTTCCTTGAGGCCCAGACCGGTGGCGGTGCGGACTTCCTTGATGACCTGGATCTTCTTGTCGCCGGCGGCCTTCAGAACCACGTCGAAGGTTTTTGGAATGACCGTAAATTCGATCTCTCCGCAATCGTATTTCGTTGGGATCAGCAGGTCAGCCGGGTGGTCAGTCCACGTCAGATCATATCCGGTCATTCCAACATGGAATGTGTGTTTTCCAGGCGCTGCGGCGGCATAGGTTGCACGGGTTGGGGCGATCTTCTCATCGTTGTAACCGTCAATTCCCAAGTTGATATCATCCATATGGACCGGGCCGACGACTTCGTTTGAAAAGTTGATATTCATGGTCCATTGAGCGCCATCATATTTTCTCGCACCCGAATTTCCCCGCCGGGCCTCGTCAATGAAGTCAAATGGCAGCGGGTCACCTTCTTTAATCACATTGTCGCCGTGACCGCGAATATGGAAGCCAAGTTGCTGCGAGCCATATTGTTTTCATAGGGAGGCTGGCAGCCGATGCTGTTCGTGAAGCCATTCGATGTAGTCACCATAGGCGGGATACCACTTGCGCTTACGATCCGCCTGGCATTGGAGCATTTCGGCGATCAGAAAACCATTCTGCGTATCGGACAATTCAGACCGTCGGCCACGGTTCATCAGTTCGTCTAACGCTCGCCCGGCGATTGGGGCGGGGAAATGAGAAACCAGGTACTGAAGCCTTAGATCGCTCAGGTAGATCTCCCATTGATGTGCCGGATCCAGACAGAATCGCACGCACTTCAGCAGCAGAGCCGGCGGGCGTTCTTCGAAATCTGTGCTGAGATGAACGTTCTGCGTGTGGAGGGGGATGCTTCTGTCTTCCTCCGTCTCGTCGCAATGAAAAATTTGGAACTGAAAATCGGCGTCGATGCGATGCCGGCCAAGCGTCCAGAACGGAATCGACCGGAATTAACGGGCGATTGACACAATTCAACGCTAGAGATCACACCATTATCGTAAATCGGGCTGTATTCTTCGCCTGTCGACATTGGCTTGCCGTCTATCCACAGAGAAACCATCCGTCCAGAGATTGCTGCATGCCTCTCTGCACCACCGGGAATTCTGCATTCGCACTGCAACCGCAGTGGCAGCGGGTTCCACTGGATCACGACGGGATCAGTCACCAATCGAAATGAAACCAAGCTGTAAAAAGCTGGTTCAGTTCATCCGCCGGCAGCTTCCCGGCGATCCAGCGATCAGCCAAATTTTGTCGCAGGTAGCATTGCCCCGGATTCTGAAGGGCGGTCTTCAGATCAGCGAACGCAAGCTGATCGATTTCTCGCCGATAGGGCGGCGATAATTTTCCGGATTTTCTCGCTCCAATAATTCATCGAGCGCGATTCGCGAAAGGTCAACGCCTTCGCTTATCCATCCGTGAGTCATCCCGAGTTCATAGGTCAAAGGAATATTGTCGGGCGGCGACACACCCTCTCCGTCGCGAAGATCTTTCATCACCAGAAACGTGGGACGATAGGGATAAAGATACAGGCTTCCTGCCCAACGCTCTATTGGCTTGAAGGAGGAGGCGACGGCTGTAGCAAAGAGGAATAAACCGGTGCCGACCCGCAACCGCCGCGATAAGCGATAGCCGCAGTATTGTTTGGAAGGATCGATCGGCGTTCCACATTCGGGGCACACAAAAGAGTGAAGGCCGGTCAGGTTATAATTACATTGATGACAATGCGGTTCTGATTTGATACGCCTCTTCGACCGGCGACAAATCAGAATGATCGAAATGATGGCAAGGCAACACGACACTGATACGTAAATTGTAGGAAATGTCACAACCCCTTGGGAAAAGTTGGCCAGACAATACGGACTGCCTGGCGGATTTATCGGAAATGATATCGAACTGCCCAGCATTCACTTCCAATCGTAACGCTGCCTTTGAAGCATACAACCAAAAGAGGAACGCCGATCTAAAGATCGGCGTTCCTCTTTTCAAATCAAATTGCGATCGAGGCTGAACTACTTCAGTTCAACCGTCGCGCCTTGGTCTTCCAGGGTCTTCTTCAGCTTCTCAGCGTCTTCCTTGCTGAGGGCTTCCTTGATGGTCTTCGGTGCGCCTTCAACCAGATCCTTGGCTTCCTTGAGGCCCAGACCTGTTGCGGTGCGGACTTCCTTGATGACCTGGATCTTCTTGTCGCCGGCGGCCTTCAGAACCACGTCGAAAGTGGTCTTGGCTTCTTCAACTACGGCGGCAGCTGCCGGAGCAGCTCCACCCCCGCCACCACCGCCACCACCACCGGCGGCTGGCTTGATGCCGTGGGCTTCTTCAAGATAGGCAGCCAGATCGACCGCCTGTTTGAGGGTCAATCCGACAATCTTGTCGGCCAATTCTTTAAGTTCCGGGGCTACTTCTGTTGCACTCATGATTGATACTCCTGCGAGTCGTGTCGTGACTCAACGTGTCGAAACTATTCACTCAATAGCCAGCCTCACATTGAGGCCGTTTTAACCCTTTCGGGGCAGTTGAGTTGCACAGGCATGCTGCCCATGTTGAAATTTAAGTTAAGGCATGGGCAAGAAACCCATGCCGCGTTCATGCTGCGGGCGCTTCGGCGGCCTTTGCCTTTTCTTCGATCGCCTTGATGATCCCTGCAATCGTTCCCGCCGGACCCTTGAGAGCTCCGCCGAGGTTGGCGCCTGGGGAAAGAATCAAGCCGACTACAAGACCAATGGCCTCTTCGCGGGTCGGAAGTTTGCTGACGGTTTTGACACCATCGTTGCCGACATAAATTTCACCATCGAAGAACATGCCTCGGAACTCGAGGGTCTCATCAGCCTTCTTCTCATCGAGCAGAAAGCGGGCGATGGTGGCAATGCCGGCGGTTCCGTAGATGACCGCTGACGGGCCGTCGAGGAGTTTATCAAACCCCTTGAGAGCGCCGTCGCCAACCGCTCGCTTGGCGAGGGTGTTCTTGACGACGGTCATGCGGAGCCCCTTCTCGCGAAGGCGTCGACGCATCTGGTTGTTCTTAAATGCTGGAATCCCTCGCGAGTTAATGACGGCGACCCCGTCAATACCCTTGAGACGGCTGGCCAGCTCTTTTTCGATCAGGTTCTTTACTTTTTTGCTCATTTTGTTTCGTCCATTGTCAATTGTTATTGATCCGCTGCAGGGTAGCCGTCGTTTCAACGGACGCCTGAAAACAAATCATGGACAATTCATGCCACATTGAGATAAACCGCCGGGGTCATCGATCCTTTCAAGACGAGCTTCTTAAAGAACGCTCCCTTGCTGGTCGGCGGCTTCAGTCGACGGATGTGATTGATCATGGCGGTGATATTTTCGATCAACCGGGCATTATCAAAACTGATTTTTCCGACGACGCTGTGTACGTTTCCGCCTGAATCGTTGCGGAATTCTATCTTTCCAGCAGCATATTCGCGCACGGCATTCGCTACGTCGGGAGTAACGGTTCCAGCCTTGGGTGAAGGCATCAATCCCTTGGGACCCAAAACCTTACCCAGGCGACCGACAAATCGCATCATATCTGGTGTTGAAACCGCGACATCGAAATCGGTGAAATTCTCTTTCTCAATCTGCTGAACCAGTTCCTGACCGCCGGCTTTGATCGCGCCAGCGTTCAGCGCGCCAGTAACAAGATGCTCGGGGCAGAAGGCGACGACACGCTTGGTCTTTCCCACCCCATGGGGAAGCGAAAGACTGCCGCGGATCATCTGGTCGGCTTGCTTGGCATCGATACCAAGAGAGAAGGTCAGTTCAACCGACTGATCGAATTTTGTCGCTGCAAAGGTCTTGAGCAACTCGACCGCTGGCTCGATGGCCATGGGTTCGAGGACCTGCTTCTTTGCAGCTTCTTTGTATCGCTTGGAACGCTTTAATACGACTGGCATGGTTGCTGTCGCTCCTTTTACCGGTGGAAATAGCCCCGGCGGAAGCTCCCACTATTGCGGGCCGTGGTACGCCCATAAAATTATTCGTCAGGCCTTGGTTCGTTTGCGATGAGGCAAACGTCTCGCAGGCTTGATGATGTCCGTAATCAAACGAACATCAACAAAATGATCCTCAAAATCCTCGTCTAACTTTGCACCCGAAAACTTCGGCGTCACCGCATGTAGCGATCGACCCGTCGGGTGCAGCAACGCCAGGCTTCGAGCCAGCACCTCGAGTTCCCTTCCATCCGCCATCCGCTATCACAACAGTAAATGGCTCAAACGGAGACTTTTCGAGGAACAGCTCGACGTCCGCAGCTCGCATTTTTCATCCCTCAATCGTGATGCCCATCGACCGGGCGGTTCCCGCGATGATTCTTGCGCCCTGATCCAGATCGAACGCGTTGAGTTCCTTAAACTTCTCTTCTGCGATCTTCTTGCACTGAGCCATCGACAGCTTGCCGATCTTGTTTTTGTTGGGCTCGCCGCTTCCTTTTTCAGCCTTCACAGCATCCTTCAACAACACGCTTGCCGGAGGCGACTTCAACTCAATATCAAAGGTGCGGTCTTTGTATACGGTGACTACGCAACCGATAACCTTGCCTTTAAGGTGGGCGCTCATCGCATTGAATCGCTGGATAAACTGCCCAGGATTCACGCCGTGCTGGCCAAGTGCCGGTCCGATGGGCGGTGCAGGGGTGGCGGTGCCACCAGGTGCCTGAAGCTTGAACTGATCGGTAATTTCTTTCTTGGCCATGGCGATCTCACATTCTCAAACGTTCGGTCCATCAATTATCAACGGCAGCGTCAGTCACTTTCGCGTCTACCTGCCGACGACCGGATGATTCATTTGAATCAGGGTTTCCCAACGCATGTCCAAAAAAGGAGAAGACGATGGGATTTTCCGGCATCTTTGCATCTGCTACCGGCTTACGGTCGCCAAAAACAGCCTGCAGAACCCGATAAACGGGAACCGTCAGGAGCAAAAGGACGAAGATACTACATAATGCCATGGCAATTGACAAGACCAACAGCGCAATTCCAGGCAGTGCAAATATTGCCACTATCCTGCGGGCGAACGAGGGCAAGGTATTAAATCCGCCCCGGGCCGTTTGGAACTGGGTAAAGTACCGGGAAGCGTTAAGCATGGGAGCATTCTATACCGATGCCGGTTGGCATCCCATCCCCATGCGCTTGTCCGGCTTTGTGCAATATCCGCGTGGTGCTCGCTGGTCGACCGCCCGGCACCGTCCTACTATCGGGGGTTCGAGTGTTCAGCACACAGGAGCAACGTCAGATGCCGAGTTCTCATCCGCAACCCGCAAACATTGGTCAACTTAAACAAACCGGATACACGCCGTCCTCGGTCAAAGACGAGCTGCGTAAAAATTTGATCAATAAGCTTCGCAGGGGCGAAGAATTGTTTCCAGGCATTCTCGGGTATCGCGACAGCGTGATACCGCAGATTATCAACGGCATTCTCTCCAAGCATGACCTTCTGTTTCTTGGTTTGCGCGGGCAGGCCAAGACACGCATCCTGCGGATGCTACCGCTTCTGCTGGATGAATGGATTCCGGTGTTAAGCGGAATCGAAATCAATGACGATCCCATTTCCCCCATCAGCCAGACCGGCAAACGCATCGTTTCTGAGCAAGGCGATGACGCGAAGATCGAGTGGGTGCATCGCAAAGACCGGTATCATGAAAAACTGGCAACGCCGGACGTAACCATTGCGGACTTGATAGGTGAGATCGACCTTGTGAAACATGCTGAGGGACGATACCTCAGCGACGAAAGCACCATGCATTATGGCATGATTCCGCGCAGCAACCGTGGACTTTTTGCCATTAACGAATTGCCCGACCTTGCGCCGCGAATTCAGGTTGGTTTGTTCAATGTGCTGGAAGAGCGTGATGTGCAGATCCGCGGATATCCGATTCGGTTGAATCTGGATGTTTGTCTTGTCTTCAGTGCCAATCCTGAGGATTACACGAATCGCGGACGAATTGTAACGCCGCTGAAGGACCGAATTGGGTCGGTTATTCGAACGCATTACCCTGAGACGGTTCAAGAGGGAATCACCATCGCATCGCAGAACGCGTGGGTGAACCGCAACGACCAGGGCAGCACGAGCGGCGTGAGGGTTGATGTCCCCAACTTCATGTCAGAGATAATTGAGCAGGTGGTTCGCCAGGCGCGATCCAGCCCGCATGTTTCCCAGGCATCGGGCGTTTCCGTCCGCACAAGCATTGCTAACCTTGAAACTGTTATCAGCAACGCTGAGCGACGTGGTATCATGACAGGCGAAAAACGCGTGGTGCCGAGAATTTGCGATTTAAATAATCTCGTCGCCAGTTGTCGAGGCAAGATTGAAATGACGCTTGCCGAAGAAGATGGCGCTGAAGACAAGCTGGTAAAGTCGCTGATCGGCGAAGCCGTCAAAACCGTCTTCGGGAAATATGATGATCCCGACGGTCACGAAGTGATCACCGAGCAGTTCAAGGGCAATCTAACTTTTCCCGCTGGCGACGATCTGCCGGCCGACGAATTCGTCGCGAATATGAAAGCGGTAAAGGGTCTTCATCCCGCAGCAATTGCGCTTGCCAAGGAAATTGGTCTCGACGGCGGCGACAACGCCATCATCGCCGCATCAGGGGAGTTTTTGCTGGAGGGGCTTTACGTGAATAATCGGCTGAGTAAGTACAACTCGAAGGGGAAGACTTTTTTCAAGCGGTGATCGGGTTAGGCACGCTGTGTTCTGGTGCAGTTCCGCTCACTTCCCCACCTCCAGGATGGTAAATGAGTCCGGCAACATGGTCCCGCGTCCGCGATGGCGGCCTGTCGTTGCCTGCGTCGACGCTCGTGCCGATGGCGGTGCGTACTCAGCGGTAATCAAAAAGATTCGATTGGTTTTCGCATCCAGTGCGCAGGTCTTGGCGCCAGGCATTGTTTTCACATTCTGTTGAACCTCGAAATTGGTGGGACTGTTTTCCTTTATGACAGTCAACGTCCCATCACCTTGAGAGCTAAAAGCTTCGGACGTTCCCGGGTTGAAAGCCGCCCCGTCAACGCCGGTGCCCGTGGGCAATGTCCCCAGAATTTTTCCGTCACCAGCATTTAATACGACACACACCGCCGGTTCACGGCAATAAGCAAATAGGATGTTGTTCGCCCGATCCAATGCCAGCCCCGCAGGTGCACCTTTGCCCGCCAGCGCATAGCGTGCCGTCACCTTCATTGTGTTTGTATCCACGACAGCGACTTCGTTTTTATCCTCCAGATCGATGAACGCATGCCCCGCTCCGTCGCTTTGCCCCTGCTCGGGTGCTCCGCCCAGATCGATTGTGCCGACGATCGAACCATCACGCCCATCCAGCACGGTCACATTCGGAGCCTCATGGCTCAGCACATAAATCTGTTCCTTGAACGGCTCATAAAAAATGCCGTCGGGCCTACCTTCAACGTCGATTGTTTTAAAGGTGGCAAGTGTTTTAGTGTCAAACATCACGACCGGAGAACTGCTTGAAAATCCCTGCCCCGACCTGGGATCGACCGCGACCCCATGCACTTGTTCTGTGTCGGAGATTGTTCCGGCGGGAATCAGCGTGTCCAAATCATACACATCGACGCGTGAGCTCGAGCGTCCGCCGCGACCGGCACTGCGGGGCACGTACAATTTACGTCCGTCTGCGTCGGCGTACACATAGTCATACCCGCCGGTACCGCCTGCTTTTTCTTTTCGAATAATTTTGTATCCGTCTCCTTCGTCGCCCGTCTGGGCAAAACTGGAAGTCGGCCAGAACAAAATGCAAGCAGTCAATAGTGCTGTAGAAATTCGCATGATAATTTTATCGCGATGGGCCGGGTGGCATTCCGGCCGCAGGATCCTCGGTGAAAAGGCCGAAAATTCTCGCGATTCACCAAACCTTTACCGAAGCTTACAATGTAAAGCGAACGTTCAGCAAATCTGGCGCAAGTGGAGGTCCGAATGATGCGTGTAATCGGGGCATTTCTGGTTGTTTTTACGGTCATAGCAAACGCGCCACGTGCATATGCCGTCGTCCCGGGAGGTGTTTATGCCGCTGAAAATACGATGACATTGAAAATCGAAGACCGCCAATGGCCCAGCACGCTGGGATATCATGTATTGCGGGGCACTACCGTCTACCACGGTCGTCGCATGCTGTTTGTCTCAGGCATCTTCCTCCCGCCGGCGTTTTTTCATACCACGCAACCTATGCCTGTGCTGATGGCTTTGCACAACCGCTTTGCGATCGGTTTCAACGGCGGTGCCGGCCTCGGCACCGAAGGCATGGGCCGAGTGCTTGCACGAGGGGGAGAAGACAGTCGGGCCGTTGGAGAGCGTGCGGTAAATCCAATCTCACTTCGCGAGGATGCGCAGTTCATCGGGCTGGTCCCGCAGTGCCCAGCGGGCTTCGGTTGGGAATCACCTCCCCTGGCGAAACTCATGTGCACCTTTATAGGCCAGGTGGTCGGTCATTATCACGCGGACGACGATCGGGTCTACCTCACTGGATTCAGTTATGGCGCGTCGTCGACTTGCGCATTGCGCTGCTTGCGCCGGATCGGTTCGCGGCCATCATCTGCTGCGATGGTCTGCGCCACGCCAGATCCGATCCATGATGTCGCCAAGTTGAATAACGTCGCGATTTATCTTGAAGTTGGGCAATGGGACGGCGTTTTTGTCGAAGAAACAGATCGCATGCACCAGGCTTTGAACACGCTGCCACACCGCAACTACATTTTTCGCATGATCGATAACGGAAATCATTTCTGCTATCAGACAGTTTATGATGATCCAAATGTCTGGCGCTGGGTGCTTTTGCAGCGCAGAAAGCCTGCTGCTCAACCAGAACAGGCCTCGACCAGCCACGAATGAATCACAGATATTCCGCGATTCTGGTTTCAGGCCCGCCAATCCGTATTATGCCCGCGGATAATTTCGCACCAGGAGATTGAATGATCGGTCGATGGATCGTTGTAGGTGCGCTGGCGTCGTACGTATTGGTAGTAGGTTGTGTAATGCTTTCCAGCAGCGGCAGCGCCGCCGGTGGTGAATCTGTTGCGCATTACCGCTCGACGACCATACCCGCCGGCCTTCCCTATCGCGGCGTCGCGATGCAAATCCAGCGCGTCGACTGGATCGATCAATATGAAAAAAGTATGGATGAAATTGCCGCTGTCGGAGCCGACACCGTCTTGCTGGTAATTGACTCACGCCAGGAAAATGGAACCAGCAGCCATATCTATCTCGACATGCGGATGACTCCCACTCCCGACCAGCTCGGAGCTTTGATCGACCACGCGAAAAAACTGAAGCTCCGCGTGGTGCTGATGCCGATCGTTCTGCTCGACAATCCCCGCGGTAACGAATGGCGCGGCACACTCAAGCCGGACAGTTGGGATGACTGGTTCGACAGTTATCGGGATATGATGACCCAATTCGCATGGATCGCCCAGGGCCATGGGGTCGACGTCATGGTCGTCGGATCAGAACTCGTCAGTTCTGAGCCCAAAATCGATCAATGGACGAAAACCATCAACAAGATACGAGAAAACTTCAAAGGCAATCTCACGTACTCTGCCAACTGGGATCATTACACGTCCCTTCCGTTCTGGGATCAATTGGATCTGATCGGTATGAACAGCTATTACAAACTCGGTGAGAACAAAGATGTCCCCGAGCCTGAAATTGAAAATCGGTGGCGCGAGATTCAGAAAAATATCCTCAACTTTCAGAAAAATGGTGGGAAGAAGAAGCCTGTCATCTTCCTTGAGGCTGGCTGGTGCAGTTTGGAAAATGCCGCAAGTGAGCCTTGGGATTACACCCAACAGGACCTACTCGCGGACAACGATCTGCAAAAGAGGCTGTATGAGGCATTTTTCAACGTATGGTACGGCAACCCGCATCTGGGCGGTTTTATGATGTGGGAATGGCCTCCAGGTGCCGGTGAGGAAAAGGGATACACTCCCAAGGGCAAACCTGCAGAACAGGTTCTCCGGCAGTGGATGGCCAAGAAACCCTGGACGGTCGAATAACTTCACCGCTTCGACTGACCCATAATTCCCGGGCATGCGAACCAAAATTGAAGCAAATTGCGAGGCGGTAATCGTCGCGTGACATTTCAGTGAAATGATCCCTTCGTTTTGTTCAGAGGCATTGCAAAAATTACCGACAATTGACAATGTATCAGGCCGCAGATGCCGCGGAGACTTCCGCCTTAATTAACGATTGAGTTTACAATGGTTCACCCTTGGCACGATGTTACGCCCGGCGAAGAGATCCCCGTTGAATTTAACGCGGTAATAGAAATCCCCTTTGGCTCCAGCGTCAAATATGAATTGGACAAAGACAGCGGTTTGATCCGCCTCGACCGCATCCTGTACTCCGCCGTCTACTATCCAGCCAACTACGGATTTATTCCCCAGACCCTTGCCGAAGATGGTGATCCGCTCGACGTGCTGGTGCTCTGCCAGGAAACGGTCGTTCCGCTTACTCTCCTGACCGCGAGAACGATTGGCATTATGACCATGATCGACGGCGGCCATAAAGACCACAAGATCATCGCAGTAGCCACCAACGACCCGGAATTCAACAGCTATCGCGAAGCCGCTGAGATGCCCCCACATCGCCTGCAGATGCTTCGCCGTTTTTTCCAGGACTACAAGCAGTTAGAAGGAAAAGCTGTCGAAGTCGACGAGATTGCGCCTTCCAAAGTCGCGTATCCTGTAATCGAAGACGCCCTGGCGCGTTATAGCCGCCAACGCCGCAAAGGCTTCCTCGGTAAATAATTCTCCGCTGAAAGTAATTTTTCCAAGTGACAAGGCATGGATTGCTGAAATCCGCGCCTACTTACGAACCGCATTGCGGACACGCCGCCAAAAATTGCGCAACTTCATAGCACATCAATGTCCAGCAAGTCTTCGCTTTGTAACGACCAGTCACTCTGGGCGACTGCACCTCTGCACGTTGACCAATAATACCGCCCCGATCACGCTTGCGGTTTTTTTCGATAGTTAATCCGTCTCCCGGGAATTTCGATACCCAATCCCGGAGCGATTGATTATGAAGCATATAAGCAGCAAGAGTCTGGCACGTTTGTCACAGTCGAACATAGCTGTCGAAAGATCCACTGGTGCCCAGAAAATAACTCAACTGAATCGGTTCAGTTCCTCCATGGAGCCGCTCGAATCTCGCATCATGATGTCGAGCGGCACGCTGGCGATCGCCCCCCTGCAGAGCGCCGTGACCGATTCATTTTACGTCGGTGCCGCTTCGCCAGGTAAAACTGCGGCCGGTCCGATGAAGGGTGTAACCTCTCCCGTGGCAGCTCCGACCGGTCTGTCTGTGACCGAGCGATCGCGTAGTGAGATCGCCTTGACCTGGACCCCCACCTCCACCCCCAACGCAACCGGATACAACGTCCTGCGATCCACTGACGGCAAGCACTTTAGCGCGCTGGCGAAACTCGCCTCGCCGCTAACCACAACGTTCACGGACACAAGTGTCGGCGCAGGTCAGGCATATTACTACGAAGTTCAAACCTATCGCGGCAACACTACCTCGGCCGTCTCATCTGTCGCAACCGGTGCGACTTTACTCAGAGCTCCATCGAGCCTCACCGTGACCACGCTGCCTCATTCGCAAACCCAGCTGACCTGGGTAAATAATGATCCATCCACCACCGGATACCTTGTGCTGCGATCTGAAGATGGGTCGCATTTTTCAACGATCGCCAAAATCTTCAACGCAGGCACAAAGACTTTCACAGATAAGACTCTCTCCGCGTCATCGCGGTATTACTACCAGATTCAGGCGACCACCAACGCGGCAACTTCTCCTGCGTCCGGCACCGCCTTGGCTGCGGCGCCACTGATGACACCATCAAATGTCAGTGCGCTCGCGACCGGCCCTACCAGCGCGAAAATCACCTGGAGTGATACTGACGCGAATGCAAAGGGCTTTCTGATCTTCCGCGCCGTGGGTGACGGAGCCCTCGCGCCAGTTGCCACCATCACTTCGAATACAACAACCACCTGGACCGACAACACCGTCGCATCCAATAAAAAATACACCTATCAGGTGAAGGCGATGAACGGTTCCATCGCCTCCGGAGGGTCGACAATATCAACCGTCGTTACCCCGTTGGTTGCGCCGACCCAGCTAACCGGCGTCGCGGGCAAAACTGCCGGTGTCGCGTTGACCTGGGCGGGTAACGACAAAACTGCGACTGGATACACGCTGAGCCGTTCGATTGATGGTGTTCACTTTACGACGCTGGCAACTATTTCCGGCGCGACAACCAGAACCTATACGGACACCACTGCATCCCTGGGTCATAGCTACAGCTATCAGATCGCAGCAACGTCGGGGAGCAATTCCTCTGCTGCGTCAAACGTCACCACAGTCACTTTGGCCAATCCGATCCTCGCGCCGACTGATCTGCACGCCACTTCCAGTATTGGAGGCGCCGTGGTCTTGAACTGGAACAATCACGACAGCGCTGTCACTGGTTACAACATTCTGCGCTCGACCGATGGTAAGACTTTCACGCAACTGGCCAAAGTGAACAGCGGCACAACGACAACCTTCACAGACAGCACCGTTGCCTCGGCCCACACTTACAGCTATCAGGTGCAGTCGTTCAACCTTCTGCTGACTTCCGCTGCGACATCCTCCGTGCAGCTCACGACTCCCCTGCTCGCTCCTCTTAACTTGAATGGCACAGTGTCGGGCACGACAATCACTTTGACCTGGACTGACAAAGACTCAGCTGCCACCGGATACATTGTTCTCCGTTCGACGGATGGCGCCAACTTCACGCAAGTGGGTAAGCTGACTCAGGCAAACGCCGGCAAGTATTCAGATACAGGCCTGAGCGCCGGAACGAAATACTATTATCAGGTAAAAGCCGTCAGCAGCACGCTGAGTTCACCAGCCTCGAACACCGCAAGCGCGATCGTTGCTGCGCCAGCACCCGCCGCCCCGAATATAACCATCGCCAGCCGATACACAGGCGAATTGGTGATCACTGCCTCAGGTGTTGCCGACACACTGCTTATTACGCAGAACGGTTCGACATTGACGATCGTCGCGGACGGTCAAACCACCACTCAACCCGTTCCGACAACCGGGCTTTTTGTCTACACGCGCGGCGGAAAAGACAGCGTCACGATCGACCAATCCGTAACTGTTCAGACCAGCGTCGAAACGATCGACAGCGGTGTCGACACCATCAACAGCCAGGGCACCCAGGTGAGCATCTGGGATGATACCACCGACATCTTCACAGGCAGTGGTAACGTTCACAGCGTCGACACATTTGCCGGCAGTGTCAGCAAGGCCACCGGTGCCAGCTTAAAGGATCCATCGGACGCTGGAACAGTCATGCAGGCCAGCGCGACGCTGTGGGGAAACGGCCCGGTTGCCGACGACGTCAATCAAGGCAACTCCGGCGATTGCTATTTCCTTTCCTCGCTTGCTGCGTTTGCTGGGTTGAAACCGGTAATGTTGGAGCAGTCTGCCGTGGATATGGGCGATGGGACTTACGCCGTGCAATATATCACGGCGGCGAACACGCCTGAATATATCCGTGTGTCCAACGATCTGCCCACGCGCGGCGCGGGCAGCTTTGTTTATGCACGCCCTGGTTCCAGCGGCAGTATATGGGCGGCCATCATGGAAAAGGCGTATGCCTTCTTCCGCTCCGGTGCAAATACGTACGCATCGATCAGCAGTGGGTGGATGGGATCCGTTTACTCAGCTCTGGGAGTGAACAACTCGTTCTTCTATCTTAACGGGATGACTGAAACCGCGCTCTACGCGAAACTATCGGCCGACCTTGCCAACGGCAATGCAGTTACGCTTGGAACCAACAGCAGCGCTCCTAATCTTGTCAGCGGCCATGCGTACACGCTCATCAGCGCCAGCGTCAACAAGGATGGTGTCACAAGCTATGTGGTGCGAAACCCATGGGGCGTGCAGGGTGACAACGCCGAAGACAGCCACGGTTACGCCACGCTGACCTTTGCTCAAATGATGGCCAATTTTGCGGATGCCTGCGAGGCCGACTAGTCCGCACTGTCGATCCAGCCACCACCCAGAACAACATCCCCATCAAACAGCACCAGCGCCTGGCCTGGTGTGATGGCGGTCTGCGGAGCGCTGAACACGACCGTCAACTCATCATTGCCAGTCATAATCGCTGTCGCCGCCTGCGGCTCGTGGTTGTAACGAATCTTCGCGCTGCAACGAAGTCCAGCATCTCCCGCTGCACGCAGCCGATCCCCAAGCAGGTTAATCTGGTTTGCTTTTAGTCTGGTCTTCAATAACTCCTGCTTCGATCCAAGCGTCACGCGATTGCTGTCGGTTGCGATATCCACGACGTAAATGGGATATCCCATGGCCACGCCAACACCTTTGCGCTGACCGATCGTAAAATGCTGATGACCCGTGTGCGCACCAACAACCTGTCCGTCGGTTGTGACCAGTTGACCGTTGTGAAAGGTGTCAGGACTTCGCCTCCTGACCAGCCCCGCATAATCCTGGTTCGGAACGAAGCAAATCTCCTGGCTGTCTGGCTTATTGAACACCGGCAGTTTCATTTCCTCTGCGATCGCGCGCACCGCGGGCTTTTCCAGATCGCCAATTGGCAGCAGCGTGCGCCCGATTGTCTTGTCGCTCATGCCGAACAATACATAGCTCTGGTCTTTGCGGTGATCAAGGCCACGCAAGAGAGTGGACTTTCCTGTCAGCGGATCAGGACCAATCCGCGCGTAGTGCCCGCTTGCGACGTAATCAGCGCCCACAGCTTCGGCATACTGCGCAAGCTTGCCAAACTTTAACCAGTCATTGCACCGCACGCAGGGATTCGGTGTTCGCCCCCGATTATACTCGCCTACGAAGTAGTCGATGACTCTTCCGAAATCATCCTGAAAATTCAGTACGTAAAATGGGATGTCCAGCATCCCCGCGACGCGCCTCGCATCAGCAGCATCCAAAACGGAGCAACACCCCTGCTTTTGCTTCCCGCCTGCCTCGGGTACTTCGCAGACCTCCTCCTCTTCAACCCCCTTTGGGGTGCCGAGCCGCATGAAACATCCTAGTACCTCATACCCCGCCCGCTGCAGTAGCACAGCTGCGACGGAACTGTCTACCCCCCCGCTCATGGCCAAAACAACCTTTTTTTTCGTGGTGCTCATGATGTTTACTCGGCAATTGTACTTCCTTCAGAGTCAATCACGAAAAAACCTTACGAGCCCGGTGGGTTTTTTCCAATGCGCAGGCATAAACTTTCGTCTATGAATCAACGCACACTTGGCGGTCTTACGGTGTCGGCTGAAGGTCTTGGTTGCATGGGGATGAGCGAGTTTTATGACCCCAGCCAGATGAATGACGCTGAATCGATTCGTGTAATTCATCGCTATATCGACAGTGGTGGTAATTTTCTCGATACTGCGGATGTATACGGCCTGGGCCGTAATGAAACCCTCGTCGGCAAAGCCATTCAGGACCGGCGTGACAAAGTAATCCTGGCGACGAAGTTCGGTAATGTTCGCGGCCCTGATGGGGAATTCCTGGGCGTCCGAGGCGATCCCGATTACGTTCGCACATGCTGCGAAACGAGCCTCAAGCGGCTGAATGTGGAAACCATTGATCTCTACTATCAGCACCGGGTAGATCCTAAAACGCCTATCGAGGATACCGTTGGTGCGATGGCTGAGCTGGTGAAAGCCGGAAAAGTTCGCTATTTGGGGCTTTCCGAAGCAGCACCGGCAACGATTCGGCGAGCCGTCGCGGTACATCCGATCGCTGCTTTGCAAACCGAGTATTCGCTATGGAGCCGCGACCCCGAAGCAGAAATCATTCCCACTGTTCGGGAACTGGGCATCGGTTTTGTAGCCTACAGCCCGCTTGGTCGCGGTTTTCTCACAGGCCAATATAAAACGTTTGATGATCTCCCGCGTGATGACTACCGCCGGAATTCTCCTAGATTCCAAGGTGAAAATTTCACGAAGAACCTTGAACTCGTCAGGCGCATCGAAGGGCTCGCGCAAAAGAAAGGCTGTGCGCCCAGCCAACTCGCCCTTGCGTGGGTATTGGCGCAGGGCGTTGATATCGTCCCCATTCCAGGTACCAAGCGTTTAAAATATTTAGAAGAAAATCTTGGCGCGATGAAAATCGCATTTAGCGCAGACGAACTTACAGAGATCGACGCAATTTTCCCGTTTGGTTCAGCTAATGGTGAGCGATATCACGCGCAGGCAATGAAAGCGCTCAACGGGTAAGCACTGGACGTTCACAAATCACGCGGCATCGAGCTGGGCACCAATCGAAGCGGAAAACTCCACACCTGCTGTCAGTGTTTTTCGCCTGGGGTTCACGCGACTCACCCAGACCACCCGTGCCGGGATCATCTGTCGCCGGTTGGCCAGTGAACCTCCGTTGGCGCTCAGCCCCACATGAATGCTTACCGCTTCCCCACATCGCACGGTAGAATGAGCGGGTAGTTCGATCCTCAGTCCGGTCGAACTCACATCCTGCGTTTGCCCGCCGAAATACTTCCCGCCTACCGAATCCAAAAGCTTGATCGGCCGATTCTGCTGAATCCGCAACCCGCGCCGCGCTCTGCGCCGTCAGCATCATCCATGTCCGGCCCGATCGCCAGTCCATCGTGCATCAGCAGCGTCATTCATACTCCAGGCAAAACCATATCAGCACCTCTGCCCTACCCCGATGCCGACTCTGGAAGTGTTATCGGAACAACCACCGAAACACTTTTAACAAATCTACGCCAAATCAAACCAAACTTACGCAATCGTGCGCTTGGACCAGCCCGGTTTGAATGCCTTCTCAGACACCGCGAGGACTGTCGCTGTGGGTGAGCCGACGCTGGCACTTGACAGGTCAATCATCCCACCAACTCGCGCAAAACGCTTATCAGATGGACTGATTCCACCGGCTTGCTTAAATGCAGGTTGAATCCTGCCTTTGCAGCCTGGGCTCGATCGCTTTCTCTTGCAAACGCGGTGAGCGCGACCGCGGGCGTCCTTTCCTGGCTGGTGGAGGTCTCGTATTGGCGGATCTTCCGAAGAAGCGAAAGCCCGTCTTCGTTCGGCAGGCCGATGTCACTGACAATCAGATCTGGATTAAACTCCTGGTACTGACGTAAGGCAGTCTCAGCGGTTTCGGCGGGAATGACTCGCAGGCCGGCCGCGGTCATCACCGCGCCAAGCGCCTTGCGAGTTGCGACATCGTCTTCAACCAGAAGCACCATTAATCCACTTAAGGCGTCATCTGCTGCCGCGGTGGACTCGACAAATGCGCGTCGGACTTTGGAATTCGCGTTCTTCGCAAGCTTGGGAAGCGGAAGATGAACAATGAAATTGGCGCCTTTATTTAGTCCGGCACTGGTGACGCTGATGGTTCCCCCGTGCAGTTCGACCAGCTGTTTCACGATTGCAAGTCCCAGCCCAAGCCCGCCGGCTGATCGGGTGTGTGAGGAATCCGCCTGTCGAAAGCGCTCGAAGATGTGCGGCAGAAAGTCAGGAGAAATGCCCGCACCTGTATCAGTAACCTTGATTTCGATGTAACCATCTGGACGGCGTGCGGAGAGTTCGACCGTGCCACCGGGCGGCGTAAATTTGATAGCGTTGCTCAATAAGTTCCAGAGAACCTGCCGAATGCGGTCGGGCGCGACATGAACGATCCCGATTTTTTGATCCAATGAAACATTAAGGTTGATGCCTTTCTCCTTGGCATCGAGCCTGACATTATCGACTGATTCGCGAAGCGTGGCGAGCAGATCCACTTCCTCCATTTCAAGCCGAAGCGTCCCATTGGTAATTCTCGACATGTCCAGCAGGTCTTCGATCAATGTCTTTTGCGACCGGGCACTGGAGAGAATCAGGTTCAACTCCTCCGCCAGGGGCCTGGATTCGGGTTTCTGAAGAAGCAGTTGTGTCCAGAGGAGGATAGAACCCAGCGGCGTGCGTAGCTCGTGACTGAGGGTCGCGAGAAAATCGTCTTTCAGTCGATTGGCATCTTCGGCGACAGCGCGGGAGCGGCGTTGCGACTCCTCGTGCTGTTTGGATGACTCCAGCGCGGCGCGTTGTTCGTTGATGTCTGTAGCACTGCCCAGCCAGGCGGAGATGTCTCCGGCGTCATCCCGCAACGGCTCGGCGCGAATTAGAAACCAGCGACAGGTCCCATCTGCCCTGCAAATACGGTGCTCAAGTTGAAGCGGGGTTCCGCTTTGGATCGCTTCTCTGTAGCGGCGCGCGGATATTTCTCGGTCGTCTCCGTGAATGGTGTCGGCCCAGGTGCCGCTGATCGCCTGCTCAAACGTCTGACCGGTATATTCGAGCCAGCGCTGATTGTACCAGTCGGTGGTGCCATCGGGCCGGCTAGACCAGAGCAAGTCCGGGACGAGGTTGGCAATAGTGTTAACGCGGCCTTCCGCTTCGTGCATCGCTTGTTCGGCCTCATGGCGCTCGGTGATGTCGACGCAAGCCCCGGCCAAATGCGAGACAGCACCGCCGGTCGAGCCGAACACGTTGCCCTGATCGCGCAGCCACCGCTGTGTGCCATCCGGCCAGATCACGCGGAACTCGGTGTTCAGCGGGTGGCCTTGGTGGATGGCAATGTCGAAAGCAGTGCGAACGCGTACCCGGTCATCGGGGTGGATGATCGCAAGAAAGTCGGTAAATGGCTGTGTTGTCGCAACGGGTTGAAGGCCCAGCAGACGGTTGAGATTGCCGTCGCGCATGTGAAGGTTAGTGGCGACATCAAGGGTCCAGATCCCCATTCTTGCCGCCGCCAGCGCCAGGCGCAGGCGTGCTTCGCTGGCACGAAGCGCTTCCTGGCCCGCCCTTCGTTCGATTAAATCGGCAGCCTGCCGCGCCAGAACATCCAGGAGGCGCAGTTCTCTTTCTGAAGGCTGATGCACGCGGTTCCAGTGCGTCGACAGCACGCCGACTACGCCGCCCATCACGCGAGATGAGGGGGGTGGACAGCATGGCACGCATGCCATTTAGGCGATAATGCCGGAGGTTTTCGGTTCCGGCGACGAGATCCCATGCCTCGACGTCAGGAACGATCACCACCTCGCGGCGCGCTGAGCGCCATGCCGCAGGAGGTGGTTTCATCGGCATCCACCCATTCCCAGAACTTTGCCGATTCAGGAACCCACCCTTGCTGGGCCAGCAGCAATAATTCCTGCCGCTCGGGGAACAACTGCTGGAGACTGGCCATGTCAGAGTTCATCAATGCGCGGGCGGTATCCAGAATCTGGTCATAGATTCCATCAACCTTGTTTTCTTCAATAAGACTGCCGCTCATGTGCTGCAGCTGCTGGGAGTCGGCAAGCTCGATCGCGAGTTGAGCCTCGGAATGGCGCAAAGCTGTTGAGACTCGGAACCCCTCGTCCGCCTTCTGCCTGTGCGCGATGATGATGCCGGCCGTACGACCGATGATGGCGGCAAATTCGTGATCGCGTGGCGTCGCTTCCTGGGGCGAAGAGAAATACAGGGCAAACGTTCCGACGACTTTCCCCCCCGCCGTCTCCAAAGGAAACGACCAAACTCCGCGGAAATTAAACTTTTCGGCCAACCGACGCCACGGCTCCCAGCGAGGGCTGTTGAGAACGTCTGCGGTGATAACAGGCTGGCTGGTGTGAACCGCCAGGCCGCAGCCGGCCTCGTCGGGACCGATCTTTATACCATTCACGCATTCGGCAAACTCACTTGACATGCCAGCCAGATTGACAAGCTCGCCTTTCCCATAATCCGCAAGATAAAAGCCGCATTGCGCGTCCCGGCCCGCCCACTCCACGGCTGTGCGGGCGAGAATGCCGAGCGATTCAGCCAGCGGAGCGCCGTTGATTGCCGCCTGCAGCGCCTCCTTTTGCCCGGCCAACCAGGCTTCGCTCTGACGCAACGCCGCCTCAGCCTTGGCGCGCTCGACTGCTGCCCAGGTTCGCTCAGCCGCTTCCTCGACCAACGTCAGATCACGCTCCGTCCAGTCCCGAGACACATTGGCTTGCACAAAAAGCACAGCGACCAGCACCGCATCCTTGACCAGCGGCACCGCCACCTCAGAGACAGTTCCCACACCCAGATATGCGGCTCGCTCGACAGATTCGAATCGCAAATCGGCGGTCATGTCCCGCACCACAAGCCGATGCCCGGCGAGGAAGCCTTCAATAATCCAAGGTGCGAATGTCGCGGTCCGAAAGGTCGTATCCTGCAACGAGTCAACGCCCCGCTCGTAGCCTTTGGTGATTGCCCAGTGGTCGCCCTCGGCATCGACGTAAAACGCCCGGTTAGCCCCCACCTGCTCGGCCAGGAGTCGCGTTGCCGCCGCTTTGACCTCGACAGGGTCTGCCAACGGGCGCAGCCTGTCGCTCAGCTTTAGCAGGAACGCCTCCCGAGCCTGATTTTCCCGTTCGGCGGCCTCAGCAAGGTGCAACTGAGTTACGTCCGTGACCTGATGAATGATCGACGTGATCCGGCCGGATGCATCCAGCACCGGCGCGCTTATGGCCAGCCACCAGCGCTCTTCGAACCCGCCGTCTGGACGTGGGATATCGTACCTGCTGCGGGGTAACGCATCGGGTTGCTTTGACGCAAGTGTGCGTTCAAGCGATGCGCGCAGTTGATTCGGCCCGTCGGCGTCGGGTCGACTCGGATCGTCCGTGAAAACATCGAACACCCTGCGTCCGATGAGCTCACCGCGGGTTTTCATCGTGACAGCGAGGTAGGCGTCGTTCGCCGCGAGGAAGATGTAGTCCGGCGGCTCCGGTGACAGGACAAAAAGCGGCACGGGCGACGCCGCGAACAGCGCCTGGTATTTTTGTTCGCTTTCACGCAATTCCCCTTCCGCGCAAGCGCGCTCGACTGAAAACCAGACGCGGGCAGCGACCTCGCGGATTAATTCGATCTCGGTCGGCGTCCAGGTGTGCGGGTTCGCGTGGTGAGCCCCGATCCCCGCGACGAATTCCTTGTTGCGAATCAGGGGAACATTGATGAACGCAACCACCTCGATCGCCAGAAACTTTTGAATTTCTGCCTTGGTCAGTTCAGGAACTTTAGTGACGTCCTCGATCGCGACCACCCTGCCGTGCTCTGCCCCGTCGAAAAGCCCTAACCCGAAGTCTTTAACCGAGTGCCGTCCGGCGTGGCTCGGCATATCGGCGTCACGGCGATAGTCGGTTTCTATGATGTGAATCCAGTTGTTGTTTTCAACGGGTTCGGTGAGAAAATAGAATGCGCGGCTGGCTTTCAGCTGCTCACCGAGCAGACGCATCGCGACCTGCTGGATCTCAATCCGATCATCAAGTGATCTCACGGCGTCGCTGAGCTTGAGCAAAAACGCCTGCCGTTCTTCACTTGCGCAGCGCAAGCTCAGCAGCTTGCCGTTCGGTGGTGTCGACGAACATGACGACCACGCCGTCGATGCGATTATCGGCAGTGCGATACGGTAACACGCGTCTCAGATAACCGCGTCCGTTGTCAGCGGCGATCTCACGCTCGATCGGCACAAGCCGCTCGAGCACCAGCAGGGCATCGGAGTCAAGGTTTGGATCAGTGAATTTGCGCGTCAGGTCTCCCAGCGGACGCCCAAGATCCGACGAGATCATTTCCACAAGTTCCTTTACAGGGGTGGTAAACCGTCGAATGCGAAAACGCGTGTCGAGAAAGAGTACGGCGATGTCAGTGCTGCTCAAAAGCGCCGTCAGATCGTTTCGGGCCGACTCGTGCTCCTCCATCTTGGACCGCAACTGACTGTTTACTGTCGACAGTTCCTCGTTAAGCGACTGCATTTCCTCCTTGCTGGTCTCCAGTTCCTCGTTGCTGCTTTGCAGTTCCTCGTTCATGCTCATCACTTCCTCATGGGAAGCCTTGAGCTCTTCGTTGCTGGTCTGGAGTTCTTCGATCGTGCTTTGCAGTTCGTCCCGCACGCGTCGAAGCTCGTCAATCAAAACCGCCTGATCGCCCTCGGCGGGCGCAGTTACCTCGGAACTTTTGAGCGGCTCGCCGTGTTCTTCAAAGCTGACGACGAAGTATCCCGGAGCATCCTTGTCGCTCATCGGGGAGGCAGTGACCGAGATCCGCTTGCGGCCTTCGCCGTCGATGTCGAGCCAGCCATCAAGCACCGTCACCGCGGCGTGCTCCGCGGTCGCCTTCTGCAATGCTGCGCGGACTGCCCCGCGTACGCTCTGGTGAATCAGCAACATCAGGTCGCGGGTGGGCTCCCCGGAAGGCTGGTCCAGAAACGGCCGCATGTTCCCGTGGTAATAGAGCACGCGATGGTCCCGGTCGACCGCGACTGCCGCGGGTGTGTGACGGTCCAGCAACTCGCGCTGGGTAAGATGAGCTATCGAGGGCCGCACCGGGCGATCAATGCGGGTATCACCGTCACCCAAACCGCCATCCGTGCGGGCGACGCGCATCATCTGCGGTAGCGGAAATTCGACCGCCCCGTGCCGCGTCGGTCCGATTCGGCGGTATAACCGCGCCGCCTTGTCGATCGGCTCAAACATTTCTTCGTGACCCGCCACGGTCTCGCTCGTGCCCAGTAACAGCGCACCACCTTCGCGTAATCCAAAATGTAGCAGAGACAGGACACGATGCTGAAAATCCGGCTCGAGGTAAATCAACAGATGGCGGCATGTGGCGATATCCAGGCGGCTGAACGGGGGGTCCTGCAGCACGTTCTGCGGGGCAAACACAACGCGCTCCCGCAGTTCCGACCGGGCGCGGTAGACCGCGTCATCTTTTTCGAAAAAACGCGCCAATCGACCCGGCTCAATTTCAGCCTCGATTCCGCCTGGGTAAATGCCTGCACGAGCGTGCGAGAGCGTGCGCTCGGCCATATCGGTAGCGAACACCTTGATATCTAAATGCTTGCCGACGCGCTCAGCCTCTTCTATTAACAACATCGCAAGCGTGTAAGCCTCTTCACCAGTCGAGCAGGCAGTGACCCATGCACGTACGCTCGCCTCAGGCTCGCGGGACGCAACAATTGGTATGATCACACGCGTGCGCAGCGTTTCCCACGCCTCGGGATCGCGGAAAAAACCGGTTACATGGATCAGCAGATCATCAGAAAGAGCCGTCACTTCGCTGGGGCTTTGCCGAAGAAGCCTGGCGTATTCACCAATTTTTATAATGCGTGCCAGTCCCATTCGTCGCTGAACCCGCCGCAGGACAGTGGGCCTTTTGTAACCGCTGAAGTCCTGCTTCGTACGCGTTCGAAGCACCGCGAGAATTTCACGCAGATGATTCGCGTCGCGGTGGGCAATTTCATCGGCGCTTGCGCCGCCATCGCGGGCATAGGGATGGCCCGCATAATGCAGCAGTACCTCAGGCATATCCGCCGGACGCAAGATGTAATCGGCATAACCCGCATCGATTAAATGCCGCGGCATTGATGGAAACTGCGCGCTCTCGGGATCCTGCGCGATGCAGAGCCCACCGACAGCTTTTATCGCCTGGGCTCCGGCCGTTCCGTTGCTGCCCATCCCGGACATGATGATTGCGATCCCGCGTTGCCGCTGCTCCCGTGCCAGGCTCTTGAAAAAATCGTCGACCGGCCGGTTGGCCGCACGCTTACCCAGTTGCTCACCGAGGTGAAAGCGGCCCCCATCGATCGTCAGCACATGTCCGGGACGTATCACATACACGTGCTCCGGCTCGACTGTCATTCCATCGGCCACCTGGAGAACAAGCATCTCTGTTCGCCTGCTGAGGATATCAACAAGCATGCTTTCGTGATCGGGCGCCAAGTGTTGAACAAAGACAAATGCCATCCCGCTGGCGGATGGCACTGCCTCAATGAACGAGGAAAATGCCTCCAATCCCCCCGCGCTAGCCCCCACACCAACTACCGGAAACGGCAAATGCGGCGGTTGTTCGCCACTCACCGGCATGGCCTCTCTGTCAATCTGAGAACTGGGCTCCAGTCCGGCCAAGGTGTCGACAGAAGGAGGCGTATGGCTGTTGTTGTCAATCATTCCAATTGCCTTTCGCCGCATTACGCCACAAAAATTCAGCCGTAGCTAATTCTTGCCGTCCCCTCCCGCGGCGCACGGTGACTTACTCTAGACGAACGCCATCCCGTGGTGAAATAAGAATTTTACCCGTTCGATCCCTGCGGAGTGACAACACTTCGCAGGGATCGGTGGCATTGGGTGCCAATGAAATGCGGCCCTGTACAGGTTTGTCAGTTGACGCACACGCAGGGTCGGTTCGGCAATGAGTGCGCTTCTGATTCCGCAGGATCGAGCCGATCCGGATTCGTTTGCTGTTGAAGACATTTTCTGGGCCAAAAGGCCTGCCGGTTGTGGTTAAGACAGTTTTGATGATGACGGTTCTACTGGTTTTAGTTATGCTTTATTCCAGAGCACTTGGGTCGGTTTCGGTTGCTCAAAAACGAAGCCGTTTTTGCGACTACCCGAGGGAAGCCAACTAGGAAGGATGGTGTTTTTAAATGAATACTCCCGTCACGATTCTGTTGGTGGATGATCATTCTGTTATGCGAGACGGGCTGCGATCTCTGCTTCAGACCCAGGGAGATTTGACAGTTGTGGGAGAGGCTTCCACGGGACGTCAGGCGATTCAAATGGTTAAGGATCTCTCGCCAGACGTCGTGGTCATGGACGTGCGAATGCCAGATTTGAACGGTTTTGACGCAGCGCGGCAGGCAGTTGCAGCAAAACCCGGCTTAAAAGTAATCGCACTGTCGGGGCTCAGCGACGACAAATCAGGTGCTGAGATGCTCAGGGCCGGCGCGGTGGGGTTCGTCGCAAAAGAATCCGCGTTCGATGAGTTGGTCGATAGCCATTCGCACGGTCATCAAGAATAAAGTTTATTTCAATCCAGCCATCATTGCATTGGCATCTGAAAAGTCAGCAGAATCTGGAAATAGTAGATCTGCATTTTCCGTGCTGTCACCGCGGGAGCGTGAAGTGCTGCAATTGATTGCTGAAGGAAAAGCGACAAAGGAAGTCGCTATTCATTTGCAAATGAGTGTCAAAACCGCGGAAACGCATCGACGGAATCTGATGGAAAAGTTACATCTCGACAGCGTTGCGGAGTTAACGAAGTACGCCATTCGCGAAAATTTAACGAGCATTTAGTCGGCTGTCTGTTGAATCGCCCGACCATGACAGACGCGGCTACCCCTTCTCAAGCCCCCCAGGCGGCTTTATCGCCCGAACTGTTGGGTCTATCCGCGTTTGTTGGTCTTGCAGGCGGTTTGTTGGCCACCGTCTACTATCTGCTCCTTCAAGGCTTACTGAACCTAGTCTGGCTGCGTTTGGTACGGTTGTCCCCGAATTCACTTTCGCTGCTTCCCGCTTTTTCACCGCGAATTCTGATTGTGACGTCCGTTGGTGGGCTGTTGGTGGGGCTTCTCACCCGATGGCTCGGATCGGCTGGTGAAATCGCTGCAGTGGTCGACAATATTCATCTCGAACATGGAACTATCGACGCGCGGCAGACTCCGGCGATGACGCTGACATCCCTGGCGAGTATCGCTGCGGGCGGCAGCGCCGGCCCCGAAGCACCGCTGGTACAAATCGTTGGGTCATTTGGAAGCTGGGTCGGAGCACGATTGAAATTGCCCAGTTCGTCTGTCCGCACACTCACGTTTTGCGGCATGGCCTCGGCGCTGGGGGCTTTTTTTGGTGCACCGCTGGGCGGGGCGCTCTTCGCACTGGAAATTCCACACCGCCGCGGGATCGAATATTACGAATCACTGCTTCCGGCAATCGTTGCATCACTGACTGCATTCGTCCTTTTCCGATCGCTCGTCGGCTACGATGCGGTTATCTTTCATCTTCCCGTTGCGGAACCATTGACCGTCGCTCACGTCATCTGGGGAAGCGGGTTCGGTCTGCTGGGCGCTGTTACTGCGGCGCTTTTCACGAGAATATTCTCGGCAGTGGGCACGCTGACTTACCGGATCCATCATCGACCAATCCTTCTGGGGCTTATGGGAGGGGTCACGATTGGATTGCTGGCACAACTCTCCCCGCTCAGTCTTTTCTGGAGCGAGTTGCAGATGGATCGCGTTGTGCAAAGTCATTCCGCACTGATGCGAACCTGCTCTGGTGCATCGATGGTGGGCCTTCTAGTCACTTTGGCTGCGGTGAAGATGGTATCTATCAGCGTAACGCTCCACTCTGGTTTTCGGGGTGGATTCATTTTCCCACTAATGTTCATTGGTGCTACGGTCGCAACGGCGTTGACCGTAATCTTCCCGTCAATTCCTGCGTCAGTGGCGATGCTCAGCATGATGGCCGCTGTGAACGTTGCAGTTACCAAGACGCCGGTCAGTACCAGTGTTCTGCTGGCAACTTTAACCGGCATGGCCAACACCCCCGTGTTCATAGCCGCAAGCATCACCAGTCTGCTGGTCAGCAGCCGACTGAACCTTATCCACACGCAGCGATCGCGTGTCTTAACTGACTCCAGCCGAGGGTGACTCCTGCAGCAAAACAGTCATTCGGCACAATAAAATAGGTGACAATCTCGCGGTGTTCCCTGAAGATCGGGTCCGGCGTGACAAACGGAGAGACGGGGATTCGAACCCCGGGTACGGGTGTTAACCCGTACAACGGTTTAGCAAACCGTCGCCTTCAGCCACTCGGCCATCTCTCCAGCGGTGCCAACATTACTGCCAGTACGCGCATTGGTCAAACCAGTTTATCTCGCTTGCAGCGGATCACGCGGGAGGGAGCAACTTGGCGATTCTTTGACGCATTTGAAGGAAGTCAACGCCGGCTTTTACCCAGTAATCCACGGCACCCTTGGACATCGCATGAGCGCGGAACTCAGAGTCGCTGACGGCGCTAAACATTACGACAGGAACAGGCTGCGTGCGGGCTTGTGATTTGAGTCGACGAAGGACTTCAAGACCGTCCATGTCGGGCATCATCACGTCGAGAATAATCAAGTCAGGAATGGTTGCGTTGGTGAACTGAAGAGCGGCTTCGCCTCCCGTGGCGTAATGGCTATCGTAACCCATTTGCTTCAGCAAGGTAGCAAGGGGTCGGCAAAGGTCGATGTTGTCATCAACGATGAGGATGGTCTGCATACCCATGTGTCGTCCAAGATCAGAGCCGACGGGTTAATATTATCGGAGCCTTGCAGTTGCTTGCGCCTGCCCCGCAAATTCTCGGCCTGTCAAAGCATCGTCAAATTTGACCCGCACCGTTAGGTTCGGATGCATAGGAATCTTCTGCCAGGGACATGTCAGCACGTAGGTGTAAAGGCCCAGTTGGCTGTAGAACAGATCTTTACTATGTGCTTCATCAAATTTCCAAGTGCCGATCAGCGGGAATTTTGGATCCCCCAGATCAAACACTTCCACGATAAAAGATCCTGCCGCTTTTATAGGCGTGCCATCACCATCTATTGGAACCACGTATACTTTTAATTGGGTGTCGGCCGCCTGCGTGCTGTCAGGATTGTCGCCACCGGTAAGTGCCCCAATCTTAATCCCATGCGTGGTGACAAGTTGATCGAGTCGCTCGGGACCGAGCATCTGCGTACTCGGATGGCCGCGCTGACAAGCAGCCAGCGCAGTCGAGATCCCGCTGGTGCTGAGCGGTCAGTTGATCCACCTGTGATTGCAACGACTGGTTCTGCTTTCGCAGCAGAATATTGACCGCACTGGGCGATCCGCAGCCGGTTGAGGTCAGACCTCCCAGCCCTGCTGTGACGATTGTCGACAGTAATGATACCCACCGTACGCGGCTGCTGGTCTTGCTTGTTCCGACGTGATGATTCGGCATGTGGGTGGATCCCGATACGCCCAACATTTTCAGTCGCATGCGCGAAATTTACTTGATCTCATCATCTTCGTCACGACGAGGCCTGATTGCCAGTTCTGGCGCGGTCCAGCACTTTATCCGCACAGCCATATTCCACGGCTTCTTCAGCGAACAACCACTTGTTACGGTCAAAATCGCGGTGGATCGTTTCCTTGGTCTTTCCGCAATATTCAGCCATCAGCTTGTACAACCTGTCACGCAACCGCAGCATGTGCGTGGCCTCGATACCCAGATCCGTCGCCGGTCCCTGCAACACGCCACCAATGAGGGGTTGATGCAGCATTACTTGGCTGTTTGCAAGGCAGGATCGCTTGCCCTTAGTTCCCGCGGCGAGCAGGCAGGCACCCATGCTGGCTGCCATGCCGATGCATGTGGTCGCCACATCGCAGCGCAGATACTTCATCGTGTCAATGATTCCAAAACCAGCCGACACGCTTCCACCAGGAGAGTTAATGAAGAATTGAATATCGCTCTTGGGATCGTCATTCGACAGAAAAAGCAATTGCGCAATGATCGCATTCGCCGATTCGTCGGTGACCGGGCCACCCAGAAGGATGATCCGATCCTTAAGCAACCGCGAGTAAATGTCGTAGGCGCGCTCACCGCGGCCGGATTTTTCGATAACGATTGGGATCAGTGTGTTGCTTGTCATGGTTTTAGGTTTTCCAACTAGTGTGCGGCGGATGTTATGCGGCGGTTTCAAGAGCGTCAACGTGATCGCACTTCAAAGGCTTTTTCTGGACCGCGAACCACAAACAAGTATACCTGACGCTGAAGAGCTGGACGCCCTTCTAGTCAGGCGCTTGACGGCGCACCTTCGCGAGATTGCGTATGCGACGTTGATTCCAATTTGTGGTATTTATCAACTGCGGGAATGTGCAGTGTGGCAATTGATCCGGGCGAATCGACGGAGATATCGTCCGGCTATGAGTGAGGTCGTCCTACACGGAGTTGCATCTTGAAGATTACTCGAAACTGTAAAATGGCCGCCTTGGCCGCTGTGTTCATGTCCGCAATCATCGGTTTTACGCATCGGACGAGCAGCTGCAACTGAGCCAGGCCTAAAACTCACGTCCCCAAAAGACGGCGACCATTTTGAAGTCTCCACGCCACTTTTCTTTTGGAAAACTGATTCGAACGCAAGCCGCTACCAGGTGTTCGTTGACGATGCTCAAGTCGGCGAAGTGCCGGCAGCACCGATTCCAGTGTGTCATTTTGCGATCAAAAACACTTTAGCAACAGGTGTGCACCACTGGTTTGTGAAGGCAGTTCCGACGGATGGCCAAGCGATATCTACCAGCCCGTTCAGTTTTACCATTGACCCGGCGACGAACTGGCCGTCATGGGCAATAGGCCCTTTCGAGCGATACGGTGAAAATCCTTTGCTTGCGCCGCAAGGCGACAGCTGGGAAGCCCGTAATGTTTACAATCCGGGCGTATTATTCGAGTCGGGCAAATTTCGCATGTTATATCGCGCGCAAGGCAAGCCTATCACGTCGCGCGTGGGGTATGCGGAGGCGCCGGATGGTGTGACTTTTACTCGCGAGCCGGGCCCGATCATCGATGCCACGGAACCGTTTGAAAAGAAATATGGGTGTGAGGACGCGCGCTTTTTTAAGTATCAGGATGTGTATTACACCTTTTATACCGGTAACAGCCCAGGGGGCCACATCGCGCTTTGCGAGGCCACTTCATCCAACGGACATGATTGGAAGAAACTAGGCATCGTCGAAGACGGCACGAAAAACGGTGCTCCCGTTTGCGATCCCAACGGTACCCCAATCAAAATCAACGGCAAATTTGCTATGTTCGTCGGAAACAGCGCATTTGGCGTCTGCTATTCTGACGATTTCATTCATTGGGGCCCTATCACCAAAATCGACATGAAACTGCCCGATAGCTGGGTGAAACCATACGAGCCATGCGTGGCGGTCGCCGATTATTCTCCCGGGCACCCCGACAATATCGTGCTTTTCATCGCCGGTACGCTTAACGGCAAAGGAAAATGGTTTTACGGTATCTCGGAAGTATTGTTTTCAAAATCGGATCTTACCAGCAAGGTCGAGCAGCTCAACGATTGCATAATGCAGGCCCGCGAGCCGTACGAAAGCGGTCAGTTCAAAAAATGTCTATGGATGAACTGCATCATCCAGCACGAGGGACAATGGATGATGTATTACGGAGCCGGGGACAGGCACGTCGGACTCGCCACCACACCTGTCAAAGAGTGATCTGCTCATGCAACTGGGTGCGCGCGGCGAGATATTTCCCGATAAAGCGCGGCCTGTATGAGATCGTACCCGGTCTTAAACCCCTGGGTACTGATTTCGGCAATGGTGTAATGGACCGTCGGGTGTTTCAGATCGACACTGACTTTCCGCGGTATCGACGTAACAAGCTTGAATGCCGCGAAGACCGCTTGGGTAAGTACTTTCAACAGTCAGGCCTGATCGCCTGATGTTGAGAGCGCGCTGGTGCGGTGGCTAATTGAACGTCTCACAGATGAATACCCCGATCTTTTCTTGATCGAAGCCAACCGATTATTTTGTCGCCACACCGGAGACGAAATTAGTTTAAGTGACGATTTCGCCCTTTTGCCGGATTCGAAACTAAATGTCGATTATGACTCCGCTTTCGATGCACTGGCAAATCAGGTGGCGGAGGATATTTGCCTGATGCAGCGCGACTGTTCGCGGAATTGGCTTGCTGCGGCACATGTCTGCAGCCCGGGCCATTGGTCAGCCGAGGACAAAATCGGAAAACCTTTCACAACCATTCACGATCCGGTGCCCGGGATCGGACCAATCAACCGCAACGCGAATTCGTTCATAAACCTGATGATTCACCAAACCCCGTCGGTTAGGTTCGCCTGGGGCATCAGCACCGATGACCGCCTGAACCACCACCCCAACCCGCCCGCGGGAATCGCCGCTGCTGATTGGAATGGACGATGCTTCGATCCAGAAAATCCGAGCCTGTTCCTTCGTGTTGAACGTCAAGTGATGTGGGGCCTGCCGGCAGTCGACACTTCGGTTTTCGTTATCAGGGTTTCATACATCCCAGGCGAACAAATTCGCTCTAACCCGGCAGAGCGATGCCAGCTTATCGCCTCGCTTCAGAACATGAAAAGTGATTCGCGGCGATACAAGGGGGTCGAACACTCGGTTGATGCAATCCTAGCTTGGTTAGACTCTGAATGTGGATAAACACGTCGCCCATCTGTAGAAACGCTCGTTGCTATTTTGGACCACTTCTATTCGACCGCGTATCGACGAGGATCATTTGCAGAAACTACTCGTATGGTCCATAGCTTCGGTACGGGCAGAGGCAGCGTATGTGCGACTTCAGATCCGACTATCGACCTGATGACTTGTTAAAGGTGACGGCGGCGCGGATGAGCGTTTTGAAGGCTTTCTCATTTAGTTGATCGTTTTCATGAAGATCGATCGCACGCCTTGTATTCCCCTCCAGGCTCGAGTTAAACAATCCAGAAGGGTCCTTCAGAGAAGCGCCCTTGGCAAAGGTGAGCTTCACGATGCTCTTATATGTCTCACCGGTGCAGATTATTCCATCGTGAGACCATACTGGAACACCCCGCCACTTCCATTCCTCGACCACTTCAGCGTCAGCCTCTTTGATCAGCGCGCGGACATGGGACAGTGTTTCGCCCCTCCAGTCATTGAGTTCTTCAATCCTCACGTCGATCAACTGAGAAGGAGATTCGCTATTAGTTATCGTGCTTTTTTTCATAGAGATTACACCGCATTTTTCGAGATCTGTTACGAAAGTTCATAGAGTAGTGACAATTCTCTTATTGTCGATCATGAGATAGGTGATATGCTGCGGCCACTGGAATCGAGGAGGATGGCCAGTGACTCGCGACAAGTTGGACGGATTCAAGCTTGCAGCGCTGGCAGGGTTAGCAGGCCTTTAGCGGAGGGCTCTCCTTTTTGTGCGGGGCGTTTCGATATTTGCGAATTCGCTTTTAGCACAGTTTCTGTATTCACCATGTCGGCGTCGTTTCTCTGAAGCACCTTCTTTTATTAGTAGTCAACCGGCGGTTGGCTGTGGAGCCATTCCACCATCCATCTGAACGACCTATTTCATCGCAGTACAACGTAAGACCGTAGGAATCGCCGACATCGCGGTACGGTGATCCTGTCTTTATTCCTGGCGTAACCATTACGCCTGGCACGGTGCTCTGTTGCGCGTGCCAGGCATAAATAGAGGAAATCACACATGTTCAACGCATTCCTGAAACCAACTTTCTCTCCCGTTTCCCGACCTGTCGCTCGCAAACAATGCAGTTCAAAGAAGAAACAGCGCGGCAGAGCCGTCGTTCGTGATGCGGTGGAGTTGCTGGAGACGCGAACGATGATGAGTTCGGGGCCAGTTACACGGACATGGATCAATCCGTACACCGGCGCAACTGTTGTTTCTTCGTGCTATATGTGCCAATACCTTGACCCGATGATGCCTGACTCGGCTGCCACCAACACTGTCGTAAAAAGCGGAAATTGGTCGGATCCCACCACGTGGCAAGGCGGCGTTGTTCCAGCCGACCGTGCGCAGGTGCTGGTTCCGGCAGGTTTCACCGAAACGGTGGATGGCGTTGTTGCGGCCCAGTTGAAGTGGGTACATGTGTACGGTCAATTGCAGTTTGCAAACACGGTGAACACTGCGTTAAACGTAGAAACGCTTTGGACCGACGATGGTGCGGTTTTGACCATCGGCACCTCTTCAGCGCCGATCGCTTCGAACGTAACAGCAAAAGTTACGTTCATTGACACGGGCGCAACCGATCGTAACTGGGATCCTGAGTGGTTAAGCCGCGGACTTTTGTCCATGGGATTCACCACCATGTACGGCTCAACAGTCACTCCATATGAGGCTCTGTCGCAACCTGCGACCGCAGGCAGCACCGATCTTTTTACAGCGACCACACCGACAGGCTGGAGAGTGGGCGATAGTCTGGTCCTCGGCGGCACGACCGCGACGGGTAATCAGGATGAACAGTTCACTATCCAGAGCATCACGGGAAACGAGGTGAAGCTGAGCAGCCCCCTGGTCTACAATCACCTCGCGCCAAACTCAGGTCTGCATGTCTACCTTACAGATACGACACGGAACATCGTCTTTAATTCTCAGAACACGGCAACCGCTCGGCGCGGTCATGTGATGTTCATGGATATGCCGACGGTAAACATTAATTACGTTGCGTTTGATAACCTGGGACGAACTGACAAGAGTCAGCCAATCAATGACCCGGTGCTGGACGCAAACGGACACCTTGTCGCGGGAACCGGGACCAACCCGCGCGCCCGATATTCTGTGCATTTTCATCTGGTAGGCACAAACGCCTCCAATGGAATCTCTACTGTTACCGGCTGCAGCGTGGTAGGCAGTCCCGGTTGGGGATATGACAACCATGGCAGCAACGTGGACTTCGAAGATAATACTGCCTACAACGTTTACGGTTCAGCGTTTGTCGCTGAGCGAGGTGATGAAATCGGGACCTATAACGGTAACCTGGCTATCAGAGGTACCGGCGATTCACAGGGGCTGGGCAATATGAACAGCCGTCGTGGTAATGTGGACTTTGGCCACGAAGGAGAAGGTTTCTGGTTCCAGGGAACCAACACCACGGTTACTAACAATATTGCGGTCGGGATGCCCGAAGCCGGATTTGTATACTATCCTATTAACGGGATGCAATTCGACCATCAGAGTGAAATCGATATAGCCGCGGCAAACTTCGATTCAGAGGCTGCAGCAGCTTTCCCCGGGGCAACCAGCGTTGCAGCCTGGGAGGTGGGCGTCAGGATGTTCTCCAATAACATCACCTATGGTTCAGGTACCGGTTTCGAAGCGGTCTATGACCACACTAAAAATCAAAATCTCTTCCAAAATTCAACTGCATGGAACACCACCAACGGGTTCTTTGTTCCTTACTCCTATAATACTTTTGGCAGCAGTGCGTCCAATCCGTCCAATATCGACCTGAAGAACATCACGTTGCTCGGCAGCTTAACTTCACCAGTTGGTAACGGGATTAGCGGGAATAACAACTCCGGTGATGTGGCCTTGGACAACGTCACCGCAGAGGGATATGGAACAGGATGGGGAGTTGTCGATCATGGGGTTAACGTCGTTAACGGGGGCGTGTTTGAAAACATCGTTGATTTCAGTTTCGGTCGCCCCGCGACGAATGGCCAGGTCGGCGGGTATCACGCGCACGATTTTGTTACCTTTGATGGGACGACGCAGTTCATCGCTCTGAGCGCCGCCGCGCTCGGCGGGAAGACGCACTACCAATATTATGTAAATGGGAACGGATGGCCCGGGCAGATGGATCCGCAACGCACGTTTGACGGTGTTACCATCACATTCACCGGCGGTACTAATGCCGGTAAACAACTTTACTTCCCAGAGCAGGCGCCAACTTATATTCCCTATCCGTCTTCCACTTCGCCCTTTAACACGTCGCCCGCATTACTGGATAAAACCAATGCTCAGTTAATGTCTGCCTACGGTCTTTCGGTCGGCGACCAGATCTCGCCTACGAACGCAACTGCACTTGCATTATCGAATGCAACGATCGGCGCGGCTGCGCCAGTGGAGACGGGATATCTGGCCAGCAGAGAGTACACCACGCAGACAAGCTATAAGTTGCAGTACTCGCTTAACGACACATCGCAGGTAAACGAAACAACGGGCACGCCTCTGGTTAGCGGCTGGAATCTCTTAACGCGGACTATCGGCGGTTTGCTGAACACGTTCATGGTATGGGCAGACGTTAATCCGTCCGTTCCGGTGTTTACACCGGGGGGGACGACCCCGTTGAGTTTGCCGATGTCGTTGCTATCGAGCGGATATACTTTGAACGGGAGTTTCCTCGACCCTGCTACGGGCTCTACTTCTTTCACCCAGGTATTTACTGGAACGCAGCTGCAGGCGCTTACGGTTCTTACCCGCTCAGACGGCAGCAGCTATGTTGTGCTGCCGGCTGTAAACTTCACTGATGCCGCCGGTACAAACTTCACTAATATCCCATTGCAATTAACCTTGACGTTGCCTTATTCACCGCTGGGCGCCTTCAACAGCACACTCGATATCGGTTCCCCGGCTCAGGCCGGATCTGCTCAGTATGCTCCAAGCACCGGAACCTACACCGTGGCTGGCGGCGGCAGCGATATTTATAACGGTTCCGATCAATTCCACTTCGTCTCTACAGGCGAAATAGGCGATAGCACCATCACGGCACGCGTGACATCAGTAAGCAACACCAGTTCGTGGGCAAAGGCGGGCTTGATGTTCCGCAATGATACGACCGCCAACGCGATGTTTGCGGACGTGGTGGCAACGCCGGGTCAGGGAGTGAGCTTTCAGTGGCGCGCTACCACTGGCGGCGCATCGTCGAACACGACGGTGTCTGGAGTTACCGCGCCGGTTTGGTTGAAACTCACACGCGTGGGTAACAGCTTCAGCGGATACTACACGACGGTGGCCAGTCCAATATCCACTGACTGGGTGCAGATTGGAACGAGCCAGACAATTGCCATTGCAAGCACTGCAACGGCAGGCCTGGCTGTGACGAGCCATAATACTGGCGGTAGTGCCTGTACAGCTACATTCACCAATGTGCTTCTCACAAGCGTGCAGGTGGATTTGTCCTCCTCTTTCAATCACGGAGGCATCGCGTCGGATGGTTCGTTCTTCAACAACGGGGACAGCCTGGACGGGCAGGGTTCTTCGCTGTCCGGAACATTGCTCGGAAATTCGGTAAGTTGGGCAGGTAATGTATATAATATTGGTGCTGCCGACACGTTTGACAACGCCTTTGGCTACGGTCAGACCCTTACAGTTCCCTCTGGAAACTTCAGCGCCCTTAAATTTTTGGCTACAACAACCGGCGGATATCAGGGGAATCAGGTCTTCACGGTCGCCTATACGGATGGCACAACCCAGAACTTTACCCAGAGCATGAGTGATTGGGGGTCCACAAGCACCAATGCCGGTGAATCGGTTGCCCTTAACATGGCGTATCGGAACGGCAGCAATGGGACTAATCAAGCGGGTGCATGGAAGCTGTACGGATATAGCTTTGCCATCAATTCAGCCAAGACAGTTGAAAGTATCACGCTTCCAAATAACTCAAGGTTGAAATTCTTTGCGATGGATCTGGTGGCGTAACGCCTGCAATGTAGTATGACCTCAATATGCAATGTCAGGTCGCATCGCGGGATTTTTCCCGCGATGCGACTTTTTTATGATGTGGTATTGCCGGAAAATCGCGAACGACGACCGCGCTACGGCGGCCAAGTTGAGATAACACGCTTTCGACAAACGACTGGGACAAATGAATCGGTTGGACCTTTGAACGACAAAACATTCGAATTACTTGATGCAGCAGTGCGCCCGATCCACGCTAGCGAGCTCGTTTCGGTATTTATTCGGTCGGGGATACGCCGACCTGTTGAAGACCTGCTGCGCATTCAAGTGATGCTGAACAACGCGAACCTTCTCGTGGGCGCCTGGTCGGGGAACACTCTGGTCGGGGTTGCCCGCGGCGTTACAGATTTTAGCTACTGCTGTTACCTGTCTGATCTTGCGGTTGACGCCGCGTTTCAAGGAACCGGGATCGGGCGAGCACTGATACAACACGTTCGCGATAAATTAGGCGAGCGCGTCATGATCGTATTGCTTTCATCTCCCGAGGCCGAAGGCTTCTATCCACGTCTCGGCTTTGAACAGATAGATAATGGCTGGAAGCTCCCACGCCGCTGAGACGATTTTCTTCCCGATCGTTTGATCTTCCAGAGCCTCGTGCACTTGCGGCACGGGCGTTGCTCTGACAAAACCGAACCTAACCCGCCGCGCTGTATCGTGAGTCTGTCGCACAAACATCTGAATCTGTAGTCGACCTCGCTCATCGTTCGAATCGTGTCCCAGGACCGGGTTCGAAAATGATGCGTGTTAGACGCCGCATACAGCATCAGTTTGATGTGCGCGCATGATTGGGCGTTTCAAAATTGTTCCGCCGCTTTCTTTTTTGGAGACCTTCTATGAGTACGATCGAAGCTTCAAGTCCGGGAACCTACGCCAGTCCAGGCGGTGGCAGCACTGAACAAGGGGCTTACGGGCTTAAGTTCCGCTGCTTATCACCGTTGGAAGTTCTCGCACAATCCGTCGCGAACATTGCCCCATCGGCGTGCATGGCGGCATTTATTCCTCTGGTATTCGCCTCAGGAGGATATGCCACCTGGATGTGCTTTGTGGTTGCAACCACTGGCCTGGCATTGGTTGGACTCAACGTCAATCAATTTGCCAGGCATTCAGCATCCCCGGGCTCTTTATACGCCTATACCTCGATGGGTCTCGGGCCCACAATGGGGGTTCTGGCCGGGTGGGGACTACTGCTGGCGTACCTCTGTACGGCGGTTGCGCTGGGCGGGGCCGCGGCAAACTTCATTCTGCTCCTATGCCATTCACCGACCGGCGCGGCGTGGCCTTACATCGCGTTTGTGGCAGTCATCCTTGCACCGTGGTTTGTCTCGTACAAGGACATTCGGTTGTCCGCTAAGCTAATGCTGGCACTGGAGTTCGGCAGCGTAGGGCTGATCGTTCTTTTGATGGTGCTGGTGTTCGCCAAAACAGGCTTTGCGGTTCACGTGCCACACCTGAAGATGACAGGGTTTACTCCCAAGGCATTCTTCCTCGGGCTGGTGCTTGCCATTTTCTGCTACGTGGGCTTTGAGAGTTCCAGCGCGCTGGGTGAAGAAGCAAAAAATCCCTTGCGTACCATCCCCCGTGCGATCATTGGATCCTGCGTGATCGTTGGGTTGTTTTACATTGTTGCCAGCTTCGCCGAGGTCGGCGTATTCGATAAGACCGGAGCCACGCTCGATGGCAACGCCGATGTGCTAAAGACAATGGCGGATTTCGGCGGGGTTACCTGGCTCGGACCGGTGCTGGTCGTTATGGCTCTTGTTAGCTCGCTGGGATGTGTGCTTGCGAGCTTAAATGCCGGTAGCCGAGTGCTGTTTGCAATGGGACGCCACGGGGTGTTTCACTCTTCCATCGGCGGCACCCATAAGGTAAATGAAACGCCGCACATTGCGGCCACCGTCTCCATGATTCTGGTCCTCGCGGCCGGCTTGACTGCGATGAAGCATTACGGCTGTAGTCCTACCGACCTTTTGAACGATGCCGGAACGTTTGCAACTTACGGCTTTCTGCTGGGATACATCTTTATTTCAGTAGCCGCCCCGATGTATTTGCTCAAGCGAAAGATGCTGACGCCCGGCGCAGTGATACTGGCCGGCCTTGCAGTGCTGTTCATGATCGTGCCTGTGGTGGGAAGCTTCTATCCACTGCCCGATCCACCTGTGCGTTACTTTCCATATGTTTTCATGGGTTACATGGTGCTCGGCGGCATATGGCTGGTAATCCAGCGAGCCCGGTCGAGTGGTGTCATCCAGAAAATTGAAGCAGATCTGGAAGAAATCGGCGCGCGTTTCGGTCAGGCTAAGGGAATAGTCGCCGAAGTTCACGGTGAAGCAATCGGCGATGCCGAAGCTGCTGCAGCCGGTATTTAGCGTCTTTGTTCAACTGAAAAAGACCGGGTGCCATCGCAATGGCACCCGGTCTTTTTCGTCGATGCATGATGATAAAGTCAGACTCGCGTTGGCAATTTTACACCCAGTTTTCGAGCTTTGGCGTAAAGAGTAGTCCGGCTGATTCGCAGCGCCCGGGCGGCCCGAAGCACATTCCCTTTTTGTTCCTGCAATGCACGTTCGAGCAGTTGCCGATCCAGCGATTCCCGCGCATCGGAATAGCCACGCAGGGGATCAGTTTCCAAGGCATGTTCCGGATAAATCCTGGTTTGCGAATTTGTGGGCATCTGCGGGTGCGTTAGCGATAATACATCCGTATCGAAGATGTCTCCCTCGGTTAAGGCCACCGCACGCTGGCAGAGATTTTCCAGTTCCCGGATATTGCCCGGCCAGGGATGACTGTCCATCCAGCGCCATATCGCTGGTGAAATCTTTAGCGGCTCTCGTCCTTCGCGGCGACTGTAAATTTCCATGAAGTGCCGGGCCAGTAAGGGGATATCTTCCTTGCGCTCGCGCAGCGGAGGAACCCGTATAGGCACGACATTCAAGCGGTAAAACAAGTCCTGCCGAAACCTGCGATTTTCAACCAGCGAAGGTAAATCCTGATTGGTGGCAGCAATAAATCGAACGTTCAGTTTCACCGGGGTTCGCCCCCCTACCGGACGCACTTCCTCCTCCTGCAGCGCACGCAGGACCTTGCCCTGCAGCAGCACTTCGAGGTCGTGGATCTCATCAAAGAAAAACGATCCGCCGTCCGCTTCAGCAAGAAGTCCGGGTCTGTCTTTGTCGGCACCTGTGAAAGTCCCTTTTTTATGGCCGAAAAGCTCGCTTTCCAGCAAAGACGCTGGAATTGCATTGCAATTGACCGCCACAAATGGCCCCATCGATCGCGGGCTTTGCTCATGCAGCATTCGGGCAATTAACTCTTTTCCCGTGCCCGTTTCTCCGGTGATTAAGACTGATCGCGCGAGCGTGCTGCTTTGGCAATCAGTCGACGGAGGTTGTGCACGGGTTCTGATGTTCCCACCAGACGTGTTCCAGCCGACGCGGCATCCAGCTGATCCTGGAACTTTCTCCGTTGCTGCTGTTGCTGTCGCTCACGATTCAGAAGGATATATGTCCGCTCGACTTCCGTGAAATCCAGAGGCGGGGAAAGCAGGTAATCAAACGCGCCGCGCGGACTGCTTCCACTGCTCTTCGCGTGTCCCGGTCTGCTGTGACCATGGTCACAAGGCAATCGGGATTCATGGCGCGCAACTCGATGATAAGTTTCATCCCATGAGGATGAAGCCCGATGAAAGCTGCATCGAATGATTCGCGTTTGACCGCACTAAAGGGGTCGCCAGTGGCGGCGACAACAGTGTTGGTGTGGCCTCGCGCACTAAGCCATTCATGAAGTTTACGTTCTTCGTCATTGTAGTGAAAAATTTTCATACGCTGAAAGTTCAGCGCGGCAGGTTTGTGTCCAGTATCCGGACAGGTGCGGGACACTGTCAAGAAAATTATACACTCTGAACACTTTCGGGCTTCGGCAGTGATCCCGCTTTAGTTCAAAAGGTTCCTCACCTGCCTCGAATCTTTCCACGTTTGTCAGCATCAACACAAGAGTACTGGAATCGCCTTTTGGAACGATGATTGCGAAGAGCAAAGTGACTGACCGCGCAACCGAGGCATCTGCTAAGTGAAAGCAAGTTGGGATCAAGCAAGTTTGTAAAACGTTTCGCATCAGAAGGACTTACGGATGGCTGCACGAAAGATCTCACAAACCAACAGAATCGCGTCACTCGCGGCTCAGGACCACGGACGCATCAACGGCAAGCCGGCACCCGCGGGGGTTGTATCGGCATCGTCTGCTAAGAAGCCGCTCAAGAGTTTGTACGAAGCGAAGGCTTTCCTCCGTGACAATCAGGTGAAGTTCGTCCTGGCACAATTTGTCGATATTCATGGTGTCGCCAAAGCCAAGGCCGTTCCTGTCTCGCACTTTGAAGACATTTTGAACGATGGAGCCGGCTTCGCGGGCTTTGCACTCTGGGGATTTGGCATGCAGCCGCATGACCCCGACTACATGGCGCGCGGGGAGCTAGACACGTTGTGTCTTCTTCCCTGGCAACCGGGTTATGCGAGAATTGTCTGCACCGGCTATGTAAAAAACGAACCCTATCCTTATGACACGCGCTGGATCCTTCGTCAGCAAATGAATCGACTCGCGGAGCGCGGTTGGACCTTAAACACCGGCATGGAGCCCGAGTTTATGCTGCTGTCGAAAAAAACCGACGGGTCGCTTTGCCCGGCGGACGACAGCGATACTCTTGATAAGCCCTGTTATGACTACAAGGGACTTTGCCGCAGCAAAACCTTCATCGAGCGATTGGTCGATTCGCTACAGGCGGTTGGTATTGACGTCTACCAGGTAGATCACGAAGACGCTAACGGACAGTTCGAAGTCAATTTTGCGTACAGCGATGCGATAACCACGTCGGATCGAATTGTGCTGATCCGGATGGCCGCAGGTGAAATCGCACGCGAACTCGGAACCATCTGTACGTTCATGCCCAAGCCAACCAGCACGCGGACTGGAAGTGGCATGCACATGCATCTATCGCTGGCTTCGCTCGCCGGCGAAAAGAACCTTTTCAGCGATCCAAGCGACGTGCGGTCACTTGGATTATCTACGCTGGCTTACCACTTTCTCGGTGGCATTCTCAAACATGCTCCCGCGCTCGCGGCGTTGTGCGCCCTACCGTGAATTCTTACAAACGCCTGGTCGTAGGTCGAAGCTTGTCCGGCGCTACCTGGGCGCCCGCGTACATCTCCTACGGCGACAATAACCGCACGAGCATGGTTCGAATTCCATATGGCCGACTCGAACTTCGATTAAGCGATTCATCGTGCAACCCGTACCTGGCAACGGCAGCCGTTATCGCAGCGGGTTTGGACGGAGTTGATAACAAAATCGACCCCGGCGATCCGCATAATTTTAACCACTATACTTCGTCCCCAACTGACCTCATTAACATGGGGATCGGCCTGTTGCCGCAATCGTTGCATGAGGCGATCGCTGCTCTGGAATCGAACAAACTGTTTGCCAGCACCCTGGGGCAGGAATTTATCAGCGAATACATCATGCTGAAGCAGATGGAGTGGGTGGAATACCAGCGCCACGTTTCGGACTGGGAAGTGGACCGCTACCTGCAATATTTCTGATCGCGATCAAGCTAAAAAACTATTTTAGAGAATCGAGTCGTCATGTGCGGCATTGTCGGACTACTAATTAAAAACCCAACTCGCCGGGATTCACTCGGCGAAATGCTGGCACCCATGCTCGTGTGCATGGGTGAGCGCGGTCCTGATTCAGCGGGTCTTGCTGTCTTTGGTGATGCGCCACAGAGCGGTTTCGAACCGCGACGCCGCTTCAGCCTTTTTTCACCCGACCACCATGTGAACTGGCAGACAATCGCTTCGACGTTCACAAAAGACACTGCCATCCCCGATGAAGTGGATTGGATCCAGAACCACGCGGTAATCACTGCAGCTATAAGCACGGCGGATTTTACAGCCTGGCTTAAGAGCGCCTTTCCGCATTTACATCTGCTTTCAGCAGGACATTCGATTCATCTCTTTAAGGATGTCGGAACCCCTGCTTCTCTGGTAGAGCGTATGCACCTCAGCAGCCTGACCGGATCGCATGCAGTGGGTCACACCCGCATGGCCACCGAGTCAGCGGTTTCACCGGCCCACGCTCATCCGTTTACCGCCGGTGAGGATTTCTGCCTGGTCCACAACGGCTCACTTTCAAATCCTTACAGTCTTCGGCGCACGCTCGAACGGCGGGGCATCAGGTTCGAAACTGACAATGACACTGAAGCTGCCTGTCGATTTCTCGAATGGCGCATGCGCGAAGGCGACTCACTCGAACAGGCAATCGAGCATGCTTTCGAAGAGCTCGATGGTTTCTACACGCTGCTGATGGCAACAACAAACCGCCTGGTACTGGTGCGCGACCCATTTGCCTGTAAGCCGGCGGTGGTAGCGGAAACCGACGATTATGTCGCCGTTGCATCGGAATTCCGCTCCCTCGCACATCTGCCCGGAGTCGACAGCGCAAATCTGTTTGAGCCTCGACCCGAGACGATCTATTCGTGGAGCGTGCAATGACAAAACTGGCCCATCTGCCTGATCTAGCGATCCCTCGCACTGAAATAGTCCCGGCTCTTGATGTAACGTCAATGGGCGTCTCGGCTGTAAACCGCTACCTGCATCAGGATGTGCCCGCTAACACGATCGAGCATGTCAATTTGCAACATCCAGGTGGTGCCCACAATCTTGCGGTCGGGCTCGATGCAAACGTGGTAGTTCATGTGCGAGGGCACGCCGGGTATTACGTTGGGGGGATGAATAAACGCGCCAGCATCATC
The DNA here is from genome assembly GCA_963792535.1 of uncultured Phycisphaerales bacterium. Taxonomy (GTDB): domain Bacteria; phylum Planctomycetota; class Phycisphaerae; order Tepidisphaerales; family Tepidisphaeraceae; genus CBDAQA01. The sequence goes on from CAWBWQ010000007.1 coordinate 234,234, forward strand.
GTCAACGGGAATGCTGAGCGCGGTGCTGGCGAAAACATGATGAGCGGCACCGTTCGAATTAAGGGAAACGCCAGCGAATGCGCCGGCGCGAGCGCGCACGGTGGGACACTTATTATCCAAGGCGATGCCGCCGGCCGCTGCGGGATCTCTCTAAAAGGAGGCGATATCGTAGTCGGGGGAAATATCGGTCATGCAGCAATGTTCATGGCTCAAGCCGGTCGCCTCTTAGTCTGCGGAGACGCCGGGCCCGGGCTGGGTGATTCACTATACGAAGCCGTCATTTATGTTGGTGGAAAGATTGAAGGACTGGGCGCCGACGCTCAGGAAGAGCCGATGACCCACGCCGACCACATCGCGGTGAACGAGTTGCTCGCGCGTGCAGGAATGGAAAATACCGCGCCTGCCTCCGATCAATTCAAGCGTATCGCTTCATCGCGTACGTTATATCATTGGAACTCCGCAAATCACTCTTCGTACTGATGCCGCTGAAGTGGCGCACAGTGCGGTCTCCGGTGCCTTTAAGTTAAGCGAACGAAGAAGTGGCAAACGAGAATTAAAAAAATATTTCACAAGGCGATCATGTCAGATCCTTCCGCGAAAATGTTCCTGCAAGAAAGCGCTTCTTTCAACAACGGGATTCTTTCTTACATTCACCAGGCAGCCGACAGCGGGCTTTACGAGATCCGGGGCCTGGGCGCAAAGCGACCTCTGCCGACCTTTGACGATCTTATTTTTCTGACAGCATCGGCCAGTCGTTATCCGCTCGAAGGGTATCGGGAAAAATGCTCCACCAGAACCGTTTTAGGCACCCGCCGGGCGAAACGACCGGTGGTACTGGAGACGCCTGTCACCATCGCCGGAATGAGCTTCGGAGCGTTATCCGCCAACGCAAAGGAAGCAATCGGTCGTGCGGCTACTGCGATGGGCACCAGCACGACCACCGGTGATGGTGGAATGACCAGCGAGGAACGCCAATCCTCTAAAACGCTTGTATATCAATGCCTGCCCAGCCGCTACGGTTTTAATCCTGACGACCTTCGTCGCGCAGATGCTATCGAAATCGTACTCGGTCAAGGTGCCAAGCCAGGCGGCGGTGGGATGTTACTGGGGCAGAAGATCAGTCCCCGCGTTGCCCGTATGCGAACGCTTCCTGAAGGAATCGACCAACGGTCTGCATGTCGGCATCCTGATTGGACCGGGCCCGACGACCTGGCGATCAAGATAGAGGAGCTTCGCGAGATCACTGACAACGAGATTCCCATCTATGTAAAAATGGGTGCCACCCGCACGCGCGAAGATGTAAAGCTGGCTGTCAAAGCAGGCGCAGACGTGGTCGTCATTGATGGCATGCAGGGCGGCACCGCCGCCACTCAGCAAGTTTTTATCGAGCATACGGGCATCCCCACGCTTGCCGCTGTTCGCCTGGCGGTCGAAGCACTCGAAGAAATGAACATGATCGGCGAAGTGCAACTGATCATTGCAGGTGGCATTCGTACCGGAGCCGATGTCGCCAAGGCATTGGCGATGGGTGCCGACGCTGTCTCCATCGGGCAGGCTGCGCTCATGGCGACTTGGCTGCAACCGAAATTATTACCAGTTGGGTGTCGGAGGTTCCAAAGGCAACGGAAACGGTCACGCGTACCCAGCGGCAGGCAAAGTCGATGTCACAGCCGACTACTCCGCCATGAATACTGCCCCGGGTTTCTGCCACCATTGTCATACTGGTCGCTGTCCGGTTGGTGTCACCACGCAGGATCCGGAATTAGAGCAACGCCTTGACCCGATTATCGGAGCGCCGCTGGTTAGAAAACTATCTGCGCGTGGTGACGATGGAACTTGCAACGCTCGCTCGAGCCTGTGGTAAGTCCAATGTTCACCATCTGGAGCGGGAAGATCTTGCCGCGCTCACTATCGAGGCCGCCGCCATGGCAAAGCTTCCGCTCGCCGGAACGGACTGGATTCCGGGCGTCACGGACGTATCGTCCCATCAGCCGTTGTCGCGCGCGGCGCGGCACATAAGTAACAAACGCCTCGCCGCGCGGCACCTGTTGACTCGCCGATATGATCGACCCAAAAAAATCTTTTGACGTAATTGTCGTCGGTGTTGGCACTATGGGTGCCGCCGCCTGCTATCAGTTGGCGCTTCGCGGGGTACGTGTGCTGGGCCTCGAACGCTACGACATTCCCCACGCGATTGGCGCTGCCGCAGGTTACTCGCGGATGATCCGCCTCGCTTACTTCGAGCACCCTGACTACGTGCCGCTGTTGCGACGTTCCTACGAGCTCTGGGATCAGCTCCAGACTGAGCTTGGCCGACAGGTTATTCAGATTACAGGTGGGATCTACATCGGGCCCCCCGGCGCTTCTGTTTTAGAGGGAAGCCTTCGATCGGTACGACAACATAATATCCCGCATGAGTTGTTGAACGCCGAGCAAACCGCCAGGCGCTTCCCGCAATTTCGTATTCCCGATGATTACAACTGCCTCCACGATCACAAAGCCGGACTGGTATTTCCTGAGCGCGCCGTAGCCGGCTATGCGGAATTAGCCCTGCGAAGCGGAGCTGAGCTTCATGGTCAGGAAGGCGTCGTCTCCTGGGAAGCGTCCGGCGATTCCGCGACAGTCACGACAACCAAAGGGCGATACACCGCAGCCAAAGTTCTATTCTGCGGCGGAGCCTGGACCGAAAAGCTGGTTGGCGAACTTGGTGTGCGCCTCACCGTCACACGCCAGCCTCTCGCATGGGTCTGGCCAAAAGAACCAGCACTCTTTGAGCTGGGAAAAATGCCGGTCTGGATTCTGGAACATCGTGATGGATCCAATCATTATGGGTTCCCGATGCTGCCGGATAATCCTGGATTCAAACTCGCTTCGCACAAGCGAACCGTCGCTACTGATGCTGACAGCGTTGATCGATTCGCCAACCAAAGCGATGAGCAAGCCATACGCGGCGTACTGGAGGACCACATTCCCGCGGCTAACGGTCCGCTACTTTCCATGCGCGTCTGCATGTACACCAACAGTCCCGATCATCAGTTCATCATCGACCACCATCCCCGACATCCGAATGTAACGATAGCCTGTGGATTCAGCGGCCATGGATTCAAGTGCGCCAGCGGATTAGGTGAAGTTCTTGCGCAACTAACACTCGACGGTAAGACTGAACTTCCGATTGAATTCTTAAGCTTGAAAAGATTCGGAGTGGGCATTTGAGCGCTATCCGTTCATCGCTGGCAGAGGTGCTGGCGCATATTGAGAAGCGGCAGGAACAAGCGGTTGCTGATCTTTCCGACTTTCTACGGATTCCAAGTATCAGCGCTGATCCAAATCGTTCATCAGATGTTGCACGCTGCGCCAGGTGGCTTGCCGACCGACTCACTGCCGATGGGCTTACCGCGACGGTCGAACCGACACCCGGCCATCCCGTTGTGCTGGCGCAAAACAAACATCAGGCCGGTCGTCCGACGGTGCTTCTCTATGGGCATTACGACGTGCAGCCAGTTGATCCGATAGCGCAGTGGACGACGCCTCCTTTTGAACCGACGGTTCGAAAAACCAGCGCCGGAACAGATGCGATTTACGCGCGTGGATCTGCAGATGACAAGGGACAGATTTGGGCCCACATCGAAGCTATCGGCGCCTGGCAAAAGGCTGGAGGATTGCCCGTAAATCTCGTCGCGATTTTTGAGGGAGAGGAAGAGATCGACAGCCATCACCTCGCATCCTTCATCGCGGCACATCGGCAAATGCTGAGGGCCGATATTGCTGTGATCAGCGACACAAATTGCTTTGCCCGCGGAATCCCGGCAATCACTACGGGGCTGCGCGGGCTGGTTTACAGCCAGTTGACCCTGCGCTCGTCAATGCACGATCTTCACAGCGGAATTCATGGCGGCGCAGTGCGCAGATCCCGCCTTCGCGTTAGCTCAGTTTCTCACGCGACTCCATGATGAACAGGGTCGCGTTACCATTCCGGGTTTTTATGATGAGATCATTCCCTCATCGGAATCCGACACGAATGCCTGGGCAACATTGCCGTTTGACGACGCGGAGTACGCGACGAGTCTCGGGCTGTCCGGTGGAACATCATCACTTGGCGGCGAAGCGGGTTTCACGTCCCTTGAACGCCGCTGGAGCCGGCCAACCTGCGACATCTGCGGTCTTACCTCCGGTTATCAGGGCGAAGGTGCAAAAACGATTATCCCGGCCAGCGCTACAGCGAAAATTTCGTTTCGCCTGGTTCCTGGACAGGATCCTATGGTGGTTCGCAAAGCGTTTGAAGAGTTCGCGCGCACGAATGTCCCGGACGGATTTAAAATCGAACTGATTCATTTCGCCGCTGCGCCGGCTGTAAGCGTCCCCACTGCCGGTCCCTGGGTGCGGGCAGCCGTTGCCGCGGTTGAGCAGGGTTTTGGCGTTGCCCCGGTGTTGATTCGCGACGGGCTGACAATTCCCATCGTCAATCTGCTGCGGCGGGAACTTGCCCTGGATACGCTGCTCCTGGGCTTCGGTCTTCCTGATGATAAACCGCATGCACCTGACGAAAAGTTTGACCTCGACTCGCTTCGAGCAGGCGCACGTACTGCTGCAGTGCTATACAGCATGCTCGCGCAGGCGATGCTTTAGCGCTTCAGATCACTTCGACATTTCGAATGTCTGCGCAACTGAACGCCGCAGCACCGGAACACGCGGTTAGAATCCGGTCCCCCGCCTGCCGTCTACCATGCATTGCCTCTGTTGTTATGATCCACTGCATGCGTTTCGAACGGATCACCATCGTAGGCGTCGGTTTGATCGGCGGATCACTGGGACTTGCGTGTCGGCAGGCCTTCGATGGGATACACATTACTGGTTACGGGCATCAATCGCCTGATTTGGAATTAGCGATCGAGCGCGGTGTGATCCACAATGCTTCCACGGATCTGATCGATTCGGTCTGCGCCGCCGATCTGGTAATTTTTGCCACGCCCGTCAGCGCCTTTGGGCCACTTTTAAAAGTGGCGGCCCCCGCGATGAAACCCGGCGCAATCATCTCCGACGTTGGAAGTACAAAGCGATCAATCACGCAATTAGCAGCGGAGATGCTTCCGTCGTCGATCAAGTTTGTTGGCAGCCATCCGATGGTTGGAGGGGAAAAACAAGGCGTTCAACATGCCCGCGCGGATCTGCTGGCCGGCGCGCTTTGTATCATCACACCCACCGGATCCAGCGATGCATCGGCTGTTAATCTCATCGAAGGATTCTGGCAGATGCTCAACATGAGAACGATGCGAATGACGCCTGAGCAGCACGACGCACTGACGGCGGCCAACAGTCATCTGCCCCACGCTGTGGCAGCGGCGCTGGTGAGATGCCAGTCAGAGGATTCATTAAAAATCGCCGCCCGCGGTTTCCTGGACACGACGCGCGTCGCCGGTGGGGATCCGGCTTTGTGGCGGGATATTTTTCTGGATAATCGCGATCATCTCAAAGCAGGTATTGAACACCTTCAAGTCGAACTGGATCAGTTGTTGGAGAAACTCGAAGCGGGCGATGCCGATCAGTGTAATGGCATGGTTGGACAAGGCGGCACAGGTTCGACGCGAATTCCGCTGAATCGCGGGTCCCGCGATGTCTCAAACCGTAAATTCTCTTGCCTTTAGAACCTTTGCAGGATTTCCGCCGACGATCAGATCGGGTCCAACGTTTGAAAAAACGCTCGCGCGAGCACCGACGACCGTGCGATCCCCGACAGTGACGCCAGGGCCCACGAAGGCGTCCGCTGCAATCCATACATCGTCGCCCAGGGTGATTGGCGCAGTCGTAAGCGTCATGGCCCGAGTCCGCGTTTCATGACTGCCCGCGCAGAGATGTGCGTACTGGCTTATCGTGACGTATTTGCCGATTTTAATTCGTCCCAGGGAGTACAGTATCGCGAAATCGCCGACGGCAGTGTGATCGTCGATCTGCAGATGCCATGGGATAATAATTCGAACACTCGGGCGAATGTGCACCTGATCACCCAGTTTTGCGCCGAACAACCGCAGCAGCATCGCACGCCAGACATAGAAATTCCCCGGCGAACAACGAAATAATGTCGCCTGCACGAACGCCCAGCCCAACCGACCTGCTTTCTGTTTCGTGGACCACGGGCTCCGGTGGCGGTCCGCCTCGGTGGCGTGAGGATTGACAAATGTTTCGGTGGGCTCCGGATTCATCGTGTGGTTTCAGAAAGTGTTTTTCGCGACAGTCAGACTGCGTGCTGGCACGGCGCTTAAAGCGGCCATCCGCTTGTCATCGTTTTCCCGGCGCTTCATCTCTGTCAGTTTTGAAACGGACATGAATTCATACATCGCCAGCAACCGGCAGAAAACATATCCGGGTCTGCCGTCGAGGAAGCCGCCCTTGAGAATATAGGAATAGATGAATCGAAGGGTTGGCCGGAACGGTAGGCTTCGAGACAGATTTTTGAGACGGCGCCGACCGCTCAACTCGTCGCCAATTACACCTGCGTCGCCCATCGATTTTTTGAATTCAACCGCCGCCTCCCAATTGCTGTAGCGATTGTGTTTTTCCATAAATACATGAATGCTGGGGAAGGCAAAGTGAAGCATATCATGTTGCAGGTAACCGACCGGGCCGGTGGCGACAACATGCTCGTGCACCTCGTTATCACCACTTCCCGTGTCGCCGATATCGGTCAGTCGCTCGTATTCACCATGCCCGATCTTAAGCAGGCGAAGATTCCAACTAGGATAATAGCCGCAGTGCTTGATCCAACCGCCCATGAAGATGAACTTGCGGTTGACGTAATAGCCGACGTTGGCATCCGATTTAACCGCCTCGGCGATTTCATCGGCCAGTTCAGGCGTGATCCACTCGTCAGCATCTACAATAAGCACCCACCGGTTTTTGAATTCGATATTCTGAAGTGCCCAGTTTTTCTTCTTCGGCCATTGCCCGTTCCATTGAAATTGCACCACCTTTGCCTTGTAGGATTCGGCAATTGCAGGCGTTTGATCTTTGCTGTTGGAATCAACGATCACCACCTCATCGGCCCAGGCAAGATGGTCCAGACAACGCGGCAAATTCTTTGCCTCGTTCAACGCGGGGATTATTACCGACACAGGAACCCGACCAGCACGCGGCAGCGCGGGCAACCGCTGGATGTTTTCCACCGGTGCCGGAATCTGCTTCGGCGCGATTACGAACGTTGGAGCGACATTCGTTTCAGAGGGAACGCGATCGATTTCGCGGATGGATCCCTCTGCGGTCGCCAGACCATGCACAACGGGCATGCGGCCATGCAGGCGAACCAGTTCACGGTATTTCACGTGGATAAAATACTCATAGGTGCTGATAAACAGGCAAAGATTCCAGCCAGCCGCCCGGTCCATGAATCCTTCCAGAAACAGGTACATGTAAAGAAACTTCCAAAACCATGGAACCGGAAGTCCAGGAAGTATTCGCGTTTTGATGAAGCGACGCCGCGCCATGCGGTCACTGAGCATGCCCTTAAGCCCGGGCCAATTCGTTCGCCTGGCATAAATTTCCTGCGCCTCAAGCGTGGAGTATCGATTGTGCTTGGCAACGAAATGTTCCAATCCTCGCCGATCCTCGTGCAGCAGCAACCCCTTGAAGTACGCGGTAGGGCCATCCACCAGCATGTGCTCATGCACCAGCCGCTGCTCGTAGCGCCCGCCCGCGCTTGAAAAGACGAAGATTCCAACTGGGGTAATAACCGCAGTGCTTAATCTTCTGACCCATGAAAATAAAAATGCGGTTGATGTAAAAACCCGAGGGTCCGACCAGTTCCAGAGGCTTACCGCTGACCTGCTCAATTTGCGTTCTAAGCTCAGGGGTTACCGATTCGTCGGCGTCGAGGATTAAAATCCAATCCGACTCCCAGGGCAGGTTCGCCAGTGCCCAGTTTTTCTGCCCGGCATACCCTTCCCACTCGTGATTCACCACAGTCGCGCCGGCACGCGTAGCAATGTCGATGGTCGCATCGGTCGACCCGCTGTCGACCACAAAAATCTTGTGGGTCCACCCCGCCAGGCTCGCCAATGCGTGACTGAGGTTCAGTTCTTCGTTATGAGTTTGAATCAATACATCAACCATGCAGCTCATTTCCTCGGCAACCGCAGCGAGGCAGGCGGCGCGTTGCGTACTCTGCTATTGTATCGACAAGCCCAAGCGAGCAAACTACGCGGGCATTGGCTTTTTCGCGCTGTCGGAGCAGGCCGCGCGAAGTCAATCCGATGACACAGGACAGTTGCTGCATGACTGACAAGCCCGATAATTGCCCCCCACTGCGGGTGCTGCATCTCACTGCCGGCTCTGACGCAGGGGGGTTGAGCCGATATATCTTCGATCTGAGCTTCGCCATGCACGCCAAAGGCCATAACGTCACCGTTGCCGGACAAAAAGGCGCCTGGCACTGGCTTTTCGAAACCGCTCCATTTCCCTGGATCGACGTGCCGCTGAAAGGCGGCGTATTTTCGTTACGCAAGTCCGCTCGCGTTCTTTCGCAATGGATCGACCAGCATCCGATCGACATCCTCCATGTACACTATCGCAAGTGTGCCCTCGTCGGTCGGCAAATTCAAAAACGGCACGCCGTACCGATGCTGTATACGCTTCACCTTTCCGACATCAAAGTGGGCTGGCCATGGAAGCGGTTTAGCGATTTCGGGGATCACACCCATGTTGCGTCAAAAGAAGCCAGGGAGTGGCTGGTTCGTGAGGCGAATGTTCCGCAGCCTTTGATCTCCGTGCTGCCGCACGGAGTCGATCCGCGCCGGTTCCCGATCGCCAATGCTGAAACCAAGATCGCCGCCAAGGAAGCGCTGGGCCTGAAGTCCACTGATCTCGTTGCTGCTTATGTAGGTCGGATGGATTCGCCTAAAAATGAAGAATGGATGCTCGATATAGCCGAGCAATCCTCCGATCGACTCCCTCAATTAAAGGTGATTATGGTGGGTGAAGGGCCGCATGAAATCGCCCTTCGTCGACAGGTGAATCAGCGAAATCTGCAGAATCGGGTTGTATTGCTTGGCCACCGGGATCCCATGCCCATTTATCACGCCGCTGATGCTGTTCTTCTGCCCAGCGCACGCGAGGGATTTTCGTTGGTTTGCGACGAGGCGATGAGCACGGGAATCCCCGTGCTGCGCACGCGCACTGCCGGCACGGATGCACTCGTCGTGGAAAATGCTACCGGACGATCGGTAGCAATCGACCATGATGCATTCGTTTCAGCGTCGATTGAGTTTTTATCTGACCGGGAAGGATTGGAGCGCATGGGCAAGCTCGCCGCGAAGCACGTTCACTCTCATTTCTCTTTCGATCGACAGTTAAGGGACACGATCGACTTGTATCGGTCGCTCGTGAGGCTGCAGGGAGATTAAGCGTTTCGCGCCCGCCACCAGCGGTTAGTCGCACTGATGGTTCCCCACAGGACATACGTCATCATTCCAAGCGCCATCACAAATTCGTGGGCAACAATTAGCAGCAGCAAACCCATCAGTACCACGATGAGACGTCCGATCGAGCGGCGGCCGCGCAGATAGCGGTTTACCAGGTGTGGATAGCGAATATGGCTGATCATCAGCAGGCCCGTGCCGAGCACGATCAGTGGAAGTAGCAGGATGCACAGGGTGGAAAGGTCACCGGGCAGGCTGGCGAATCGATCTGATCGGTCGCTGCCGCGCGACAGTTCCTGCTGCATGAGGATCCACGCCGCAACGGTTCCTCCCGCCGCGGGACTGGGAAGGCCCAGAAAACTGAAGTGATGTTGCTCCCCATGCTCGTTGCTCACATTGAAACGAGCCAGCCTCAAAGCGGCGCAACTCATAAACAGTGCGCCAATGGCCCAGATCAACCGGGTGGCGACCATCGGAAAGACCTGCGAATGCACGTTGCTGAACTCTGACTTGAAAAGCAGGAGAGAGACGAATGCCGGGGCTGCACCAAAGCTAATGACATCCGCCAAACTGTCGAGCTGCCCGCCAAAATCAGTCGTATGCCGCGCAAACCGCGCCAAACGACCGTCCAGGGCGTCAAACACCATGGCTAAGAAAATAAGATAAGCAGCAGCGGTGAACTGGTGTGTCGATAGAAAAACTGTAACCGGATCGGTCCCCGCGCCGGTGGGGAGCACTGCAACGTACATCGCCCCAAAACCGCAGATGGCGTTGCCGAGGGTCGCCATGCTTGGAAGAAAATAGACAGAGCGAATATACGCCCGCCGACCGTGGCGGCGCAACCGAAGCCGCCGCCGTTGACGGATTGCGATCCGATCGGACATGGATCCGCGATCATCCTCCGGTTCCGGCAAAGGAGCCTGGGAATCATCAGACATCATGCTGGTGTCTCCCGACCGATCAGCGGTTCTAAATCCGGATCCGTCGCAATGCTTGTCGTTTGAATTGGATTCCCCAGAAGTGCGATAACATCCCGCGCCCCACGAACGGTCTGGCCTATCGTTACCTTTACCTGCGGATCGAGAAACTTTGCCAGCGTCACCTCGGTTCTACTGCCAAATTTTATCATGCCGATGCGCTGGCCCCGGCTCACATGTTCTCCTACAGCTGTCGTGCAAACAATTCTCCGGGCAATAAGACCAACGATCTGCTTGATAACAGCGATTTTGCGCTCACCATTGGGTTCGGCGAGAATAATGGTGTTAGATTCGTTTTCATCCGAAGCTTCATTGTGCCGCATCGCGTTGATGAATTTCCCTTTTTTGTAAATCACCTCCACGATGCGACCGTCGCAGGGACTGCGATTGACGTGCACATTGAAGACAGAGAGAAAAATGCCCACCCGAACGGCAGGCCCACCGATCATGGGATCGTTGTCGAGTTCCGTAATATCTGAAACGGTCCCATCGGCAGGGCTTACCACTGCATGCTGTTCAGTTGGCAATGTCCGCTCGGGATCTCGAAAGAAGGCGAAAAGAAAAACGATTAACGGCAGGACGATAATGGCAAGGGGCCATAGAACAAGGCCCAAGCCCATCCCCAGAAGCGACAAAACAACACTGCCAATAAGTAATTCGCGAGTACCGTGACGGGTCAGGGGAAGCATTATCGCAAGCTAGAACAGCCGATGCGGGATGTCAAACCCGCTCTAAGGCAATGGCCGCCGCACGATTGACGTTTGCGGCGCGCGGCCATTGCTTTCGACGACTGTTGATTAAAGACGCGGAGACGTAGGTCGGCGGATTACCGCATGGTATACCGCAAGTACGATCACTGCGCCAGCGACCGCCACCATGAAACTCCATGGGTTAAACGCTGTAACTCCTGGGTATCCCAATAGTTGTGCAATAAATCCGCCCACCACGGCCCCAACGATCCCCAGGATGATGTCGCCGAGGATTCCTTCGCCAGATTTATTCAAAAGCACGCTGGCGACAAAACCGGCAAGCAGGCCGAAAACGATCCAGGTGATGATCCCCATGTGGCACCTCTTTTAGCCCCAAAACGAGGCGGTTAAGCCGCGAAACCAGAGATGAGCAAACTGCTTCATCTGAACTAATTCCGCTGGGTCTGAAAGATGCAAAGGCAATACCGAATTTCACAAATTCAAGGGGTGCATTTACTGCCTGCGGTTTCGATCGAGCAATACATGCAGTACTGACGCAAGCAAAAGCGAGATGAAAAGAATTTCACCCCAGACATGCAATGGCAAAGACAAGCGGCCTCCGGGCCCCCTGTTTCCCTGACATTTCTCCACTGCCCTATCTCACAACGGCAGGTCGCGGAAAATACCACGAACTCGAGAACTGCGATGAAGATATTCGATCCTTTGGATTGTGCAATGACCTGATAAGCCAGATTTTCAACGCGAATCAGGCGGTGATCGGTTGAAGTTGGTGCAAATCGGCATGTTGGACCGATAATATATTTCTAAGACGACTCACCCTTTGGTTGAGCCTGGAGAAGTGTGACTGCAGAAACAATGATCTCACCGGTGGCACCCCCGTCCCTGGAGGTGTCCGTCATTGTGCCGGCATGGAACGAAGCGGAAAACATTCCGCTATTGGTGCCGCGCGTCGCCGAAATGCTGAAAAACCGAGCTTTTGAGATTCTTATCGTCGATGACGGCAGCGAGGACGGAACGCCAGAGATTTTTGCCTCGCTGGCGCGGACCTATCCTGTTCGGCTTATGGTTCGCAACCCGCCACTGCACGGCCTGAGTGGAGCGGTACTGGATGGCATCGCTGCCACCGCCGGCGAAACGATCGTAGTGATGGATGCAGATCTTCAACATCCACCTGAACGCATTATCGCGCTCCTCGATGCACTGGACGAGGGAGCCGATTTTGCCCTGGGTTCCCGGTACGTGCCGGGAGGCAGCACCGACGGAGAGTGGACCTTTTTCCGCAAGATCAATTCCTGGGTTGCCACGGCACTCGCCAGGCCGTTTGCCGGCAAGGTGCGCGACCCCATGAGTGGATTTTTTGCCATCCGACGCTCGACGTTCAACCGCGCCGAGCGACTCACCCCCCTGGGGTACAAGATAGCGTTAGAGTTGATGTGCAAGTGCCGGGTAAACCGCGTTCAGGAAGTGCCGATTCATTTCGGCCTGCGCACACGGGGCGAATCGAAGCTGAATCTGAAGCAGCAGTTTCGATATCTCGAACATCTCAGCCGGTTGTATGACTTCACCTATCCGCGGGCGTCGCCCATCCTCAAATTTCTGATCACCGTCGTCAGCGGATTCGTGATGGGAGTCTGCGTTTATAGTTTTCTGAGCGCCATCAGTCCAAGGACCGGAGTTGCCGTCCTGGGCGGTTATGTTGCGTCTATCGCGGTAACGGCGGCGTTTCATATTCGCTACGTCCGTACGCAACGCGCGTTTTTGCTCACGCGAAATCCATGGAGGGATTTTTTCTTAATCGCGCTGGCCGAGTGCATAGCGGTTGGCAGTATCGCGCATTGGTTGATCCATCACTCCACTGGCATCACCCAGTTGCAAGTCTTCATCATCGCATTCTTCGGCGGCATCCTGGTTCGGTATATTCTGCGAAAGGAGTTGCTGCACGACATTCGCGGCCTCCGCAAAGAAATCCGGCTGCACGCGCTCACCTGATTTCCCGGTCAACACACGTGGTCTCGCTGTGATGACATGCAGCAACAACCATCCCGATTCGTGCCTTGCCATAAAAGCAACCGCGCCGATAATCCGCAGGTCCTATGTCATCTGCCAAAATAATCACGCGTTTTGCCCCGTCTCCAACTGGCTATCTTCATGTGGGAGGGCGCGCACTGCCTTATTTAATTGGCTTTACTCGCGTCACACCGGCGGTCAATTCCTTCTCCGCATAGAGGACACCGACCTGGCCCGCAGCACGGAAGATGCCACCCGACAGCTGCTCTCGGACCTGCAATGGCTCGGACTTCAATGGGACAATTCCGAGCTCGTTTATCAGTCCAGACGCCTTCACGTCTACAACAGGCTGATCGATCAACTCATCGAGCAAGGCAAAGCCTACGAAGCCTGGGAAACACCGGGCGAACTTGATTCCATGAGGCAACAGGCACAGCGAGCCAAGCGACCGTTCATCTATCGCCGCCCGACGTATTCGCCTGATTTGCTCAAGCGGTTTAAAGACGAAAATAGAACGCCTGTGATCCGATTTGCGATGCCGGTCAAGGAATACCGGTTTCATGATGTCACGCTCGGCAAGGATATTGTGCAAACGCAGCATGAGGTCCAGGACTTTGTCATTCGTAAAGGAGACGGCATGCCCACCTACCACTTCGGTGTGGTGGTGGACGACGCGGAGATGGGCATCACGCATGTGCTGCGCGGGCTGGAGCATCTGCTTAACACCGTCAACCATATCGGTCTGCAGGAAGCCCTCGGCTATCCCAGGCCGATTTATGCCCATCTGTCAGTGATGCTCAATCCGGAAAACAGCAGCAAATTAAGCAAACGCGATCGCGATGGTCGCATCCGCAGGCGTTTACAGGACTGGATGCGATCGACAAAAAAAACCTCTGATGACATCGCAGCCCTGTCGGGAATCGACAAAGCGCGATTGGAAGACTGGATTAAGTCCGACACGATGCAGCTTGATCTCGCTGAGCAACCGAAGGTGATGAAAGTTGTCGGGCTCACCGAAGCTGACCTGCCGGAAATCATGATTCACGATTTCCGTCGAAATGGATATGTGCCGGAGGTGTTGAACAACTTTTTGGCGCTCGCAGGGTTGGAGTGCTGGAGGCGATCGCGAGCAGATGAGTATGGACGAGATGGTATCCCTGTTCAGCCTTGAGCGGATTAACAGCGCAAACCCTAAATTTAATCGGGATAAGCTGAAATCGTTTAGCACCGATTTCTTCGGTAAAGCGCCGATGGATCGCCTGGTGAAAGCCCTGCGCGATTACCTTCAAGTCAATCCTGCCTCGGTACTCAATCAGGGCACGGACGAAGAATTAGCCAAACTGTTGCACATGAACGCGGGCTTTCACGTTTTGAGGGAGGTCGACGAGAAATCCGCGTTCTTCTTCATGCCCAATGACGAGATTATTTATGCGCAGGACGCTGTGGACAAGGTGCTGAACAAAAACGACAAGCAGGGATTGAATGCGTTGATCGCAATTGAAACGGTCTTGTCGCAGACTTCAGCATGGACTGCGGCGGCGCTCGAGGCGGCGGTAAAAACGTATTGCGATAGGTCAGGCCTGGGGCTTGGAAAAGTAGCTCAGCCAATCCGTGTCGCGGTCAGCGGAACGGCAGTAAGCCCGCCCATTTTCGAGAGCCTTGAGTTCCTCGGCCGAGAAAAAACCCTCGCGCGGATTTCGCGATGCATTGCACTCGCATCCAAGTAAGGCACTGTTTCTTGATTGGCCAGCTGCAAACTGCAGATGGAGCAACTGCAGTTGCTTTTGATTTGCAGCGTTGATCATCCCGCGCATCATTGCGCCGCCAATGAGCATGGTAATGCCCCCGGCAAAGGGAAATGTCTTGAAAAGCCCAGTCAGATTTCCGACAAGAAGTCCAAGGCCCACCGCGAAAATTACTCCACCGATTTGATGCATGACAATCCCCAAAAGATTAAATCCCGAGGCGGGACCAATGAAAGACAGGAGAAAAACACTTTGCGAGAACCAACATAGCAAGCTCACACCCGCCGGGCAATCATAATCCGTGCCCTGAAGCGCCTTCTAACGAGTTCGCAGAAACACGTGCGGTCAACCCTTTTAACGTGCACGGGGCGCGGCAGCGGGCTACGATTCAACGATGGCTTCGAATGCGGCAGATCACGTTATTCGCTGGAACGACGGCACCTCGACCGAGGCATTGGAACACCTTGCCGTTGAAGAACCTCTGGAGATTCGCGTGCGTGGTCGCGCCATCACCATCACGATGCGTACGCCTGGCCATGACTCTGACCTCGCGACCGGTTTTCTGCTGACCGAAGGCATCGTCCGCTGCAGCGCCGACATTTTGCAGATGCAGCCCTGCACGCAAATCAGCGAAGACGGCACCGAAAATAACGTGCTGAATGTCATCCTTGCCCCTGAAGTGCAGGTTGATTTTCTCCGCCTCACGCGCCATGTATTTGCAGCCTCCAGTTGCGGCATTTGCGGCAAGGCCAGCATCGACGCGATCCGAGCCAAGTTCCCCAGGATTGATTCTCCGGTGCAAATCCCCGCCGCGCAGTTGCTTACTCTGCCAGGCAAGATGCGCCTGGCGCAACACGCCTTCGAGACTACGGGTGGAATTCATGCCGCGGGCCTGTTTGATCGCCACGGCAATGCCTTGATCGTTCATGAAGATATCGGGCGGCATAATGCCGTCGACAAGGTGATCGGGCACATGCTGCTGAATAACAAATCCGCTGACGTGTTAATGGTCAGTGGCCGCACCTCATTTGAAATCCTGCAGAAAGCCCTCGCCGCCCGAATCCCGATCATCGCCGCGGTATCCGCTCCATCGAGTCTTGCGGTCGATTTCGCCCGGGAAATGGGCCAGACACTGATCGGTTTCCTGCGCGAAAAGCGTATGAATATTTACAGCCATTCGCAGCGGGTACAGACATAATCGCGAAGTGAACTTACTGCGGACTGAACGGATCTTTCAGCGAGCCGAGCGTTTCTGCAACGGTAGGCTGTTTTTCCGGCAATTGGTCCGTCACATCTACCACCATCGTGGGATCCGGCGGGTGTTCTGCGCGCATCTGCTTCACGACGAGCCAGACCTTTTCCAGCAAATCGTCCACACCCTCGCGACTGATGCCGCTTATTGCCTGCACCTCTGTCCCGGCGAGTTCCTCCCGCAGATCTTCAAGTGCGGTGTCGCCGGGATTGAGGTCCAGTTTATTTGCAACGACGATCTCCCGCTTCTCAGCCAGCAGCGGACTGAATGATTCCAGCTCCGCGCGAATCGTGCGATAGTTGTCCGCGGGACTGGAACCATCCGGCGGATATAAATCGAGCAGATGAACAATCAGATTGGTCCGCTCGATATGCTTTAGAAACGCATGACCGAGCCCCGCCCCGCCCTGCGCACCTTCGATCAGACCGGGAAGATCGGCGAACACCATTCGGCGGTCTCCGCGCAAATCAACAATTCCCAGTTGCGGATCAAGCGTGGTAAACGGGTAATCCGCCACCTTGGGACGAGCCGCGGAGACCGCCCGCAGCAGCGTACTTTTGCCGGCGTTTGGCATGCCTACAAGACCGACATCCGCGATCAGTTTTAATTCCAGGTGAAGGTTACGCTCCTGCCCTTCCGTGCCAGGCTCGGCATAGCGGGGCACTTGATTCGTGGGCGAGCGGAAATGCCAGTTTCCCTTGCCGCCCCGGCCGTAGCGCGCAATGATGATTTTCTTGCCGGGCTTGTCCAGATCAGTCAGCAGCGAGTTACGGTCGGCATCGTATATCAGAGTGCCCACTGGCACCGGGATAACGAGGTCTTCGCCGTTTTTGCCGGCCATCTTCTTGCCCATGCCGTTCTCACCGCGCTGGGCATTCCAGTGATGTTTGCCCGCGAAATCGAGCAGGGTGTCCTTGTCGATATCAGCAATGAAAATGACCGCCCCGCCGCGACCACCGTCACCACCATCGGGCCCGCCCTTTGGGGTGAACTTTTCTCGACGAAAGCTGACGCAACCGTGACCGCCGTCGCCGGCTTTCACGTGAATTTTGGCCTCGTCAATAAACATAAAACAGATGTCCGTTGTGGCTTGATCGTTATCCGTTGCACCCTCCGGCACGGCGGAAGCCACAACACATAACGCACAAGCCACAACGGACATTCCCGAATCAAAAAAGTAAATGAACTAAACCGAAGTAGTTGCCGGTTCGGCAGCCAGCTCGCGCACATGTATCTTACGGCCTTGGAATTCAACTTTGCCGTCAATCAGCGCAAAAATGGTGTAATCACCTCCAACACCGACGTTGAAACCGGGGTGGAACTGAGTCCCGCGCTGACGCACGATAATACTGCCTGCGCGGACGACCTGACCGCCGTAGGCTTTCACACCTCGGTACTGCGGGTTGCTGTCGCGGCCGTTGCGGCTGGAGCCGCCGCCTTTTTTATGTGCCATAATTTCACCTGATTCAATACCTGTCTCTGCCAAACATTGCCCAACCTGAACGAGGCCGGGTCGAAGAAAATAACCGAATGGCCTTTATAAGGCAATAGAGTGTATCGTAAACTCTTGCACAATTTCTGGCGTCCGATTGTGGTAGCTCTCACACGTGCAACCACATAAGTTTAACGAGCCGCGCCCTCAGGCGGCAACGACGATCGGAACGTCCGATAATAAAACCCGTTCCACTTTTGATAGCCGCCACGTATGTTATCTCGAGTGCAGCAGACAGCTTGCAACAATTATTTGCGGATAATCACACGATTTCCCGCATTGAAGTTGCCGATAACACGGGGCACAGTTGTCTGGTCGTCGATGAACGTCCGCGTAAGATAATTCCCGTAGCGGCGTCATTATACTGTCGGTTGCAACTCGAACAGCGTACCACATGTCTCTTTGCCGGAGTCGGTTGAGAGAACCCGGACCACGGACCCCTTGTGCAGTCGAATTTACTGGAGGATCAATGTCGGTAATCAAATCGCGCGTGTCTCAAGTTTCCACCCAAGCCCGCCGCAAGGCCGTCGTTCAGCGTGCGATCGAGCAACTGGAAGAGCGTCGGATGATGTCCGCCACCCTCTCAATCGTAAACCCTGAAAACCTCCCGGCGAGCAACCGCCTGATGTTTAATTACGTCCAGAATCCCGACACGACCACGCCGAACGTCGTCCATAACCAGCAGACGCTGCAAATCACCGACTCGGGCACCACACCGTTGGTGATCAGCAGCATGGCCATTAACGGCCCCTGGGCTTTTGTCGGCGCTCCCGCAGGCGGTTACACCAATGTAACAGTCAACCCCGGCACACCGCTGACCGTCACGCTGGCCTTTACACAGCGAAGCCTCCCCGCTCATTCGTACAACGAGACAAATTTTACCACCCAGCCTAACGGCGGTGCCGCCATCACTGGCGCGCTGACCATCAACAGCAACGACGCTGCCGCTCCAAGCACCGTGGTGACGCTTGCCGGTTATTGGCAGAATCTGTCGAACAGCAACGAAGAACCTTCGCTGCAGACCATCACGAATCTGCTGGCTGGATACCAGACCAACATCAACTCCGCTCCGATTCCCGACCTGACCCAATCCAACGGTGTGCAGCTTTATGGCAGCGAGGTCGCCGCCACTTCATGGGAAGCCGCCGACCCCGCTCAGCAGGTAAGCCTGCAGCAAATCGGCGCGTTCCGTACTGAAGGAAATAACGCGACTATCTACTGGTATACCGCTTCCGCGCAACAGTCGCACAAACTCTTTACCGATGCCGCCAACCAGGGCCAGTCCCTGTTGCCGACCCTCGCGGACGGCAGCCTTGCTGAAACCAGCTTCACCCCAAGCGGCGCGTTCGGCTTCCGCGTCGACAACGAATACAGCACTGATTCGATCAACGTTGCTGCCGGTAACACCGGCGGCGGTGGGCACCACTTCCGGTTCTTCCCGCTGGTCGACGCCTCGGGTAACACCGTCGCCAACACGTACATCGTCACGATGGACTACGGCGTTATTCAGACCGAAAACTTTGATTTCAACGACAACGTCTTCATCGTTAACAACATTCGCCCGTCCAGCACACCCGGTACGCCGACCGGACTGACCGTCACCAGCGGCGCGACACCCACCGTCAGCTGGACCGCCGACAGCTATAGCCCGGTGGCTTACAATGTATACAGCAGCGCTTCGGCAAACGGGACCTTCGCTCTTCTCACTCCAACGCCGATCACCGCGACCAGCTTCACCGATACCGCCAACACAGGCACACCGGTTTACTATCGCGTCACCGCCATCGACACCACGCAAGTCCCAGCTGCTGAATCTTTCCCCGCGACGATCACAGCTAATGTTGGCCCGCTGACCAGCGCCGACACATTCAGCACCTATAAGGGCATCGGCCTGACCTTCAATCCATTAATCAACGACAGTGACATCACTGGCACCCTGGATCCAACCACCATCGCGGTGACTGCTCCGAATCATGCTGGTACTGCCACGGTGAACCCCGCGAATGGATTAATCACTTATACGCCCGCCGCCGGCTTCGTCGGAACCGAAACCTTCACTTACACGGTTGCTGACAGCAACCATGTGACCTCTGCTCCGACAACTGTTTCTTTCGTCGTCTCCGCCCCGCTGCCAGTTGCGCCGGTTGCCAACAATCTGGTTGTGACCGACCTGGCAAACACTCCGATTTCTGTAAACGTCCTCAGCGTTGATAACCCGACGACAACCTTCAACCTCGGCTCGATCGTCATCACCACCGCGCCGACTGCCGGCTCAGTGGTTGTCAACGGTGATGGAACCGTCACATACACCCCAAGCCGAAACTTCGTTGGTGGCGACGAATTCCGCTATACGGTTGCCGATAACAACACTGCTGTCTCCAACGTGGGAATTGTCGACATCAATATCGGCACGGAGATCGGTTCGTGCGCGGAGCGATCCACAGCCTCGCCTACACTGATGAAAATGGAACACCTGTCACCGTAACCCTCAATCGCGGCGTTGCCGATATTTACTTTGACGGAACCGGAACGATAGTCTCGTCGCTCAGGGGAAAAACTGTTGTTGCGGGCAGTGGAATATTTGCACGCGAAGTCACGCTGAGCGGAACCACCGCCGGCAGCGTGCTGCGAATGACTGGCGCCAGGAACGCACAGTTCAACCTGGCCGGCGTTAATGACGCAAGCCCGCTGGGTTCGATCGTCGCCCCGGGTGCCAATCTGCGGGCGACCGGCTCATCGTCCCTGCTCGGATCGAGCCTGCTGCACGGCTCGCTGAACACGGCTGCAGCTCAGACCGCAACGGCAACTCCACCAGCCGGCACACTGAACCTCGCTGGTGTTCGGTCCATCTCGCTGCGAACAATCAACAGTGGACACATCATTCTCGGCGCTTTGGGCGTCGCCAGCACCTCGCTGATCGTATCTGGCACAGTAACGGATACTCAATTAATGAGCACCGTGCCGATCAGCACCCTCAAGGCCAAGGCCTGGGTCAAGTCGGCTATCGATATCCAGTTGGTTTCAGCTCCTTCGATCGCCAATCTGCAGATCACCGGCGAATTCGATCCTGATCTCACACTGAACCGAGTCGGCCGTGTTGCCGCCCTGGGCAATGCTCGCATCGGTGGCGCGGTTTCGGTGGGCAACTGGAGCATCACCGGCAACGCTCACTCGATCTATCTTGGAGCGGTAGCTCCGAGTTGGGGCGGTGTCGGCGTCTCGGGCAGCCTCTTCAGCCTTGTGGTCGCCAACGGTGGCATGACATCCGATGTCACCGCCGGGAGCATCTACAGCCTGCGGGTGGCGGGCGCTTTGAGCAGCAACATAACCACCAGCGGCAACCTGACGTCGCTGGTCGCCGGTCAGCTGATTGGCGGGTATATCGATGTTGGATCGACCGCGACAAGCATCGCCGATGCGACTCTTGCAAACCTCGGCGTTGGCCATCTGGGCAGCGTTCGGTTGACAAGCCGGGCCGCGAATACCTTCTCAGATTCCAGCATCGTCGCCGATGTCATCGGTTCGGTAGTCACCGGTCAGATCAATGCCGTCGGCACCACCGAAGGCATCGCTGGTCACACGATTCACAGCGCAACGCTTACCCTGGATCATGGCGCGTTCCGCCTCCCGGCCAGCGCTTTGACCAGCAACGCTGCCCTTTCATCGTACCTCTCCACCAAAGGACTCACGCTGGGCAACTTCATGATTGATATCCTGTAAGACGACCCACTTTAGCTTCATAACAGCAAAGGCCGCGAGCATCCGCTCGCGGCCTTTCGCTTTAGTCTAGATGTCGCTGGGTCACCCGTGGCAATTGCTACTGCCAGGCCAAATGAATCTGCCTTATCTGTCCATCAGATGCGGCTTGCCGAAGGCTATCGAAAATGAAGCTCGGCCAGATAGAACTTCTTCCAAAAGAAAGGCCGCCTGCCTAGACACGTTCGTGCGAAAGCATCGCGTGGCATCGAACCGATTTCAGCAGGCACGAACCCCCACCAGCCAGCATGCGGCTGCAAGGGCGTGTAATCAAACGCGTTGGTCCGAGCGCCCTTACTTCGACATTTCCTTTGCCCGGGCGCGGACGTCGTCGATGCCACCGACATACAGGAAAGCGCCTTCGGGCAGATCGTCGACCTTGCCGTCGATGATCTCGGCGAAGCTCTTCAAGGTCTCTTCAAGCTTCACGTAAATGCCCTTTTTGCCGGTGAACTGCTCGGCGACGATAAATGGCTGACTGAAGAAACGTTCGAGCTTGCGAGCGCGACTCACCGTCAGCTTGTCGTCCTCGCTCAATTCATCCACACCCAGGATGGCGATAATGTCCTGCAGATCGCGATAACGCTGCAACATTGTCTGCACTTTGCGGGCGATGCGGGCGTGCTCTTCGCCGACGATGTCGGCACTGAGCGCGCGCGACGCTGACGCGAGCGGATCAACCGCCGGGTAGATGCCTTTGCTGGCAATGCTGCGCTCGAGATAGATAAACGCGTCAAGATGCTGAAACGCATTGGCCGGAGCAGGATCGGTCGGATCATCCGCAGGCACGTAAACAGCCTGCACCGACGTAATCGCACCTTGTTTTGTGCTGGTGATGCGTTCCTGCAGTTCACCCATTTCGGTAGCCAGCGTAGGTTGATAACCCACCGCTGAGGGCATGCGGCCCAGCAACGCCGACACTTCAGACCCGGCCTGCGTGAATCGGAAAATATTGTCAATGAACAGCAGCGTATCCGCGCCTGATTCATCGCGGAAATATTCCGCCATTGTCAGCGCGCTCAGCGCAACGCGAAGACGCGCGCCCGGTGGTTCATTCATCTGCCCGAATACCATCACGGTCTGATCGATAACGTGCTTGCCGGTGTTTCCGATTTCGGCTTCCTGCATCTCAAGCCATAGGTCAGTTCCTTCGCGGGTGCGTTCACCCACGCCGGCAAATACTGAATAACCGCCGTGCTGTTGGGCGATGCGCGCGATCAGTTCCTGGATAACCACTGTCTTGCCCAGACCTGCTCCGCCGAACAGTCCCGACTTGCCACCGCGAAGAAACGGTGTCAGCAGATCGATCACCTTGATACCAGTCTCAAATACTTCCGCCTTCGGCGAAAGATCCTTGAATTCCGGGGGTTCGCGATGGATCGGTCGCCGCGCTTCGGTCACCACCGGCCCGCGATTATCAATCGGCTCGCCCAGCAGATTAAACACCCGGCCAAGTGTTTCCTTGCCCACTGGAACAGTGACGGGAGATCCGGTGTCCACGACATCAACACCGCGTTTCAAGCCATCGGTGGTGCCCAGCGCGACCGCTCGTACTTTGCCACCGCCCAGGTGTTGCTGCACTTCGCCGATCAGGTTGTTGGTCGCGCCAAACGACTTAACATCCACGCGAATGGCGTTGTAAATTTCCGGTAACTGATCCTCTGGAAATTCGACGTCGAAGGTGGAACCGATAACTTGAGTGACTTTTCCGGTGGCGGCCATAATTTCCTCTTAAGCCCAGCATCTGACCCATGACAATTCAGGCGCATTCCGCACGCCCAACCCGCTTCTTAAAGCTCGGGCTGAAGATTGTACGTTTCTTCACAAAGGGAGCAAGAGAGGTACTGATCTACCTCCGGAGAGAAAGTCACGTGTGTGTCGCTCGATCGTTGCGGCGACGATCGCAAGCCGATCCTCAGCTTCCCACATACTGGCTCACCAGCGTCCTGGCGCGCGACAGGTCATTTGTCCCTTGCACAATGCATCGCCCATCAGAAAAAACAGTGAGTGTAATCCCCGCAGACGCGCCGATATGAAACCGCAGCAGATAACGCGAGCTTTCCACAACGCCCAGCGGCGACAGTTTAGTCGCGAGGTTTTTCAGATCGATCTGTGCTGCTGACGCTGGCCGTACCTGAACCGAATTGCGTCCACACAGAGCCGCCGCATTTGATTCAGCCGGTCGATCCAGATAAATGAATCGACGCTCATCACAGCAGGTGCAACCGGCCCGCCGCCCGCCGATGTCGATCGTCCGCTGGCGATTGGTCCAGAAATCAATCGTCAACAACCCGGCGTCGGTGGACTCGGGATGGCCGGATAAAAGTTTGATTGCCGCCGCCGCCTGAAATCCCGCCACCACCGCGATCGCGGGCCCGAGCACGCCCGCCGTGTCACAGGTCTCCAGTTCTCCCACGCCCGGCGGTTCAGGAAACACACACGCCAGACAGGGTGTTTTACCCGGGCGAATCATCAACATCCGCCCTACGGTCCCGACGCACGCCCCGTACACCCACGGAATATCACGCTTCACTGCCACGTCATTCAACAGATACCGCGTCTCGGCGTTGTCCGTCCCATCCACGATCAAGTCAGCCTGCTCGGAAAGAGATTCCACGTTCCCCGAATGCACGTCCATAACCCGGGGATCGAACACGACGTGTGAATTAATTTGCGCCAGTCGTAACGCCGCCGCGACTGCCTTGGGCTCGCCGGATTCGGCGTGTGATTCGTCAAACAATATCTGCCGCTGCAGGTTCGTCCACTCCACCACATCCCGATCCACAATCACCAGGTGGCCGACTCCCGCTCGCGCCAATAGCTCAGCCACCATGCTTCCCAGCGCACCGCATCCGACCAGAAGCACGCGCGATGCACCGAGCCGCGCCTGCCCCGCTTCACCCATAAAAGGCAACAGCGACTGACGGTGATATCGATCCATGCAACCGACCGTATCAGAGCCAAACTGTTTTCGAAAGCACGCGTAACCGGTAACGGAAGGCTGATCGATAATTCAGGATCAGAGCGATGCTTGACGGAAACGCTATCGCTTATCGCCTGGCAAAATTTCGCGACGTTGATGTAGATCTGATCGAACCAGCGCCTGCACCTCACCGACCAGAAGCTGCGCGAAATGAAGCGATTGATTCATCGCCACCCTGATATCCTGCGACCCCGCAGAGGGCGTCTGTCCCGTCAAAGTTTTCCAATCGTTTATTACCGACTGTGCATTAAAAACCGAGCGCATCACCTGCGTGAAAAACCGTCGAATGCCCAGCTCGCGGCCAAGACGCGCATACAGCGACCTGATCCGCTCGGTCTCCGCCGGCGATGCCTTCAGTAGCGGTAGCAATTTCTCAGGCACCGCCTCCCCAACCGCCAGGATTCCCAGGCCCGGACCATGCGTAAATTCAAAGTGCGGATACTTTGCCGCCAGTTCCGCCCAAAATTTGTAAACACCAAAATCACCCGTGCGGTCCTGCGTATCGTGAAACAAGACCACGCCACTCCGGCTCATCTTCGGCAGCCACGTCACAAAGTCATGCTTCACCGCCGCATAGGTGTGCAGCCCATCAATATGCAGCAGGTCCACGCCGCGGATTTCAAAATTCGGCAAAGCCGTAGCAAATTCCATTTGCATCAAGGTAGAGAACTTTGCATACCGCGGATCGTGATGAGCGCGCAACAAGCTTAACACTTCAGGTCCATAGTTCCCCGCATGCGGATCGCCCCGCCAGGTGTCGATGCCAAACATGCGCGTCGGCAACGCCAGGTGGGCCACCGCCTGACAAAACGCACAATATGAATCTCCAAAATGCACGCCCAATTCCACCGCACACGCGGGCCGAACCAGATCGATCAGCAGGTATGCCAGAGGAAGCTGCTCGACCCACGCCGACCCCTGTGTGATCAGCGCCGGATCTAGGAGCGCCACCGGATGTTCCACCGGGTTGAATGCCATCAGATTATTACTTTCTAAACCTATGAGACCTTGGTCAGAACGCGAGCTGACTGACCTTCGGAAATTTCGCTGGCGAGGTAGTGAAAAACACCTTTACGTCCAGCTGCGCGATCTGGGACTGCTCATCGAACATCCGCGTGAGACAACAAACGTTTGAGAAAAACCGCGATATGGAAAGCATATAACAAACCAGCCGCGGATCGAAATCCGCGGCTGGTGTGGTTGATGTCAAATTGTTCATGGGCGACACGCCCATGCTACTTTTACGCCCCCGCTTGCAGGGCCAGGTCGCTTTGCAGCATCTCTTCCCGATGCAATCTTGCAACCGGCTGTTCCACCTCTGCGGGCGATTGGGCCAGATGCTTCTTCCGCTGATTTCAAGCTGGAGATGATGCTGATTCAATCGCTTCTTCGCGTTGAACCAGTTCAGCCACATCCCGATCCGGCACAATCACGTCGCGTTCTTTCGTGCAATTAAATCGGCTGTAAGCGACATTGTATTCACAGCAGAGTGCCGTCAATTGCTCGCTATGCTGTTCGACCAGATCGATCATTATTCGTTCAGTAGCAAGTTGAGTTCCCGTTGAAGAACCGGAAGTTTTGTTTCCACTATCCGCCAGGTAATTTCGTCATCCACCTTACCATACCCATGAATGATTTGATTGCGAAATCCGATGATCCTCGAGTTCTCGGAAATGCGATCCAGCGTGCTCGGATCGAGTTGCCGCAGTTGCGAAAGTGCTTCGCCGATGATCGCGAACTCGTAATAAATGCCAGCGCGTAAGAGCTTCACCTGGTGAAAATCAGCGAGCGATTTGCCAGCAACAAATTCTTCAATCGCCATTGCAGCTTCTCTTGCATCGATAAGAAGCTTTCTGGTTTCAGGCTGCATATAAGGGCATCCTGTGCCGATTCGCGACCAGCAGGAAGTATGGATTGGTCGCCGCCCGCGCGCTGGTTAAATCCACCTTGCATCCCAGCAGCTTTTCCATCTCCTCCTGAAATCCAAACCATTGATCGGCAATTGCCGGAGAACTGTAGTCATTAAATTCAACAAAAAAATCCATATCGCTGGTCTGAGAAACGAAGTCACCACGCGCCGCTGAGCCGAAGAGTTCAAGCGATTTCACGTCAAACCGCCGGCATAGCGCGGCTACCTGCTCCAGGTTTTGTTTGATGCGGTCAACCATTTGTGAAATCTATCATAACAAACCAGCCGCGGATCGAAATCCGCGGCTGGTGTAGTAGATGTCAAATTGTTCATGGGCGACACGCCCATGCTACTTTTACGCCCCCGCTTGCGGGGCCAGGTCGCTTTGCAGCATCTCTTCCCGATGCAATCTTGCAACTGGCTGTTCCACCTCTGCGGGCGGCTGGGCCAGGTGCTTGATCTTCAGGTTCAGATGCGGATTGAAGGCGGTGCCCGCTGGGATCAGGTGACCCAGAATCACGTTTTCCTTCAAACCGACCAGCGTGTCGATCATGCCCGCAAGGGCTGCTTCGGTGAGAACCTTGGTGGTCTCCTGGAAGCTGGCCGCGCTGATGAAGCTTTCGCTTTGCAGCGACGCCTTGGTGATGCCGAGCAGAAGCGTCTTGCCGCGGGCGGGCTTGGTCTTCTTGCTCTTGGCGGTGTCTTTACCGGCGGCTTCGGCGATCTCGTTGGCTTCCTTGAAGGCGGCCTTGAGAACGACTTCACCTTCCTTGAACTCGGTGCCGCCCGGCTCAACGATCTTAACGCTCTGGCTTGCTAGGTCATTACCGGCGCGGAAGCGGAACTTGTCCGCCACTTCGCCGGGTAGGAACTTGGTATCGCCCGGATCTTCGATCTTCACCTTGCGGAGCATCTGGTTAAGGATGATCTCGATGTGCTTGTCGTTGATCTTCACGCCTTGCGATCGATAGACGTTCTGCACCTCCGTGAGAAGATATTGATACAGAGCTTCTTCACCTTTAATTCGGAGAATGTCGTGCGGGATAATCGGCCCGCGGATGAGCGGATCACCGGCGTCGACAAAGTCGCCGGCGTGGACCTGCAGTTCCTTGTCCTGCGGAACGTGATGTTCGCGTTCCATGCCGGTTTCACTGCGGACGATGATAGTCATCTTGCCGCGACGTTTTTCCGACTTGATCTCAACCGCGCCGGAAATTTCGGCAAGCACAGCCGGATCTTTAGGTTTGCGCGCTTCGAAGATTTCGGTGACGCGAGGCAGACCGCCGGTGATGTCCATCGTGCCGGCGGATTCTTTTGGCTGGCGAGCCAACAGATGACCGGCTTCGATCTTCTGACCGTCGGTGACTTCGATACGAGCCTTCGCGGGAAGGTAATGGAAGTCGAGAATCTTGCCGTCGGCGGCTTCGATCGTGATACGCGGATGGCGTTCACCTTTGTGCTCGATGACGACCAGCTTGGCTTCGCCACCACCGCCACCTTTGCGTTCTTCTTCCAAACGCGCGGTTTCGCCTTCCTCGATATCTTCGTAGCGGACGATACCGGCTTTTTCCGCCAGGATCGGCGTGATATGCGGATCCCAGACCACCAGCTGCTGGCGCGCTTTAACCTTTTCACCATCACCGGCGGTGATGATGGCACCATAAGGCACCTTGTACTTCTCGATTTCGCGACCCTTGGAATCCATGACCACAATTTCGCCGTTTCGCTTCAATGCGACCAGACTGGTTGTGCCGTCATCATTCTTAACCGGAACAGCATTGATATCGCGATGCTGAATCGTTCCACCGGCAACAGACTTGATATCGTTTTCGATCAGTGACCCCGTGGCGACACCACCCGTGTGGAACGTACGCATGGTCAACTGCGTGCCCGGCTCGCCGATGGACTGCGCGGCGATGATGCCAACGGCCAGTCCTTCTTCGACGATGTTGTTGGTGGACATATCCACCGAGTAGCACAGCGCACACACGCCGCGAGCGCTTTCGCAAGTCAGCGGCGAGCGAACGCGTATGCTTTCCAGTTTGAGTTCCTTGATCTTGTCGGCGATGTCATTGGTGATGATCTGCGATTCCTCAACGATGGTTTCATCGGTGATGGGATTGCGGATCGTGTCACGCGCAGTTCGACCGACGATCATGTCCTTCAATTCAACTTCAACGGTTTCACCTTTGTAGATGGTGGTCTTGGTCACGCCGTTGACCGTCCCGCAATCGATCTCATTGACGATGACGTTCTGAGCCACGTCAGCGAGCTTACGGGTAAGGTAACCTGAGTCGGCGGTCTTCAGCGCGGTGTCGGCCAGACCTTTTCGCGCACCGTGGGTTGAGCTGAAATATTCGAGCACCGAAAGGCCTTCGCGGAAGTTGGCCTTGATGGGTGTTTCGATAATTTCACCCGATGGCTTGGCCATCAAACCACGCATACCACCGAGCTGACGCATCTGGTCAACCGAGCCTCGGGCCTTGGACGTTGCCATCATGTTGATGGGGTTGAGATACTTCAAAGTCCCGGCAGTCTTGGCGGGCACGGGCTTGCCTTCGGCATCGCGGTAATCGTTCGCGAGGCCTTCCATCAGATCATCCGTGACCTGTTTGCGGGCATGGCCCCACAGGTCGATGAGCTGAGCGTAACGCTCCTGATCGGTGATGGCACCCTGACGATACGCCTTCTCGATGGCGTCGGCCTTTTTCTGACCGGCTTCAAGGATCGTGGCCTTGCTGTCGGGGCTTCGAATATCGGTGATGCCAAAGCTCAGGGCAGCCAGCGTGCTCCGCTTAAAGCCCAGGGTCTTCATGTTATCCAACAGGTCGATTGTCGAAGGACGGCCCAGCTGAGCGTAGCAATCGGCGATCACCCGGCTCTGACCGGCACTGGTCAACGCGGTATTATAAAACGGCATTGCCTTGGGGAGGATGTCGTTAAAAATGCAGCGCCCTACCGTGGTGAGGATCACCTGGCCGGTATAGTTCGCGGGCATCGGCTGGTCCACATGAGCAGGGTTGCGACGCTTGCGCTCGGCCTGCAAATGCTTCCAGGATTCGGCGGTCGTCAGGACCGTGCCACTCTTTTCGGTGGGAACAACATGCGTGCGTTCGATGCGAACCCATATGCGAGTGTGCATGCGGATACGATGCATGTCATAGGCATACATGGCTTCCTGAACGCTGCGGAACATGCTGAATTCACCCTTGTCACCTTCGCGATCGACGGTGATGTAGTAGGTTCCCAACACGATATCCTGCGACGGTGAAATAATCGGTGAGCCGTTGGCAGGGCTGAAGATGTTGTTTGGAGCCAGCATCAGAACATGGGTCTCGGTCTGAGCTTCAATACTCAGCGGGAGATGCACGGCCATCTGGTCACCGTCGAAGTCGGCGTTAAAGCCTTTGCAGACCAGCGGGTGAATCTTGATGGCGTTGCCTTCCACCAGAACCGGTTCAAACGCCTGAATACCCATGCGGTGAAGCGTCGGGGCGCGATTCAGCATGACAGGGTGCTGATAGATGCATTCTTCAAGAATATCCCAGACTTCGGGATCCCGGCGTTCGAGCATCTTCTTGGCTGACTTGATCGTGTCGGCAAGGCCATGCTCTTTGAGCCGGCGGATAATGAAAGGCTGATACAGTTCCAGCGCGATTTTCTTCGGCAAGCCGCACTGATGCAGCTTGAGCTCGGGACCGACGACGATAACCGAGCGTGCCGAGTAGTCGACGCGCTTGCCTAGCAGGTTTTCGCGGAAGCGCCCCTGCTTGCCCTTGATCATATCGGTCAACGATTTCAGGGGCCGATTGGACGAACCCAGCACCGGACGACGGCAGCGACCGTTGTCGAAAAGCGCATCAACCGCTTGCTGCAGCATGCGCTTTTCATTGCGGATAATAACTTCCGGCGCATTGAGATCCACCAGCTTCTTCAACCGGTTGTTGCGATTGATGATTCGGCGATACAGGTCATTCAAATCGCTGGTGGCAAAGTTGCCGGACTCCAGCAGAACCAGCGGACGCAGGTCCGGTGGAATGACCGGGATCACATCCATCACCATCCACTCGGATTTGTTTTCCGAATTGCGGATGGCTTCAATCATCTTCAGCCGCTTGGTCAGATCCTTGATCTTCTGCTTCGAATTGGTCTTCTCAATGTCCGCGCGAACGCGAACCTGCTCAGTGTTGAGATCGAGCATGTTCAGAAGCTTCTTGATGGCGTCCGCGCCCATCTCGGCTTCAAATTCTTCGCCGTATTTTTCGTAAGCAGCACGATACTCATCTTCAGTCAGCAGCTGCTTTTTCTTCAAGGGCGTTTTGCCCGGACCGGTAACGACGTAATCCTGGAAGTAGACAATTTTTTCGATGTCGCTGGTCTTCATGTCCAGCAGCGCGCCCAGGCGGCTCGGCAATGCTTTGAAGAACCAGATATGCACGATCGGCGCAGCCAGATTGATGTGGCCCATGCGCTTACGACGTACCCGGCTGTGGGTGACCTTCACGCCGCAGCGGTCGCAGATGATGCCCTTGTATTTCGTACCCTTGTACTTGCCGCACGAGCACTCCCAGTCACGTTCTGGACCGAAGATGCGTTCGCAGAACAAGCCGTCTTTTTCAGCGCGGTAGGTGCGATAGTTGATGGTCTCGGGCTTTTTGACTTCGCCGAAGGACCACGATCGAATATCGTTGGGGCTGGCGAGTTGAATCCGAACCGAACCGTAATCATTAATGCGATCGTAAACGGTTTCAGCCATGATAATCTTCTTTCTTCTCTAAAAGCCCGGGCGTCATGCCAGGGGTTAACTTCACTTCAAATCCATGCTGCTTCTGTTTTCGCGTCGGCTGCATGAGCACTAACCAGATGAAAAACGTCGGGACCGCGAGTACAAACACAGAAGCCCCCAGGACGCTCCAAACGATTGCACTCCCCATCACAAAGCCTTTGTTTCGTGAAGGCCGCGTCCCAGACACATGGCCTTTCACAGAGGAGAGCTTCTCCTGTTTGCCATCAACCTTTGGCGCACCGCAGCGATCCTAACCTGACCGCGCCTAATGCGACTTTGCCCCTTTCGATGAACGTGCGGGCATTTCACCTTCGGCGGAAATCAGCCTTCGAAGCGCCGTGTTCACCGAAGCGCTACTGCGGAAAAGTCTTCGAAGTTCCGGATCGAGCCGAACAAAACCGTTGCGAAATTTTATAAACTTCTTCCAGTCTTTGTCACCGCGCGTGATCGTCTGATAAGTCTCTGAATCGCTGGTGTCCAACGGACAATCAATGGCCATTTCCTCTGGCGTGAATTCCACCTCTCGGTGGCTAACTTTCGGCAAAGTACCGGAGACCTTCCTGCCGGTTGGCACGCCTTGCGGAGATGATGCGGATGTTTTCCTAATTGCGCTCATAGTAGACAACCATTAGAAGCCTCATTCGGTGAGAAAATCCAATCACGATCTCGCGATCTTCTTCAACCGAATGCTTCAGGTCATATAGCTGCAACCGCCGACGATCCTCAAACACGGTTGACGCCTCTTCGAACGTGACACCATGCTTGCGCTCATTGAGTATTGCCTTCGCGGTGTGCCACTCGAATCTCATCGCAAATCTCACGAAATCACATCAAATCATCGTCCTCACTGTCATGTCCAAGACCTTTCTTCTTCTCAAGCTGGATGTTGAGACCCAGCCCGCGGATTTCGTTGCATAGCACATCGAACGAAACCGGCGTGCCCGCTTCCAGCGTGTTGGTGCCCTTGACCATCGACTCGTAAATCTTGGTCCGGCCCTCGACGTCGTCGCTCTTGACGGTCAACAACTCCTGCAGCACATAAGATGCGCCATACGCTTCCAGGCCCCATACTTCCATCTCACCAAAGCGCTGGCCACCCGTGCGGGCTTTTCCGCCCAGTGGTTGCTGCGTAATGAGACTGTATGGACCCGTAGCACGGGCATGGATCTTGTCGTCTACCAGGTGATGCAGCTTCATCATGTAGATGTAGCCCACGGTGGTCTTCTGCTCGAACGGTTCGCCGGTGCGACCGTCGTGCAACTGGGCCTTGCCGCCGTAACCCATTTCAACGTCGAGCTGACGCGGATCGAGCACTTCGCCTTTGGCCTTACGATCTTTGCGGCGATCGCGAACAGCCTTGTTGGCCTCGTCGATTGCAGCGTGGATCTCGCCTTCGGTGGCTCCATCGAACACCGGAGTAACCGCCTGGAATCCAAGGACGGCAGCGGCCCATCCCAAATGTGTCTCCAGGATCTGACCGACGTTCATTCGCGAGGGCACGCCGAGCGGATTCAGCATGATGTCCACAGGCGAACCATCTTCCAGGAATGGCATGTCTTCCTCGGGAACAATACGGGCAATAACACCCTTGTTTCCGTGGCGACCAGCCATCTTGTCACCCACGCTTAAGGCGCTTAGTGGCAACGTATACCTTGACCATTTCAAGCACGCCCGAAGGTAATTCGTCGCCGCGCTTCATGTGTTCCATGCGGCGGTTGCGTTCCTTCAGCACAGCCTGCACACGCGGCCAGAATCGACCGTGCGTGTTGGTGGCCTGTTCGCGGGCTTCTTTCGTGCCCTTCACCCAGTCCATGCTGATGCCTTCAATCTGCTCCAGAATAACTTCCTGGATTTCAGATTGACCGACCTTCTGGCGGGTGCCGGGGTCAACCATCGGGGTGCCCGTAATTTCATTGATCTCGGCGATCATCTGTTTAAAGATGTCGATCGCCCGGACGTTCATTTCCTTCTCGTATTTCTCGATGTCCTTCTTCAGCGCCTTCTTTTGATCGTCGGTCATGTGCATTCGACGGCTGAAGCGCTGGGTGTGAATGACGACGCCTTCTTCACCGGCGGGCATTTCCAGCGAGTCGTTCTTCACGTCCTCACCAGCACGACCGAAAATCGCATGCAGCAGTTTTTCTTCCGGGGTCAACTCGCTCTTGCTCTTGGGTGCAATCTTGCCGACCAGAATGTCGCCGGGGCCCACGCGGGTTCCGACGCGGACAATTCCGCTTTCATCGAGATTCGCCAGGGCGCGCTCGCTGACGTTGGGGATATCCCGGGTGAACTCTTCGCGCCCAAGCTTGGTTTCGCGAATTTCAACATCGTATTCCTCAATGTGAATCGAGGTAAAAATGTCTTCCTTCACAAGCCGCTGATTGATGACGATAGCGTCTTCAAAGTTGTAGCCGTCAAACGTCATGAACGCGACCAGCACGTTGCGACCCAGGGCCAGTTCACCCTGATGCACAGCAGCGCCGTCGGCAAGAATCTGGCCTTTCTTGATACGTTGGCCTTTCTTGACGATCGGCTTCTGGTTCTGGCAGGTTCGTTCATTCAAACCCACGAATTTGCGGAGCATGTATTCGTCAGCGTTGTCAACCAGGATGCGCATCGCGTCCACGCTGGTGACCACACCTGATCGCTCGGCGCGAACGACCATGCCGCTGTTCTGAGCAACCGGACGTTCCAGGCCAGTTGAGATAACTGGTGGATCGGTCTTGAGCAGCGGAACCGCCTGGCGCTGCATGTTGGAACCCATCAACGCACGATTGGCGTCGTCGTGTTCCAGAAACGGAATCAAAGCAGCCGACACAGACACAGTCTGCCGCGGGCTGATGTCCACGTACTGGACTTCTTTGCTCGAGACCGTCGCAAGGTCGCCCTGCACGCGAGCCAGCACAAGACCCTTTTTCATCGTGTGCTTGTCTTTTTCAACCACATCCGGCGGAGCCAGGATGGACTTCATTTCTTCATCGGCGCGCAGATATTTGTGCTGACCGTTGACTTTGCCGTCCGTACCGACCACGCGGTACGGCGTGATCAAAAATCCGTATTCATCGATGTCGGAGTAGATCGCCAATGAAGCGATCAGACCGATGTTCGTGCCTTCAGGCGTTTCAATCGGACAGATTCGGCCGTAGTGCGAAATATGCACGTCGCGCACTTCAAAGCCCGCGCGCTTTCGGTTCAAACCGCCTGGCCCAAGGGCCGACAGTCGGCGTTCGTGCGTCAGCTGCGAGAGTGGATTGGTTTGATCCACCACCTGCGACAGCTCACCGCGACCAAAGAAGAAGTCGATGCTGGACGAAATCGATTTGCTATTCACCAGCTCAGCGATTCGACCCAGTTCGTTTGGATCCTTCAGGCTCATGCGCTCCTGAACGGTGCGCTTCAGCTTCAGGAATCCCTTGCGCATTTCTTCCGCGGCAAGTTCATCGATCGTGCGCAGGCGGCGATTTCCCAGATGATCGATATCATCCACGTATCCTTCACCGCTGCGGAGCTTGAACATATATTTCAAGCTGTTGACCAGATCCTCGCTGCGGAGGGTCATCACCGTTTCCGGCACGTTCTGATCGAACTTGCGGTTGATTCGGAAACGACCGACGCGGCCGAGACGATAGCGATTTTCATCGAAGAACTTCTCATGGAAAAGCGTCATCGCTTTTTCCAGCTGCGGTGGATTACCCGGGCGAAGCCGGGCGTATATCCGCATCAGCGCATCTTCATAGCTCGTGGAATTATCGTCCGCCAGCGTATTGAGGATCAGTGGGTCGACAACTTTCGTCACGCAGTCGATCGACTTCATGCCACTGGCTTGAATCTTGTTCAGCGCTTCACCAATCTGCGCCCGGACTTGACCAGTTCTTCACCGGTCTCGGCATCGATGATGGGAGCAACCGCGTAATATTGATTGCTCAGCTGAGAAACCTTCACGCTCTCAACTGAATAAAATTCCCGGATGATCGCTTCGGTGGTGCCGTACTTTTTGTCCAGCGCCCGGATAAAGGTGGTCGCAGGAATCTTTGAGGACTGGTCGATGCGAACCGCCAGTGCATCTTTTTTGGTGACCGAGCATTCAATCCAGCTTCCGCGCTCAGGAATAACGCGACAGCCATGAAGCGGACGATCGCCTTCCTGAACTTCGACGAGGAAGTCCACGCCCGGCGAGCGGTGCAGCTGATTCACGATGACGCGTTCGGCACCATTGATGATGAATTCACCGCCACCGATCATGATGGGGATTTCACCGAGGTAGATGGAGTCTTCCATCACCTCGTCCTTGTCCTTGCGGACAAACCGCACCTGGATGCGGAAAGGCATGCCATAAGTTAAACGCAGCGCACGGCACTCATCTGTGGTGTATCTTGCTTCTGAGAGTTCATAACTAATGTACTCCAGACGAAGATTTCCGTCGTAGCTTTCGATGGGAAATACTTCGCGGAGCAGGGCTTCGAGACCCTGATTTTTCCGTTCGAGGATCGGCACCTCCTGCTGAAGGAAGCGGGTATAGGACTCAATCTGGACATCGATCAGATTGGGAATGGGAAGAGCGTCGCCGCGCTTGCTGAAATCGCGTACTTCGTGGACTCGCATCAGAGTTCCTTCTCACTAGAGGGCGTGAAAAACAGTCAAATTTTCTGAACTTCTGCCCGGAATAGCCGATATAAATCTAAGCCGTGCCGGCAGCAAAAGTTGCTGCAAATGAGTGGACACGCCTGCAACGGGGCTCACATCGCTGGGAGCGCCTTGGGCGTGCCGATAAAATTAGCCGCTTTATCATTACGATTAGCGGCCTGTCCGCCGGACAAACACAATTCTCAATGTCCGGGCTCGATCTTAAACTTATCCAACATCAACAGCGGCAAGCATTCGCTGAAGCACAAAAACGAAAATCCAGGTCGATCTGGCTACTCATTTCACCAAAACGATCTGGAGTTATGAACGAAATTATGCTGCTATCGTGACCAATTCTAACGAGGCGACTTTAGCTGAATCAAAACTCCAAGTCAATACGATCACCTTGAGTTTAATTTTGCTCGCCTTCTCACCCACAATTATCGGTCTTGATATTAGCTGGATCACGACCGTCCCGGTTACACTCTGGCACTATGCTACGCTCTTTTCCAGCCTTTATCCTGGTGCTTTTCCTGTCTTGTGGTTGCGGTAAAACGGACAATAAGACCCTTCTACTGCTTGATTGGCGTGCTGAGCCTGAGTTTGGTGGATTCTATGCTGCCCAGGCAGGTGGCAACTTTACCAACCACGGGCTCAGCATCGACATCAAATCCGCCGGCGAAGGCGCGGATATGTGGCAACTGATCGCCCAGGGCAAAGCCGATTTCGGTACCACCGCTGCCGACCAGGTGCTGATCGCCCGCGCCAAAGGCGCCGATGTCGTCGCACTGTTTGCCGTCTACCAGACCTGCCCGCAGGGCGTCATGGTGCACAAGGCACGCGGCTTCAAATCCCTTGCTGACGTCTTCACCCACCCCGGTACCCTGGAAGCCGAGGACAATGCATGGTTGAGCTTTTGTCGCAAAAAATATGCTGCCCATGATGTAAATATCACAAACTACCCCGGCGGCATCGCAAATTTCATGGCCAAGCCTGAAGATTCGCAGCAATGCTTCGTTACCGCCGAACCCATTCTTGCAACCGCCGCCCACGGTGATCCTCAGACGTTCCTCATCGCCGATGCCGGTTATAATCCATACACAACCGTAGTTATTACCCGCGGCGATTTGGTCCGCAGCAACCCCGCGATGGTGAAATCGATGGTGGCCGCCTGCCGTGAAGGCTGGCGCGCTTATCTCGACAATCCATCCGCTGCCAACTCGGCCATGGAATTGCTTAACCACGACATGGACCCCCCTACATTCGCCGCCGCCGCACAGGCTCAGAAACCGCTCATCGATACGCCCATGCTTGGCACAATGACCGCCCAGCGGTGGAATGATCTCTCGTCCCAACTTGTCAACCTCGGCGTGCTGCAGGCACCGATCCCGGCAAAAGATTGTTTTGTAGACGTGGATGAACTGAAGTAGTCCAATGTTTCGCGATCGCGGACAAAAAAACAGAAAGCGGCCTCCCATGGAACCAGACACCGAAGCACTGATCCGAAAAGGTATCCTGACAACCGCAATGCCCTTCGAGCAGAAGGTTTGGGCGATCACATCGCGTATCCCCAGAGGAAAAGTTGCCACCTACGGCTGGGTGGCCGGTCAACTGCAATGCAAAGCCTACCGCGCGGTGGGCCGCGCCCTGGGCCGCAACCCCTACGCGCCGGGCGTCCCGTGTCATCGCGTCGTCGGCAGCAACGGTTCGCTCACGGGCTTTGCAGGCGGGCTTCCCGCCAAGAAAAAACTCCTGCTTAGCGAGGGCATCGAGCTGGTGGGAGAAAAAGTCCCACTCGCTAAATACGCCGTCGAATAAGCATCTTCGACACGGTCACCGGCATCGCGCCCGCCCGTCATCCCGCTTCAACCTCTTAAAGTCTGTACGCGTTCAAGGCGATACAAAACCAGAGGTGCAGTATGCCGACTGAGTCCACAGCCGATAATATAGAGCAAACCCCCAGTGAGGCCGATCAGCTAGCGAGTCGGTCTCGCCGCGGCGGGCATGAGCCCGGCAAGGGCCCCGACCGGCGAAACAGCCGGGTCGATCGTCGCGTTGGAATCGACCGCAGAACCACCAGTGAGCAAGACTCCGATTACGACGGCCCCGAGTGGCGGGTTGCCGAGCGTCGCGAAGACACAGGTTTAGAGCGTCGGCGCGGTCCGGGCCGACGTCGCAGCGATGACCGCCGAAGCGCGGAAGAAGGCGAAATGAACAGCGAACAATTCGAATTCGTAATGGCCGTCGAAACCTACAAGAAGGTCAACCGCCGCCTCTATCCTACCTGGACCGAGATTTTGGAAATCGTCAATCAGCTGGGCTACCGCAAGGTGGAACACCGCGAAATCCAGCTGGAAAATGTTCCAGAACCCGAACTGCAGAAAGTAGCCTGAAGATTTTCTCCGCCGGTAACCTGATCTCAGTCCACCGGTCACCACGCCCGTGAGCCGAGTTGCGCTACGCAATCAACCTGAAATCTGCCGACGCAGGCCAGATCCGCGCCGCACTTCATCCCGCCTGTCACTGCCCAATGGATACGCCTTGTCATTTATGCAAGCGGTCCAAACGCGGCACGCGTTCGGTTGTATAACAAACCGTTCGTGCGAATAACGCATCAGCACTTCCTCAACCCGGTTGGCGCACTGCGCCTTGGAGAACCGAACGTGACTTTAATAAAAACTAAGGCTGGTTTTTTCACCGCAATATTCTTTGGATTAGCACTTGTCGGCTGCAAATCCGCGCCAAGCCCCGCCACCGCTATGTCGCCCTCTGATACATCCGCCGCAGCAGTCGCGACCGCGCCGACTGCCGGCACCGAGCGACTCAATCTGCCGGCCGGCACTGTGCTGAAATGTTCCAGCGAATCGGCACAGCGCATCTTGCGCGCACACAAACCAGCACCACGCGCAAAGGAATCCGCAAGCTGCCTCTCGGACCAGCAATGCTGGAATCAGGAAAACAGCAAATTGCGGTGGAAATCACCGCGATTAAGCCCATCAGATTCGATCAGCTCAGCGAAGATGATGCTAAATCCGGTGGTCTGACATCCCTGGCAGATCTGCAAAAATCATTAAAAGCCTACAACCCCGACCTTATCGATTCCTCCTATGTTACCGTGATTCATTTTCACCTCGTTCCGTGACAAGATCATTTGCCAGTGCGGAAGGCGCGGCATAGATTCTGCATACAATTCAGGTGATTGACCGATCCTTAAGGGTTAGTCTTCTGGAGATCGCCATGACGCCTGTCGTACCTTTGTGCTGTTCTTCTTCCGCGTTCAAACTGCTCGCCAAGCAGATGACAACGCTGAGTTCCACCCTGCGCTTCTGCAGGGGGCAGTAGCAATCTCGCGGCATGGCATGGAAAACGCGACTGTGCGAGAGACCGAACAACGAATCAAATGCCTGGCTGATACTGTCCGCTCGCGGGTGCGCGGTCCCCAGCCACAGGCGCTGCTTGCTCACCTTCATCATGTGCTGTTTGACGAAGAAGGATTTGTCGGAAGCGCTGAAGATTTTCACAATCCCCTGA
Source organism: uncultured Phycisphaerales bacterium (assembly GCA_963792535.1). Lineage (GTDB taxonomy): Bacteria > Planctomycetota > Phycisphaerae > Tepidisphaerales > Tepidisphaeraceae > CBDAQA01. Next base: position 273,409 of record CAWBWQ010000007.1, read on the forward strand.
GCAGTTATCTCCCGGCGGTATTGGAAAATAAGCGCGGGCTGCCGATTACGCTTTCACTTGTTTACAAACTGGTGGCAGACCGACTCGGCATCAATAGCTGGGGCGTGGGTCTTCCCGGTCACTTTCTGGTCGGCTTGAATTCAGGCGACAGCCTGTTGCTGGTCGATTGTTTTTCCGGCGGTCGACTCCTCACCCGAGACGAAGCTCACGAGCAGATGGCCCTCCACTTCGGCCCTGATGTGGAATGGAGCGACGAGCTGCTCAATCCGGTAAGCAATCGCCAATGGCTAACGCGAATGCTGCAGAATTTATTGAACCTGTTTGGCACAGAAGACCGTTATGCCGACGTAGGAGCCATGCTCGAAATGGAAATGCTGCTCTGGCCGGAACAGCACCGCCTGCAACGTGATCTGGGCCTGGTGCTCGCCCGATGCGGGCTGGCTAAACCCGCGTGCGTCTGGCTGGATCGCTATCTGCAATCCAACCCAGACGATCCACAGACGACTGAACTGCGGCAACTGCGCGATGTACTGCAATAACAGCCTGCGCTGTGCGTGGCTTAATGCAACGTGGAGAATCGCCACGCCGCCCCTGCGGCTAGCAATCCCATCACAATCAGCATCTTCACAAGTCGGGCTTTGTCCGTACCACCGCTGCCCATGGCGCTGAGGCCTGCAAACAGCCCGGGGCCTTTTGCTTTCGCGGGCCGGGCCAGGCTCGCGCTCTTCTTTTTCTGATCCGCGACACCACAACTGATGCACCAGTACCGTCCGGATGAATCTTTCATCCGTTGCTGACTGGTTACATCTTTTTGACAATTGACACACCGCTTCACAGACGTCGTTGCAGTCGGCATGGAAACCTCGGGAAGGAACAACTTCAGACACGCTCCGCCAGAGCAGGATGCTAATTATAGCCTCGGCTTGTCGAATTCAGTACAAAAAAATGCGCTGCTCACAACATTCATCAGCAACGCGCAAACATCGCAGGATTATGAGAACTCTTGAGCTAACGACTTGAAAGTCACAGCGTGCAATCCAACCGTGCAAGGAGCCAAAAAGCGGAGTTGCCGATAATAACACCTCGCCGCTACCGACAAATGTAAGTGCGTGCGGCCGCGGTCGATGTTTCGGGAACAAGGGTTTGCCAGAAAGCAGTCGTCGCGTCGAGACCGAGCGGCACATACTTGGCTGTCGCCGAGCAGATCAGGATCGAACCATCATGCACGTTTCCCACCGTTTCGATCAGCCGCGATCTGTTTCGGCTCACCGTCGCGCTGGCTGTAAGCGGTCGTCCGGGCGTCGCCTTCTGCAGAAAGCGCAGTGACAACTCGCCGGCGACGCAGGCTTTTCCGCAAGCCCAAATCGCGCTCCAGACCATCAATTCGTCGAGCACCGTCGCTAAAATCCCGCCGTGGATGATCTTGTCAAATCCGATGTGCTGATCGAGCGGTGTGAACGTGGTGGACACCATGCCGCTCTGTGTGTCCACGAACGATGACAATCGCAATCCCAGTGGATTCTCTCGGCCGCAGACGAAACAACCAGATGTGTGGGGAAGCTCGAGTTCGGACATTTCAGTGCATCATACCAGCCAAGGCGGCTGCGATTCAGATGCAAATCTCAATTTTCGCAGACTGTATTTCGCTGGGCTTCGAATTGTGTAGTGGAATCCCGTGCCCGTTTTTATCGAGCTTATGCCGACAGCTGTTCGACAGGTTCGGCGGCTTCTTCGGTGTCTTCTCCGATATCCTGGCTCATGCGGTGCAGCGTGTAGACAGAATTAAAACCAACATAGAGATAACCCGCGGCAAAGATCGCCAGGAACGGTGCGCTGCCAATGCCTCGCCAGCTGAAAACGCTGATAATCAGGCAGACAAACATGTAAACGCCAAACGCAATTTCCACAATCGGAAGCATCAGCCGCTTGAGGGTAAACACATTCGTTGGCTGCCAGGCTTTTTTGTCGTTTCCGGTCACGCCGTACTTGGGTGTGCGGACAAACTCGCTCGGCTTTCGTTTGATCGCGCCCCAGATGGCTTCCAGCACTGCCTTGGCGTTGTTCAAACTGATTCCGACGCCAAGCCCCATGAGAAACGGCAAATAAAGCAACGATTTCCAGGCTGCCTGTTTTCCGAAAAGTTCGCGCTGGGCGAAGAGGAAAAAGGTGCTGGCCGAGCAGGTCGCCAGGATGAACAGGCTGCCGCTGAAAAGCCACTGCGCCCAGGTCTGCGATTTAAATGAACCATAAACCGAAAAGAAGCTTGGGTACATCAGCAAGGTCAGCAGCACCATCAATGGGTAAACCACGGTGCAGGTCAGGTGGAAAAACGCCTCGGTTTTGATGTGCATCGGCAGGTGCTTTGACCGCAGAATGCGCGGAAGCAATTTGATCGCGGTTTGACAGGACCCTTTTGTCCACCGATGTGCCTGCTGCTTAAAGCCAATGATTTCCGGAGGAAGCTCCGCCGGCGCCGCGTACTGCGGCAGATAGACAAACTGCCACCCCTTCAGCTGCGCGGTACGAGAGATCCAGATCCTCAGTCAGGGTATCGTGCTGCCAGCCGCCCGCGTCGCTGATCGTATCCCGACGCCACACCCCCGCCGTGCCGTTAAAATGCATAAACCGGCCGCTGCGGTTCCGCGCTGTGTGCTCGATCACGAAATGCCCGTCGAGGAAAATCGCCTGGCTCTTGGTCAGAAGCGATGCATTGCGATTCAGATGGTCCCAGCGGATCTGAACCATTCCGATCTTCGGATCCGTGAAGTAATCCACGACATTGTAAAAGATGTCCTTGGGTGGAATGAAGTCGGCATCGAAGATGGCAATAAATTCCCCTTTGGCCTGCAACAGTCCGGCGGCTAACGCACCGGCCTTGTAACCCACCCGGTTTTCGCGGCGGATGTATCGGATCGGATGGCCAAGGGCTGCCATCTCTTCGCATGCTTTGCGGGCGATGTCCGCGGAATGATCCGTGCTGTCATCCAGCACCTGAATTTCCAATTTCTCGCGGGGGTAATCGATCTCGCAGGATGCCTTAATGATGCGCTCGGCAACGAAGTCTTCGTTGTACATCGGCAGTTGCACCGTCACGCGCGGGAGAATCTCGTGGCGGCCTACGGGGATGTAGCCGTCATGCCGATGCTTAAGGTACAGGTACACCAGCACATAGCGATGCAAGCCGTAGACAGCTATCACGCACAGAATGCTTAAATACACGACTGATACCACGTGCGTGCTTAGAGTCTCCCACATAGGTGAAGCAACTCGGTTAGAACTTGACTTCCATGATACTCCCGCCGCAAAAAAGTCTGTTGCGGGCACCCCTAGAAGGCATCCGGCAATGTCCGACGTGATTCGTCGGTCGACAAGAGTCGGTCTCAGGCATCGCCCTTGACCCCACGTGGCAGGTGCAGGTTGCAGCTGAGCAAAAATGCGCTGCTGACCCGCAACTACGCACGATACTAATGAACCTCGGCAAAGCCGTCAACAATACCCGGCAGGCACAACACTTAGGGATCTACCCTAACCAGAGCCTGCCAGATCACTTTCGCACTAACGATCCGGTCCTTTCGCATCGAGGCAATTTTCAGGATTTTGCACCGGCCCAATTTTAGGCAGCCTCACGAGCTCCCACGAGCTTCGGCTCTATTTCGACGGGCTCGCCGCCGCATGCATCGTCGTGGGCGCTACCGCGCCTACTACCTCAACGCCAGCCACCGACATCTGTTCCTGCAATAACGCTATTTGTTTTTTCAACCGGGCAATCTTGGTTTCGTCCGTCTTGGAAGCCGCGAATTGCTCTGCCGCCTCCGGATGCACCTTGGTTTGATACAGATACAGATGCTGGAGCTTTGGAAGAGCTGTAAGAGTTTTCAGGCCGGTGTCGGTCACATCGGTGCGATACAGGTTCAGGTAGTTCAGTTTCTTGAGCTTGGTCAAATGCCCCAGGCCCGCATCGGTAATCGCCGTTCGGTCCAGGCGAAGTTTGGTTAGATTCGACATCGTCGACACTGTGAGCAAACCCGCATCGGTGATTTGCGTGCCTGATAAGTTCAAATCAACAATATTCGATGCAAGAGGCGCAAGCATCGCCAGCTGCCGGTCTCCGAACGTTTTGCTCAGCGCGGCGTTTACGATGATCCAGGGCTGGTCGACCGCAAACGGTGTCACCACGATGCCGGTCTGCGGCGTCAGCGCCGCGACCTCCTCCCGGGCATCCGCAACCGGAAGAGGTGGTGCGGTCGTTGGATCCGTCGGAGCGGGAAGCTTCAGCAGCCGGCTAACCAGGGACAGCTGGTCGTCGGTTGGATTCAAATCGCCAACTTTTTTAGTGTCGGGTGCGCCGTTGTCGATCCACCATTTCAAAGTATCAATCTGGTCGTCGGTTGGCTGGGGCTTGCCGTCAGGCGGCATGTGCTTGGCGTCCTGGGCAGCGAGCTGAAGCCGCTGCATCAGTAAACTGCCGTTGGAGTCGCGATCTACGATTGCCGGACCGGTATGACCCCCCTGCCTGATGAATGCAACGGAATCCAGCCGAAGCTGACCACTGGATTTGTCCGCTCCATGGCAGGCTATGCAGTTCTGCTGGAGGATCGGTTGAACCAGGTCCGCGTATACATTCGCCTGGGCCGGCCCCGCGGGGGCGGCAGCAGGTATCACCGCCACGGGCACGGCGGCATCCGTTGCAGGCCGCATCCAGTTGGGCGCATAGGCAAACAGGTAGTTTTTCCCGTGGGTCATTGAACCACCGAAATGGCTCGCCGGGCCGAGAAGCAAGAGATTAAAGATGAGGGCAGCGTTGTAAACCTTGAATCGTTTCTTATAGAACGCGACGCCCGAAAAAATAATCCCCGTGCCCAGCGCGATTCCCATCCACTTATGCCAGAACAGCAGGGATGTTTCATATGCGCCACTAGTGGAGAGCATTAAACCGCAGGCGATGGTGACGATGACCGACAGACCCATCGCCAGCAGGATGATGCCTGCGCGCTTCGGTCGCCCCGCGAAATCGCTTGAAGCGGCTCATCGCTTCCACCATCGCCAGCAGGGTCAAAAAGCCAATAGGCAGATGCACCAGCAGCGGGTGCAGGCGACCGAGAAACAGGACTAAATTTGGAGGGGTGGGCATTGAGAGAACTGTTCGCAGTCAGCGATTCATTGTCAGCTTAGCCAGCGTCACTGCAACGTTTGTGAACGAACGGCGGTCGTGCGTATTGAACCATCAGGCAATCACCGCCTGAACGACCGACCCCGCAACGTCGGTAAGCCTGAAATAGCGGCCCTGAAATCGATACGTCAGGCGGGTGTGATCGACCCCCATCAGCGCGTAAAATAGTAGCGTGCAGGTCATGCACATGCACCGGATCCTTGGTGATGTTATAGCAATAATCATCGGTTTCACCGATGGAAATACCCGGTTTGACACCGCCGCCTGCCATCCACATGGTGAAGCACCGCGGGTGGTGGTCGCGACCGTAATTCGTGGCAGTTAATTCGCCCTGGCTGTAGACCGTGCGCCCGAATTCACCGCCCCATACCACCAGGGTGTCATCCAGCAACCCACGCTGTTTCAGGTCCATGATCAAAGCCGCGCTGGGTTGATCGGTATCCTTGCACTGGCCGCGAATATCGCGCGGAAGATTCGAGTGCTGATCCCATCCCATGTGGAAGACCTGAACGAATCGCACGTCCCGCTCGGCAAGCCGGCGGGCCAGCAGGCAGTTCGCAGCGAACGTCCCGGGCTTGTGAACATCCGGCCCGTACATGTCCAGGATTTCCTTCGGCTCGTTGGAGATGTCCGCCAATTCCGGCACCGATGCCTGCATGCGATACGCCAGCTCGTATTGTGAAATACGCGTCGCTACTTCCGGATCGCCAACCGCGTCATGGTGAATGCTGTTCAATCCGTTCAGTTGATCCAGCATGTCGCGACGCAGCGATCGATCCACACCGGCGGGGTCATTAATATAATGCACGGGTTCACCCGACCCGTTGAACCGCACGCCCTGGTGCTGCGTCGGCAGAAATCCTGAACCCCAGTTGCGGTCCGCAAGCGGTTGGGCATTGCCCATGCCGCGCGAAATCAACACGACATATGCCGGAAGGTCCTTGTTTTCACTGCCCAGGCCGTAGCTGAACCACGACCCGATCGCCGGCCGCCCGGCGATCTGCGAGCCGGACTGAAAAAAGGTGACGGCTGGATCGTGATTGATCGCCTCGGTGTACATCGATTTAATGACGCAGATGTCATCCGCGATCTGCGAGGTATACGGCAGCAACTCGCTCATCCACTGGCCGCTTTGACCGTACTGCTTGAACTTGAACATTGACGGCGCGACCGGAAAACTTTTCTGCCCCGAACTCATGCCGGTGAGCCGCTGGCCCATTCGGACCGATCCCGGCAGGTCTGTGCCGCGCATGTCGACCAGCTTGGGTTTGTAATCCAGCAGATCCATCTGCGACGGAGCGCCGCTTTGAAAAAGGTAGATGACGCGTTTGGCCTTGGCGGGAAAGTTCGGCAGGCCCGGCAGGCCCAATGGCGCGATTTGCGGCGCAACCTGCGACGGGCCCGCACCCGGAGATAAGCTCGCCGCCATGGCGGGGAAACTGTCGCCCAGCAAACTGCCCAGCGCCGCTGCGCCGATGCCCGCCGCCGCGCGGGTGAGAAAGGTGCGGCGATTATATGCGTCCTGTTGCTGCAGGAGCGATCGCATTTGCTTGGGATTCATGGCTTTCTCCGATGATTCAAACTACCTCGTCGAGCCGTGCGCTTTACGCGTTGCGCAATGAATATTCCAACCCCGCCCCCGCAGACACGCCGCTGAGAGTTATAAGCGTATTGTCGTTCACTGCCGCGTAACCGTCTCATCGAGGTTGAGAATGATGCTCGACGTCATCGTGTATGCGGCTAACTCCGCTGTGTCCAGACTCGGGTCGCGCGGCGCAGATCCAATCGAAACCAGCTTGCCGGCAGCGTCTGGATCTTTCCTGAACGTGGCGAGATTTTTTTCGAAACCTGCCGACAGAATATTCATCTCATCTGTACTTGGTTCACGGCACGTTACCCGCTTAAACGCCACCTTGATTCGATCCGCCGGCGACCCTTTGTCATCCAGCATCAGGTGCTGAGCCATCACGCGCGAAGCTTCCACATAGGTGGTGTCGTTCATCAAGTCCAGCGCCTGCAACGGGGTGTCGGTGCGCGAGCGCCGAATCACGCAATATTCTCGACTGGGCTGATCGAACAGCGACAGGTTTGAAGGAACCGCCGACCGCTTGATAAACGTGTATACGCTTCGGCGATAGAGCCCTTCCCCTTCGTCGATGATGTATTTTTTCAAGTTGCCGAAGTTATTACCCGCCCAGAGATCCGCCGGCTCGTAGGGCCGAGCGCTGGGCCCGCCGATTTTTTCCACGAGCAGGCCACTCACCGCGAGGGCCTGGTCGCGAATCTCCTCAGCCGATAGCCGGAAGCGCGGCCCACGCTCGATCATCCTGTTTTCAGGATCGCGATCCACCATCTCCGGCGTCACTTCCGACGCCTGCTGGTAAGCCGCACTCATTACGATCTCTTTCTGGAACGCCTTCAGATCCCAGTGCAACCCTACCAACTCCGTCGCCAGCCAGTCCAGCAATTGAGGATTGGACGGCCATTCGGTCTGCGTACCCAAATTTTCGCTGGTTTTTACCAGTCCCACCCCGAAGAATTTTTCCCACAGGCGATTCGCCTGCACGCGCGATGTAAGCGGGTTTGCCGGATCGACAATCCATCGCGCCAGCCCCAGGCGGTTCGGCGGCGCGTCTTTGGGCAAAGGCGGCAGCACAGCGGGCACGCCAGGCTGCACCTGATCCCCGTGCTTGTCATATTGCCCGCGGAGCAACACAAAAGTATCGCGCGGCGTGGGCAAATCCTCCATCACCATCGTGTCAGGAACGAGCTTGTCTAATGCCGCCTGATCGCTCTTCAACTGTTCCACGGACGTGGCGGCGGCGGAGAGGACCGGGTCTGTCGATTCAACGTAAGCGGCAATCTCCGCAGTCTGAGCATCCGTCCGATTCTGCGGCGCGATCTTCAAAATACCCTGCAACGATTTGCTACCGGCCAAAGCACCAATTTCGGCTGGTTTCAGCACGCGGTTGTATAACCGAACATCCGCCACATCACCGGTGAAAGGCGAGCTTCCATCCCGCTTGCCGATCAGCAGCGGGCTGGTGGTCTTGATCGAATCCGTCAGCGCGTCGCTCACCGCCGTCACAGGCTGCAGTTTCCCATTGACATAAATTTTAACGCCCGCCCCGCTGCTGTTGCCGTTGTACGTGGCAAACACCTGATTCCACCGACCCGCAGGCAGCGGCTTCTTTGTTTCCACTTTTATCGCATTGTCCGGCCACCGATGGATGATGTGAACGGCGATCTTGCCGCCTTCCATGAACATATCAAAGCCGCGATCACCGTCGTCGGTATTCATCCGGCTGACAATCGACCCGCTGCCCGAAGCATTGATCCAGGCACCAATCGTAAACTGATCTGTGCGCTCAAAGCTAACCGCTTCCCCGGCGTCAACTGCAGACCCGCTTCCATCGAACCGAAGGGCTTTCCCATCGGTCCCAGCAACAAAAACCGGCGTCGCTTTGCCAACATACTTCGTAGCGATCGCTTTACCCTTGCTATCCAGGCCCGCAATTGCGCCATCCAGCGGAAAGCTGCGCAACCAGCCCCGCCGGCTCTGCAAGCCGGAAAGCGCCGCCATTCAAGTGCGCTATCTTTTCCGGCAGCGTCTTTTCCAGGGCCGCCAGCTTCGCGTTGGCCTGTGTGAGCTTGGCATCCAGATCGTCCATCTGCTTCTTCTGCTCAGCTGATGGAATTTTCAAAACCGGGGGAACGTTGATCCCTTTATCCGTTGGACCGGTTGGGCCGATTCCCAGCTCGTTCACGCTGTTGAAATACGCCGAGAAGGAATAAAACTCCTTCTGGGTGATTGGATCGTATTTGTGGTCGTGGCATCGGCAGCATTCCATGGTGAGTCCCATGAAAACCGCCGACGTGGTTGAGACGCGATCGATGACGCCTTCCACGCGCCATTCCTCGTTGATGATCCCGCCTTCATCATTAATGCGGTGATTGCGGTTGAACCCCGTGGCAATGCGATCATCCAGCGTCGCGTTGGGCAGCAGATCGCCGGCCAATTGCTTAATTGCAAACTGATCGAACGGCATGTTGCTGTTGTAAGCGTTAATCACCCAGTCACGCCATTTCCACATATGACGTTCCGGATCCGATTGATACCCGTGCGAGTCCGCATACCGCGCGTAATCGAGCCATTGGGTCGCCATCTGCTCCCCATACCGTGGCGAAGCCAGCAGCCGATCCACCACCTTCTCATACGCATTCGGCGAAGTATCGGCAATAAAATCGTCCACTTCGGCAGGTGTCGGTGGAATGCCGGTCAGATCCAGTGACACCCGGCGAATCAACGTCGGTTTGTCCGCCTCCCGCGACGGGGTTAACCCGTTGGATTCCAGATTCGCCAGCACAAAACGATCGATGTCATTGTGAACCCACGACGTATTCCCCACCGGCGGCAGCGGTGAACGAACCGGGGCGGTGAATGCCCAGTGCTCCTGGTAAGGCCCGCCCTGAACCACCCACTGGCGAATCAGTTCTTTTTCCTTTGCATCCAGCTTCAGATGCGAAGTGGAAGGCGGCATCACCGATACCGGGTCCGTGCTGAGAATTCGCTTGAGCGCCTCGCTGTGATCCGGATCTCCCGGAACAAATGCGCGCAGATTCGGATGATGCGGCAGCGCCCCAAGCGCCGCATCGGGTCGATCCAGCCGCAAACCCGCCTGGCGCTTATTTGGGTCAGGTCCGTGGCAGGCAAAGCAGCGATCCGCCAGGATCGGACGGATATCCCGGTTGAAAATAATCGTGTTCTTGTCCGCGTAGGAACTGACCGTAATCCCTGACGATGCGTAGCTTTTCTGCGATGACCCGCCGGTCATCAAAAGCCAACCGAGCCCCAGGGCCAGGATCAATATGACAGGAACCGCCGCCCCGCGAAGACAGGCGTTATCATCCTTCGGCGGTAATGGCACGTCGCTTTGCAACATCTACAATAAACTACCTTGAGTCCGCGTCTGCGTTGAACAGTTATTAAACGATTGTAGCCCCACATTGTAACATAGAGATAACCGGAGAACAATGAAAATCGAACCCACATCAGAAGAAGCGCCAAATCATAAAAAGCTGTCGCGCCGGGCCTTTGTCGCGGCCGCTGTCGCTACCGGTGCACTTGTGGCTGGTTTCCCCGCAATCCTGCGGGCTGAGGATAAGGCCGCCGCAAAACCCGTCATTCTCGGCAGTGGTGACCATACCTATGAATGGGTCGACAACTGGGCGAAGTTGCCCGACGGTAAAAAATTCGGCAATACGCATGCAGTGGTCGAGACCGCTGACGGTCGCATCTTTATTCACAATGCCTCGCCGACCGGCGACAGCACCTGCATCTTCGATCCCGATGGAAAATTTATCAGCAGCTGGGGGCCCCAGTTCGCCAAGGGCGCACACGGCATGGATCTCCGCGTCGAAGGCGGTAAAGAATTTCTCTACCTCGCCCCCACCACCATGCACAAGGTTTATAAAACCACCCTCGAGGGTGAAGTGCTGATGGAACTCGATTTTCCCCGACAGGCCCAGCACCTCAAGGGCACTGAATCCGTGCCCGATTATGTCGACGAAAAGAAATATGTGCCCACCTTTATCGCCTTGCCCGATAACGGCGATTTCTATGTCACCGACGGCTACGGCTCGAACTACATCCATCGCTATGATTCAGCCGGCAAATACATCCAATCCTGGGGCGGAACTGGAACCGGGCCCGGTGAACTTCACTGCCCCCACGGAATCTGGGTCGACACCCGCGAAGGAGCAGCCCCGTCGCTCGTCGTCGCAGACCGGAGCAATGTCCGATTGCAATGGTTCACCCTCGATGGAAAATTAATCAAAATGGTGACCGACGAACTCCGCGCTCCCTGCATGTTCCACCAGCGCGGCGGAGATCTCCTCATCCCCGACCTCAAAGGTCGCGTCACCATTTTCGACAAAGACAATAAACTCATCACCCATCTGGGTGATAACCCCAATCCCAAGCAGGCGCAAACAACGGGGTGAAACTCGCCGACACCCAGCCCGGTATTTTCTGCACGCCGCACAGCGCACGGTTCGACTCCAGCGGTAATATCTTTGTCGTCGAGTGGTTAAAATACGGCCGGGTGACAAAACTTAAGAAGGTGTGATCGCCCTATCGCCGGTTTCGGTTAAATTTTCAATTACAGACCGCAGGGCTGTACCCAGGTTTTTCAGCGCGATTTTCGAATCCGAATTCAGCCGCATCAGGTGACGCGTTAACAGCGGCCGCCTTAACAGGATCGACGCGATTTTCAACGGCCTGGGCCGACCCAGGTCATCCACCAGGTGAACCACCGCTGCATCGAGCGACCGGTCGGCGGTGTCGCTGATCGCCCGCATCCCGATCATCGCAATACCGTGTTTTTTTGCAAAATCGAGAACAATCGCCTGTTCCATATCCACGGCCAAAGCATTTGTTTCGGCGTACAGCCGGGCCTTGTCCGCCGGTGTGGAGACGATTTGGCTGGCGGTGTGGATTCGACCGCGCCGATATAAAGGACTGTCGGGAATATGGAGATGCGGGTCGTCCAGTATAACTTCGCCGGTGATGAGCTCGGGATCCAGAGCCCCCGCGACACCGCAAACGATAATCAGCTCGACTCCCGCCACTGTTCCCGGATCAGGCAAACGGCCCGCGCGGATTCCAGCAGTCTGAACCGTGGCCCGCATCGGTCGTAGTGCCTGCTGCATGGCGCGCGTTTCCAGTTGCACCGCCGTGAGGATCAGGATCTGGTCTTGGGTCAAAGTGCCGCAAGTATATCGCGTTACCGCGGGTCTGGCAGCAAGGCCGGTCACTGGCCTTTGTTGTCAGCAGGGTTCTCAGCTATGATCTGCGTTTTCCGGAAGCAAGCCCTTCCGAGTCAGGGATAAATCATTATGGGCGTTCCGATATCTCAGATGTACACCGTTGCCAGCTACGTGCTTGCGAGAAAACTCAAAGGCCAGAAGCAATACCCCCTGGTGTTGATGCTCGAGCCGCTTTTCCGCTGCAATCTCGCCTGCGCCGGCTGCGGTAAGATTCAATACCCCGCCCATGTGCTGAAAAAGAATCTGACGCCCGAACAATGCTTTGCCGCCGTTGATGAATGCGGCGCGCCAATGGTTTCCATCCCCGGCGGTGAACCGCTGATGCACCCGCAGATCAAGGAAATCGTCGAAGGCCTCGTCGCCCGCCGAAAATACGTCTACCTCTGCACCAACGCCCTGCTGCTGGAAGAAAAGCTGCACCTGTTCACTCCCAGCAAGTATCTCACTTTCAGCGTCCATATGGACGGTCAGAAAGACCATCACGACTTTGCTGTCTGCCGCGAAGGAACCTACGACGTTGCCACCGCGGGGATTCGCGCCGCCGTCAAACGCGGGTTCCGCGTCACCACCAATACCACCCTGTTCGAAGGCGCCGACCCGGCCAGCGTTCGCGCCTTTTTCGACGAAATGATGGCCCTCGGCGTTGAAGGCATGATGCTTTCGCCCGGTTACAGCTACGACAAAGCCCCCGACCAGAAACACTTCCTCGGCAAGCGAAAAACCAAGGAACTGTTTACCAAGATCCTCAGCAACCGCAGCAAAAAGTGGGTCTTCAATCAAAGCCCGCTTTTCCTTGAATACCTGATGGGCAAACGCCACTACACCTGCACCCCCTGGGGCATGCCCACATACAACGTCTTCGGCTGGCAAAAGCCCTGCTACCTGCTGCAGGACGGCTATGCCGATACCTTCTCTGAACTGATGGAAACCACCAGTTGGGCGAGCTACGGCACCGAATCGGGCAACCCCAAGTGCGCCAACTGCATGGTCCACAGTGGCTATGAGGCCAGCGCCGTTGACCACGGGTTCAGCACCGTCGGCGGTCTTTTCGCCATGGCCAAGACGTTCCTGTTCGGTGGAAGCTACGCCGATCCCGCCGCGGAGGCAGCACTCAAGGACTCGGCCGGCACGCCGCATCTGACGGTGGTGCCGCTGACGATGAATGGCGTCAAGTCGCGGGAGACGGTGGAGGCCGTTGAGGTGTGAAGAATCTGAAAATGCGAACACTTCGAACATCGAACATCGAACATCGAACATCGAACATCGAACTTCCAACATCGAACATTGAAGTGCTGAAATATGCTTTCGTATTTACTTCGGTGTTCGATGTCGCTGTTGGATGTTCGATGTTCAATGTTCGATGTTCGCACTTAATTCATTCGCTCTAACCCTGCACAACCGCTATGCCCCAACAAACCAAAGCTCATCCTTTCGACGCCGAAGAAACCGACATCGCCCCCGGTTTTATCCACGAAAAGCTCGAAGGATATATCCCCTCCATGGCCAGTGACGCGGAAATCCGCACCGCGCTGGAAAAAGCCTTCGACTACCGCGGCGACATCACCATCACCCTGAAAGACGGATCAAAAGTCGAAGGCTATATCTTCGATCGCCGCAGCAACGGTCCGGCATTAGCCGATGCGTCAGTGCGGCTTTTCCCCAAGGATCGCGACGAGAAGATTTCCGTCCCGTACGCCGACATCGCCGCGCCTCGAGTTCACTGGCCGCGACACCGCCGCCGGCAAAAGCTTTGAAACCTGGGTCAAGAAATACCAGGAGAAAAAAGCCGCCGGTGAAAAGAACATCGGCATCGAACCTGAAAAACTCGACTAGTCCGTCGCCAGCGATTGACGATCAGGGCAGAAACTTTTGACGCGTTCTGGCCCGGTTCTGTGTAGCTGCGACGCCTGCGTCGCCTTTTTCCAAAGGAAAACAAACGGGCGACGCAGGCGCCGCAGCTACAATCCGTCACATGATTTCGCCCTGGATTGACGATCACGCGACGCATTCGTGCCTTGCCCGGCCACGCGGTACGGTTATGATGCAAGGCGATGCGATTCAAACCACTTTTTCTACTGAGTCAATCGACCCGCAAGTCCATGGCCGGGGTGCTACTGGCGATTTCTGTTCTGGCCAGTACACCGCACGCCGCCTCCGCGTCGTCCGATGAGGATGTGGACCATTACGATGCCCGCGTCCAGGGCTACGACCCCAAAGTCGAGCTGATGTCGTGGGGCTCAACCGGCTGCTGGATCATGATGATCATCTTCGGCGTCTGCTGCGTTTCGGTGATCTTCAAAGACGCCAAGCGATCGCACTTGGACTGACGGCTTTGGACTGAACCTTTTGCACTGGCCCTTTTGCACTGGCTCCTCTGCACAGACTTTCAACGTGATATCCTGCCTGACGGATGGAAACATTTCTCCTACAAGGAACCGAGATGAAAGATCATCGAATGAAAAACCTCGCCTTCTACACTCTGATCAGCTTGAACGCAGTGCTGCTCGCGCTGTTTGTGGCGCGGATGTCAAAGCCCAACGTTGCCGCCGCCCAGGTGGGTGAAGGCCGCATCGGCGACTACATCATGATCCCCGGTTCAGTCACCGGCGGTGTCAACGATCTGGTCTACGTGCTGGATCAAACGAGCCATCAGCTCGGCGCAATTTCCTACGATGACTCGACCCACACGGTCGTGACGATGAAACCGCCGCGCGACCTGGATCGCGATTTCGACGGCATGGGGATGAGCGGTCGCCGCCGTTGAGCAGCGGCTTGCTATCCTTGCAATGCATCAATACAAAATTTCTGGAGTGCCTGTCATGACCTATTCAACTGATAAAAAGACGCTGGCCATTGGAGTGATGTCTCTTACCGCGACGCTGCTGCTGTTGGGCAATTATTTTGCTCCCCAGCCCGCGGTTGCGACAACGACAATTAAGGACCGCGATTTCGCGATGGTGACCGCGGTCTCTCAGACCGGCGGTGATTCGGTTTACGTGCTCGACAATCGCTCGGGCAAGCTTGCCGTCTACGCCTATGACCCCACCAGCCGCCAGGTTCGTCCGCGCGCGACCGGTGAATTGACGGGTTTGTTCGCCCGCTGATTTTTCTCGCCTTCTACTTACCTGGAGTCGCCGCGATGGCTGCCATCCGACATAATTGGAGCCTGGATGAAATCCAGGAACTGTACGACCTGCCCGTGCTCGACCTGGTCTTTAAAGCAGCCTCGGTGCATCGCGAATTTAACGACGCCAACGAGGTGCAGGTCTGCAAACTGATTTCAATCAAAACCGGTGGCTGCTCAGAAGACTGCAAATACTGCTCGCAATCGTCCAGTTACGAGACTGAAATCAATTCTTCCCCGCTCATGAGCAAGGAGGAGGTGCTTGCCATCGCACAGCAGGCGAAGGATTCCGGGATGACGCGCGTCTGCATGGGCGCTGCCTGGCGCGAAGTGCGCGACAGCAAGCAGTTTGACCGCGTTCTTGAAATGGTGCGCGGCGTGAACGAACTGGGCGTCGAAGTCTGCTGCACCCTCGGCATGCTTAACGAAGAACAGGCACGGCGACTGGAAGAAGCCGGCTTGCACGCCTACAACCACAATCTCGACACGTCCCGGGAATACTACGGCAACGTCATCACCACGCGCACATTTGATGACCGGCTTGAAACCATCGAAAACGTCCGCAAGACCAACATTACCGTCTGCAGTGGTGGCATCATGGGCCTCGGGGAAACGATCGGCGATCGCCTGTCGATGCTGCAGACACTCTCGAGCATGAACCCGCATCCCGAGTCGGTCCCGATCAATATTCTTTCCCCCGTGCCCGGCACACCGATGGCGGGCAACGCGCCTGTCCCATTTTTTGAAACGCTGAAGATGATCGCGCTGGCGCGCATCCTGATGCCCCGCGCAACGGTGAGATTATCCGCAGGTCGGGCGAAACTTTCCGAGTCCGAACAGGCCCTCTGCTTTATGGCCGGCGCGGATTCGTTCTTCTCCAGCGAAGCAAAGATCATGCTTACCAAGGCAGCCCCCTGCCCGAGCTATGATGAAG
The DNA here is from genome assembly GCA_963792535.1 of uncultured Phycisphaerales bacterium. Taxonomy (GTDB): domain Bacteria; phylum Planctomycetota; class Phycisphaerae; order Tepidisphaerales; family Tepidisphaeraceae; genus CBDAQA01. Next base: position 289,465 of record CAWBWQ010000007.1, read on the forward strand.
ATAAAGTGCTTCTCAACACGCTCGGTTTAAGACTTCGACCACCGTTCAAGAACGTGAATCGTGAGAAACCAATCGCCGAGGCGTTGAGCCTGGTGTGAACATAAACCTATTTTTTCAAAATAGTTACATTGCAAAATGGGTGTAACGCCAGTTTGTTTCGCGTCAAGCTTGGGTCTTATTTCAGGTTTAGAATGATTTGCCTGCGTGTAATCCCTGAATTTGCAGGGCTTTCCCGCGAACTCGCGATTGCACTCTGGCGGTGCATCATTTCGCGGGAATGAGCTATCCCGATGATGCGCAGCCGCTTAGGTGACTGTGGCAATCTGTGGCCAAAGGCGCAGACAAATGCCGCATCATCTGGCCATTGCCGGATGCTTTTCAAAACGACTTCAACAGTTAAGATGCCCCTCATGAGTGGAATCGTGAAATTGGCGCTGGAAGACGGGACCGTATTCAGCGGCAAAGCCTTTGGCGCAAACGGAACCAGTGAAGGGGAAGTTGTCTTCAATACTTCCATGACCGGCTATCAGGAAATCCTGACCGATCCATCCTACAAGGGGCAGATCGTCACGATGACTTATCCCCTGATCGGCAACTATGGAATCAATCACCGGGATGTGGAAAGCAAGCGCCCGCATGTCGCCGGGTTTGTCATCAGGGAATTGTCGCCGATTTATTCCAACTATCGCGCGGACCTCAGCCTCGATGCATACCTGAAACAGAACAATATCATTGGTATCCAGGGCATCGACACCCGCGCTGGTCCGAAAGCTGCGCATCAGCGGCTCGATGCGGGGGATTCTCTCCACGGAAATTACCGACGATCGGCAACTCGTCGAAAAAGCCCGCCACGCCGCTCAGATGGCTGGCGCGACTGGGTACAGGCGGTGAAACCACCTGCACCGTATGACTGGAACGAAGACCAGGGTGAATGGCGACTCGGAAAAGTGGAACGCGGTGATGGGCTGCATGTCGTCGCGCTGGATTGCGGTTCCAAGAGCAATATTCTCCGCCATCTTGTGGAGCGCGGCATCAAGGTGACGGTTCTCCCGGCGGACACCACCGCTGAAGAAATCCGAAAGCATCGCCCTGACGGTTTGTTTGTCAGCAACGGGCCGGGTGATCCATCCGTACTGGAGTATGCGATTCGCCCGATTCAGGAAGTGCTGAAGGAAATCCCCATTTTCGGGATCTGCCTCGGTCATCAACTGCTCGGGCGGGCAATCGGCGCTGATACTTACAAACTGAAGTTCGGTCATCGCGGCGGCAATCAGCCGGTGATGAATCTGGACACCGGGCGCGTAGAAATCACGAGCCAGAATCATGGTTTTGCGGTGGAACAAAACAGCCTGGAACGGGCCGGCGGCGTAGTGACCCATATCAATTTGAATGACCAGACTGTTGAAGGATTTCGCCACAAATCGCTGCCCATCTTCAGCGTGCAATACCACCCCGAAGCCAGCCCGGGCCCGCACGATGCGGCCTATTTGTTCGACTCCTTTGTGGAAATGATGAAAACCAAAGTCGCACCCACCGGAAAACGCCTGGCCGAACTACAGGCCTTGCGCAGTTAATGCGATGGAAAGACCTCTCGCGGCGGTGTTATTTTTCAAGGCATGGGCAAATCTTTGAATTCAATCGGAATCGTAACTGACTTAAAACTCGTCGCGACGTTCCATTTGAGCTTTGAAGCCTCGCCAATGCTTAACGCTGGCATGGGTTGCGGTTGAATATTAATCGCCCGTGGGTTTGCGATGCCGATCATCGCTTCTGGATTGCGGGAAAAAGTACCCACCGCCGTGAAAGTCTTGTCATTTACGGACATCGCCGGCGAAATGCTCAGCATCGTCAGGGAATGCCCGTCGGAATCTTCGATACTCATCTCCCCGACACGGCTCATCATCGCGAGCCATCTGTCATCACTAAGTGCATCCCGCGTGCACTCAAGCGTCACCCGATACGTTTCGCTACTGGTTTTCAGCAGTGTTGTTTTGATGGTGCAGTGTGCAATGGGATTGATTATTTTGTGAGTGCCCTGAAGATCGTCGACTTCAAAATGCTGGACATCGTATGCGACCTGTGCCGCTACCTCGCCTTTGAGCAGGCTGATTTTTTTGCCCGGCTGATCGGGATAGAAAAGCCTGGCTTCGACCAGATTATTATTATTATTGATCTGCCGAATCCGGCGCGGGGCCGAATTTGGGCAGCAATGAATTGCCCGCGTCATCCGTAACTTCCTTCAGTTTCAGGCCCGACATCTGCGTTACCGAAAGCTTGGGTTCGGGATATACAATCAACGAAATACTGAACTGATCGTCGACAGATGCCGGTCCCATCAAATCAATCGACCGCGCACGATACAGTCCGGCCACGCCGACCCAGTATGGACCCACCACCTCGTGAGGAGACTTGGAAATCCAGTTCCGCGCCACCGGAAAAAGCCGCATCGCGTTTCGCCCGGGTGTATCGAGGGTCGGGCAGACATTCAGTTGCGTGCAGACCTCCCCCATCACGTCCCAGAAAGGCTTTTTTTCCGCGTCAATCGTTACAGTTCGGGCGGCGATGCGCGGCGCGAGGCCACCAGCGCCGAACCCCAGAAAATGAACATGCGCCTGCTGCCCGATTGCGTCCAGCGCATCCTGCGCCGTTGCATCCTTGCGATGCAGCGTGATCAGTGAAGTCCCATTGTCCTGCGAGTCCTTCATCTGCGCCAGCGCCGCCGAAGCCCGGCTGCGGATTTCCGGATCCTCATCATTCTCCGCCGCCTGCTTCAGCTTCGCAGCGACCTGCTGGCCCATTTCCACCAGCTGCTTTTGAGCCGAATCGCGATCGTCGGCATCGTCGCTTCCGAGTTGTTTAATGAGTTGATCGACATCCGTCGCAACCGGTTGCGTTACCGCGGCTGCCTGTGTCGCGGGCGTCACCTCCGCGTGAAGCAACGCAAGCGAAACACACAGCGCAGCCACCGCCGCGCCCGCAACTGCCGTCAATCTGAACGAACATCTATCCATGGTAAAACAACTGGATTGAAAAACGCGGGATGAATCATGCCTGCTCTAGTATTGATCCGCAGGCATCGCCGGTTCCGGCCAGATTCGTAAATCCGCTAAGGCATTCGAAGATAGAAACGCTTTATATTCACTGTGAACGATTCCCCGTCGTCGCGTTTCATCTCGTAAGTGCCCTCCATGGTTCCCCATGGTGTTTTCAGCGAGCAGAAACTCTGATACTTGAACGCGGCACCGGGCTCGAGCCGCGGGGTCTGGCCGATCACACCCGGACCGCGAACTTCTTCGCGATGCCCGTTGGCGTCAATGATAATCCAATGCCGGCTGATCAGTTGCGCCGGCGCGTCGGCTTCGTTGGTAATGACAATCGTATAGCGGAAAATATAGCTGTGTTCCGCCGGGTTGGAATCACCGGCGGAAAATACCGCGGACGCGCCGATGCGAATCCCATGCGTCAAGGTGTCGGAAACAACCGGAGTCGGCATAATATCCTCGATAACAGACCGTTGCTGATTACCACATTACAGCACAAACCCTCTCGGCGGGAAAGCTCGAAGGATACAGGTTGTACGCTGACAAAATCGAATCATGCCTGAAAAAATAATTCGAGATCCCGTTCACGACTGCATCGCCTTTCGATTGGAGAACCCAACCGACTCGCTCTTATATCAGTTGCTCAATGCAGCCGAGTTTCAACGCCTTCGCCGGATTCGGCAGCTGGGCATGGCAAACTTCGCCTATCCCGGCGCAGATCATTCCCGCTATTCCCACAGCCTGGGTGTGATGGAAACCGCCCGGCGGATTCTCAACCAGCTCAAGGGCAGTGTTTCAATCGACCCCGAGCAGGAAAAAGTCTGCCTCGTCGCCGCTTTGCTTCACGACCTGGGACACGGCCCTTTCAGCCATGTGTTTGAACGGATCAGTCAAATCGACCACGAACGCCTCACCCAGCGTGTAATTCTCGACCATGACAGTGAAGTCCATCGCATCCTCATCAAGCACGATAAGCTCATGCCCGAGCGTGTGCTGGGGATGCTCGCCCACTCAACCAGCCGCTCGTTCTATGCTGACATTCTTTCAAGCCAACTTGATGCCGACCGGCTCGACTACCTGCTGCGCGACAACTACATGACAGGCAGCCGATACGGCGACTTCGATCTCACCTGGCTGCTGCATGCCTTTACGATTGACGCAAAAACCAATCGCCTGGCCGTTACCGCCAAGGGGATCAGCGCCGTTGAAGCCTATCTGCAGGCGCGCTATCACATGTATCGCAATGTTTATTTTCACAAGGTCGTGCGCAGCGCCGAGGGCATGGTCAAACTAGCGCTGCAGCGGGCCAAACGCCTGGCGGTTCAGGACCGCCTGGAAGACCTTCCCCGCGAGAGCGCCGTTGCCAAGGCATTACTTGGCCAGCGATTCAGCTCTGAAGAATTTCGCGACCTGGACGACATCACCGTCTGGCACTGTTTTAAGATGTGGACCAACAGCACAGACACCATCCTCGCGTCTCTCTGCCGCGGTTTGCTCTTTCGAAGCCTCTATAAAACCATCGACCTGACCAACCGATGCGACGGTGTCACCGCCCGTTACGCCTTTTCAATCGCCGCGGCTGACATCCACAAAGCCGGTGGTGATCCGGATTATGATCTGTTTTACGACGAACCCGCCGACACACCTTACGAGGCCTACCGCGCCGACGCCGGGGAAGACCACGCAAATGAAATCAAAGTAGTGGATGCGATGGGATCGGTCGCAAATTTCACCGCCATTTCACCGATCACCCAGGCGCTCAATCGTCAATTGATGTTTCAGCGCATCCATGTGAAAGCGCCCTATCGCGATCTGGTGCGCGATGCAGTGGAATCGACCCTTGCCAGCAACAAATGGTGAGATGCAACGCCAGCCAGATTCTCTGATCAACCTGCTGCCTTCCCATTCATCGCCTCCGCCATCTCCAGGTGGTGCTTCAGTGTCGGTAAAACCTTCTCGGCGAACGCTTTTATCGTGGGATCACTGCCTTTGGAAATCTCATTTTCAAACGCAGCAATGTCTTTTTTATGATCCTCGACCATTAAAGAAACATACGCCTGATCGAAATCCACACCGCTGAGTTTTTCCAGGCGCTCCAGGGTCTTCTGGTCCTCCTCGTTCAAAGCCTTGGGGATTTCGATGGGTTGCTGCGTTGCCAGAGATTTCAACTGCTCGTTTGCCTTTTTATGATCACCCGCCATGTGCTCACCGAATTTTTTTACATCGTCGCTCGAGGCATTGCCCGCCGCGTATTGGCCCAGGCGAACCTCCAGCATGCCGCCGCTGGCTGCTTCAGCAACGAACTGTTTGTCCTGTTCAGATGGATCCGCGCTCACAATCACACCTCCGGTCAAAACCGCGGTAACACACACTGCGTTTAGAAACATTCTAAGCTTTGTCATAGCTACTCCCTGGCACTTTCAACCGCGGCATTCAACATCGATGATGCCAGGCATGCAGCTCCAAACCCATTGTCGATATTGACAACGCCCACACCCGCGGCGCATCCGCTCAACATGCCCAGCAATGCTGCCAAACCACCAAAACTTGCGCCGTATCCCGTCGATGTAGGCACGGCGACAATCGGAGCCGCAACCAGCCCCGCCACCGCGCTGGGAAGCGCGCCTTCCATGCCGGCAATGACAATCAACACACGCGCCTCTCGCAAAACCGAAAGCTGCGCGAGCAGCCTGTGAATACCCGCGACCCCCACATCATGAATCTGCGGTGCCGCTAGCCCCAGCAGATCCAGCGTCACCGCGGCCTCGGTGGCTATAGGAATATCGCTGGTCCCTGCTGTGACGATCAAAACTCCCGTGCGGCGCGGTGCTTCAGGCGATCGATCCAGCCAGATGCATTGGCCCATGGGATTGAATAACAAATCGGGAACAAGCTGCACCGCCGCGTTAAAATGCTCGCGCGTTGCGCGCGTGCCTAAAACGCGGCTGTGTTGGCGGCACATGCATTCAAAAATGCCGGCAACCTGCCCGGGTGTCTTTCCCGCGCAATAAATAGCCTCGGGGACACCACGCCGAAATCCGCGATGGTGGTCAACCTTTGCATAGCCATCCACAGCTTCAAAAGGCAGGGTTCGCAGAGCTTCAACGCCCTGCTCCACCGTGCAGCCGGCACTGGCAACCTGATTTAGTAATTGTCGAATCGCCGATTCATCCATTGCTGTCAGCCTGACTTTGTTGTTACAGCGGCAACTTTTCCGCGGGAGGATAGTTATGTGTTTTGCGGCCGATCGGGCCGTCGAATTTCTTGGTCGATTTATAAAGTTCCAGATGGCCGTCGCCTGCCGCCTCCGCGCAACGCTGTCGAAGATCCTGCATCTGCTGCGGGTCGAGTGGTTTAAAGCCGCGCGCTACAGCCAGGTTCTGATGCAGCACATTTAATGAATCGATACCGCTGATTGTGACCGATACCGGCAGGCTCATTGCATAGCTGAGCGCTTCCTGGGGTGTGACTGGCATGTCCAACACTGCCTGCCCACCGCCGCACAAACTCTTCATGCCAAAGACTGCCATGCCCCGGCGAATAGCCTCGGGCAGCACCTGTTTTTCAAAGCTGCGATAGCTCGCATCGAAGCAGTTCAATGGCATCTGCACACTATCAAACGGATAGTTGTGCGACAGCATCTTCAAATGAATATCAGGATGCTTATGCCCGGTGAATCCGACAAATCGCACCTTGCCGGCCTTTTTCGCCTCGTCCAACGCCTCAATTACACCGCCCCTGGCAAAGTGCAGATCAGGGTCATTAAAGTAGACACACTCGTGAACCTGCCAGAAATCCAGGTGATCGGTTTTCAGTCGTTTAAGCGATTCCTCCAACTGCCGCATCGCCACTTTTTTATCGCGGCCATGCGTGCAGACTTTCGTCATTAGAATAACTTTATCCCGCACCCCCTGCAGAGCCTCGCCCATCCATTCTTCGCTGCGGCCTTCGTGATATTCCCAGGCGTTATCAAAAAAAGTAATTCCGGCGTCGATCGCCTCTTTGACTATTTGCTTAGCCTCATCCAGGGTCGGCGCATCTGCTAGGCTGTAACCGCCGAGTCCGATCGCCGATACTTCCAAACCCGTTTTTCCCAGCACTTTTCTCGGAATCGCGCCTGTGGATGTCGTGCTCTGCTGCGTCTGCGCCCGACCGCCCGCTGCACTGGTAGCCAACGCGGCGCCGGCAGCGAGTGTCGCGGTCTGCTGTAAAAACTGGCGGCGACCGGGCAGGGCTTTTGAATCTTGTAAATCTTTCATGATAGTCTCTCGACCGGTTTTTACTGCCGCGTCGACCTATATCGGGGATGCCGTCAGATTATTTGCAAATGTGTCTTTTACTTCTTTCAGCTGCTGGTCCAGGGGGAAATGGTGTGGAAGGCGCGCGTGGGGATTGTCGTAAATGAGCGACACTTTATACAGTTCAAACCGACCATCCGCCGCCGGTTCAGCACATTTCTTCCGCAGCTCGTCCATCTCCTGAGGAGACATTGGCTGAAAGTTTTGCGCAATCTTCAGGTTCTGCTTTAATATTTCAGGTGAGTCGACTCCAGTAATTGTTGTCGTCACCGGCAGACTCATCGCATAACGAAGCATTTGCTCAGCGGTGATAAAACCGCTGGTTACTGCTTCGGCCGTGCCATTCATGGGTTTCATTCCCAGTGGCGCAATTCCCCTGCGATTCAACTCGGGCAACACGGTATTCTCAAAGCTTAAAAACGTCGCATCAAATGGATTCAGCGGCATCTGCACTGCATCAAACGGATATCCCAGTTCCAACATGCGCATGTGAATTGAAGGATCTTTATGGCCGGTGAACCCAGCAAAACGTACCTTCCCCTGCTTCTTCGCATCATCCAATGCCTCGAGCACACCTCCCTTGGCATAGGCAAGGTCGGGGTCGTTATCGAATGTCACGCCGTGGACTTGCCACAGGTCAAGATGGTCTGTCTGAAGACGTCGTAGCGACTGCTCCAACATCTCCATTGCCAGCGGAGCCTTGCGGCCATGCGTGCAGACCTTGCTCATTAAAAAGACACCATCACGCTTACCCGCCAGCGCGCGACCCATCCAGTTTTCACTTTTGCCGTTATGATATTCCCAGCAGTTGTCAAAAAACGTCACCCCGCCATCGATGGCCTCGTGTACGATTTTGATGGCGTCTTCAACCGTAGGCAGATCGCCGAGGTGATGCCCTCCCAGCCCCAAGGCAGATATCTTCACATCGGTATGACGACCAAAAGGCCGCATGGGAATTACAGAATTGCCATTACCGCTCGCAGGCTGGGTTGCCGACACCTGTGCGGAGGTATGTGACGCTGCCATCATTGCCACTCCCGCAGCACCCGCTGCTTTTAAAAAATCTCGACGATGCGAGGCCTTTTCACCAGGCGTATTTCGTTGCTGCTGAGGATTGTGCATAGTCTTCCTTCACAACGCAGACGGACAGTAGCTAATCCTCCCCAAGATCGTCTACGTCGAAATCAGCGCGAATGGGCTAAGGGATTTTGTCCATTCTTTAGGTCTGCTGTCCGTGTTCATAATGCGGCCCATGTTTCCATCAGTTCTTCCTGCAGACTCCACTGCCTCTCTGGATGATGTTCTGCATCAATTGAGAGTTTGGATGAGTTCGTTCTCTTCTGTTCTAGTTGCTTATTCAGGCGGTGTGGATAGCGCCCTCGTGCTTGCTGTTGCCCATGAGGTTCATGGCGATCGTGCGTTGGGCTGCATCGGCGTCTCTCCCAGCTACCCCCAGCGTGAGCTACAGGCTGCAACGGTTTTAGCCAGGCGCATTGGTGTTTCCTATCGATTGATTGATACGCAGGAGCATCTCGACGCGCGGTATTCAGCCAACCCCGGCAACCGATGCTATTTCTGCAAGAGTGAACTCTATAACCGCCTGAGTGCGCTGGCGGCGGAGGTGCACAGCGAAGTTATTTTGGACGGGACTAATTATTCGGATCTAGGCGATCACCGTCCGGGTCATGCTGCTGCCCTTGAACGAGGCGTGCGATCCCCGTTGGCAGAGCTTGGTATTACGAAATCGATGGTGCGGGATTTGGCTCGTCAGCTTGATCTGCCGGTGTGGGACAAGCCGGCTTCGCCGTGTCTTGCTTCGCGCGTGCCGACCGGGGTGGCAATCGTACCACAGCTTTTAAGCCGGATTGAAAAGGCCGAAGATGTGCTTGTGCGACTGGGATTTACCGATTTTCGAGTGCGCCATCATGGGGATGTAGCCAGGATTGAATTACCGATCCATCAGTTTCCCCATGCCATGCTACACCGCGATGAGATAGTGGCAGGCGTGCAGGCAGCGGGCTACCGATTCGTGAGTCTCGACCTGGGCGGCTTGCGGAGTGGCTCGCTACATTCTACTGAGAAAGCGCGGACATGATCGCGTATATGGATCTGCCTTCGGGTATCTCCGGCGACATGTTTCTGGGTTGCCTATTAGACTGCGGCTGGAGCGTTCCGCGACTGAAGTCGACCATTGAGTCGCTGCCACTCTCCTCTACCGAGTGGGCTATCCAAGTGAATCAGGTGCTCAAAGGCTCGATGCGGGCGACGCGCGTTCAGGTGCTCGCTGAAGAGGGGAAGCAGCAGCGCCGGTTAAAAGATGTAGCCGCGATCATTAATGGGTCTGATTTAACTACTACAATAAAAGCGAAGTCGATCGCTATTTTTAATCGGCTGGCCAACGCTGAGGCCAAGGTTCATGGTACCACACCGGAGCAGGTTCATTTTCATGAGGTGGGCGCGGTCGATGCCATCATCGACATTGTCGCATCTGTCACCGGGCTTGAGGAACTAGGGATCAGCCAACTGTATGCCTCGGCGTTACCGCTCGGGCCAGGCTGGGGAAACAGCGCTCACGGTAAAATTCCGATGCCCGCGCCGGCCACGGTCGAGTTGCTCGCTGCCTGCGGCGCTCCTGTGGGTCCGGCACCGGGACCTGGAGAGCTGGTGACACCGACCGGCGCTGCAATCCTTGCGGAACTGGCGCAGTTTCACCAGCCCGCAATGCGGCTGACGCGCATCGGTGTGGGAGCCGGTCAGCGCGAGTTTGACTGGCCCAACATCGCGCGGCTGTGGCTGGGCGAAAGCGACCGCGCCGGAACGATTGTTCAGATGGAAACCAATATTGATGATATGAACCCGCAGTTATACACGCCGCTGCTGGAAAAACTGCTGGCCGGCGGGGCGCTGGATGCATGGCTGATACCGACGCAGATGAAAAAAGGTCGACCCGGAATTACGCTTGCGATCCTCTGCGCCGGCGTCGAAAGAGACAGCACTGGCGCAGTTAATTCTGCGCGAAACGACGACCCTGGGCATCAGAGTTCGTGCGATCGATCGCCGCCACGAGGCGCGGCGTGAATCTCGCGAGGTTACGACGCCGTTCGGCACGGTGCGTGTCAAAGTGAAATGGGTCGAGCACGAGCCGATCGATGCGGTGCCCGAATTCGAGGATTGCCGCACATTGGCCAACCAGTCCGGGGCTACGTTGCTCGCTGTTCAGCAGGCAGCAGTTGTCGCGGGTCAGGCATTGCTCGCGGAATTACGCGGCACGCGCGAGCGAATGACGATATTGTAATCCGGGGCGAAATTGACGCGCTGAGTCGAAATTATTTCGACCGGGGCGAACCGCCGCGATGCTCGCGTCCAGCGGATCTGCATGTGGTCCAGCGCCACCATCGCGTCGGCATCTTCTACAAACACCAGGTGCGGGCCATCGATTTCCACCGGCAAATGCAGGTTGCCAAGCTCCAGCGCCAGGTTGGCGATTTTGCCAGGCTCGGGGCTCGCCACGATCACGTCGCACTCGAGCAGATGAACTGCAACGATCTGGCCGGCGTCTTCATGGATCACATCCTGATGTTGCAGCGTCTGTCCGCGCGGCAGGCAGATCTGTATCTCGATTCCGCTGCGGGTTTTCTTCTTCAACCAGCAGCTGCGTTGATTCCATTGAATGTCCACCCAGTCCACCGCGATCCCGCGCCCAGCGATGTCGCTTTGATCGCCTAAATTGCGGATCACCTGCTCGCACCACATGCATAGCAATAGACCGCAGAGCGCGGCAAACCGGAATGCTGAATATTTAATGTGCGGGTTTTCTGATCGGTGCGAACCGGGCAGGGCCATCGGTTGAAACGCGATGCACATTCGTGTGAAATGCCGCCACTTCATGGAAGCTGCGGAAAGATCTTTCAGGCTCGATGCGTTCTGGGTCGGGCTTTACAGCCTGATTTTGTTTGGTTTTGCCGGCATCAGTGGTCGCCCGTTGACGATGCACGAAGCGCGCCTGCCCGAAACATCGCGCGAGATGCTGGCCCATCATCAATGGCTTTTGCCAACCAGCGGGGGCCGGCCCTGGCTGGATGCCCGCCCCTGCCGCACTGGCTGGTGATCTCGATGATGAAAATCTTCGGGCGCGACAATGCGGTCTGGATCGTTCGCCTTCCATCGGCGTGCATGGGAACCGCGACGGTTCTGCTGACGCTTTACATCGCCCGCAAATGGTTCGGCCCGGCCGTGGGTATCGTTTCAGCAATGCTGCTGGCGACATCGTTTAAGTTTTATCAATACGCCTGCCTGGCTGAAGATGATATTTATCTCGCTGCGATGGTGACGCTGGCGGCAGCTTTGTTCACGCATGCCGAGTTATCGACTTCAAAAGCAGAGTTTGGGTTGAAGCGTTTTTTCACGTGGCGTCCGCCTGCGATTCTCGGGTTCTTCGCGGTGCTGGGGTTTTCCAACCTCACCAAGGGACCGCTGCTGGGGCTTTTAATCCTGGGCAGCGCGGTGGGGGCCTATCTTGTCTGCCGGGCATTCATCGAAAAAAGTTCGCAGCCTATTTTAAGATATACCTGGCTGTGGGGCTGGGTGTTGCTTTTGGCGCTGACATTCGCATGGCCGCTCTGGGCGTATCACAAATATCCGGACGTGCTGGACAATTTTAAGTATGACTATCTGGGTCGCATGAGCGGAACATATTCTGCTATCAATCAGCCGTGGTGGTACTACCCACCGAAGCTATTTGCGGGCCTGTTGCCGTGGGCACCGTTTTGTCTCTTTGGAGTGACCATCGCCTGGCGGATGGCAACTCGGAGCTATACATCTGCATCCGACGCGGAGTTTGAATCGAAACCCGCCGACGCAGTGGGATCACAGCGAAATGGGCCGCTCTGGATACTCTGCTGGGCGCTGGCGCCTTTGCTGGTGCTTTCGATTCCAAAAGGGAAACACGATCACTATCTCGTGCCATTTCTAGCGCCCTGGGCTGTGTTGGGCGCGTTTGGATTGTTGGAGGTTGTGCGTTTGATGCGCTTGAGTCCCCGCAAGTTCAAAAATGCCGGTGTTGCCACCTTTTTAGTGATGCTGGCCGGGTATTGCGCGGGAGAGGCGTTGTTTGCCGCACGGACCGATCACACGATCGACGACACCGCTTTTTTACTGCGCTGTCAAAAAGAGGTTCCCGATAACGTGCCCTTATTTATCGATGGAAAACTAGGCCCGCCGGGTAATCTGGATTTTTTCCGCATCCAGTTTTACTCGTGCGCCGATGCCGTGCTGCTGCATAATCTCACGTTTCTGCGGTCGCAGTCGATCACCAGCCCGATTGTCTACGTGATCGCACGCCAAGGCGACGGCAAACTGCTCGAGCAACTGGGAAACGTGCAGGCGATCGATCAAAGCCCGCGGTCGCACGAAATAGAAACACCGGCTGGCCGATTCACGTTGTTCAAGGTGATCTTCAACCCTCACCTGCAGCGATATCCAACTCCGCCTTATGTCACCAGTCTGCAGGCCATGGAGCGCGCGCCTGGCCCCTGGTGTGGTCCACCATTTAATATCGTCGGCGCGGCGCAATAGCGCTGGTAGTCATCCGGGGCCGTCGCTTTGCGAATGCAACAACGGCGACCCAAGCCGCCATCCGGCAGGCCTGGTTATGGATAGAATACGTTTAATCCGGAGCGTTTATGAAATGGATTGCGTGCGCTTTAATCCTGTTCTGTTATACCCGCGGCGAAGGCGCAGTCACGTCTGCGCTGATTAATAAACAGCTCGATTCGATTCAGAATCTGAAGCTCGACACGACACTTCCCGACGCGATGCGGCAAATTGCCAACCAAACCGGTGTGCGCCTTGAAGCCGACCCGGGTGTTTGGGATCTGCTTCCATGGGGTGAACAAACGTCGATCAAGGTCAACATTCAAAATCGCACGCTGCGTGATGGATTGACGGCGATCACTCAGAAACTCGCGTTGCAGTTTGTGCTCGGCGATGAATCGGTGCAGTTAAAACCCATCCCGGCGCTGGCTCGGCTCGACCGGCGGGCAACGATCGATGAACTGAATGTGCTCGATCTGATGACGGCTAATCCCATTCATGTTCGATCCGACCCCCGCACGCTTCGCGATCTCATTGCGACAGAAAACGATCGCCTGGCGGCATTAAAATCCTCGTTCGCAATTGACAATCAGGCGGCGGAAGGCTTGCTGGACCAGAAAATATCCGTGCCGGCCAATGCAAGTCTGGCCGATGCCCTGGAGGACGCGACCGGGCAGTGTGACGCAGCCTGGTATCCGTCGGGAAAGACGATCGTCGTTATTGCAAAAGAAGCGCAGATCCGCATGCAGTTGCGTCGAACCATCACCGCCCGCTACAACGGCGTCGATGTATCGCAGGTGCTGCTGGAGATCTTCCAGCGTGCGGGTGTTGATTTTTCGGTCGAGCCGGGCGTTTATCAGAAAATAAAGCCGCAGTACCGCAGCATTCAACTGATGCTGGACAACGCCAGTGTGCAGCAAGCGCTGGAAAGCATTGGTGGCTATACAGGCCTTGGGTTTGGCATCACCGATAAAGGCGTGCATGTTAGTTTTCAGGGATCCGACTCGGGCGGGACGACACGGGCGACCACACAGACGACTACTTCGACGGGGAGTTGACTTTGTTGGGGGTCACTTCTGATCGAATGGCGAATATTGCGCTATTGGTGTGGCGCGTTTTTACGCCGTTGGCATTTCCTGTTGCGACAGCGATTCGTTGTAGACCCCTTGCGCCGGGCGCGTAGAATGAGCCCGCCGTTGCGACGAACCAGCGCAACATAATAGAAGGGCTCGTGAATGGCTTCGGTCTGCTTTTATTTTCAGGTGCATCAGCCATTTCGGCTTCGCCGGTATAGCGTTTTTGACACTGACCGACATTATTTTGATGATCGGCAGAACGCCGACCTGTGCCGAAAGATCGCGTCGCGATGCTATCTGCCGGCCAACCGCATGATGCTGGAGACCATCCGCAAGCACGACGGGCGGTTTCGCATTGCTTATTCGCTCACCGGTTGCATTCTCGAGCAGTGCCAGATGTACATGCCGGAGGTCATCGAATCGTTTCAGCAGTTGAACAGCACGGGATGCGTCGAGTTTCTGGACGAGACTTATTATCACTCGCTTTCATTTTTGTATTCGCGTGAAGAATTTCGCGCAGGTCGAGCAGCATCGTAGAAAAATCAAGGAACTGTTCGGCCAGGAACCACGGGTGTTCCGCAACACGGAGCTGATCTACAATAATGACCTGGCGCATTTCGTAAGCCACATGGGTTACGAGGGTATTATCACAGAGGGCGCGGACCATATATTGGGGTATCGCGATGCCAACTCGGTGTATCGCCCGCCGCACGCGCCGCGTTTGAAATTGCTGCTGAAAAACTTTCGGCTCAGCGATGACATTGCGTTTCGTTTCAGCGATCGCATGTCCGAACATTGGCCGATGACGGCGGAGAAATTCGCCGCTTCGGTCAACGAAATTAAAGGCCCAAATTCACTGTGTAACCTGTTCTTCGATTACGAAACGATCGGCGAGCATCACGGGGCGGAAACGGGAATTTTTGATTTCATGCGCTATCTGCCGACTGAGATCTTGAAGAATCCGGAGAACAGTTTTCTCATGCCTTCACAGGCGATCGATCGCTTCGACGCGGTGGGTGAAATCGATGTACCACACATGATTTCTTGGGCGGATACCGAGCGGGATCTGTCAGCGTGGCTCGGCAACGCGATGCAATCCAACGCGCTGCATGAGTTGTACAAAATTGAAGGCGCGCTGAAGGAAAAAGGGGATCAGGAGCTTATCGTCGACTGGCGCAAGTTGACCACCAGCGATCATTTCTATTACATGTGCACAAAATACTGGGCCGACGGTGAAGTGCATAAATACTTCAGCCCGTATGAAAGTCCGTATGACAGTTACATCAATTTCATGAACGTGCTGGACAATGTGCAGTCGCGCCTGCGAGAGTAGGCCTTTAGACATTTCAAGGCGGATCGAAACATTATGCGATATTCACTTCGAACGATTGTGTGCGTTGCTGCGTTGGCAATTACATCCCGGCGCTTGCCGACACAAATCCCGCGCCCGCGGGCGGCGATCTGCTGGCGATTTGCGGCGATTCCATCACCGAGCAACGAATGTATTCGGTTTTTATGGAAGATTATCTACTAATGTGCAAACCCGCCGACGGAATGCGCGTTATGCAGTTTGGATGGTCCGGCGATACCAGCTGGGGATTCCTCGGAAACAAAATTGACAATGACGTACTGCGATTTCATCCCTCGATGGTCACCACCTGCTTTGGAATGAACGACGGCGGTTACAACAAGATCACCGACGCGACAGCGGAACACTATCGCCAGTCAACGCAGACGATGATCGAGAAATTCAAAGCCGCCGGGGTACACACCATCATCATTGGGTCGCCCGGATGCGTGGGCGATGAGTTAAAATCGAAAGCGGCGACCGCCGAAATATATAATCAGACTCTGGCATCGCTGCGCGACATCGACAAAGACCTGGCCGCTAAAAACGGGGTCATGTTCGCCGATGTCTTCACGCCGATGTTCGAGTTCAAGGCCAAGGCCCACGAAAAGTATGGCCGCGACTATCGCACGAACGGTAACGACGGCATCCATCCCATGGCCAACGGTCATCTGGTGATGGCGTACGCTTTTCTGAAGGCCATGGGATTCAGCGGTGACATCGGAACCATTACAGTGGACCTTGCCACCAACACCGCCAGCGCGACCGAGGGGCACACACTGGCGGGCAGTGCGGTAAAGGACGGAGCCGTCGAGGTGGATTCCACCCGATACCCATTCTGCTTCACGGGAGATCCCAAGGATCCTAATTCCACCTCGGGGGTGATCGGATTGGTTCCGTTTAACCAGGAACTGAATCGTCTGACGTTAATTGTTAAAAATGCAACTTCCGATCAATTGAAAGTCACCTGGGGGAAAACCTCCCGGCAGTTTGCCGCGGCCGATCTCGCCAGGGGAATCAACCTGGCAGCGGAGTTTTTAGACAATCCATTCAGCGAAGCTTTCGCGCGGGTGCAGGACGCGGTGAGAGTGCAACAGAATTTTGAAACGCCCTTCATCAAGACTTTCGTGGCAAACCTCCCAAGTTTTGAACAGATGGTCAGCGAGGAAGAACATCCCACACTCGACCGGCTTGTCTCGGACGGAGCGACCAAGGACAAGACGCTTGCGGAAAAGGCCGCTGCGTTGGTGAAATCTGTGCATCACACAATTAAGATCGATGCGGTGAAATAACGCCGCCACCAGCTGTTGTCCTGGCAAATCCGGGCATATTGCATTCAGGTGTGAGATGCAGGCGATTTGCATCCACACTCGCCCCCCGCTACCATCCCCCCTCGCATTTTTTGCGGAGAAACTGGAGCTTTTCGAGATGCCTGAGCCACTGAAAATGATCTATGAACAAGACGCCCCGCTCGATGCCCTCAAGGGCAAAACTGTTGCCATCCTCGGTTTCGGTTCGCAGGGGCACGCTCATGGGTTGAACCTCCGCGACAGCGGAATCAAGGTGATCGTTGCCAATCGTAAGGATAGCGCCAACGGCAAGCTGGCGATTGAGCACGGCTTTGATCCGGTGAGCGTGGAAGACGCGACCCGGGCGGCGGATCTGATCATCATCACCCTGCCGGATGAAGTTCAGCCTGAAGTGTGGAACAAGAGCATCGCTCCGAATCTCAAACCGGGCACGGCTGTCGGTGTGACGCACGGGTTTAACTTCCATTTTAAAACGATCACAGCGCCGAAAGAAAATGACGTGCTCTTGATCGCCCCCAAGGGGCCGGGCCATCTGGTGCGCAGCGAGTTTGAGAAAGGCGGCGGCGTTCCCTGCCTGATCGCCATTCATCAGGATCCCAGCGGCAAGGCCCGGTCGATCGGTCTGGCCTGGGCACGCGGCATCGGTGGCGCTCGCAGCGGCATCATCGAAACGACCTTTAAAGACGAATGCGAAACCGACCTGTTCGGCGAACAGGCCGTTCTATGCGGCGGGCTCTCCGCCCTAATTAAAGCCGGTTTCGAAACGCTCACCGAAGCGGGTTATCCGCCGGAAATGGCTTACTTTGAATGCGTTCACGAAGTGAAGCTGATCGTTGACCTCATCTATCAGGGCGGCTTGGATTACATGCGGTACAGCATCAGCAACACTGCCGAATGGGGCGATCTCAAGACCGGCCCGCGCATCGTCACCGATGCAACCAAGAAGGAAATGAAGCAGGTTCTGAAGGAAATTCAGGATGGAACCTTCGCCAAGGGCTGGCGCCGAATACGAGAGCGGCATGAAAAACTTCAAGCGGCTTTACGAAGCCGACAACGCCCACCCGGTGGAAGTCACCGGTCGAAAGCTCCGGGCCATGATGCCCTGGTTGAAGGCGAAGACTCCACCGAAAACCAGCTGATTGGCCGGCCGGCGGTGGCTCGCCCGCCAAGGATTAATCCCGGCGGGCGTGCCTTAATTCTCGGGCGTGATGCAATTCTCGCGCGTGATGCAATTCAAGGGGGATCGGTCACGATGTGGCGACCGCGAAGGGTTACACCGTCGCAAACGGTTATCCCTGGCCGTGGGGTTGTTCGTGCGGCGAATCCAGGTCCAGCTTGAAGTCATGATGACTCCGCGCTGCGTCTGACTCTTCGATTACGAAGTCCCATGAAGAATCGGCGGCTTCTTCAGAAGAACCAGTGGGAAGTTCGTCCTCCAGTTCCAGTTCCACGATCTCATCATCCTCAGCGGAGTCGATGTCGACTTCAGCATATGCCGGGGCTGCAGGAGCCAGGCTCAAGGGCTCTTCTTCAAGACTCGACATGGAAGCAGCCGGCGGGGCATCAACCGCGGGCACGTCCGGCGAAAGCGGCGCTTGGCCGATGGGCGAAGGTGGCGCTTCAAGCGAGGGCGACGGGATCGTTTCGCTAATAGCCTCGCCGCTGGCAGCCTCGCTACCGGCAGGCTCGATCAAGTCGAATGCGTCGTCTTCAAATTCCAGCTCGTCCAATGAGTCGGCAGTTGGCATCATCGCTGCGGGGGGCTCACTCGCCATAGTCGGCGCAATGGGATTTGATGCACCTCCGTGCAGATCATCCGCTGGCTCGTTTTCAGGTTCTATTTCGAATTCCAGTTCATCGGTCGACGACGCACTCGCATCGGCTTCGAAGGGGTTCTCTTCAAGTTCATGCGTTGATTCCGGCGCCTGGTGAGGCGTCAATGCCGATAAGGCAGCGGAATCGTCCAGAGTGAATTCTTCAGAGGCGGGCGAAGGATCAACAGCTGGAGGTTCCACGGCAACCGCCGGCGGGGATACTGGAAAGGACTCTCCGCCATCAACCTCTTCATCTTCCAGCACAAAATCATCATCGATGGAATCGAGCGGCACTTCGGCAATCGGATCGGGCGCTGCTGCCACCGGAGCTGCCTCAGCCGGCGCTGACTGGATCGGAGCGGCCTCGGGCTCTGCTTCTTCCAGTGGAAATTCTTCCAACTCATCGGAGGGTGATTCCAATGCAGCTTCGACAGGTTGCGCTTCGGCGGCCTCGGCGGAAGGTTCTTCTTCCATCAAGATGTCATCAGCGGGTAATTCGTCGAGCTCCATCAGCGGAGTGTCGTCGTGGAGTGTAAATTCATCTTCCTCCAGCACCGGCGATTCTGCCTCGACCGGTGAGCCCTCTTCTGCCGCGGGGACTTCTGATTCGGCAGCATGTTCCGAGGGGATTTCCTCCAGAATCGCGTCTTCAGGCAGGTATTCGTCTTCCACCGGCGCCTCGGCGGCTGACTGTGCCGCAGGCGCTTCTGCGCCGGGGGAACCATGTCCGCCTCATCAGGCACGCCATCAATTTGAATGATGAATTGGATTGGACCGACGCCCACCAGGTCACCGGGGCTGAGTTCGGATTCCTGAATACGCTGGCCGTTGACGTAGGTGCCGTTGGAGGAACCGAGGTCTTCGATGCGGATACCGTCATCTGTGCGAACCAGGCGGCAATGTTTGCGCGAGACATCGCCTACGGGGATGCGGAGATCGCAATCTTCCCGGCGACCCACGACGGTCATGTTGCGAACGACAGAAAAGCTTCGACGCTCGCCGTCGCTGCGAAACATTACCAGCACAACCTGCATGACTGTTCCTCAGATCTCAATGATTCATGTTGATTTGGACAGGATCCGCGATATCGCAAACCTAGCTTAATTTATGGTTACCGGCAAGAATAATGTGGGAATGCTCAACCTTTTGCCCCTGTCCGCTGCTTCGCCTGTTTTAACACCCGCAATGCTCCCGCAGGCAGAGATTTCGGCGTTGTATATCCATGTTCCTTTTTGCTTTCATAAATGCCACTACTGCGACTTTTACAGCATCACGCGCCAGACCCCCGACCGGATGAGCCGATTCGTCGATCTGCTCCTTGCCGAAGCCGATCAGTGGACCGGAAATATCGCCCGGGCACCGATGTTTGAGACGCTTTTCATAGGTGGGGGAACCCCCTCTTTACTTCCCCTGGACCAGATGGAACGACTGCTCCAGGGCATCGGTCGGCGGTTTGATCTGGGAAAGAGGAATGAGTGGACGGTTGAAGCCAATCCCGCCACCGTTACCGGGGATTACTGCCAGATGCTAAGGGCCAACGGGGTCACGCGGCTCAGCTTCGGAGCGCAAAGTTTTGACGCCGATGAGTTGAAAACACTCGAAAGGCACCACGTTCCCGACGATGTGCATCGCAGCGTCGAATTGGCCCGGGCTGCCGGATTCGAACGGCTGAACCTCGATCTGATCTTTGCCATTCCCGGTCAGGATCTTGCATCCTGGCGCAGATCGCTGCACACCGCGCTTGAACTGGGTACCACCCATTTATCGTGCTACGCACTGACATTTGAGCCCAACACCCCCATCGCCGTGCGTCGGCGGCTGGGGCAGTTGGAATCGATAGCCGAAGATCTGGAAATGCAGATGCTGTATGAAACGCGCGATCGCCTGATCGACGCGGGGATGGGGCCTTACGAGATCAGCAACTTTGCCGCCTCGGGTCAGGCGTGCCGGCATAATCTGAATTACTGGACCGGCGGGAACTACATCGGTTTAGGTCCGTCCGCGGCGTCGCACGTGCAGGGGTGGCGGTGGAAAAACCGGCCGCACCTGGGAGAATGGGAATCGGCGGTCGCCGGTCGCTCGCTGCCGACGACGGAAGTCGAGACGCTCTCCCCCCGCCAGCGCGCGGGCGAGATCGCCATGCTGATGCTGCGGCTGGAGCGGGGGCTCGATCTGGACTGGTGCAGCCAAAGGTCGGGCACCGACGCCGCCACCGAGTTTGGGCCGGTGATCGAGCGACTGCAGAAGCTTGGCTTGATTACGGTACTGCAGAATCAAGTTTGTTTAACCCACCGCGGCCTTGCGGTGGCGGATGGGATCGCCGCCGAGTTCCTGGCGTGAGAGTCCATTATTGCCCGCTTTATCGGCAGAGCTCGCCTAACTTCTAAATCTCTGCTTGCCAACGTCCGATAACCGGGATATATCTTGTCTTTAAGAGCTGGAGCGCAAAAAGGATTTTGAACCGGCAAGGTTTCCACCAAAATAACCGATCTTCTCTTAGAAGCTGTGCGTATTTGGCATGGCTGGCCGTTTGTGGCCGGTTTTTATCCTCCTGACCTTTTTTCAAACTGGGTGATTCATGGATGTGACCATTATTGGCTGTGGATACGTTGGCCTTGTAACCGGTACCTGCCTTGCGAGCATTGGCCATACCGTGCGAGGTGTTGAGAAGGACGTAAAGAAGCTTAAGACGCTTCAAGACGGTCACTGCCCCATCTTCGAACCCGGGCTGCAGGAACTGATGCAGGAAAACTATGCTTCGGGACAGCTGCAGTTTACCGACAACGTGAAGGCCGCCGTCAAGGATGCCGAGGTCGTGTTCCTCTGCGTCGGAACCCCACCCAAGCCCGATGGCACAGTGGACATGTCCTATCTGGAAGGCGCGGGCAAGGAAGTCTGTGACGCCCTGGCGGAATTGAACAACGACTACATGGTGACGATCGTGGTGAAATCCACCGTCCCTGCGGGCACCAACCGTAAGCTTTACAACTTCCTTAAGCAGCAGACCAAGGCTTACGTGCAGGTCGTCAGCAATCCTGAATTTCTTAAAGAAGGCACAGCGGTTCAGGACTGCCTTAAGCCCGACCGCATCGTCATCGGTGGTGAATCGCCTGAGGCTTTCCGCATGATGCGCCGGTTGTATGATCCGCTCGTCAGCCCCGCGGAAAACTTCTACACCATGAACTGGGAATCCGCCGAGCTGACCAAGTATGCTGCCAACAGCATGCTCGCGGCCCGCATTTCGTTCATGAACGAAATGACCATCCTCTGCGAAAGTTATGGAGCGGACATCGAGGACATCCGCAAAGGCATCGGTTCCGATGCACGCATCGGGCCTTCTTTCCTGAAGGCCGGCTGCGGTTATGGTGGCAGCTGCTTCCCCAAAGACGTCTCGGCGATGGAACACATTTCCAAAGCGGTCGGTCACGAAAACCTTTTCGTGCATGCGATCCAGACGGTGAACAAAAACCAGAAGAAACGCTTTGCCGACAAGATCATCAACAAGCTGGGCCGACCGATCCAGGGCGCGACAATTGCCGTCTGGGGTCTGGCATTTAAAGCTGACACAGACGACATTCGCGAGTCAGCTGCGATCGATGTCATTCGCCTGCTGCTGGACAGCGGCGCTGCGGTCAAGGCCCATGACTACAAGGGCATGGAAAACATGAAGCAGGTATTCAAGGACGAGGTGGAGTGGTGCGTTGATCCTGTTACCGCCGCCGCCGGTTCTGATGCCGTTGCGTTACTGACCGACTGGCCGCAGTACACGACGCTTCCGTTCCGAAAGATTGCCGCCACGATGAACAATCCGCTGATCTTCGACGGCCGAAACTGCCTGCACCGTGAAGTGATGCGGGAAACCGGCTTCCAGTATTACCCCATGGGCCGCCCGGCAGTAGAGAACTCTTTAAAGTTGAAACATAAGGTTTAACGCAGCAGGCGTTCTACGGACAATTCACAATCCAGAAGAGCCTCGGGCACTATCCCGGGGCTCTTCTGTTGAACGCAGCGATTTCATTTCGCTTTGCAAACGGTCCTTGGTAGACTTCATTTCGCTGGCACCGCTGTAGGTGCCTTTCGTTTTGGTGTTGTGTTGAAAAGAGGCTTACATGTCGATGGGGAAGTGGATTTTATGCGCCGCCTTTGGATTTGTTTCGGCGACTACCGTCATGGCTGCAGATGACGCACCCGTGCCTACCACCATGCCCGCAACACAGCCCATGGCTGGCATGACCCACAAGCTGTTTAAGCCCTACAGCATCCTCACTGATCTGACGCCGGATCAAAACATTCAGATCGAAAAAATCCACAAGGACTTCCTCGAGGAACAGCACAAGCTGGAACTCAAACAGAAGGACGATATCGCAGCGGTGCTGACCCCCACGCAGACAACCGAACTGCAGGCCGCCGAAGACAAGATGCGGGCCGAGCGAAAGATGAAGGCCGCAGAGAAGAAGCCCACAACTGAACCAGCTACCTGATCGTGAACCAGCTGCCGGATCGACTGTTCGCAGTGGCGCAAATCAAACAGGTCGGTTCGACGGATAACAGCGTTGAGAATACCGCAGTGTTTCTCCGCAACCTAAGTGCGTAAACGCTCTAAACTCCGGCGGTCGTCGCCGTTGATTCCACAAATTTTCCTTTATCCAGGTGCAGCAAGCGCGACGCCGCCGCCGCGCTGTGCGGATCGTGCGTGACCATCACGATCGATTTACCGAACTCGCGGTTTAATCGTTGCAGCAAGTCCAGGACATCCTTCGCACTCGCCGCGTCGAGGTTCCCCGTGGGTTCGTCGGCCAGAATGATATCCGGATCGGTCACGATCGCCCGCGCAATCGCCACACGCTGCTCCTGCCCGCCGGAAAGTTGGCGAGGGAAATGATCCAGTCGATCGCCGAGGCCGACGAGATTTAAAGCAGTTTGCGCGTTTTCTTTCCGCCGTTTTCGCGGAAGACTCGTTAGTTTCAACGGGAGTTCCACGTTCTCCTGCGCGGTTAAAACCGGGATCAAATTAAACGATTGGAATACAAATCCCAGGTGATTTGTCCGCCAGCGGGCAAGACTGTGCTCCGACATCTTCGCCGGCTCTTCTCCCAGCACGAGCAGTTTTCCGCCGGTGGGCTTATCCATCCCCGCTATCAGATGCAGCAGTGTGCTCTTGCCCGATCCGGATGGACCCATCAGCGCAGCAAACTCCCCGCGTTTCACCGCGAGATCCACCTGCAGCAATGCCGTCACTTCCACTTGTCCGCGCTTGAATGTCTTGGTCAGGTCGATGGCCTGAACGATTGCATCTGCCACTGGAATCCTCGTTAATTTTTAGCCGCATTGATCGTCACGCGATCGCTGTCTTTTAAACCATCGGGCGGATTCACGATCAAATCTTCCCCACCGATCAGCCCCTTGCGAATCTCCACGTCACCCCCCGCGCTGCTCAGCCCCGGCACGATCGATCGCCGGACGGCTTTCCCGTCTTCCACAACAAACACCGCCCCGTCCCGAACCGCTCCGGCGGGCACCCGGATCGATGCCGCCACCGCCTCAGAGGGCTGGGTACTTACCGCCGGGCGCGTTAAGAAAGCCACCGTCGCGTTCATGTCCGGCTTAAGCATTTCATCCGGGTCCAGCACTTTCACCCGCACCAGCACTGTCGCCTTCTGGCGATTGGCTTCCGGTGAAATGAGATCGACCATTCCCTTGTATTTATGATCCGGGTAGGCGTCGGTTGTGATCCAGCAAGGCTGGCCGGGCGAGGATTTGGAAATGTCGTTCTGGCTGATATCCAGTTCCACGCGAAGATCGTTCAAATCCGCGATCGACAGCACATATCCCTTGCGCCCTGGTCGCCGACGAACCCCGTCGTCACGAACTCCCCGACCTCGACATTTCGATTCAAAACCGTCGCCGCGAACGGAGATCGGATGACCGTGTTGTTCAAATCCACCATCGCCAGCGCCAGGCTTCCCTCCAGTTGTCGAACCGTGGCACGCTGGGCGTCGATCTGCTCTTGTCGCGGGCCCGCCTTCGCCAGATCCAGCTGCTCTTTCTGGGATTCCATGACCGCTTTTCGCGACCGCACCAGCGCGTCGGCGTCATCGATCTGCTGCTGGGATATGGAATGCGTTACTTCCAGGGCACGCAATCGACCCAGGTTCAACTGCGCGTTGGCAAGCTCTGATTCTGCCTGATCGAGTAACGCCTGTGACTGAGCGATCTCCTGCGGCCTCGAACCCGCCGTCAATTCCGCAAGCCGTGCCTTGGCGTTATCCAACAGCCCTCGTTCTTCCGCCACATGGGCGCGATATTCCTCATCTTCCAGACGAACCAGCACCTGATCCTTCTGAATCTTGTCCCCCATGTCCACACCCACCCAGGCCACCTTCCCCACCACCTTGCTGGCCAGTTCCACTTTATGCGCGGCAGTCACGTAGCCGGTCGCATTCAGTGTTACCAGGTCCGCCGGCGTGCTGGTCGCCTCGGCGAGTCTTACCCGGATCGTATTGACCGTGGGTACCGGTGTTCTTCCCGTCCATGCGGTAATCCCCGCTGCAACAATAAGCAGCAGCACCACCCCCATCGCAATCGGCCAAACTGACCGATGCTCGCGGCTTGCGCGATGGGTTTTTTCAATTCGAAGTTTATGAAGTTCAGTTTCCAAAAACGCAGCTCAAAGAAATAAACACCCTGAAAACCGGGCGCCTGATATCGCTATCGCGCGCCGTTTCACCATTGAATCCAAGCAGGATCAATCGCGCATCGCCGCCACGATCCCCTTTTTGCTGGCCGCCCACGCGGGAAGAAACCCGCCGAGCGCCGCCAATGACCGCCGCAAACAAAAGCCCCGATCCAATCGCGACCCAGCCCACTCGGAATCGAAACGCCACTTCGCTGAACGTCGAAAAATTTCCCACGCCGGTCGTCAATCCGTTAATGGGCAGCGTAATCAGCACACCGACCACACCGCCCAGCAGCGATAAGCAAACCGATTCCAATATGAACGAACGCAGGATGGACGCTCTACCGAACCCGATTGCCCGAAGTGTTCCGATCTCGCGCGACCGCCGCGCCACGGCGGCATACATTGTGTTTGTTGCCGCAAATGCGCTGCCGATCGCCATGATAATTGCGACAGAAAACCCCAGCACCTCCAGGGGCAGCCCCGAGCTGGTCATGCCAGCGTAATAGGCTTTCTCCCCGATGACGCCCGCCCCCAGCCGCTGATCATCCGCAATTGTTTTTGTAAACTGCGGAATCTCGTCCGCTGAATTTAATCGCACCAGAAGCGAATTGCTCCCGCCCTGCTGTTCAAAGTCACCACGAACCTGGTCCAGGTCCGCCCAGATCTCGCTTCCGGCAGCGGTGTCGCCGGCCTTAAACACTCCGACCACATCCCACAGCCCTTTCCCAAATCGAATCTGATGACCGATGCGCGCATCGGGATATCGCCTGGCGACAGAGTCTCCGACGATCACTTGCCGAAGGCCAGGGTTGAACATCTGCCCCTGCTGGATCTCAATCGTCCGCATGGATAACCCGATGGGCAATATCCCGCGTACCGTTACGTTCATTCCCTGCGGTGAATCAACACTTGGAAGATTGATCACCGTCAAACCCTCCGGCGAAACCATCGGTTCACCACCGCTGGTCATCGCGATGCCCGGAAGCCGGCGAATGATTTGATATGCATCGGTCGAAACGGTCGAACTTAATTCCGCATCCACGCCTTTGCGCAGCACCAGGGCCTGCCGCGGATCGCCACTGGCGGAGAACACGCTTTTCAGTCCTGCTGACAGCGAAAGTGCCGTCACCAGGACCGCCACCGTTAACCCAATCCCGACGGCAGTCATTAATGTGGTGGCCTTGCGCTCCAGCAGGTTGCGGATGTTGTAAGTGATCGGAACGCCCATATTGTTCAGCCTGTAAACCGCAGTGACTCCACCACATTTTTTCGCGAAGCAATCAGCGCGGGTATCACCGATGCGGTGAACCCCACCAGCACCGCCATCCCCAAAACAATTCCCGCCGCCTGCCATTTCATTCCCTGTACCCCACCGGCCTGCAATTGCATTGCAAGCATCCATCCCAGCACCAGCCCAATGAGTCCGCCGATCACGCTGATCAAAACGGATTCTCCAACAATCAGTTGAAGGATCTCCGTCGGTGTATATCCAAGCGTGCGCAGGATCGCGGTCTCTCGCGTGCGCTCGCGCACTGCCATCGCCACCGTGTTTGCCGATACCAGCAGAATCGTAAACGTGACCGCCGCACAGACAGCAACCAGAAACAGCTTGATATTCCCCAAAAACGCCAGAAACGATCGACCGAATTCCTTCTCGGATTCGGTACGGGTCGGATAAGGCGAATTATCAAACAAGGTATCGATCGCCCGCGAAATGCGTGGCACCTGGTCGGCGGTTTGTGCCAGGATCAGATAGGTTCCCGCCGTGTCCCGCGCCTTGGAGGTCTTGGGCAACAGCTCGGTCAGATATTCCCGGTGAAAAATCAGCGCTTCGGTTTGGGGCGGATGCTGAAAAATCGCTGCTACCGTCAATTCCAGGGTCACCGGATAAATATCCCCCACGATCGTGACCCGATCTCCCAGGTGAATGTTATATGTGTTGGCGATTTTTTCGGCGATCGCACATGCGGTTCGTCCCTGCTTGAAAGCCTTTAACTGATCCGGCGACACCGTCCAGTCCTGATGAATATCAAAAATCGTTTCCGGATCGACCGCGAACCGCGCAAAAAATCTTTGGGATCTTTATAGACGCCCTGGAACCAGCTCCAGGCAGACACTTCCTGCACCCCCGGAATCTGCCTGATCCGTTGCTCGTAGCTTGCAGGAAGCGCCTGGGTCAACGACACCCGGTGCCGGCAAACCAACCGCAACGCCTGCGACGGAGATACATCCGCCCCGTAGAAAAAACTCTGGTAGATCGTCAGCAACAGCGAAAGTAACGCCAGCGAAATTGCCGTGCTGGCAAGTGTCAGCAGGCTGCGCCTGCGATTGCGAAACACATTCCGAAAAATTAACGACGCCAATCGCAACATCCGCTGAGCAGTGTAACCGCCGTCAGGCAGACGTACACCTCGTGGCATAAATTATGAACGCGTCAAATTCATTTCACCCTGGCTATCAGCGTTGCTGGGATTGGACCCGCCCAGCCGGTATTCTCCGCAGGCAGTGACTACGTCTACCACCGTTCGTCTGGGCACACGCGGAAGCATGCTCGCGCGTATGCAGAGCCAGTTGATTGCCGATCTGATCGAGCAACACCATCCCCACATTCATGTGGAACTTGTTATCTGCAACACCAGCGGCGACCGCATTCAGGATCGTCCGCTCCATAGCGCGGGTGGAAAAGGGCTTTTTGTTAAAGAGCTGGAAATTGCCTTGCTCGATAACGAAATTGATCTGGCGGTTCACAGTCTTAAAGATGTGCCGGTCACCCTGCCGCTGGTCGATCAATCCGAACTGGTGATTGCCGCTTATCCGCGGCGCGAAGATCCGCTGGATCTGCTTATCTGTAAATCAGCAAAACGACTGGTCGACCTCCCACCCAGTGCCCGCATCGGCACCGGCAGTCTTCGGCGACAAGCACAACTTCTCAGACTCCGCCCCGATCTGAAAATTCTGGGACTCCGTGGCAATATCGACACCCGTATCCGCAAATGCCTGGCGGGTGAATTTGATGCTATTGTCCTCGCCGTGGCCGGCGCAAAGCGGGCGGGGATGTTCGACGAAGCCATAATGACCCCGATCCCTGCCGACCAGCTGGTTCCCTGTGCCGGCCAGGGTGCGCTGGCGTTACAATGCCGCGCCAGCGACAGTGCCACTTTCAAAATTCTACAGACGCTGAATGATCCTACCACCGCGCTGTGCGTGGGGTTGGAAAGAGCGGTCATTGCCGCTCTCAACTGCGATTGCACCTCGCCCGTCGGCGCGCTGGCTTTGGTGATCGATGACCGGATTCATCTGACCGCTATCGTCGCAGCCGCAGGTGGACAACAGCCGGTAATTTCCTCAAGCGCCGAGCGCCTCTCGAACAATCGACCCTTGCCCTGCAGGCGGTCGTTCAGTCTCTGTTGCTCCAGGGCGCTAAAGATCTGCTCAATCCTCCGGGCAATTTCGGCACCGTCTATCTCGTGGGTGCCGGTCCGGGTGACCCCGGGTTAATCACGCTGCGTGGCGCGAGCCTGCTGCGCAAGGCCGACGTGGTTGTATACGATGCGCTGGCCAATCCGCAGTTGCTCAAACATAGTCCAAACGCTTTGCACATCTATGTCGGTAAGCGGGCGGCAGCGCATTCGATGACTCAGCATGAAATAAATGCCGTCCTGGTCGAGCACGGCAAAAAGCCGGGCAATCAGGTCGTGCGACTCAAGGGCGGTGATCCTTTTGTCTTCGGTCGCGGTGGAGAAGAATGCGAAGCGCTGGCGGACGCGGGCATCGGGTTTGAAGTCGTGCCGGGCATCACTGCCGCCATTGCGGCCCCGGCGTATGCGGGCATTCCTGTAACCCATCGCGATCTGAATTCCAGCTTTACTTTTTTGACCGGTCACGAAAAGGAAGAAGAGTATCGCGACGAACAGGCCAAAGGCGCGGGCTTAGCGCAGGATCCGATGTGGATTGGCGCTCGATCGCGAAATTGCCCTGCATCGCCTTTTACATGGGAGTGAAATCGCTGCCGCGGATCTGCAGGAACCTGATCGAACACGGCATGAATGCCAATACCCCCGCCGCGACTGTTCAATGGGGAACGACCAACAAACAGCGAACCATCGTGGGGACGGTGGCCACTCTCGCCCAGCTGGTCGAAGAGGCGAAAATTACTCCCCCCGCACTGACCATCGTCGGCGAAGTGGTCAACCTGCGTGCTCGCCTCAACTGGTTCGAACGCCGGCCTCTCTTCGGTCAAAGCGTCGTCGTCACTCGAACGCGCGAGCAGGCGAGTGATTTATCGGAAAAGTTAATGGCTTGCGGTGCGCACGTCCTGGAAGCGCCAACGATCGAACTCGTGCCCACCACGGATACGATGCTGTTAACCTCGGCACTGAAAGAAGCTCCCTGGGACTGGGTGATTTTCACCAGTAAAAATGGAGTGACGTGCACAAAGCAAAAGCTGTTTGAAGCCGGGCTCGACTCGCGCGCGTTCGCGAGCGCGAAGATCGCAGCCGTTGGCGATGCAACCGCTTCGGCTGTGTTTGATGAACTGGCGTTGAAGGTTGACCTCTGCCCCGGCGAATTCGTCGCCGAGGCGTTGGCCGATGCGCTGGCATCAAGGGGAGCAATTCAAGGCGGAAAATTTCTTCTGCTACGCGCTGAGATCGCGAGGCCCGTGCTCGTGGAGAAGCTGCACAAAGGCGGCGCCGTGCCGGTGCGCGATGTGGCCATTTATGAAACACGGCCAGCGCCTTCTTTACCAATCGAAATTACTGATGCGCTCGATTCTGGACGCGTCCATTGGGTCACTTTTACGAGCAGCAGTACTGCGCGTAATTTCGTTGCACTGCTCGGCGAAAACTATCAGAAACGCCTGCAGGGTGTCGGGCTGGCAAGCATTGGCCCGGTTACAACCCAGACCCTTCGTGAACTGCATCTGACCCCGACCTTGGAATCCGATCCACACACGATCGCGGCCCTGGTCCAGGCGATTGTGTCCAGGCAGACTGACAGAAATCTTTGAAGGCATGCATGCAGTCCCATCGCACCCGATTGATTTCGATTTGTTTTTTCATCGTCGCAATCGGCTGCTTCGTGATTCGGGGCCCTTTGAAAACCGCGGGTAATTCGCATGATTTCGCCGCGATCTACACGTCTTGCCGCGCGCTGCTGCAGGGCCGCGACCCTTACGATCACCCCGAACTGACCCGGGTCTGGCTCGACGCCGGTGGACCTGCCGACCGCGGCCCGACAAAAAAGCTCACTCCGGCGGTCTATACAGTCTCCACCTTCGTGATGGGTTGGCCGCTGGGTGCGCTGAAGTGGCGATGGGCTCAGCCCGCCTGGTTCGGCTTGAACCTCGCTCTCATGCTTCTGATTCTCGAAGCGTTACGCCGCCTGATGCGTCTCTGCTGGCGCGACAATCGGATGCTTCTGCTGGTCGCCTTCGGTGTCGGCTCACGAGCCTTTGCAAGCTGCATTGCCGTCGGCCAGTTGAGCATCATCGTTACGGCGCTGGGCGCGCTGGCAGTACTGGTTGCAAGTGCGACAGACACCTGGATTTCGGGCGTTTGCTACGGAGCCGCCATAGCGATTAAAGCGCCAGTCGGGGCAGCTTTTGCCGTGCCTGACCTGATCGCGCGAAACCGTAAACCGCTTATCGCTGCTTTTCTCGTCGTAGCGGTCGTTACCGCCGTTGGCATTGCCCGGCTCGGGAACCGCCGGCAGGCCATGTCACATTGGATGGAAAACCTAAAAAGCGGGTCCGCGCCCGGCGGTGTAAATGATGCGTCTCCTGTGAATACAACCCGCAACCAATTAATTAATCTGCAGTACCCGCTGAGCACACTTTTTCCGGGTGTATGGATGGTGCGATCCTTAACCTGGATCGCTGCGCTGGGCATGATGCTGCCCGCTATTCGCTCACTTCGCACCAAGCCGAGAGGTCCAGCGATCCTGTTACCGCTTGCGGTGATATGTCTGGTCGAACTGACAGCGACCTATCATCGAACCTATGACGGCACGTTGCTGGTTTTTCCCCTGGCGTGGGCATTACTTCCGTCAACGCCGCGCTGGCAGGCGGTCCCAGCGGCCGTCCTCCTGCTGATATTTCTATTGCCCGGCGCCAGTGCGTCGGTCGGAGATCCCAAAGCGCAGGGACTGTTTTTCCGCCTTTTCTTTCTCCCCCGCGATGCCTGGGTGGTCACCCTGCTGGGCACCTGGCTAGCCGTGTGCCAATACATCGACCTGAGGCATTCATGCGCCGTGGCGGCGTGTGAAACGATCGCGCCGGTTTCAGATGCCGCAGATTCTTTTCCGGCTCCATGACGCCCTGCTCATGCTGGCGCATCGACCAGCTCTTCCAGCATTTCATCTGTCGACTGCGGATCGACCGCTCGGCAGGCTGCGGTCAGTACCGTCGAAATTTCGCGCAGCCGCGCCTCCCAATCGGCCGGCGCAACCTCAGCGGGTGTCAATTGTGCGAATTCCTCACACAGCAGGATCATCCGAAGCAGATGTTTGAACAAAATTCCCTCCTGCTTCACCATTTCGCGGCTGCGAACAAACTGATCGAAATCTCCACCCCGATCCAGCAAATCCCCTGCGGCCCACACCGGCGTGATGAACAAACCGCCCGCATGGTCGATCGTATTCTCAAACAGCATCTTCATTTTCTGCGCGAGCGGAATTGGATATTTGCGCAGTTCCGGTTCGATGTCCGACTGATCCGCGGGGGGATACAGATCATCCAGGGTAGCCAGTCCCGCGGTGAGAATCGCGGGATCGATAACCTGCGTGCTTAAAGGCCCTGGAGGCAATCGGTCTGGCCAGGGCACGCGAACTCCCCTGGCAACAGATCCCGGCAATGCCAACAGACTTTCCAGGATCTGAATCAATTCAGATCGATCTGCCTTGCCGAGATAATCCATGAGATAAAGGCCATACAAAGGATGCACGGCTCGGAACACCATCAACTGCTTAAGCCTGGGCGTAGGTGTTGCCATCACGGGGTCGTAAGGGTCCGGCTGCGGCGGAACCGCTTTTATCACGTTCGGTAGAAAAACAGATCCGGCGTTTCCCAGTTTTAAGGCTGCCAGAAGCTCAGCCGCGCGCGGCGGTTTTGAACGCGGCGGCGGCTCAACCGGCACTTCGGATGATTCATCGTCCTCTTCCACCGTTTCGACAGAGGCATTGCCCTGAGGTTTGATCGCCTGGTCCCAACTGGGCGGCGGTGGTGGATCGAGCTTGACGACCCTCATGTAGTTCAATGTGACCAGCATCCTCGTTAAACGCTTGAGTTCCACCTCCACCTGCGGTTGTGGCATCAACCGCTTGCGAATTACCTCGCGAATGGGTTCGATCGCTGGGTTGGCATCGAGCAAAAACGCCAGCCAGCGCCAGGTCAGGTTTCCCTTGCTCGCCAGACGAGCCGCCGGCGCAATCTGAAGTTTTGCGAACTGCTCCGCATTCCAATAAGTGAAGTTGCTTCGGCGCGTCGGCTTTTTTTTGGCAAGCGCCTTCTTTGCCTTCATCAGCCCTGGATCTTTGGTTTCCTCTGGAATGGAATCATACTTTTCCTTCCACCGTGCAAGCTTCACGTCGTCCTCGTGCGCCAAGGCGATCACATGACCTTCGGTGTCAAACTGAGGACGCCCCGCGCGACCGAATATCTGCTGTGCCACGCCCGGGTCTATCAATCGCTTTTTATCGCGCGGGCCTTTAACCAGAGTGGTCAACACCACCGAGCGGGCCGGCAAATTCAAACCGGCCGCCAGGGTCTCCGTGCACACGCAGTAGGGAAGAAGTTTTTCCTGAAACAGTGTTTCCACCACGCGGCGATATCTGGGCAGCAATCCCGCGTGGTGAATTCCAATTCCGCGCGCAGCATTGTTCTGAGCTTGTTGCCCGAACCGATGGTGAAATCAAACGCCTCCAACCGATCCAGCAACGCCTTTCGCTGACCATCAGCAAACAGATCTTTGCCGCGCAGCACCTCGGCGGTTGCCCAGCAAACTTCGCGGTCAAAACAGAACACCAGCGCCGGCGTGCGTCGCTGCGTCTCCTGACCGCGGGCAATTTGTTCCAGATAATCCGCCAGAAGCTCATCACCGATCCAATGGAAATGCAGCGGTACTTTTCGTTCAGTCCCCTCGACCAGCGTTACCACCCGATTCAAGCTGCGCGCCATCCAGTTGACGAATTCCTGAGCCGCCCCGACGGTGGCGCTTAGAAGCATCACACGGATGTGCGCCGGCAGAAGCGACAACGCCAGTTCCCAGACAATCCCACGCTGCGGGTCACCGAAATTGTGGAATTCATCCATCACCACCGCCCCGACACCACCGAAGTCAAACGCTTCCTGATGCAGCAGCCGGTTCAACAAAACCTCCGCCACCACCACCTTGATTGGCGCGTCCGGATTGATCGTGCGATGCCCCGTGACTAAACCAACCGACGTGCGGTCGAATCCCCATCGAACCACCGTATCCTGTAATTCAATTAATTTCTGATCAGTGAGGGCAATCAGCGGCGTCGAATAGTAAACCGATCTTCCGGTAATGAGCCCTTCATATACCGCGGCCTCGGCCACCAGTGTTTTTCCGGTTCCGGTTGGCGCGGAAAGTAAAATTCCCTGCTCGCACGCCGCCCACGAGAACAACGCTTCTTCCTGAATGGGGTATGGGGGATAGGCAAGGCGATCCAGGTATTGCAGAACGATTTCGTCGCGCGAAGGCATCGGCGAATTCTAACGATGCACTGCCACGGAAGCTTGCAAGTATTCCGCCGTTTGTCTGGTGATTGTGAATGAGTATGGTTTCAGCCCGCGCAGGGGTGCGGCGGAACAAGTCAGGCCATAACAGGGAGCGATCGTGAAAACGTCTCGGCTTATTATCATTCTTATGCTCACGCTCTGCGCCGCAGAACGAAGCGACGGACAAGTGCCCGCGGAGCAAACCAACGTGGCACTTAACAAGGCGGCCTACCAATCCAGTGCGATCAATTTCAACGATGTTGCCCACCTCGCGACAGACGGCAGCCCAGACACTTTCTGGCAGAGTGCTGTCGAGGACCAGCCTTGGATTTACATCGACCTGGGCGGCGCCCGCCGGATCTCCGGTGTTCGATTGAACTGGGGAGAAGTTGCTCCGAAGGGATGCAACATACAGGTGTGTGATCAGGCGGGGCCACCGCTCAACTGGTCGGACGTTGCGCATCTTTCCTGCACGCCCGCGCAGGCGGCGGATGCACACTTTACCGAAGTCGAAGCTCGTTATGTGCGCATGATTGCCGATACAGGCAGCGCACCGGGTGGATGCCAGTTGAAGGATTTTGAAGTGCAGGGTATCGAGCCCGCAACGCCGGCGATAGCAGCAGGCCCTTTGCCCGCTGCGGACGATCAGGGAATCATTCCTCTCGACGGTAGCGACTGGAAATTGCAGAACACCCTGTTCTGCCATGACACTGCTGAAGCAATCTCCAGTTCGTCCTTCATGCCACGCACTTGGTTGCGCGCGAAAGTGCCTGCGACGGTGCTTGCCAACTACATCCGCGACGGCGCGATTCCCGATCCGGACTTTGGTGCTCAGCAGCGATTGATCTCGGAATCGTTTTTTCAGAATGATTTTTGGTATCGCAAGGAATTTCAGTTCGCAGCCCTCCTGCCGGGTCAACACATCCTGCTGAATTTTGACGGCATTAACTGGAAGGCAGACATCTATCTGAACGGTCATGCCGTGCAGCAGATCAAAGGCGCTTTCATGCGCGGCAGCGCGGATGTGACCACCCTGCTCCTGCCGAATCAAAAGAATGTGTTAGCGGTGCTGATCCACAAGTGCGCTAACCCGGGACCCTCGAACACGAAATCTTTCGCCCACTACAGCCATAACGGAGGCATCCTCGGGAAAGACAGCCCGACTTTTGTTGCCAGCCTCGGCTGGAACTGGATGCCTTCTGTGCGCGGCCGCAATATCGGCATCTGGGACCATGTATCGTTGCAACAAACTGGATCGGTCGTGCTGGTTGATCCGTTCGTTCAAACCGTTGTTTCAAAGGATCTGCATCACGCGGATCTGAAGCTGAAGGTGCAGTTAAAGAACCTCGAGAATGCCCCGGTGCATTGCGTTTTGAAAGCAAAGCTAGGCAATCTCGAAATATCCCAGCCCGAGGAGTTGGCCGCTAATGAGACCAAAGAGGTGACTTTGGACAAAACAAACTTTCCCCAACTGACGCTGGAAAACCCGCCACTCTGGTGGCCAAATGGTTATGGGGAACAACCGATACAACGTCTGCAACTGTCGGTAGACGTGAACAATAGCATCAGCAGCTCAAAACAAATTGCTTTTGGTATTCGCGAACTCGCTTACGACATATCAGACAAAACGTTGCGAATCAGCTGCAACGGTCAGCCCATTCAACTTAACGGTGGCAACTGGGGCATGGACGAAACCATGCTGCGCTATGAAGCGAAGGACTACGATATTGCCGTGCGTCTGCATAAAGAGATGCATATGACGATGATCCGAAACTGGGTCGGCCAGGTTGGCAAAGAGGAATTTTTCGATGCCTGTGACAAGTATGGCATTCTCGTCTGGAATGATTTCTGGCTTGCAAATCCCGCTGACGGACCTAACCCAGATGACGATGCGCTGTTTATGACAAACGTGCGTGACCGCATCGCACGCATCCGCAATCACCCATCCCTGGCGCTGTATTGCGGCCGCAATGAAGGAAACCCGCCAAAGTCTCTCAACGGCATGGCGGACGAAACAACAACGCTGGATGGAACGCGATACTATATCCCCAATTCCGCTTCCGGTTTAGTCAGCGGTCACGGCCCTTATGAACCTAAGCCGCCCTCTTGGTACTTCGAGAATCGCGGCAAAACACTCCACAGCGAACTCGGTATTGTTGCCGTTCCCACTGCCGACACGATGCGCCAAATGCTGCCTGCTCAGGATCTGTGGCCTATCAACGATTTGTGGGCGCTGCATGACTATTACCAGCCACGCTGCAAGGTTTACACAAAGCGCATCGACCAAAGCTACGGATTATCCAAAGGGCTTGACGAGTTCTGCGAAAAAGCCCAGCTGCACAATCTCGAAAACGCCAAGGCGATGTTGGAATCCTGGCGAAGCAACTCGGGAAGCGGAGGCCTTATCTGGATGTCCCACCCGGCGTGGCCTTCGTTGATATGTCAGTTTTACGATTACTATCTCAATCCCACCGCCGCTTATTTCGGTGCCAGGACCGCCAATGAGCCGCTTCACATCCTTTGGAATGCCTCCACCAATGAAATAAAAGTTGCCAACAACACTTCACAGAATTTCACCAACCTCCATGCCCAGGCGTGGATCTACAACATGGATGGCTCACAAAAATTTCACCATGAGTCAGACCTGAACTCAGGCGCCGGCCAAGCGGCGGTCACCTGCTTTAAGTTGGAATTTCCAAACGATCTCACGCCGGTTCACTTTATCAAGCTGAAACTCACCAGCAGCGACAAGACTGTCTCAGAAAACTTCTACTGGAATGGGACCAAAGAAGGCGATTACCTCACCCTGGGCGACCTTCCCAAAACCACCATCGCCGGCTCATGGGCCCGCACCGATACCAGTGGAACAACAATCCTGAACGCACATCTTCAAAATTCATCCGCCAAGGTGGCGATGGCTATTTGCCTGAAAGTGGTGAACGACAAGGATCCGGTCAAACGAATTCTTCCGGTGTTTTACGACGACAATTACATCTCTCTTCTGCCCGGCGAATCGCGAGATGTTCGAATGGAGGTCGAATCGACCCTGCTGCAAGACAGTGCGCCTCGCATCGCGGTGGACGGATGGAATGTTGCTTCGTTTACGTTGCCCCCGGCAAAGTAGAAAGATTTCGTCGGCCTGCGTGGGCTGCATTATTTTCTGCGCGTCGGCGGGAGTTTAAGCGCGTGGGATGTTCCGCAATTTGGGCAATTGCGCAGACTTTCCTATCCGGAATCTGCGTTAATTCCCGCCGAGTCGCTGGCGAATATAATCGGCGCGCACAGCGCGTCGAAGGTCACCTTCCAGCTTTCGCCCCTGCATTTTCTGCAGGTGCGCCGGCTGGGTCAGGAGAAACAATTCGTTCAACGTACGGATATCAATGTCTTTAATCCGGCCGAGATTGATTCCCATCCGAAGATGGCTCAACAAAAACAACGTCTCTTCGCTGGCAATCAATCGGGCCGATCTCAGGATTCCAAGTGCACGCTGTACTTTGTCGTCCAGCGCGACGGTGCGATCAGTCAGCAGCATGCGGCGGGCCTGATGCTCGTAATCGATAATCTTGGGTATGACTACATGTTTGAAATCACTGATGATTTCTTCCTCGCTTTTGCCAAGCGTGGTTTGATTGCTGATTTGATAAAAGTCACCCGTGGCTTCGGTTCCCTCACCGTACAGCCCGCGCACGGCCAGGCGAAGATCCTTGGCGGCTCGAAAGACTTTTTCGATTTCACCGGTTAATTTCAGTGCCGGAAGATGAAGCATCACACTGACGCGGATGCCCGTGCCGACATTTGTCGGACACGCAGTGAGATAACCAAAGCGGGCATGGAAGGCAAAATCGAGCTTATTTTCCAGGATATCGTCGATTTTATTGATCTGCGCCCAGGTTTCTTCCAGTTGCAGTCCGCTGCGTAGAACTTGAATGCGCAAGTGGTCTTCCTCATTCACCATGATGGAGACAGTTTCATTCTCACCAATGGCAACACCGCGCGCGCCTTCGGCTGCGGCGTGGGGCTTACTGATGAGGTGCCTTTCGACCAATAGCTGGCGATCAACTTCGGGAGCAGCTTCAAGATCGACATACAGCATCTGATCCGCAGGCTGAAGCGCGAGGATGGTATCGCGCACTTTCTTCTCCAGCGCGATTCGCTGATGCCGGCTGGATTTGCTGAGGAAGGGAAAACCACTGACGTTACGGGCAAGACGGATGCGTGAGGAGATAACAATCTCGCTCATCGGTCCGCTGCCGCGAAGCCATTCGCCTGCCTGATTGGTTAGGTCACTGAGTTTCATGTTGATCTGTGGTCCGCTGTCCAAAATTCATCTTTCATTCCGCGCATTCACAATGAAAACCCACCCTGGAAAGTTGACTGGTTCAGCCGTCGGCCTGGCGAATCTGGTCCCGCAGCTTGGCTGCTCGTTCGTAGTCTTCGGTTTCCACCGCCCGCGCGAGTTCTTTTTTCAGTTTGTCGGCATCCACAGCGCGCTTCACTGGCACTCCGCTGCCGCCGCGGCGCGTTGGAACCTTGCCGACATGGTGGGCCGCACCTTCATGTGCCCGCTGCAATAAAGGTGTCATATCTTTTTCAAACGTCGGGTAATCGTGCTCGCAGCCAAGCAGACCGCTCTGGCGAAATTCCGCCCAGGTGATGCCGCAGTGCGGGCAGGCAAGCCCCTCCTGCGGCTTTGCTGCCAGCCCCGTTTGCTTCATCACAAAGTTGGTCAGCAGTTCGTTGATCGGCATGTGGGATTTGGTGCTTAGCCCTTCGCTCTGGGCCGCACATTGTTCGCAGAGGTGCTTCTCAATCTTCTTGCCGTTCTTGATTTCGGTCAGATGAACAGTTGCTATTTTACCGCAGGTTTCACACTTCATGATAGATTCTAGTCCAGGCAAAGCCCAAAGTGCGGAATAGCCGAAAGAGAACTCTTAACGCTCGACTGTCCGCTTAAGATCGTATTTCTCGCTTAACCAAGCGTCAACACGAGACTTCGGCATTCAGGGAAGAAACACCGCAGAATTTTCATCTGTTTCCCACACTTCAACCGCAACAAGCCGCACCGGGGCGGGAAGAATCAGCGACTGACCGACATGAACTGCAACGTTTTCCGCCGAGGGATTCAACCGATCAAACGGAGCAACTTCATTCAGATGCCGGTTATGAAAAGGAGCGATAATTTCACTCATCAAGCGCTCAAGCTCATGGAAATCCATGACGACACCGATCGCATCCAGGCTTGCTGCCTGGACCGTTACCTGCACCTTCCAGTTATGCCCGTGCACGGGTTCGAGAGTTTCATCGTAAAGCCGGAGTGAATGAGCAGCGCAAAAACCGCGAACCGCACGGATCTGAAATGGCATTGCAACATGATCTTCGTTTGTGACAGTGGATTCAATGTCCGCAAGACGCGGCTGAAGATCTTGCAGCGGCGCGCTTTGGAACATCACGATGTTACGAGCGCTCTTTCGACAACCCGCGCTAATTGCTTAGAATGCCTGCATGCGGCGGTACTTCCCTGATTTTTCTGCGTTCTCTGCTTCGACACAACATGCCGACATTGTTCCGGTTTATCGCCAGCTCCTGGCGGATCATCTGACACCAGTTACTGCCTTTGAGGTTCTTGGTCGCGATGCCAACGCTTTTCTGCTGGAGAGCGTAGTTGGCGGCGAGAAGATCGCGCGATACAGCTTTATTGCCACCAGCCCGTCTGTTATTTATCAGGCCGGCGGCTCGAACGCGCTTATTCTGCAGCATGGCAAGATGCCAAAAGAATTTCAGACAAGCGACCCCTTGGCAGATCTGCAGGCCCTTCTACCGGAACGGCGATTTTATCAGGACAAAAACCTCCCCACTTTCACCGGGGGTTTGGTGGGATTTGCCGGTTACGACACTGCCCGCTATTACGAGCCCGACAAACTTTCCAAAGGCCCGCAGGATGACCGCAAGTTGCCTGATGTTCTTTTTGGGCTTTATGGCGAACTGGTCGTCTTCGACCACGTGGATAAAACGATTAAGGTGATCGCCAATGCAGATGTGAAGACCAATCCCAACCTGGATTCCGCCTATCAAAACGCGTGTCGACGGATTGATGAAATCGTATCACGCCTATCGCAGCCCCCCACCAGCAAGCTGGGCGAGATCGATCCATCAACGCCGATGAAAATGGCGTTCATGAGTAACCTTTCGCGAGAACAGTTTGAAGCGGCTGTCCAAAAAGGCCAGGAGTACATCAAAGCCGGTGACATTTTCCAGTTTGTTCCCAGTCAGCGTGTCCGCGTCAATAGCCCGGCGGATCCATTTGATGTGTATCGCGCATTGCGGGTCATCAATCCGTCGCCGTTCATGTTTTATCTGAAGAGCCCGGTCTGCACTTTAATCGGATCGAGTCCTGAGATTCTTTGTCGAGTCAGCAACCGAGTGGCGACGAGCCGTCCCCTGGCAGGCACTCGAAGGCGCGGAGTGACACCTGAGGAAGATGAGGCATTGGAAAAGGAACTGCTGGCAGACCCGAAAGAACGCGCTGAACATATTATGCTGGTCGACCTGCATCGCAACGATATCGGACGGGTGGCGAAAGTTGGTTCTGTAGTCGTCAGCGAGATGATGACGGTCGAGCGCTACAGCCACGTGATGCATATCACAACCAACGTTTCGGGTATTCTTGCCGACGGTCAAACCGCGATGGACGCGCTGCGCGTGAGCCTGCCCGTGGGGACAGTAAGCGGAGCTCCTAAAATTCGCGCCATGCAGATCATTGACGAGCTCGAGCCCACTAAGCGCGGGCCCTACGGCGGAGCGGTTGGCTATCTCGATTTCGCCGGTAATCTCGATACATGCATCGCGTTGAGAACCATTGTCTGGAAAAACGGCATCTTCGATATCCAGGCCGGAGCGGGCGTGGTCGCCGACTCTATCCCCTCGGCAGAGTACGAGGAGACAATGAACAAAGCCAAGGCGATGTTGAAAGCGGTAGAGATCGCGCAGAACGGATTTTGATTCGATCGCAAATGATTCCGGAATCAGTTGGCCATCACCGCCGCCGATGGTAACAGTGGCACCTGTTGCCCGGGTCACGCTTTTTCGGCGCGAATCTTCTTTAGCGCTTTCCTTCAGTCGGCGGCTCTCAATCTCATCCCGCAACTTTGCAGCGTCTTCGTATCGCTCTTCGCGTACGGCGCGGTCCAGTTTCCGGCGAAGCCGTTCCATTGGATCCACCGGCAGCTTACGCTGAATCTCCCGGCTGAAGCGTTTGAGAACACGGACCTCGTTGGATTTTGCGAACGCTTCCTCCTGACCGAAACGTTCGTAAAACTCCCGAATTTTTTCCATGCCCTCTTCCACGTGCTTGATGGCCTCGGCGTATTTTTTATGCTCGAGATGAATCGACGCTGCCGCCCGGGCGTTCATCATTGTGATGTAAGGGCGATACTGTTCGAGGATCAGACGATCCTGCTCATCGGTGGCATATTTACCGCACAAATCCAGGACACGCAGGTTCCGTCCGGTATCTCGCACCACGCCTGAGAATTCTTCCAGCACAAACAGGCTGAGATACCGGTGATAATACATCACCGCTTCTTCCCGCAGCGACTGGCACTGCTCCGCGGTAAGGGCAAAGCCCATTTCCGTTCCATTTTTGCGCGTGTGTTCCTGCAGCTGCTCTTCATAGAAATCCAGCAGCGATTCGCGGCCGTGCGGGCGATCTCCATCAGGCCGGCCAGTCATCTCCATCTGGAGCAAACCCAGATCGAGCCGCATCTGTAATTTAGGCGACCCGTCAATGCCGCTGACCTTACGCACATTGATAGTGCCGGCTTCGTATTCCCAGCTTTTCAGAACCGGGGTGATGTCCTTACTGGGAAGTTTTCCTTCGTTTTTTTCTTCCGACCACTTCTTGTCTTTCATTTGTCTCAACTCCAGAGAGATACCGAAATCCAGACCTCGTACCTTCCCGAACAGATG
Organism: uncultured Phycisphaerales bacterium; assembly: GCA_963792535.1. Lineage (GTDB taxonomy): Bacteria > Planctomycetota > Phycisphaerae > Tepidisphaerales > Tepidisphaeraceae > CBDAQA01. Next base: position 331,325 of record CAWBWQ010000007.1, read on the forward strand.
TACAATAGTATAGCATCACCGGACGGGATTTTTGCGCCCGGTCGCGTGTCGCGCCAGTATGCGCAGCGTGATGGCTTTTTTACGTCTGAACGAGAGATTGACATGCCCGACCAGCGATCGCTGGCACTTGAGACATCCGGACGTTTGGGATCCGTGGCGCTGGTACAGGATACATCCGTTCTGGTCGAGCAAACGTTTTCCCATGATCTGAAGCATGCCGCGGGCCTGCTGCCGCTGATCGACCAGCTCATGCGTGAACATGATTGGAAGCCATTCGACCTGAGCTATTTGTATGTCTCCCAGGGCCCGGGATCATTTACCGGACTCCGCATCAGTGTGACGCTTGCAAAGACCCTGGCTTTGGTGACTGGTGCACGCATTGTCCCTGTCCCATCTCTACATGTTCTGGCGATGAATGCGCCGGATGATGCAATGCACGCGTTAATCATCCTCGATGCCAAACGAGGTCAGATCTTTACCGCTCGATATGAACGAAACGCCGATACGTGGGTGGAGCGTGAACCGGCTCATCTTGACTCGCTCGAAGCAGCACTCGCACATTGCCCCCGGCCGGTTCATCTGATCGGCGACGGAATACCTTATCACACTCAATTCCTGCCCGAACATCTCGACGGTATTCACGTTACCACGCAGGAACGATGGGCTTGCCGCGCCTCGGTTGTGGCCAGGCTCGGAATGCAGCTGGCCGATCAAGGGATTTTTATTTCCGCTGACGAATTTGTACCTGCATATGTCCGCAAGCCTGAGGCAGAGGAAAAATATGACAAGCAAATGGGCACGGTCTAGCAGCCTGTGCCAGTGGCGCAACGTTTGAATTCGGACAAAGGGCATCAGTGTAAATGAACAAACGCGCCTATCAGCACACCGGTTGCGCCAAAAATGATTCCTGTGATCGCCATTCCTTTCCCACCACCTTCAACGCCGGATTGCCTGATTTGTCCGTACGCGATCGAACCGAATAATATCGCCAGCATTGACGGCAGAAAACAGTAAGCCGCCGGCACACCGACGATACCGAGAACCAACCCGGCGACTGCGAATCCATTACTGCTACCCGCGGCTTGGACGGTGGTGCCTTCCATGGTAAACGGCATTCCGCAGGCCTTGCAGTTATTGGCCGTGATCGGGCTGGCTGCCGAGCAGCGCGTGCAGCGGATAATCTGTTTGCCGTCGCCCTGGCGCAGAATCGCCGCGCGCGATCCCCTGCCGCCGCATAAGCATGCACCGGATGAGGGTCCTGCTTGATGATTCGCCGGGTCTTTGGGTCAATAAGGCGCCCATATCGGTCCTGAATCGGAATTGTGATGGAATTGCCGCATGTCGGACATTGTCCGGTTTGAGCAGCCATCGAGTCGGTGGCTTCAAGTCGAGACGAACAGTAGCCGCAATTAAATCCGTAGCGTTTGCCACCCGAGCCGGTCGGTCTGAAACCCGCGATCGTACCGGGCTGCCCCGGAGGTCGTATGGCAGCACGCGGCGGCGGAGCGGGCGGGGATATCGTTGTTTCTTCAGAAACCGCCAGGCTCGCTCCCACCGCGACGGGCGCGGGAACCTGCAGCTTGGTTCGGCAATTGGGACACAATACCCAGTGCCCTGCCTGCGCGGGGAGTGCCGACAGACTTCGACGACAGATTGCGCAGTCGAATACAATCATCAATTCGCAAGTGTATACGGTACTCCAGCGCGAGGCGATCTTTCGATTGCATTTGTAAAACAACCAACTGCTCCAACTAGAATTAATGTTCCCTGCAAAATGCCTCTCCTGCTAAGCTCGATCTAATGTCCGATAGAGACCCAGCCGCAAAGCAGTCTGACCACCTGCGTTTTTTATTAACATTGATTCTTGCGGTGGGCGGACTGTACGCGGGACGCTCCGTCATTCTTCCGTTAGCACTGTCCGTGCTGCTGGCTTTTATTCTTACGCCACTCGTGATTGCGGTCCAAAAGCGCGGCATTCACCGCGTGCCGGCGGTAATCGTTGTGCTCATCGGTACGTTGATCGTGCTCGGGAGCGTGGGATACGGAGTCGAAACACAACTCAGCAAACTGGCCGATCAGTTACCCGACTACGTTAAAAGCGCTAATATCAAAATTGACGACCTGCGCAATTCAGGCGCGGGCCCTTTTTCCAAAGCACTGGCAGCCTTTCAGCGCTTCGGTCAGACGGCGGACAACGCGCATTCACCCCAGGCAAATAATACCTCGACTGTCATCGTGGCTCAGCCTGAATCTTCAGCGTTGGATCGGTTATCCGCCGTCGCGGTTGCGGTGGGTGAACCCGCCGCCGATGCAGCCCTGATTTTTATTCTCGTCGCTTTCATGCTCATTCGTCGCGAAGATCTGCGTAATCGCATTATTGGTCTGCTGGGGCACAATCGCCTTACGGGCACCACGCGCGTGTTTGTCGAGTCCGCCGAGCGCATCAGTCGACTTCTGCTCATGCAACTCTGCGTCAACACTGTGTTCGGCATTGTGTTCGGACTTGTGCTGCTCGCGTTCGGCGTTCCTTACTGGTTCTTATGGGGCTCGTTAACCGTTTTTCTTCGTTTTGTGCCTTACATCGGATCCTGGCTGGCAGCCTTGTTGCCGGTATTGTTGAGCTTTGCGGTCTCACCCGGTTGGTCTCAACCGCTGGAAGTTCTCGCATCATTTCTCGCGTTGGATCTGGTTACAGGAAACGTGATCGAGCCTTTGCTGTTTGGGCATAGCACCGGTGTGACGCCGGTGGCGCTACTAGTGGCGGCAATCTTTTGGACGTGGGTTTGGGGACCGCTGGGACTCGTGCTTTCGACACCGTTGACCGTTTGCCTTGTGGTGATGGGCCAGCACATTCCAAGCCTTCGTTTCCTGTCTCTTCTCCTGGGCGATGAAGCCGCGTTGGAACCGCATGTGGCTTATTACCAGCGATTGCTTGCCGGAGATCAAAGCGAAGCATTGCTCATCGCCAGGCAGTTTGCCGCGGGAAAAACCTTGGATCAGTTACCTGATCAGGTCGTAGTGCCGGCCCTTCGAATGGCCCGGCAGGACCGCAGACACGCCGGGCTGAACGCGGCGGATGAAACATTTATTTACGATTCAACCGCACAGGTGATAACGGCTCTGGAGGACACGAACCTCGCCCGTGGCGCACCGATGGCGGCAGTGCCGCTTGTGCTGGCGTGCGCCGCTCATCATCGAGCCGAGGAATTAATTCTGCGGTTCCTGAGTTCCGCCCTCTGGCCAGCCTGCTGTGTCGAACTGCTGTCAACGCGCATGCTGCCGGTCGAGATTGAAGCAAAGGTCGAACACGAACACCCCTTCATTGTTTTCATTGCGATCCTCCCGCCCGGTGGTGTGAGTCAGGCGCGACATCTCTGTAGGCGGCTGCGAAGACGTTTTGCCGAGCTGAAGATTGTCGTCGGTTACTTCGGAAAAGTGCGCGATTTCGATCAGCTGTTGACCACCTTGCGCGCGGCCGGCGCGAGCTATGTCTCCACATCGGTGACGCAAAGCTGCAATCAGATCCAATCGCTGCTGCCGGTTGAGACAGCGCGGGAAGCAGAGATCGGATCGGCCGGCGTCGCTGTTGCAACTTCCATCAACGGATAAACCTCATGGATCGACGAATAGGAAATGTCGCAACGTTCGGTGTGGCACTGGCGATGGTCGTTCTTATGGCTAACGCTTATGTGTCATTCAAAAATATCCGCGACCTTGTGGTCCGCGACAGGTGGGTCGAACACACCACAGATGTGATGGCAAACCTGGAGCGGGTGCAGGCGAGTATCTCGGATGCCCTGGCTGCACAACGTGGATTTATCATCAGCGGCAACACTGCTTTCCTGGATCCCTACAACTCCGCAAGAATGCGTGGTGATTCGCTGCTGAAAACGCTTTCAGACCAGACTTCTGATAATCCGGATCAGCAAAAAAGGCTTGGAACGCTACGCGAAAATCTCACAGTGCTGTACACAAATCTGGATGGTTCGATCGACGACGCCAGAAAACATAGTTCGGACAATCGGCTTCCCGAGAGCAAGCAGACGACGGACTTAATCCGCACCACACTTGACGATATGCGCGGCAACGAAAATACATTGCTGACCCAACGAAAAAAAGAATCAACTGCCAGCTTATCCAAGGCGGTGGAAACCTTTGGATTGGCAACGGCAGTAGCGATTCTGCTTGTCGTTGCCGCTTATCTTCTGATTCGACGCGACGACAAGCTTCGCCTTCAGAACGCGCGGGACCAGAATCGACTATCCAATTACAACCAGTTGCTGATCGAATCCACAGGAGAAGGCATTTTCGGCGTGGATCTGGCCGGGAATTGCACCTTTCTCAACGCCGCGGGATCGCGCGTTCTGAAACTGGATTCGAACAAGGTTATCGGATTGCAAATGCACGCCTTGACCCATCACACCCGCTCAGACGGTAGCCCTTATCCAGCGGATCAGTGTCCGATTTACAACACGCTTCTCACCGGTAAGGGTTGCCGGGTTGATAATGAAGTTTTCTGGCGATCGGACGGTCAGTCTTTTCCTGTTGAATATTCAGCTTATCCCATTCGCAACTACGGGATGATCGAAGGGGTGGTCATTGCATTTTCCGACATCACGTTGCGTAAGCAAATTGAGGAGGATCTGAAGCGCGCCCGCGATGAGGCGGAACAAGCCAAGACCGATGCCGAAGCTGCAAACGTGGCAAAAAGCCAATTTCTCGCCAACATGAGTCACGAGCTTCGCACGCCGTTAAATGCCGTCATCATGTATAGCGAACTTTTGCAGGAAGAGGCCGCTGACCGTGGCGTGGAAAGTTTCATCCCGGATCTGGACAAAATCCGCGCCGGTGGAAAACACCTGCTTGCGCTGGTCAATGGCGTGCTGGACCTCTCCAAGATCGAGGCGGGGAAAATGGACCTTTTTCTCGAAACGTTCGACGTGCCGTCAATGGTCCGTGACGTATTGACCACTGTCGAACCCATGGTGCAGAAAAAGTCCAACAAGATGGAACTAACCTGTCCGGCCGATCTCGGCGGGATGTATGCGGACCTGACAAAAGTTCGCCAGGTGCTGTTTAATCTGCTTTCAAACGCATCGAAGTTTACCGAGAATGGTACGATTTCGCTGGATGTGAAACGCGTGGATGAACAAGGGGTTGGCGTCATCCACTTTCAGGTTCGCGACACCGGCATTGGCATGACCCAGGCACAAATGCGCAAGCTGTTCCAACCCTTCACGCAGGCGGATGAATCGACGACCCGTCGGTTCGGCGGCACGGGCCTGGGCCTGGCGATCAGCCGTCGATTTTGCGAGATGATGGGCGGCGACGTGAATGTCACGAGCGAAGAAGGCAAAGGCTCGACATTTACAGTCCATCTCCCCGCGCGCGTCGCCCGATTGGAACTGCCGGGCGATACGCGGAAAAACACCGCTGCTTCAGACCAGCGCAGCCCCGGCGCTGCCACTGTGCTCATTATTGACGACGAACCATCGGTTCGAGATTTGATGTCCCGTACGCTGTCAGCTGAGGGGATTTATACCGTGACTGCCTCGGACGGGCAGGACGGCCTGCAGAATGCCCGCAATATAAAGCCTGATTTGATATTTCTGGATGTGATGATGCCCAAGATGGACGGATGGGCGGTGCTTGCTTCGCTGAAAGCAGATCCCGTGCTCTGCACCATCCCGGTAGTAATGCTGACCATCGTCGGCGATCGGGAGATGGGTTACACGCTCGGGGCGTCGGAGTACCTCACCAAGCCTATTGATCGAACGATGTTGTCAACAGTGGTAGAGAAGTACCGCACCAAAAATGCTGCCAGGGTTGTCTTGATCGTTGATGATGACGATGCCACCCGGCAGGTCGTTTCGCGCACGCTCACGCGTGAAGGCTGGACCGTTCTTGAAGCGGAAAATGGACGAGTTGCGCTGGAACGCCTGAAAACCAATGAACCAAATCTGATTTTGCTCGACCTATCGATGCCGGAAATGGACGGGTTCGAATTTCTCACCACGCTCCGCAATGACGGAGTTCATGCCAGCATTCCTGTGGTGGTGCTGACTTCGAAGGATTTGACACCTTTGGAACGCAGCCAACTAACCGGACGGGTGGAAAAAATTATCCAGAAAGGCGACTACAGCCGTGGAGCGCTGCTGCGCGAGATCAAGCAGTTGGTGGCGATGCGCGATCCGAAACTGGCAGCCGCGACTGACAACACTTCCAAAACAATTACACACGATGCGGAGATGCCGCAGTCTTAGTAATGTACTTTGAGGAACGTGAAAAGGATCGAGCCATGCCGAAAATTCTGGTTGTTGAAGACAATGAAGAGAACCGTGATTCGCTCTCGCGCAGACTTCAGCGCCGGGGTTTTGAGGTGCTCGTTGCCGCGGACGGAAAAATAGGCGTTGCCACCGCCCGGGCTGAAAAACCGGACCTGATTCTCATGGACATGAACATGCCGGAAGTTGACGGCTGGGAAGCCACCCGGCAGATCAAAGCCGATCAGGAGATGGCCAACGTGCCGGTGATTGCGTTGACCGCGCACGCCATGACCGGCGATCGCGAGCGCGCCTTGCAGGCGGGTTGCACCGACTACCACACCAAACCGATCGAATTTCCAAAACTGCTGACGCAGATCGAGTCGATTCTGCGCGGCAATACCGATGCTGCATCGGTGACCCAAAGCTAAATCGTGCTAAACGGTTTTTGAGCATCAATGGATTCAGGCCGTGGAAAAGACCGCATCTATTCTCGTGGTGGACGACGATGAGTCGAATCGCGAGTCGCTGCGCCGGCGTTTGGAGCGCCGAGGGTATGCCGCATCGGTCGCTGTTGACGGCAAAGATGCCTTGGAACAAATAGAGAAAAAGGCTTTCGACCTGATCATCCTGGATGTAATGATGCCCGGCATTAATGGGCTTGAGGTGCTGGACATCCTTCGTAAGACCTACACCCCCACCCAACTGCCTGTCATCATGGCCACCGCCCGGGATCAAAGCGCCGATGTGGTAACGGCGCTGGATCGAGGTGCGAATGACTATGTTACCAAACCACTCGATTTCGCGGTGGTTTCCGCGCGGGTTCGCGGCAGTTGCAGTTGAAACAATCGGTGGATCAGATCGTAGCGCTCGAATTGGACCTCCAGATTCGCAATGACGAGTTGAAGATCGCCAATGCAAAGCTGACACAAAACGCCGAACGAACCGCACGGGAATTGAGCGCCGCCGCGCGAGTTCAGCAGGCATTCCTGCCGCACGCCAATCCTCGCATCGCCGGGGCGAAGTTTTCATGGGTGTTCGAACCCTGCACTGAACTTGCCGGCGACTCACTGAACGTCGTTCAATTGGACGAGCAAAACGTTGCGCTCTATGTGCTGGATGTCAGCGGGCACGGTGTCGCCGCCTCGCTGCTGGCTGTGACTGTTACGCGGTTGCTCTCTCCATCGGCCTGCGGCGATTCATTTGTCATGCTGACCAATCCTGACCACACGCGCCAGATCACCCCGCCCAGCGAAGTGGCCACGCGATTGACGCGTAATTTCACCATCGATGCCACCGAGCAATTTATCACCTTGTTTTATGCTGTTTATAATACGGTGACGCGCGAGCTGACCTATGTTTCGGCCGGTCATCCCGGTGCCATTCGCGTGGGGGCCAACGCGGTTGCTGTCATTCTCGCCGGTACAGGTCTTCCGATCGGCGTCGGCGAAATGTACGAACAGCAGACTGTGCGCCTTGATCCCGGCGATCGACTTTACCTTTATTCTGATGGTGTGACCGAAGCGATGGATTCAGAACGCGTTCTGTTCGGCGCTGAGCGTTTGACGGCATGCCTGGCCAACACCGCGGGTATATCGCTTACCGAAAGCATTTCGCAATTGCAGACTGCCGTCACGAAATGGCAGGCGGGCACCTCTTCACGGGACGATATTTCAATTCTGGGGATGGAAGTCGCCTGACCGGCCCCGCCTATTCAACGTGCTAATTTTCTTACGTTCGGTATAGTTTGAAACGGGTTGAATGATCCGATGAAAGCGTCTGTGGAGCGGTGGTTTGGCGGGAGTGAGCGTGCTCTGGTTTTCAATTTCCAGGACTCTTGCCTAAGTTAATAAATCAGCGAATCGAGCATCAATTCGTACATCACGTCTGCGGCTCGCTGTATCCGCGATCGGAAAAAGGTGAAGGCTATGAACGAAACTATCGGGAGTGAAACGGGCGACCATCGGTTGGGGTTTGTCATCTTTGCCACCGCGGTGACCGCAATAGGTGGCTTCCTCTTCGGGTATGACACCGCGGTCATCAACGGTGCGAATTCATACCTCAAGAGCTACATGCACCTGAATTCCACGCAGGAAGGCTTCGCCGGCGCGAGCGCAATTCTGGGTTGTATCCCCGGAGCAATGTTCGCGGGGTTTCTCAGTGACCGCTTTGGCGCAAACGCATACTGTTTTTCTGCGCGATGCTGTATGCGGTGTCAGGCTTTTTCTCAGCAATTCCGCGCACCTTTTCAGAGTTCCTCGCGGCGCGGTTCATCAGCGGGCTGGGCGTCGGCGCTTCGTCGATGATCTGCCCCGTCTACATCGCCGAGATTTCACCGGAAAAATGGCGCGGGCGACTGGGCACTTTATTTCAACTCGGCATCGTGATCGGCGTCTTTTTGACGCTGTTTATCAACAAGGTCATTCAGGGATTTGGCGATGAAGCGTGGAACATTTCACAAGGGTGGCGCTGGATGCTGGGAATGGAAGTATTGCCCGCGATTGCGTTCATCGGGCTACTGTTTGCCGTCCCGGAAAGCCCGCGATGGCTTGTAAAATTCGGGCGGGAGGAAGAAGCAAATGAAATACTGGCCAAGGTGGGAGGACGCGAACACGCGCAACGCGAGATGACGGCTATCCGCGAGTCGATGTCGCACGAAGACGGCCGGTTCGGCGAACTGTTCACACCCGCGCACTCGCGGCCATTAATCATCGCTGTATTGCTGATGGCTTTTTCACAGTTCTGTGGAATAAACGCCATCATCTATTACTCCTCAAAGGTTTTTGAATCATCCGGTTCGGGTAAAAGCGCGGCGTTTACAGCTTCGGTATGGGTCGGCTTTGTCAATTTCCTTTTCACGTTCGTGGCCATCGCGGTAGTGGATAAGGCCGGACGCCGACCACTGCTGCTGGTCGGCACGTTCATACAGTTTGTGGCGCTGTCGGCGGTTGGGTGGATGTTCCATACGCACACACAAGGCGTTGCTTTGCTTGCGTGCGTCATGCTTTTCATTGCTGCGTTCGCAATGGCGATGGGGCCAATCAGTTGGCTGCTCTGCTCGGAGATATTTCCAAATAAGATTCGCGGGCGTGCGATGTCACTGGCGGCGTTAACCATCTGGGTCAGTTGCTACCTGGTGGCTCAAAGCTTCCCCATGCTGAACGACAACCCAGCCATCGGGCCGGCTAAGACGTTTGGTGTATATGCAGCAGTCAGCTTCATTTCGTTTATCTTTACACTGCTTATGGTGCCTGAAACGCGGGGTCGGACACTGGAGGAAATCGAAACGATGTGGACCGATCGAGCTGCACGAAGCAAGCAGGCGCAACTACAGGCCAGCGGAGCCCGGCCATGAGCGCGCAGCCAACGCTTGCGTGCGATCTGGGCGGCACGCGGATGAAACTGGGGCTTGTGCAGGATGGTCGCGTGCTTGCCCAATCGGTTATTCCCGCTTATTCAGACAAGGGTCTGGGGCCTCGCCTGCCGGCGCTTGCCGAGGCTTTGCAAGCGCTGTTGGCCGCTCAACATCTGGAAGTCTCGCAGTGCAGGGGCATCGGTATTTCGTTTCCCAGTCTGATCGACAATGCAAGCGGGCGAATTCTGGCGGAGTTCGGGAAGTATCGCGATGCAATGGACATCGATCTCCGCGCCTGGGCAAAGCAGCAACTGGGTCTGCCGCTGGCGATCGAAAATGATGCTCGAATGGCAATGATAGGTGAGTGGCGTCACGGCGCGGGCCGCGCTTGCGAGAACCTGGTGATGATGACGCTCGGCACGGGAGTGGGAACCTCTGCTTTGATCGAAGGTCGTGTCCTGCGCGGGGTGCATGGGCAGGCGGGATGCCTCGGCGGTCATACAACGGTGCGCTACGACGGACGTGCCTGCAATTGCGGGAATATCGGTTGCGCGGAGACCGAAGCCTCCACCGCGTCTTTATCCGACCTTGTCATGAGACAATCCGATTTTTCCACTAGCGCGCTGGCGCGTGAAGCAGTGTTGGACTTTTCGGCTGTTTTTCGCCATGCAGCTGAGGGAGATGTGTGTGCTGTCTCTATCCGAGACCGCAGTCTGCTGGTCTGGTCGTCGCTGGCGGCAAATCTGATTCAGTCTTTCGATCCTGAAATGCTGATCGTCGGTGGTGGAATCATGGGCAGCTCGGATCTGATTCTTGCCTACATGCGGCGACACCTCGATCAGCACATTCGCAGTCCCTGGGGTAAAGTTACAGTCGTTGCATCGCAACTCGGCGACCAGGCCGCACTGGTTGCCTGTGAGTGGCTCGTGAGCGAGCATTTGAAAACCGCATGAAAACTTCAACCTATGACAAATTTCCCCGCGTGGTCGCGCCCGGCTCGAACTTTACCGCATTGAAGGATTGGCCGGCGATTGTCCAACTCCTTCAACAGCGTGTAGTTAGCGTGCGGCTCGGCCAAGCCCGTTCTAATTGTGGACACGTATCCCGGCGTGAACGACACAGAGGTGCTCGAAGCGCTTCGGGCAGGGTTGAAGCCCTCGTGTGTCATAAATACTTTGGATCTGAAAAAAACCGAAGATCAGGTGCTGGAACTGATCGGCCGAAATCTGACGAACGATCGCATTTTCGGTGTGATTTCGTGTCATGAACTCTCGGAGTTTTTTGATTCAGCAAAGGTTGTTGAAGCCCGTCGGCAGATTCAGCATGCGCCGGATGGTGTAATTCTGATCTACGGAGTCGGCGCGGATCTGATCGCCACAGCGGATCTGCTGGTATACGCCGACATGGCGCGATGGGAAATTCAGATGCGTTATAGACGCGGGGTCGGAAACTGGGGCGCGGACAACGGCGGAGAAGATTTATTTCGTAAGTACAAACGCGCGTTTTTCGTCGAATGGAGAGTGGCAGATCGACATAAGTTTGATCGCTTCGATCGCGTCGATTTTTTCCTGGACACCAATATTGCAAATCATCCCAAACTTGTTGACGGCGTATCGGTTCGAGCTGCGCTGAAGCATACCAGCACACGCCCATTTCGTGTCGTGCCTTTCTTCGATACAGCACCCTGGGGCGGTCAATGGATGAAAGAGGTGTGTGACCTGGATCGATCTGCCCGGAATTATGGCTGGTGCTTCGACTGCGTTCCGGAAGAAAACAGCCTGCTTCTTGCATTTGGTGACGTGCAGATGGAATTGCCGAGCACCGACCTGGTTTATCAGGAACCGCTGCGCCTTCTGGGCGACAAGGTTCACGCGCGGTTTGGAAGAGAGTTTCCCATTCGGTTCGATTTTCTTGACACCATGCAAGGCGGTCATCTCAGCTTTCAGGTGCATCCGCTGACCGAATACATTCAACAGCACTTTGGGATGCATTACACGCAGGATGAAAGCTATTACATACTGGATGCCGGCGAGCAAGCGTGCGTGTACCTGGGATTAAAAAAAGATATGGATCGCGACGCGATGGTGCGAGATTTATACGCGGCGCAAAAGTCGGCGAATCAGCCGTTTGACGCTGAGGAATATGTTAACTGTTTCCGTGCGACCAAGCATGACCATTTTCTGATTCCAGCCGGTACGGTCCATTGTTCCGGAAGCCAGAGCATGGTTCTGGAGATCAGTGCCACACCGTATATTTTCACCTTTAAGATGTGGGACTGGGGCCGGCTTGGACTGGATGGTCAACCCAGACCGGTGCATTTAGAGCACGGCGTGCGCAACATCGAATGGGAGCGCACGACCGACTGGGTGGAAAAGAATCTGGTCAATGCCCTCACACCGATGGGCAGTGGGGAAAAGTGGCGGGAGGAACGGACCGGTTTGCACGATCGGGAATTTATTGAGACCCGGCGTCACTGGTTCACCGGCACCGTGCCCCACGACACGCAAGGCGGGGTGAATGTATTAAACCTGGTCGAGGGCGCCGAGGCGGTGGTTGAAAGCCCCGCGAATGCATTCGCGCCTTTTGTGGTGCATTACGCCGAGACTTTTATCGTCCCCGCCAGTGTAGGGCAATATACCATTCGCCCGCACGGCCCCGCGGTGGGTCAGGAATGTGCGACGCTTAAAGCATTTGTACGAACGTGACCCCGATCATGCAGGTTGCTGAACCGGCACACGGATCGCGCGGTCAATTTGGCATGCCAAGCTTGCCTGAAGCGTGGTAAGCCTCGATGCCGCGTGCCAGGTCGAAGGTCGGTTCATAACCGATTGACTGCCGGGCAAGGGAAAGATCCGTTTCCGTCCAATCCTGGGTGAAACTATACGGGTTGGCAAAATAGTCAGGCGCGAGATCCGTCTTGAGGACTTTATTCAGTTCGCTGACCACTGCATTGAAGGTCCAGGAATTTCCCGCACCCACATTGAACGCGCCGGTTTTGGCTGATTGCATTGCCTTAAGATTGGCTTGTACGACATCGTCGATGTAAACGAAGTCGCGACGCTGATCACCGGGCGCAAAAATGCGCGGTCGGTTGCCGGCGCGCATCTGCCTGGCGAGTTGGTGAATCATGCTCGCGAGCTTTCCCTTGTGGTCCTCACCAGGGCCGTAAACGTTGCTATACCGAAGGCCCACGATTGGATACGCCAACCGATCCGCGTAACGCAGGGCCATTCTTTCCATGGTTAGTTTGCTGAAGGCGTAAATATTCAGTGGGTCGGGTTGGTTGGATTCCTTCATCGGTACGGGCCCGCGACCATAGATGCTGCAACTGCTTGCCCAGACAACGCGTGCTTCGGTAGCCACTGCCCATTCGAGGAGGTGGCGAAACATTTCGCTGTTGTTCAGCATCATCTTCTGCTGGTCACTCTGATCCTCGCCGGCGGAACCGACCACACCGGTCAGGCTGGCTTGATGGAATATAACTTCAAACGGACCGAGCGCTTTAAGCGATTCAAGATCCTGCCCGTGTTGAAGGGTCAGCACATCGCCGGTGAAATCAACCAGGTTGGAGAAGTGCGCAGGATCGGAAAGAGTCAGCCGCTACTACGGCATGGCCAAGCGCGCTGAGCCGCTTGGCGAGATTTGACCCAATAAACCCTGCGCCGCCCGTAACCAATATCCGCAATGGTGCTCCATGGAAAGATGTTCGCCAGACTAGGGAGGCTGACGTTTTTTTCAAGGGAGCGTCGTTAGAGGTCCAAGTTCAGATTGTCGGAGCAGGTGCGACACCGGGCGACAGAACGGCGCTGCCGATCCGCACATAACGAAGTAGCAATTTTCCAGCCGAGAATATGTAGCTTATCGTAATCCTTTTGTTTTCAAACGATTGCGATAAAAACTTTAGAAAGCGGTAGGCTGGCGGCATTTCGTGGCATCACGGTTGTAATATGATTCGGGTTCAGTCGGCGAGTTGTACGCGACTGACCATAAATTCACCCATTCTCCCCCGATTTGGGTAATGCTTCACTATCACAGCCCGAAGCAAACCCAAAAGCCCTTAAAGCCGCCCTTGCCCGGGGCGGTTTTTTTTCGGCTATTATTTTCCCGTAAGAAATGTCAGAGGAACCGCAAATCTTTCGGTGCCTCGGCCCGCCCGATTTTCTCTGGAAGCGTAGTCGGCGGTTCTTTAAGCGATAATCCCGTGGTGATTTTCCCCGCGGTGTATTCAAAAAGTTGTTGAGGTTAAAAACGTCTCTCGCAACAACTCTTTCAAAACTTGTCATCCGGGCTATACTCCGCGGGCGGGCGTTGATCGGCGGAGTCGAAGTACACCTGTAAGCTTCAGTGTTATTGCAGCAAAGAACCATCTCTCGTGAAGTGTCGCTGACCGGCCCCGGACTTTTTTCCGGGGAATCAGCCACGTTGACATTTGGGCCCGCCGAAAAAGATGCCGGGATCACTTTCATCCGCGAACAGGACGGCAAGGTTGCCGCCATTGCCGCGCGTATTGAAAACGTCCTGAAGCGTCCCCGCCGTACCTGCCTGCGCAATGGCTCATTGTTTGTAGAAACGATTGAACACTGCATGGCCGCCTTGAGCGGGCTTGAGATTGATAACGCTATCGTTCGCGTAAGCGGTGGACTTGCCGGCGAAATCCCCGGCGGGGATGGATCCAGCCGCGCATTTGTCGATGCGCTGACGCAGGCTGGGTGGACCGATCAAGACGCAGTTAAGCAGCCGCTGATTATTAAAGAGCCTGTAACCGTCAGCGACGGCGACGCCTCCATCTCCGCCCTTCCCGGTCCAACGGATCGGCTCGAAATTGTTTACGAATTCGAGGCTCCGGCTCCGGTAGGCAGGCAGGTATTTTCCTTCCATGTGGGCGCGGATGATTTCATTACTCAGCTTGCGCCGGCCAGGACCTTTTCGTTCGAAGCCGAGGCGCGCGAAGCACAGGCTCGGGGCATCGGTAAGCACCTCACACCACGCGATGTGCTGGTGATTAATGCCGACGGCCCGATCGATAATAAATTCCGCTTTCCCGATGAATGTGCCCGCCATAAGGCACTGGATATTTTAGGCGATCTCTATCTGGTCGGTCGGGCGCTGCGGGGCCGGATTGTTGGGTATAAAAGCGGGCACGCTCTGAACCACATGCTGGCCAAGCGTTTGATTGAAAAAGAAGAGCGCACTGCCCGCCAGGAACTCGTGCATCGCGATGCCGCTTTGGATATCCGCCGAATTCAGCGCATTCTGCCCCACCGTTATCCCATGCTGCTGGTTGATCGCGTGCTTGAAATTCAAGGCGACCACAAAGCCATTGGCATCAAGAACGTGACGTTCAACGATATTTTCTTCCAGGGCCACTATCCCGGTACACCCATTATGCCCGGTGTATTGATCGTTGAAGCGCTTGCCCAGCTGGGTGGAATCCTGTTGAGTCAAAAACTGGAACATACCGGCAAGCTTGCGGTGCTCCTGAGTATGGATAAGGTGAAGATGCGCCATCCAGTCACGCCGGGCGATCAGTTAATCCTGGAAGCTGTCACGGTCCGCGTGAAAAGCCGGACAGGACACGTACGCTGCAAGGCATTTGTTGGACAGAAATTGGCTGCTGAAGCCGATATCAAGTTTATGCTCGTCGATGCCGAGCCGGTTTAGCCGTTAAGGATTTCTTTTGCTCGCCCGCTTTCTTAAACGTCCCGCAACCGAACAACCCATCGAGGGCGTGCCAGTCCTTCGCGCCGCCAATGGTCCGCGCATTTCGCCGCTGGCTATGGTGGATCCAAAGGCTCACATCGGTGACGACTGCGAGATCGGTCCCTTCTGCGTGGTCGGTCCTGATGTCACGCTCGGCACCGGTTGCAAGCTGCTGAGCCACGCAACCATCACCGGCCATTCCACCATTGGCTGCGACAACGTGTTCCATCCGCACTGCGTCATCGGCGGAATCCCCCAGGATAAAAAATACTGCGGTGAACCCACGACCCTTATCATCGGAGACCGAAACGATTTTCGCGAATCGGTCACGGTCAATCTGGGCACGGTCCAGGGCGGCGGGCTGACCCGGATCGGTGACGGCAACCTGCTGATGGTCAATTGCCACGTCGGCCATGACTGTCAAATTGGAAACAACACGATCCTGTCGAACAATGTTATGCTGGCCGGTCATATGGTGGTGGGGAACAACGTGGTTATGTCCGGCGGGGCAGCCGCCCACCACTATGTCACCATCGGGGACTTTGCTTTTATTGCGGGCATGGCGCGTATTCATCATGACGTGCCGCCGTTTGTTAAACTTTCGGAAAAAGACAAGATCCGCGCGATGAACAGCGAAGGCATGCGTCGCGCCGGTTTTACAGATGCCGACGTTGAGGAAGTGGAAGAGGCCGGCCGAAAACTTTTCTTCAACCGCGACAAGCCCACCTTCGCCGCCGCCATGGCGGATGTCGATCTGGTTAACGGTGTGAATCCCCAGGTCAAACTGCTGCTGGAATTCATCCGCCGACGAAATATCGGTAAACACGGGCGGTATCTCGAGAGCCTGCGAGCTCCCAAAAAGTAAGATCGAGACGCTGGTCCGCCTCGGCGAAATTCCGTTGTTCCCCAACATGAGCGATTCAAAACTCAAAATTAATCCCAGCGTTCCGCTTTTTGGTCCCCTGCCGGTTGCGGTGATCGGATGCGGCAGGATGGGCCGCTTGCACGCACGGTTTTACAGTCAAATGCCGCAGGTAAGGCTCGTGGGTCTCTACGACGCAAACCCCGAAGCGGCCGAGTCAGTCGCGGACGAATTCGGAACCCGGGCGTTTGAAAAGCTAGACGACCTGCTCAGCCAGGTCGCCGCCGCAACCATTGCCGTGCCCACCGTCTCCCACCCCGACTGCGCCATTAAATGCATGCAGGCCGGTGTTGCCTGCTTGATCGAAAAGCCATTGGCCAAGGATGTTGCCGACGCGCAAAGAATTGTCGACGCAAGCCATCGCTATAACGTTACCGTGCAGGTGGGGCACATCGAGCGATTTAATCCCGCGATCCGCGCAATGCAGGCGATGCAGATCCAGGCCGGGTTCATTGAAGTCACCCGAATCAGCCCCTTAACCTTCCGCAGCATCGATGTCGGTGTGGTGCTGGACATGATGATCCACGACATCGACATCGTGCTTCAACTCGCGCAGTCCAAGGTCGTCCGAATTGATGCAACCGGGGTCAGCATCACCGGTGAAGCCGAGGATATCTGCAACGCGCGCCTGGTATTTGAAAATGGCTGCGTCGCCAACATGACCGCTTCACGGCTTGCCCTGAAAACCGAACGCAAACTCCGCGTCTTTTCCTCTGATGCATATGTCTCGGTCGACTACCAGAAACGTTACGGCATCGTCGCACACCGCAGCGGAAACGTTGACGCCATCCGCGACGCCGTCTCCCGAATCAAGTCCGGTGAAATTCAGGATCTATCCGATTTGAACTTCGCCGATCTGGTGACGATCCAGGAATTGCAGATTGACGATGCCGACCCGCTTCGTGGTGAACTTGAGTCATTTGTCAACGCGGTAAAAAACCGCAGCGCTCCAGAAGTCCCCGCAGAAGACGGCCTGGCCGCCGTTGAACTGGCAACGCAAGTCGTTCAGGCAATTTCGACAAAGAAATTAGCGTGACTTCAGGCAATGTTCGCCGAATCCGCTGGAAATAATCCCCACGGCTCGGAAACCTATCTGGCTACCTGGGCGTAGCCCTGCATGGCCATGTCCAGCGCGATCTGCATGCGGTCCTCGTCGGTTTCAACCATACCGTTGCCGAGCGAGTCCTCTTTGGACTTCTGCGAAAGATCAGCAAGCTGGGACTGGCGAAGCTTGTTATAAATGTCGTCCTGAACCTTCTGGTCTTCAAATGACTTCGTGATCCCCAGGTGCCTGGCGTCCAGTTTGGCGATGTAGAGTGCGTGATTGGCCTGGATCACCGGCGTGATCTGCCCCGGTTCAATTTGCCACAAAGCAGCTTCAATCGCATCATTGGGGTACGTATTCCGTTCGATCCATTCGCCGGGATCGGTAGGATTCCCACCGCGGCCCTTCAGGTACGAATCATCGTTATCAGCCGACGCCAGGGCCCCAAAATCAGCTCCGTGCAACGCCTTTTCGCGTAGCGCGTTGATCTTCGCTGTAGCCGGTTCCATCCCCCCAGCTGCGTCAGGATCGATCTTGATCACTCGGAACTGCGCTTTATCCTTGTCGCCGTACAGCTTCGCGCAATTCAGCCTGTAGTATTCCCGCATCCCATCAGCCGACACCTGGATCATCGGGTCAATCCGCCGGCGTTGATACAGCGAGTGAACGATTCGGCGGTACTCCTTCTGCATCGAAGTATCGAAATCATCTCCCTCCTCGAGCAGGGCCTTTCGGCGGGCCTGTTCGACAGATCCGCCCGCGGCCGTCACGCGCTCGTCGCGCACCTGCACGGCGATCATCTGCGCCAGCTTGCGGTCTTCATCGGTCAGTCCGTGATACGCGGTGGCGAAGTAAAGCTCATCCTCGACCAATTCTTCAAACTGCCGACCAATTTCCTGCATGGCAAAACGCTTAAACGCCTTTTCGTCCATTTCCTTGGATTTCACGGCAAACTCGCGCTTTAGCGGCGATAGAACCTGATTGGCATAGATCGGCGTGGCATTTACCACTGCAACAACGCCGCCCAGCGTCATATAAACCCGCTGATCGGCACCCGGTTCATCCGCTGGAGGCGCTGCATTCACAGCTGGGCCCGGCACAACCGCAGGCGACGCATCGCCCCCGGACAGTTCTGTGGGGAGGGTTGTTGGTTGAGCCGGCAGCGCATCCAGCGGTTTGATCCCCGACGCCGGAGCGGCCGAATCCTGCGACGGCAAAATGCTGGCCTTTGTAGGGGATTCAAGCGGAGAATTCCCTGGAGCAAGCCGCACCGAAGCTACGGTTCCCTGGCTTGGTTCCAGCGGCAAATCGTTGGAATACGATGTATTTGCAGGCACGAACAATGCCGCCGTCATGGGGCGAGCCCCCTCGAACGCGCACCCGCCCACCCCCAGCAAGCCAAAGGTGCAAACCAGCAACCCCGATACACGTTTACTCATCATTCGGCATTCTCCAACCCTGATTCCAACACGACGTAGATTAGCGAATGTTAACCTGCGTTACAAATCGTGGTCCGGTAATACATATCGGCCATTACCGCCAAAACCGAAAACTCAAACAATAACCCGTAGGTATATGTCGCCTCCTGCAACGATTGTGAGATTACGGTCCTTTTCTAACCCCCCTCGGCCTCAACTTGGATATGATCGATACCCGATGGTGCCGCTTTCCACAAATTCAGCACGAAACCTTACCCCGCAACCGCCGACTACCGGTCTTTCAACCACACCCACCCGATTGCGCTGGTTGATCGAGAATGTGGTTTCCAGCGATGGTCATCGACTGACCGTCGGTTTCACCTGTACCGCAGCCCTCGTTGACCAGAAGGCTGAGAGGCAACTGTTTGCCGAGGTCTTCGGTTCAACCAGCTCCGGCAACAACGCCGTCCTTGCCCACTTCCAGCCCGCACTTGGCTCGGCGGCGGCGGAGTTGGCGCGGAACAATACCGCCGAGCAACTTCTGGCGCTTCCCGCCCGCGAACAATGGGTCGCCACTCTGAAAGCGGCTGCCAATGAAATCGCCTTCAGTTGCGGGATCGAGGTGCTAGCGCCGTTTGAAGTGGAAGTGACAAGCCCCAGCCTGCAGCAGGAGCGCATGGAGCAGATGCAGCGCGTGGCCGCCGAGCGCCGCTCGGTCGATCGCATGGGACACCTGACCCGCGCTGCCGAACTCCTGAAACAGTGGGAATCGCTTAAGGCGGACATTCCGTCCATCACCCCGGGCAAATTGCTGGAGCAGATCAATCCGGCCGACCGCGGTCTGATGCTCGATACACTCCTGATGGCCAGCGCCGGAGGCGTCACCAGCCAGGTGCATTCCGATCTCTGGGCCGTGTCCGGTTCCCAGCTGGTGCGGATGGACGTCCGCCTCGAGTCGCCTCATGTGCAGTTGATCGCGCTTCCTTCCACCATCGGTCCGCTGCGCAGCGTTAAGACCGATTCCGGAAAGCTCTGGATCGGAGCACGCAATGGCGTGATGGTGATCGATCCTGCCAACACCGCCGCCCCCACGCTTTATGGACATCCCACGCTGGCCAGCGAATATGGGTTCACGAGCGTTACCCCGATCGCCAATATGGTCTGGGCATGCCATCGCGAAGGGGGATTGGTAGGCTGGGATTCAGCGAGTCCAGCTCAACCGGCAATGGTATTTTCGCCCGCGGGCTTGGGCAGCGAACCCCGGCATCTGACTTCAAACGGCTTGTTTGCAGCAGGCACTAAACTGTTCCGCATTTCGTCCAGCGGCCTGGTTAAGACACCATTCACTGCTGCTGCTTCCATCGTCGCAATTCTTCCCAGCGATAATCAGACGATCATCGTCGACGAGGCCGGCGGCATTACCATCCTTGATGACCAGTCGCTGGAACAGGTCGATCAGTTATCCGCCGGCGGGAAACTTACCTCCGCTGCCCTGCTACCCTGGCTGACCACCGCCCGGCTTCTCCTGAATCGCGCTGAAGGCCCGATTGAATGCATTGGGCTGGAAGATCAACTTGTCACCCGCTTTGGCGGTAGCCAAACCGGCATGCGAGCCATTACTGCCAGCAGTGGAAAAATCGCCGCCATGTCCAATGATCGCCAGCGCGTCCTTCTCTGGAATGCGTGGGATGGTCGAGCCACCAGCAGCGAAATCTATCTGACCGGAACCACACGTCACAGAATTGCTGATCTCACGTTCGATTAAAAGTTAAGCCCGCTCGGCACGCGTTTTGCAAACTCAACCTTATCTCTTACAGGAGTTTGACATGGGACGTGAAGATGTTTCTGCAGGACAGGCTAAACAGGTTCGTGGCAAGGTAAATGATGTCGTCGGTGCTATCAAAGGCGACACCGCCCAGCAAGTGAAGGGCAAAGCGCAAGCTGCTGTCGGTAAGGCTCAGGAAAAGCTGGGTCGCAAGAGCAGCTAATTGCATCAAGTCAGATTTATATAGCCGATCGCCGACTCGCGGCCCGCGTTTTCTGCTGTCCAACCAATGCTGAAAACCCATCCGCGATGTCGGCGATTGTTGTTATCATTTCAGCTTTTTCTGTTGTTTGCCGCTCGTCCTCCACCGCCCTATTATTCTCGAATGAGCACAGTCGCCCCGCAAGCCGTTCTTCCTGATTCAACGGGACATTTTGGCCAATACGGCGGTGTTTTCGTCCCTGAAACGCTTATTCAGGCGCTTGTCCAGCTCGAGACGGAATACGCAAAAGCAAAAAGCGATCCCGCATTCCATCGCGAGTTCGACTACTATCTTCGCGAATTTGTCGGACGTCCAAGCCGTTTGTATCTGGCGCAACGCCTGACCGACCATTGGGGCGGCGCAAGATTTACCTTAAGCGCGAAGATCTTAACCACACCGGCGCACACAAAATCAATAACACTATCGGGCAGGCATTGCTCACCAGGCGCATGGGGAAAAAACGTGTGATTGCCGAGACCGGAGCCGGTCAGCATGGCGTGGCGACCGCGACAGCAGCGGCGCTCTTCGATCTCAAGTGCGACGTCTACATGGGCGCTGAAGACATTCGCCGGCAGAATCTCAATGTATTTCGAATGAAACTCATGGGCGCGAATGTTATTGAAGTCAACAGCGGCAGCAGGACGCTCAAGGATGCAACCAATGAAGCAATGCGCGATTGGATGAGCAGTGTTGAAAACACCCATTACATCATCGGCAGCGTCGTAGGCCCGCACCCCTTTCCCATGCTGGTCCGCGATTTTCAAGCCATGATTGGCACCGAGGCACGCGCCCAATGCCTGGAGATTGAGGCAAAGCTTCCGGATTACGTAATCGCGTGTGTGGGTGGTGGCAGCAATGCTGCTGGAATCTTTTCAGCTTTTGTCCCTGACAAGTCTGTGAAAATGATCGGGGTTGAAGCCGGAGGACGCGGCACCGCTGCAGGACAGCACGCCGCCACCCTCTGCAACGGAAAACCCGGCGTGTTGCATGGCTGTCTGACGTACGTATTGCAGGACGAAGACGGTCAAACCGCCGATGTGCACTCTGCCAGTGCGGGGCTCGATTATCCCGGCGTTGGGCCCGAGCACGCGAACTGGAAAGACACCGGTCGGGTAGAGTATCGGTGCATCACCGATGAACAAGCCTTGGCGGCGTTTGAAACAGTCGCTCAGTTGGAGGGGATACTCCCCGCATTGGAGACCGCGCACGCCTTTGCCGCCGCCGCGGAACTCGCGCCCACACTGCCCCGGGATAAGATCATTATCGTTAACCTCTCAGGACGAGGTGATAAAGACTGCCAGGAAGTAGCGCGACTGCTTGCCGAACGGCGATAGAATTGCCGCCGGTGGCAACGCGAATTGGCCGCGTCTTACCAACTGCTATGTCGCAGTAATCTTTATCCGCCAATGGGTCGGGTTGTGGGTTGCGTCGCCGCTACCGGCAGGCCCGCGGTCGCGGGCGGATGTGTTTCAAAAACCAGAATGCCCAGCATCGTGTTGATTGCCGCCTGCAATTGAACATCGTCCATCGGTTGGGCAGTGGGCTGTGACGATGATTCCGCGGTCGAGGGTCGCGTGATGCTCTTGGTTAATTTCAGTTTGAAAGTCTCCTGCTGCTCACGCTCGAGTAATACTTTCTCCTGCGTGGCAATATCCATCGGCACGTAGATCTGCGGCTGCACGCCCCAGTCGGTCGCGCCCGGTTTTTTATGCACGAGTCGACCGCTGGGGAGGTAGTAATACGCCACCGTCAGTTTCAGTTCACCGCCCTGCTCATCCAGGGGTATCACTTCCTGCACGCTTCCTTTTCCGTACGTGCGCTCGCCCAGCACAACCGCCCTTTTGTTATCCATAAGACTTCCCGAAACGATCTCGGCCGCGCTGGCCGAATGTTCGTTGACCATCACCAGCATGGGAAAGTTTGGAAGCAAGTTCACACCGTCGGAAATCCGCTTCTGCTCCGGACGCGAGCGGCCCCGCGTGGTCAAAATAGTCTGTCCCGCTGGAATAAGCATATTGATAATCGACTCAGCCTGATCGAGTTGGCCCCCCGGATTAAATCGCAGATCCAGGATCAAACCTTTCATTCCACCAGCCAACTGATCTTCAAGCACTTTTCGCAGGTCCTTGTAGGACTCACCGGTAAACTGCGTGAGTTGAACGTATCCCACCTTGGGATCATCGCAGATAAAAAAGTCCCAGCTGTTATCGTCGTTGCGCGTATACCCTTTGACGATGGGCTCGCGCACTTCCTCGCGGGTAAGGGTGTAAGTTGCGGTTTTTCCGTCCGGATGCCGAACCGTCAGCTTCACCTGGGTCCCGATTTTCCCGCCGATCATTTTGATCAGGTCCATGAGACGGACTTTGTCCAGCACATGGTCGTCAACCGCCAATAAGATATCGCCCGGCTCGATCCCGCTGCGTGCCGCGGGGCTTCCATCCACCGGTGTGACGATTTCAATTGCGCCGTCAAGATGCTGATCCAGCTTGATGCCAACACCCTTGAAGGTACCGCTGAGCATGCGGTCGAAATCATCCTGCCGGGCCGGGGGAACAAAAACACTGAACGGATCGAGTTGCCCCAGCATGCCGTCGATCGCGCCGGCGTTGAGCTTCGACTCATCGACAGGATCGACATAGTTGTCAGCCACCCGGCGATGGATATCCACCAGTGTGCGGACAAATGAATAATCGTCGTCGCGCTGCGCAGAGTACCTGGAATTTGAAAAGCCAGCAGCACCAGCAGAAGCACACTGACGGTCCAGGCAAATTTTTCACGATTCATCCGTTGCTCCAAAACATCGATTAACAACTGCTCGAAAGATCGGTATCAGTCCGCCAGGTTCGCGAAGCTGCTCTTATTTTCGAGCGCCGCTTCGGCCGGCAGCGATGGGGCCTCGCGCTTAGAGCGGACGATCAACCAGCTTAAAAGCGCCAGCATTAACAGATCCGTCAGCAGTGTGTTACCCATCGCGCGCAGCCGACGCCAGATCGGGATATTCGTGCTCACGCTCAAAACCAGCGGTAACAAAGCGAGGGTCAACCAGATCTTGATCGGCTTCGCCTGTGCGGCCGAGTGCGTGGTAATCCAGAACAGCGATACTGTCATACCGCACATCAGCCAGGCATTGTTATACGTGAACGACAGCGGGCAGAAGACGATGATTAAAATCATCAGGATCGCTATCTCAGCGGCATCGGTGAATCTCGTGCGGTCGCGCTGTGCGGGCATTACCAGTAGATAACCGGCGCACAACAGAAGGGATACACCAGTCGAAATGTGATTGATCATTTTGAAATCGATGTCAGCAATGTTTATCTTCAGCTTCGCAACTCCGTCATCCGTGTCGGCCCAGACCGGACGCAGCCAGCGGTGCGCCACCGCCAGCAGCGATCCATTCTGCCAGGTATAGCTTCGGCGCACCCGGCTGGTGGCACCCATTTTTTCAGGCGTGTTCGGCGACATCATGCCCGCGTTCCACGATTTCAAATCATCCACCGCTCCGCGAGGTCCGCGATAAAACGCGGGCAGGACAAACACAAACAGAAACAGAAAAATGCCGGTCGATATCAGTGCTTTCCAGTGCCGCCGGTAAATCAGGTAAGGTAACGCGAGAATAGGAAAGGCCTTGAATCCGGCCGCCAGAGCCAGCAGGAAACCACCGGCAACTTCTCTTCTGCTCTGCAGGCAAACCATCATTCCCAGCAGAGCGGCAGAGAGGCAGAACGCCAGCTGCCCTTCCAGGTACGTGTCCCAGATATAAACGCAGCAAACCAGGCTTGGCACCCAGTAAAGGAGATGACTGTGACCGCGAATTTTTCCCGAAACGAGGTAAATCGGTGCCAGGATGCACGTGGCCCACGCGGCGCTGTTCAGCAGAACAAGAAATAATACCAGGGGCATCTTTCCCGCCACGGTGAGGGGCGCGAGCAACCCCGCCGCGCCGGGCGGATACATGAAAGGAAACTCACCGTTGCGATCTTTGTAGTACGGCGAAATGTTATGTCGTTCGCGGTAACCGGTATCGTACCACAGCGGATAATCCTTGGTTCCATCCTGCCCCTGTCGCATTTTTTTGATCTGATTGCGGATGGGTGCAATGGAAAATGCTATGGAGGCGGCAAGAAAAATGAGAATCAGAATCTTTTCGGCCCCGCTAAGAGGCCGCCGGGCCTGCAGGGACAATCCGGCTGTGGTTCCACCAGGCTGTGACATGTCCGCCACGCTAGTTGGAAGCCCATTGTTTTCAAGAGCGGTATCAAATGGCCGATGTTCATCGCTCGAAATTCTGAAGCGTTTCGATGAAAATCTGTATCAGGTGATCGACCTTCTGCTCCCAGTCGTAGTCCCCCACCAGGACACGCTGCTTCCCCGCCGCGCCCATCTGCGTGCGAAGCTCTGGTGAATGAACCAGCTTCAACATCGCGTTAGAGAGCCCTGCGACATACGCTTCGTGCGATTCTGTTCCAACCCGGATGCCGGTCTGATCGGTTACATGCACCGAAGGCCCCGCCCAGTTTGCCGCCACTACGGGAAGGCCCACAGCCATTGCCTCGAGCATCACCACGCCACCACACTCGCGCAGGCTGGGCAGCACAAAAATATCTGCCTCGCGCATACGCCGCTTCCCCTCCGCGGCCTTGACGTAGCCGGCAAATTCCACGCGGTCGGCGATTCCCAGGTCGCGAACCTGCTGTTCAAGAAGCCCGCGATCCTCCCCGTCGCCCAGCACCTGAAGCGTCGCATTTGGCACCTCTTTGACCACGCGCAAACGCCTCCGTCAGCAGATCAACCGCTTTCCAGTTCACCAGTCGGCCTAAATAAATCACCCGGATATTATCATCGCTCGGCGCGGGCTTCTGCTCGTCTTTCCATGTGGTGAGATCCACCGAGACCTCCGGCATGAAATAAACCTTGCCGCGATAGCCGCGCGGCAAGGCCTCGCGCGTTAATTCATTGGCGACCAGCAATGCCTCAGCTCTTTTTTTTCCGGGAACCAGGAAATTGAATATGCCTGACATCGACCGGCTGAAGCGTTCGGCCCATACACGCGAACGCCCCTGGCGATATCGGAACGCGGGGGGAAATTCCATTCCGCCGCTCAGCGGGCCGATGACCAGTGGAGCGCCCAGTCCCTGCAGCGCGCTGATCTGCTTCGGAGCGATCGGCGACGACTCATGGATGATATTGACCTGACCGGCCTGAATTAGTTGACTGATGACTTTCCGTTGCCGAAGCTGCACCAGCCAGTGCCGGAACACCGCCAGCGTCAGCGAATCGAGATCCCCGGGGAACAGCTTGCCGACTTTATATAAGAATCGGTCCGCCCACGTGTCATCCACGAAATGGATCCGGTTGAAATCCTCGGGGAAAGCAGCTTTTAATTCATCCCGCGTCCGGGCGTGAACCACCATGCATGCGTCGATTCCGCGTGCGCGCAGAAACCTGAAATAAAACCACGGGAAGCTTGCCTCACCGCCGAAATTCATCGACGCGTGCTGACCCACCACGCAGACCTTCAAATCCTTGCCAGTCATCTCCATACCCGATCATCGGCAAAATGATCGCTTATGGCTAGCTCTATTGTCCGAGTTTGACCTTGGCCTGATTGATTTCGGTTTGCGCCTGGTCGAGCATCTGCTGCAGATGGTTTGACGCCGCCGGAGTCGGCTTCGCGCTGGGGGGCGCCGCTGCCTGGTCTGCCTGCACCGTTTGTAGCGCCTGCTTCTTTCCAAGCGCCATCGCCTGCTGGATTTTTGCATCCTCTATTGCAGCAAAGTCCTGCGCCTGTGTCGGGTGATGCACACCCCACCAGACGCCCACAGCCGTGCCGACACCAAACACCACCAGATGACCGATCAATTTAAACATGTGTTTCCTCCTGCCAGGGACAAAAGACAATCATATCCGCGATCTCTCCGCCCTGACAGCGGCACCCCAACTTGCGCCTGCAATCTGTCGCGCAATCTGGTAATTTGTCCGCCATGAACGTTGTAAAATCCCTGCCTCCACGCAGCGAAGTTCCGATCCAGGACCAATGGGATCTTTCTTCGCTTTATAGTTCTAACGCTGATTGGGAAAAAGAATTTGCCCGCTGGGAATCCACGATTTCTGGTTATGAAAAGTTCAAGGGGCACGCAGGGGATAGCGCCGACATACTGCTCGAACTGCTCGAATTCGATGCCGCCATCGAGCGCAGGGGGGATCAGCTGGGAACCTACGCGTCGTTAAAAACCACCGAAGATCAGGCGAACAGTGAATATCAGCGCATGCAGGGACGCTTTTCCGCCGCCGCCATGAAAGCCAGCGAGGCAGCCAGCTACATCCGCCCGGAATTGATGGCCGTTGACCCGACGAAAATCGATGCGCTGCTTCAGTCGCCCAAACTTCAACCCTGGCGTCTGGAACTCGACCGGATCCTGCGGCATCGTCCGCACACGCGCAGCAACGGTGAAGAACAACTCCTGGCGATGCAGTCCCAGATGTCGCGATCGGCTGCGGATATTTTCCGGCAACTGACCGACGCTGACTTCAAATGGCCGGCGATTGAAAACGAAAAAGGGGAACAGGTCGAACTCGGACATTCGTCCCTCTCGGCATTCCTTCATTCCTCCAGCAGGCTTGTTCGCCAGCGCGCATTCACCGAGTTTTACACCAATTTCGAGTCGCACAGGAATTCTCTCACCGCATCACTGAACGGCAGTGTGCAGCGCGACGTGTATTACGCCCGGGCACGCAATTACAAATCCGCGCGAGTCGGCGCTGTTCCAGGATAACGTGCCGGTGAGCGTGTATGACAATCTCATCGCCAGCGTGCGGAATAATCTGCCCGCTGTGCATCGCTACTACGACCTTCGCCGGCGGCTGATGAAAATCGACGACGGCATCCATCACTATGACACCTACGTCCCGATCCTGCCCGAACTGAATCAAACGCGGACCTGGGACGAAGCGGTGGACGTGGTGGTGGATTCACTGGCTCCACTTGGATCGCAATACACGGGCATCCTGCGAAATGGTTTCACGGTAGCCCGCTGGGCGGATCGCTATCCGAACAAGGGTAAACGCAGCGGAGCCTTCAGCAGCGGAACTTTCGACAGCGAGCCGTTCATTCTGATGAACTATCAACCGGACGTGCTGGATCACGTCTTCACACTGACACACGAAGCCGGACATTCCATGCACACGTATTTCTCGGCAAAAAACCAGCCGTATCAGTATCACCGCTATCGCATCTTCGTCGCCGAGGTGGCCAGCACCTTCAATGAGCAGCTGCTCGCCCGGCATCTGATGAATCACGCGAAAACCGACCGCGAGCGCAGCGTTTCTGATCAATCGACAGATCGACGGCATCCGGGGCACCATCATCCGCCAGACAATGTTCGCGGAGTTCGAAAAAATCATTCACGAACTGGTCGAATCCGGCGAACCGCTCACCGTCGATGCCGCCCGCGCGGAATACCGCAAGTTGCTCGATGCGTACTTCGGACCGGATTTCATAATCGACCGGGAACTGGAACTCGAGTGCCTGCGCATTCCGCATTTCTATAACGCGTTTTACGTTTACAAATATGCGACCGGTTTAAGCGCCGCGATCGCGCTCAGCGAGCGCGTGCTGAATGGCGGAAAGGCCGAACTGGATGCCTACCTGAACTTTCTCAAGTCCGGCTCGTCGAAATGGCCATTGGATCTCCTTCGCGATGCCGGGGTTGATATGGAAACCCCCGCCCCGGTCGATGCCGCGCTGAAGTATTTCGATCGGCTGGTGGACGAGCTTTCAACGCTGCACCCGATGCCGGCAGGGGCATAAACGCAGGGCTGCTGTGTGAACCCGCAAGAATAGAATTTAAATCAGATAACGTCCGCAAGATCGCGGACCTGTTCAGTCTCACCGGTGTATTCCCAATCGGCCGGCCAGACAACGTATCCCTGCGTGGGCCCGGGAATTTTTCCGGTATTGAAAGTATCGGCAAAAACCACATCCAGGCGGTCGGCGCGCTCCACTTTTTCAATGATGCCGTACCCGTCCGCCATCACCAGTTCGATCGAGTACGAATTAGGAACCAGCGGCAGCGAAGGCACCGTGCAGGTGAATTTCCCGTGCGACGAGCCCTTGAAGGTGAAACCGCCCTGGTAAAGCGTGTGGAAAAACGCAATGCGCGCTCCCCGATCGTTGGTAATGGCAATGCCGCACATCGCGCCGGTTTTGAGATCGTCGCAGTCGGCAACTTCGATCTCAAACGTCACGCGGCCTCCGGTCTCCACGACATTTGGGTGCCCGCTTTCACCCGTTATCGTCATCCCCACGAAAATCGGGGGACGCTTGTGATTCTGCGTGCGCGGCTTGGATCGCAGGGGAAGGTTACCGCCTTCGTTGCTCATCGCCAGGTATTGTTTGATCCCTTCGTCAGGGCTCAGCCGTTCACCGGCGCGTCCACCGGAGATCATCAATGTGTGCGTGCAGAGGCTTGCGACTGCGTCCATATTGTGGCTGACAAACAGGATTGTTCGCCCGTCTTTAACCACGTCGCTCATCTTACCGAGACACTTTTTCTGAAAGTTCGCATCGCCCACGGCGAGCACTTCGTCGACGATGAGAATTTCCGGTTCCAGATGCGCCGCCACGGCAAATGCCAACCGGACATACATGCCCGAGCTGTAGCGCTTCACCTGGGTATCGAGAAATTTTGTCACCTCGGCGAATTCCACGATCTGATCGAACTTGCGATCGATCTCGGTCTTGCGCATGCCAAGTATCGCGCCATTGAGATAAATATTTTCCCGGCCCGTTAATTCCGGATGAAACCCTGTCCCCACTTCCAGCAACGAAGCAACCCGGCCGCGCAGCGTGGCTTTGCCTTCCGTGGGCTCGGTGATTCGGCTCAGCACTTTTAACAGCGTGCTTTTGCCCGCGCCGTTGCGACCCACGAGCCCGAGTACTTCGCCTTGATTCACTTCAAACGAGACATCCTTGATCGCCCAGAATGTGTCCGCGCCGCCCGTCGGCTCACCGATGCGGGCGCGAAGTTTCTTCATCGGTGAACGCAGCGTCTCCACAATCGCATCGCGAAAGGTGGCGTTCTTATCCATCTTGGCGCCTAGGAAATAGGCTTTGCCCAGGCCCTCGGCGGTAATGATCGGTTTACTCATAGAAAAACTGGTAAAAGCAATTTAAGCGATATCCGCAAACCGGCGCTCGGTCTTGCGGAAATAAAACATCCCAAAGACGCACATCACCGCGGCAACCCCGGTTCCGATGAAAAGGTGATTGGGATTCCAGGCCATGCCCAGCGAGAAATGCCGAAACGCCTGGATGATTCCATACATGGGATTAAACGCGAGGATCCACTCGTAATGTGCCAGCTTGGGTCGCTGCAACAGCAACTCGCGGGGAAACATCACAAAGCTCATCTGCATCCAGATCTGAACCATGAACGGAATGAGGAATCGAAAATCGCGATAGGTGACCGTCACCGCGGACAGAAAATACGAAACCCCCAGCGTCGCGATACCCGCCGGGATGATCAGCAGCGGAATCATCAGGATGCCCCAGTGCGGCACAAAGTGATACTGCGGTGAAAAGTGGTAAACCACCATGAAGGCGACCACCAGCGAAAATGAAATCAGAAGATCAACCAGCGCCCCGCCCACGACGCCGGTGGGAAGGAACAACCGCGGAAAATAAATCTTAGTCAGGAGATGTTGCTGATTCACCAGCGACATGCCACCCGATCCAAGCCCCGTGGCGAAAAACTGCCACGGAATTTGTCCCGCCAGCGCGAACAGCAGATACGGAACAGCCGGTGGAAGCAATTTTTGAAACCCCGCTGCGGTTCCAAAGATGAACACCGCGATCAACGACTGCAGCAGAGGCTGCAGCAAGGCCCAGGCAAACCCAAGAACGGTCTGCTTGTATCTGACCTTGATATCGCGCCATACAAGAAAATACAGCAGCTCGCGATACCGGAACATCTCCGCCCAATCGATGGCGATCCAGCCTTTTTTGGCCTGTATCACCAGATCCTGCGGTACATATCCGTCATCCGCCTGACTCAAAACGCTTGGATCGGCAACGGTCACGCTAAAATCCTGCTGTTAAGACTAATCAATCTGCGGTCAGGACCGATCTGGTCCGTCGAACAAAAACCGCTCGAATAAGGTTATCGGTCATCCTCATGGGATTCACCGAAATATCAATCGCCCCCGCGGCCTGCGATTGTACTCCGATAACCCAATAATGGAATCCCGCAACCGCGCGATGCTGTTTGAATCGGCATCACAGCGGGGGTGCATGAGAAGAACAACCTGGGCACGCGATCAACTGTCGAGGCGATATTTCTTCATTTTCTTATAAAGCGTCGTGCGGTTGATATCCAGCTCAGCCGCGGTCGACTGGCGATTGTATCCATTGCGTTTCAGGGCGGATTCGATGATGTGACGTTCCGGCAATTCCAGCGCCGCCTCGAGCGGCATCGCCGCCTGGGAATAAACGCCATCCTGTTGCGTCGCCGCCACTGGCCTGGGCGATGAAAACTGGATCGTCTCTGGGAGATCTTCCACATCAATCTGCGGCCGCCGGCACAGCACCACCGCGCGCTCAATTGCATTCTCAAGTTCGCGCACATTGCCCGGCCAGGGATATCGCTGCAGGGCAAGCATCGCCGCTTCGGAAATGCCGATAATCTCGCGACCGCTTTCTTTTTCAAACTGTCTCAGAAACATCCCGGCCAGCAGTGGAATGTCGCCGAGTCTTTCGCGCAGACTCGGCATTTTGATAGTGACCACATTGATTCGATAATACAGATCCTGGCGGAACTTCTGCTCGGCGACCAGCGTCGTCAGATCCACATTGCTCGCAAGAATCAACCGGGCGTCAACGGTTTTCGTAACGCTGCTCCCCACCGGTTCAAAGCAACGCTCCTGCAGCACCCGCAGCAGTTTGACCTGCATCGCCGGTGATGCGGAATTAATCTCGTCCAGAAAGATCGTTCCACCATCGGCCGCCATGAATCGACCGGTCTTATCCGCTATCGCTCCGGTGAATGCCCCTTTTACATGTCCGAACAATTCCGATTCGAGCAGTGTTTCCGGCAACGCGCCGCAGCTGACTTCTATAAAAGGTTTATCCCGCCGGGGTGATCGATGATGAATCGCGCGCGCCAGCAGCGACTTGCCCGTGCCGCTCTCTCCGCTCATCAAAACCGTCGTTCGACTGTCCGCCACCGCGTCGACCAGATCGAAAATGCGCAGCATCTTGTGATCGTGCCCCACCACATTTTCAAGCCCGAATCGAAGATCCAGCTGCTGGCGCAGCGTCTGATTTTCAAACAGCAGCGACTGCTGGCGCGCGGCTTTCTCAACCACCACGCGAATTTCGTCGTCCACGATCGGTTTGGTCAGGTAGTCAAACGCGCCCAGCTTGGTTGCCTCTACCGCACCCTCGATCGACCCGTACGCCGTCACCACGATGACGACAACATGTCCGCAGCGGCGGCGCACCTCCCGCAGATATTCGGCGGCTTTAATACCCGGCATATTGATGTCGGCCAGAAGCAGCTCGGTCTGCCCGTCTTCAAGCATGCTCAGCGCCTGCTGCGAATCGTCGGTCGCCTTCACCTCATACCCCTCGCGCCGAAGAAACTGCGAAAGCGACTGCAGCATGATCCGATCCTCGTCGAGAATCAGCAGCCGGGATTTATGCGTGGGAATCGGATTGGACTGAATCATAGGTTGTTCCGCCTCGGATGTTCCTGCACTGCAACATCGGCGAAGCGGCACGTTGCGAATTAGCAACATTGGTGAGGATCTATGATTTGCGACCACCCGATGTTATAGGACGGCAAGTCGCGTGTAGAGGATCGAGTCGGTACCATGGCGAGCATGATGACGGTATTGGTCAAGGATCTTGGGCTCCGCCCCGCGCAGCTCAAAGCCGTTGAGAAGAAGGCGAAAGTCTCTGGAACAACCGCGCCAGCATACATTCGCCTTCTAGTGGAGCGCGATCTGCTGGCGGATAAATCTTTCAGCGAAATTCTCGGTCCAATTCGACAGGATTTTCACGCCGCGGGGATCACACACGGGCAACTCGACGACATTGTTCGGCGAGCACGAAAGCGTCCCGCGCGCAGCGCAGTCGGTAACTGCCATGCTCATTCGCCCGCGTGTCGTCTTCGACTGCAACACCATCTTGCAGGCAATCGCATTTGAGACCGGGCCCGCTGCCCGCCGGGGAGATTGTTGGCGGTTAAGCAGCGAAAGGCCATGAATCATG
The DNA here is from genome assembly GCA_963792535.1 of uncultured Phycisphaerales bacterium. Classification (GTDB taxonomy): domain Bacteria; phylum Planctomycetota; class Phycisphaerae; order Tepidisphaerales; family Tepidisphaeraceae; genus CBDAQA01. The sequence goes on from CAWBWQ010000007.1 coordinate 364,326, forward strand.
AAAGTGGGAATCCCTAAAGAAATCAAAGCCGACGAGTATCGCGTTGCGATCATGCCGGTGGGGGCTGACGTGCTGGTCAAAGCCGGGCACGAGGTTTTCATCGAGACCAATGCCGGCAGCGGCAGTGGATTCGCGGATGTGGCATACGAGCGCGTCGGCGCGACGATCGTTTCATCCGCATCAGAGATATTTTCCAAATGCGATCTGATCATGAAGGTGAAAGAACCGCAGCCGCGGGAGATCGCGATGTTTCGCGCGGGGCAGATTGTGTTTACTTATCTGCACCTGGCCGCCAGCCGGGAACTGACCCAGGCTTGCCAGGCGAGCGGGATTACTGCCGTTGCATATGAAACAATCAAAGACAAGGCCGGCCGACTTCCACTGCTGACCCCCATGAGCGAAATCGCCGGTAAAATGAGCATTCAGGAAGGGGCGAAATATCTTGAGAAACCGATGCGCGGGCGCGGTATTCTCCTCGGCGGTGTGCCGGGTGTTCCCCCGGCAAATGTGGTGGTGCTGGGGGCGGGCATTGTGGGCACCAATGCCGCCAAGGTGGCGGCAGGTTTGGGCTCCAATGTTGTTTTGATGGATGTGAATCTCGAGCGTTTGCGATATCTCGATGATGTGATGCCCGCGAATGTTTCCACTATTTTCAGTGACCCGCATACCGTTAAAGAGCACTTGGCGCTGGCGGACCTGGTCATCGGAGCAGTGCTGATTCCCGGCGCTAAAGCGCCGCGCCTGGTGACCCGCGAAGACCTGTCGATGATGAAAGCCGGCGCGGTGATTGTCGATGTCGCGATCGACCAGGGCGGTTGTTTTGAAACCAGCCGCCCCACTACGCATCAGCAGCCGACATACGATGTGGACGGCATCATCCATTACTGCGTGACAAACATGCCCGGCGCGGTGGGACGCACGAGCACCATCGCACTGTGCAACGCGACATTGCCATACGCTGTGAAAATTGCAAACCACGGGGTCGATCAGGCGGCGGCCAGCGACGCTGGTTTTAAGCAGGGTATCAACCTCGTCGCAGGCCGGCTCACCAATGCCGCCGTCGCGGAATCATTGGGACTGCAACACGAAAACTTATAATCATGCCAACTCGACTCGAACAACTTTTGAAGATGCTGGACCGCGAACCGAACGATCCATTCCTGCTGTATGGCATCGCTTTGGAACACAAAAAATCAGGCGACACGCAGGCAGCGCTTCAGATGCTGGAAAAGGTGGTGCAGGCTGACCCGGGCCACGGCTACGCGTTTTTTCAGCGCGGTCAGATTCACGAAATGTGCGGTGATCTATCAGCCGCGCGACAGGCTTATACGGATGGCATCACCGCTGCCACCAGTTCCGGCGACGCACATGCCCGCAGTGAACTGGAAGGTGCGCTGGCGATGATCCAAAGCTGAAGACCGTGGCGTGAGTGGTCGCATATTTTTGCATTGCATTTGTCACATGCTCGACTCGGTCAAAAAATATCTCGATCATCCCGAATGGCGTCATCAGCACCGGTGGCGCAAAGCCATCTGGAATAATCTCGCCCGCGTTGGTCTGACGGGTTTGCATACGTTACCGATGAGTCGCCGATGGGTGGACATTCATCGTCGGGCGATGCCGCTGGTTAATCTCGATCCGGCGATGGCGGGATTCAAAATCGTCCAGATTTCCGACCTGCATTACAGCCCGGTTGTCTGGCGGCGCTATCTGATTCAATACATCCGCTGGGTGAACGAAATCGAACCGGATGTCGTCGTCGTTACCGGGGACCTCATCACCGGGGGCTATCGCTTTGCCCACCGAATTGCGACGATTCTTCAGCATCTGCGCGCCCCGCATGGCGTTATCTGCACGCTGGGCAATCACGACTACAGCATTTACGGAAAATCATCGCAAGCCGAGGGAGATCGCCGGGCGGACTATCTGGAAAAATGCCTCAAAGATCGCGGCCTGGTCTGTCTCCGAAATCAAACCATTCGGCTGAAGCGTCCTGAGGCAACCGCACCGGTCACGCTGGTTGGTCTGGACGATGAATGGTCCGGTCATCTTGATGCTGAGCTTGGTTTTGCGGGAGTTGACCCAAACGAAGTTACCATCTGCCTGAACCACAACCCGGCGAATGTGAAAGAACTGATAAAATACCCCTGGCAATGGATGTTGAGTGGCCATACCCACGGTCGCCAGGTTGCCAGCAGCAAATTTGGCCGCGCGTTTTACCCCAAACGGTATCGCCACTACACGCACGGATATTACTGCGTCGATGGGAGACACCTGTATGTGAACCGGGGGCTGAGCTACGGCCAGAGAAAAAAAGACTGGTGCCGGCCGGAGATCACCGTTTTTAAGCTCGAGGTGGGTTTATGAGAATGATCGGTAACGAAATACCGAGGTTGGTGAGAAATCCCGGAATATGTTAGTGAAAGAAAACAAATGTAACATAGTGTCGCACGCGTTTCGCCTGGACGTTACATTTCGTTATGTTTCGTTAGATAGGGTGCGTTTTGGGGGATTTAACGCGCGGCGCACAGGGGATTCGGATTTGAATCTCTTGCCTCCATGCTCTACGTTTCTCACACATGCGGACGCATTACGATGCTGGTGACGTTGGCCGGATGATCGACGCTTTGGCGGAGGACATCGTGGCCGCGTTTCCCCCGGCCGGCGGACCGCTCACCATGGTCGGCATTCGCACGCGCGGCGAAGTGCTCGCCGAGCGGCTGGTCACCCTGCTGCAGACCCGGGGGCACCGCGATATCGCGCGGGGTGTGCTGGACATTACTCTCTATCGCGATGATTTATCGGAGATCGGGCCGCGGCCGATGGTTCGACCCACCCACATCAACACCGATATCAATGGTAAACCGCTTATCCTGATTGATGATGTGCTGTTCACCGGGCGAACGGTTCGCGCGGCTCTGGACGCACTGGCCGATTTTGGGAGGCCCAGCGTGGTGAAGCTGGCGGTGCTGGTCGACCGCGGTGGCCGCGAATTGCCGATTCAACCGGATTTTGTCGCGCTGGTGCAGCGCGATGTTCCCATTTCACATCGGGTGAAAGTAAAATTGACGGAGCGCGACGGCTCTGACGAAATTGTGATCGATCCTCGAAATTAGGCGAGCCGGGCATGCGGAACCCGGAGAAAAAAACTGGCGCGAAGGATCCTGGCGCGCTCAATCCACGGCTGTCCAGAAGCGATATGACCGAAACCAAACCCACATCTTCATTCACCTGGAAAAAAAAGCATCTGATCACGCTTGAAGAGTTAACGGCGGAGGAAATCAACTTCGTGCTCGATACCGCCGACTCGTTTAAGGAAGTTTCAACGCGCAGCGTGAAAAAAGTGCCGGCGCTGCGCGGGCGGGTCGTGGTAAATGCTTTTTTTGAAGACAGCACGCGAACGCGGGTGAGCTTCTCACTGGCGGCCCAGCGGCTATCAGCGGATCTGATCGACTTTTCGGAAAAAGGTTCGAGCGTCAGCAAAGGCGAATCGCTGATCGACACAGCTCGCACCATCGAGGCGATGGGCATTGACATAATTGTGATTCGTCATAAAGCCGCCGGGGCCGCCGAACTGGTGGCACGAACAATCAATGCCTGCGTGATTAACGCCGGCGACGGTGCGCATGAGCACCCTACACAGGGGTTGCTGGATCTGTACACAATTCGAGAGCGCTTCGGGCGGATTGCCGGGCTGAAGATTGCCATCGTCGGCGACATCGCCAACAGCAGGGTCGCGCGGTCCGATCTCTGGGGTCTGAAAAAGCTGGGCGCTGAAGTTATCCTGGTAGGTCCGACGACGCTGCTGCCTCGGTCATTTGAGTCACTCGGCGCCCGCGTGGTGCATGATTTTGACTCGGTTGTCGGTGAGGTGGACGTCATCAACATGCTGCGTGTGCAGAACGAACGGATCAAGAGCAGCCAGTTTCCCACGGTTCGGGAATTTACGAATCTTTTCGGCCTGACAACTGAACGTTTTTTGCGGTGTAAGAAGGATGTATTTGTCATGCACCCCGGCCCGATGAACCGCGGTGTGGAGATCAGCAGTCACATCGCCGATGGTCCTCACAGTGCGATATTAACGCAGGTAACGAATGGCCTGGCAGTGCGAATGGCGGTTTTGTATCTGGTCAGCGGAGCAATTTCATAGGCTGAGGGTTTGACATTCACTTCCCCTCGCTCAGAGGAAAACAAATGAAGAAGCATTCTGTTAAAAGCACCCTTGCTGCAGCTTGTTTGTCGGCATTATCGATGATGTTGCCGCCGGTGTACGGTCGTCCCGGCGATGCCGAGGCACTGGTTGTACATGTTGATACCAGCAAGGAACCTGTCGCTGCCGGACCGTTTAAACCAGAGTGGCAGTCGCTGGAAGACAACTATCAGATTCCGGACTGGTTTCGAAACGCCAAGTTCGGCATCTGGGCACACTGGTCGGCACAATGCGTGCCCGAGCACGGCGATTGGTATGCCCGCAAGATGTATATGGAAGGCGACGACGACTACAACTATCAGGTGAAAAATTTCGGCCATCCCAGCAAAGTGGGTTTCAAGGATCTGGACCACATGTGGAAAGCGGAAAACTGGAATCCGGATAAACTCATGGATCTCTACAAACGCGCCGGAGCCAAATACTTCTGCGCGCTGGCGAACCATCACGACAATTTCGATTGCTACGATAGTAAATATCAGCCATGGAATTCGACGCGGATCGGTCCGATGAAAGACCTGGTCGGCGGCTGGGCGAAAGCCGCGCGGGATCACGGGATGCGCTTTGCGGTCAGCGTGCATGCCTCACATACCTGGAGCTGGTTCGAGCCCGCGCAGGGCGCAGACAAGAAAGGCCCGCTGGCGGGTTTGCCTTATGACGGCAGGTTAACCAGTGCAAACGGCGCGGGCACCTGGTGGGATGGGCTCGATCCTCAGGAGCTATACGCGCAAAGTCACACGCCCGGCGGCTTATCGTGGACCTGGAATCCTAAGAAATGCACGCTTCCCGATCAGGCCTATACCGACAAGTTTTATAACCGCACGATTGATCTGATTAATAAGTATCACCCCGATTTACTTTACTTTGACGATACGCGCTTGCCGCTGTATCCGTACAGCGACGCCGGGCTGCAGATCGCGGCTCATTACTACAATCAAAGCGTCAAATCGTCCGGCAAAGTGGATGTGGTCATGACCGGCAAGGGGCTGAATCCGGATGAACGCAAGGGAATAACCTGGGATTTAGAGCGTGGTCAGGCCGATCACCTCGAACCCATCCCCTGGCAGACCGACACCTGCATCGGTGTGTGGCACTACGACAGCCGTATTTTTGAAAAACACAGCTACAAGACCGCTACGCTGGTCATTCATACGTTAATCGACAATGTCAGCAAAAACGGCAATCTGCAACTGAGCGTTCCGGTCAAGCCGGATGGAACCCTCGACGACGATGAAATCGCGATGTTAGAAAAAATGGCCGACTGGATGCAGATCAACCAGCAATGTATTTTCGACACACGGCCTTGGACCGTCTACGGCGAAGGCCCCTCCACAGTCGGCAAAGGTGATGGTGGCGGCAACTTCAACGAAGGGCACCACAAGACGCTCAGTGCTGAAGATTTCCGATTCACGACTCATGACAAGACGCTTTATGCAATAGAGATGGACTGGCCTGCCAACGGGCAGACCGTCATAAAAACGCTTGCCACCGGTTCAGACGCTTTTAAAGGGGACATCGGCAATGTGGAACTGCTAGGCGCAAAAGGCGAGTTGGACTGGAAGCGCCAGGACGACGGCCTGCATATTACCCTGCCGGCGAATAAACCGTGCGAATCGGCCTTCGTGTTTAAGATCGAACCGAAGTGACGCTACAATGACGACGCACCACCAGAGCGGGATTTAACTGTTTTCATCGCTCTTTGGCGGCGCGTGTAGATAGCTCAAATACGATGTCAACCCTCCTTATCACCAACGGCACGATTCTGGACCCTTCTCAAAAGCTGGAACGCAAAGCAGATCTGCTTTTGCGCGATGGGAAGGTGGCCGCCATCGGGCAGAATCTGGGCCCGGCGGATCAGGTTCTTGATGCAGCGCAAAAGCTGGTTACGCCTGGTTTGATTGATATCCATGTGCATTTTCGCGAGCCGGGCGATGAAGAGGAGGAAACGATTGCTTCGGTGCTGCCGCGGCGGTCGCGGCTGGATTTACGACCGTTTGCTGCATGCCCAACACAAAACCGCCGTTGGATACCGAAGCCGCCATCGAGTTTGTGCTGCGTGAAAGCCAGCGGGTGGGCCTGGCCAACGTGTATCCCATCGGCGCGATCACCAAGGCAAGGCTCGGCCAGGAGCTGGCTGAAATAGGCTCGATGCACGCACGCGGCGCTGTTGCGTTCAGTGATGACGGGGTCGGCGTCGCGGATGCTTCGGTCATGCGAAAAGCCCTGCAATATTGCAGGATGTTCGACGCGGTCATCATGCAGCACTGCGAGGAACACTCCCTGGGCGGAGGCGCGATGCACGCCGGCGTGGTGTCGACATCGCTTGGACTGCCGGGCATTCCGCCGGAGGCCGAGCAGTTGATGATTGCCCGCGATCTACTGCTGAATCGCAGGATTGGTTGTCGCTATCATGTGCAGCATATCAGCACGGAATGGAGCGTCGAACTGATTCGCCGGGCCAAGCAGGACGGGCAATCGGTCACCGCGGAGGTGGCGCCCCACCACCTGTTGCTGACCGATGAAGCCTGCCGTGGATATGACACCAATTACAAGATGAATCCCCCGCTCCGCACTGCCGCCGACGTTGCAGCGTGCGTTGCCGGTGTGAAAGACGGCACCCTGGATTGCCTGGCAACCGATCATGCTCCGCATCTCGCGGAAGAAAAAGAGCTTGAATTTCAGAACGCCCCCTTCGGCATCCTCGGCCTGGAAGGCGCCCTGGCTCTGTATGCCAGGGCATTGGTCGATCCCGGGCACATCACCTGGTCGCGCCTGATCGAGTTAATGACCGTGGCAGGCGCGAAGATCGCTAAGTTGAATAAGGGAACGCTAAACATCGGGGCGGATGCGGACGTGACGATCATTGACCCGAATTTGAAGTGGACGATCGACAAAAACAACTTCCGCAGCAAGAGCCGCAACTCCCCCTTCCATGGCTGGGAAGTCAAAGGCAAAGCCACCCATACCATCGTCGGTGGAAGTGTGAAATGGGCGATGAAGTGACATCGCGCCGCGGTGCGCCTTGACGGATCGTTTACGTCGGAAATACTGTAGCGCGGGTGATGGGCGAAACGCCTGGTGCTACTGGAGATTTGCATGGAGCCGACGCGAGCGGACTCTTTCCCTAATCCCGCAGTTCGTCGGCTGAGTCTTTATCTTCGGCAACTGGAGAGCTTCAAGCGCAAGGATCGCCGAACGATCTCAAGCCGGCAATTGGGTGAAAGTCTGAACTTAACCGATGCGCAGGTGCGCAAGGATCTGGCATATTTTGGACAGTTTGGTCATCCGGGAATTGGTTACCGGGTCGACGATCTGATCGGACAGGTAAAACATATCCTGGGAACGGATCGGACTTGGAATGTGCTGCTGGTGGGAGCGGGAAATCTCGGCCTGCGCGCTGATGGCGTACCGCGGGTTCGACGCCAAGGGATTTAAGCTGGTGGCGGTGTTCGATAACGATCCCAGCAAGGCGGGCACCCGCGAGGGCGAGTTTGATGTTCGCCCGCTGACGGATCTGGTTTCGATCGTGCGGGAACTGAAGATCCAGCTGGGCATCATGGCTGTTCCACCGGACGCCGCCCAGGAAGTGGCGGATCAACTGGTGGCAGCGGGACTGCGCGGCCTGCTGAATTTCGCGCCCGTATCAATCCATGTTCCATCCGAGGTGGCCCTAAACGCAGTCGACCTGGCTGTTCAGTTGGAACAGCTGTCATTCCAGGTCAATGTTGTTCCGCTGCATAAAGTTGGATGAGTTCCAGATCGCTTCCGCAGGGCAGTATCAACCGTAAGATCGCTTTCAATCACGTCGGTGAATGCCGGCGCACATTCATGGATAATCTTTCAGTTCTTTGAGCAAACCGGCTCGTGCGCCGGAGCGGCGGTAAGGAATGGAACCTTTGCGCCGGTATAACCGCGCAGATCAAACGGGAAGACAGCCGTACCGGCCAAGGTTGTGATACTTGCCCCGGCCTCCAGAACGATCGCAGCCGGTGCGACGATATCCCACAGCTTCCCGTTCATGGTCACCGCACCATGCGCCACACCTGCTGCAACCTGAACCGCCTCCAGCGCCGCTGAGCCCAGCATGCGTATTTTCCAGTCGGTTTGACCGATCCAGCGGCAGGCCCATTGCGGCGTGCTGCCGTCGGGTTTGAGCAGATTGCTGGTCAGCATCAGCATGGAACTGTCGCCCAGCGGGGTGAGCGGCGCTGAAATCGAGCGATCATTCGCAAACGCACCGACACCTTTAGCGGCAAAGTAGGTGATGCCCCGGGTTACATCGAGCACCACTCCCATGATGGGCATGCCCTTGTCGAGCAGCCCGATGCATACGGCAAACGCGCCCAGACCCGCGATGAAATTATTGGTGCCATCGATGGGATCGATCACCCAGTTTCGACCCATGGGATCGGCTACGTCGAAGGTGATGGTTTTCCCGGTGTCACTTTCCTCGCCGATGATTCCGTCATCGGGGAACTGTTTTTTCAAACCGGCGACGATGAGTCGCTGGCTTGCGCGGTCGGCTTCGGTGACAGCCTCGTCCGTGGTGGCAGAATTGGTCTTGGTCTGCCGGGCGACATGACCGTATTGCTGCAGAACCAGCTCCGCGGCCTCGGCGGCGAGATGGCGTATGAAATTCAGTTGGTCGTTAAGAGCAATCATGAAACGAGGGTATGCGATCAACGCGTCTGGTCAAAGGATTTGATCCTTCACCGGGCAATCTCGGTCAATTACCGGCCTGCGATGTGGCAGTGGATCCCGTGTCGGCGATCGCTTTTTGCAGGTCGCTGAGAATTTCGTGGAGGTGAACAGGATCTTCGACGGCGTTAAACTGGCTGTTCACGCGAAAGTGAACCAGTGGGTCTTTGAGGTTCCCGCGCTTCTGGCTGCAGTGCAGCTCAGCGTTGTAGATTCCGACGGCTGCACCGGAGGAGTTCGGGGAGACCGACACCGGGCCGGTGCCGAGGTATTCGATGAGCGCGGTGCCTTGCCTGTCGGGCTTGCCGTAGATGTACCAGTGCATGACGGCATTATCGCCGACAGGTGAATCGGGGCTTCCGGCCAACGAGGTGCGCCAGTGCAGTTGGATCACCAGCACCTGCCACAGCGGTGGAGTGGTGACGGCGTTGATCGGCTGACCGGGAGCGGTGTCGATCGGCTCGTTGATGGGGTCGCTTTCCAGCACGATTTCATCCTGGCCACTCTGATCTTTTTGATAGCAGGTGCGCGTGAAGGTGGCGGTCAACGCCCTATTGCCTGGAAGGGGCTTCAGCGTGACAACGGCATTGGAACTGCAACCAACAGACAGGGATAGCAGCAGAATCGAGGTTAAAAGGAGAATGAGTCTGGGCATCCTTGCCATTGTCTTCGCGGAGTGCCCGGTGGTCAGCCCAGGTTTGTTGAAGCCATCAGGCCGAGCAGTCCCAGGGTGTCTCGTTCGACGATGCCGCGAAGAGCCTCGCGTGGGATGACGGGTAAATTGGTTCCTTGAGCGAGCTGATTGATGCTGTAAAGCGACTCGATGCATTCGGTGGCGCTGGTATAGGGGAAGTCACTGCCGAACAGAAGCTTGTCAATAACCTGATGCTGATGTGCCGAGACCAGAGTGCCATACGCCTGCCAGGTGCGCGAGAGCATGCCGCTGACATCGGAATAGACGTTGGAATGCTTTCCGAGCAGGCAGATGGTTTCGTCCACCCAGGGTTGACCCAGCTGAGAAATAATAATGGGCAGGCGTGGGAAACTGCGGGCGATTTCATCCAGAAGGTAAGGCCTGGCGTATTCGAGTTTGCTCTGCTCGGTGTACTGACCAACCGGGTGAATCAGGATCGGCATGCCAAGCTTTTCAGCCTCGGCGTAGACCTCCATGGCCCGACTGTCGGTTGGATGAAAATCCTGGTTTGCCGGGGAGATGGTGATGCCCCTCAGATGCAGATCATGCTTGGCGACTGCGCAGTTCGTTGAGCGCGCCGGGTTCGGTCGGATCGATGCCGGCAAAACCGATCAGTTTCTGGGGAAAACGGTTGACGTAGTCGGCTACATAACGATTAGGAATTTCCGCCTGGAGATAGCGGCTCTTGAAACCGAGCACGAACGATTTATCAACAGTTGTGCTCTGGGCCCAGTGATGATCGGCGTCGGCCGCGGGCACAGAACGCCAGGGCGTGTGCGCCGGGGCAAAACGAGTGGCACGGGACCGCGCGGGACGATTTAGATCCCCCAGGTCAACCTGCCCTAACTGAGCGGGGGACTGCCAGATGTGCGTGTGACAATCAACAATCATAATGGTACATCAGCAAACGCCCGTGGCCGTGTTAAAGTGGTCCCATAGCCATCGGCTGAGCGACAGTTTATGCTTTTTTTTTTCGCGGTCAAAGTCTTAACATCTTACAGACGGGAATTAACCGAACATGAGCCTATATCCACTGCTGTTTAAACCCCGGTTCGTCGAAAAAATCTGGGGAGGTCGAAAACTGGAAACCATTCTGGGAAAAGCACTTCCGTCGGACAAACCGACTGGTGAAAGCTGGGAATTGTATGATTTCCCCCCAGGCGTGGTGGATGCTTCGTCAGAGTGGGTGAGTTCGATTGTCGCCAACGGTCCGCTGGCGGGTCGCACGTTACATTCGCTGGTTCTAGAGCGTCAAAAGGACCTGCTGGGATCTGTTTCACTGGCCGGGAAGAGCGGCCAATTTCCGATCCTGATTAAGTTTCTGGACGTGCGCGAGGATCTTTCGGTGCAGGTGCATCCTGATGAAAAATATGCCGCCGCGCATCCCGAGGCGCATCTGAAAAGCGAGGCGTGGTATGTCATGCAGCACGACGAAAACGCCCGCCTGCTCAAGGGTTTGAATGCCGGGACAACCAGGGAAAAATTTGCCGCTTCGATCGATGCCGGGACGGTGGAAGCGCAGATCCAATCGATCAAGGTGAAAGAAGGGGACTGTTACTATCTGCCGAGCGGAACCGTGCATGCCCTTGGCGAAGGAATCCTGGCGGCCGAGGTGCAGACGCCGAGCGACACCACGTTTCGGGTGTACGACTTCAAGCGGGTGGACCCGTCGACCGGCAAGCTTCGCAAGCTGCATGTGGAAGAAGCAATGGCGTGCATCGATTTCAGCGGAACACCCGAGGCGGACCAGCCGCGCAGCCATGTGGCCGGCCCGCATTCAACGGTTTCTCGCCTGGTGTCATGCCCTTATTTCAATCTGGAAAAAGTGCGGTTCAGTGAAGGCGTCGAGCAGGCCGTTCCATATAACGAGCCCGTTATCTGGATGATGCTCCAAGGCACAGCCGAGGTAAAAGTGGACGGATACACCGAGCCGACGACCGTAAAAAAAGGCGAAACGCTGCTTCTGCCCGCTTCAATGAAGAACGCGAAGCTGAAAACGTTAAGCGATTGCGTCTGGTTGGAAGTCACGTTCCCCTCGGCGGGAGCGTGATTCCTGGCAAGAGGGTCTTTACAAAGTCTGCTGCGAGCGCGGTGGGGAGAGCGTTGGCTGCTGCGCGTGATGTTCTGGCGATGGGTGGTTGCACTGTACATCTGCGGACTGAGCGCGGGATGCTCCGCCTTTGATGTTGTCAATAATCTCTCTCCTTCCTGCGGATATCACTGCACGGCGAATGTCGCTTATGGGCGCTTCCGCGGCAGAAGCTGGATTACTACCAGCCGCGATCCGGCAAACCGGCGGCGGGTATCGTTGTGTTTTTCTACGGGGGATCCTGGCAGCACGGGAAGAAAGCGGACTATCGATTTGTAGCTGAGGCGCTGACGTCGCGGAACTACATTGCGGTGCTGCCGGACTACCGGCTTTACCCCAGCGTGATGTTTCCCGGTTTTGTACAGGATGCGGTGCTTGCGTTCCGATGGACCCACGACAACGCCAGGCGCATGGGCGGTGACGCTGCGCATATTTATGTGATGGGACACTCAGCCGGTGGTCACATCGCGGCACTGCTTACACTTGACGGGCATTACCTTCAGGACGTGGGGCTGGATAGAAGCGCAATTCGCGCGACGGTTGGGCTGGCGGGGCCGTATGATTTTAAGATCGGGCCGAAGTTACGGCCTGTTTTTGCATCGGCGACGCAACCGATCTCCCCGGCCGCGGAACCAATCAATTTCGCCGACGGTCATGCCGCTCCGATGCTGTTGCTGAATGGGAAAGATGACACCACGGTGGAACCCGGCAATGCTATTCGGCTTGCAGGGCGGATTCGCCAGGCGGGGGGAGATGTTGAACTGAAATTATATCCCCGCACCGGGCATACCGCTTTGGTGGCGGGTTTTGCGTTTCCGCTGCGATGGGTGACCCCGCCGGTATTGAATGACGCCGTGGCTTTTTTTCGCGAGCATTGACAGACCCGCCGGATACAAACAAGATCGGTGCCGGGCACGGTTGTGGAAAGGTATCACGGATGAAAGAATTCTCCTGGCTGAGTGGGATCGCGGTTTTTCTATTGCTGGTTCTGCCGGCCGCTGGTGCGCGTGGGGAAACCGGGGTTTTATTGTTCGACCAGACACCCGTGGATCCCTCGGCAGCGCCGCCGGCGTCGATGGGGCAGCAACCGTTTGTCACCACTAAGGATCTCGATCTCACACCGTCGCAGAGCAACAATAATCAGCTGAACCAGCTGTTCGCATTTGAAACCACACCTGATATTTGTGCCGCGGGCGAGGCATATATCACCGGCGATTTTGATTTTTCGAAATACCCCGGCAGCACAAAACAGTTTCGATATCAGTTGCAGGGGCAATATGGGATTACGGATCAGCTGGCGATAGGCGGTTTTGCGCCGGGCATCAGCACCAAAATCAAGCGTACGCAGACCGGCATCGGCGATATCGATCTTTACGCGCAGTATAAGCTTGACCAGTTTGTGAATCCGGAAATTGTGGACCTGACGGTGCAGGTGGACCTCGTGCTGCCGACCGGAAACAGCAGCAGGATGCGCGACACGGGGAAGTTTGGCGTTCGTCCACTGCTGCTGGCATACAAAGATTTCGGTCAGCAGGGGCCGGGAATTCTGGGCGTGTATGGATTAGCGGGTTTTACAGTAACTACGAACTCGGACATACGCCTGGCGGCAGCGGTTACTTACCAGATCAATCAATGGGTGGGGATCTTCGAGTTTTATGACCAGGACGGTGTGCATGGTCATCCGTTTGTGGAACTGACACCGGGCCTTTCTTACCGCGGGTTTGGCGCGTGGGAATTCACAGTGGGTGTTCCGGTGGGTGTCAGCAAGGGAACACCGGATTACGGAATTGCTGGCAAAATCAGCTATCGGTTTGCGAACTGAGCGAAGGCGTTTTAGCGTTGCCAATCACATGGATGGGATATGCCTGGCGAAGTTGCCGACCGTTCCCGAAATCGCCTTGAAGCAGGATGGCCCAGATTGGTTTTTCGTTTCCAACTTCGGTTATTGCTTCGGGGGGAATAACAAAGGACTTTCGTCCGCTCTGCATTTCGATGCGCTTCGTCGTGCCGAGCAGATCCATCTGCCAGGCGGGCGTTTGGTTTTTTAACCATGCGGCATGTTGGCCGCTGCGAACTTCGTGGAACATCGCTACTTGGATCGACAAGCCTTGTAGTGGATTTGGCATGTCGGAGATCTGCCAGCGAAGTTCCGCCGGTTCACCGATTCCCAGCGGGGAGCGGGTCAAGGTGAGTTGCGGTTTTGGCAGGAAGAGGTCGCGTACCTTGGAGAGCGCCTGTACAAGAATGGCAATGCCGATCAACCCGAAAACGGCGACGAACACGGTCGGCATTATTTCGCCGTGACCATTCCGCCAGCCTTGGGCGACGGCAAATACCCCACCGATTACGATGCCATTCCATATTAGCGCCGGCATGCAGTTTCCGATGAGTTCGGATGTGGGTGAGAACTGCGGGTGCAATTCCGCCTGCCCGCGCTGTGAGGGCGCGAGCTGTTCATCCAGCTGTTCCTGATGTTCGCGATTGGCCGAAGAAACCACCGCCCGCAACCCGTAACCTCCGCCTGAAAGCATGCAGATTCCGACAAGTCCCAGCACGACGATCAGCCAGCTAAAGCTGCGGTCCAGCACCGCGTCAGCTGGATCCAAGGGGTTAACATAGCAGGTTTGTTTACGGTGCTTGTTCAGGTTGTTGATGATCTGTCGTCTGGCAGCGTAATCATTGCCGCTTGTTTGAACCAACCTGTACCGCGTCGAGTCATATCGACGACCGTCATATTTGTATCGAAACAAAACCTCAATGCTGTAAGACGTGCTACTACCTCCGTGCCTGGATGAGGTGGTATGGCCGACCACACTGCTGCGGACGATGTTACAAGGAGTCGCCGGCCAGCTTTGCGATGCGCGATATCGCATTACCATCGGCAAGCTGAAACCGAGAAGTGCCAGTCCTCCCATGCAGAAAATTCCGCAGAAAATGGCCTGTTTTATGCTGGAGTGCTTGATGGGAGCCGCTTCATGGGCAGGCCTTGGAGGAGACCAAACAAGGAAAATCAGCCCTGCTCCCACGATGATGAACACCATGGGGAAGAGCAATTCGAAGCACAATAAAAGGACTGGGTGTTTTCAAAACCGCATCGGTGGGATTGTCGCGGATTAACGTAACAGTGAGCCTGCGTGCCGTTGGGGTAGAGGTCGGCGATTTTCTGCGCGTCGTAGTAGTCGCCGGTCCCTGTGTATCCGGGCGAATAAACCTTTCCCTGATACGCACGGGCATTCACCGCGTATTGGTAAACTGGTGCCGCCGGGTACGGAGCAATTTCGGAAATCTTAACTGATGTGATGGTACACGGAGTGGATGTCCAGCCGATCGTGCGCAGCGAGGAAAGTACCTTCTTGCCCAGCTGCCATTCCAGGCCGACACCGGCAGCGAAAAAGACGAAAAAAAACAAGGTGAAAACGACCTTGCCAACTATACTGATCGGCTGATTGGACTTGCGCGGTGCGAGGTTTGGATATTTATCATTGCTTTGGCCATGGATCGTCTACCTCTGTTGCGGCTATGTCAAATGGGGGCAAGCGTGATCGAGGGCTCGACTGATCCTGTTTCGCCGGGTGCTTGTTATCGTTGACGATAGCGATGGGTCGGCCTATTCTGTCGGCAGTAAAAATCGACCCCTGGGTTATTCATAAATAGATATCGAAGTCACGCAGTCAGGAATTGCCACTATGTCTTTCCAATGCACGATCGTCACACCCGAACAGCAGGCTCTGGACGCGAAGGTGGAACAGGCAATTCTGCCCGCTCATGACGGGTTGATCGGAATCCTCACCGATCGCTCGCCCCTCCTGGTCAAGCTCGGTGTCGGCCCGTTGCGCGTCGATCTGGCTCAGGGTCAGCAGCGGTTTTTTCTCGTCGATGGCGGTGTGGCTCAGATGAAAGACAATAATCTGACGATTCTCACCACAACTGCCATTCCCGCCAGTGAAATCAAGGCCGAAACTGCCCGGGCCGAATACGCCGAAGCCGAAGCACGCAAGGCAACCGATTCCAAGGGATTGGCCGACCGCCAGCGGCAGATGGACCGCGCCTGCGCCGCTCAGGCACTGGTGGGCAAGAAGTAATTCCGTTCGCGTGCGAATCAGGCTATCGCGCGTTAGGTTTCAGAGATGGATATGTTGTAGCATGGCCACGCGACTGAGTCGGATAACGCTCGTATATTCCCGCCGCCAGAACCAGGCCTGCAATCGCAACGCCGGCGGCCCACAAAACCGACGATACGCGATAACGTCGCGTGACGGTCGGTTCATCAGCCACCGGTTGCTCATCGTTCAGCTTTCGCAGCGCATGGGAAAGTTCGCGCAAGCCTGTTTCTCCACGCGCCAGTTGATCCAGCGCCGTTTGTAAACGAGCGGCAATCGGGCGATCGAGTCGATCAATCATCGGGCTGAGCAGGCCAATGAGAAGGCTTATATCACCGGCTGGCTCGGTATATAAATAAGGGCTCACGTGCGTCAGCCAGACCTGCCGGTTTGAACGCACGATGACATTGGTTCCATGCAGGCTGCCGTGAATGATTCCCAACTCATGCAGGAGCGCGACGGCGTCGACAAGTCTGCTGGCCAATGCCGGAAAATCGTCCAGGGGTTTCTCGACGCAGTCGTTCCATGTTTCGCCATCCAGCCAGGTCCAGACCAGCCACGCTCGGCCGCCCCACCGTTGGACACCTCGAAGCGTTGCCAGGCGGACGTGCGGCAGGCCCCGCACGCGCAAGACGTTCTTTAATGCTGGGGTGCAATTGTCGACGATGCAGGCAATCATCTTCCAGGTGCTTGAGGACGACGACGCTGGACGAAGCATCACGGCACAGAAAACTTCGCTCGGCCGCAAGCATTTGAACGAGGGTAAATTCTTCCGTCTCAGCAGCTTCATCGGGCTGGTGTGTGTCAGGAATCAAAACACACCACCTCCGGGGCAATCAATTCATCTCGTGAGGGTGATCGCACTGCGGTGATGTAGCCGGGGCGCAAACTTCCGGTTGAAAAAATACCATCCGCGGCCAGTACGACAATTCCAACCTGATCCTGATCGGTGAGTTGATATGCCTGGTTTAACCGGGAGAAAACTTCTCCCACCGCGTCGCGCGGTGAACCACCGCGGCGAAGCACTTCTACCGCCAGGAATGAGCCGCAGATGCCCATGACCAGTTCACCATGCCCGGTGCAGACACAGCAACCAATACCGGGCTGCACGTAGAGCCCGTGGCCGATTGTGGGCGAATCTCCCACGCGGCCCGGCAATTTGAAAGCCCATCCGCTGGTGGTGCATCCACCTGCCAGAACACCTTGTGCGTCAATCGCCAGCACACCGATCGTGTCATGGCTTTCTTCGATATTCAACACCGGGCGATTGACCGGGCCTGGTTGTGTGGATTTCCATTCCCGCCACTTCTGGCGGGTGGATTCCGTTAAAAGCGGGCCTGTTTCAAGACCCTGCTCCAAGGCAAACAGGTCGGCTCCGGTGCCGGCGATCATTTTGTGGGGTGTTTTTTCCATAACGCGCCGGGCCAGCGAGATAGGATGCAGCGCCGTACGCACCGCTGAAACGCCGGCTGCCTTTGCCGGTGAAAGCATGATGCAGGCATCCAGCGAAACATCGCCGTCGCGATCTGGATACCCCGCGACGCCTACCGTCGGATTACCCTCATCTGACTCAGCATGTCGACAGGCGGCTTCGACCGCGTCCAGAGCGCTGCCCATTTCCGTCAGTCCGCCCCATGCGGAAGCGATTGCGGATCGACCAAACGACCAGGTCGCTAGCATCAAAGGAGTTGAGTCCGATACCGTTGGCATATTCAGACCGGAAAGCACCGTCGCAAACGGTGAATCCGTTTGGGGACTGGGAACATCGGGCGAAATCAGAACCGCCACATGACCCCAACGACGCCCTGAAGGCCATTTACACTGGGGTTGCGATCGGGTCCTTCGCTGCGGGCGTTGGAAATATGGTAGTAGCGAAGGCCAGCGGTGAGATATGTGTTAGTGGCGATGGGCTGGGCAATCTCCCCACCGAACTGGATGGTGTTGTTTAAATGCGTGCCACCGGCGGGAATGTTGTTGCTGGCTTCGATCGCCCCACCGGCGACTTCGAGAAAAAACTGGGTGGTGTTGATTGTGAACATATGGTGTCGCAGCCCCAGGGCTACTCCTATGGCTGCGCCGTTGGAATGCCCTTCGTTGTAGCCATAACCTGTCACATCCAGCAGCAGCGCCATGTTATTAAAAAAGTAATAGCCAACCCCGCCGTCGATGCCGTACATCGCAACGTGCCGATTGGAAACATCCACGACACCGGTGCCGAGGACCTCCGCGGTCCAGCGCTGATCGGCTGGTACATTGATCGAAAAATCCAGCGCCTGGAATTTAAACAGATGCGGATCCGATGCATCATCGGCCCGGACACTTCGAGTGAGCAGGCCTACAAAACAGATGGTTAACAGCAGCAATCCTTGTCGCGACCTGATCATGCACATGCTCCGCGGATAAAAATTCAAGCCCGGCAATTGGCTGATAACCTCAACACCCGCGAGTGTATCGCAGCGTTTTGAAATGCAAAAGGAGTGTTTCGGCTGGTCTCGGCACATCTGCGGCATGTTGTCGGCAACTTTGCGGATGCTGCGATCTACCGTCTGGCTCATCTGTCCGCTAAGATTGGCTCAAATGGCCAGTGAACTCGCTGCGGTTGTCGAAAACGTGGGCAAATGCTACCACGTCTATGAAAAGAATATCGATCGCTTGAAACAGGCGTTCGTGTTCGGGCAGCGCAAGTTGTACCGCGAGTTCTGGGCGCTGCGGAACATTTCATTTGAAGTTGAAAAAGGGGAAACACTCGGGATTGTGGGCGCTAACGGTTCGGGCAAATCCACCTTGCTGCAGTTGATGTTCGGAGTCCTTACCCCGTCGACTGGCAGCATTAAGGTAAACGGACGCGTCGGTGGATTACTGGAACTGGGGGCGGGATTTAATCCGGAGGAAACAGGGCGGGACAATGTGCTGATTAACGCGGCGATTTTAGGCGTACTTCCCGATCAGATACCTGCACTGTTTGAGAAGGTCGCCTCGTTTGCCGACATTGGCGATTTTCTCGATCAGCCGATTAAGGTGTATTCATCAGGCATGGCGGTGCGACTTGGGTTTGCCCTGCAGATCAGTGTGCCGGCCGATATGTTGATCATTGATGAAGCGCTCGCGGTGGGAGACGAGCTTTTCCAGCGCAAATGCTATGCAGCGTTGGAGAATTTCCGCAACGGCGGAGGCACGGTGGTCTTTGTCTCTCATGCCGCGGGGAGCATTAAGCAAATGTGCAGGCGGGCGATTTTTCTGGATCACGGGCAGATGATCCAGCGCGGGCGAAGCAAAACCGTCGTGGATAACTATCAGAAGTTTTTGTACATGCGCGAGCCGGAGAAATCGCAGTTCCGCGCTGACTTGCTGCAGACCGAAGCGGTGCCGGTGGATGAAACCAGGTCGCTTGATCCGCTGGCCTCGCTAAACCCGCATACTTCAGCGGTAGCGCTTCTTCGCGGTGATTCAACCTATGAGCAAGGCGTGGATCGCAATCCGGCCCCGGCGGATTATGAAGAGGGCTTTGCCACACAGTCTGCAACCTATTACCAGCCCATCGGTGCGGTCATCACAGATCCGCGGATTGAGACACTGGACGGCCGCCGCGTAAACCTGCTCAATCCCCACGAACGGTATCGCTACTGCTATCGCGTCGAATTTCGCGAACCGGCGCGGGGAATCGTCTTTGGTTGGTTGGTAAAATCCACCTCGGGATTGGAACTCGGCGGCGGCGCGCACGATTGCTCCGACGGATATGTTCCGCTGGTAAAACTTGGTGATGTATATGACGTTGCGTTTGAGTTTAATGCCTGTCTGCTGCCGGGCATTTATTATCTTAATTGCGGAGTTTCCGGCACGCTGGACGACTACGACGGTTTTCTGCATCGTGTGATCGACGCGGTTGCGTTCCGCGTTCGAAATGTTTTCTCCAAGTTGACCACCGGGTTTGTTGATTTTGATTTTCGATCGTCTTACCAACTCAAGGAATCTCTCCCCGCGCGAGAACCGGCCGACAATGCTGTGACCGCCTGAGCGAACGCACCATATGACCCAAGCAAACCCCGCTATTTCCGAGACGATACAAACGCCTTCGCAACCCGCCACCGCCCTTCTGATTCTGGGCATGCACCGCAGCGGCACGTCGGCGCTGGCGCGGGTCCTGAACCTGCTGGGTGTGGAATTGGGATCCGATCTCCTGCCCCCGGCCTCGGATAACGAGCGAGGATTCTGGGAGCACCGGAAGATCCAATTTATTCACGATCGCCTCTACGAGGATCTGGGACGTGACTGGACGCAGGTGTCGCCCCTGCCGCCGAACTGGTGGGATCGGCCTGAGATTCAAAAGCATCGTGGTGAGCTGAAGCAGGCCCTGGAGCAGGATTTTGCCGGGCGTTCTTTATGGGGCATCAAGGACCCAAGACTGTGCGCGATGCTTCCGCTCTGGGGTCAGTTGTTGGCCGAGACCCACTGCCAGCCGAAGTGCATTCTGATCTTTCGTAACCCGATGGAAGTGGCCGATTCGCTGCAAAAACGCGATGGGATTACTCACGCCCGGGCGTACCTGCTGTGGCTTGGGAGTGTGATCGAGGCCGAGCGGAACAGCCGACACCTGCCGCGTGCTTTTACGCTGTATGATCGGTTGCTCTCCGATTGGCGTCATGAGGTAGCCAGCATCGGATCGGCATTAGATATTAATTGGCCGGTTTCTCCGGATCAGGTAGCGGGCGCAGTGGAGGAATTCATCCACCCTTCTTCACGGCATCACCATGTAGAAGATCAGACGTTTCTGGCAGATGAGCGGATTCCGCAGCAGGTTCGCGATTTGTACGCCGCCGTCGTTGCAGCAGTCGAGTCGGGAGATGCAGGCAACTTGTCAAAACATATCGATGAACTGACGACTGACAGGGATAGCAGTCAATCACTCCTGCGGCAATTTGTGCAGGATCTTGAAACCGAAACGCGCGAGAAAGTGATCGCACATAACGTTGTGACGATGGATTTCCACAAGCAGATTGCTCAATACCACCACGCTGCGCTTGCCGCGGGCGAGCAGATCACGGCCCGCGATGAACAGCTGATTAAATACCATCACGCCGCCGTCGCCGCCGGTGGTGAAATCACTGCGCGCGATAATCAGTTGATACAGGCAGCCCACGAAAAGGTTGCGGCGCAGCAGCAGATCAGTGCGTTATCCGCCGAGCAGGAGCGGCTGGTCAGGGCGTGTGCGGAACTGAACGACGAGCTTGCTCGACAATCGTCAACGCTGGCCCAATCCCAGGCGCAACTTTCGGATCTGCAAGATGCCGTTCTTGAAGCCAATGATGCGCTGGCCCAAAACAGGAAGCTGCTCGATCAGGCGCAAAGTGACCAGATCGAAATCGATAAACGACTGGCCAAGACCGACAGCGAACTGCAGCAGAAACGCATTGAAATCAGCAACGCATATCGCACACGCGACACACTTGGTCCGTCTCTGGCGGGATTGTTTCGATCCAATATCTGGAAATGGGGCCGACTGGGTTGGTGGATCGCCCGCGCGTTGGGCAAACTCGATCGCGGCATCGACGATCTGGTGCCATTAACTGCCATGCACAGGGGACCCAACAGCAGCTGGACCGGTACCGCCCTGCCGCATTTTCTGATTCCGATGGTGCCCATGCACGGCTGGGTACGGCTGCGGGCAAAGATAAAATCGTCTGTTTCATCGCGCGCGGCCGTTTATTTCGACACTGGCAGTTCCTTCCATCAGCGCGAACACTTTGAACTTGCGCCGGTGGCCGGCGATACCGAAATAGATCGAATGATCGCGCTGCGAAAGCCGACCTTTCTCATGCGGTTTGATCCGGTGCAGGCAGGCGGTGAATTTACGCTCGAATCGTTTTCGCTTGAGCCGATGTCGCGCGCCTGGTTTAACAGCGCCGCCATCCTGCGAAACCTGAAGAAGTTGATCACAGGAAGTGGATCGCATCGTCCTTCGATCTGGATCGGGCTGAAGCTGCTGATGTCGGGGAATATCGGCAAGTTTCATCGCCAACTGGTAAGCAATGTTGAAAGCAGCACCGCGGTCAGCGAGTACGATCTATGGCGGCGGAAGCATGAAATCACAGACGAAAAACGCCAGCAGATTCGGGACACCATTAAGACCTGGACAACGGGCCCGAAGTTCTCGGTCATCATGCCGGTCTACAATGTCCCGGAGATTTATCTCCGCAAGTGCATCGATTCGGTGATCAATCAACTTTATCCCAACTGGGAATTGTGCATTGCGGACGATGCCTCGCCAAAGGCGCATATTAAGAAGGTCCTCCGGGAATACGCGGCCAGGGATTCACGCATCAAGGTTGTTTATCAATCGGTGAATGGCGGCATCTCTACCGCATCAAACGCAGCATTGGAATTGGCAACGGGCGAATACATCGGCTTACTGGACCATGACGACGAGATAGCCGAACACGCGCTATTTAAGATGGCCGAGGCGATCATCGCCGATCCCTCGATCGACATGCTCTACAGCGACGAAGACAAGATGACGCCAGCGGGCAAGCATCACGATCCCTTCTTCAAACCCGACTGGTCGCCGGAATATTTCCTGGCCTGCATGTACACCTGCCACCTGGGTGTGTATCGGACGGACCTGGTGAAAAAAGTGGGCGGCTGGCGAAAGGAATTCGACAGTTCCCAGGATTATGATCTGGTCCTTCGCATCACGGCCGGCAAGCCGAAGGTGCATCACATTCCAGATATTCTATACCACTGGCGGACCATTCCCACGAGCACTGCCGCCAACACCGGCGCAAAGCCTGAGGCGCACGAACGCGCGCGCGCGCGCTGCAGGAATATTTGAAACTGGTCGGTCGCCCGGGCCGGGTTGAAACGGGCCCCAGCGATGGATTTCATCGCGTGCGGTACGAGATTAGAGGAAACCCAAAGGTTTCGATCGTGATACCAAGCGCCTGCCGCGAGGTCGAAGTGCGGGGGCGAAAAACCTGGTTCGTGCTGGAGTGCGTCGCCAGCATTCGACACCTGTCGACTTACAAAAATGTTGAGATCATTGTGCTGGATAACGATGACATGTCCGCGGAGTTGGCTGCGGCGCTGGCACCGTATCAC
This sequence comes from uncultured Phycisphaerales bacterium, assembly GCA_963792535.1. Taxonomy (GTDB): domain Bacteria; phylum Planctomycetota; class Phycisphaerae; order Tepidisphaerales; family Tepidisphaeraceae; genus CBDAQA01. The sequence continues at coordinate 387,206 of CAWBWQ010000007.1, forward strand.
TACCGGAAGATTCCGTTTACCGAACCTTTCAGTCTGGCCCGCAAGATTAACCTGGGTTGTTTCTCCGCAACGGGTGAGCATCTTATTTTGTTGAACGACGACATCGAAGTGATCACGCCCGACTGGATTGAATCCATGCTGGAATTTTCGCAGTGGGACGAAATTGGCGCGGTTGGCGCACAGCTTCTATTTCCAAACGATACGCAACAACACAACGGTGTGAATCTTCTGGAGGCAAATCCCGGTCATCCGTTCTATCAATTTCCCGGGGATCATCCCGGATATTTCAATTCTTCGGTGGTGCATCGCAACTGGTCCGCGGTGACCGGTGCCTGCCTGATGACAAAGAAAGCGATATACGAGGCGGTGGGTGGATTCAGCGAGAAATTCCCGCTCAATTACAACGATGTCGACTACTGCCTCAAGGTAACGGCACTGGGGAAGCGGATCGTGTATACACCGGGCGCAAAACTGTATCACCATGAATCGGTAAGCAAAGCCGGAACGGAAATTTCAGAGCTGGAAGCATTCAAGCGGGAATGGGCCGAGCGAATCCCGCGGGACCCGTATTATAATCCAAATCTGACGATGCAAACCTGCGATTTTAGAATCGGCTGATGGAAAGAAAAACGGGATGAGCAACGCGGGATGCAAGACGAAGATTTCGATTGCACTCTGCACCTTCGACGGCGCCGCGTTTCTTGAGGAGCAACTGGCAAGCCTTGCCAGCCAATCGCGACCTCCCGATGAATTGATTGCCTTTGATGATGGGTCGACGGATTCTTCGCTTGAGCTCATTGCAGACTTCGCGAAGCGTGTCTCCTTTCCTGTGACGACCCGGCAAAACGCGACACGGTTGGGTCCTGCTCAAAATTTTTCCGCCGCCTTTTCTGCCTGCACCGGTGATATTATCGCCTGCTGCGACCAGGACGACATCTGGCACTCGAGTAAACTTGCGATGATCGAAGCTGCTTTCCAGCAGTCACCGCGCCCGGGCATCGTATTCAGCAACGCTGAAATGTGCGGTGCGAACGGCCAATCGCTTGGATATACCCTGTGGAACAGCGTGGGATTGAATGCCGCTCAGCTTTTGCGGATCAGGTCGGGAGGCGCGTTCGAAGTGCTGCTTCGGCAGAATGTGGTAACAGGCGCAACAATGGCGTTTGATGCGAAATATCGTTCGCTTCTTTTGCCCATCGAAGTCGGATGGATGCACGACGGATGGATCGCGCTGCTCATCGCGGCAGTTGCCCCAGCGCTGGCTATCAATCAGACACTGATCGAATACCGCCAGCATGCGAACCAGTCCATCGGTGCTGAACGACGGTCCCTTTACCAGCAGTACGTGAATGCCAGGAAGATGGATCGCAATGTCTTCAACGAGCAGGCCGATCAATTTGAGGCGGCCCTGGCTCGCCTGCAGGAGCAGACCGATTTCGATGTTCCGCCTGGCGTCATTCATCTGATGCAGGAAAAGATCGCCCATTGCCGAAGGCGTTCGGCTATTCGCCTGGGCAGTTCCGGGCGTGTGGTGCCGTCGCTGGTGGAATTGATAACGCAGCGTTACAGGCGGTTTTCATTAGGATGGAAAAGCTTTGGCCAGGATTTATTTCTTTAGATGGACGCCAAAACCACATCGTCGCCGCGAATCTCGGTTGCGCTCTGCACCTACAACGGCGCTCGATTTATCGCCCAGCAACTGGAGTCGATACAAAAGCAAACCCTGCCGGTGGATGAGGTGATAGTGGTTGATGATGGGTCGTCAGATGCGACAACGCAGATCGTAGCGCAATCGTCGTTGCCGATCTCACTGCTGAAAAATGCGGCCCGTCTCGGAGTGACCAAAAATTTCGAAAACGCAATTTCGCACTGCACGGGAGACATTATTTTTCTTTGCGACCAGGATGATCGATGGATGCCCGACAAGGTGCAGACATTGGTAAAACAGTTGCAGATGGAGTCGGTGGGCCTGGTTTTCTCAAATGCCCAGGTGGTGCGGGAGGACTTATCACCGCTGAACTATCGCATGTGGGATTCGGTCTGGTTCGATGCGCAGGAGCAACAGCGCGTGGCATCGGGCCAGGCATTGCCGGTACTGTTGCGGCATGCGGTGGCGGCGGGATCGACACTGGCTTTCAAATCAAAATATCTGCCGCTGCTGCTTCCGATTCCAAATCTTCCGCACTCGCACGATATCTGGATCACTTTGCTGCTGGGCTGTATCGGACGCATCAAACCGATCGATCTGGACCTGATTGAATACCGCCTGCACGGCGGAAATGAAGTGGGCATGCGCCATTACGGATTCATCGACCAGATCCGAATGGCGAAGCATCAGATCAAGACAAATACATTCGCGTACCTGGCGGAACTGCATGAAGCAGCGTATGAACGGTTGACCAGCCAGACCAGATGGCCGGTGCATCCGAACCTTCTGGTGATGCTCGAAGACAAGATCCGCCACAGCAAAAAACGCGACCAGATGTCGAGGCATCTGATACCCCGCCTGGCGACGATCGGAACAGAACTGCGCCGCGGAAACTATCGAAAATTTTCATACGGCTATAAGAGCGTGCTCCAGGACCTGTTTTTGCGATAAACAGCTTATTTCCGTGTGGCCACGAAGCTGAGCGCCGGGCCGTGGGGATGATCCGGCATCTCAAAGCTGGTCTCGAAATCGGTGAAACCGTAGGCCTTGAGCGCGTTAAACAGAGAATCCCGCGTGAGCCATTTGCTGTATTCTTCACTTCCGCCGCAGAACGTTTTTTCGACCAGCATGGTCTGGTAGTCATGGCGATGAAGCACCACGTCTTCATTGCCGACCTTCACGGTTTCCTGGCTGAGAAATTTGCTCTGCAGGTAAGGTTTGCTGGCGATGACTTTTTCGTCAAAATAATGCGTCCACATATACATCCGGTCTGTGTGGGCGGCGATCAGCGACAGCAGCCTGAGCGGGTCTTTCATGTGGTACAAAACACCCGATGCGACAATCAGATCGAAGTGCTGTTTGCTTTGATCGAGATACTCCAGAAAGTCTCCGCAAAGGAACCGACTGCGGGCAAGGTTGAGGATTTCTTTGGCGATCAGGCATTTAAGATAAGCGCGTGAATTGGCTTCGACGGCGGTAACCGTGGCTGCCCCCGCACGCTCGAGCATGAAAGAGTGTCCGCCTTCCAAAGGCCCAAGTTCAAGGACATTCTGCCCGGCAACACCGCCTAGTTTTTCCAGCGCCCACGCAAGCCGGCTGTCTTGAAACAGTGGGATGCCACCGGTTTTAAGGTTATCAAACGGGGGTGGAAATTTGGACGCCCATTCGCCGGCGAACAGGTCTATGGCAATCTGATTCGACGGCGCGGTTTTGATGTAGCTATCTAAAATGCTTGCAGCAATCGGCGCAGGTGCGGTGGGTTCGGACATGGAATCTTTTACCTTTCAAGTTTACAAAACGTCGGCGAAATGGCTTTGCAGCCGGGCGAAAACTACCGCGCCTAATGTCAATAAAAGGCCGGTGAAACACCAGAAATACGCCAGAGCGACAGGATGATGCCAGAAGGCAACGTGCTTTACCATCGAATCGCGATAGCCCTGGACAATGTAGAAAAACGGGTTGAGATAAAACAGCTGCTTGTGGTTTTCAGACCACGTGACATTTTCCACCTGCCAGACCAGCGGCGTCAACCAGAACAGAATCTGCATCAGTACTGACACGATCTGTCCCAGATCGCGAAGAAACGGCATGATCGCCGATACCAGCAGCGACCATGCAAGGCCCAGCACCATCAGCGAAAACAAAAAATAAAACAGCTGCAGTGAAAACCACGTGGGAGGATAGCCGTAACACCAAAACGCGAAAGTTAGAACAATCACAAAAAACAAATGCACCGGAAGATGGCTGATCAGCCGAACGATCGGGAGAAGGCTGATGCGAAATACCACTTTCTTTACCAGGAACTGGTTATCCATGATGACGCCAGTGCCGGACATCATGCAGTCTGAAAGAATAAACCAGGGCACCAATCCCGAAAGTAGCATGACGATGAACGGCGGATCGCCTGCTTTAGGCACCGTCTTCATAGGTCCGTTGAAGACAGTGAAATAGATCAGCAGCATCACGGCAGGTTGGATGAAAGCCCACAGCAGACCAAAGGCCGATCCCAGGTGCCGGGCGCGGAATTCGCGCTTGGTCAATTCCAAAATCAGCCGGCGGCTGCGGACAATGTCACGCATGTAGGCGATGAAGCCCATCACCAGGTAGTTCAACTTGCCAGCGAGATTCACGCTGGCTCCCGGGTGATGAGCAACGTTGCCAAGCCTTCGCGAAGATTAAACTTTGGTGTAAAGCCAAGCGATGCGAGTCTGCGGACATCAGCGGTAAGCATCAGTGGATTCTCTTTGGTTCCGGCCGCTTGTTCAATATGCAGCAGATGGGATTTACCAGTCAACTCGCCGATCAATTTTGCAACATCGCCCAGCGTGATCGCCTCTGCATCAGCGATGTTAATGATACCGGTAGCGTCCGAATTTAATATTTTCACGAACGCGCCCGCAACGTCGTTCACATGCATCAGGTTTCGCAAATGACTGCCGCTGCGCACGATAGCCGGTTGATCGCGCAACAGCGGATTGAGGATTGATGGAATCAACCGGCTGGGATGTTCGCCCGGGCCATAAAGGAAAAAAACCCGGCCCCACGCGACGGTGATTCCCACTTGAGCGGCAAATCGTTGAATAATTAATCGCAGTGAATTCTTGCAGACGCCATAAAGCGTCGCCGGTGAGGATGGGGTTGTTTCCTCGATCAATGGGGAACCAGACCAATCGTATTCCGCACAAGTGCCGGCGAAAACGGCACGTGTTCCGCCATTGACGGCGAATGCCTGAAACAGCCACATGGAAGCAGTCACCCAGTCCAGATTGAGCGGCGAAGTCCAGAATTTCCCGTGCTCGGCATACCACGCCAGATGCAGCAGATGCGTTGGCTGCACACGTTCCATCAACCGTTTGACCTGATCGTGATCCATCAGGTTTGCGGTGTGATTTCGGCTGTCGCTCATCTGCCGCGCGGTGTGCTGTACCGTGTGAATTTCATCGGCGCTGCCGCGCAGGGTCAGCACTGCCTGCCTGCCGATGAACCCCGAGGCGCCAGTGACCAGCACGCGTTTCACTTCACGAAATCCGGGTAGTTAGCATCACGTTCGGAAACGATCGACACATCCAGCGGCCATTTGATGGCAAAAGCTGGATCGTTGTAGCGAACCCCTCCGGCGTTTTCCGGCGCATACCATTCGAACATCTCATAAAGAAGTTCAGCTTTGTCCGTGACCGTCTGAAATCCGTGGGCAAACCCTTTGGGAATATAGAGGCTTCGGTGATTCTCGGCCGACAGCTCGGTACCGAACCATTTGCAATAAGTCGGTGACTCGGTCCGGAGATCGACGATCACATCGTAGACCGCGCCTGCGGTACAGCGGACAAGCTTGGGCTGAGCCCTGGGTTCGGTTTGGAAATGCATGCCCCGAAGGGTTCCCTTTTTAAGATTGAAGGAGAGGTTTGACTGGACAATCTCACCGGCGATGCCAGCTTGTTCAAATTTCCCGCGGTCAAAGGAATAGGAAAAAAATCCGCGGTTGTCGCTGAACAGCTGCATCTCGATCACAAAAGATCCGGCGAGCGGAGTGGGTTCAAATTTCACGGCAGCACCTGCGTTTTGGGAACCGCGACGACAAACCTGCCGCCCCACGACCGAATGTGCCGCATCTGATCGACGACTTCATCCTTAATGTTCCATGGAAGGATCAGGACATAATCCGGCTTTGTCTCGCTCAACTTTTGGGGGTCGAAGATCGGGATATGAATCCCTGGCAAAAATCGTTTCTGCTTGTAGGGATTTTTGTCGACGACGTAGTCGATGAAGTCGCCTCTGACGCCGCAGTAGTTAAGCATGGTGTTGCCCTTTGCGGCCGCGCCATAACCCACGATTGTTTTTTTGTCGCGTTTGGCTTTAACGAGAAATTCGAGAAACGCCCGCTTGGTTTCCTTCACGTTTTCAGCAAAGGCTCGATAGATCTCCATGCTCTCAAGGGCTTTTTCCAGATTTTTCATTGCAGCCACGCGCTTCTCGACTGGACGGCTCGATTCGGCATGGGCGGCAAAGATCCGGATCGATCCGCCGTGGGTCGGAAGTTCTTCGACATCGAACAGCTTAAGTCCCTGCCTGGCAAAGATTTTTTCGACGGTATAGAAACTGAGATAGGAAAAGTGCTCGTGATAAATTGTATCGAACTGATTGTGTTCGATTAATCGGAGCAGGTGCGGGAACTCCATGGTGATGATGCCGTCGGGCTTCAGCAGCACTTTCATTCCGCCGACAAAATCGTTGATGTCCGGCACGTGGGCCAGCACATTGTTGCCAAGCAATAAGTCGGCCTGGATGCCGTCGGCTACCATTTTGCGGGCGGTAGCGGTGCCGAAAAATTCCACCCGGGAGGGAATGCCGCGTTTTTCCAAAGCCACCTTGGCAACATTGGCGGCAGGCTCCACACCGAGCACCGGTATGTTCTTCTGCTGAAAGTATTGCAGGAGATATCCGTCGTTGCTGGCGATCTCGACAACCTGTGACCTGGCGTTAAACCCGAACCGGTCGATCATCATCTGCACGTATGTTTCAGCATGCTTAAGCCAGCTTTCGCTGAAGCTGGAGAAGTAGGCGTATTCACTGAAAATCTCCGCCGGGCTTTCAAACTCTTCCAACTGAACGAGCTTGCATTCCTCGCAGACCCAGGCGTGCAGCGGGTAAAAACGCTCCATCGAGTTCAGCTGTTCAGCCTTGAGATACGCGTTACTTGGCGGAGACATCCCCAGGTCGGCGAATGTGACCGACAGCTTTGTTTTGCAAAATCGACATGAACCGTCAGGCATTGTCAGTTACTCCAACCAATTGAGGATCGCGGGCAGGATAGGTCGTTTTTTGTGAAAACAAAAGCTTCAGTGTTCGGTCCCAGCTAAACCAGTCCCGCGCCAGCGTTTCGGCCCCGGCGGAAAGCGTTGCCCGCAGCTGCGGGTCGGTCGCCAATCGTCGCATGGCTTCGGCCAACCGCTGTGGAGAATCGGGCGGGCACAGCATCACATTTTGACCGTCGACGAATGCTGATTCCAATTCCTGATGAAAAGTCGAGATAATCGGCAATCCGTGAACGCTTGCGCCGGCGACTGAACTGTTATTCAACTGTATACCCGCTTGAAATGGAAGCACGCAGATATCCGCGGCTCGCAGGTAAGCCGACCCTTCGTCGCTGTTGGCTTCATATTCCCTGTTGATGATGCGCGAGGAATAACTCTGCGTGGGTTCCAGCAATATTGTTTTATAGGGACGACCATCGACGGCAGGAGCGAAATCGATCCGACCAGCGAACATCAGTTTTATCTTTGGCATGGATTCAACGAGCGATCCGAACGCTGCGATGAGCGTTTCGATTCCTTTGCCAGGGTAGCCGTAACCGAAGAAAGTGAAAAGGATTTCGTCGTCAGCAACGCCGAGCATGGCGCGTGTCCGGGCACGTTGGGCCGGGTCTTTTGATGAAAGATGCAAAATAGGTGGCGGCGGGACCAATGCCGATTTGTTTACCACGTCGCGATCCACAGCCGCAAGCAATTTGAGATGGTGCTCGCTTAGAACAGCAACGCGATCGCTGTCGCGCAACAGTGTTCCGAAAGCTGCGTCAGCGCCGCCAGCCAGCAGACGAGCGGCCGCCCAGGCGATCCGCGGCCGCAGTTTCCGGGCGCAGAAGAACCGATCGCGTTGGTGATCATACTCACAAATTCGATACGCGGATTGATTCGCTTTACCGCCGTTGGAAGCAGCGTCACCATCGGGTGATATTTGTACATCCACCCGGTGTACATCAATAGAACCGCGTCGGGTTGAACATGGCGCACCAGGCGTTTGATCTCCGCCAACGCCCGCCAGCCCCAGGATTGAATGACATTATAAACACGCGGGCCGGATGTTGCGCCGCGAGATGTGAGCAAATGCACCTCATAACCGGCGGACTCGAAGTGCCGACAGAGGTGCATGATGTGGTCCCCTTCAGGCCCCCACATCGGAGGATGCACGCTGGAAATAACGAGAATACGAGAAGGCATTTGAGTGTGTGGAGCAGCGGCTAGTTTGCGAGATCCAAAAACGTCTTGATCTGCTGTTGTGAAAACGTTCGCACATCCTGACCCGCGCTCCATGCTTTGTACCAGTCGACGATCCATTCCAAAGCCGTTGACAGATCAGTGCGTGGCGTCCATCCCAATCGTCGCGTGTGCCTTGCTTGCATCGAGCTTCAGGTAATACGCCTCGTGTGGTTGCTCCCCGTCGGCAAGATGCCAGTGCGCCGCAGGTCCCCAGTTTCGCACCATCTGGTTCACGATCCACTGCACGGGCTGTGCGTCCGACTCGCGGGGGCCGAAGTTGAATGCTTCGGCGAAGCTCTGGCCTTCTTCTGCCAGATGTCGGGCAAGGGTCAAATATCCCACCAGAGGTTCCAATACCAGTTGCCAGGGGCGGATCGCGTGGGGATTGCGAATGACCACCGGCTTACCCTCGCGAAAGGCCTTAATCATGTCAGGGATCAGACGGTCGGCGGCCCAGTCGCCGCCACCAATGACGTTACCGGCACGCGCACTTGCCACGGCGGTTTTGGTCTTTGAAAAATAGGAATCGCGATAGGCGGCGGTCACAAGTTCGGCGCAACCCTTTGAGCTCGAATACGGATCGTGACCGCCCATCGGTTCATCTTCGCGATAGCCCCAGATCCACTCTTTATTTAGATAGCATTTGTCGGTTGTAACAACCACGACGCTGCGCACCTGGTCACCGGCCAGTCGAACAGCTTCGAGCAGATTGACGGTTCCCATTACGTTGGTGCCGTATGTTCCTACAGGATCGCGATAGCTTTCTCTGACAAGCGGCTGGGCGGCCATGTGTAGTACAACCTCTGCACCAGATGCGCAGGGCGACTTTCAGCGATTGCAAATCCCGTATGTCGCCGTGAGTGTTGGTCACGAGGTCACTAACGCCGGCTAATTCGAACAGGCTGGGACTGGTTGGCGCAGGAGTGGAGTAACCAAACACCTTTGCGCCTAGATGATGCAAAAGCATGCACATCCATGCGCCTTTAAATCCAGTATGACCTGTGACGAGCACCGATCTATTTTGCCACCACGCCTGTGAGGAGAGGTTCATGACCACACCTTCCACGGCGCTTTTCCTGTGCTCCAGAGTTCTTCGAGGTGGTTTTTATCACGCAGGGTATCCATCGGCTGCCAGAAGTCGCCGTGCTGATACGCCATCAGCTGCCCTTCATGTGCCAGTCGCTGCAGCGGCTCTTTCTCCCATACGCTGGAAGGGCCGTCGATGTAATCGATCACCCTGGGAGAAAGCACGAAATATCCGCCATTGATCCAGGCACCGTCGCCATGCGGTTTTTCGACAAAATCCGTGATTTGACTTCCCTTAAGCTCCACGCTGCCAAAACGACCGGGAGGTTGAACAGCAGTCAGCGTGGCTAGCTTGCCATGGTGGCGATGGAATGCGAGTTGACTGGTGATGTCGACATTGCCGACACCGTCACCGTAGGTGAAACAAAAAACCTCTTCGTTTTTCAGATACTCGCGCACATGGCGAAGGCGACCGCCAGTCTGGGTTTGTTCACCGGTGTCGACCAGCGTCACTTTCCACGGCTCAGTATATCGCTGGTGAACTTCCATCTTGTTGTTCTGCATATCGAAAGTGACGTCCGATGTGTGCAGGAAGTAATTAGCGAAGTATTCCTTGATGAGGTACCCCTTGTATCCCAGGCAGATGATGAAATCGTGAACGCCGTGGCGCTGATACGTTTTCATGATGTGCCAGAGTATCGGCTTCGTGCCGATCTCCACCATCGGTTTTGGTTTGACCGCAGTCTCTTCCGAGATCCGGGTACCCATCCCACCAGCCAGAATGACAGCTTTCATCGGGGGCGGATTGTATCGGGAAGTTGATCGGATGCGAGAGGTGAAATAATCAACCCATCGAACTGGCGTCGGTTTAAGGCGCGAGCAGAAAAACAGTCGCCAAATCGACTGGTGTGATGTTTCGGGTTTCGACATGACCGTCACAGAAACCGACGTTGATTTTCCCTCGATGGCGCTGAAGATCAAAATTCGCCTTATCCCCGGCTATTCCGATTCCGCTACCGTTGCCCGCAAATGCGTCTGCCATCGTAACCGGTGCGGTGGCCGAAATATTGTAAAGCGTCGCCATCCCCGCCAGCGGATACGGAGGCTGTATCGCGCTGAAAGGAATACGCGTTTCGGTAGCGTACCCCTGCTGACCATCCGCGATAAACATTGTTGCACTGGGTTGGCGGACCAGCCTGGCGAGGCCGTTGAGCCGACCGGTAGGATTCGTCGAATCGCTCCAGCCGCAGATTGCTTCGTTGTAGATATAACTCTGCGCCTGTGTGTACGCGATGTTGCCACCTGAAGTCCCACTTCCACAGGACCACAGCAGGGGCTGCTGCTGAAAATCAGCTGTCGAACTTGCCTGCGCGGGACAAAAGAAATTTTTGATAAAGCCCTGCGAATCTGTTTCTTCTGACCCCAAAGCATTATTGCCGGGGTCTGCGAGCAAATTCTGGCGCGAAAACTGGCGGGAAAGCGCGACCGTAATCGGAGCAGGATACCTGGTATACGGGGCTTGAGAGTCGTCCTGAAAAAAGTCGTATTTGGTGCAATATTTGTCGTTCAAATCCACCGGTTGATAACCCGGTAATACCCCGACAAGCGGGTAGTAACCCTGGTGGTCCATCGCATGCAGTTGAGCGGCAATCAGAATCCTGTGGATCCTGGCTTCACAGCCGACCCGGTTGGCGGCCTGGCGCAAGCCCCACCGCGGGCAGCAGCACCGACACCAACAGCGCAATAATGCCAATCACAACCAGGAGCTCGACAAGCGTAAAACCGCAATGGCGATTCACAGATCTCATTCATCAAGCCCGTTCAATTGAGCGGCTGCTGCCGCGCTCGCCCCATGCGCACAAATATACGACAAGCAACCACGCGCGGCCCAATGATTTTTGAAGATTAGCAGAATCTGAATCTGCTCCTCATTGCTGCTGATCATATGGCGGATCTGTCACACGCGGCTACAATACAGGGTCATGCGAAGCACGCCTTATTTGCGCCGAATAACCCGGCTTCATCTCGATCAATTTGTTTGGATAATCTGGTTATTCGCCATCAGCGCGCTGCCTGCGACGTCGTTGGCAGCAACACCCGCTACGCAGCCAGTGTTAGCGCGAAGTGTCGGTGCGCATGTTGTGTTTCAGGGGGATATTCCATACGGCGATGCGCCCGGCCGGGCAAATCTGTTGGATTTGTACCTCCCAGAGCATCAGCCGCCGTCCACTTTGCCGACAAAAGCCTTACCGTTGATCGTGTGGATTCATGGAGGGGGATGGTCCGCCGGGGATAAAGCCAATTGTCCTGCTGTGTCAGCCGTCAGCCATGGATTTGCGGTTGCAAGCATCAATTATCGATTGACACAGCAGGCCAAGTTCCCGGCGCAGGTCCAGGACTGCAAAGGGGCGATTCGATTCCTGCGTGCCCACTCGGCGGAGTATCATATCGATCCGAACGAAATCGGCGTCTGGGGCGCGAGTGCCGGTGGACATCTTGTTGCGCTGCTCGGAACCAGCGGCGGATCAACAGAACTTGAAGGCACCACCGGTGGAAATCTGGAACAGTCCAGCCGCGTGCAGGCGGTGTGCGATTGGTTCGGCCCCACGGATCTCAGTCAGTTTGCAGATGAAGCCCAAGCGTCGGGTTTGATCAAGCTGACACCGGGTCCCGAGCTGATTATGGCTCTGTTCGGTGGCAGCCTGAAAGAAAAAAAGGCCTTGGTACAGGAAGCCAACCCTATATCGTTCATATCCAAGGATCGCGTGGCTGAGCTGCCGCCGTTTTTGATTATGCACGGGGATAAGGATCGACTCGTGCCGCTGGCCCAGAGCCAGTTGCTGAATGCGGCACTTATTTCAGCGGGCGCGAAGGTTGAATTTCAAGTCATTGCAGGTGCGGGTCACGGAAGCCGATTTAACACGCCAGTCATTGCAAAAACGGTTCTGGAGTTCTTCGAAAAAAGTTTGATGTCCCGGTAACTTTGCCAGTGTCGGGCACGCGGCCGCAGACTAAGCACCCACGCAATTCGCGAAAATCCTTGGATCAGCAGACTCGACCACCTCCCCGTTCACCGCCTAGCATGGATGTTTCATTTTTCAGGGACTAGGAATAATGCTCAAAGAGAATCGCAATTCACAAGTGTTTTTCTTCTCGGCGATCGGTTTGTCGGTGGTTACCGGCTGCATGATCGGGCCCAATTACAAGCCACCGGAAGTGAAGGTAAATCCCGCTTTTACCGAAACGCAGCCGCCTCCCACCACACAGGCGTCAAGCACGATTTCCACGGTCGCCGGCCCGCCGGTGGAATGGTGGACGACGTTTCGTGACACCGAGTTGGAGTCCCTGATCCAGCGTGCCGCGAGAGGAAACCTGAATCTGCGTCAGGCAGCCTCCCGCGTGCGGCAAGCGCGTGCTCAACAAGGTGTCACTGGGGCGGATTTGCTCCCGAACTTTAATTTCGACGGCGGTTATCAGCGCGCGCACGGAAGCAAGAACGTCACGATTCCGATCGGAGCATTCGGAGGCAGCAGTGGAAGTAATTCCAAGACCGCCAGCGCCTCAAACGGGAAGCTGACCCTGCCTTCCCAAATGCGGACGCAGGATATTAACGAAGCGGCCAATCCGGGCGGGCCGCAAAGTCCGCTGGGATTAGGCGGACTTCCCGGTGTCAGCACGAGCCTTTACCAGGCGGGTTTCGATTCTAACTGGGAGATTGACATTTTTGGCGGTCAGCGTCGCGCGGTGGAAGCAGCGATCAATGATATCCAGGCTGCGCAGGAGGATCAGCGCGATGCGTTAGTAACGCTGCTGGCGGAGGTAGCGCGGACATACGTCGAATTGCGAGGGTATCAAAAACAACTGATTATCGCCCGCGAGAATCTTGAGGCACAGCAGGACACACTGAATCTAACGACCGCCAAGTTCAAGGCCGGTTTTGTGACCGATCTGGATGTAGCCCGGCAGGCGACGCAGGTTGCTACGACCGCTGCCGCCCTACCCGCACTGGATGCGCAAATACGCATCTCGATTCACACGCTGGGTGTTTTACTGGGAGAGGATCCCAACGCCCTGCTGTCCGAACTGACGCTCAACGGGCCGATTCCATCGGTACCGCCTGAAATTCCAATTGGAATGCCCTCTGACCTGCTTCGTCGCAGACCCGACGTGCGGCGGGCCGAACGGCAGCTCGCTGCTGCCACCGCGCGGATTGGTGAAGCCGAGGCGGATCTTCTTCCCAAGTTCAGCATTACCGCCGCACTGGGTTTTGATTCCACGCGTCCCAAAGCATTGTTTGACTGGTCGAGCCGATATTGGGCCGTCTCGCCCGGCGTCAGTTGGCCTATCTTTGACGCGGGTCGAATCTGCTTCAATATCAAGGTTCGTAACGAGCAGCAGAAACAGGCGTCCGACGCGTATCAACAAACAGTTTTGACTGCACTGAAAGATGTGGAAGATTCACTGGCGTCTTATCGCACGGAGCAACTGAGGCATCAGGCGCTGGTCGATGCCGCCACCGCAGCTCACCAGGCGGTTGACCTGGCCAAGCAACAGTATGACCAGGGGATCACCGATTTTCTGACGGTTCTGGATGCCGAGCGAGCGGAGTTCGGCACGCAGGATTCGGTTGCCCAGAGCGAACGGAATATCTCGACGGATTTAATCGCGCTTTACAAAGCGCTTGGAGGTGGCTGGGAAGTGGCACTGCCTCTCCCGCAGACGGAATAGCAAAACCTCGTTTGATAATCGATTGACATACCCGCTCTCGCAATGATAATTAATCCGGCTGGCGGCTCGATCCGTTTTAAGCGAGGGACTAAGCAATGAACCGTTTAGTGAAAGTGTCGCTGGGTTTTATCCTGGCCATCGAATTTTCCGCGGCTATTGTCCATGCGAAACAGTCTTTCATCTGCGCGGAACCCGGCGGAAAACGGCTGGTTAAAATAGATGACGATCAGGTTTGGCTCTTGTCGGATCCAGAAAAATCAAAGCTCTATATCGACAAAAATGACATCCTGACCGATCCGCACGCGACGGCTTTTCTGGTCGTCGACGATGACGATGTGCGTCCCTCATCAGCGGGCGTAAAGATTGCCACGTTCGACGGCGGAAACATCCGCCACGGCCCAAGCGCCGAGGGCAAGGTGTTGATCAACTACAATCATCGCGAAATCTGCCCCGATGCTCAGTCCAATCGCATCTTCTCTATCGAAGGGGACGAACCGCTGTCCAAGCAGGAGCTTGTCGCGGGGCTTTATCTGTTGAAACCGGAGATGTTCAAGCTGTCGGAGGAAGAGATCGCGGCTCAGACGAAAGCGATTAAAGAAGCAGGTGAAGAACAGGATCGCAAAGACGCTGCCGATCAGGTCGCGGGCACGTGGACGCTGTTGAATTCGTCCGGCATCAATCCAAAGGTGGGCGCGGGGACCATCGCAGTTGCTGCCAAGAAAGGGGATGCGTATCCGGTCACATTCGATTTCACCAAAGGGGGTGGTCCATCTTGGACCGGCGCCGGTGTTTACAAGGTCGTCGCGGGAGACAAACTTTTCTTTGCCGCCTATGGAACCGAAAAAACCATTGGGCTGTGTGTTTATGAAATCAGCGGCGGAACTCTCAACGGAACCTGGTATCCCTGGTACATCGATGGCACGGATAAAAACATCGGAACCGAAGTACTTAAAGGTCCGGAAACGCTCGACGGTACTTATAAGATTGACTCGGCCAAAGCCCCTTTCAGCGGTGCAGCGTATAGCGGTGACGTAACGATAAAACCGCTGCAAATCATCGGAGCCGACGACGATGCTAAGCCGTACCAGATCGTCTGGAACATCGGCGGAGCAAAAATAGAAGGCGTCGGCATTCGATCGGGCAAATTTCTATTCGTCTCATCAGGTAGCGGCGCCGACGTTAATATCGCCAAGTTCAAAATCGGTAATGGCACTATGAACAGCGACTGGTTCAAACTGGGATTAACTGAGAAAGGGCAATCGGCCGCGATGTCGCAGTGACGCGGCGATAAAGATCAAAAGGCATTTTTGCGACGTTTTTAATGTTTGAAATGCCGCTGGCCTGTCAGCACGAGCGCAGCACCGCGTTGGTTGACAAGGTCGATGGTGTCCTGATCTTTCAACGAACCGCCGGGGTGGATGATCGCTGTGACGCCAGCGTCAAGAAGAAGCCGGGGACCATCAGGGAAGGGGAAGAACGCATCGCTGGCGGCGACGGAATCTTTGATTCGGTCAGCTGCTTTTGAGATCGCCAGCCGTGCTGCACTCGGACGGTCCATCTGGCCGGCCCCGGCACCTAAGAGCATGCGGTCTTTGGCAACCACAATTGCGTTACTCTTTACGTGTTTGCAGACCAGCCAGGCGAATTTCAGGTCGGCTAGCTCCTTGTCCGTTGGTGGGCGCTTCGACACGACCTTCCAGTCTGATTCATTCAAACCTGTCAAATCGCGCTGCTGCACGAGATAGCCGCCAACGATTTTGTGCAGGTGAAGCTCCGACTGGTCGAAACTGTCGATCGGTCCGACCTCCAGCAGCCGAACGTTTTTCCAGCGATCGCGAAGCAGCGCCAGCGCATCGTTTGAATAACTGGGAGCAACGATCACTTCCAGAAGTTTATCGATCCCGGTAATGGCGTTGGCGGTGGCAAGATCCACCGGCTTGTTGAGCGCGACGATTCCGCCGAATGCGGCGAGCGGATCACCGTCGAACGCCCGGCGGAAGGCCGTCGGAAGATCAGCGGCGGTGGCGCAACCGCATGGCGTCGTATGCTTGACAATGCACGCTGCCGGGTCGGTAAATTCTTTCACCGCCGACAGCGCACCATCAGCATCCAGAAGATTTATGTAAGAAAGTTCTTTTCCGTGCAATTTCTTTGCGTAGGCAACCGAGGCCTCGGTCGGTTTACGGTCCACATATAGCGCAGCCTGCTGATGCGGGTTCTCGCCGTAGCGCAACTCCTGCTTTTTATGCATCGAGATATTTATCGTCCACTGCAGTTGCGACGGCTGCGTTGTCTCCCCGCCTTGAGGGGATACGGGGGGCGTCACCTCCGGGGTGATTGATTTAGCAAGGTATTTCGCGATCAAACCATCATATTCAGCGGTGTGCGCGAATGCCAACTGCGCTTGTTTCAACCGATGGGCGGCGCAACTGCTGCCGTTGTGCTTTCGTAGATCGCCCAGCACTTTTTCATATCGATTCGGGGAGGTGACAACCAGCACATAGCCGTGGTTTTTCGCCCGAGCGTATCATCGCCGGCCCGCCGATGTCGATGTTCTCAATCGCTTCTTCCAGCGTAACACCGGGCTTTTCGATCGTGCTGGCAAAGGGATAGAGGTTGATGCAAAGCAGATCGATGGGTTTTATTCCGTGGGCCGACATTGCGGCAGCGTGTTCCTCGCTGTCGCGCAGGGCGAGCAAGCCGCCGTGGATTTTCGGGTGCAGGGTTTTTACCCGGCCGTCCATCATCTCGGGGAAGCCGGTTACTTCTGAGACATCGGTTACCGGCAGTCCCTGGTTCCGCAGAAACGTGGCGGTTCCACCGGTGGAGATTAATTCGACACCAAACTCGTGGTGCAGCGCCTTTGCAAAATCCGCCAGACCGCTTTTGTCCGAGACTGAAAGGAGCGCGCGTTTTACTGCAACCAGATCAGGAGACCGTGTTTTTTCAATCAGCATGAGCAAAGCCTGAAGCCAAATTTACGTTTGCCTGGGCAGAGTTTTCCGGCGTCAACATGACCAACTCGCCAATTTCGCCGGGCTTGAGTACCGCTTTAATGGCGTAAATTTTTCCGTCATCGTAGCCGGCGTAGATCGTTCCATCTTTATGGTTCGTGCCAAAGACAGTAAAGTCCTTGTGATCCGACTCAAATGCGGGTTTCATCGTCTGCTTGTCGACGGCAATAATCGCATAGACGGTGTGACTGGAATTTTCCGGGTCCGGACGCGGATCGGCCAAGTAGGCATATTTGGAGTCCTGCGATAGAAACTGCGTGGCCGTTGGGTGGATCCAGCGCGGGGTGCGATTAAAAGGCCCGAGAATTTTGTCCAACGCAGCCAATCCCTTGCCGGGTACGTATTGATACACAGTATCGATGGTCGTCACCGGCGCTTCGCCTAGAGGTGATCCACTGAAATACTGCCATTTTAATTTTCCGGTCGCTCGGTTGATGCAATACAAGTTGTAATCGCGTGAGGCGACGAACAGGCCGGTTTCATCGGTTCTCAGATCCGCCATGATCGAACCGTAGACCTTGAAGTTATGATGATCGGTGTCCCAGATCTGTGCTCTGGCAACAGAGACGGCATCGATCTCGCCGGCTTCTGAACCGGAGTAGACCACGCCACTGTACACAGCTGTTCCCGCGGTGACATCCGCACCATCATAGGTGAGATATTCCCATTTTTGAGGGGCGTAGGGTACCGAAATATCATACGCTTCGACCAGACCACCGTGGGGGCCGGCCGACCCGAAGAATATTAGATTTCCTTCGCCCGACGCGTTGCCGCGAAGGGGACGTTCCAACGGAATAGAACGCTCATAAATCCCCTTGGTGTCGTACACCTCCAGAGACGTGGCGTTGGGAAAAACCAGGTGGTCCTTCAATTCGACAAGCGGGAGAAGCGTGACGTCCGGACTTTTTACGGTCATCGATAGCTGCAGCGTTCCCGCCTTGCGATCGAATCCGATCACGCGCTTGCCGGCGGTGTACGCATAAACAGTCTTGTCACGCACATCCAGTCGAACGATTGGATCGTTTTTCAATTGCAGGTCCACAAACCAACTGCTCTGCAGGCTGCCCATGGGCAGGGAAGAGACGGGATTATGCTTGAACTGCATCGGTTCACTGCAGGCGCCGCTCAACCCGATAAGCACCATGGTTATGGACACTTTAAACGACATTTTTAATCGCGATGGCATCGAGGCGTGCTGATCAACCACATTTGCTCCTGCTTGATAACCCGGCTCGCTTAAACATTCACGCCGGGGAGAATGTGCAAAGATAGCCGCAGGATACGTTTAGCGTCAAACATGAACAGCCGTTGGAACAAGTGCGACGAAATACAAACCGCCACCATTCAGCCAATTGATCATTGGCGATGAGAATAATCACGTGGGGAAACCGTTTTGAAGGGAAGAATAACGATGCCGAAACCAACCAGGAGCCAGCGTGAAATCCAGTAGAAAAATCAGTATTGGCGTATTAGCAGGCCTGTGCTTCTGGTTTGCGATGATCCCCGCGACGGCAGATGCAGCAAAATCGTCCGCAGGCACCAGCAGGAATGGGAGGTGGTGGCAGCGGTTCGATGCAGTCGATGATGCAGGTGATCAAACAACTGGACCTGACAGCCGATCAAAAACAGTCCATCCAGAAGATTTTCAAGCAGGCCATGCAGGATTTGCGGGATGCGGCCACCGGTATTCAAGGTGCTCCGGCGGAGCAACGACGCGAAAAGATGCAGGACATGCAAAAAATAGTCAGTGATGCCCGCGCAAAAGCAGAGAGCGTCCTTACCTCCGAGCAGCGGGCAAAATATTATCCATTGGAAGCCAAAGCGCTGCTGGCGCAGTTTTCCAAGCGGCTGAAAGACATTAAAGCAGCTTCCGCTGAGCTGGAAATTGCAGACGATGAGCGTGCCAAACTGACATCAATCTTCGACGACAACGGCAAGGCTCTCGACGATTTGAAGACCGACGCCGACGCAGTGACCGATTCCGATGGATTGAAAAGCTTCGAATCCAAACTGCAGAAAATACAACTGGATACTCGCACGCAGTTGCTCGACGTACTGGGTGCCGAGGATCTCCGGCAACTGATGCAGAGCTTGCGACCAGCAGGAGCTGCCAATGGTGGACAGGCCGCCGCGGGAAAGACCGCCCCGACTTCCAGACCCAGCGCTCAATAGATCAACCCGGCGGCGCGCCGTCTCTTTGCCGGCGGACATTTTCCTCTCAGCATTGTTCTCAAGGATGCAACCCGAAGCCTGCGCCGGTGTCGTCTTTCTTCTCCCCCATTGAGTCAGGTGTAAATGCCGGGGCATAATAAGCCCGGCGCACGGTTTCTGTCGCATTGAGCGGGCGCGGTTTATAACCGGTCTCCAGGACCGGTTCGCATCCGATCTCAATAGCCATCGCGATCAGCGCCAAAAGATATAAGCCGTGCTTTTTCCGCATGATCGGCAGTTATCGTGAATCGCCCGCCGACCCGCAAGGGATCTCCAGCGCGTGTCGCTGACAACTGGGCCTTGACCTGTATAATGCTTTCATGGTTGAAACGATTCCGTCTGATTCTGGTGGCCCGGTTTACAAGCGTGTCTTATTAAAAATCAGTGGTGAAGGTCTTTGTGCTGAAGACGGGTTTGGAATTGAAGCCGGTGAACTGGAAGACATCGCAAGGGAATGCATAGGTGTCGCCCGGATGGGCGTGCAACTTGCTGTGGTGGTAGGTGGTGGGAACTTCATCCGAGGCGCGACGTTTGCCGAGGATGGAAAAATTCCGCGTGCTACCGCCGATTACATGGGAATGCTCGCCACGGTGCTCAACGCCGTCGCTTTGCAGGAAACAATGGAGCGGTTTGGTCAACCGACGCGAGTTTTGTCAGCTTTGACGATCCACAACGTCTGCGAGCCATTTATCCGCCGACGCGCGGTTCGGCATCTCGAAAAAGGACGGGTGGTAATCCTGGCTGCGGGAACGGGAAATCCGTTCTTCACCACCGACACCTGTGCTGCACTTCGCGCAACCGAGATCGCCGCTGATGTGTTGCTTAAAGCCACAAAGGTGGATGGGATTTATTCCGCGGACCCGAAGAAAGATCCCTCTGCAGTGCTTTACCACGACATCTCGTACGAGCATGTTTTGAACAATAAACTTCGGGTCATGGATCTGACTGCCATCACCCTGGCAATGGAGCGACGGATTCCGCTGGTGGTTTTTAATCTGAAGACGCCAGGCAATATCGCCCGCGTGGTACGCGGGGAACTGGTTGGCACAAAGATCACCCCGAAGTAGTTTTTTCCGCTGCGCATCCAAAGGGTCACTGGAACACCGAAATGTTTGGAATTGGCGACGGCCCTTCGGGTACGGCGCTTTGATATAGAAGGAAATGTTATGCCGCTCGACGATATTCTGCTTGATTGTGAAGATGGAATGGAAAAGGCAGTGGAGCATCTGAAACACGAGCTTCGCGGCATCCGTACCGGGCGTGCCTCCCCTGCGCTGGTGGAAAATATGAAGGTGGAATATTTCGGATCCCTCACGGATCTGAAATCCATAGCAATGATCTCAGTGCCCGAGGCGACCCAACTTCTAATCAAACCATTCAGCCCCGGTGATCTGAAACTGATCGAAAAGGCGTTCAGCGAAAGCAAAATCCAGGCAACGCCACGAAGCGACGGCAAGACGCTTCGCCTGATCCTCCCCGCCATGAGCCAGGAAGTACGCCAGCGAATGGTTGCCAGCTGCAAGGGGATTGCCGAGACCGCCAAGGTGGCAATTCGCAATTCGCGCCGTGACGCAAACAAGTTGATCGACACGGAGGCAAAGGGCAAGATTCTCACCGAAGACGAAGCCGAAAGCGGCAAAGAGCAGGTTCAGGAATTGACCAAGCAATACGAGACGAAGGTGGAAGAGATGATCGAGCACAAGCGTAAAGAGGTAATGGAAATCTGATTTCACTTATTTTCGTTGCTTACGCTTTATACGCAGCAAAGTGAGCCAGACGACGCTTCTATCTCAGGCTGTTCCACAATCGGGCACGCTCACGCGCCGCGAGCTTTTCAAACGCCTGGCAGCGTTCAGCATCCTTCCAGTCGGCGCGGGATTTTACGCTAATCAGGTCGAGCCGTTCTGGCCGCGGTTTCCGGAAATTCCCGTCCAGTTGAAGGGGCTGCCCGACGCATTTGAAAACTTTCGCATCGCGCAGATAACGGATATGCACACCGGTCGCGTGCCGTTTGCGTATCTGCAGGGCGTAATGGAAAAGGTGCGCGATTTGCGGCCTGATCTGGTTGCGGTCACCGGTGACCTGGTGAACCACGACCCTGCAATGATTGATCCCGTTGTTCAGTTAATGAAAACATTCAGCTGCCCTGTGCTGGTGAGCTTCGGCAACCACGATTTTGGTCCGTTTCGCGGCGACACCGAACCTTATGACGAGCTGCTCGCCGAGAAGCTGCAGTCAGCGCTGACGCGCGTCGGCTGCCGTGTGCTGCGTAATGCATCGTTCCCGATCATCCGCGGCAATCAGGCGTTGTGGATCGTGGGGTTGGACGACCTGTGGTTTGGCGACTTTAATCCGCCTCTGGCGTTCGAAAAGGTGCCAGCCGGTTCGACAGTCATCGCGCTATCGCACAATCCGGACACTGCGGAAATGATGGCGGCCCAGCACCCCAACCTCATCCTGTCGGGCCACACCCACGGCGGGCAGATTCGGGTGCCTTATTTGGGTGCGCTGCGATTGAATGTTGCTCAGCCACAGTATGACATGGGACATTTTTATTTACCGAGCAGCCAGTTGTTCGTCAGCACCGGGGTTGGATATATCCGCAAAGTGCGGTTCAATTGCCGACCTGAAGCGCCGGTGTTTGTCCTGAGAGGCTGATCAGTTCCAGTCGTAGTGTATTCAGCGGTATGCGCTATTCGGTTTTGCTGTCGAGCATTTGAAAAATCCTCGCGACGAATTTCTCAATGAATCTCGTCGCGAGGAATGATTATCCGTCCTCAGTTCACTGCCCGTTTCCATTTATCCCGGCAACTTCAAGCTCACGAGGTTCACCGGCTTTGTCCATCTCATCTTCATCGTTGTGATGCGTTCGGCTCGAGCGGAAGAAGCTCGTTCGGTCCAGCACTTTTTCCTGGAAATTTTCGAGGTAGAGATAGATAGCCGGAGTTACGTACAGCGTGATGAACTGTGAGACGATCAGTCCGCCTATAATGACCAATCCCAACGGGCGGCGACCTGCGCCATCAGCGCCAATTCCCAGCGCAATCGGGACCGCGCCCATAACAGCCGCAAGCGTGGTCATGATGATCGGGCGGAATCGATCCATGCTCGCATCGTGGATTGCCTGCGGGGCAGTTTCACCTTCGCCGATGCGCTGCAAGGCGAAGTCGACGATCATGATGCCGTTCTTCTTCACGATCCCCATGAGCATAAACATGCCGATATAAGCGTATAGCGAACACTCCTGATGGAAGAGCACCAGCGTTCCGAGGCCACCCACCAGAGCAACCGGCAGTGACGACAAAACGGTTAAAGGATGCAAATAGCTCTCATACAAAATTCCCAGAATTACATACATCACGAACACTGCCAGCACGATCAGGACCGATAGGCTCGACACCGTGTCACGGAAGGTCAGCGCCTGCCCCTGGAAGCTGGATCGCATTGTCGAAGGAACAAGCTGGTCAGCAGTCTTTTGAATGAAATCCGTAGCCGTGCCGAGAGGCACGCCCGGGTTCAACTTGAATGAGAAAGTTACACTGGTGAACTGATTGAGATGGTTCACCGATTGAGGCCCCAACGTGGGTACCCATCGTGCGACAGCACTTAATGGAACGGTTCGACTGCCATCATCTGTGGTGATGTAAAGCTTGCTCAGATCCTGCGGATCCGTGCGATCTTTATCCTTGGCTTCAAGTATGACCTGGTACTGGTTGGTCGGGCGTTTGATAAGGTAAACGTAATTCTGGCTGTAAGCATTTCGCAGCAGCGTTTCGATTCGTGTGGCGGAAATGTTATAGCTCGAAGCTTCATCGCGAAGGATGTCAATCTTCAGATTCGGATTATTATAAGCTGGTTGATTGCTCAGATCGTTGGACACCCCGCCGAAAGCGGGAAACATCTTCCCCGCCTGCGCCATGAATGCGCCAAAGAGCTTGTCTGATGTCTGATATACCTGCACAGGGTCCACACCTGATATGGCGAATGACAAATCGCCCTGGGTTCGGCTTGATGCGCCTGTACTGATCGACAGTACCGGCTGCGGAATCATGATCGCGAGCAACCCTGGGTTTGTTCCCATGATTCCGAATTGAATCTGCGTACCAACTGATTCAATAGAGGCATGCTTTTCATGCACCGGGGGACCGGGCATCATCGGGTTGGAATCGTAAGCAGCCCGGTCTGCGGGGTCCTTGAGAAAAGCAATGAGAAACCCCTGGTTCGATCCAAGCAATCCACCACCGACACTGGTGACTGTAACCGTGCGGTCGACGTTTGGATTTGCCTGCATGATGGCAGACGCTGCATCCTGATAATGCTTCATCTGCGCGGGGCTGGTCCCCTGTTGCGCGATCATCACGCCGAACATGAAACTGCTGTCCCCCACGGGTAGGAACGATTTTGGAACGAGTTGAAACAGATAGATGGTACCGCAGAGGCAGACAACCCAGGTGACCGCGGATATCCATTTATGGTTCAAAAAGAACCACAGAGATCGCCCGTATATATCAAGCACACGATGTTCGATGCCACCGATCACGCGCTCGAGCCAGGTCTTTCTAATGCCGGGCCCACGTTTGCCGAGCATGCGCGAGGTCATCAGCGGTGTGAGTGTCAGCGACACAATACCCGATGCAAAAATCGCGATGATGATCGTGACGGAAAACTCTCGGAAAATTCGTCCCATCAAACCGCTCAGCAACAGCAGCGGCAGGAACACGGCTGCGAGCGAAACAGTCATCGACAGAATTGTGAAGCTGATCTCACGCGCACCGCGCAAGGACGCTAGAGCAGGTGTTTCACCGAATTTTTCCATTCGGCGGACAACGTTCTCCAGGAATACAATTGCATCGTCCACCAGGAAGCCGATCGCGAGCGTTAAAGCCATCAGCGAGAGGTTGTCCAGGCTGTAGCCCAGGACGTTCATTGCGATAAAAGTGAGCAGCAGCGATAGCGGCAGCGCAACAGCGGGGATCAGTGTGTCTGCGGCTCTGCCCAGGAAGATGAATATCACGAAAACGACAAGCACGAACGCGATAACCAGCGTGGTTTCAACATCGGTCACACTGTTGACGATCGATTTGGATTGATCGTAAATCGTGCCCATCAGTACGGACTGCGGCAACGTTTTCTGGATTGTCGGAATGAGTTTTTCGACTGACTGCGCGACTTCCACCGCGTTGGAACCCGCCTGCCGAAACACCGCGATGACGCAGGTGGCGGTAGGGATTTTCTTAACCTCTCGCGCCCAGAACCGGAGATCGATGCGGTCGTCCTGCACGCTGTCCTCAGCCGTGGCAACATCTCTCAGATAAACTGGCGCCTTGTTTGAATAGCCGATGATCAGCTTGTTGTAAGCCTCAGCATTATCCAGCTGGCCCTGCGGCTGAAGCAGAAAAGTGCGGGTGGCTCCGTCGAACTGACCGGAACCCTGGTAGCTGGTGCCATTTTTGATGGCGGTCGCCAACGTATCCATCGTCATTCCGCGCATCGCGAGCGCGGAAGGGTCGGCTTTGATTCGAACGGCTGACTGGGTGCCGTAGATTTGGATCTTGCTCACACCTGAAACGATGCTGATGCGCTGGCCTGCCTGCGTGCTGGCGTAGTCATAGAGTTGGCCGCGTGTGACCGAATCGCTCGCCAGGGCGATGTACATAATCGGCTGATCGTTTGGATTGGTCTTGCTGAACGTAGGCGGGCTGGGCAGGTCGGTTGGCAATTGCCCGTTGGCCTGCGTGATGGCCGTCTGCACATCAGTCGCGGCCGCATCGATACTCTTGCTTAAAGCAAATTGCAGCGTGAACGAACTGTTTCCCTGGCTGCTGGTAGAGGTGACCACTTCCAAACCGGGAATCTGCGTGAACTGCCGCTCCAAGGGAGTAGCAACGTTGTTAGCCATCGTTTCAGGCGTCGCGCCGGGATAGGCAACGTTCACTTGAATGACAGGGTAATCCACTGCCGGCAGGTCATTCACCGGCAACGCTTTGTAGGCCAGTACACCAAACAAAATGGCCGAGATCGATAACAGGACGGTCATGACCGGCCTGCGAATGAACGGTTCGGATAAATTCACTTCGCACCTCCATTGGGCGCGGCTGGGCCGCCTGCTTGCGGCCTGTTCACTACCATGACCTTCCCTTTGTCCATCACCATCAGCTGGCCGCTCAGGATAATCTGGTCTCCTGCGTGAAGCCCTTCAGTGACCACCACCATATCCCCCTGTCGCTGGCCCAATGTGATTGGCGACAGCAAAGCGGTTGAGTCGGGTTGGACCGTATACACATACGGGCCCTTCTGACTGATCTGCGTCGCCGAGCTGGGAATCAACACCGCATCCTTCTGAACCATCAATACCAGGCGTACAGTTAAGAATTGGCCAGGCCAGAAGTGGTGATCGGAATTGGGTATGGTCGCCCGAAGTTTGATAGTGCCGGTGCCGTCCTGCACCGCGTTATCGAGGAAAGTCAGTTTACCAATCCGAGGCACTGGTAACGCAGCCACCGGAACTGCGGGCATTGTCGCTGGTGTTGCGCCATCTGCCCTGTCCGGAGCCAGCGGTAGACCGACTACCGCGGGGTGCTGGCTCTGGGTTGAAAATTCAGCGCCGGGCGCGGGTGTCGGCTGCGTCGCTGGCATTGCCCCGGCCGCTACCGTTGCATCTTGAGGCAGCATGACCTGCACGCTGAGCGATCCACTGGCCATATATTGCTGAACCTTGAGAAGCTCAGCCTCGGTGATTGTGAAATCGGCGTAAATCGGATCCAGAGTTTGGATCGAAAGGAGATTGGTGCCTGGGGCCTGCCCCGCCGCCGTCACCACATTACCCGCATCCACCAGGCGAAGGCCGGCTCGGCCATCAATAGGAGATTTAATCTTGCAATATTCGAGGTTGAGGTTTGCCTGCTCGATTTGTGCATTATCAACCGCAATGGCCCCGATCGCCTGATCGCGCGTCCCGATATCGTTATGCAGTTGTTGCTCACTGATGGCCCGGGTCTGCATGGCCGCCTGGTCCTGCTGCACATTCCAGTCGGCACTTGCACGTTGAGCGGTGTCCTTGGCCAACTGTCCATTGGCCTGATCCAACTGGGCCTGAAACGGACGCGGGTCGATCTCAAAAAGCAATTGGCCTTTTTTCAGATCGGCCCCATCTTCGAAATCACGTTTAAGAATCGGGCCCGAAACCTGCGGATTCACCGTCACCACTTGGCTGGCAACGGCTTTACCAATCTCATCCAGATAAACCGGCACGTCACCTGAGGCAGCTGGGATGGCAACCACGGGAGCGGCGAACCCGCCACCTGCGGGAGGGGCGGCAGAACCACTGCGATCGCACCCCGTGTCGGCGAACAACAACGCCAGAATCGGTGGACACACAAGAAGACCGCGCAGAAGTAATTTGTTGCTCATAATTCGTATAATGTTAGACGGTCGAACACAGGACTATCGCATGGCTTACGATAGCAGGGTTTTCTATCAGGGCAAGTGGGGTCAGAATTTCGCGATCGAAAAGCTTGTCCCACCGCTAACGGCTGAGCCGCGCATCCGTGTACGATTTGCCTGTGGCCCGGACACAAAACGCTTTTGATTCACGACCAGCGATTCCCCATCGCATTTCGATACGCGCGATATCGGCGTACGCGGCTGTTTTGACCTCACTGCTATATCTTCTGCTATTCCATGTGTCGAGCGATGCGCCCTTCAGACAGGTTGACCATCCTCCCGCTGGCATGAGTGTGTGGCAACACGCCCTGTATGCCACGGACAGCGCGATTGTTAACGCTGCCAACGGACAAAATATTCAGCTTCATTTCAGCGTTGACGAAGTGGATAAGCCACTGAATGCGAAGATTTTTGCCACGCAATATTTCAGCGCGGTTTATCGCATGTTTCCACAGCGGGCTTTTGTTGGCACAGACGATCAAATTATTAATAACGCCCAGGGTCTGTACGCTGCCGATCGAGTGCCGTCGGTGAAGTGGATGCGAGAACATCAAGTTGCCACTGTTTTCACCTTATTTCCGATCATCAGGTCAACCCGAGGCAAATGACGAATAATGCTTCCGACCAATGACCCTGCGATCATTCTGCAATCCCTGGTTTACCTGGGGCTCATCGGCACGCTGGGATATGCGGTCATCTGCGCGGCTCTGAAGCCGGGTACGCGAAATTGGATCGAGCTTCTCGCGCTTTCGTTCTGTAGTGGCGCGGGTGTCCTTCCTTTAGTGCTGTTCGTCTGCTCGCTCGCGGGATTCAAACCAAGTCGCTTTATCCTGGGCTGCGTTGCGGTATCGGCGTTACTCTTCCTGGCACGTGCCTGGAAGCATCAGAACCTGATCAAACCGAATGTGCCGTCCCGCCGGCATTCGTTCGACGCCTTGACGCTGCTGGGACTGCTGGGAGCGGCGCTGCTTGCTGCAGCGGCCTTCAATATTGCCGCCCATGCCGCGTGGCCCGGCCTGCAGGACATCGATTCGTTTGCGATCTGGATGCTCAAAGCGAAGTGGGTCACGATCGAAGCCCTGCATCCAATGCCCGCGGCTTTTCGCGATCCGATATTGAGTTACAGCCATCAGGATTATCCACTTTCGCTACCGCTGCTGATCGCTGGCCTTTACGCAATCATCGGACATATAGACGATAACGCCGCCAAGTTGCTGCTTATGCCCGTCTGGGCGAGCTTGGTGGGAATTATCTATTCAGCTGTCCGTCGCTTCCACCGACGCGCCGTCGCACTGGCGGTGACAGCGGTCTTCGCAACAGCGCCGACACTGACAGCCAATGCCGCTCTCCTCGTTGCCGAGACTCCCCTGCTGCTGGCGTTGGCGGGCACCAGGCGCAGCTGTTGCGATGGATCGAAGATGGTGATCCGGGCGACTTAATACTCGCCGCGCTTTTCGCCGCCATGGCTGCTTTTACAAAAAATGAAGGACTCGCCCTGCTCCCCTTCTTCGCTATTGCGGCATTGGTCGTTGCCTTGCGCGCCGAGCGGTCAGAGATTGGGCCATTGCCGCCGCGGTAGGCGCCGTAGCCATCGCCCCGTGGCTGGTGTTCCGCATCTGGCTGCCCCGCACGCATGAAGACTATGGAAGCAAGCTGCTAAGCGCTTCTGTATTTTTCCACAACCTGCCGCTGCGATACGAAATCATTCTCCAATATTTCGCTCGATTCTTTGATGCCCCCCGCGTGGGTTTAATCTGGTATGTCTTGCTTCTGACGACACTGCTCGCGCCGCGTGCTTTGCTCCGGGCCAGCGTCCGCGTGCTCTGGTTTCTTCTGCTGGTCCAGCTGTCGCTATATCTTGCGACTTACATCGTAACGCCATGGGATCTGCGGGAATTGGTGCCGATGATTACACCGAAATTGCAGACGCAGGCATCGGCCATCGCGGCATTGCTGATAGCGATGAACCTTCGCGACATAAAAGGAATTTTTTTAGCGCAACGGAAACCTGGGCCGTCAGCCGCAGCGAGAACCGCTTCTTAAAGCTGCGGACTCTGACTCCGAAAAAAAGCATGGGAAACGGAACGCAGCGGCATTCCCGTTCACACCCCGGTACATTATTATTCGCGCAACCAACCGCCCTCAGGATTATCTATGAGACATTTTGATCTGGCTGTGATAGGCACGGGCCCCGCCGGGCAGAAGGCGGCTATCCAGGCCGCCAAGCTGGGAAAATCGGTCGCCATCATCGAGAAAAACAATGTCCTGGGTGGCGCAACCGTCAATACCGGGACCATCCCCAGCAAGGCCCTGCGCGAGGCGGTTATGCATCTCACGGGTGTGGGCCGGCGCGGCTTGTTCGGGGAGGTCGCGCGCATGAAGAAAACCATCACCATCGCGGACCTGATCTATGTCAGTCAGCATGTGATTCACACCGAACTTGCCGTCATCCGGGATCACTTCGACCGCAACGGTGTAGAACTGATCTGGGGTTCTGCCCGATTTGAAGACGCTCACACCCTGCACATTCAACGGCCAGATGATTTTGAAACCCTCAGCGCGGACTTTTTCCTCATCGGAACCGGCACGCGCCCGGCAAAACCAGGCAGTGTCCCATTCGACGACAAAACTGTTTTCTGCTCCGATGCGCTACTTAAACTTGAAGCGTTGCCGCGAACGATGATCGTCGTCGGCGGTGGCGTCATTGGCACTGAGTATGCCTGCATGATGTCCGCACTGGGGGTCAAGGTAACGCTGGTAGAAGGCCGCCGCGAAGTACTCGGATTTCTCGACACGGAAATTGCCGAGGCGTTTCAATATCACATGCGTCGCACGGGAATCACGCTGCGCCTTGGAGAAAAAGTTGCCAGCATCACGCACGTTGCCGGTGAAAATGGAAATGCCGGGATGCTTGTCCAGGCAACGCTTGAAAGCGGCAAAGCGCTCAAAGCGCAGACGCTGCTCTATGCCGTCGGGCGCCAGGGAACCGTTGGGGCACTCAAGCTCGACGGTGTTGGCCTCAAAGCCGACGACCGCGAGCGGCTGAAAGTGAATTCATTCTATCAAACGGAGATTCCGCACATCTACGCGGCGGGCGATGTCATTGGATTTCCCGCGCTGGCGAGCACCGCAATGGAGCAGGGAAGGCTCGCCATCTGCCATGCCTTTGGTGCGCCGACCAAGAGCATTCCTGAACTGTTTCCTTACGGTGTTTATTCAATCCCTGAGATTTCGATGGTGGGAAAAACAGAGGCGCAGCTCACCGACGCAGGCGTTCCGTATGAGGCAGGCATCGCTCAATACAAGGAACTGGCGCGCGGGCAACTGCTGGGTGATGACACGGGCATGCTGAAGTTGCTGATTCACCAGGAAAATCTCACCATCCTGGGAATACATGCCATCGGCACGGGCGCAACAGAACTGATCCACATCGGTCAGGCAGTTATGACGCTGGGCGGCACTGTCGAGTATTTCATCAATAATGTGTTCAATTTCCCAACGCTTGCCGAGGCCTACAAGGTGGCGGCTCTCAACGGATTGAACAAGCTACGGCATGTGTGATCGCGGTGTCGCCTCTGCTTCATGAGTACGCGGAGAACTCGATGGGGCAACCCGTATACAAAGGTTACTCGCCGAATGAGGGATCATCGAATCTACAAATTATTACGCCGCAGCCGCTCCATCCACGACAACTTCAAGCTTGCCAGTTTCAGGATCCATCACCAATCCGTGCACGATAAGATTAGCGGGCAGCAGCGGGTGATTCCGGATCATGTCAACACTGGCGCTCACGCTATCCTCAACGCATTTGAATCCAGTAAGCCATTCATCCAGATGCACACCTGAGTGTCGCAGCGTGTGGATTACATCCGGTGAAATACCCGATTCGATCGTGCGTTTCAGCATCGATTCGCTGTTCAGATCAACCATGCCGCAACCGTGGTGTCCTACAACGGCAATCGCCTCGCGCCAAGACTGTAGACAGCCACCAGGATGCTGCGCATCACACTGCCGAACGGATGAGCGACCACCCCGCCAGCGACTTTGATCAGCATGACATCGCCGTTACGGACATTCATCGCCTTGGGCAGCAGTTCCACCAGACGCGTATCCATGCAGGTGACAATCACAAGTTTTTTGTTGGGGAACCTGTCAGAAAGGAAAGCCTCATACTCGTGGTTCTTCACAAAATTAGCGTTGTATTCCAATATCTCGGTAAGAATCGACATGGCATTATCGTGTGTTTTTTACCGGCCTGGTCAAGCCTTTCTCGCCTGAGTTGATCGCACTGAAGACGCTCGATATGACTAAAAAGACCCCATGGATAGTTCACAAATCCTTTCCGCTTAGTCGTGATATTTTTACCGTTCGATCAGTTTGGCCAGCCGCTCAGCATAATAGGTGATAATCAGATCGGCCCCCGCGCGTTTGATGGCCAGAAGGGATTCCAACCGTGCGCCGTCACCATCGAGCCATCCGTTAGCGGCAGCGGCTTCGATCATCGCGTACTCACCGCTTACCTGGTAGGCCACCACCGGAACTGTTGCCGCCGCGCGAACGGCCGCTATGACATCCAGGTATGCCCCCGCTGGTTTGACCATCACCATATCCGCCCCTTGCTGGATATCGAGATTCATCTCCAGAAGCGCCTCATCCGTGCCGCGTGCTGGATCCATCTGGTAAGATCGCCGATCACCAAAAGATGGTGCGCAATCGGCGGCATCCCTGAAGGGTCCGTAAAATGCGCTGGCATACTTCACCGCGTATGACAACAGTGAAATATCCTTGAATCCCGCCCGGTCCAGCCCGCTGCGCAAAGCCGCAATCGTCCCGTCCATCATCCCACTGGGGGCAATGACCTGCGCACCGGCGTCGGCGTGATTAATTGCCTGCCGAACCAGCTGGTGCACTGTTTTGTCATTATCCACGGTGCGTTTGTTCTGAGTCAGCGGTCCGCAATGACCGTGATCGGTGTACTCGCAGAAGCAAAGATCGCTGATGCCAATCATCGGAATGTTCTGCGTGCTCACCGATCGAAACAATTGGCAGACAATGTTGTCCGGATTGAGCGCCTCGGATCCCGCCGCATCTTTTTTCGCGCGATCGATGAGACCAAAAACAAGGTAAGCCCTGAACCCCTGCTCGCCCAAACTCGCCAGCCAGGGGGTCGCAACATCCACCGACATCTGAAACACGCCGGGCATGCTCGCAACCTCGCGGCGGATGTTGATCCCCTCAGTGACGAAAAGGGGCACAATCATGTCGCTTCGCCTCAGCACAACCCGCTGCAGCATTTGCCGCAATTGAGGATTGAGTCGCGATCGACGAGGCCGGGCTGACAGGTTCAGATCATCGGTCATATTTTACAAGTGTAGCATGAGCAGTTTCGTAACACTCGCTTTGGCGGTCTGCATCGGGTAAAGAATTCTTTCGGTCGGACGATGAAATTCATTAAGTATCTGGTCTCGGTATTACTCTCGCTGACTGCAATCGCTCTGCTGGCGTTTGGTCCGCGGTCCAGCGCACCGGTGCCGGACGGATTCGTGGTCATCGATTACTGGGAGAAGTGGACTTCAACTGAAGCGCAGCAGATGTCCATGATCGTAGACGACTTTAATAATACGATCGGTAAAAAAGACCGCATCTTCGTACGCTTTGTATCCACGAGCGACATCGAACAAAAATCACTCGTCGCCATCGCTGCCGGCGTACCTCCGGACATCGCCGGGCTATATGACGGAAATCTCGTGCAATTCGCGGCTCTCGATGCGCTTCAACCGCTGGATGACCTGGCAAGCCTTTATAAGATCACCGAGCAAACCTACACACCGGTCTACTGGAAAGGCTGCCATTACAACGGTCATCTTTATGCCCTGATAAGCACGCCTGCGGTAGTCGCGATTCATTACAACAAAGTGCTGATGCGACAGGCAAGGCTCGACCCGGATAAACCGCCGCAAACCTTGGATGAACTAGACGCTGACGCCCGCGCAATGGATCATTTTGCCGGCGACCGTCTGGACTGCGCCGGTTACCTTCCTACCGTCCCCGGCTGGTACAACAATCAAGCCTATATGTGGTTCGGTGGAGACATCTGGGATCCAATCCACGAAAAGTTCACGCTCACCGATCCGAAAGTTGTACAAGCCTACACCTGGTTGCAGAGCTACTCAAAGCGGCTGGGCGCCAACGCTATTAATGACTTCAAAAGCGGAATTGGAACTTTCGATTCACCGCAAAATGAATTTATGTCAGGCAGCGTTGCCTTCGAACAGCAGGGACCGTGGATGGCGAGTTTCATACTGAAACGCGATCCAGCCATGGATGGACTTGCGCCAGGGGAAGATGACGATCCAAATCAACCGCTTGCCCGGCGAGGGCGCGGATGAACTGGGCGGTCGCCGCTTTTCCATCCGCAGTGCCGGGACAGACGAATGTCAGCTATTGCTCTTTTGATACGCTGGTTATTCCGCGCGGCAGAAGCACCGGGAGCAGGCCTTTGAGTTCATGGCCTATGTCAATCGTCAGGATGTCATGGAAAAATTGTGCGGCATGCACTGCAAAAACACGCCCCTCCGGCAAGTCAGCCCGGCGTTTCTTCAGCACAACAAAAACCCGTACATCGACGTGTTTCAAACCCTGGCGGCAAGTCCAAACGCGCGGGGATTGCCACAGATACCTATCGGCACCGAAGTACATGATGAGCTGAATAATGCGATCGAAAAGATCGCTTTGCTGCATGCCGAGCCGGAGGTAGCACTGCGCCAGGCGCAGGATCGGCTTCAAACAAGCTACGATCGATTCGCCCTGATGCAGCGAAAACGCCACGGTGGTTGAGTATCCAAGTCTCGGAGAATGAGGATGCCACTAAGTCGAAACGAGCGCCGTAACCTGGTAAAGGGACTGCTGTTTCTTTCGCCGTGGATTCTCGGCTTTGTAATTTTTACGGCTCTACCTGTTGGCCTTAGTGCATATTTCAGCCTCTGCGATTATCCCATGACGCAGACGCCGGTATACCAGGGACTGGAAAACTACCGAGTGTTATTTCACGACAGCAGTTTCCGGATCGCGCTTTCAAACACGCTTTACTATTCCGCCATTGCCCTTCCGCTGGCGATGGTGGTGTCGCTCGCACTGGCGATGCTCCTGAATGTGAAAACACCGGGACAATCCATTTATCGCGCGATGATTTTTCTGCCGTCACTGGTTCCCGCCGTGGCCGGCGCGATGATCTGGCTTTGGTTATTCAACACCAAGCTGGGGCTCATCAATATCATCCTCCACGCGATGGGAATGGCGTATTCCCCGCCCTGGTTATCCAGCACCAAATGGGCGATGCACGCGTTAGTCCTCATGAGCGTTTGGGGAGTTGGAAATACTGTGGTGATCTATCTTGCGGCGCTTCAGGATGTCCCTCGTGAACTGCAGGAAGCTGCTGAGTTGGATGGCGCGGGCACCTGGGGCCGCATCCGCCACGTGACGCTGCCGTTCATCTCACCCGTGATATTTTTCAATCTCATCATGGCAATCATCAGCACGCTGCAAATATTCGCCGTGCCGATGATCATGACCCAGGGCGGGCCCGAACAATCCACCCTTTTTTATACAATGCGTTTATACAACCTGGCGTTCGTCTACCTCCGGATGGGCGACGCCAGCGCAATGGCCTGGATTCAGTTGGTCATTGTTCTAGTACTGACCGCTGTCGCGTTCTGGTCCAGCAAAAGGTGGGTGCACTATCAAGGCAAATAGCAGGTACATGACCGAATCCGCCGTCCGCGGAAAAAGCACATGCGCATTGCCGAAAAGCGCGGCGTGGGTGAAATTGAAGTGCATCTACGTGCAGGCGGCGCTCATCGGGGTGTGCACGATAGCCACACTCCCATTCGTGTGGATGCTACTGACAAGTTTCAAGACACAGCAGAATGCGGTTGCTTATCCCGTTCAGTGGTGGCCTCATCCTTTCCGGTGGCGCAATTACAGTGATGTGTTCACGAGCGGCGCAAATATTGATTTTCTGCTCTGGTCGCGCAACACGCTGGTTATCGCGGTTTTGAATGTTTCGGGCACTGTCATTTCCAGCGCGATCGTCGCGTATGGGTTTGCCCGAATTCAATTTAAGGGCCGCGGAGCACTTTTTATTCTGATGCTTGCAACAATGATGATCCCCTTCCCGGTGGTAATGACATCACTGTTTCGAATGTATCGCTGGCTTGGAGATCACACCGGAATACAGTGGCTCGGCACATTTAAACCCCTTTGGGTGCCGGCGTGGTTTGCATCGGCGTTCAATGTTTTCCTGCTTCGACAGTTCTTCATTTCGATCCCAAACGAACTTAGCGAGGCGGCGCGCATCGACGGCTGCAACGAAATCGGAATTTTCGTGCGCATCATCCTCCCGCTCTCCAAACCGGCAATTATCGTGGTTGCCCTCTTCGCGTTCATGAACGTGTGGAACGACTACCTCGGACCGCTGATCTACCTGCAGCGCCCCGAGCAGTTCACACTTGCTCTAGGTTTACAAAACTTACAAAGCCAGCATAACGGTACACCATGGCACCTGCTCATGGCGGCAAGCGTACTGGTTATTCTCCCGGTGTTGACACTCTTTTTTTTAGCGCAGAAGACCTTCATCGAGGGTATCGCGACGACCGGCATAAAGGGATAGGGTGAACAGTGTCAGGATGCCGGGATTAACTCGCTTACAATCCGCGCGATGATAGATTCCTCGTCCGTTTGGATAACACGCACGGTCACTTTCCCCGCAGAGATGATATCGCTGTTGGCGGAATTTTTGTGCGCGTCAATTTCCACGCCAAGGAACTCTAATCCTTGGCAGATACCCAGACGCGATTCGGCGGAATTCTCGCCAATCCCCCCTGCGAATACGATCGTGTCAACCCCGCCCAGCGCGGCTGCGAAGCCGCCAATCCATTTCTTCGCCTGATAACAAAACAAATCAACTGCCTCGGCAGCGTGGGGATCACTGTCCCGTTTGCCGATCAAGTCACGCATGTCGGATGAGGTTTCTGACACCCCAAGCAAACCGCTTTTTTTGTTCACCAGGTCGTTCAATGCATCAGCCGACAGGTGTTCAGTGCGAATCAGATAATCCAGCACACCGGGATCGAGATCCCCCGAGCGTGTTCCCATCATCACGCCGGCGGTGGGTGTAAAGGACATACTGGTATCAATTGGCGCACCTCCCTTGACGGCCGCCAGGCTCGCGCCGCTACCGAGATGCGCGAGGATGACTCGTCCGCTTGCCGCGGCGTCTCCGCCGACACTGCGCAGTTTATCCATCAGGTACGTGTAGCTAAGACCGTGAAAACCAAATCGGTGAATACCCACATCGAAATATTTTCGAGGGAGCGGCAACAATTTTGCCTGCGTTGGAAGCTTCTGAAAAAAGGCGGTGTCGAAACAGGCCACCTGAGCGACGTTTGGAAATTGCGCGCCGATCGCCTGGATTAACGAAATCTCCAGCGGCAAGTGTGCGCGATCCAATTGCGTGGCGTCGCGCAAAGCGTCAAGGACTTTTTCCGTGATGACCTGATGCGTCAGCAGATAAAACCCTCCATGGACGATGCGATGCCCGATCCCAACAGGTGCGCGACCGCCCAGTCGATCACGCAGCCAACTCGTTAAAGCAATCACCGCCTCACCATGGTCGCCCCCTGCGATGGGAAGCTCATCCACCGGATCACCGAGTCCGCTTGCGCTCAAAACGGTTCCAGGTTGCCCCACACGCTGAATTTGCCCGCTGGCCAGTCGCCGGGCAGAATTATCTGCGGCAAAAACGGCAAACTTCACGCTGGAAGATCCACCGTTGATGGTCAGGATCACCGGATCGTTCATGCGGGTTCAATTCTTGAAAAAGCCTTGCCGGTTCATCCACGCAAGGCAACGCTCGGTCCACACGCCTATTTTCGGATCTTCTCTGGCGAGTCCAAAACCATGCCCGCCTGTTTCCAATTCAAGAAATTCGCACGGGATTTTTCGGCTCTTCAGCGCCGCGGAAAACAGTTCGCTGTTTTTAACCGGGACAATCGCATCTGGTTTCGCCGCCACAAGAAACGCCGGCGGTGTATCGTCGCGAACCTGGGTTTCCAGCGAATAGAGACTCAAGAGCTTTGGATCAGGGTGATCCCCGAGCAGATTTTTTCGGCTGTCGACATGTGTGATCTTGTCCTGCATCGAAATAAGCGGGTAGACCAGAAGCATAAAATCCGGTCGGCAGCTTTGCCCGTTCACAGGGTCAAGTGAGCCTGGGATATACGGGTCGAAATGCGTACCAACCGAAGCTGCAACGTGCCCGCCCGCGTTGAATCCCATGATGCCGATATGCTTCCAATTAATCCCCCAACGCCGTGAGTTAAATCGCACGGTGCGGATGGCGCGTTGGCCGTCCAGCAGCGGACAGGGTTGACCGTACGGTTTAATGCGGTATTTCAGCACGAATGCTGTGATGCCATTTGTGTTCAGCCACCGGGCGATGTCCGATCCCTCGTGATCCATGACCAGTTTGGCGTATCCCCCACCCGGGCAAATGACCACTGCACATCCATTTGCTTTAGCAATTTCGGGAACATACGCGGTGATCGTGGGAATATCACCCGGCTCATCGCCGGTCGATCGTGGCGCTCGGGCTTCCCACAGCCTCAAGACCTGGCCGGTGGTGGGTCGCGTAGTTGGATCAGCATTCGCGCGCACGCTGAACGCTGCTATACAAACGGCCAGCAGAGTAAATCGCAATGCTCCGCTTCGTGTGCCCTGGAACATAAGCGCCTTCCTCGGAAACGATCGTCAGATCCGGGCGAAATTCGCCAAAATCTGCAGACCTATTTTTTGGCTTTTTTCGGGGTGGAATTGCGTTGCCATCAGGTTACCCCTGCGAATGCTGCTTACGAAAGGGCGACCGTAGTCGGTTGTGGTGGCAATTACGGAATCATCTTCGGGAACGACATGATATCCATGCACAAAGTAAACCGCCGCACCTGCCGGCAACCCATTGAGCAGTGGTGAGTCAGCGCGGGGTGTCAGTTGATTCCAGCCCATGTGCGGCACCTTTAGATGCATCGTCTGATCCACATCAAATCGCACGCATTTTCCGCCCACTACGCCAAGGCCGCGATGTTCCCCGTCTTCGAAACCCACGTCAAACAGCATTTGCAAGCCAAGGCAGATTCCGAGCAACGGCTTATCGTTTTTAATGTGATCAACAATCGGCTCGGCAAGACCTTTTGTGCGCAACGTGGCAATTGCGTCCTTAAACGCTCCGACGCCAGGAAGCACAAGATGATCAGCGTGGGCGATATCCTCTGGCGTGGAAATGATCTCTGCCGCATAGCCGAGCTCGGCGAAGGCTTTTTGAACCGATCGCAGGTTCGCCATTCCGTAGTCGATGATCTTGATCGCCATGTGCGGCCATTGTAACCGAACCGCGTGTTATTTCTTACCCAGCGTTTTCGCCCAGCGGAGATATTCCATCATTAACCAGAACGACCACACGCAGATCAGAAAGACACTCAGCCAGAAAAGCAGAGTGCTGGTGCTCCACAGGTGGGGAGTCGACACCAGCAGCACGGTTCCGAGCAGCCCCAGTATCCATTTTACTGCAGAGTTCATATGAGATGAGCGTACCTATGGCGAAACAACCGCCAACGTAGTCGAGTAGATGCAAGCGGTTCAACTTTGGTTATTTGAACCGCGGTTATACGCTCGGCGCCGGCTCTGATTCCCGCACGCCTGCAGTAGGCTCGGGGGCCGCAGGGGCCTCAGCGGCGGGAATCACCGGCTCTTCGTGCTGAACCGGGTTGACATGTACTTCATGCTTCAGGCCCGCTTCATCGAGCCTGAAACGAATCACCCGCTCCAGGTTCTCCGCGTTTTTCCCCTTATAAATGCCAACGACGCGGCCATCTACTGTCACATGGAATTCGTGGGGTTTCTGGTCGGCATCAAAAGCGTTTTTCACCGACTCGCCCTGGGCGGCGGTGAGTATTTCTCCCAGTCGGCCTTTTGCGCGCGGCGCTTCTTTGGGTCGCTCGGTTTCACCCGCGGATGCTCCAGCATTAGCAAGCGAACCGACTGTCGGTTTCTTTTTATTTACCGCCATCTCGGGCGGCAATTCATCGGGGATGTAAAGAATGCGCCGACAACTCGGGCAGAAAACCATGTCGTCGCGTGTGTGCAGCTTGTTATACACATCGGTAACCAGATCCATCATGCAAACAGAGCAAACGTACTCTTCGCGCCGACGATCGGGTTTTAATAAGGCCGACAGCGCTTCGCCATCGTGATGTTCCGCAAGACGATCAAATGCAATGCGTGCTTTAGGCGGCAAGATTGCCGAAATGGCGTCACGCGGGGTTTTAAGTGAATCAATCTCGGCCTGCAGCTTGGTGATTTCTCCACCAATCTGCGTTTTTAACTGGCTTAATTTCACCCGCTCATGTTCGATTGCAGTACTGAACTCCGCGGCTTCTTTTGCTGCTGACTCAGCCTGCTCAAGCAGCGCCATTGCCTGCTCCTCAACCTTGCCCTTTTCAATCTTCTGGGTGTTGATCTCAATGAGGAAGGTTTGATATTCCTTATTGTTGTGGGTGGTTTGCTGCTGGGTACGCAGTTTTTCGATGTGCGCATCGCGACTGCGTAGATCGAGATCGAGGTTTCCGCTCTTGACTTGCAAGTCCCTGTGTTTTGCCTGCGAAAGCTTCAGTTTTTCGGCGAGATCGTTTACCCGCCGTTCCTGAACGCGGACATTCTTCGTGGCTGCATCGAGCCTTTCTTGGGCGTCTCGCAACGCCTGATCGGCACGATATAATTTGACCAAGGAGACATTGGTCGGACCCATTGCACAGTTCCTCTCAAAACAGAAAGCCAGCTTCGCGCCAGCGGAAATTCGGAATGAAATATTATGCCGATTGTATCACTCATGGGAAGGGGTGAACGAAAACCATCTGAAACCTTCTTATTGAATCATTTCGAATGGAACTGCCGTTCACCGGCCGCGAACGGCACAGGCGAGCAATCGCCATGAATCCATCGAGAAGGGTGCGCCGCGGAGTGTCTTGATCGCGTGCTTACGCGCTGTCTGTTTGTTTCCCGCTTTTAACGCGGACCAGGCCCAAAATCGATGCTGCTCGTAACGCCGCCTCGGTCGATTCCGTACTGAAGGTGGCGGCAGAGAATCTGGTGGAAGTCCTCTTCTTGGCGCGTCTGGTCGTAAATCGCCTGTCGAATCTGATTCTGCTTCTCTTCCTTGCTATGCGTCACGCTGGCGAAATGCTGGCGGTACCGCAGCAAAAGTTCCGGCAAATTGGCCAGTTGTCCAACCTCGGCCAAACGTAAAAACAGATCTAGATCTTCCAGCGTGTTGAATTCGTCGCGATATCCACCGATTTGACTCAACGCCGACATCCGCATCATCGTCGCGGGATGAACGATCGGCCAACCGCGGTTGAGATGCGCGGAATCGATTTGCTCATGCGTCCGCTCCAGGCACATTTCCCGAATGGGAAGACCGTCTGGATCCATCAGCAGGACGCGCGAGCCCAGCAGCACGCAATCGGGATGCTCTCGAAGATAGGCTATCTGCTTTTCAAAACGCGCCGGCATCGCGAAATCGTCGGCATCCATGCGTGCGAGGAACTCACCCCGCGCCAGGCTGAGGCCTTCATTGAGGGTGTTGGTTAGACCTTTATTGGGCCGCGAGACAAGTCGGATGCGGGGGTCTCGTTTTTCGTATTCTCGAAGGATCGGCAACGTCAGGTCGGTTGAACCGTCGTCTATGATTAGAAATTCAAAGTCGGTGAAAGTTTGAGCCAGAATGCTATCGAGCGCTTCGCGTAGATACTGTTGCCCGTTGTACACAGCCAGTAAAACGGTAATGGGAGGTGCGGGATTCATGAGTGAGGCAAGGAAACTCGACCGGTGCTGCCAATCCAGCTGTTAGGCTCTATCTTCCGCGTAAAGCACAAAACATCAACCGCCAGGATGACACCGCAAGCGGTGAAAGCCGCACAACCGATCGTGCATGCCTGCGTGCCGCCGGAAGATTATGATGTTTGAGTGCGATCCAGCCCCACTGACTGAGTTCTTCTTCGGTGGTTAAACGATGGCGCGGTGGAGGTGCCCAGCCAGCGGGCAGCGCCGCGCCACGCTTGGCGTAGGCTTCAGCTACGCAGGCGCGTTTTTTCGCTTCCTGCTCGGCAAATCTGCGGTGGTTGGTGCTTTCCAGGTGCTGACGATAATGCAGCAGCACGTCCGGCAGATTGGCCACCTGCCCGGTCTCGGTCAGGCGAAGAAACAAATCCAGGTCTTCGATGGGTACCCGTTCGGGCCGATATCCGCCCGCGGCCCGCACCGCTTCGGTCCGCATCATTGCTACCGGATGTACGACCGCCCAACCCACACCATTGAGCAATTCCTCAGCGATCTTTTCGTCTTCAGTCTGGTGGTTTGTTTCGTACATAGGTGTGCCGAAGGGCTCGACCAGCAACACCCGGCTTCCCAGCAGAACGCACGCAGGATGCTCGCGCAGGTATCCCACCTGTTTTTCGAACCTGGTAGGCAGCGAAATATCGTCTGCATCCATGCGTGCCAGGAATTTACCCCTGGCAACCGCGATTCCATCATTCAGCGCCCCTGCAATGCCCGTGTTAGGCCTGCTGATTATGTGTATCCGTGGGTCCGAAGCAGCAAACTTTTTAAGTATCTGGAGGCTGCCATCGGTAGAGCCATCATCAATCGCAATTAATTCAAAGTCGATAAAACTCTGCGTGAGTATGCTGCGTACAGCTTCGTCGAGCGTCGCCTCGCCGTTATGGATCGGCATGATGACCGAAACGACCGGGTCCATCAGTGTCCTCGCAGAGCGCAGTACATCAAACGCCAGGAACTGAGCGAGAAAGGTGCCATTCGCATCAGGGCAACGGCATGCTTTCGAGCAGCCGATATGTTTCCATTTTTCAGCGCAACCCAAGCCCACATGTCGATTTCCTTCTTCATTGGAAGGATTCCGCGTTCTGGCAACTTCCAGTTAGGAGGCAGCGTAACTCCGCGTCGCTTATAAGCTTCGGTAACAATCGTCAATGTTGCCCGGTTCTGTTCATCAAACCGCGTATGATTGACGCTTTTAATATGCTGACGATATCGCAGGAGCACATCTGAAAGATTGGCAATTTGCCCGCGCTCGGCCAGGCGTAAAAATAAATCCAGATCCTCCGACGGCTCCATCTGCACGCGGTAACCTTCCAGAGCCATTACGTGCTCGCGCACCATCATGGCTGCAGGATGAACAATCGCCCATCCGACACCGGAGAGCAACTGCAATTCTATCTCCTCATGAGATAATTTGTGGTTCGGTTCATATAACGGAGATCCAAAAGGATCAATCGTCAATATTCTGCTACCGACCAGCACGCAATCCGGATGCGACCGCAGGTAAGCGGTCTGCTTATCAAAGCGCTGGGGCATTGAAATGTCGTCCGCATCCATGCGCGCAGATATACACCCCGCGCAAGGCGAGTGCTTCGTTCAAAGCAATCGTGTAACCCGTGTTAGGCCTGCTGACCAACCTGATTCGCGAATCGCGGCGAGCAAGTTCTTCTAAAATCCGGCGCGACCCATCCGTGGAACCATCATCAATGATGATGAACTCGAAATCTGTGAAGGTTTGATTGAGAATGCTTTCCGTGGATTCGCGGATGTAATGCTCGGCGTTAAACACCGGCATACAGACTGAAAGCGTTGGAACGGTAGACATTAAGCAGTCCGGATCCTGAGTGCCAAACAAGATGCTCGTCTCAATGACCTCGCAGAGCAAAAAACAGGCCTTTCCACGAATCCAATGACAAGGGTTCTTCGCCCATCGATGCCAGTGCTTCCTTCCTCGCCTGCGTCACATCTTTGTCCTTTAACGCGGCCCACATGCGTTTGCGGCACTCAATCCCATTGAGTTTCCGCTGACCCACCCACCACTGGTATCGATCCTTCATCGAAAGATAAGGCAGGTATTCCGCATGAATGATTGCAAATTCCTTGATAAACTTATCCCATACACTGACCGTTTTGGAAGCTTCGTGCAACCGAAAAGCAGACATGCACTGCCGAACCACGCCTGGATGCAGGCCCGCTTTGAAGTGGAGACGCATCCAATACTCGTAATCGAAACAGTAGTGCAGATCTTCGCGAAACAGGCCGATCTGATCGAAATACTTTCTGGCAAAAAATGACGACTGCTGCGGAATCGGGTTATCCAGAAACCAGTCAGCTTTACGCTGCATACTTCGCACCATATAAGGCCAGTCCCCGTCAGTCTCGAGATATTTGCACCATCCGACCAGCCAAGATGTATTTTCCGTCCAGCATTTAGCCACGCGGTCTAACGATCCGGGCAGCAGGAGATCGTCGCTGTTGATGTATCCAAAGATCTCACCGGTACATTTACCGATCCCTTTGTTGATGGCATCGGTCTGGCCTTTATCTTTTTCGCTGACCCAGTATTTGAGCCGGTGTGCGTATTTTTTGATGATTTCAACGCTGTTATCGGAACTACCGCCGTCAATGACAATATATTCGAGGTTTGGATAGTTCTGGTCTAGAACAGAACGAATGGTTTCTTCAAGGTACTGGCCCTGGTTATAGCTGGGAGTGACGATGCTGATCGAAGGAAATGCCATAATTTTGTACTGCCTGTGATCTCACTATCGGCAAAATTCGCGTTCCACACAATCGCTGACTACCGCTACCCCTCGCCTTCTTTGGCAGTGATAGACAAATTCGCGCAACTGCTGCGGTACGCCTTTGCCTTGCCGCCGCGCCACTGGCGCCAAAGTCGATTCATCGCCTTATATACAACCGGCGTGGTTGCTCCAACGGGCAGATATTTTTCGCCAAGCAACTGGCTCACGTCGCCGTAGTCATCCGACAGAAACTGAAGGAATGTTTGCCAGTGTTCAGGATTCATCGCACGGT
Organism: uncultured Phycisphaerales bacterium; assembly: GCA_963792535.1. Taxonomy (GTDB): domain Bacteria; phylum Planctomycetota; class Phycisphaerae; order Tepidisphaerales; family Tepidisphaeraceae; genus CBDAQA01. The sequence continues at coordinate 430,789 of CAWBWQ010000007.1, forward strand.
GATAGTGAAGAATTTTAGCTGCCTTGAGTTCTTCAAGAACCACCGAGTGCAGGCCACGCATACCGCACCGATAATTATAGGATTGATCGAGGCCGATCCAGCGCAGCTTTTTTTTTGCCAGCACGAAGCCAAGTGTTGATTGTTCGTGCAGGTAATAACCAGTTTGTGGAATCGCAAAGCGTTCGTCCATCACCTGATTGACCGCACGCAGGTACTCCGCGGCAAAACCGCAACCACTCCTGAATGCCATTACCCCGCTGTTGAAGTACGACCGGATTCGGCGCTTGCCCCGCTGCGGTTACCACCCAGCCGATATCATCCAGGCTGACCCCAAGCGAGTTTCCCATTTTTGCCCAGAAGGGTTCAAAGGGGTCGCTTTCGCCGGTAGTTCCAATGCTTTTTTCCACAGCAATGGCGGCAAAATCAGTGTTATCATTCAGCAGGAGCGCGATCGGTTCCTTGACAACAAGCGTGTCCCCATCCAGCCAGATGATCGTCTGAGCCGATGTGCGCTTCTCGACTTCCAGCAGCGCCACCGGTTTGCTCGCAAGGCCGTACCAGTCATAAGGTGTGTACTTCTTCGCGTTGACGTGCAACGTTGTCACGTCCAGTCGCTGAAGTTCTTTGACGATGGAAGATTTTAACGGTGAGCCTGCTCGGGCCTTCACCGCAAACACCGGGACTGTCGCCAGTCGCCCGCCCCAGAGTCGCAGGCTTTGTATCATGCGGACCGCCTGATCCTCCAGCGATCCCGACTCAACGCAGGTGACAACCGCCGCAGAGTGCATATGTGCCGACGGTTCCATTTTGACAAAATCCCGCAACGGTTCGAACTCGGGTACCATTTCACCTGGTCAAATTTGATGACCGGACCTGGGACAGCAGACTTTGGTACAGGCGTAGATAAGCCTGCGTCTGCACCGCCAAAGCATATTCCTCAAGCACAATTCGACGGCAGTTTTTACTCAGCGCGGCCGCTTTATCCGGATGATCCAGAACCTTCATAATTGACGCGCCCAACGCCTGGGAATCTCCAACAGCCGCGAGATAGCCCGTTACACCCGGTCGCACCATATCCGGAATCCCACCAGTGTTAAAGCCGACAACCGGCGTGCCGCACGCCATCGATTCTGTGACTGTCTGACCGAATGATTCCTGTAGCGACGGAATCACAAATACATCGGCGGCACTATATGCTACGGAAAGTAAACGGTCGCTCGAAATACGCCCGAGATGCAGCAACGGAGTGTCGCCGACCGCGGGTGCTGATCCACCTACTGAGAGTAAAAATAAATCGTTACGATCCCGCAGCCCCTCCAACGCCCCAGCCAGACATGCAAAGCCCTTTCGCTTATTCTCAGCTGAGTCGGCAACGAAAAGGACGACCTTTTTATCCCTGGGCACACCCAACAAATCACGCGAAAATAGTTTGTCACGCGGCGCAAAGTCTTCTGTATCCAGACCGTTAGGAATGATTGTGCTCGCGAATCGTCCCAGTAAAGAACTTTTATTTGCTTCGCCAGCTATCCAGCGGCTCGTCCCAACCAGGTGCAGGCGCTCGGTGGGCACCTGCGCGAGTGCTGCATGCTTACGCTGCCAGACTTGCCGGGATAAATCGTTGTCGACCGAAGAACCAAGTATCGGGCATGCCCCGCAGCGCGCGGTGAATTTACCGCAGCCATTATCGTAATGGCACCCGCCTGTCAGCGCACCCATATCCGCCAGTCGCCAGACAATGGGGACATGTTCGGGGACATGTGGAAAAAAAACCTCGTGATCGATCAGTCCCGCGACCCAGTGCAGGTTAAGAATATCGCAGGGGGGAATCTGTCGAATAAGATCGTAGCCCGCATCGCTACGGTCATCGCTAAAGATCTCAAACCCAGGCGGCAGCGTTGCCTTGTAGGGATCAAAATCTCGCTGGATCTGCCTTACCCGCCGGCGGCGTTTAAATCGTGTTGTAAGATCGTTCGACCAATTCAGTTTGGAAACGGTCTTGTCTCCGCTCTGGCGTTTAAGCACCAGCATTCGAGAATCAACGCCAATACGTAATAGTCCGGTATGCAGCCGATATGCAGCCCGCGCCGCCCCGCCGCCGACGTCGCTGGTGGATAGATGTACAACGCGCACCGACCGACTCCCTTCAATGAAGTCTGGAGGTTAACGACTTCGGCTTTTGGCAGTAAGGGCTGCAGTGAAACACAAGTAGAAATGTGCTGCGTCCGGCCGCGAGGAAACGCCCTAGACGCGGAGCGCTTGCTTAACAGTCCTGCAGCCCCCTGCTCTAATTTCCGGGCCGAGGATCGCTGCTTTCATGCTGCTTCAAGCAGCAGGCCCGTTTTGCCCGCCCAGCGTAGTTTCCGATAGGTCTGAACGGTGACATTTCCCTGCTCGGCCATAGGTAGCAGCAGGTCTGCGCCGCTGTCAGCGCGATCCACCAGCAGTTTCAAAGTGGGATGCGCGTGAGCATCGATTGCAAATTGTGGCATGGCCATTGATAGCAGCGGGCGATTCTCAACCACCCAGCGATATGCCGTCGCAATGGCCCGCAGTTCAACCAGCCCTTTGCGTGCCACTGCCAGCAAAACCAGCCGGCGGTCCCGGCCTACAGCCAGAACAGCCTGCGGGCACGCGTTTGGATGGATGGGGCATTGAATCAAACCGAGGGTTGACTTGCTTAAGACCGCCGACAGAACCGCCGCTTCGGTCACTTCACCGCCCGGCAATTCGGTCACATCGCTATCTTCATCCATCACGACAGGGGCAGTTGTTGCTTCGATGGGATTCGGCATGGGCTGCATCTCGGTGTTGAGTTCCGCCATCGGTTCAGTTGTCACCGATTGTTGGAAACGGGTTTCGGATCGGAACGACTCCACATCTGCTTCAACTGATTCTTTTTCAATCGGGGCCTGATCTACCTTGGCGATCTCGTCGGTCGCGTGATTGGATTCGGCGCGGGCACGGGTCAGGAATTCCAGGACGACTTCCCAATGCGGACCTACACCGGCCTCCGCTCGGTCTCGCGGTGGTGTAAAACTCAACGTCAGATGTTCGTTCACACCTTCACTCGGTTCCACTGCAGCTTCAGATTCCATTTTCCAGTTCAAAAACTGCTCGCACACGCTGGCGATCTTGCGATACACCTTGCCCGCTTCAACCTGATCGGCGGCATGCAGCAGCGCAAGTGTCAACCGGGGCCGGGGAATCTCGGCAAGTCCTTTGATCGCGCGATAGCAGCTGACCACGCCATCATGATCGCACGTACTTAAAAGCACCCAATGATCTACCCGGCGAAGCAACGCACGCGCTTCGGGCAAACGGGGACTTGGCAGCAAAAGCAGCCACCGGTCGATGTCCCACGCCAGTTCTTCGAGTGCTTCAGACATCTGACGGGGGTTGTTGGCAACCGCTGCTTCAATCGCGGCGGAATGATCAGGCGTTTGATTTTCAAAACACGTTACCGTGCATTCGTTGACATCAACTTGAATGAGCCCCACGCGATCCCCTCCGGCCGAGAGATGCCGGGCGTATTCTGTGGCACGCTCGAGTTGCAGCGTGTTAAACTGCGAGCAAATGATCGCCGACACCGGACCATACGGCGGTTTTTCAACCGGCTCTGATGATTCGTTCTCAGATATCACCCGTGCATATTCTTCGGGCGTCAGATCGATGCTCATGGCATGACGGGAAGTGGGTGGGACGGCGGGCCTTGGTGCAATCCGCTCCCCACCCGGAGGTATGCGCTTGGGGCGCGAACCGCCGGTGGCGTTGTCCCGAACGCTGCTCAGGAAAAGGTGACTGATCTCGCTGAGACTTTTTTTCTTTTGTTCTTCCATAATGCAATCCTCAGCGAAAGCATGCTCGCCGATGTTGAAAGATCGGGCTTTCAGGAGATCAATCGCTCTTTAGCTTTGCCGCTCTGAAAGAGAATTTTTGTCCAGTATCCACAGAATCCGCAGGCCGCGGCCCATCCGCCTGCGCTTGGCATTCTCAGATCACTTCCACGATATTGTTCAGTTCGCCGAACTGATTGGATTCCACATACGAATTGCCCGGATCGGTCATCCACTGACCATCCACCACCAGGCGATAGCGATATCGGCCGGGATACAAAGGCAACTTACTGACCCAAAGGCCGGGCGTCGCGCTGGTAACCATCGGGGTGGACATCGGTGACCAGTTATTAAAATCACCGGCAATCAACACCTTGGATGCCTGCTCGAACTTCGCCGTGAAAACCACCTGGTCCCCTACCTGCTTAACGCCATAAAACGCTTCGATTTTCTGCTCAGTTGTCGGCTTAAATTCTATGACGGCCTCGGTGCGGGTTTCAGTCGCGACTTCAAACTTCGCCGTGACCATCGACGAAACCGGAGCGGTTGCCACCGCGATAGATCCGCTGCCGCGTTCGTCATCGCCACCGCCGCTGAGGAAATGCGAAATCGGCCCGGGCGTCAGGTCCAGGCCCATTTCGCTGGCGCGACTAAGTGTGGCTGCATTGCGTATTGGCTCTGGCCGAGTGAAAGGGCGTGTCTCGGCCGCAGGCGGCGCGCTGGTCGGCATCTGGGCGATATTGGTACGACCAAACTGAAAGTTTGCCAACTGGGCCAGTTGCTTGGCGGCGCTGCACAAGTTCAGCCGGCCGACTCAGGGTTTCAACGGGGGTCGGTTCCAAATCGACCGGGCGATGACCCATTAATTCGCGGGCAAGGTTCACAAAATCCTTATAACCGCGGCTGCCCGGATCGTATTCGGTAATCGGTTGCCCGAAGCTGGCGGCTTCCTTCAATTTCGTATTGAAGTTGACGGTCGATTCCATCAGATAATCTTTGAACTTCGCACGCAGTTCGCTGAGTACTTCCCGCGCAAGCTTCGTGCGTGTGTCGTAAAGGGTTGGGAGCACCCGGATCAGAATGTCCCGCCCGCAGCGCTCCTTCATCACTTCAAGCGTCTCCATCATCTTGGCAAGTCCATGCAGGCTGAAGTAACCCGTCTCCACGGGAACAACCACTTCATCGCAGGCTTTGAGTGCATTGAAGGTGATCAGCCCTACGCTCGGCGGGCAGTCGATGATGGCCCACTGGTACGTCGCGCCCGCTGTGGCAAGCGACTTGGCCAGGCGATCCTCGCGGCCTTCGCGACCCGCAAAGATCTGTTCGAAAGCAGCCAGCTTAATATTGCTTGGAGCAAGGTCGAAATCGCTGGCGATCTGCCAGACAACCTCGGACACCCTGGCGGGCCGACCGTCGATCTCTTCGATCAGCGTGTCAAAAACGGTCCGCTCGATCTGGTCCTCAGGAACCGCCAGCCCGACACCGCAGTGTCCCTGGGGATCCATGTCAACCAACAGGGTTTTCTGTCCGAGTCGTGCCAGGCAGGCAGCCAGGTTGATGCTGGTCGTTGTCTTGCCGCATCCGCCTTTTTGATTAATGATCGCGATCGTCCGCATGTGAAACCTTCCTTGGTTCCGGCTTTCAAAAACGACCGATCCGTCGGTCGTGGTGAATTCAACGTCAGGCAGTCCCCACTGGGAACAGCCCATCTTCTCATTCGTCCCAATAACCGAATCGGTGCGATGTGGCTAAAAACTTTAGCATTATGGGGCAACTCTCAATTTTTTGGCACGAAGTTTGTCCTATAAGCTCTTTACGATTTCTTTACATCGGTGTTTCACGGCCGGTTATTGCGAGACGTGCATCCTCTAAACGGTTAAGCTTCGAAGTCTATGAATACGCTGATAATGCCAGACGCCGTTCGTGCCGCGACGTTGAATACTTCGGAGCTTCGCTCTGCTTTTCTCCTTGAAACCTTGTTCGTACCCGGCCAGATTCACCTGTGCTATTCCGACGCAGATCGAGCCGTGATCGGCGGCGTCGTTCCGGTTAATCAACCGCTCGCACTTGGCACGGACGATTCGCTGCGCTCCGATTATTTCAACGAACGCCGAGAACTGGGCGTTCTTAACATTGGCGGCAACGGCACAGTGTCAGTCGACGGTAAAACTTTTGCACTCGATCATCTCGACTGCCTCTACATCTCACGGGGCAGCAGGGATGTCTCCTTCAGTTCCTCCGACACGACCCGGCCAGCTGAATTTTATCTGCTAAGCTATCCAGCGCACGCGACCCACCCTACGACTCTCATCACACGCGCCCGCGTGGAACCCTTAAAGCTCGGTACGGAAGCCACCTGCAACAAGCGGAACCTCTACAAGTACATCCACCCCGCTGGCGTCAAAAGCTGTCAATTGGTGATGGGTTTTACGCAAATGGAGCCCGGCAGCGCATGGAACACGATGCCCCCGCACACCCACCTTCGGCGATCCGAGGTCTACCTCTATTTCGGATTGGCTGCCGACGCCCGCGTGTTCCATTTCATGGGTGAACCGCAGCAGACCCGCCATCTGGTTGTGGCCGACAAGCAGGCTGTTGTATCGCCCAGCTGGTCGGTTCACTCCGGGGTCGGCACAACGAGTTACACCTTCTGCTGGGGCATGGGCGGCGAAAACCAGGTGTTTGACGACATGGACGCCGCCCCGATCGCCACGCTCAGATGATCGAAAGAAACACGATCTTGAGAGCATTATTACTATCCGAAGAGGGCTTTTCGCTGTTCGTTCCGTTCCCGAAAACTTCCGCGTGAGCAAAGAGGAGAAACGTGATTTCTGAGCTATTCCGACTGGATGGAAAAACCGCCTTGGTCACCGGCAGCAGACGCGGCATTGGCTTAGCCATTGCCATCGCGCTGGCTGAGGCAGGTGCGGACATTGTTGGTGTCAGCAACACGCTGGAACCCAGCGGCAGTGAACTTGAAAAACGCGTGACGGCACTGGGTCGCAAATTCAAAGGATACGCCTGCGACTTTGGGGATCGAAAGGCCCTCTACGGTTTCATAGAAAAGTTACGTGTTGACGTGCCCCGGATTGACGTGCTTATCAATAACGCGGGCACGATCCTTCGCAAACCGGCGGCGGAACATCCGGATGAATATTGGGACACAGTCATTGAAGTAAATCTCAATTCCCAGTTCATTCTCAGCCGGGAAATCGGCAAACAGATGGTCGCGCGCGGCGAAGGAAAAATCGTTTTTACTGCCTCGTTGTTAACCTTTCAGGGAGGCATCACCGTCCCCGGCTATGCTGCCAGCAAGGGTGGCATCGGTCAGCTCACCAAGGCGCTGGCCAATGAATGGGCGGGTAAGGGCGTCAATGTAAACGCCGTCGCCCCGGGGTATATTTCAACGGATAATACCTCGGCGCCTTGCGCTGATGAGGAACGCAACAAGGCGATTCTGAGCAGAATTCCCGCAGGGCGATGGGGCAGTGCCAATGACCTGGCCGGCGCAGTGGTATTTCTCTCCAGTCCGGCTGCCGCTTATATCCATGGCACCATCCTGCCCGTGGATGGTGGTTGGCTGGGTCGATAACGGGATCTATCTCCCGCAGTGAAAAAGATGAATACCAAAAGCAAAATAACCTGCGTAATTACACTTGCACTGCAGTTCTGCGCTCAGCTGGAGGCACAGACAACAATCTCGCGGCTCAGATTATCGAGGAAGCGCAGAAATTCGCTGACGCTCAGATCGCGGCAAACCGCGATAAGGTCGCGATCGACTGGACTTGGGCAGTCATGGACACCGGCTACAGCGAGTTTTCACACGTGGCGCCAAATGGCGCTGACTATACGCGATACCTCACCGCGATGGCCGACGAAAAAAAATGGACCCCACTGCTTCGTAAGAAAGACGAGTTTAATGTTGACGATCTCTGTATTACCCAGACATTCCTGGACCTTTGTGCCGACCACCCCGATCCAGCGCACCTTGCAGCTTTTCAACCCCGTCTCGACGCCTTGGTGGATCATCTCACTGCAACAGCAACAGCCCCAAAATTGACCTTCTGGTGGTGTGATTCCCTGTTTATGGGGCCCCCGGCATTGGCACGCATGTCGGCAATCACGAAGAACCCAAAATACTTAGACGCGATGGATCACGAATACTGGCGTACTGTAGACCTGCTCTACGATCACCAAGAACATCTTTTTTCCCGTGACGCAACATTCCTTCACAAGACAAACGTGAACGGCAGGAAGATTTTCTGGTCGCGCGGCAACGGCTGGGTGCTGGCGGGCCTCGCCCGTTTACTGCCATACATGCCCGCGGATTATCCGTCCCGTTCGAAGTTTGAACTGCTATTCAAAGAGATGGCTGCGAAGATTGTCTCGCTTCAAAGCAGCGACGGTACTTGGCACGCGAGCATTAACGACCCTTCGGTATTTCCCGGATCTGAAACGAGTGGCACCGCGCTGTTTACCTCGCGCTCGCCTGGGGAATAAACAGCAATCGTCTCGACCGCCAGATCTATCTTCCTGTGGTCGAAAAAGCCTGGGCTGCGCTGTTAGCCGCGCGCCAATCCAACGGGCTGCCAGGGTATTCTCAACCCCAGGGCGCGGCACCCGGAATCGCCAGAAAGGATGACTCGCAGGTCTATACCACAGGCGCCTATTTGCTCGCCGCAAGTGAACTGCAATCGCTGGCCCCGCTGATGATTCCGCAGAACGTCACGTTGACGCCTCCCGTCCTGCCCGCCACCCGTGCCGCACTGCAACCGGACGGGACCAATCGCAAACTCCGGACTGAAACGATACTTCCCAAATGAAGCTTCGATAGCAACCGGAGCGGCTTTTAGATCAGTTTCCACTTTGGATCGAATCCGCATCCAAAGCGCTCAGCCTGCTGTGCGCATCGCTCATCTGCGGATCCAGCTTCAGCGCCGTTCGTACTCCGCCCTCGCAGCGTCGGTCTTTCCCTGTGTCTCCAGCACGGAGGCGACATCGTAGTGGGCCTCTGCAGGGGTGAGCACCATCTGCAACTGTGCCAGCGATTCGTTGATTCGATTCAACCGGGCAAGCATCAGACCGTAATTCACATGGGCGGGTTCGTTTTTGACATCGCGGGCAATGGCATTTTTATAAGCTGATTCAGCTTCGCTGCGTCGATGCGCCATCTCCAGCGTCAGTCCCAGGTTGCAATAGCCTGCCGCCGACTGATGGGTCACCTTGATGTAACGATTCCATGCATTGATTGCAGGATCGAATTGCCGCAATCCCGTGTACAGCATGCCCAGCTTTAGAAGCGCGGCGCGGAATTCGGTTCTATCTTTAAACCAGCTTCGTACTGTTGGATGGCTTGGGGAATATCGCCCCGCGTCTCAGCCAATTGCCCGGCGGCAAAACGGGTGTTGGCGGCTAATGGCGCATCGGGCTTGGTTTCAACGACCTCTTTGGATGATGAGGGCGGATTGCTGGCTGCATCCTGCGGCGTAGTGTTCACACAACCCCCCATGGAAATTACCAACAGCAGAACCAAGGGGGTGGTTTTCGTTTTCATGATTTTGCCTCTGCTCAAACATGGCTTTAAATAGCCCATACCGATCTGCTATCGACCCATAAACCTTGTAAACTTTGGTGGATCTCGCCTTGCCAGTACTTTGCCACAAAGCTATACACAAACGCCCGCTTTGTTCATGACATCCGGAATTTGAAATGAAACCCGCAAATCGTCTTAAGACTTTTTTAATGTCGGTTCTGATCCTGCTCGTGTCGGCGACAGCAGACCGGGCAGATGTTGCCGGCAACGTGACCTTGACCGGAACCGCGCCGCAGATGCCGGTGATTGATATGTCCGCCGTCAAGGAATGTGCGGCGCTCCACCCGGATCCAGTCGTTGAGGAAACCGTGATCGTCGGTGAGAACGGACGGCTTAAAAACGTGGTCGTCTCGATAAAAAAAGAACCCGGCCAGCAACTCGCCGGCGGTGTCCCAAAGTCCCCCGCCGTGCTGGATCAGAAAGCCTGTATGTATGAACCGCACGTGCTTGCGATGATAGTGGGGCAAGATCTGCTCGTTAAAAACTCTGATCCGTTTCTCCATAACGTCCACAGCCAGGCTGTGGTAAACGACATTTTCAATGCAGCAATGCCCGGTCTCAACGACGGACAAAAGGTAGTCCCCCAGCCCAACACCCCCGAAATCTTCCGCGTTAAATGCGATGTCCACCCCTGGATGAACGCATGGGTCGCGGTGTTCGATCATCCTTATTTTTCTGTCACCGGAGACGATGGCACATTTGCAATCAAGGGGCTTCCCGACGGCACCTATACTCTCACAGCTTGGCATGAAAAATATGGGACACAGGACCAGAAAATCACCGTGAAAAACGGCAGCGCGCATACCAATTTCATATTCAATGCTGACGCCCCGGTGAACGATACCGCTGACAAAAAGCTGACCGCAGGCGACATTGCTCCCGCCCTCGCCCCGCTGCGCTGCCCCGCATGCGTAAACTCAGAAAAGTTTGTGGCGCTGGCGGCCGCCAAAACGGTAACCGATAGTCGCAGATGATCCTTTTGAATTTAGATAGCAATGTCCCTGGCGATTGGAAAAGACTGGTGGTTGCCCCCCGACTATGCCATACATGGTCATCACATCGACGCGCTCTTTCAGTGGTTCTTCTGGATCACGCTGACCGCGTTCATCAGCGTTGAATTACTGCTGATTGCACTCATAATTAATTACCGCGCCCGACCGGGCCGCACACGCGCCACTCATTTACACGGCAATACCAGGCTTGAGTTGATCTGGACGCTCATCCCCACGCTGATCCTTGTCGGCATGGCAGTTGCCAGTGAACAAGTCTGGAAAAATTTTCGCGGGTCATCGGACCTGCGGGATCCCGATAGGACCAGGATTCTCGTCATAGGCCAGCAGTTCAAATGGAACGTGATTTATCCTGGCCGTGACGGAAAGTTTGGTCGCTATCTGCTTTACCCTAAGCCAACCGACCTGACCTGGCCGGTGGGTCCCAATGGTAAACCGACTCGTTTTGAAAATGCGACAGGGCCCGCGATGCTTCCATACAAGCAGGCCATCAGCGCGATCGCGACTTACATTGCCACGGAGAATCCGCTTGGGAAAGATTTCTCGGATCCAAACGGGAAGGATGATGACTGGTCTTTCGCGGCGGGACGACCCATTTTTGTCCCGGTCAATCGACCCGTCGAGGTGCAGTTGGAAAGCGAAGATGTCATCCACGACTTCTTCATACCCAACTTCCGAGCGCAGCTCTATGCGGTTCCGGGAATGCTCGGCAGCTTTGTGTTCACCCCCACTATCACGACGGCTGAGATCGAGTCAGGGTCAAAGCAAAACCTCTCTATCGACGAGCTCGTTGGCTGTTTGAAGGATCCCGCAAATCAGAACCTCGTTATTGATATAGACGCTACGTCTCCCGGCGCACAGCACGATGAATACGGCTGGCGATACTCCGCCGGCAAGACGAAAAAATCCCCCAGCATAATTCGTGACCAGTCAGGATTTGGGCCCGGCGTGCCTGAAAAACTTAAGGCCGCAGGAATTGAAAGGGTAACCGTCCACTTGCACCAACCGTTCGAAATTGCGTGCGCCCATCTCTGCGGCGCACAACACTACACGATGCGAGGCGAGTTGATCGTCTTGTCTCAACAGGAGTTCGACCGGCGATTTCCCGCTGCCCCGCATGTCAAACCCTGATAGCGTCTAGCCGTTGAACAATGTCGCTGGCGATACTTTGTTATGATTCGGCTTGCGCCGTGTCGAAGGAGCCCATGCACGAACTTTCTATCGCGATGGCGATTATCGAGGCAGCGGAGGAAGAATCGCTGAAGCATAACGGGGCCCGTGTTACACAAGTGCACCTGAGACTCGGGGCGCTGGCAGGCGTTGTGAAAGAAGCATTACAAGCCTCATATGAAGCGGCGGCGGAGCAATCAAGCGTCGCCGGGTCGACATTGATTATTCAGGACGTGCCAATCCGCGGCTTTTGCTCTTCCTGCAAAAACGAAACAGCGGTGGTATCGACTCAGAACGTCAGTTGCACTATTTGCGGCACGCCCGTAACAGAAATAGTTGCCGGTCGAGAACTGGAAATTGTCGCTATGGAGATAACCGAATGAGCTCAGAAACCAGAATGGTGCAGGTCCGTCAGAAGGTACTCAAGCAGAACGACGTCATCGCCCGCGAGCTACGCGAGCGCTTCGCGGCTGCTGGTGTATATGTCGTTAGCCTGGTTTCAAGTCCTGGCTCGGGCAAGACGCAATTTCTCGAGCAAACACTGACCACACTCCACCGAAACTATCGCGTTGCCGCCCTGGTGGGGGATCTCGCCACTGAAAACGACGCCGTGCGACTCGCGCACAGCCAGGTCCCGGTTCGACAAATTATTACCGGTACTGTGTGCCATCTCGAAGCCGAGATGGTGCGAACCGCATTGACAGGCTGGGAAGAACGGGAACTCGATTTTCTGTTTATTGAAAACGTCGGCAACCTCGTTTGCCCTGCGACCTTTGATCTGGGAGAGCAACTTCGTCTGGTGCTTTTCTCAGTGACCGAAGGCGAGGATAAACCGCTGAAATATCCTACAATTTTCAACACCGCCGACATCACGATTATCACCAAAACCGACCTCGCCGAAGCCGTCGAATTCGACCGCCCGGCTGCCACGCGGAACATCCAGGCCGTGCGTCCCGGCATGCAGATCATGGAAGTCTCGGCCAAAAACGGGAAAGGTATGGATGCGTGGATCGAATTTCTCACGCAGCGCCGAAAGGCCTCAGTTGCAAACGCTCACCTGTCTACTACGCGATGATTTATACGGATCGTAACCATCGCCGGGGCTCTTAAAAACGAGCCCCGGCTGGGCTTCTTCGAGTCGATCAAACAAACATCGCATCCGGGCGAACCGTGAGGTTCCCATTTGGATGGCGGTCTATCGTATGCTCTTCCAGCCGTTCGACGGGAATCATCAACGCTGTCGCCACGGCCCGGCGGACCTGCCCGTCGCTCGAGTTGGAGTAGAGGTCCAGCGTGCTCAGCGGGAGTTCGCAGGTTTCACCAGCGAAACGGATGCGAATAATCCCGACTCTGCTGGTAAATCGAACGGCTGTTCTGGAACCAAAATTTAATGTGCTTGTCATATGCGACTCCTTCCTGTTCATAAACGAACTCGTGTCACTCACGCAGACACCTTACGTCTGACGGTCTCGACCTTTTGCTGCCATCGACTAGCGCATCTCCATTAGATACAACCAGTTCGTGCGCTAAAACACGTGTCCATCGCCTGTCTTCAAGCAGGAACCTGCTGCCCGGTATCATCGCGCCTATAACGCGCAATGAAACCGAAACAGCGATTCTCGCTTTCCCGGTTGTGATTGTTGATTGCGAATCAGCCGGGAAGAACTCCCGACCGAATTAGTCGAGGAGTGTTATGGAGTAACCGAGGCGCTAACCGTCGATAAACAACGAAGGCCCGCTTTGACCCGCATGTTTGGTTTGTAGCAAATATGCTGCATGACCTGATCTCCATCGACACAATGTCTGACGACCTTTGTACTATTTCACAGAAATTACAAAAATCAAGCGTCTTGAAAATTTCTCTCACAAGCGAAGCCAGCGATATCCGGGTTAGGCGCTAAGCTAAGAGCAATTGGCGGATGACGCTGCATTGCCAAGCTCTGACGCAGATCAAGGTCTTCCGCCCCTTTTTATTCTCCCCAACCGCAGCGACAATTCGTTACCGCCAAAGGCGACCCTTCTGCGTAATAGCCCCTGGCACAACTCTTTAGAAAATGCGCGATTCTGTCGCGTCGGAATGGAGATTATATGGTGGCCTTCAATCCCTCTTGTATCGCCAGGCTCTTGATAGCCCTCACCATTTTGTTGTTCGCGCCGCTTGCCGCTTTTAGCACGACTGACACCACCGGAAGCAATGCCTCTCCGGACACGCAACCCTCATCTCCCTCGATCCCAACATTAGACCAAATGGCCGGCGATTGGATCCCGATGTCCATCGTCGCCAGTCCACCCGCTGTGCATAATTTTAACGGCATGTTTATTGTGGATCGCGATCTCACCTCGTTCTCCAATAACCCCGCCGAACCTTACCCCACGCGACACGCCTACCCGACCATCAAGCTCTTAATCGACGGGCAGGAATATCCCGCAACGGATACGCGCTGGTTTGCCTACCGCGCGCTGCGAAGAAATCCTAATTGCAACGGCCTGTCCATTGAGACCGACACCCGCATGGTGCTCGAACAACGCAGCGTACTCTGCCGAATCAATGCATCGAATAGCGGTGCCAAAGCGATCAAAGCAACCCTCTCGCTACATGTGCCGGGAACGCTGCGGCCCGATAACACCGGCGTCAGCAACAACACTCAGCATCGTGGTTTCACATCGGTGGTGCGACCAAGCACCAAGCCGGCTTCTGTCACAAAAGATAAGGACGGTGTGGCTTGGAATTTCGAGGTCGACCTGAATCCGGGCGACAAGGCGACATTTGGCTTTGTCGCCGGCGACGGCCTCACAGAAGCTGAGCAAACCACCAACACCAACATCGCAAGCCTGGCGTCTGGCTTCGATGCAGCGATGGACAATTGCAGGATACTCTGGGAAAAACGCTGGACCGATGCGTTTACGCCGGGCAACTCCCATTTTTCCGGAAGTCTGCCGGTGCTCAGCACGAATGACCCGGCGCTATCTCGCAATTACTACATGGGCGTACTCACGATGCTCATCTTAGAGCGGACACAATTTCCCGTGTCGCCCCGCTCCTTCATCACCAGCGGCGAGCGCGCCGACGGCATTCAATATTATTGGGATGCATCGATGCAGGCCACTCCCTGGGCAATGCTCGAGCCGGAAGGCATGAAGGCCTCCCTTCGCCGATGGCTCGTGCAAAACCCGCGCAGCGGTGTGCAAATTATGGTCACCCAGACCAAAGGCTTCGATCCGGTAAAATACGACACGATCACCGGCTACGCTTTCAACGCCTGCACGATCTTCAAAACCGCGGATGAATATCTACGCCTGACTGGCGATCATGCGTTTCTCGATGAGCGTCTGGAAGATGGGAAGACCGTTCTGGATCACATGGATGAATTGGCAACAGATTGGGAAACGCTGCCCAAAGGTCCGCACGGCCTGGTGAACTATGGCAAGAACCGAAATCTGCTTGAGTGCGCGCCGGCGTATATTAATTGCGTTGCGTCACTGAACGCGCAAGACGTATGGATGATGCGCCAGATGGCGGTGTGGCACGCGGTTCACGGCGAAACTGCTCGCGCCAACGAATTGCTTCAGAAAGCAGCCGCACTCCTGCCCGCGGTGCTCAGTCTCTACAAGAGCGGCGACGGCGTCTGGAACAGTTATCACGAAGACGGCTCGCTGGTGGAGTTGCGGCACTGCGTGGATTACATCTACGTCGGCAACGCCTTGCGCGATGATCTGTCGCAGGGGCAAAAGTCGGAAATGAACGCATTCGTAAAACGCGAGTTGTTCATGCGCGACTGGATGCGGGCGATGAGTCTGAAGGATGCCGCCGCCGCACGATCGGATCGTCCCGATCATGGCCCGATGGGTGCCTACGACGGCTGGATTCCACTGACGGTCGGCGCAATGTGGCGTTTGGGCGACCCAATCGATGCCTTCAATTTCTTCGATCGCACTGATGTTGTCACAAAGGAAGGACCCTATGCCCAGGCTCGTGAATTTTATGGATTGGGTAAGGAAAACTTTGACGCGCCTGTCCGTGTGGCATTACGCCGTGGATGCATGAAGGAATGCATCAGCGGCGCTGCGTTCGCGGATGTGGTAATCAACACCTTTTTTGGTTTTAGCCCGTCTCCCAGCGGCGACACAATCATCAGCGACCGCCAGACCCCCCGCCCGTTCAAGGGAACGCTCTGGGACGTCCGTTTCGGCGGGAAGCTCCTGCAGCTGATCGCCTCGCCCGATGGCATCAAGACTTCATTCTGACTAACAGCGGCGCTTTGCGAATGAATGCGAGCGCTTCTAGTGGAACGTGGTTCATAGCCGCAGTTAAACATTGAGCAGGACCCGATCGGATTGGGCTAGCGCGCTTTCCGGCCACCTGTCCGAGCCTGCCACGTTGTTGCTGCAATCCATCGCAGGTGGCTTGTACGTCCTGCGCTGCGGAAGAACGACGCCGTGCGATCGTACCGCCGATTCCTAAGGGTTTGGGATGGGAAATGAATGAAAAGGCTGATTGAATGCTGTCCTTGTATGTATCCATAATCAACTGGTCGCTGATAAAAGGATTCGCAATCAAAGTCGCAAAACGGATTTTGCTGGTAGATGACGACGTTAACACGGTGCTGGCAATGTCACGATTGCTGACCCGTGCTGGATTTGACACCACGCTCGCCACGACCAAAACCGCGGCATTGAAACACTGCGCTGAGAAGCGATTTGACATCCTGGTGGCCGACCTGCGGCTGCCCGATGGCGACGGGTTGGATCTGCTCAAAGAAATCTCCGCAATGTATCCGATCCGAGGCATCGTTTGCTCCGGAATGGATGAGCAAGAGCGAGACAGATGCCTCGCGGGGGGATTTGCAGCATATTTCAGCAAGCCAATTCCATTTGAACAACTGCTTGCAAGCCTGACAGAGCCGACGCCGGAGCCATTCATCCTGGTGCCATGCCGGAAATGTGCCCCGGTATAGTGAATTGAAAGTTGCCGGGCGTTTGAGGACCTTACATGGATATCCTGTTAATTGAAGATGACGCGGCTTCGGCAGTGGTGCTTGAGCAGCTGCTTCGTAACGACGGACACGATGTGGAAATTGCCCGCAATTGCAGGCAGGCCGTCGCGGTGTTTCGACAAAACTATTTCGACGTGCTGATTTGTGACCTGAATCTTCCCGACGGCAACGGAGCCCAACTGTTGGCGGACTTGCTAAAAATCCGCTTTGTGAAGGCCGTCGCGCTCAGTAGAAACGCCATGATGGTTGATAAGATACAGAGCCGGGAAGCCGGATTTGTAGCTCATTTGTCCAAGCCAATTACAACCTCTAAACTGCGTAGAATTATCGCGGATATCGACTGTGGCCGCTACGATTTCCCGCTGTTCGACCGCGAAGATTTCGACTTGGGGATCCCCCGCATTAAAACAAGGCCCAGCGCTGAGATAGCGTGACTTGTAACCGCGCTGGAAAATAAGCACGAATCCTCACACTAAGCGGCTTAATATATCTATTGGCTTCGACTGAGCCTTAAAGCCGCTCTGTCCCACACGGACAGGTACGCTAAATCAAGCGTTCGGCGGGGTTTACTGACATGGGCCCGAGACGATTCGAACGTCCGACCTCGTCCTTATCAGACGCCCATGAAAACCTGCCGAAAAGTTCAGGAATCCACTGTATTTCCCGTATTTTAGCGAGTTTTCGGCCTTTCGCAAACCCTCTCACGCCGTCTCGTTTTTTCGCATTAAAACGCGGTATTCGAAAGATAAACCGGTACCAAAACGGTACGGCCATTTCCGGTTGACAGTATAAACTTCAGCCGCAATATGATCCGGCCGATGGATAATAATGCACGCACATGATATGATCTGCAAGCATCTTTATCCACTGTTAGATGCCTCAATATGCTGACAGTAACCGACCGCGCCCGTAAAGTCTTTCGCACTCATGGTGGTACGCTGCGCACAACGGATGCGCTGGCCGCTGGGATCCATCCTGCGCACGCTGTACGCCATGCGTGATGCGGGGGAGATCGAAACGCTCGCCCGCGGCGTCTACCGCCTCGGAGGACTGGCACCGATGTCCAATCCTGATCTGGCGACGGTTGGCATGCGTGTTCCCGACGGCGTCATTTGCCTGATCTCAGCCTTGGCGTTCCACGAACTGACCACGCAGGTGCCGCATGAAATTCATGTTGCGATTTCTCGGAAAGCACGCCCGCCTCGGCTCGATTTCCCGCCGCTGCGGATTTACCGATTTTCAACAGCAGCATTCGAAGCTGGAGTTGACACCCACTCAATTGATCGAATTCCCGTCCGCATCTTCTCAGCCGAAAAGACGCTCGCTGACTGCTTCAAGTATCGGAGCAAGGTCGGCATGGACGTTGTGGTCGAAGCCATCCGCAACTACCGGCGGCGCGGGCGACCGCAATTTCAAAAGGTTTTGGAGTATGCCAAACTGTGTCGAGTGGAACGGCTGATTCGCCCATACCTTGAGGCGCTGGCGTGAACAAACCAGTGGTCAATCATGTTGCATCGGTCCACCAGCGGTTGCTTAACCTCGCCAGAGTGCGCGGCCGCCCGTTCAACGAACTGCTGCAATACTACGCCATCGAACGATTTCTGTTTCGGCTTGCTCAATCCCAATATCGCGATCGATTGGTTCTCAAAGGCGCACTAATGCTGCTGGTTTGGAAGACACCCGTTTCGCGCCCGACTCGTGACATTGATCTTCTTGGTCGAATCAGCAACGACCTTGAATCAGTACGATCCGTCGTCGCCGAAATCTGCCGGCAGTTGGTGGAGGATGATGGATTGGTCTTTGACCACTCCAATGTAGTGACCGAACGCATCGCTGAAGATGCCGACTACGAAGGTGTGAGGGCGCGGTTTCAGGGGAATCTGGGCAAAGCGCGGATCGCCATGCAGATCGACCTCGGGTTCAGTGACGTGATCACTCCCGGGCCCGTGCAGATTTCCTATCCCACAATGATCGGCCACCCCGGCGCGGAACTTATGGCATATAGCCGGGAAACGGTCATCGCTGAAAAGCTGGAAGCGATGGTATCGTTGGGCCAACTCAACAGTCGAATGAAGGATTTCTTCGACCTATGGCTTCTCGCACAGACTCAGGATTTTAAAGGTCCGATTGTCGCGGAGGCGATCGTGAGTACCTTCAACCGCCGAGGAACGCGGTTGATCGTCAGTCCACTCTGTTTCACAGACGACTTCGCGGCAGATTTGACGAAATCCGTGCAATGGAATGCATTCATAAGAAACGGAAGATTGGCCGACGTCCCGGCAAGCTTTGAGGATGTGATTTCTGCGGTTCGAAGTTTTCTTCGCCCCGTGCTAAAAGCCATCGTGGGAAGCGAGAAGTTTTCGATGGACTGGCGCGCCCCAGGTCCGTGGGGTAATTAACAGTTAAATCCCGTAACGCGCAACAGCTTCCAGAAAAAATGGAAGACAGGTTACATCGCGGCTCAACTGCTCCCGCTCACATTCAGAATTCGCGTGGGCTGTGCGGCTTATATCTTGAGTTGTCGCAACCGAAGAGCGTTGGCGATCACGCAAACGGAACTCAGGCTCATCGCTGCGGCGGCGATCATGGGGCTTAGCAATAGGCCGAAGAACGGGATAGAGAATTCCGGCTGCGACTGGAATACCCAAGGCGTTATAGATGAACGCCAGAAACAAGTTTTGCCGGATATTCTTCATTACGCCGTGACTCAGGCGTCGAGCTTTCACAATACCGCGAAGGTCGCCCTTCACGAGCGTGATGCCGGCGCTGTGTATGGCAACATCGGTGCCGGTGCCCATTGCAATGCCGACCTGTGCCTGGGCAAGTGCTGGAGCGTCGTTTACTCCGTCACCAGCCATTGCGACGATACGGCCTTGCTCCTGAAGTCGCTTGACCACGGCAGCTTTTCCGTCCGGCAGGACTTCTGCTTCAATTTCGTCGATACCGAGTTTGCGTCCAACGGCGGCTGCGGTGCCCCGACTATCGCCGGTCAACATCACTATCCGCAAGCCTTCTTCGCGCAACAAGCGAATCGCTTCGCTCGTTGATTCCTTCACGGGATCGGAAACTCCGATCAAGCCCGCGAGCTTGCCGTCCACACAAAGAAACATCACAGTCTCACCTCGGCCACGCAGTTCCGTGGCATGGTCTGCCAGCGAGTCCGCAGTCACCTCGATATCGGCAAGCAGTCGTTCGTTTCCAAAAGCAGCCTGACGGCCTTCGACAACTCCGCGAATACCTTTTCCAGTGATGGATTCAAAATGTTCCACGCTGAGAATTTCAACTTTGCGATCCTTCGCGCCAGCGACCACGGCGCTCGCCAAGGGATGTTCACTGCCACGTTCCAAACTTGCCGAGATTCGTAGGACATCAGCCTCGCTGTGGACGGGGATGGCGATCACAGTGGTCAGTTTGGGTTTGCCTTCAGTCAAGGTTCCAGTCTTATCGACGACAAGCGTGTCGACCTTTTCCATAATTTCGAGCGACTCGGCGTTCTTGGCCAGCACGCCAGTCGCGGCACCGCGCCCGGTTCCCACCATAATGGACATCGGTGTCGCAAGTCCAAGAGCGCAGGGACAGGCAATGATCAAAACGGCTATGGCATTGACCATTGCGTGTGCAAAGGCGGGGGCAGGACCGAAGAAGAGCCAAACAAAAAACGTGATAGCCGCTGCGATCACCACCGCCGGAACAAAGTATCCAGAAACCACATCTGCTAGTCGTTGAATGGGGGCACGACTGCGCCTGAGCTTCAGCAACCATTTGGACAATCCGGCTCAGCAGCGTGTCTGAGCCGACTTTTTCCGCCGTCATGAGCAGCGAACCGGTTCCGTTAATGGTCCCGCCTATTACTTTGTCGTTGATTCCTTTTTCGACCGGGATGGATTCACCGGTCACCATCGACTCATCTATTGCGCTTTTTCCTTCAACCACAATCCCGTCAACAGGTACCTTTTCACCAGGGCGCATTCGAATACGGTCGCCGGGTTTAACAGCATCGAGCGGCACATCTGTTTCTTTCCCGTGGCTCTGTACCAGACGCGCATGCGTTGGGACGAGATGCAGCAGCGCACGGATTGCTTCCCCAGTCTTGCCGCGGGCACGAAGTTCGAGAACCTGACCCATCAACACAAGAGTAATGATCACGGATGCCGCTTCGAAATAGACGGGAACAACTCCCATGTTTGAGTGTAATGATGACGGAAAAACGCCGGGAAGCACGGTAGCAACAACACTGAAGCCGTAAGCCACTCCGCTGCCGATGGCGATCAACGTGAACATGTTCAGGCTACGATGTATAAGCGACTGCCATCCCCTGACAAAAAACGGGATGCCGCCCCATAACACGACAGGTGTTGCGAGAACGAACTCAATCCATTGAATTGCCCGCATCGACAAACCGTGGTCGGCCAAGTGCGGCAACAGCATGTCTGACATTCCCAAACCAAACACAGGAAGCGTGAGAACAAGACTTATCCAAAACCGCCACGACATTTTTCTTAGTTCGGGATTGTCTTCGTCGGCGACAATGGTTTTGGCCTCAAGCGCCATTCCGCAGATCGGACAGTTGCCAGGTGCATTGCGGACGATTTCAGGGTGCATCGGACAGGTGTATTCAACCTTGGTCGGCAAAGGTCGCGGGGCGATCGGTTCCAGATCCATGCCGCATTTAGTGCATGCTCCGGGTTTGTCACTCTTTACTTCGGGGTGCATCGGGCAGGTGTATGCCGCTTCAGACTGACTTGCGGCAGGCACGTCAGCATTTACGGACTGCTGAGGTTCTGGCTTGGACGACTCAACGAACCGGGTTGGATTTTCATCAAACTTCGCCTTGCAGGATTTGGAGCAAAAATCGTATTGCTGGCCAGCGAAGTGACTGTGGCCCGCAGCTTTCGCGGGATCAACGCTCATGCCGCAAACCGGGTCTTTTGTTGTCGCTTGCATTGCATACTTCCTTTGCGATCACATCGTTCAATCACCGCGAATTTTTGTGAAAAAGATTTACGAGTTCGTCATACATCGCTTCTGCGTCGGTGCCGCCAGCATTGATCGCATGCGTCACACAGTGACGCACATGATTACGGATCAACTCACGCCCGACGGCCCGCAGCGCTTCGTGGACTGCGGACAGTTGTCCCAAAACGTCCGCGCAATAGCGTTCCTGATCGACCATATCGTGAATTCCACGGATCTGTCCTTCGATCCGCCTCAATCGCGCGAGATTTGCCGATTTGATCTTGGGGTCAACGTCAACTGCCTTGCGATCGCATTCTTGCTTGTGGGGTTTCCGTTTTACTGCCGCCATTGCCACTCCTGACCCGCCGCTGAAAAAGTTACGTTGAAAGTCTCCGTGAGGACAGGCCATCACTTCATATCAGAGGGCATCGCAGCTGCGCCGGGCTCATGGTCATGGGCTTATCGCCTTTCATGTTCATCGAATCCATGGAACCACTGTCGCTCTTGCTCTTGCAGCCTGAAACGACAACCAACAATGCCAATGCACAGAACGGAAGAAGAAACGTGGACATGTAACACGATCTCTTTCCTCAAAGCGAGGATTGTAAAAGACGGCTGGCGCAGGGGATTGTATACCCCATTGGGTATCCGAGTCAAATACCCCTTAGGGTATGTCCCTGCGTGCTATTCGCGCTCCCGGTCCGTTCAAAGGCAGACAAAGGCAGACCGATTCAAATGCTTTCGATTTGACCAGAGAGAGGCGCACAACTATATTCGCATAAACGTATGAAGGTATCAGCGGTAAAGACAGATCGGGTGGACATCATGTTTCGTGCGTTCTCCGATCGTACGCGCCTACGTCTGCTGAACATGCTCGGTACCGGTGAAGTTTGTGTCTGTGACCTTGTCAGGGTTCTGGCGGTTCCGCAGCCTAAGGTTTCCCGACATTTGGCCTACCTCCGCAGAGCGGGACTTGTTTCAGGCGGAAAGAAGGGTTGTGGATGCACTACGGCTTATTGCCTGCCAAAAGCGATTTCCATAAGAGCCTTCTGAATTGTTTGAAGTGCTGCTTTGGTTCGGTGCCTGAACTTGCCCGAGATATCGAGCGACTCGGGCGACGCGGTCAGAACAGTCTTGCACCACCGGGTGCTGCGAGTAAACGAAGCGGTCTTTTTTTTGGATTAATATATTCGCTTAGGCGAATAGATGGGATGAATGGCATGAGCAAGTTGAAGATCATGTTTCTATGCACCGGCAATTCGTGCCGCAGCCAGATGGCTGAAGGCTGGGCCAAGTCGCTGAAACGAGATTCCATTAAGGCATATTCCGCGGGGATTGATCCACATGGGATGAACGAAAGAGCAATCAAGGTGATGAGCGAAGTTGGCGTCGATATCTCGGGCCACCATTCCAAGCATGTAGACGAGTTGAAGGACATCCCATTCGACTATGTGGTGACCGTGTGCGGACACGCAAATGAAACCTGCCCAATGTTTCCTGGCAACACCAAGATGGTCCATTTCGGCTTCGAAGATCCTCCCCAGTTGGCGAAGGCGGCGG
Organism: uncultured Phycisphaerales bacterium; assembly: GCA_963792535.1. Lineage (GTDB taxonomy): Bacteria > Planctomycetota > Phycisphaerae > Tepidisphaerales > Tepidisphaeraceae > CBDAQA01. The sequence continues at coordinate 453,905 of CAWBWQ010000007.1, forward strand.
CGTCCGAGGAGGAGGCACTTGGCCACTACCGGCGAGTGCGAGACGAAATCAAAACATTTGTGCAGGGAATGCCAAGGAATCTCAAAGCGTCGAAAGGTTGAAACCTGCGTCGTTTCCGCTTGATGCGTAATGACATCGAATTGGCTCTGCTTAGTCGGACGCCGGGAGTAAAAAAGCATGATACTGGAACGGATTGACAATTTATGGCCGAAAAACTGACAAAACAATTATCGTTTTTAGACCGCTATCTGACTGTTTGGATTTTTGCGGCGATGGCGCTGGGCATTGGCCTCGGCTACACCGCGCCGGGGATTCGCGGGGCAATCGACCGCCTTCATGTCGGTACGACGAACATTCCGATTGCCATCGGATTGATCCTGATGATGTACCCGCCGCTGGCAAAGGTGCGGTACGAGGAACTGGGTGATGTTTTCCGCGACTGGAAATTGCTTGGCATTTCGCTCGTGCAGAATTGGATTATCGGCCCGGTGCTGATGTTCGGACTGGCCGTCCTCTTCCTCCACAATCACTCAGAGTTCATGACCGGCCTGATTCTGATTGGCCTTGCCCGGTGCATCGCCATGGTGATTGTGTGGAACGAACTTGCCAAAGGCGACACGCAATACGCGGCAGGCTTGGTTGCATTTAACAGTGTCTTCCAGGTGCTTTTTTACAGCATCTATGCTTGGTTGTTCCTCACCGTCCTTCCACCACTGATCGGGCTAAAGAGCACTGTAGTCAACGTGGGCATTGGTCAAATCGCGCAGAGCGTAGGCGTCTATCTCGGTGTGCCGTTTGCCGCGGGCATGCTCACGCGGTTGGTCCTGATCCGGGCCAAGGGACGCACTTGGTACGAAAAGACATTCATCCCAACAATCAGCCCGATCACGCTGGTTGCGCTGCTATTCACCATCGTCGCCATGTTCATTTTCCAAGGCCAGAAAATTGTGGCTCAGCCGTGGAATGTACTGCTGATCGCAATGCCATTGTTGATCTACTTTGTGGTGATGTTTCTCGTCAGCTTCTGGATGGGTCGAAAGCTTGGAGCCGATTACAGCAAGACGGCGACAGTGGCGTTTACGGCCTCGGGTAACAACTTTGAATTGGCTATCGCAGTCGCGGTGGGTGTGTTCGGAATCAACCACGGCGCGGCATTCGCGGCCGTAATCGGACCACTGGTTGAAGTGCCCGCTCTCATTGGTCTGGTGAACGTGTCATTCTATTTCCAACGCCGGTACTTCGGTCAGGAAATTACGTCAGGCGACGAACTTCGTGCTGCCGCCCCCGCAAATTGCCCGAGTGTCGTTAACTGATCCAAACACCACACGAATCACAAACAGGAGTCGTTATGTCCAGCATCACAGAAACCATCAAGAGCAAGTATGGGTCGGTGGCCGAGAGCGAACTCTCAACCGATCATGCGGGCGTGAAAGCTGTCGCGGAGGCGTTCGGGTACACCGAAGCAGAATTGCGTTCAATTCCCGCCGAAGCAAACATGGGCCTTTCCTGCGGGAATCCTATCGCGACAGCTAATTTGAAACCGGGCGAAGTTGTCGTCGATCTTGGCAGCGGTGGCGGGCTGGACGTATTCCTTGCAGCCGAAAAGGTCGGCCCCACCGGCAAGGCCATCGGAATCGACATGACACCGGAGATGATCGCGCGAGCGAAGAAAAATGCCGCCAACGGTCCCGGTGGCAAGCCTTTTCCAAACGTCGAGTTTTACTTGGCATCCATCGACAATATCCCCTTGCCGAATGCCAGTGCGGATGTGGTGATCAGCAATTGTGTGATCAACCTTGCTCCCGACAAGCTCGCCGTGTTCAAGGAAATCGTCGCGTATTGAAGCCCGGCGGACGGCTGGCGCTGAGCGACATCGCGTTGAAAAAGCCATTGCCCCAGGAGATTGCCGCTGACGTGATGGCGTATGTTGGGTGCATCGCTGGAGCTGTGCTCATCGACGAATACCAACGGCAACTGAGTCAAGCTGGATTTACCCACGTCGAAGTGCTGGACACAGGCGCCGATCTGAATGCCTACGCGAAGATGGAGAATCAGAGTGTATGCTGCCCAACGGTGATGAATAAGCCGAAGACCACTTCCATCGGACTGGGAGTTTTACCTTCAGGCGGCGGCTGTTGCTCACCCGCCCCGGCAAGCAACATTCACGACGATCTGGCGGACCTTCTTCGTCGCCACGACGTGAATTCCTACGCGGCAAGTGTGAAGGTCTTCGCTGTGAAGTCAGTCTTGATGTGAACGATCCATTCATCCGCGCCGCGCTGTGTGGAGGACGATTGTACTTGCGGAGTGAGGTGACCCGGTACAATTTTCGCAATCCGGCACAATACATTGCGAAGAGGTGGACGGACCAACTGTTGTTTGTTGAGTCTTGCAGACTCGGCGCAGCAAGGTAATATGAACCGATGACGAATGCTCCTGCAAACAGTTGGGATAGAAGGCTCTCCGCAGTGGGGAAAACCGCTAACCAGGTATTAAGCCAATCAGGCATGGATATCTTCAATGTGGTCGTCGAAATCCAGCCAGCTTGCTGCATTTCCTGCACTTCCTCGCCAACCATTACCAGTAAAACCGCACCAAGCATGACGCCTGTCAGCACCAGCATTTTCTTGTAGGGCAGCCGGTAGTGAATCACAAAGGTGAGCATTGCCACAATCAGCGTGAGCGCCAGCCCAATGGATACACCCTCCAAGACAACATTCGTGCCGGCTTTGAGTCGCATCGATTGGAGGAACAGAACAACTTCAAACCCTTCGCGGTAGACGGAGGTAAAACCGATGATCGCCAGTCCACGGAAAATGGCGGCACGGCTGCGGCCGGTACTTTCCGTCAATTCCTTCTTGCGCCGATTGTGATGCGTGATCCAGCCGGTCCAATAGACCTTGTGGAAAAACCAGTTCATGATAACCAGCAACACAATGATGGCGAGCAACCCGGTCGCGGCTTGAATGTGCAGAGCGGATGCGTTGATGCTGGTGATGATTGCCACCACAACAAACCAAGTGCCGACGCTGGCGAGAAATGAAACCCCTGCGCCAAAGCGACCGGCTTCCAATATCCTTCTTCCGTGCGCACCAGACTCGCCGTGAGAGCCGCCAAGACCAGAATCGCTTCAAGCCCCTCGCGGAACACCAAAATCCCGGTGTCGAGAACCACTGCCGAGTGACTGACTCCCGCGGCGGTTGGATCTGGATTCCCATGGGCAGTGATTGCCTGCCAGACCAAAACCGCTAGCACTAACAGCGCCGCCGTGATGATCCCTGCTTGTCGAAGGCGTCTGGTCTTCGAATTTTGGGTGACTCGGTGATTCGCTTGAGCAAGCGATATTCTCGTGTCTGAAAGGGGTTGAATGTCCGCAAGCATGGGTCTCCGTGTCAAACTTCAGAAATGATAGCATGTTGAGACTGAGTCGCAAGTAGCTCAATGATTGTGCCCAACATGGGCACTTCCCTCAATACAACAATACATTTCGTTGGAATCGTGCCCTTCAACTTCAACTTGAACGGTTGAATGGTTGATCTTGTGGCGATGATTCAGCTTCTCCACGACGGCTTTCAGAATCTGCTCGCCCTCTCTGACGGTTTGTTCCGCAACCATGATGTGAACGCAGCAAGCCACCGCGCCTGGACCGACCGTCCAGACATGCAGGTCGTGAACACCCATAACGCCCCGCACGTTTCGGATTGTCGAAATGACTTCGGCCATACTTATTCCCTTGGGCGTGCCTTCCAGCAGCACCAGCACGCATTCGCGCAGAATTGCCCACGACGACCAGAGGATGAGAGCTGCGATGAGAAACGACACCAGCGGATCGGCAAGATGCCAGCCGGTGAAGACGACCACCAATCCCGCGATCACAACGCCAAACGCTGAAACCGCATCGCCGATCATGTGCATATAGGCCGAGCGAATGTTGATATTGTCCTTCGCCCCGGCGTGCAGCCACATACTGATCAGCACATTCATCCCGATGGCGACAGCCGCAACGATAACCATGAGCCAGCCGTGTACGGGTTCTGGATGCCGAAGCCGGCCACACGCTTCCCATCCGATCAGTAGTGCGATGACTACGAGGGAGACGGCATTCAGTAATGCTGCAAGGATGCCCACACGGTGGTAGCCGAAAGTCATATTGTGGTTCGCGGGTCGCTTGGAAACCCACACCGCATACCACGAAAACCCAAGCGCGGCGGCGTCGGCAAAATTGTGCCCCGCATCCGACAGCAGAGCCAAGCTGTGAGCAAAGTAACCAGAGATGGCTTCGGCAATAACGAACGCAAGCGTTAGGCCGACAGCTAACCCGAGCTTGCTTCCGGGAATGCTTTCATGGCCGTGATCGTGCGCGTGCTCATGCTCATGATCGCATTTGGGGGCCGTTTCATTCTGTGTCATTGTTGTTTTTCCTTTTCGTTCTTCTGACAACCCGCGTCACTGCAGCAGGATTCGCCCCGTATGGCCGCACGACCTTCTCGAACCAGAAATGGGATCAGTGCCAACGCAGCAACGCTGTCGAGCCACCACCAACCGAAAACCCGCGTTGCTGCCAGTCCCGCCATCAGGACGATTGAGAGATATCCGCAGGTAATTGACTCCATCGCGTCCGCCCGCAGCGCTCTTGAATTCAACCGCGATGCGATATTCAGTTTGTATCCGGCGAGAATCGGCATCACGATTTTGGCGACGATGCCGATTAAAATACCCCACGCACTTTCATGCGTGTCTGTGATACGTCGAGCGATAAACAAGCCGTATGCAGAGGTCGCCAAAACATAAACGGCAAGGAGGAGGAGCATCGTTCCCATCCACTGTGCTGCTGTTCGCTCGACACGCCCGATCTTGTGTTTATCTGCTTTTCCACCGGCTTCGACTTTCAATCGCCACAGAAGGACGCCAGCGCTTAAAAGTTCCACCACACTGTCGATACCGAACGCTTCGAGAAGCAGACTCTTGGACGCCCACCCCAGCACAAGCGATGCGGCACCCTCAATCGTCATCCACCCGAGAGTCAGATATGTCAGCAAAATCGCAGACCGAATATCCGAGCGCCGTGCTGCAGCCGCATTCGGCTCTTCTCCCGCGACTAGCGTTAAGGAAAGCGGCATAACGCTCCGTGTCAGCGGTGATTTTCTTCGTCCAAGGCTTCCAGAATCGGGCACTCGCTGACAATTCCCTCGCCAGCGCATGTTGCAGTGAGTTTTTGAAGCGCTTTCTTCATCGCTTTGAGCGACCGAACTTTGTCATCGATGGCCACGATTTTGGCCTCGGCCTGGGTATGAACCGCCGCGCAAGCTGTCTCAGGGTGAACGCGAAGCGCGAGCAACTCTTCAATCTCCGACAATGTAAAACCGAGTGCTTGAGCGTGCTTGATGAAGCGAATCCGGCGGACGAGGTCTGGTGGAAATTTCCGATAGCCTGCCGCTGATCGGGCCGGTTTTGGAACCAGGCCGCGGCGTTCGTAATACCGGACAGTATCAAGATGGACACCGGCGCGGCGGGCCACCTCGCCAATATTTAAGCCATCAACTTCTGCCCTCATTTACGCAATTATACACCTTGGACCTAAGTCCAAGGTCAAGAGGAAGTCATTCAATTTCGCACCCGTCTGCAAATCCTCCGTTACTGACACTTACCGATGCTCTGAGGTCGCAATTCGAGTGGTCGGCTGACCCGGGTGCTCCCGATCAGCCTCTCGACACATCGGGCAACGATCGGTGCCCGCTGGGCAGCAACTGCATGTGTGACTTGGCATCAGCATCCAAACGCCTGCTGTCCTGACGACGCAATCCGGACATTGCATTTCCCACATGTCGTGGTGGATTGTCTCGTCGGTTCGCCGAGAGTGGCTGTCCCAAACCAAATGTCGCATCGTGCAATGCGGACATACGACATCAACCGGTGCCGTCGTCGATGCAACTGAATTGGGATGGTCATGATTGCTCACACAGCCGGACAGTAAAACGCCCATTGCCACGGCGATCTGCCAACTTTTAGCCAGGAACGTTATGCCGGTTGGGGAACTGCCACACCATTTCGCGGCGTAAATCGTGCGAATATTCGGCATGTTGTCTCCTGTAAGTTTGCGTTTAGCACCCGCATGTGCGCAGATCTCTGCGAGTTGGCTACTCCTTCATCTGTACCTTCTTGACAATTTCGCCCTTGGGACTGACCGTGACATCCCACAAGTGTTTTCCGACTTTCACGTCGTCGAGGTAAAAGTTTCCATCATCCAGTTTTGCGGCCTTGGTGATACGCGCGCCGGGCATGTCCTTCTTGACAGCGTCCACCACAACCTTGGGTAGTTTGTCTACGTCCACAGGATCGCCGGTCGGTTCCTCACCGTTCTCTGCTGGCTGCGTTGAAGGTTTAGTTGTTGGGTCGGCGGCATGGGTGACGCTGGGCAACACCACAGTGCCGACGAAAAGGAACAAGCCTCCAGCAATGACCGTCATGGAAAGTTTTTCGATACGCATCGGATCAGCCTTTCTCGGGCGAAATGCCCATTGAGTGAGTTGAATCTTTATTCACCTGAACAACAGTTGAACCCGCCGTGGCGGCGGGAGATGAGTCTGCGGATATCTGTCCGTTACCGCTCAGTATTTCGTCGCCATCGTTGCCTAAGACCGCTGCCTGTGATCGTTTCTCGCCTCGGTGCCAAAGGCGGTAGAGGGCTGGTAGGACGATGAGCGTTAGGAGCGTTGACGAGACGATGCCACCGATGACCACGGTGGCCAGCGGCCGTTGAACTTCTGCACCGGTACCAGTTGCGAGCGCCATCGGAATGAAACCGAGCGATGCGACGAGCGCTGTCATCAGGACCGGGCGCAGCCGCGCCAGCGATCCATCTATGATCGCGTCATCCAGAGAGGCTCCTTCCTTTCGCAGTTGATTGATGAATGTGACCATCACCAAGCCGTTCAGAACTGCCACGCCGGACAGGGCAATGAATCCCACCGCCGCCGATATGGAGAACGGAATGCCTCGCATCCATAAGGCAATGATGCCACCGGTCAGTGCCAGCGGGACGCCGGTGAAAACCAGCAGCGCGTACTTCACAGAGTTGAATGTGCTGAACAGTAGTAAAAGAATCAGCACGAAGCAGACCGGGACGACGATCATCAATCGTTGCCTGGCAGCGATAAGGTTCTCGAATTGCCCGCCCCAGTCGATCCAATATCCGGCTGGCAACTTCACTTGATCGTTGATCGCCTTCTTCGCCTCGTTCACGAACGATCCGATGTCGCGGCCCCGGACGTTGCACTGCACGACCATATTCCGTCGACCGTTCTGACGAGTCACTTCGTTCAGCCCATCGACGATCTCGATTTTTGCGACGGCTGACAGCGGGACGAACCCTTGTCTGCCTGATGGAGCGGGTGATCCAAGCGGCCCAGGCTCAACATTGCCCTTTGGCACGGGCAGTGGGATCGGAAGGTTGCCGAGTGCATCCGCATCCTCGCGCATCTGCTCGGAAAGGCGAACCACCAGTGGGAACCGGCGGTCCCCCTCCTGAATAAAGCCGGCCTCCCGACCACCCAGCGCGGTAGCGACTACATCCTGCACGTCGGTCACGTCCAGGCCGTAACGACTCAGCGCGGCGGTATCCGGCTTCACAGTCATCAGCGGAAGGCCATCAACGTCCTGCGCTTTCACGTCGGCTGCGCCGGGGATAGCTTCGAGGATTTTTGCAATCTGCTTCGCGGGCTTTTCCATCGCCTCGTAGTCGTAGCCGAAGACCTTCACCGCCACGTCACCTTTGGTCCCAGCAAGCAAATCGTTAAACCGATCCTGAATCGGTTGCGTGTACTCGTAAACAACTCCCGGAACTTTTTCCAACTCGCCTTGGAACTGCTCAATCAACCTGTCTTTAAGGAGGTGCGGATCAGGCCATTGGTCGCGCGGCTTGAGGATGACATAGGTATCGGACCGCGAAGCCGGCATTGGATCTGCCGCGACTTCGGCGGTGCCCGTCTTGGAAAAAACCAGCGACACCTGTGGGAATTTACTAATCGTCTCTTCAACATCTTTCTGGATTTCCAGTGACGCGGTAAGCCCCGTGCTGGGGACGCGCATCGTCTGCACATCCATATCCTGCTCGTCGAGCGTGGGGATGAATTCCTGGCCGAGTCGTCCAAACAGCAGCAGCGATGCGGCGAACCCGACTACGGCCACCGGAACAACAACCCATCGCCATTTGACAGATGCGTTCAGCAGCGGCCGATATGTGGCCTTCGACCATCGGATCAACAGGTTTTCTTTTTCCTTCACACGCCCGCTAATGAAGATGGCAACCATCGCCGGCACGAACGTCAGCGACAGTACGAACGCACCGACCAAGGCGAAAATCACGGTCAACGCCATGGGGTGAAACATCTTGCCCTCGACGCCCGTTAGCGCGAGGATCGGAAGATAAACCGTGATGATGATCGCCTCACCAAAGGCGGTCGCAGATCGGACCTGCTTGCTGGCTTGAAACACAACGTCAAGCCGCTCATCAAGGGTGAGCTTTCGTTTGAGCGCGTGTTGTTTCTCCGCCAAGACGCGCAGGCAGTTCTCCACGATGATGACAGAGCCATCGACGATGATGCCAAAGTCAATGGCACCGAGACTCATGAGGTTGCCGCTGACATGGGCTTGCACCATTCCGGTTGCCGTAATGAGCATCGACAGCGGCACGGCCAATGCACAGATCATCGCAGCTCGAAAGTTTCCCAGCAGCATGAAAAGCACGACGATGACCAGCAGCGCCCCTTCGCCGAGATTGTGACCCACCGTATGAATGGTGGCATCCACCAGCTTGGTTCGGTTGTAAACTGGCGTGATGTGGATGTCGGGTGGCAGGCTGCGGTTCACGTCCAACACTTTGGCGTCCACCCCAGCGGCGACGGTGCGGCTATTTGCCCCTATGAGCATCATTGCCGTGCCTACCACCACCTCATGCCCATTCATGCTGGCCGCGCCGTTGCGGAGTTCGGCACTGCTTGCAACTGTCGCCACGTCTCGGACTCGAATCGGCGTGCCATTGTGATCGCCGATCTTTACTTCCGATATCTGCTGCTGTGTTTCCAGACGGCCGGTGATCCGCACCGGATAAGCGTCACCTTGCTGTTCAACATAGCCCGCGCCGCGGCTGGTATTGTTCTTCTCCAGCGCATCTGAAAGGTCTTTGAACGTTAGTCCGTAACTGACCAATTTCATCGGGTCCGGCTGGACCGCGTACTGCTTTTCGTACCCCCCGAGGCTGTCGATTTCCGCAACGCCTTCGATTCCCTTGAGCTGGGGGCGGATGATCCAGTCCTGAACTGTGCGCAGATAAGCGGCACGTTGCAGGTCGCTTGTTAGCACATCGCCTTCGGGCGTCAGATAGCTGCCATCGGTCTGCCATCCGGGCTTTCCCTGTTCGACAACCGCATTCCGACCGCTGGTATGCTGGTAGTCCACCGTCCACATATAAACTTCGCCAAGGCCGGTGGTGATCGGTCCCATTTTCGGCTCCGCTCCCGCTGGCAAAGCCTCGCGCGCAGTTGCCAATCGTTCGTTGATCTGATTGCGGGCGTAATAGATATCCACGTCATCGCGGAAGATGGCGGTCACCTGCGAGAATCCGTTGCGTGAAAGCGATCGCGTATACTGAAGGCCCGAGATGCCTGCCAACGCCGTTTCAACTGGGAAGGTCACTTGCTGCTCAATTTCCGCCGGTGAAAGCGAAGGCACCAGCGTGTTGATTTGCACTTGGTTGTTGGTGATGTCCGGCACAGCATCGATCGGAAGTCGCTGAAGCGAAGAGACGCCAAGACCCGCTACGGCGATCACCAGCAGCACGACCAGCCAGCGATGCTGAATGGAAAATTTCAGGATTCGTTCAAGCATTCAACACTCCATTTGCGGCATTACAGGCGCGATCAGTCATTGTCCTTAGCCGAAGCCTTCCCGAGTTCAGCTTTCAGGATGAATGTGCCCGAAGTCACGATCTGTTCGCCCCCGTCCAGCCCCGCGATGATCGATACCATGCCTCCAGCGGAGTCGCCCACGCTCACCATGCGCCGGGCAAAAGTGTTGGGCTGACCGGCCACCGGAACAAAGACGGCGGTGCTGCCATCCACGCTTTGGATTGCGCTGCTTGGTACGGCAACTACGGGGTCGCTACCGACCGTGGTTTTGATATCCGCCTCAGCAAACATTCCCGGCTTGAGGGCGGGGTCAGCCTTGACTTCGATCTGGACTGGCACCGAACGAGTAGACGGGTCAACGGATATTCCGGTCCTCGAAACGACGCCATCGAAACTCTGGTCGCCAACGGCAATCGAAACCTTCTCTCCGGGCTTCACCTCCGCGATCCGAGCCTCGGGCACATCGGCGATCACCCAAAGCGTGGTCATGTCGGCGACAACCAGCAGTTTTTCGCGGTCAGGTTTGACCAGTTCCCCGAGCGTGACAAGTCGCTCCGTTACCGTGCCGTCGAGCGGCGCACGAACAGTGAATTGAGGCGTGATGTCACCGGCTTCAACCAATCGGGCCACAGCATCCTTGTCCATCCCCAGAAGTTTCAACCGGCTCTCAGCGGCTTTGACTGCCGCCTGGGCGGTGAGTGCTGAGTTCTGCGCGGCGGTGTAATCCAACTGACGTTTCTGCACTTCCGTCAGTGTTATTCCTTGGGTCGCATAAAGATCCTTCGCGCGTTCATAGGCGCTCTTGAGCGGATCAACCGCCGCGGTCGCGGCCACAACACCGGTACGCTTTTGCAGATAGTCGCTCTGCGCCTCGCCCAGTTCGGGGCTTTCTACCATGAGCAATTCGTCGCCCTTTTTCACGGCATCACCCACAGCGACTTTCAATTCCGTCACCCGACCTTGAACCGGACAACCGACAACGGCCATAGCATTGGAATTGAATGCGACTTGCGCTGCGCGATAATGTGAGAAATCAATTTCTGTTTCTTCGCCTGCCCCATAGCAACGCCGTACCGCTTGATCGCTTCCGGCGTCAGCGTCACTTGCGTTGTCTCGCCGGCATCGGTGGCTGTCGATTTCGTGTTGTCCTGATCGGCATCGGCTCCCCTCACAACCGACAACGGCGCTGCAAAGATCGTCAAAATCGACAATCCGACGAGAACTGCAATTGCCGCGAACGAGAAGTTGCTTTGTTTGATTGCCATATCGATCCTCTTATTCATTGCGACCGCTTCGTGGTCGGTTGATCGTTCGTCCATACGTGGTCGGGACGGGTAGTGCCCGGTGCGGGCGCTTCCCGATGCTCAAGCTCCGCTGCGATACTGGAACCTCCAACGGCCCGCTCCAACTTCACCAGCGAACCAGACGCTTGCTCTTCAAGTTCGATGAGTTTGATCTTTGACGCCAGCAGATCCGCGTCAGCAACGACGAGCGATGTGACATCCGTTTGTCCGGAGGTATACGCTTCTTCGGTTTCTTTCCGCCGACGTTCCTGTGCAGGCACGAGTCGATCCCTTGCCAATGTCGTCGCGGCGGTGGACTCGGCGTAAGCGGCAAATGCTGATCGTACTTCCTCAATGACGGTCCGCTGTGCCTTCGTGAGATTGTGTTCTGCCTCACTTTGGAGCGCTGCGGCCTTGGCGCGCTTGGCCTGTCCCCAATCGAACAATGGCACTGGCACAGTGATCGACGGTCCCACGGTCCAAACGTCATCGCGCTCACTTTTTGCACCCACACCGGTCCCCTCAAATACGGAATACCGCGCAAGTCGGGTTTCGACCCCCAGAGCCGCCAGTTCCCATCGCTGCGATTGAATTTCGGGTCGCCGCAGAAGTGCGGTGGTCACCCAACTTTTCTCAGAGCCGATGGTCTGGGGCGCGTCCCACGAAGTTAACTTCCATGCCGCGTCGCCGGATGGCTCACCAAGCAACCGCGCAAGTGCCAGACGCGCCTGCCGAAGAGCCAGCCGCTTTTGTGCAGTTTCTACCTCAAGGTCAAGTTGCTGAGTCTCCAATGCCGTCACATCCAGCCGCGTTGCTTCCCCTTTGTTCAGCCGATCCTGGGCGAGCCTGACGAACCGGTCCAGCCGTTGCCGTTGTTCTTCCAGCACTGGCATTTGCGCATCCAGTGATTGAATAGAGGCATATCGCTCCTCCACATCAGCAATTTTGTCGAGTACCACGCCCACAACGTCGGCGCTGGCCCCGCGCAACCGGTTATCCGCAACCCTGATCCGACCCGGACGTTCCAGTAAAGAAAGCAATTCAATCCCAACTTCTGCTTCGATGACCGGCTTGCCAGAGTTTTCGGGAAACCGAGCCAGAATGCTGACGACCGGATTGGGCAGCAGGCGTTGCTGATCCGATTCGGCTTCAGCCACCCGTACCTGCGCCAGGGCGGCTTGCACGTCCGGATCGGTCCTCAGTGTCCTGCATATTGCATCAGGCAGCGTGAGAACATCCGATGCCGGAACTCGCCCGACATTCACGGCATCACCGTGGACTTTGAAGACAATGGCTTCTGCCACTCCCGCCTTCTTCAGCGCGTCGTCCAATTCCGTGCCCGACGGTCGTGCCGCACAGCCCACGCCAGTTAGTAGCAGCAGTCCCGCAAGCGCAGTTCTGGGTGCAATCAATCGGAAATATACAAGTGTCTTCAAGGTGGCAGCCTCGACGGAATCGGATAGCGAAAACGAATGCGGCCGGGCAGCGACTTGGCATCGCGTCCGGTCAAAACGGGGGCAGGCTGTATGAATCAGATAAGCAGCGGGAGGGATCTTACGCTACTGCAATTGGGAGGTTCGAGCGCGTAAGTTGTCGGACGAGAGGACTCAACGCAGTGCAACACCCAATCATTCGATGTGGGTATCAAGATGGCAAACATCACCGGACCATGGTGGTTTAACGCATTCGCCGAATAGTGGGGGCACATGTGAACGCTGCACCAACAGTCACCGTCGCAATCACAATCATCGGCAGCATCGAACGAGCAGCGAGAAGATCCAGTATTGCAGCGAACAGAAGCGTTATCACCCGGTACCAACGTGCTGTGTTCAGACCAAACCGTCAGCGGCATGTTCGAGCTTGCACGGAGCGAATGGTCCGCCCGCAAGAAGGATCGACAGACCCAGAAGATAATGACCCACCAGTCGCAGCATGCTTCGCCCAATATGGCTGGGGTAGCAGCCAATGTCAATTTGAGCTTTTCAGTTACGCATGCGGCGCGGCGAATTTTTCAAGAGCGTCAGCCCGGCTCGGATAAAGGTTCCGCTGTCGCCTGGTGTAAATGTGAAGATGACGCTGGTGTGCTTCCCTGACCTGAAGCCGTATGGCCGAGTCTAGAGCGCAGAAACCAAAATATGACTCCCGCAAGCATGAGAATGGCACTCAGCAATTGGCCCATCGTCAGCCAGCCAAACGCGATGAATCCGAGTTGTGAATCTGGCTGGCGTGTGAATTCGATGATGAACCGGATCATGCCGTATCCGAACAGGAACAGAGCGCCGGTTCGTCCCTGTATTGGATGCCGCCTGTAAAGACACCACAACAAGGACAGGAGCAAAGGACCTTCTAGAATCGCTTCGTAGAGTTGTGACGGGTGCCGGGGCGTGGACTCGCCAGGGAAGATAATTCCCCACGGAAGTGTCGTCGTTCTTCCGATCAACTCTGCATTGATGAAATTGGCGATCCTACCGAAGAACAAACCGACAGGTGTTACTAATACGAGTGCATCGGCCACGTTCCACAATTCGGCATAATGTTTTTTTACCCAGAAAGTGAATGCGATGATCACGCCGATCAGCCCGCCGTGAAAGCTCATGCCGCCGTGCCAGACGGCGAATGGCTCGTACCATGCTTCGGACCTGCCCTCATCGCGGTGGTAAAACAGCCACCAGCCGGCGCGGCCACCAGCAATCACGCCAATAGCCAACCAGCTCATCAAATCTCCAACGTCGCTTCGGCTGAGGTGAAGCCTGCCGATGCGGATGAGTTGGAGAAGCAGCAGATAGGCACTGACAAAAGCCGCGAGGTAAGCCATGCCATACCAGCGAATGGCCAGCGGTCCCAGGCGAAGCATCACGGGATCGATGTTTGGAAATGCGATCAAAGAGAGAGCCTTTGTCATTGTGTGATCCAGTTAGCACGAAATCGCCATCCCGAATCGAACGGGATGGCGACCGTCTTCAGAAGGGCGATGATGAAATGTTTCAGGCGTGGCCCGATTTTCCTGCGCCATAATTCAGATGCCGAACGGGGGCTGGATGCGTGGTGCCGGTCAGCCCATAAGCGCCCTTGGGAGTGTCGGACGCACAACCTCCGACCACGAGCGATGTAGCGGTAGCAATTCCCAAAACAGCAACGGTCAAAAGTTTCTTCAACATGACGTCTCCTTGTGGTAGATGATCGCTTCGTTCATCGAGAGACACCTCACGACGATCTCAGCCACCGTGATAAACGTGTTGGCTGCGGAGAAAGGTTCATTCGACCGAAGAATATTCTTTATTACCGGCAAAAACCGCCACTTCGGTGGTTGGCGCATTTTGTCGAGTTGGAATGGAACCTTTTCGAGTTGCCGACTCGTTTACATAGACAGCAGCTAGTGGATACCGTGGTGTGGCTTGGCAAACTCAACAGCAACGCAGCGATTTTACGATTTGGTGTGGCCGCATCGAGCGGCGATTCTTCGCGCCGCGCGAATCCAGACCGGTAATGCCGCCGAGGCTGAAGACCTTGCCCAAGAAACATTGCTGAAGGCGTTCAAAGCGATTGATTCGTTTCGCACCGGTGTGAATCCCGTGGCCTGGCTGATGGCCATCCTGCGGAACACTCGCATGGATCGCCTTCGCACACTCGACGGCTCCACGAAGCACTTGAGTCTCGATGATCTGCTGGTGGAACCAGTCAGCGCCGGTCATCAGACAGTTGATCGTGAAGCAGCATGGCAAAATCCGGAAGAACTGTTGGGCGAGTTTTCCGATGCCCAGATCATTCACGCTCTTCAAGAAGTGTCCGAAGAACTGCGATGGACATTACTGCTGGTAGATGTCGAGGGACTTGATCACAACGAAGCGGCCTCCATTTTGGGAGTTCCCCTTGGAACGATCAAGTCTCGGGTTCATCGCGGCCGGGCGGTGCTGCGAGAAGCCCTCTTGCCATTGTGCGCGACCGGCGGCTTGTGTCCGAATGAACCGTTCCGAATAAACCAAACAGTCACATTTGTGACGGAGTGCGTTATGGATGCCATTGAATCTAATTCAGAAGACGAACGGCTCGATCGGGCAACCGCAGATCGCCTTGCCAAATTACGCAGCATGCCCGTGGATACTTCTCGATTGGACAAGTTGATCCAGGGCAAGATTCCAGCTTCTTCGCAAGGGCGAATGATCTTGTCCATGAAATGGATGAGGCCAATGCGAGCCATCGCGGCCAGCTTTCTGGTGATTGCGGTTATCGCTGGAATTCTTCTCAGTCTTTCCAGCCAGCCTGTTGAAGCATCCGTGATCGAAATGGCCAAATTCCACAACGACCTCGTTGCTGGTCGGGTTCCCGTGACGCGGGTGGATTCGATTCAGGACGCGAACAAAGTTCTCGCCGCTCAGTGGGCTGATTCGCCGAAGATGCCCAATATGCCCAGCGACCATGCGATGGCTTGCTGCATGCGGTCAGTGAAGGATAGAAAAATGGCCTGCGCATTGTTCGAAGGCGATGGTGAACCCGTCAGCATGACCGTTGCCAATTCAAGCGACATGAAAACTCCAAGTTCGCCAATCACCACGCACAACGGCGTCGAATATCACGTCCAGTGCGTGGGCGATCTGAACATGGTCATGACACATGCAATGGCCGGTGGGTCTGCCTGATCGCAAAATTGCCGCAAACTCGATTGATGGATCTGGCCTCCAGCCTTCAGTTCTGAAGGTTATGGGCATGTTTTTGTCAACGCCCGGGCGGATTTGTGGCGAGCATTTCAATCCGATGATCGACCGCTGCAACACAGGCTGGTGAGAGAGAACCAAATCGTTGGACTTTCCTCAGCATGCTAATCATGGCACTGGGGGAAAGACCTTGTGCGATCAGCAATTCCGTTCCGACGGCGTCGGCGCGGACTTCCTGATCGGGATCGACGCAGCAGCCACGGAGGCTTGCTACCGGTTGCACATGACGATCGCTCACCAAGTGCCCCAACTCGTGAGCGATGGCGGCTTGGATTTCAGCATCATCCAAGTGATTCATCAGTCCGCGTGTGACGAAAACATGGCCATCCCAAAGGCTGTTTGCGGTGACGATATCTGTCGCCAGAACCTGGACCGTGATCTTCCGGCCACGGCAACCAGCGATAAGCTTTTGCGAGAGCGCATCAAGGCGAGCCTGCCGAGAATCATGCGATTGAAGAGTACCGCCGTGGTCAGCTATCCAAACATCCGCTGACAACGGCGCCGAGGCGCAACCTGCACTTAACAGCCCAATACCGATTAAAAGCCCGGCCGTACGAATCAGACCCATATCAAGCTGCTACAACAACGGTGCCAGGCCGATTACACATCATCTTGTGGCATCGGACGCTTAGGAACCTGCGCGCGACGACGGTCTATGCGTAGTTTCCGAGCATCCACACATGAATGGTTTCATAAAATGTTTGACGTGGAACCTTTTCGCCCTGCAATCTCGTTAGAGAGGTAGTGCAGGTTTGTTTTCCTCGTCGGGAAGCCTTCTCGTGAACTGATTTCGCCGAAGTTTTGCAGAACGGAGTGCCGCCGGTGTTGAACTCAAATCTCTCAAAAGTGTCTGCCCTGATCGGGGCAGCGGTGTTGGGCGGCGCGGCGGTGTTTGCAATCAGCCTCAGTGACGGGCACCAAGCGGGGTCTAGCCAGGCGAAGACTTCAGCTTCGATCGGAGGCATGTCGGGCGATGCGTCTGCGAAATCCAAACAGCTTTGGACGTGCGGCATGCACCCGCAGGTGATCCAGGATCATCCCGGAACGTGTCCTATCTGCCACATGAAATTAACGCCGTTGAAGGATGATTCCGATGCCGGTGCCGGCGAGACAGTCGCCGGAAAGCGCAAAATTCTTTATTACTGGGATCCGATGCTGGGGCCATCGTCGATCGCCCATGCGCCCGGCAAGAGCGCGATGAACATGGATTTGGTGCCGGTGTATGAGGAGGACCAGAGCGGTGGTCCTACCGTCAAGATCGATCCCACCATCGTACAGAACATGGGGGTTCGCACCGCCGCCGTTACCCGCGGCCCACTGACCGTTACTGTTCGCACGTTCGGAATGCTGGAAGCACCGGAATCATCGGTCTATGAGGTAAACCTGAAGGTCAACGGCTGGATACAAAAACTTTACGCAAACACCGAGGGGATGCACGTTCTTAAAGGCGAGCCGCTGTTTGATCTTTACAGCCCAGACCTTCAGGTTGCAGAGGAAGAGTTGATAGGTGCCGTGAAAGTGTTGAACGGTGTCGATCCCAAATCAACGGGCACGATGTGCGACGAATCGCAGGGGATGGTTGATTCGGCCAAGCAAAAGCTTCGGCTCTGGGGAATCTCCGATCAGGACATTGATGCGATCGCGGCTGCGAAGAAAGCCCCGACAACGATTGCATTTCGAAGCCCGGCGAGCGGCGATCTGGTCGAGAAGATGGTTGTCGAAGGGTCTGCTGTGCAAGCAGGCATGAAGCTGATGCGGATCGAAGACCACTCGACGCTCTGGCTCAATGCTCAAGTCTATGAACAACAGATTCCGTCGGTTGCACTGGGCCAAACGGTGGACGCGATGGTTGATGGTTTGCCGGGGAAGACTTTCACCGGCCCGATCATGTTCATCCACCCACACGTTGACCATATGACGCGCACGGTGACGGTGCGAATTGCAATCTCAAATCCAAAGCATGAACTGCACCCGGGCATGTATGCGACGGCCAATATCGTGACTAAGCCGCTTGCCGATGCGGTGTTGGTTCCCCGTGAATCGGTGATTGATACCGGAACTCGCCAGATTGCATTCGTTGCGCAAGCCGAGGGCCACTTCGATCCTCGAAAAGTACGCATGGGTTTAGCCGGTGACGATGACCAGGTTGAAATTCTTGAAGGTCTGGCCCCCGGAGAAACGGTCGTTACCAGCGGACAGTTTTTGATGGATGTGGAGAGCCGGACAACCGAAGCAATTGATAAACTTCGTCACGCCTCAACACCGGGAAGTGATGTGCCCATGTCGCAGAGTGACATCGGCGCAATGACTCCCGCAACGATGCCGATAGCCGCGACCGCGCCAGTTCCATCGGCTCATTCACTGGTCATCGCTCACTGTCCGATGAAGAATGCTGACTGGATTCAAACAGGTGATGAAATCTCAAATCCCTATTTCGGTTCAATGATGGCGACGTGCGGAAGTGTGACGAAAAAAGTCGTCGCACCGATGGAAGGCACACCACTCGATGCAGTTACGGATAATTACTTGATGGTCGGCAAGAGCTTCGACGCTGACAAGCTGGACGCGATTGTGATTCAGGCATTGAAAGCTGCGGCCGACAAACTACCTGCCGAAACATTTACCAACCTTCAGCGATCCATCGGGGCACTGGCTGAGGCCAAAGATGTGGACACGGGGCGCAAAGCGTTTCAATCTGTCAGCGGTGAACTGATCCGGGTTTTAGACATTCCTGCCAAATAATCGGCCCGCCTTTGTCTCGGATTCCAATGATCGCAAAAATCATAGAAATTTCAGTTCGCAATCGGTTTATGGTGCTGCTCCTGACCGGCATGCTGGTGATCGCGGGCATCTGGGCCACGCTGCACATCAGCCTGGATGCAGTACCGGATCTGTCAGACGTACAGGTGATCGTCACGACGGATTACGCAGGTCAGGCACCCAACGTAGTAGAAGATCAGGTTACCTATCCGTTGACCACGGCCATGATGGGTATCCCTCATGCCAAGGTGGTACGCGGCATCAGCATGTTCGAGCAGTCGTTCGTGTACATCATATTTGAAGATGGAACCGATCTGTACTGGGCGCGAAGCCGGGTGCTGGAATATTTGAATTTTGTGAAGAGTCGGTTGCCGGCGAGCGTTGAACCCAAACTCGGGCCAGATGCGACCGGGGTGGGATGGGTTTACCAATACGTGCTTTATCCCGGTTACTACGATGCCAATCACCCTAGCGGGCATTTGGCATGATGAGGAAAATGACAAGTGGTACGGGGAGCGGGACCAAGCACCCGCTGATCGCCAGGCGGCGCTGGTAAAGGTGCGCGCATTCGACAAGCCGGGCAACTCGTCCGCTGGACGGCAAGCCGCTAATATCTTCCAAGCAGGATTTGGCCAGCTTGCGAAGCCTGCAGGATTGGTATCTGCGTTATCAACTCACAGCCGTGCCTAATGTAGCCGAGGTCGCGCCGATCGGCGGGTTCGTCAAGCAGTACCAGGTCGTGCTGAAACCCGAGCGACTGCTCGCGTACAACATGCCTGTCGGCACGATCATGACGGCTATCCAGCACTCAAATAACGATGTCGGCGGATCGGTCATCGAGATGAGCGAAAATGAATACATGGTCCGCAGCCGCGGGTATCTCAAAGGATTGAATGACCTCGCAGATGTCCCGGTTGGACTCGGGAAAGACGGCACACCGATCATGCTGTCGGACGTGGCCACGCTTCAGATTGCCGGTGAAGAACGGCGCGGCGTGGGCGAATGGAATGGTGAAGGGGAAGCGGTTGGTGGCGTGGTCATCGCGCGGTTCGGCGCGAATGCGTATCAAGTCATCCACGATGCAAAAGCGAAACTCGCCGACCTTGGAAGCGGCCTGCCGCCCGGCGTCATGATTAAAACGGCCTATGACAGGTCCGACCTGATAGAGAGATCCATTCACACGCTTCGCCACACACTTGATTGAAGAAATGATTGTGGTCGGCTTAGTGTGCATTTTATTTCTGCTGCATGCGCGGAGCGAG
This sequence comes from uncultured Phycisphaerales bacterium, assembly GCA_963792535.1. Classification (GTDB taxonomy): domain Bacteria; phylum Planctomycetota; class Phycisphaerae; order Tepidisphaerales; family Tepidisphaeraceae; genus CBDAQA01. The sequence continues at coordinate 473,827 of CAWBWQ010000007.1, forward strand.
CTGGTCGCGGTCTTCGTCGTTGCCGAGTAGCGTGCTAATCAGCATCCTCGCGATGCACCTGGTTGGTATCAACGCCAATATCATGAGTCTGGGCGGGATCGCGATTGCGATTGGGGTCGTGGTCGATAGCGCCATCATCATGGTGGAGAATGCGCACAAACATCTGGACCACGAAGAGGAGCGGATGCATGCGGGTCAGAAGCCGCGGCCTCGCACGCGATGTCATCATGGAGGCCGCAAAGGAAGTCGGGCCCGAGCTTGTTTTTCAGCCTGCTCATCATCACGGTCAGTTTCATGCCGGTGTTCGTGCTCGGCGGGGAGAGTGGCCGGCTTTTCAAGCCGCTTGCGTTTACCAAAACATTCGCGATGGCATCGGCGGCAGTGCTCTCAATCACCATCATTCCCGTGTTGATGGTGTACTTCATCACCAGCCGGGTCCTCCCCAAGCAATGGGGATGGAAAACGAATTTAGGAATCACCTTGGGAACAATGTTCGTGCCCGCGACGTTGCTCTACTTTCTTCCCAACCTTGAGCCGGGAGTCGAACCGTATCGCTGGTGGATGGCCATCGCTTGGGCGGTTCTGGCAGCAATGCTGCTTGTACCGCAGAAGATCATCCACGAAGAGAAAAGCCCGATCAGTCACCTGCTGCAAAAGATATACAACCCGTTCTTTAATGCTGCGATTCGTTTCCGGTGGGTCATGCTAGTTCTAGCCGTGGGATTTGTAGCCTCGGCAATCTGGCCGTTCATGAAGTTGGGCAGTGAGTTTATGCCGCCGCTGGATGAGGGGGACTTGCTCTACATGCCCACGACTGACCCCAGCATCAGCGTGACAAAAGCCCGGCAGGTATTGCAACAGACCGACAAACTGATCAAAACTTTCCCTGAAGTCGTCAGCGTTTACGGAAAAATTGGCCGGGCGGATACCGCCACTGATCCCGCGCCGTTGGACATGATCGAGAGTGTCACCCGTCTGCAAACCGACCGCAGCAAATGGCGGTCGAGAAAGATGGGCTACTTCTTCGATCGCTGGCCGGCGGCGCTTCGCTGGCCGATGGAACACACGCTTTGGCCACGCGAACGAACAATAACAATGGAGGAACTGGTCTACGGTTGGACCGACTCAGACGGAACGGTTCACGACGGCTTCAATTCTGTCGTCACCGAACCGGGCGTTGCAAACGCCTGGCCGATGCCGATTGAAAATCGCACCAACATGCTCTCCACAGGAATCAAGACCCCGGTCGGCATCAAGATCATGGGGCCGGACCTACAGGTTTTGTCCGACCTCGCTTCCAAGGCATCAACTATCATGTTGAACGTCCGAGGGACGGCCAGTGCCTACCCGGAACGATCCTTCGGCGGCTACTACCTCGACATTGATGTGAACCGAAAATCAGCTGCACGCTACGGCCTCACCAGCGGTGATGTTCAGGATGTCATCAGCACAAACCTCGGCGGGATGAAGACCACTACTTCCGTTGAAGGGCTGGAGCGCTACCCCATCAATATACGATATGCACGCGATCTGCGGGCCGATCCATCGGCTATCAAGCAGGTCTTGATTCCCACACCCAGTGGCGCAAATTCCGCTCGGCATGGTTGCTGACATCAAGATTGAACCCGGCCCGCCGATGATTAAAAGCGAAAACGCCCGGCGATCTGCCTGGGTGTTTGTGGATATCACCGGGCGCGATATCGGCAGCTTTATCGCTGATGGACAAAAAGCGATGTCTGAAAAACTGCAATTGCCAGCTGGTTACACGCTGGTCTGGTCGGGCCAATTTGAAAATATTCAGGAAGCCAATGCCCGACTGAAATGGGCAGTGCCGCTCACATTTATCATCATTGTGATGCTGCTCTATGCTGCAACGCGAAGCTGGTTCAGGGTGGCGGTGGTGCTGCTGGCAGTGCCGTTCAGCCTCGTCGGCGCAGTCTGGTTTCTCTATTTTCTGGGTTACAACCTGAGCCTTGCCGTCTGGGTCGGCGTCATCGCCTTGGCCGGACTCGATGCTGAAACCGGGCTGGTGATGTTGTTGTACCTCGATAACAGCTACGAGCGATTCAAGTCCCAAGGGAGAATGAACTCCCATGACGATCTTTGGCACGCAGTTCACGATGGCGCGGTCAAGCGCATCCGCCCCAAGACAATGACCGTTGCCGCCGCGTTCATCGGGCTCGTGCCGTTGCTTTGGGCGACGGGTACTGGATCAGACGTGATGCGGCGATTGGCCGCGCCCATGCTCGGCGGATTGTTCACCAGTTTCTTGATGGAACTGCTGATCTATCCAATCATCTTCTACGTTGTCAAAGGCTTCGGCATCGGACGTGGGCAGAAAACACAATCGCCGGATCGCGCAGTTTCCGGTTGTATCCATCGCTTCCGGTAACGGGGAGGGAGTCCATGTTTAATTTCAGTTCTATCCGCCGTTTTGTATTGATCGCCGTCGCGGCAACTTTGACCGGATGCACAATTCATCCGCCCGGTGAGCGCGAAGAGCGAGCCTCCGCTTCTCGTTTGGGTAAGCCATTTGAAAAGCGATTCGAGGTTCGTGATATCCCCCCGCTATCGGATAATCCCACGCCCGATGAGATCGTCGAGCGTGGACTGCTCACAAACGCCGATCTTGAGCAGCGGTACTGGACATGGCGAGCCGCCATCGAGCAAATTCCCCAGGACGGGACCCAATCTTCATCTCTCAACATCGCCGCCGGCACGACCGTCACTAATGGTCACGCCAGTTGGAAAACCAGTACGTTGACCTTTGGCAATGACCCAATGACCGACATCAAGTGGCCGGGAAAACTGGACGCCGCCGCCAGGCAAACTCTGGAAAACGCGCGGGCTTCGGGCCATCGTTTCGTGAAGGCCAAGTTTGACCTGCGAAGTAAGATCCTCAGTGCCTATTACGACTATGCGCTGAATGCAGAATTGATTCGGCTCGAACAGTCCAATGAGCAACTGCTGGAACTGACAGCAAGCACCACGGCATCGCGCAATCGTGCGGGCAGTGCTGGGCAATTAGATGTGCTTAAAGCGAACAATGAAGTGGATCTATCGCGCAACGAGATCGCAAACATGCAGTCACAGATTCCAAGCCAGGTAGCGGCACTGAATGCGATGCTTGGCCGCGCGAACGATGCGCCGTTGCCACTTCCTGCCGAATTGCCACTGATGAGAACAATTGCGTATCAGGATGCCGAACTTTTGAGCCTGGCCTCGCGGAATAACCCGGAACTGATCGCCCTTGCTGATGAAGCCCGCGGTCGTCAGCAAGGGATCTGGGCCGCAAAACTTCAGTATGTTCCCGACTTCAATCTGAGCGTGGGAACTGATCCAGTAGGCATTGCACAATCAATCCTCGGACAAGTGACAGTTCCCATCTTCAGATACGAAGCAATCAACGCGGCCATCGCACAGGCGGAAGCAAATCTCCGCGCATCAGAGGCCATGCGCCGTCAAACAGGAAGCGATCTGTCGGCTCAGGTTGTTGCGGACCTCACCGCTGTAAAAGATGCGGATCGCCAACTCGATCTGTTTGAGCACTTAGTTCTTCCCCGTGCGCAACAGGCGGTTGATCTCGGTCGATCGTCTTACGAAACCGGGCACGCTTCGCTTTTAGATTTACTCGATAGTCAGCGGTCTTTGGTTGCCATCGAACGGTTGGTGGCAAATCTTCGAGCCAATCGTGAAAAGCATATTTTTGACTTGGAGGCAATTGCGACGATCGACTTATCAGGCAAAATCAGCACAAAGACAGTGCTGAACTTTCAATGATCGTTGTACAAAGGCGAAAACGCTTTTAATGAGTTCGGACCCTCCACGCTTTTTTTGCTGTTTGACCCATCGTATTCGGCAGAAACCAATGACAGATTCGAGTCTGTTTCGGCAAGGTCTTACGTCTCATTGGAAGCGGAGCAATTTTCACAATCCGGAACAATGCATTGCTGAACCCCTCAATGAGGTACTCACTTGCTGCCGAGTGTTGCAGACGCGCCGTGCCAGGAAGTACGAACCAATCACGAATGCACGTGCTAGCAATTGCGACAGGAGGCCTTCGGCTGTTGGAAAAATTGCAAACTAGGTATTAAGCCAATCCGGCATTGAGATATTCAGCTTGGTGGTTGGGTAGTTGTGATTTTTGAAACCGTCATCTCGAAACGGTGGCTATTTAAATCTTAAATCGCGGCTTTTGCCGAAGTGATCTCCGAACCGGTCAGTATTTTCTTGTGCGATGTCCGCAGTTGTGCCGACTGTCACCTCGAACACCAGGGTCCGGGCAAACGCCCAACAATCATGGATCAGACCAACGAATGGAACGAGATCAAAGGCGTGGGCTGGTATAACCACCACCGATCGAACTGATGCCACCTTTCCCACCGGTGCATCCAAAATTTAAAGCGTTATTCGCTGTAAAAAATAAAATGTGGAAAGAAATGAACTTTTTGGCGAGTCGATCACGTTCTATGAAGTAGAACATCAGAGCTGAGCTGCCGTCAGCAGTCTAGTTTTTGAAAAAAGGTGTATCATATGCGACCCGTCCGTTTTATGGCTTGAACCGTTGGCGACCACTTTGTAGGATTTCCGTCGTGAGTTTTGTCTTGCAGAAACTTTTCGCAGTCATGACAGCAGGACTTATCCTGTTCAGCAGCATCAACTGCGTCTGTGCTGGTGGAGTTTTTGGTAAGCCAGACAAACCGTGTAATGCGCCTTCAACAGCAGCGCGACACTCATGTTGCGATCATGACGGTGACGATGACGTTGATGTTCAAACAAACGGAAATCCAGCCCCGTGTAAACACGATGGTTCTGGCGGCCATGATGCCGCCTGTATGCACTGCCAGGCCGCTGTTGTGAGTGAGGCCAGTTCGTCGACTATTTCTCCACCGCTTGTTTTGTACTTTGCTTCATCGCTGCTGGACCTTTTTAGTCCTCTTCGATCCATGTCAGAGGGTCTTGGTGCCTGCCATCTCTCCACCGAAATACCGCCACTGATAGACTCGCCCACACTTCTGCGCCTGGGTTGCGCACTCAATATTTGAATACCCGCCATTTTTAGTCCCGCATTTCCAGGTTGTTTCTGGCAAATGCCGGTCCTACTGCGCGTTTTCGGCTTCGCCGATAGCCGTGAAGTAATCGGTTCCTTTCCACTCTCAAAATTAACCATCGGAGGTTCGCGTGATACCGCGGATACTCATTATTGGCGCATTGTCCGTTTTGGCGGTCGGCTGTTCGCAGCCGTCTGCTTTTCGTTCCGTTTCGGCCAATGATCCTACGAACATTTCTGCGGTCGAGGCACCACTTCCTCTTGCTTCCAAAACGCTGCAGGCCGTCGCAGCGCAGCCCCCTTCAGATTCGATGATGCCAGCGGCGGCGACTCAACCTGACATGCAACAAAACACGCCTCGCATGGATCACGGGATGAAGTCGGATATGGACGGCATGTCGAACATGCAACACCCGATGCCGGTTTCGGCCCCGGTCGCTGGGCAGCTTTATACCTGTCGAATGCACCCTCAAGTCGTTTCCGACAAGGAAGGGAACTGCCCGATCTGCGGCATGAAGCTCGTACTCAAAACCGAAGGAATAAAACCATGAAAGTTCCGCCCACACCGGTCGGTATAGTTGTCATTGCAGGCCTGCTTGGCGGATGCGCAACTGTGCCGAAAGAAAGCGAATTTACATCGATTCAAAAGGACATATCGGGAAGAACAGGGTACGTCGTTCAGTGGCGTGGAACTACGGCACAAGATGCCGACGTTGATGCTTCTGTTCACGCGATGCTTGCCAAACCTTTGAATGTTGATGAGGCCGTACAAATAGCACTGCTCAACAATCGAATGCTTCAGGCGAGTTACGAAGACCTCGGGGTTGCACAGGCGGATCTGGTTCAGGCGGGCCTTCTGAAGAATCCCGTTTTCAGCATCGGTGTACGCTTTCCGGACCGAAGCCCCAAGCGAACTTACTTGGATTTTTCCGTCGAAGAAGATTTTATCGATGTGTTTTTATTGCCGGTGCGAAAGCGGTTGGCAACGTCGGCGTTCGATCAGACAAAAGCGCGGGTAACGTCTGCGATCATTTTACAGGCGTCAGAGACGCGTCGGGCTTATTACGATTATCAGGCTGCCGAACAAGACCGGGAACTTCGCCAGACCGTGTTGGAGGCCCAAAGTGCCTCTTTTGACGCTGCGCGAAGACTGCATGATGCCGGTAACACCAATGAGTTGACGCTCCTCGGCGAAACTTCTCTCTATGGGCAAGCCCGCGTAGCGCTTGCGGCTGCCGAATCTGAAGTCGCTGACGCGCGGGAACGACTCAACGATCTCATGGGATTGTGGGGCAACGACACAATGTGGACCGCGCCGGGGCGGCTTCCAGAACTGCCGGCAGCCGAGGTGGACCCGCACGGCCTGGAAACGTTGGCCATACGCCAACGGGCCGATTTCGTGGCCGCACGACAAGATGTGCTCGTGCAGGCGCAGACTCTCGGATTCGCCAGAGACCTTCGTTTCTTAGCATCATTGAATGTCGGTCCCGAGGCTGAACGCGAGACCGACGGCCAGTGGCGGATCGGCCCGTCCCTCAGCTTTCCAGTGCCCATTTTTGACCAAGGCCAGGCGACCGTGGCGCGGGCGGCGGCGGTATTCCGCCAAAGTCAACAGCGCTACTTTGCGATGGCTGTGTCGATTCGCTCCCAAGTTCGCGCGGCCAGAACCCGGATGTTCAACGCACGAGACCAGATCGAGTTCTACCGACGGGAAGTGCTGCCCGTTCAGCAAAAGTTGTTGCAGCAGACACAGCTTCAATACAACGGAATGTTCGTCGGCGTCTTTCAGTTGCTTCAAGCACGCCGCGATCAAATTCAAGCGGGACGCGACTACATCGGCACCTTGCATGAATACTGGATCGCCCGCGCCGAACTGGAGAAAGCAATCGGCGGTCGGCTTCCGGGGGCGATGGCTTCCACCCAACCTTCAGATCCGGTCCTGCCCGCTCCGGCTATGCCGCCTATGAAAGATATGAACGGCATGGACGGGATGAAGGGCATGAAAGGGATGTAGGCCGACTGTCGTGAACGTAAAAGCAAACCAGTCATTTCTTACAGAGGTTATTATGAAATCAGTTAACGATGGAATGAGTCGTCGCGACGCGATAGTTGCTGGCGCAGCGGCGCTGGCCGGAACAGCGGTGCTCTGGCCAGGCATTGCGCCGGCTTTAGCGCAACAGGCAGCAGGCCAGCCAACCTCAGATCCTGATAAGTCCAAATCTGATGCAGATCACTCGCCTGCTGACCAACCTCAAGCACCGGGAGTGCCCGGCCATGATTACACGCCAGTAACCGTCCCAAATTGCGGGAAAATCCCATGGAAAATTGTGGACGGCGTCAAAGTCTTTCACATGGTGGCCGAAGAAGTGTGGAATGAATTTGCCCCCGGCATGAAGGCACTCTGCTGGGGTTACAACGGCCAGGTACACCCCCTTCTTGAAGCGGTTGAAGGTGATCGAGTGCGCAGTCTACGTCACCAATCGCCTTGAAGCGCCAACCACAGTCCATTGGCACGGGTTCCGCCTGCCCAGCGGGATGGATGGAGTGGGTGGGTTAAGTCAGCGGGCCATCAAGCAGGGCGAGACCTTCAAGTATGAGTTCACCATAGTGCAGCACGGGACACTGATGTTCCATTCACACCACGATGAAATGACGCAAATGGGAATGGGCATGACCGGAATGTTCGTTATTCATCCGCGCGGAGAGCCCGCCAGCAAAAGGCCGGATCGTGACTTTGCCATCATGCTTCACGAATGGCGGATTGATGCTGGCACCTACCGGCCAAATCCAAACGAGATGGTCGAATTCAATACGTTGACGATGAACGCGAAATCGTTTCCCGGCACCGAGCCGCTTGTCGTCGCGAAGGGGCAGCGCGTTCGAATTCGCCTCGGAAACCTCGGTGCCATGGATCACCATCCAATTCACTTGCATAACTATTCGTTCAAAGTAGTTGCCACCGATGGCGGCGATGTGCCTGAGTCCGCGCAGCATCCAGAGACGACCGTACTGGTGGCAGTTGGTCAAACAAGGACGATCGAGTTCATTGCCGACAATCCCGGTGACTGGGCAATGCACTGCCATATGACTCATCACGTCATGAATCAAATGGGTCACGGACTCCCGAACATGATCGGAGTCAAGCCCGGTGATTTGGACAACAAGGTCGGCAAACTTCTGCCTGCATATATGACGATGGGCCAGACCGGCATGGCTGACATGGGAGATATGGGCATGCCGGTGCCGGTCAATAGCATCCCGATGGTGGGCGGCCACGGCCAGTATGACTACATCACCATGGGCGGCATGTTCACCATATTGAAGGTTCGCGAAGGGATTACAAGTTACCAAGATCCGGGCTGGTATCGGTCTCGGCCCGAAGAACAAGCCGATGTCGCATCTTCCAGCGATCTTCGGCGCGACGGGATAGACGCTACCACAGATCCGGGTCTAAACATGGATCAGTCGCCAGGAGCAACGGTGTCATCGATGTCAACAAAGATGGAACCCGCTGCGCAACCAGCGAGCGCCCCATCAGCCTACACCTGTCGCATGCACCCGGAAGTAATTTCCGATAAGCCCGGCAAATGCCCAAAATGCGGCATGACGCTTGTCGTTCGCAAGTGACCTAATCGAGGAACTTTGCGTGATCAATACAAACGCTAAATGAGATCGAGCCAGGATTCTCGGGAAGCGTCGAAGGATTATGGAGTGATGTTCACTCCCCTTGGTCTGCCCCCGGCGAAAGCTCAATTATTTTGGAGGTGCCATGAATCGGAACGTCTTACTGTTCTCAGTTGCCGCAACACTCTGTGTCGCCGGTTTTACTTTCGCAGATGATATGCCTGGCATGAAAATGCCGCCCAAATCCCCTGCATCACAGCCAGCCCCAGGTATGACCGGAATGGACATGCCACCGAAAACACCTGCCACTCAGCCAGCGGCAGATGCCGCGGCGGTGGACCTTGGCAACACCGTCTGCCCTGTAAGCGGCGACAAGGTCGGCGACTCTAAACTTACATCGACCTATGAGGGCAAGATTTATCACTTCTGCTGTGATGATTGCCCCAAGAAGTTTGCCAAAGATCCAGCCACCTACGCCAAAGCCGTGGAGGCTGATCCGGCGAAATACGGAGTGAAGTCCAAATAAACTCCCTTTGCCAACCGGTTGCCATGTCGTCATCACCAAGATGACGACATGGTGACTTCTTCGCCATTATCCATGACTCAATCGCCTTACATCTCCGTGAAGCTGCCCCGCAAAGCCATTGTGCCTAGCGATTTCATTTCGTTGGCTCTAATTCTCGTCGTCGGGTTAGCAAATCTCATTTACCCATTTACTGGAGATCAAGCCCTCTTTGCAGTGGGAGGACGGATGTTGAACAACGGGGTCGTGTTGTATCGCGACTTCTGGGATTTGAAGCAGCCGGGCATTTACTGGTTCTACTTGCTCGCCGGTCGCTGTTTCGGATTCACGGAGGTTGGCATCCACAGCTTCGAACTGGCTTACTTCATCGGTTTCGGTGCTGCCGTGTACTTCGCGATGCGAACCATCTCCCAAAGTTGGATCACAGTAAACCTCGCGGTGTTGTTGAGCGGTGGGGTCTATCTTGCAGTGTGCGGCCCATGGCACCTAACCCAGGCCGAAGGCTTGGTAGTGTTCCCCCTGTTTCTAACCCTATGGGCCTCGTGCTCACTATCTCAACACTGCACGATCAATCGGAGTCAATTCTGGTTGTTCGGCTTTGCAGCCGTCGCCGTGATGTTATTCAAGCTGATTCTAGTAGTGCTTCCGATCGCGTTTATAGCGAATACAATCGCGTTTCAGTTGTTCACGGTCAGACGATCCATCAGTGAAGTCGCATTCCGTGTGCTAATTCCTTCGGTACTAAGTGTCGCGATCGCGCTATCGCCTGTCATCATCTACTTTGGCTTAGAACATCAACTGGGGCTACTCTACAAAACATTCATTACTTATCCGCATAGGATTGTTGCGGAAGTGCAGCTCAACGGATTTCACGTTTTGGCAAGCGCGCTGAAATGGTTTCTCCTGGCCTCGTTCCCCCTACTTCCGTTTGCTGCGATAGGAGCTAAGAGACGGCTTAGTCGGAGTTGGGATCTCCTCACCTCCGGGTTGGTTCTGTGGATTATAGGTGGCCTTGCCGTAATCCTTGCACAGCGAATGTGGTGGGCCTACCACTTTGTGCTCTTGCTAGCGCCCCTTGGAATTCTTGCAGCCTTGGGCGTCGAAGAGGTTGAGGGTTGGCTTGCAGAAGTCAAGCCAACAATTCGGGCAACTCCAATCGTTATCCGAACTGCCTTGCTTCTAGTTTTAGTGGGCCCATATGCGTGGCGTTGGTCGCGCAAAGTTGGCTTTGAAGTACAACATGGACTTCCAGTCACCATTGCCCAACAAATGGCTTTTCGCAAACACATTAGTTCCACCTATTCGGGAGCAGCAGAGGCACTTGCCTCATACAACCAGGATTTAGCGCCCAACGGTATTTATGTGCTTGGCGATCCTCTCATTTACTTTCTTTCTAACCAGAAGCAGGCGGTAGCTCTGAATGGGTGGTCACCAGAATGGTTTCTGCCAGAGCAATGGTCCGAACTCGCTCGGGAGCTAGAAGACAACCCTCCAAATCTTATCTTTGTAGCCAAAGTGAATGAAAAGATGTTGAACGAAAAGGGCCAAGAGTTTACCGCATTCGTTGCGCAGCACTATCGCAGGACACAAAATACTGGTGATGGCCACTGGTATGTGCTTAATCCGATTGGTGGATGAAACAGTTCTTACGAGGTCACCTATTGCGATCGGCTAGTCCCGTGTCGCTTCTTTGGAGTATCACATGATCCTTCCACCGCTTCATCCACTCCTCGTTAATTTCACCGCTGCATTGTTGCCTGTTTCAGTCCTCAGCGACCTCGCGGGTCGAGTGCTGCGCAAGCCTTCTCTCAACAACGCGGGTTGGTGGACATTGCTTTACGCAGTCCTAATCACACCGCTGACCGCGTTCGCCGGATGGTATTGGCTGAAGCAAATGAGCGACATGGATCATAGTCAAATGGGCATTCACAAGTGGCTTGGAACAGGATTGGCACTCGTTCTGCCAGCTTTGCTTTGGTTTCGGTGGCGTTCGTACCGCCAAGCCGCGAGTCCGGGATGGACCTACCTCACATGCACAGGCTTCGTGGTGGCCGCATTGGTCCTACAGGGACATCTCGGCGCGGTAATGAGTTTCAACCCCGATGCTCCTCCAGAGAGCACTAGGACGCCGGCGATGACTGGCTCGACTCATCAAATGGACAGAATGCAACACATAGGTGCGAGAACACAGCCGACCATCGCCCCGATCGGAAAGCAACTCCAATGGAAAGACCACCTCGACGTAAGCAACTGATCTACTCGACTCGGGAACGAATGCTGTCAATCACAATTTAAATAGAAGGAACACCGCAACCGTGAATAGCTTTTCTCACATTAACGTGACACTGGCCGGCGAATTGGATGCTCGCATGCAGATTTCCGATGAAATGCTTTGCGCCATTCCGAACAGCGAGGAGGCGATAGAGTCATTCTGTCAGAACTTCAACAACACTCCAGCCGCGTTTGAGTCGAGGTTCATCCTCAGCAGCATGCCGCGCGTGGTCATCCATTGGCACCTTGCCGGCAATGGAGCCGGTCTGGCTCAATTGTTCTGTGAAGGTGATGCGCAAATTGACATGCTGTTGCTTCTGTCGGGCATTGATCAAGCCGCCGACGAAGCCGCTATTCGCGCCGCAGAAGTTTGGATTAGCGAGCCTCCTAGATCGCCCAAAAGTATCACAGTGTTTCAGGACATCCGCCGCGCCCCGCGTCCGTTACTCGTCTCACTGAGCAAATCTCGGTTTGCAGAACGCACGGTGCATGTCGAATTGATCGAGTGGACATTCGCCGCGGCATTTTTCCGAGTCAATCCATTGTAGGAACAACTTTTTCGCCCGTAGGCGGGCTGGAGCCAGAATGCGATTCAGTAGACGGCAGTTTATGATTCTCAGTGCAGCGACAACGTCTATATATGTCAGGATAGCTAATGGAGTTGACCTTCCTTCAACTGCACCCGCTAAGCCTACTTCTGGATCACCGCCAGATGGCGTGATCGATGCCGGGCCAATCGCTGCATTCACGGATGACAAAGTGTACGACGCCTATCGCACCCAGGGACTCTTCGTAATCCGACGCGACAAACAACTGTTTGCACTTTCATCGGTCTGCACGCACAAAGGTTGCAAGGTCCGCGCAGGACGATCAATCATATGTTTGCAAGTGCCACGGTTCGATCTTTGATCCCGACGGGAAGGTCACGAAAGGGCCAGCCACGCGCGATCTGCCGCGTCTCGCTATCGCTGAGAATGATCAACAGCATGTACTGGTGGACTTGAACAAAATCGTGAAATTCAAACCGGCTTAAAATGGTCTGACGATCGCGGATCGATAAATCACAATGAATCTCGATAAAGTCCAGTTTGTGTTGAGTTTGAAAGAGACGTTTATGTTCAACATAGAAGTTAGACTGAATGGGAAGAAATCGGAAATCTACGAATTTCTTGAAGGTAGTATGACCGAGGCCCGTCGCCGTGCTGAGGAGATCGCACGAGAGGGCTTCTGGGTTGAAGAGGCCGAACCTCCATTTTTCGTCCCACCTTCTCGCATCGAACTTGTACAGGTGTTTCCAAAAAAATGATGATACGGGAGACATTCTGTAAAAGACACTCCCTATCTAACGGCTCCGCGCCGCATCTTTCGCAACGCACCATCAATTCTCATTGTCGATGTTGAGCGGCTGTTAATCCTCACCAGTTCAACAAGTGAAATACGAGCGGGTGGGATGAGCGTCATCGGTTTCCCCTTCACCCAAAAGCCGTATTGCGAAATTCGTTCGACAAAGCGTTGGGCAGCTTCGCGATTCCGAAGCTGAAAACGAAACTGGTCTGGACGACCAATGCCAGTCAAGTGAACCACCACCGTGTACATGCCCGATAACCTCCCTGGTCGCAAATGCATCCCGGGCTGCGACTTGCGGGCAGTCACCCGCTAATCCGATCATTTGCCACCCTTACCGGAATATTCGTCACGATTCTTGGTCAGCAAAAGATGCGGTTCTCCGAAATACTATCGACGCTAGGCAGCTTAGCGGGTCTGGGCAAGATGTGCCTTCGGTATAACAGAAAAATTGTGTTGAACAGGGCGTTCATTCGATTGTCGCGTCCGCCGGAGAACGTAAGATAGATAACAGACAATTTCGAGATTCGCTGGACAGCGAATCGTCACGCGTTCGCAAACTACTACCCCGTTTGGCCCTCGGCCAAACGGGTCTTGTGCGCCACGACGATTCTGCCGGGTCCAGCCCTGCGCGAGCGGGGTTGGCACCCGGCGGATGAACCGGGTGCATACGCGCTGTAGTAGGCGTGCGAGCGCGGGGAGTCCGCCGGATGGCGGCCCCGTTTTTTTATTTCGGGGTCAGTTGCGCGGTCGATAAATATTGGGCAGAGGGGCGCAGCGAGGAACCGAATCGATGAAATCACCAATCGCAAAGCCAGAAGCGGGTGGAAACGCGCAAACCAAACGTCGCACCGAAACCATTGCAGGAATCCAGGTCACCATCATTTGTCGAAACGGCGTAGAGACAGTCCGTGGCGCACCCAAATGCCGATGGTGTAGCAAAGCACTTCGACCACGCTACGCGACGGAACGAAAGCCGCAGGAAAGCCACCACCACTACGACCAGCAACCACAGCACGTCCCGGCAAAGTTTGATGAATGTCGCAAGCAGTGGGTCGTGATATCAACGGCGTACCGTGTGGTAAAGCGCACCTTCGAGGGCGCATTTGGAACCTATGGAGACAATCAGTTCTGCGGGCTGAACTGTGGTCGCGACTTCGGGCTCGCGGTCGCCGAGGGAGTGTCTTGCGGCGATCTTCGGCTGGTCGACAACCATGGCAGTCCTGCAAATGTTAAGATTCGACAGCAGGCGGTTGCACAAACCGCCTCACGCCGCGGGGGAACAGCGCCAAAGGTTAGTTGAGCATGTAGCAAATACCTGGGCGCGGCGCGAACATATTCTGCGCGGATGCTCCGCCCCAACTGGACGCTCGGCCAAGTTACCGGTGTTCAGTTTGTTCTTCGTTTAAAGGTGTTAAAGAACCCCGCAAAGGCTGCAAATATTCCGCACCTTGCCAGCAATCCGTAATGAAATCGCAGAGTTCATCGGTATCGAATTTGTTGAACACAAAAAGTGTGTTCATAATGTAAACGAATGTGGCTCGGGTGGAAAGCCGGCCCAAACTCGAACTGTTTAGAGCTGATCTTCCGCCTTCGGGTGCCGATTGAGGGATCGCGTGTCACATTCCTTGCCCACGGTAGGGACTTTGTTTCGGCGGCTGGCGCGGCACCGCAGTCCGGGACTCATCAGCAAGCAGGTGGTTGTGCAATCGCCTCCTCTCACCCGCGTTCACTGTCACGATTCCTCGCACCGCTCGCTCAGCGTGCTGGCGTTTGGAATTCCGTTCAGCGAGGACCGCATCCGAGGTCATCAAGGAACGGAGAGCGTCCGGCTCTTCAGCCCAGGCGCTTTGTTCTGCATCGTGTGGAGGCGCCAGTCGCGCAAACGCCAGCATCGCACATTGACGATTCTCGAAGCGCCGCGGGCGCGGGTGAAGGGGATCCGGTTCTGGACGTGCATCCAGCCGCCATCGTCCATGTGTTTATGGATCAGTACGGGCCTGCCGGCCAGGAACGCAGTATCGATGAGATGCTGGACCTGATTCAAAGTATCCGTAAACGCGGAATCGAACCCGCTCGCGTGACCGCCCGGTACTGGCGACGTGCGTCGCGGCGCATCCTGCTTGGACAGCGGCCACCCGAATTGGCCGCCGGAGATTTCCCAGATCAGGAGCAGAGCGCGTGAAACGATTCCTTCATCAAACTCAATGGTCATCTCGATCGCTTCGACCAGCAGGACGATTCTGGTGGGCCAGCCTTATCGGAGTTGCGGTGCTGGGCATTATCTCGATCTGTCACGCCAATCGCCAGATTGTGATCAACACCTCGCCCAGCGTGCAACCTGGCCTGTACATCCGCAGCGCTGCCGCGCCCGCGAATGGGCAACTGGTGGAGTTCCGCATCCCCGCCTCCGTGCGGTGGTATATCCGGTCGCGGACCGGTCAGGATGGGCGGGACTGGTACATCCTCAAACCCGTTGTCGCCGGACCCGGTGATCGAGTCGACACGACCGGCGGCGATCTTCGCATCAACGGACGCACCGTGGCGCCCATGCCGCCGCGGCGGGATGGTTTCGGCAACCTGCTGCCGCGCTGGATGCAGAACCGCCTTCTCGAAAGCGACGAATATTTCGTCTTCTCTGATCGAATCTCCAATAGCTTTGACAGCCGTTGTTACGGGCCAGTGAGACGCAGCGAAATCGAATCTGTGCGACGACCGCTCATCACTTGGTGAACCATAGGCGGATAAGACTTCTACGAAAATCAACATCGGGCTCGGAAATGTCTCGGCAGCGCTGAACTGTAGTAAGCCCTGTCCAAGCCAAACGTCTGCGCCCAAACAAGGAGAGAAAATGGTCTGGGATACAAATCGACGGGATGAAACGGGAACTCAACAGCCTTCCAAACTCCGGCATCGCCTGCAACTTTGGTGCGGTGCAGCCACCGCGGCATTGATGCTAGCGGCGGGGTCGGCACACGGGGCGCTCATCACGCCCATCAGCGCCAACAACGTGCCGATGTTCGACACCGCCAGCGTTTTCAACTACAGCCAGCCGGGCAACGTCTATCGACTCCAACCGGGAACCAGCTTCATTCCCGAAGGGTTTGATGTCCGCGACCTCTTCGGCGGATCGTTCGGCACCTTCGGCTGGGAACAGAATGATGTCATCTTCAACAACGGCCAGCCCGCAGGCACGGTCAATGCGGTCAAAGCCACCCTCGGCGCGGCTACCTCGCTCACGAGTTTTAATCTGTTTCTGGAAGACGACGGATCCAATGGCAATCGAAGCGCCAGCGAATTTGAACTCTTCGCCGGCGGCCAGTTGGTGGATGATGTGCAGATCCTCGACACCTATGGTGACCAGTCGTACACCAGCGTATACGGCAGCAACTATATCGAGATCAGCGACACGCTGAGCGGCCTCCCAGCCTCATCCAGCTACACGTTGGAATTCATCCAGAATCAGCAGGAGAGCGGCGCCAGCGGCGTGCGCGTATTGGAATTCGAGGCATCGAACACTCCGACAAGCGTCCCGGAACCGGCCGCAATTTCGGTTCTCGCTATCGGGGCCACGGCGCTTTGCGTCCGACGGAAGCGAACCTGACCAGTGCTATTGCCCACCCCGTTGAGCGGGAGAACGCCAACGGGTTCGGCACGCTGTCACCCAAGAGCGGAAA
Organism: uncultured Phycisphaerales bacterium; assembly: GCA_963792535.1. Classification (GTDB taxonomy): domain Bacteria; phylum Planctomycetota; class Phycisphaerae; order Tepidisphaerales; family Tepidisphaeraceae; genus CBDAQA01. The sequence goes on from CAWBWQ010000007.1 coordinate 490,316, forward strand.
CGACCGCGCGGTTGCGTGAAGTGTGTCCGCCGGTCCTTCGGCACAGTTGCGGCATCAGCGGCGGGACATCACGCCCCACGCTATCTCGTTCGGCACAGTTGATCGCGCGGGCGTGCTTGCGTCCCCCTCCATCCAACCGCATCTCGTCCTTCTCATACACGTCGCTTGCTACGCGCCGCAGCTCGCTGCGATCACTCCGAAGGTCGTTCACTCGACCCGCTGCTCTATGTTTTCCATCCGATAGCCTGATTCACCCAATTCACACCAGGCGACCGGTCAGGATTGTTCAATCTCTTTCGCCAAGCCACCTGCGGGGCCAGCCCCGCTCTGGTCGTCCACCGGTCTGCGCCCTGCGGCATTGCAACGGCTTGTGCCGTCCGGATTTTTCGCTGTCACCCCAAGGGTTTGCTGCGCAAAGAAAAATCCCTCCGGCACGGCACCCTTGCTAGCCCGGACTTCCGCCGCGGTCGCCGTCCCCTCCGGCCCTTGCTCCTGCGGTTTCATGCTGGTCCGTCGCTGCGCTGTTCAAAGAACGGACCAACCCGAACCCTCTCATAAGGAGCAAGTGTCATGGCGAAGAAACAGTCCAAACCTCAGCCGATCGAGGAAGTGCGAATCGGCAGCATCAAGGCGGCCATCTGGAGAAACGACGGCGACAGCGGACCACGCTTTAACGTCACATTTCAAAGGCTCTACCGCAGCGAGGCCGGTAAATGGCAAAGCACGAACAGCTTCAGCCGCGACGATCTGCTGGTGCTGATGAAGGTCGCCGACGCAACGCACACCCGCGTGATGCAACTGCTGGGCGAACAACGCGAGCAGCGACTGGAGAAGCCTGCCGACTGATCGGTTGCACCAGCTTCTCAGGCCCGGCCGGGAACCGTTTCCCGGTCGGGCCTTTCTTTTGAACAGCACCGGCGGAAATCAGTCATCGCAGAAGGCGATTCCGTCGCTGTGGCCTTTGTGCGGCGCCTGCTTCGCGCCCGCGCACATCCGACGGCCGGTGCCTTGAAATGGTGGCAACCGGCGTTCAAGGCGGCGATCAAACGGCTCTTTTCTCCAACCAGGACGCTCTTTCAGCGGCGGACATCCGCCCGCGTTCGGATACCAACCCAATGGATTAACTCTAAGCGCTGGTCCTGGCGCACCTCATAACACCGATTGTTGGACTCCTCAACGGTTGCCCGACCATCTAGTAGTTGTAAATTTCTTTACGGCGAAGGAACGCGGCAGGACCACCCTCCAGGACGTTTTGGACAGCGAGTTTCGTAGCTTCGCTGTCAATGGATCCCCGATCCTGCGCCTTCCCGCAATCCTTCTCACGGCACATAGGCAAAATGAGCTCCGAATCACCAAGCACCGCGATGTTTGCGTTGTGGGTCACCAGAATGACTTGCCGCTTTTCTTTGATCGCGCGGAGCGTCGCGACGATGCTGGTGAAAATAAATCCGTTGTCCAAATCATCTTCGGGTTGATCGATTACCAGCGGCACGTTCGATTCGGCGAGCATCGCGATCGTCAGCAGGATCGTATGTCGCTGACCGTCTGAGAGCTGAAGCACCGGGATCAGTTTCGGAGGAGTTGACTTCGTACGCACGGTGATGATCGGTTTCGGCTGCTTCGACAGCGCCTGAAGCTCGAACAAGATATCCCAGTAGCAAAGTTTTTCGACGATCTTCTCAGCCCAGTCCGTTGACACGTTGGCGCCGGATGCAATCGCAGCGACCTTTCGGTCGAGGACAAGATCAGCAAGATCGGATGGGTTCATGCGGCTGCACACATTTTTGATCACGTCGTCCTGCAAATACGTTCCATGCATCTTCTGCTGCATGAAGGTTTCGAAGCCCGCCGTGATTCCAGCATCGTCGTATTTTACAAACACAATATAGTCTTTGATGGTCGCCCCTAGATTGACGTTGATCGACCGGAGTTGCGATTTTCGCCGCTCAGTCATTTGCTCTCGAACACGCTTCAACTCAGTTCTAAGTGTGACGCGCTGGTCGCGGCACTGTGTCAGTTCACCAGAGCGCTGCTCCACCGCGGCAATTTCCTTTGCAACTGATGTTTTCTGGCGCAGCAGCAGTTCAAGTCCGGGCATGTCGGTTGCAATTCCGCGCAACTTCAACTCGGCAAGCTTCTTTGCGATTTCGGTGTTGATCTGATGGTGGCTCACCTTTAACTGCGTGGACAGAAGCGTCAGGGTTTTCGCACAGTCTTTCAGCAGCGCATTCAGTTCCGTTTCTTTTTTCTTCACTGCCGCGTTGCTTGCAGCCAGCGCGGACTTGATGGCATCCAACGCCTTCTTCGACGCCGGGTCGTCGGTGCAAGTTCCAGCCGTTGCAAGAATCTGGTCGAAATCCCGCTGGATGTTGGTCAGCGTCCAACCCGTAGTGTATTCGGCGACGATGCGCTCCACGGATTCGCGAACCGTTTTTTCAGAGGCCAGTTTGCTCTGAACTCCGACCACTTCCTTCAATTTTCCCTCTTCGGCAATCTTGAGTTTTTTTTCGATTTCGAGGAGTGACGTTTTCTTGGGTGCCAGCTGGCTGAACGCCGTTTCAAGGGGATTCAGCCGGCCAGCGTTCTCCCGAAGGCTCGTGACAAGTGCCTCTTCCGTTTCAATCAGATCGCGCAGGTTGGTGTGTCGATCCAAAAACGCTTGAAAAAGCTCGGGCGTGTTCAGCGGATCCTTCGCCACTTCCGCGAGTTCGCCTTGCCCGAAATACTCAATGTGGAACGAGTCGATCGGGACATCGACGATCGAATTGTCTTCCTTCGCCTTCACGGCGATGTCTCCGCCGCGCGTGCGCTGGTATCGATAGAAGATGCCATTGTCATCTTCGCAGAACACGGTGACGGCATCGGGACAGTTGCCATATTCAGCAAACTCGTCGTTGATGCCAAATGCGTAGGCAATCGCGCGAATCGCCGTGGATTTACCGGTGCCGCGCCCGCCGATAAAACAGTTCAGATTGTCGCTGAAATGAATCACTTCGCCGTCAAGAAAGCCTCCAGTGATGGACAAGCCGCGAATTCGCGGGATTGACCGAGGGAGACTTCCGCAAGCACGCACACGCGCGGTGCAATCGACCAGTGCTACCCGCAACGCCTCAAAACTCAGTTCGGTCAACTTGATTCTGGACCACCGCTTCGAGGGGTCTTTATTTTCGAACTGGTCCATCGCATGCGAGTCGGAGCCCTGCAAATGCGCCAAATGATGACGCGCTGAAAGTTCATCAACAACCTGCCTCGCATTAAAGAGCTTTTTCCGCTCAACGCCGGCAGGTGTCCCGTCATCATGCTCCGAGTACCAGATCAGCGTTTCGACCGCGTCGCATTCCAGTCCGTAGAGACCTGGGCTTGCGATAATATCCTTTTTCCAGTTTTGGAAGCCTGCGGCGAACTTGTCGAACCCGGTCCTGTCACGATCGATATGCGCCGCGACACAGATTCCTCCCAGTTCGTGGGCTACCGCGATTGTATCCGCCATCGACTTTGCCGTCCGCGTGTTTTCATCACCCATATCACCGATCAGATCGAGCCGGGAGATGAATTTTGTCAGGTCGGCGACGGCCGTCGGACTAAAATACGCTAACAGGTGGCCGTGACCGGTTGTCACTTCAACACCAGGCAATATGAGCAACTTGTCGGCGTATTGTTGACCGTAGTCTAACGCGCGCTTTACATTTTTATTCGAGTTGTGATCAGTGATCGCGATGACACTCAGTCCCTGCCTCACCGCAGAGTCTAGGATCAATTCCGGCGTCATTTGCGCGTCGGTTACATCATGTGATGCCCCATACGAATGAATATGGAGATCAGCGTTATGGAAACGCGCTCCGTTGTCGACAGTGCATACGTCTTTAAATTGTACCATGGTTGTTCCCTCTTCTTGCGCGCTCGAAGTGTAGCGACTGCCTTGCGACTGTCATAAAGCTGGTTAAGTAATCGTCTTGAGACCCTTGAGCCGCTCTCTCTCGTTCTTAATTCCCCGCGTTACGATCAAAACTTCGCCGGCCTCATACAGGTACGTCCAGCAAGCGCTCCCAATCTAATTTTACGAGCTGAGCGACTTGCGAGGGGTTCAGGTTCCTTCCAGTGCGCTTTCTCTGTCATCACGATCTGTACGACAACAGGCATCGCAAACGCAGAAGAGAGGGCCTTCAGGCCCAGCCCTCTCTTCCGCACCTTCTCACCCGGCCTAAATCCGTTGAGCATGGCTGGAGGACAAGGAGCGGCGGGCACGCCCGCCGCTAAGGATGTCGTTGGGAACATGAGGGGAAGGCAGGCCCGCTGTTTTTTGTAAGGCCGCAAGCCGCGGATTGCAGCGGGCCTGCGGCATGTCTTGCTCGCCGGTGCATTCGAAAGGTCACCGCTACGCTTGCCATGCTCGCCTCCTCGCCGTGAGTACCCGTCTGCGGGCCTGCGCGTGGCATGCCCTTCGACCGGCTTGGCGAGCGTTCCCACCGACAGCTTTTTAAAGGTTCTTTTTTGACTCCCGGCATGCTTCTACGAAGCCGGGAGGTCAAAAAATTGCTTGGGCCTGTTTGGGCCTAAGCCATCCCGGTCAGAGGTTTTCATCCTTTTTGGAGGTGTCTTTATGGCACACGCAATTGACCAGACGACGGGAAGAGCGGCGGTTTTTGTTACCGGTGAACCAGCATGGCATCGGTTGGGCGTGGTGATCGACAACGCAACCACCAGCGCCGAGGCTATCGGCCTCGCGGGGTTGGATTGGAGGGTGGAGCAATGGCCGGTCCGGGCTTTCGACCCGGACAATCACAGTATCGAGGCGGGCATACCGGACACGGTGGCGAATGTGCGAACCGACACCAAAGCGGTTTTGGGCGTGGTGGGTAAACGCTATCGGGTGTTTCAGAACCATGAAGCTTTCGACTTCATGGACGGATTGGTCGGCGACAAGCTGGCGATGTATGAGACGGCGGGCAGCCTGCACGGCGGGAAGCGCGTGTGGATGATGGCCAGCATTCCGAAGGAGTATCGGGCCGGGCCGGACGATCTGATCAAGCCTTACGTTCTCTTGACCAACACGCACGACGGCAGCCAGGCGCTGCGGATGATTCCAACCACCGTGCGCGTGGTATGCCAGAACACGCTCAATCTGGCGCTGCGGGAGGCGGGCGTTGAGGGGTTGACGATTTCCCATCATCCACGGCTGGAGAGCCGGATTGCCGAAGCACGGGCGAAGCTGGGCATCATCGCGGCACGGTTCGACAAGTTTGATGATGAACTGCATGCGATGCTCGAAAAGGATTTGAGCGTTACCGAGGCATCGGGTTACTTCCGGGGGTTGACCGGGGCGGACTTGCCGCACGGCACCGACCGGCAGAAGAAAACCCGCGAAGCAGTGTTAGGGCAGATGCTTGGCAACTTTGACAACGACAAGAACACGTTGCCGGGTGTGAAGCATACCGCATGGGGCGCATACAACGCCGTCAGCGAATGGGCCGACCATCAGCGCAAATTCCGTGGCGGTTCGCCCGCTGACAAGCTGGACCGGCAGTTGGATTCGGTTTGGTTTGGCCAGTCTCACCAGATCAAACAGGCAGCGTATCGCGGCGCATTGGAACTGGCGGGAGCGCTGTAGGCGACCGTTCCCCGAACCTGTCCCCCTTGCAACGGATTGCACGCGCATGGAGGCGCGTCGGGGGATGGGCTGGGGAGCGGTCGTCAAAGGGACGCCGCAATAAGGCCATACACATTTATAAGGAGACATCATGGCCAGTTTCAATCGAGTGATTTTGATGGGCAATCTTACCCGCGACCCCGAGTTGCGCAACCTGCCCAATTCCGACACCCAGGTCTGCGACTTCTCACTGGCGGTTAACCGCAAGTGGAGAGACGGCAATGGGAATGACCAAGAGGAGGTCTTATTTATCGATTGTGCGGCTTTCGGCCGCACGGCGCAGACCATCGGCGAGAACCTTACCAAAGGCCGACCGATCCACATCGAAGGGCGATTGAAGTTCGAGCAATGGGAGCAGGACGACGGCCAGCGGCGCAGCAAAATCCGCGTGGTTGTGGAGCAATTCCGGTTTGTCGATGCCAAACCCGGTAGCGGTAAATCGGGCAACGGCAAGCCAGCCGGCGCAATACCACACCCGCCAAGCGCAACGGGAACGGCAGGAACACCCGGCCAACGCGCTCGAATGTCGTGGAAGGTGAGTTGGTGGGCGCTGGCGCTGACATCCCAATCTGACCCCGTTGGAGCGTTTCGCAGGGAAGGTATCGGGGCCAAGGAGGGCCACCGGGGGGATGTTTGTTCGGTGTTTGACTGATTCCATTCAACTGTATTCACAACAACGAAAGCGTGTCTTATGAATCGCAATGTATCTCAATCTCGTGACGTTCAGATTTCTGTATCGCTGTCCAAGCTGATTCCCAGCAAGCGGAATCCGCGGCGCGTCAAACCGCAGCGGGAGGCGCACTGGCAGATGGTCGCGTCCATCCGGCGCATGGACTGCTGGCACCGCTGGTGGTCCGGGCGGACGATGGCAACGCCGGTGATTTCAAAGTGATCGCGGGCAACCGCAGGCTGGCTGCGCTGCGCGAGGTGTATAAGGATTCGGCGAAACCGCCAAAGGTGCTATGTGTGTTGCGGTCGGTGGATGACGACACCGCCGACGCTTTGGCGCTGGCCGAAAACTTTGTGCGCGAGGCCATGCACCCGATGGACGAAGCCATCGCGTTTGCCAATCTGGCCCGGGAAGAAGCCAAGGGGATCGAATCCATAGCCGCCGAGTTTGGACTCGGGCAAGGGTACATTCGTCAGCGCATGAAATTGGCTACGCTCGCCGAGCCGATCAAAGCCAGCTACCGGCAAGGGGCAATCGACACCGCGACCGCCGAGGCGTTCGCATCGGTGCCACCAGACAGACAGTTGGAAGTCTGGCAGGAAGTGGGCGGGACCCCGCAACACGCGCAGCACGTTCGCAATGTAATTGCCAATGCGTGGATCGACGCCGCTTCCGCGACGTTCGATTTATCCAAGTTGCCGGATGCAGCCATCAGTAAAGATTTGTTTGCCGAGCGCGTGCTGGTGGAGCGGAAGGTGTTCATGGAGGCGCAGGCCGAGTGCTGCTGGCGCAGCGGCAGTCACTCATTGAAGAAGGTTGGTCAGACGTGGTGGTTGGCCCGCAGGCCGACGTTCAGGATCGGCTGTGGTCGATGGCCGAAGCGCCGCAGGAGTATGACGAGGCAACCACGGCGCAGTTGAAGAAACTGGCGGATCGGCGCACCAAGCTGGAGGCAAAGTTTACCGATCTGGACGATGACAACGATCCCGATAACGTCAAAGCGGATGCGCTGAATGCCAAGCTCGAAGTGCTGGACGCCGAGGAGCAGGCGATTACCAAGGGTGCGCAGGTGCATTATGCCGAGGCGACCAAGGCGGTTGGCACGACGTTCCTTCTGCTGGACCCGGATGGTCGGGTGCGCAGCGAACACCGCGTACCGCGTGTTCGACATACTCAATCCGGCAATGGGAATGGAGCGAATGGTCAGACCGATGGCAGCGGAGGCGGTGGCATTGAAGCACCCAAGCCGCCCACTTCGGACGACTTGAAGGATTTGCAACTGGCGACGACGTTCACGCATCAGGCGCTTGGCGTGCGCGAAGCGCTATTGAAAGCAGGCCCGACACGCAAGCGAATCCTTGCGATGATCCTGCATGACAAGGTGCGCAGCGAAGCACTGGCCATCCGGTTGGACGTAAACAACACCACGATCAACGCCGAACATGGCGAGGGATTCACATCCACCGCACTCGACAAGCTGCGCGAACGGCGGAAGGAGTTGGACCCGTTGCAGGACATGCAGTATGTCAGTGACCGGGATGCTTACACGGCACTATCGGCTATGCCGGATAAGGAGTTGAACGGCTTGATCGACCTGCTGACGGTCGAGTGCATCACCGCCCACCTGCAGCGCCGGACCGAACTGGTTTGGATTCTTGCAACAGAATTGGGGGTGGAAGTGCGCCGATACTGGCGTCCCGATGAGCGCTGGTTGTCCAGTTACCAGAAGATTCAGCTGGCGCATTTGTTCGGCGAGTTGCATGGTCCCCGCTACGCCAAGGCGACCGAGATCATGAAGAAGTCGGACATTGTCATCGCACTGGCCAAGCTGTTTACCGATGCCGCCGAAGGCCGCTTGGAGGATACTCTTGCAGCCAAGGTGAACGCTTGGCCGCCATCCAATCTGCGGCCAGCAGCGCAGACGGATGACGCCGAGAATGAAACGGGGAAGGTGCCAACCGACACGGCGAACGCCTCCGCCGCATAAGAGACAGTGTCACATCTGATGTGGCGAGAAGCCGGATCGGGCGTACCTGATCCGGCTTCTAGGTTGTCTGGACTCAACCGCTTTGCTGGCGTTCCCGGATCATTCCCAATCGTAAGGCGTGCGCACCACCGGATAGCGGACGACGGTTGAAAAGTATTCGGCCAGCGCCCGCCAATGTCCGCCACGCTGCGCGAGCGCAGCCAGGTGAATTGCCAAAGCGCCACTTGAATGACCACCAACAACGTCGTGCCAATCGGGATCAACAGGTACATCGATTGGTTGTGCATCTGCCAAAAGACAAAGCCAATGGGCCAGAGCGTGACGACGATCACCGCTTCTGCGACGCACATCAGCACCACTGCCAAGCGTGCCACTTGCAGCACGCTCAGCCAGAACAGGAACGTCAGTCCATCACGGATCCATCGCAGCATCATGCCCTCCTTGTCATCGAAACGATCGCTCCAATGAGCGATCAGCCATCGCAAAATCTTACCCGTTTTGCGATGCGATTTGCACCACAAATGTGCGATTTCTGCCGCAGATTCCCGCATTTTTGTGCGTGGGTTCTGTCTGACTGGACTCGTTTGAGTCCAGTCAGATTTGACGTTCTGCGGTGGTGGGTTATAATTGTCATCACAACTGACAATTATATCTTAATTGCGTTTCTGTCTGGCTGAATAACGCTCTGTGTGGCTGGATTGGAGATGTGATGAGGAGTGCAAGATAAAAAGAACCTACTTGTTGTTTTTGCAATCAAAGCTGGCATCGAAGGTTATGACAACCTTCGACCTCAGCCAGCCAGTGGGATTCAAGTAGGTGATTTTTGGGCTGTTTTAACTGGGTAGAGATGGATGGAGAGGTGACTATGGCTCGCAAAAGCAGGCTCGCTCAGGACCGTGTGGACTCCGATCGCATCGGACGAATGGGTGGACGACGGCACAAAGAGCCCAGCGTGAACCGCGAGCTCGCCAGGCGGCTCAGCGGGTTCAAGGGACGTGCCAAATCACACAGTGGAGCCAGTGGGGGCAGCGTTGGTGCGCGTCAGCGGGTGGTCATCAAAGCGCTGGTGAGCCGGCACAAACCGGGCAAAGCAAAGGGAAGCATCGGGCGGCACGCCTCTTACCTGGGCCGCGAAAGCGCCAGCGCCGATGGCAAGCCCGGTGTGTTCTACGATGCGGCGCGGGACCAGGTGAACGCGCGGCCCGAGGTTGCGAATTGGGCCGACGACCGTCACCACTTTCGCCTGATCGTCTCGCCCGAACACGGGGCCGACATTCCGGACATGACCGCCTATGTGCGCGAGGTGATGCGCCGGGTGCAGCGGGATCTGGACACCAAGCTGGAGTGGGTGGCGATCAATCATCACAACACCGACAACCCGCATGCGCACGTCATGCTGCGCGGTAAGCGGGAAGACGGCACCGATCTGGTGATTCCACGGCGCGATCCGTCCACCGGTATCCGAGACCGGGCCTCGGAGGTCGCGACCGAATTATTGGGGGAACGAAGTGTTCTGGAGATGCGCTCCGCGAAGGCCAAGGAAGTCGAAGCCGAGCGGTTTACGTCGCTGGACCGATTGATCGAACGGCATCTGGACAAGGGCGAGATCGATGTGTCGCCGTGCGCCGCATCGGGTTTGACGCAGAGGATCGGAAGCTGGTGGTTGGGCGGTTGCAGTTCCTCGCGCAGTTGGATTTGGCGGCGAAGGAGCGCGGCACGCGCTGGCAGGTGGATGACAGTTTCAAGCAGGTGCTGAGCGAGCTGGGCGCGCGGAACGACATCATCAAGCAACTCTATTCCAGCCTTGGCAACGAGGCGGGTCGGGTGGAACGGGTCATGTCGGGCGCTCTGCCAAGCGCGCCTGTAAGCGGCCTGGTGATCGCCAAGGGAAGCCCCGATGAGATTGGAGACGACCGGTTTGTTGTGCTGCGCGACGGCGGCGGCAAGGCGCATTACGGGCGCGTCCGTGACGGGCAGGACTTCCGAGACTTGCAGATTGGTTCGATTGCACAGCTTGGCGGCGGCGGTGAGCGACGGCGACAAGTCACCGAACAGATCGCTGCCGTTGCCACCGCCAACAATGGAGTGTACACGGCGCAGCTGCATGAAGACTGGCTGCGCGGGCGCAGCCGGGTTTGTCAGAGCGGCAGGTTGCCTCGGTCATTCGCTCCGCCGTATGGCGGTTGGAGTTTGCCCGCGACCACGAAGGATCCGGGGTGCGCGGCGCAGAGGGCGGTGAATATGCGATTGATCCAGTTGTGTTTCAGAAGACCAATTCGCGACCAAGCCAGCGAACGGACGTGCAGGTGCTCGCTGTGCATCCGCTGCCTGATCAGGTTCAAGCCCATGCGGTAACCTGGCTGGACCGGCAGGTGCTGGGCAAATCGGACAGCAGGGAGATCACTGAGATGCGCGCTCATCCAGCCGTTCGGGCGGCCATTCAACAGCGTAGGGATTGGCTGGTTCAGCATGGATACGCGGCGTTGGCCGATGGAAGCGTGACGCTGCAACCGGATGCCTTACGCAGGCTGGCGGCGGAGGAACGCGCAGCCGTGGCGAAGCGGCTATCCGCCAGGTACGGTCTGCCGGTGGAGGGATTGGCGGCAGGCGAGGTCGTCACCGGGCGTTATCGCGGGACCGAGCAACTGCACAGCGGCAAGCTGGCCGTCGTCGTGAGCGACCAGAGCGTGATCGTTGCCACGGTGGGCCGAGCACCCGATGTCGCAAGCGGCACGGTGGTCACTCTGGAGCGCACCGCAGGCCGGAATGCAACGCTCGATTCGGTGGCGTCACGGTCGCGGAGTCGGCAAGCGAGCCGCGAGATCGACGGCTTGGAGGCGGGCCGATGACCATGCGCCACCTCATCCTGGCTTACTTATCTATTGCGCTGGCGGGTCTGATCGCCGCCAGTCAATGGGTTGCCTTCCGGCTGAATTACCATCCATCCCTGGGCGGCGTGCGCATCGGACAACATCTGATTTACCCGCCGTGGGCGATAATTGTGTGGGCACAGCGGTTCGGTCCGGCCATCCCGCGAACCTTGAACGAAGGATACGCCGTTGTCGGCGGTTCATTCGTTCTGGCCACCTGCATGCTGATTGTTGGCCGGCAGTTCCGCCGGCGCATTCCAGTCCGGGAGGTCGGCAAAGACCGTTGGGCGACGAAACGCGACATGAAAGCGGCGCGACTTTTCTCCGGCAAAGGGATCGTGCTGGGCCAGTTTGGGGGTGACTATCTCACCTACGACGGCCCCGAGCATCAGTTGGTTTCGGGCGCAAGCCGGTCCGGCAAAGGCGTCGGCCATGTCATACCAACTCTGCTGAACTGGAATGGCAGTGTGCTGGTTTATGACATCAAGAATGAACTGTGGGACATTACTGCCGGGTTCCGCTCCACACTCGGCAGTTGTCTGTTCTTCAATCCTACCCGGCCCGACAGCGCCCGCTTTAACCCACTCTTTGAGATCCGCAAGGGAACCAATGAGGTTCGCGACACGCAGAACATCGTCGAGATGCTGGTCAATCCGACCGGCGCGAAACACACCATGGATATTTGGGACCAGCAGGCCAGCCAGTTTCTGCGTGGCGCTGATTCTGCATGTGCTCTACACCGAGCCGGACCAATTCAAGAATCTGGCCACGGTGCGCACGCGGCTGCTGGACTTCAAGCGGACCGCCCGGGCGATGATCACCTTGCCGCACCGGTTCAACCCCCAGACCGGCAGAGCTGAAGTCCATCCGGAAGTGGCGCTGGTGGCCGGCGAGTTGCGCCGCCAGCCCGAGAAATTTCAGGCCAGCGTGTGCGGCACCGCGGCGGCGTACCTGACCCTGTGGGCGGATGAGATTGTGGCCCGCAATACCGCCGCCAGTGATTTCCGGCTTAGCGACTTGGTTTGCGGCGAGCGCCCGATGACGCTCTATCTCCAGCCACCCCCGAGCGATGCTCCGCGACTTCGTCCGCTGATTCGGTTGATGATCAATCAGACCTGCCGGGCGCTGATGGAGCATTTGGAACGGGATAGTGTCGGCAGGCCCAAGCGGCACCGGCTGCTGCTGTCGCTGGATGAGTTCCCGACGCTGGGCCGATTGGATTTCTTCACGATGAACTTGCGCCAGATGGCCGGGTACGGCATCAAGGCGCATCTGATCGTGCAGTCTTTCAATGACATCATCGAGCAGTACGGGATCAACAACACCATCCTGGATAACTGCCACATCCTGACCACGTTCGCCGCCGCCGATTCCGTCACCTGCCAGCGGATCAGCCAGATGACCGGGACGGTCACGGAGTATCGGGAGAGCTATTCCCAGCCGGGAAGGCAATGGGGCTTCGGTGCTAGAACCATCAGCCAGAGCGAGCAGGTGCGCCCGCTTCTGTCGCCGGGGGATGTTCGGGAATTGGCGGTCGATGATGAGTTGGTCTTTGTGACAGGTTTCAAACCGATGCGCGTGCAGAAGGTGCGGTACTACTCAGATAGCACATTCAAAGTCCGCCTATTGCCGCCGCCAAACCCGGTGCAAATATTGAAGTCGCTGCCGCAATCCCCGATGGAATGGCGCGGCGAGCGCGCGAAAGGCCCGCCGTTTCCGTTGCCCGCCCGGCCAGTTTCTGAATCACCCGCTGGATCACCCGGCGCGCAACTTTTCCAGCCGGCGCAGTCCACAGGATTCTATGAGGATGAACCAATCGAAGAGGAAGTGGTGCCCGACGGCTTTGATCTCGGAAGGGAAAACGTATGACCGGACATCGCATTCAAGTCTCAGTCTTCCTGGAACCCGAGGTTCACAAAGCGGCCAAGCAGCGGGCGGTAGAGATGAAACTGTCGCTATCGGCGACCGTGGCCGAAGCGGCCAAGGAATCATTGCTATCCAGCTACCGCAGTGAGCGTGAGAATCAGATTCTCAAAGCCGAAGAACGCAACTTCTATGCGGTACGCCGGCTGGAACAGCGGCTGCGGATCGATCTTCAGGTGGTTAAGGAGTTGATCGGGATGGGCATGCGGTCGTTCTTCAACCATACCCCGCCGGTCCCCGAAAACGGCAAGACAGCCGCGCTGGTCAGCGGCAAGCAGCGCTTCCAGCGATATCTCGACTTGGTCGCTTCCAATCTGCGCGGGGGTGATTCCATCCTGGGCGACGTGCCACTACCTGAACCGACCGAGGTGGCAACACATGCCGAGCCGGAGAAAGACCAGCCGTTGGAGTCAAATCTGCCGGTCCCAAAGCCCAATCGCTCGCCAAAGAATGAAGCGAGCGGCCAGCCGGCCACCGCTTCGCCTTCGCCTTCACCTTCGCATCCCAAGCCACGGGATCATGCGAACGGGCATCACGGATCCAGCCTCTTTGAGAGCCGGCATTGAGATCGATTGCACTGGAGAAATGTCATGGTCAAGTCGAACACCGTTCATCACCGCCATCAAGAAAGTTTGTACCACGCGCTCGGGCCACTGATTGCCGGGGCGTTGGCCCAGCCGGACGTCGTGGAGATCATGGCCAACCCCGACAGCAGCCTATGGGTGGACCGGGCGGGCGTTGGGAGGGAGCGGCTTGGAAGGATTGAGCCCGCCGCAGCCGAGACAACGATCCGGTTGCTGGCCAGCCACATGGGAGAAACGGTCAATCCTGATCGCCCGGCAGTCGCCGGCGTCCTGCCCCGCAGCGGCGAGCGGTTTCAGGGGGTGCTTCCGCCGCTGGCGGAGAAGCCGGTGTTCACGATCCGAAAACGCGCGACGACGGTGTTCACGCTGGATGATTATGTTGCCAAGGGCATTTTGTCGGCACCCAGGGCGGAATTGATTCGTCACGCTGTGGTGGACCGTAAGAACATTCTCGTTGCTGGCGGAACCGGTTCAGGCAAGACCACGTTCGTCAACGCGATCCTCGCCGAGCCGGCGTTCAGAACCGATCGCGTCGTACTGATCGAAGACACCAAGGAACTGCAATGCCCGGCGGAAGACAAGGTGGAATTGCTGGCGAAGAACACTGAGCCGCGCGTGACGATGACCGAACTGCTGCGCATGACACTCCGCCTTCGTCCCGACCGCATCATCATCGGCGAAGTTCGCGGCGGCGAAGCATTGGCGTTACTCAAGGCATGGAACACCGGCCACCCAGGCGGTGTGGCGACGATCCACGCAAATTCCGCTTCCGACGCACTGCGAAGAATCGAGGATCTGGTGGGCGAGGCATCGAATATCATCCCGCGCCGATCCATCGCATCTGCGGTGAACTTCGTTGCATTCATTCAGCGGACGTCAACACCGCCAGGACGATTGGTGTCGGACATTGTCGAGGTGACTGGGATTGCGGGTGAGGATTATACGCTCGACCACCGGGGAAATAGCGTTTTCAAATGAGAGTTGTGAGTATCGAGGTGAAATGCCGCTTGAATTGCTCTGGCAAAACTGGGCGCACATGAATCACTTCGAGCCCACCTAGCGAAAAATTGAAATATCGGAAGTCAGCTTTGTCCAGCCAACTGGCACCGAGGCCGGAGTCATAGTACAAATCAGCGCTCGCATGGGAATATGACCGATACAAAATCAATCACTCTCGACACCATCCTTGAACAGTTTCGCGACGACGCCCGATCCAACCGGGATTCAGGCGACCGTTTCGAGCGGCTTATCCTCGCTTACCTCCAGCTGGACCCGCTCTATCTCGATCGCTTTTCTGCCGTATGGATGTGGAACGAATTTCCGGGCAAGGGCAATGTCGGTGATGTCGGCATCGATCTCGTGGCCCGCGAGCGCTCCACCGGGGAATACTGCGCCATCCAGTGCAAGTTCTATCTCCCCGGACACACCCTCAGCAAAGCCGATCTCGATTCGTTTTTCACTGCGCCTTGGCAAGCCCGCGTTCAGCACGGGCCTGATCGTCAGCACCACAGACAACTGGGGAAAAAACGCGGAAGACGCGCTAAACCAGACCAAGCCCGTTACCCGCCTGAGCCTTCACGACCTGGCCGAGAGCCCCATCGATTGGAGCAAGTTCGACGCTACAAAACCGGGGCAACTGGTGCTGGCAGCAAAGAAAAAGCTCCGCCCGCATCAGAACGCGGCCCTCAAAGACGTGATTGAAGGATTTGCGCAAGCCGATCGCGGGAAGCTCATCATGGCCTGCGGCACAGGTAAAACATTCACCGCACTAAGAATCGCCGAAACGGTCAACGCCACAGGGCACGTGCTGTTTCTGGTGCCGTCGCTGTCGTTACTTTCGCAAACCCTGCGCGAGTGGACTGCCGAATCCGAAAAGCCCATTCACAGCCTCGCTGTCTGTTCCGACATCAACATCGGCAAACGCAGGACCAAAAACGAAGACGACGTCGGCGATATCACCATCCACGACTTGGCCTTTCCCGCCACCACCAATGCAAAACAACTCGTGGCCCAATACGACGCTCTGAAAGCTTCGGCCAAAAAGGCAAAGGAATGCCCCGCGCCTGACGGTGGTCTTCTCCACCTATCAATCCATCGAAGCCGTCAGCAAAGCCCAAAAGGCCGGCCTACCCGACTTCGACCTGATCATTTGCGACGAAGCCCACCGCACCACCGGCGTCACGCTTTCTGGCGAAGACGAATCCGGCTTCGTCAAAGTCCACGACGCGGATTTCCTCAAAGCCAAAAAGCGCCTCTACATGACCGCCACGCCGCGCATCTACGGCGACGAGGCCAAGACCAAGGCCAAGGAAGCCACCGCCGAACTGGCGTCGATGGACGATGAGGCCCTCTTCGGCAAGGAACTCCACCGCCTTGGTTTCGGCGAAGCCGTCGGCAAAAGCCTGCTCGCCGACTACAAGGTGCTCGTGCTGGCCGTGGACGAAAAGTACGTCTCCAAGACATTCCAGAAACAGATCGCCGACAAAAACAACGAGACTGAATCTCGACGATGCGGTGAAAATCACCGGCTGCTGGAACGGGCTGCAGAAGCGATTCGAAAAATCCACCACTGCGGTCGATGGCGACGGCGAAGCTGCTGATCTACAGGGCGACGTCCAGCCCATGCGCCGGGCGGTCGCCTTCTCCCGCAGCATCAAGGATAGCAAAGCCTTCGTCGAAAAATCCGCCCAGATCGTGGCCGCCTACAAAGAAAACCATCCCGACGACGCTGGCATGCTCGAACTTGAAGCCGACCACGTGGACGGCACCTTCAACGCCCTCCGCCGCGGCGCGCTGCTCGATTGGCTCAAGGCCGATTCGCCCGACGAACACCTGCCGAATTCTCTCCAACGCCCGCTGCCTGTCTGAAGGCGTTGACGTGCCGGCGCTCGACGCGGTCATGTTCCTCAACCCGCGCAATTCCGTCATCGACGTGGTGCAATCCGTCGGCCGGGTCATGCGCCGGGCCGAGGGAAAACGCTACGGCTACATCATCCTTCCCATCGGCATCCCCGCCGACATGAAGCCCGAAGAGGCGCTGAAGGACAACGAGAAATACAAAGTCGTCTGGCAGGTGCTGCAAGCGCTCCGCGCCCACGACGACCGTTTCAACGCCACCATCAACCAGCTTGAACTGAACAAAAACCGCCCGAATAACATTCAGGTCATCGGCGTGTCCGGCGGTCCCGAAACGAAGCCGGCGAGCACGGCAACATCGCGGCGACTGGCAAACCCAAAGTCCGGGAAGTGCAGGGCACCTTCGCCTTCCCGCAGCTGGAAGAGTGGAAAGACGCCATCTACGCCAAGATGGTGCTGAAAGTCGGCGACCGCGCCTATTGGGAAACCTGGGCCCGCGACATCGCCGCCATTGCCGAGAAGCACATCACCCGCATCAAGGCCCTGACTGGACGATCCAAAATCAAAACACACGCAAAGCCTTCGACGAATTCCTCGCCGGGTTGCAGCACAACCTCAACCCCGCCGTTTCCGAGTGAAGATGCGATCGAAATGCTCGCCCAGCATCTGATCACCAGGCCGGTTTTCGATGCGCCTGTTTGCCAACTACGCCTTCACGCAGCACAACCCCGTCAGCAGTCGATGCAGAAGATGCTCGACCTGCTGAACGAACAGTCGCATGGAAAAGGAAGCCGAGAAGCTCGAAAAGTTTTACGCCAGCGTCCGCGACCGCGCCAAGGGCATGGACAACGCCGAGGCCCGGCAGAAGGTCGTCATTGAACTGTACGATGAGTTCTTTCGCACCGCCTTCCCCCGCATGGCCGAGCGGCTGGGCATCGTCTACACGCCGGTCGAAGTGGTCGACTTCATCATCCACAGCGTGCAGGACGTCTTGCGCGACGAGTTCAAATCGGGCCTGGGCGAAAAAGACGTCCACATCATCGACCCCTTCACCGGCACCGGCACATTCCTCGTCCGCCTGCTGCAATCTGGCCTCATTCCGGCGGAAAACCTGCTGCACAAATACCAGCACGAGCTGCACGCCAATGAAATCGTTCTGCTCGCCTACTACATCGCCGCCATCAATATCGAGGAAACATTCCACGGCTTGCATGGACAATCGTGCCAGGCAAGGTAAAGACTCTCTTCCACGGGCGACTACTTGCCTTTCGAAGGCATCGTGCCTCACCGACACGTTCCAACTCTACGAATCCGGTCAATCGCCAGATCGCCGGCACCTTCCCCGAAAACTCCGCCCGCGTGAAACGACAAAAGGCCAGCCCGATCCGCGTGGTGATTGCCAACCCGCCGTATTCGGCGGGGCAGGGAAGCGAGAACGACAACAACCAGAACCTCGCATACCCGCTGCTGGACGAGCGCATCCGCCAGACCTACGCCGAGCGATTCATCGGCACCGAATGAACGAATCTCTACGACAGCTATATCCGTGCAATCCGGTGGGCCAGCGACCGCATTGGACAACGTGGTGTGATTGGATTTGTCACGAACGGCTACTTCATCGACGGCAACGCGATGGATGGAATGCGAGCATGCATTTACTGAAGAGTTCACTTCTGTCTACGTTTTCAACCTGCGCGGAAATCAGCGTGACGTAGCGGCGATGTTTCGCCGCCGGGAAGGGGGCAAGATATTCGGATCTGGATCCCGGAACGCGGTCGCAATCACGATTCTCGTGAAGAATCCGGTGAAGCACCGCGCGATGATGCTAAATTACATTATCGCGATATCGGTGATTACATATCGCGTGAAGATAAGTTCAAAACCATCCGGCACCTTGCGAGCATCACTGGGATTTCCGACACCAACGGCTGGTTGGAAATGAAGCCGAACTCAGACGCATGACTGGATTAATCAGCGCGATCCTTTGTTCGATGCCTATAGCCCGATGGGAGATAAATCTGGGAGCGACGCGCCAAAGGTAATCTTCGAAAACTACTCACTTGGCGTCGGAACCAATCGGGACGCCTGGGTATATAGTTTTTCCCAAAATAGCGTCGAAACTAACACTCGAAGCACAATCGCCTACTACAACGAGCAGGTATCATCCGCACTCTCGGCAGCAGAGATTCCGCCAGGCGCGACGGGTAGAAAAAAGGCAGGAATTGATCGAACCACTGATCGGGCACGATCCCAAGCGAATCGCGTGGTCTAGTAGCCTCATTGCTAACGCCTGCCGAGGAGTCGTCGCGAAGTACAGTGCATCGAATATTGTGATCGCGCACTATAGGCCGTTCTCAAAACAGTTCATGTACTACGACGGGCTGATGAATCACCGAGTTGGTCAAATGCCCAAACTTTGGCCCAAGGGGTCTGCGGCAAATACGTGCATCTGCGTGACCGCCACCGGGAATAGAGGAGACTTCGGTGTCTTCATCTCTAGCCTGATTCCAGATCTCAATTTCACTGGAACATCGGCAGCGTGCCAATGCTTCCCGCGATATCTGTACGAATCCGCGGACGATTCCGACAAACTGGACCTCGGTAAGAAAGACGGCGAAATCATCGACGGCTACCGCCGTCGCGACGCGATCACCGATGCGATTCTGAAAACCTTTCGCGAGGCGTACGGCCCCAAGCTGACCAAGGAAGACATTTTCTATTACGTCTACGGCATTCTTCACAGCCCCGAATACCGGACGCGTTTTGCGGCGGATTTGAAGAAGATGCTGCCGCGGATTCCGCTGACGGGCGACGCAAAAGATTTTACCGCCTTCAGCCGGGCCGGGCGGAAGTTGGCGGAATGGCATCTCAATTATGAAACGATCGAACCTTGGCCGGTGGTGGAGGTGAATCAGAACGTACCGCGTGATGGGCGCGATGACTACGAATATTACCGCGTGGCGAAGATGACCTTCGCCCGGCCAACACCGGAGCAAAAGCTGGCCGGGGACAAGTGGAACAAGACCACGATCAACTTTAACGCCGACATCACTCTGACGAAGATACCGCTGGAGGCATACGAGTATGTGGTGAACGGCAAGCCGGCCATCGAGTGGATCATTGAGCGGTATCAGGTAACCCGCGACAAGGACAGCGGGATCGTCAACGATCCCAACGATTGGTCCCGGGAGCACACCGAACCGCGATATATCGTGGACCTGATCAAGCGATTGGTGCGGGTGAGCATTGAGACGATGAAGATCGTTAAGGGGTTGCCAGCCCTGAACGAGCGGAAATAAACCGCCCCAGCGAGCTCGCTGCCACCGGCTCGCGTGATTGCGAAAACCGACTTGTACTGCTGGCAGCCGATCGCTTATCACAGACTTGTTCGGAGGCCTGCCATGCCGAACGACGCTGCAATCAATTGGTTGGGCCATCTTCAACAGCCTACAAGCCAACGCGAAAAGGCTGATGTTTACAATAGATTTCGATCAACCGGCTGTGTATTTCATCCCTTTCAGTTCGAGCGATCTGGGATACCGCCATTCGTCGCTTACACAAGGGAGACGCAGCGAGCTCTCGGCGAAAGCCGAGAGCCCGTTTTCAGATCAGCTTGGACAGCACCGATTCCATCTCGATCACCAGACCCCGTTTCTCGTATGCGAAGACTTCCAAATACTCGATCGCCCTGGTGCAGCCGACGTAGAAGCTCGCCCGCCCCTTTACATCGGGAACGAACTCGTTTGCCGACGCGAGCAGGACGCAATATGCGTCATATCCCTTTGCCGATGCCACCGTTGACACCGTAAGCATGCCCTTTTGATTCAGCGGTTGGTCTTTACGCTTTTCATCGCTGGCTATATGTACACCTTCGACACCGGTGATCCGAGCCGTGATGACAGCATCGGCGAGTTCCTTGACCCGGCGGTTGCCCGCTGTAAGTACCTGAATATCCTCAGGACGGACCTCCTGCTCTTCGATCAGCCATCGAAGACGGTTGAGAATTTCTTCCGTTTCCTGCCGGATCCCAAGAGCGCTGGTCAGTCGTGGCAGCATCCCCTCTCGCTGGGTGAATTTCACCCGCCAAAAGCCGTCGTCGTTGCTAATCAGCCCATTTTTCTCCAGCGACGCGATATCGCCGAACTCCTTCGTTGGCACTTCACTGCCAGTGGCGCATGTGCCGTACAATACATTGAACGTGGATTCGACAATCTGGCGGGTGTTGCGGAAACACTCCTTCATAACAAAGGCCCGGCCCCGGATGTTGATGCCCAACGATGACCAGTTCGGCCGGCTGCGCCCGTACAGATTCTGGGCGTCATCATAAAACACGTACAGGCTCGGCTCGCCAGCTTCATCGACGCGGCACAACTCCTTAAGCAGTTGGAACTCCTGCTCCAAAAAATCCTGCCCTTCATCAACATAAATGGCGTCGTATGCGACCTTGCCTAATCGTTGCGGATTCACATTCTTGATCTGCTCAAGATCGGCCAGGTACTGGATTGCTCGCACCATCTCCTGGGCGTTGCGAACGGTCTGATATTTCCAAAGCCCCGCAGATGTCAGCCGATACATCAATGTATTGAACGAACAGACCTCCATCGTTCCTTCGGGCACCGGTCGACCGGTTCGCTGCTCGAAGGCAATACGGATCTTCTTTTCCAGGAATGGCGCGAGCGTGCGATTAAAGCAGACCGCCAGAAGCCGGGGCTTGTCGGGTACTGCGTCGAAGAGATTTTCCTGCCGCGCGACCAGCATGCGCTCCAGTTTGCGCGCCAGGTTGTTGGCCAGCACGATCGTTTTCCCGCTGCCGGCCACACCGCGAACCAGCCGCGGGCCTTCCTGCCAGTCCATGGATGACAGCCGCTGCTGTTCCTCCGAAAGATTCTTGTACGACTCCGCAGCCGCATCGAACTGCTCGCCCAGCGTGCCCTCAGTCGTCCGGCGGTGTTCGCGGTCCTGTGGACCGGCATAAAGCACCGATGTATCACCGAAGGCCCGCCACACGCATTGCAGTTGGTCCAGCGGACACAGATTGATCGGAAGGGTCGAGTTTTTACGGTCTGTCACGCCGAGCAACCGCAATAATGTCGGTGCGTTTAGGTCGTCGCCAAATAGAAACTCTTTTGGACAAAAGGCACCGGGGCCGAATCGTGCGAACCACTGTTGCCGGGTAATCTGCGGAAACATCACCCAGTATTCAAATGGAAATCGGACGTCACCGTCGATCGTGCGGGCGGTGGCATCCTTGATGTCGAACATCGCGTTACGTACCTGGGCGATCGGGCTGACGCTTTTGGGACCGTTGTAATATCGAATTCGAAGATGCCCGCCGGCTTCAATCTCCTCAATGCCATCTAGCGTCATGCCTTTGACTTCGAAAACATGAACGCCGATCTCGGGGTCGATGAGCACCATGTCTGGCGGACGTGTTGTCTTTCGGGCCAGACTTGGCTCACAGACAACTGCCGATTCGGTGTTGTCGAACGCCTGGATCAATACGGCCAGCGACACACGGTGCCCTTCGTTCCGCACCGCTTCCCAGCCGATCACCCGGCAATTCGATTGCTGAACTATCTTCGCGAGCTGTTCACGATTCATCGGCGAAATCCGCAAGGTGGTTACTCATTGGGGGATCGTTAGCCACATCTTACTTACGGGAGAAAGCTTGGTCGATCGTTGAAGGAGTTTGTTCTCCGGGCTGGGAATCTCAGGGAAGTGATAAACATCCTTGCACAATCGGTCCCTCATCGGCGTCTAATCTAAAATCCGGATTTGAAATACTCACCCCATTACCGACCAATCAAGCTTAGCTGGACAATTGTGCAATTGGGGCAATCTCCAATTCAGATTCTGCAACGTTGTGCTGTTTGTGGTCAGACAACACTTCTCCTGGCGAAAGATCAATGCGAAGCTGGTCAAGCCTGCGGGTCAGATCTTCTTTTGGCATGTGTTGCTTCAGAAAACCAACTAGATCGTCCTGACGTGGTTGACCGAAGACCATGCGGTACACCGCGAGCGAACTGCGCAGCGCAGGCAATTGATTCGACTCCCGACTTAGCGGAAGAGCGGGTACATGACGCTCGATCGTGGCTCCATCTTTCGCCGTGTAGACCCAAAATGGCGTCAGACCGGAAGTGTCGACACTCTCAGATCGGGCAACATCAAAAAGATGTGACCATGGATCACCATTGTGCTTGTTTTCCAACTGCGCCACATGTCGCTGGGCGACATTCCGGCGGACCGCATGCCCTTTGTACCGGTGCACGCGTCCCTCTCGCTGCTCCATGTCCACCGGGTTTGCTGGCAGGTTCCAATGCATGACCGCATGGCAATAGGTGTGAAAGTCCAGACCTTCTTGTCCAACAGATGTCGTTGCTAGTACGAAGGGCCAAAACGGGGAGTTAAATGCCTTACGAACCTGATCGGCGCGTGAAACGACTTTGCCGGTTTCATTTTTTTCGTCGCCGAAGCGCATCGCGAACCACGCCCGCAGCCGCTGGTTTTCAAATTGCAAACTCCCGCCAGATTGGTCGATCGAAATTCGGTTTGCACCCGGGGTCGACGACTGCATGTCGAGCACAGCTACGACCGCATCACCAAGCTCTGTTGCGAGCTTCACATGATCAATGTCCGAATCCCCAGGCGACTCGCTGAGTACGTGAAGGTATTCATCCATCACCGCCTGCAGACAACCGGCTGCACAGTATTCAAGGGTGCGTCGCCAGTACGGCTCGGCACTGTTTTGGCCGCGCAGCAATGCAATCACTTCGGGCGCATTGAACAGGGATCGAAAACCAAAGGCGATTCTACCGGCGTTGTGCCGAATCTGCGGGTTTATCGCTTGTTCCTGGCCACCGGTGCTGCGGGCGATCGCGCGCAAGGCCGTCACCGCCGGCCCGGCGACGGCAAGCAATGCCATGACCTCCGCAAGATCCGCTGGCGGCCGCCCCAGTTGTTTCTCACCGCCAGCAAGCACTCCCATGGCTTCTGCGACGTGCTTCCGCCATCCGGCGTTCTCCTCCGGTTCCTGAGAATCGACTTCCCGCTCATCGTCCGATTCTTCCGCGCCCAGCCATTTTTCTGCGAGTGCTTCGTCCTCCCACCAGGCAGCGGACGCCGCGGGATCGAACATCGCGTCAAGCAGGATCGGTGCAGCCCAGTACCAACCTATGTCTTCCGGGCCGGTGGCGGGAGCGTCTTTTATCAGCGCCTGAATGGCCTCAGACAGCCCCATTTCCACCAAACCCAAAGCGTCGGCGGCATCCAGCCTTGAACCGCCGGGCTGGTCGCACATGTATCGCAGCGGATCAAACTGCTTTGCCAGGAAGAAACTGGGGTACATCAAGCCCAAAACGGGCATACCCGTCAGTCTGCCCTTCGAACGGCTGAAGTTTAAGGGCCGACCCAAACCTTTTCGGGCTTCAGGTGTGTTCTGGGTGCTGTGATCGTGACTGCTAATCATCCGCCGCTCAGCTTCATAGCTGACGAGCGTCGCGATCATCTTGGGAACCACCTGCCAGCTGGAAAAGACAAGCCGCTTGGTGAATTTGGCCATCGCGGGATCTGCAAAAGCACCGGTCATGTTGTAGTACGGGACCGAAGGCGGCATCCATAGAGTACGCCACGCCCCGCATTCCACAGTGTCTTGAATCAACTCACGCAGCCGCGGATTGTGCGGCTGAACTGGCCCATAAGATCGCAGTTTATCCCATGGCAGCAGTACCCCTGCTCGATCTTTCGCGCCCTGAAACGCGGCGACCACCGCGGAGTCATCTTTCCCATCCTCCAAGTCCTGCTTCAGGGCATAGTTTTCCATGAAGCTCAGGAGATACGGTGAAGATTTCCAATACTCCATTGTGTCGTGGTGATCCAGGCTGCGGGCCACCCGCTGCACCGCCATGTAAGAGTCCAGATCCGCCGGTTCCAGCTGCGCTTTGGACTGTATTTCCTTCAACATACCGCTGCGGTCTGTGGTGACAGCCAGCCGTTCGGTGCGGCACATCACGCTGCGCAACCGCTGCTCCAGCTTGGACCGGACCGCCAGGAGTTCCTGGCTGTCGTCGGACGCAATGCGGTACAGCAACCGGCGATATTCCTTGAGTAGACCTTCCATTTCAGTTGTTTTGGCAGCATTGCCGAACAAGAATTGCACCGTGCTGAGGAAGTCTGCGTAATGGTCGTCTTCGGCCGATTCGTGCCCCATCGTGTACATCTTGTACGGCGTAGCTGACAACATCAGCACCCGAGCGGCATTGTGCTCTTCCGAATAGCGAAACAATGAGTGCGCGAGTTGACTGGCTTCAGAATCGGGGTCATCGACCAGCAGGTGCTTAAACCGCTGGAACTCATCCAGGATGATCAGGTCCGGCTTCAATGCATTCAAGCAGGCGCGGGCCAGGATTTGCGCAGCGTGCCGATTAGGTCATTGCGCTTCGCTGTGATGTCGTTACTGACATTGGCATCTGCACGGCGGTAAGCGTCACAAAGCGAAGTAAATTGTGATTGCAGCTGACGGTCCTTTGCCACCTCAGCAAGAAATAACCTTTCCATCTCCGGGTCGACGGCCCAGTCGTCATCGAACCGTGCTATTTGATTTCTAAAATTTTCGGCCGTGCAACCGCCTTGGAGCACGTTCTGTGGCGCAACGCCGCTTAGCCCCCATGGCTTTGCCAGCATGTGGAAGAGCAATACACGTTCGGTGCTGACGCCCAGATTCGACTTTAGGTCGAAAGACGTTCCAGGCGTGAATGAAACGAAATTTAGCTTCTGCGTCCTAAGTTGCCGACCGTCTGCTTCCATCTCGTGATCGCGCAGCGGAAGCAACGTGATGCGGGAAGCCAGCTGGAAGTCCTTGTTCCCGGTGATGTTCAACCGGTCGATGTTCTGCCGCGCGATATCGTGGTTGGAGCAGATGTATACGACATCAATTCGTTCGCGTTCATCCCAGAGCTTCTCGATAGCCTTCGCAATCACACCCTTGGCGACCCACGTTTTCCCCAGGCCCACCTCATCCGCCAAAAGAAAGCGTGGCGTGGCGTCGGTGCCGTACAGCCGATCAAAAACATAATCCACGGAACGCCGTTGAAATGGCTTAAGCCCGGAAAGGACGCGTTCCACATCTGGTCGAACGAGTTTGGCCTGTTCACTCATTGACGATCCCCTTTCTCGCCGCCCAGATGGGCTCCCACACACTCATGAATTCTTCGCTGATCAACTCCCGGCCCTCGGGGCTTTGTTTCAGGTCATCAATCAGGCGAGAAATTTGATCCAGCCGTGCCGGCTGACGATCAAGCGCCTGCAGCAACGGCTCCAGCAGCGGCAGGCCGAATCCACCTTCCGATCCATCGGCGTGTTGATTCCGTCCGTCCGCAGTGAATGCATCAGTCAGTTTGCGGGCAGCTTCTTCGTCGTCAGCGAGAAGCATAAGCAGATACTTGAGCAGCTGATCGCGGTTTCGCAGCAATGCCAGCAGGATACGTCCTTGGCGATCAGCAGGAGCGCCGACCAGGGGCAGGTTGGCTACGAACCCGCACCGCAGATCGATGCCGTTCTTGGTAGCTACAAGGTAAAACGCGTAGAAAGATGTGAGCGCTTCAAACGACAGCGGGTCAAACACGACCAGATCGGCAGCGGTCAGATTGGGCACGACCACGGCCGCACCGGCCTTTAAGGTGATGGGATAGCATTGAACCGTAACACCGGTGGAAAGTTCTACGGTGGTTGCCGACGTTCGCGTCAGCGTCACGCGGAACGGGGCCTTGGAGCCATCAGCCTGTCCCGTTTCTGCGGACGGGCCCACATTGGCAACGATCTTGCTGTTGATAATTGCACACCGGGCATCATCGAGCATTCGCTCAAGCGCTTTGCGTGTGCCGTCAACCACCGGCGGCTCATCTCGTTGGTACGGGACCAACAATTCTGCGAAACCGCGGTCTGTGTCGTTGCTCTCAGATCCGTCGTCGTCGCGTTGCCCGGGGTTATTGGGATCGCTCAGCGGGACGAAGCTGTCGATACCGCATTTTGACTTCTTGCCGATGAGATGGACCAAGAATTCCACGTTCCGTTCAAATGCCGCTGTTGTGGCATTTGCCGATCCTGTCCACACGTGGCCATCCCAACCGTCGTCTGAGACAAAAAGCTTGGCATGCAGCCCATGTAGCTGAATGGCTGGGGTCAGCTCAATTCGGTCCGGGAGTTCTGCATCATCGGGGCCATCCACCGGCATAGCGGTCGAAATTTCTTCGTCCGAGCTGACGGGGGAGTCCGCCGCGGTGTTCATATACCAGGCGGCATTAAGCCCGCGGAGATTGTCGAGCGACAGCTCATTCAGCGAATCAATTCTGGATATCACCCCAAGCGGGATCTCTTCGTTTTTGAATCGCTTTATGAATCCGTCATCCAGAAACGGAGCCATCGCAAGCGTTCGACGGTGCTTCAGGATGGGCCACTCGGGTGTCCAATCAAAACCCAAGGGGCAGAACTCCATCTCACTGAACCCATCCGGCGTTTGGAAATCCACCTTGAGAAGCTCATCGGCCATGGAATTGACATTTGCGATCGCCGCATCGGTCATCGGATGAATCGTCATCAAAGGTAGCTCGCGAAGGAACTGGGCGAGCGGACGATTCCGGGCGAATGCATTCGTCCGGTGTGCGGCCAAGGGTCCATCCAGGATCAGCAGTGTGTCCCAGGATCGGTCGAATGTGAGATTCCTGCTTGAGCAGAGCAGGCGGTAAGCAACGGGCGGCAGTGGTTCCTCAACTGAACTGTCAGGCATTGCGGTGTACCGCAGCACGGTCAGTTTGGGATGAAACACGCCGTGGGGTGACTGGGGTGCCTGAACTTCATGCACCGAGTTCTCCAGGTAGCCCATCAGCAACTGGACGTGTTTCGGCACATGAATCTGGCCCGCCTGGCAGAAGACCGTGATCTGCCCTGCATAACGGCGCAAAGCCTCAAGCAACGCAAGCGGGTCGACTTGAGGTGGCCCATCGTGATCCTTCAGTTGAAAGAACGTGAACGAAACCGGGATCGCCAGCAGCGCCATCAGATCCAGGCTGAATGTGGTGCTGATTGCTCGATCGAGCGTATAGCCCGCTGGCGGTCGTAGCGCCTCCCGTAGCAGCCGGCGGTTGTTTGGTTCAAGCATTGCCTTCCTCCTCAGAGAGCAGTGGTCCAAGGATGTCATTTACGATCGCGCGAACCGGGCGGTTCCAGCGATAGTTCAACTGTGCGGAGCCAGACGATCCCTGCCAATTTTCCGTTGTACGAAGATCTCCCAGGCGTGCCCGGCCGGGCTTCACCGCATGCTCCTGGCTCCGTACCATCTGCCTTGCGGTGTGCGATTCTGCAAGCACTGCCAACGATGGTGCGGCTAGCACCACATTGATCCACTGATCGACGAAAATCCGTGTCACCGGGCGCACACGGACGCCCAACTCATGGATCAAACGCCAGAACAACATGCGATCCCATTGGCCAAGCTCCTCTGTCCGTGCCTGAAGATTATCCCACCACAGCTGCAGTGCTTCCTGATAGTCGGAAACGTATTCGCCGCCCGCTTTCTGCTCGGCCAGCATCAGGTTGTACAGCAGCGCCGCACCATGCATAACCTGCGAAAAGTTCTGCGCGTGCAGCAACTGCCCGGCCAGCGTTGGTGCAAGCGGCTGCTGGTAGATCACATCCCAAGGGAACAATTGGTCATCGCTGATCCGCTGGCGGGAATTCAGCAGGTGCGCCAGCAGGGACCGCGGCGAGCTTTCTGCGATTCGATTGTACAGGTATTCCGATTCTTCCAGTGACAAGGCGAAATCAGTTTTATCCAGCCAGTCAGCCGGCCCGCTCGGTAGATGGACATCCCAATTGGATGGCGGCGCATCGGATGATTCACCGGCATCTGCTGATACCACGCCGTCCAGCCGCTTGTAAAACGAGTCAAGCGACAACCGGTAGTCTTCTTCGGTTCCCTGAAAGCGAAGGATTTTCCATTGCCGCATACCATACCAATAGACGCTGGAAGGCAAACGCTGCACCTGCAAGCCGGCGCGGTAGCCGATGACACCGGTCTCCTCACCGCCGTTCATCAGTGCATCACGTAACCGGCCCTGCACCTTCCTGGCCCGTTCATTCAGGGCATGGCTTTGTATCCTTCTGTTCTCAAGTTCGAGACAAACCCAGGGAACGAACAGGAAATACCGCGCGGGTCTGGATGGTGCTGGTCCCAGGAAAGAGCAGATCGGCAAAACCGTCCCTGATCGTTCCCAAGCCGAGCTCGTCGCGCGTATCGTCCTCACCGAACAGGTCAATGACTTCCATCGCCTGCCGGCGTTCGTGTTCTGAGTAATCTAGCCAGGTAAACGAACTCATTTTCCCCGCTTCTGCCAATGGCTTATGCAACCATCCGTAAAACACTGCAGCCCGTGCGTTGCCTTCGGACCCGCTTACTGCACATGAGTTCGGATGGTACAACAGCCCCGTACAAACTGGTATGGCCTTGCCGGCGGGCACTGACATGATGCTGTCAGCTTCACGGAACTTCACAAATACATCGGACAGCTGTGCCCACTGAATCCTAGCCGCTCGGTTACCACCGCCTGCTTCGGAGGACTAGACCCCGTGGCGTTCTCGAACTCCACGCATATCTCACCGCCGGTCCGCCGCGCCCGCGAAATCGTCACCACACATTTCTCTTCGCCTGCGGCCATGGGCGTAATTCGCATGAGGGAGCACACGCTGTTCGCTGCCCGAATGAATGTCGCCAGGCTGAGTGAAACATTGACCAATTTGCTCAGATAGCAAAAGAAAACCGGATCTCACGGGCACTCTATTGATCGTCTGCGCTGTCCGACGACCTTAAGCGATTCAGTGTGCCACCAATACTGCGATAAGCCCACCGACCCAGAACAGCAGCGCCACGAGGGTCCAAACAGACGCCCACCGCACCAGCCGATGCTTCGTCTGGGCGATATGGGAAATCTCAACGATTTGAGTGCCGACATCCTCCGCCCAGTCACAGGGTGTCATTCCTTGTACCTCTTTGCAGTATTTCCCGTAGTCCTTTCCGAATCCTTTGAGAATGTGGGCAAAGTGGGTTCGGGATTGCGGGGCCAGGTCGCCGAAGCGAGGCATAATGGTCAGCACCACATGTACCATCGACACGAGCGAGGAACCGCCGTAGAGAATCAGTAAGACAGAAGCGCAGTAGAACGCCCAAGCTCGCGACGCAGGCGGTACGGTGGCAAGTTTGTCTGCGTTGCTGACAACGAAGCCAAACAGCAAGACATTAAGTCCCGCGATAAAACTGGCCTTGGTGTCGGCGAACTTAATCTGGTCCTGGATCGCGATCAGTGTTTTACACATCATCTCCAGGTCGGGTGTTGATGGTTCGGTTGCTTCAACGGGTTGGCCCGCTGAAGTGGTTGCATCCTGCCCGCCGTGCCCTTCGCCAATAGCCTTTGAATGACTCGCTTTCGCCATAACTTCCCTCATAAAATTGTTATCCTGCCAAAAGGTGCGGTGCATCGCTTCGCTTCAGAGCATAAGCATCGACCGCTGGGCGGCAGCAATCACCATAACGCCGCCGTCTTCCACACACGCATTGGTCACTGTCAGGTAGCCCGCCCATCGTCTGCACCGCCTCCCAATAGCCCTCGACCAGGTGGGCGCGATCAGGCCCGGGCCAAATTGCTTTTGACCCACCTGCTATCTCTAAAGCAAGGTCACGTTGGAAGTATCGCTCTTTAGTCAAGAAGGTAGAGACTGACTCAAATATGCGTTCAAGCGCATCGGCCCTACAAATGTCGATACCACTTTCCCCGGGAACGAACAGACATAGTCGCCAGTGCGAAAAGATATGAGCTTCGGCACACGCCAGCCATACATCACGGTGACTATCCAGAAACACTTCCGGATGCGATTGGAAGCACCAAGGGTTCTCCACAGTCGGGTAGAGCGGGAGGAAATCGCTGGGGTATTGGATTCGAAGCTCAAAAGTGTCCCGAACGTGGCCATAACGGTCCGACAGCGGATACGCGCCCCTGATCATCGCTGTACCATCACCGTTGATTTGCGCGGCTGTGTTCACCATGTAACGCTGTGCGATGGCTTGCTCTGCCAGCCATCGGCGAGGCATCCATTCATACCACTGACGCCATCTCATCTCTAAATCTCTCCAAGGTAAGGACGATCTGTTCGTCCACCGCCGCTGGTGATGATCGACACGCCCGTCGCGGTTGCCTTCGCGGCGAGCGAACCTCTACGCGCCGCCTTCTCATCTTCAATATCAGCCAGCTTCGGAAAGGTAAGGTCACTTGCAATATACGAGTCGCCGTCGGCCTTGAACTCGCCTTTGACCGTCTCATCGGTCAACCCATCGTACAACTCACTTGAGACCCGGATCTGTTTAGGGCCTGAATCGCACTGCAATCGCTGAGCAACCGTGACTTCCGGCCCCAAACAGACGATCTCGCGATCGCCTTTCTTTCCAAGCCGCGTGATCACTGCTTGTCCAACGGCAGCGCCGACGGTGACATGAAGGTCTTTACAGCCGTCAGTCAGTTTCCGAAGAACATGCTCCATTGAGGATTGTATGCCGATGGCGATGTTGCTCCCCTTACGGCACCGTTTGGTATGGCCGTCGTCGCCACATGGAACGTGTGCGATTGCCAACACACTGTCGCCCTGATGCTGCAATGAAAGCCCTTCATAGCCGTCAGCCTCGACACATGACTGGAATTCTGACCTGATCGCATGGAACGTTCGCACCAGCTTCTCGATCGCCGTGTTGTCGCTGGCGTTTTCTGCCTCTTCCACGCATTTTGTGAATCGGTCAATGTCAGCGAAGATTGCGACGGCCTCCATGCGCTTGCTATTCCGCTCACTCAACAAGTCAGGATCGACCAGTACATCCGCCCCGGTAACTTCCATCTCCACCAGTGGAAGATCCTTGCGGTATTCATCCGTTCGCTTCAACCACTTCTCGGCATCAAACTTGATATCCAATTCGTCGGCCAGCTCAGGATCTTCTGTCCATCTCAGGCCGCTGGCCCGGAACACCTTTACCCCAGCTACTTCCCCCGATTCTTCAAACTTCGCCTGCAGTTTTTGCGGAAGCAGTTTGTAAACTCGCTCGGTTACC
The DNA here is from genome assembly GCA_963792535.1 of uncultured Phycisphaerales bacterium. Taxonomy (GTDB): domain Bacteria; phylum Planctomycetota; class Phycisphaerae; order Tepidisphaerales; family Tepidisphaeraceae; genus CBDAQA01. The sequence continues at coordinate 521,992 of CAWBWQ010000007.1, forward strand.
GTGATCGTCCCATGACCGGCGATAGACTTGGCCGCCAGATTCGCTGGTGTTCCCAGGCAGATGAGCTGACGATCACCTCGATAGCCGATGTTCGCGATCAGGCAGCGACCCGAATCAATTCCAGATGCCGCACGGAAATTTCCTAAGCCCTCATCGCTGAAGACCGGGTTGAAGCTTTCATATAAGTATGTGTGCAACGTGATGGCGAATTTCACCGCACACAAAACCCGGCCAGCCTCCAGAGATTCCTTCTCCCCGTCATACGGCTTGTGGCAGAAGCCATGAAACCTTGCCGATTGAAGTTGAATTTTCCCCACCTCATCCAATGCCGCCAACTCACCCTGGACACGCCGCAGTACGCTCGCGCGTCGGATAATGCGTTTCTGCTTTTCTTTGTCCCCGCCGGCTCCTGCAACGGCGAGATGGAAGTTGGATACATCTGAGTAGATGTGAACACCTTCTGCCCGACGCACGTCATTCAGTCCCAAATTGTAGAAATCCATTTCGCGCGTCAGCTTCGAAACGACGATCTTTTCCTTGTTTCGAGCACGTTCATTTACTCGGTCTTTGGCAGTTGTTTCGTTCCACATAACTGATTGCTCCAATACCCGCACCCTGAAAATGTCCTTCCGTCGGTTTGCGGGACAGACCAACGATGGAAAACCGCAATTCAAAGTGGCATTCCCGAACCGAGGCACCACATATTGTATGCATGGTCCAATCCTGGAGCCCGCATTCAACTGGCAGCGAAAACTTGTCGTTTCCAGTCACGTCCATAAGATAGACCGACCGATCAGGCACAGCCGCTGCTCTATCTCCCTTTGCCCATGAGCCGCGCAAATCGCCATCGCCCGTAAAAAATTAATTTTGTGGCGAATTGACTTGGCTGAACGGCATAGAGGGGGTGGAGGTAGTGCCCCAGGGAAGGTCGAGTGCAGGAAATATTAGATTTAAGCCCGGACGACCAGGAGCGTCTCCTTAAACGGTTGACGCATCATGCCTTATGTGAGATGCGCCCCCTCATGTGGCGTGGTGCGCATGTTCGGCGTGGAGGTGCAGTCCCCGGAGGCCATGAACCCCATGATTTTGCCCTCGACGCGATCGCCAAAGCAATGGATGGAACAAGGGCGTGGAACCGCAATGCGTACCAGACGCTTGAAAGTTTTTTACGATCCGTCATCGACAGCGATATCAGTCACCTTGTTGAATCGATTGACAATAGCACAGGGCGTCGGCTCGCTCCGCCATCCGGCAAGGATGAAACCACTTCCACTTACGAGGTTCCCGGCACGGAGGCCGATCCATTAATGATTATCATCGACAAGGATTGGCAGGCGCGGTTTCACGAGGCCGCTCTCAAGGAATTGAAGGGAGAAGATTTTCTCGTGAAACTTCTTGAATGCATGGAAGCTGACCTTACGCGGCCGATGGAGATTGCCGACGTGCTAGGCACGACGGTGGATTTTGTGAACAATGAAAAGAAGAAACTACGCCGGAAGCTTGAGAAACTTGATACTCGGTTCAAGCCGGCGAAACCAAGGACAGGCCAATGAGTGACCTGCAATCACACAGCCAAAAGGCGTGGGACCGTCTCTTCCACCTACTTTATGCCTGTGACGAATTGATCACCGACGCGGAAGTTGACGCTGATCTGCAACGGGCGGGGATTGATATGCGGCCAGCGTTCCGACATTTGCGTCAGATGATCGAGGAAAGAAAGGCGCAGCAGCAGTTGGCCCGGGCGCGTCTTGATCGTGCGTCTGTTATGGCCAAGCTTCGTGGGGTGGTCGGTCCCACTGTTACTGACCTGCGTGCTGGTGTTCGCGATTTTATCGACAAAGTTTTCAGCGGTGCGGACCAAGTAGCCCACTACCACAAGCTCGAAAAATCCGCGACAGACGAAGATCTGCAGTCATTGATGGACGATCTGACCAAGCTCGCCGAGCTACGCCAGTCGAAAGAAAATGATGGGTCCAAAGCCAAATAAAATCTTGGCTGCCGCAGAGGCCCTCGGGCTCTGGAAATTATATGGGCTCAAGTCCCCTGACCAATTGATTCTCGAAGATATTGCCATGGCAAAGGGAATTGTGGTCATGGATGGACGGCTCGACTCTGCCGCTGCGCGATTGGTCCGAAGCGGGGACACCGGCATTGTCAGGGTCAGTGACCGAATCCGCGAACCCGGCCGTCGGAAATTTGCCATCGCCCATGAAATCGGCCACTGGGAATTGCACCGCAAACAGTCACATCTGCTCGCCTGCACCGACGAGGACATGCTCGCGCGCTACGGCGCTAGCCCGCTTGAGGTTGAAGCCAGCGTCTTCGCGGGTTCGCTTCTTATGCCCGAACACCTCTTTATTGAGCGGGTCAACGGGCGCCGTCCGACTTCGACTGTTATGAACGATCTTTGTAATTACTTCGGAACCACTCTGACCGCGACCGCTTTGCGGTATGTCGAAACGTCGAACGACTATTACGTCTTTGTCCTTTCGGAAAAGAACCGTATTCGCTGGTGGCGAGCCAGCGATTCCTTCGGCGATCACGAGTTGTGGATCGAGAGCAAGACTACGCTGCCTAGCAATAGCGCGGCAGCCAGCTTCTTTAGAGGAGAAACGGTTCCCGCAAAGCCCCAACACTTGGACTTTAGAGCGTGGCTTGGCGACCTGCCGGGGATTGACTCAGACACAATTGTCGAGCAATCGTTCCCCCTCGTCTCGTATGGCCAGGTGATAAGTCTCTTGTGGCTGCCATGAACGCCGCGCTCGCTCTTTTACCGGAGCGTGTTTGATCCGCCCAACAACCGGTTAGCAGCAAAAGGGAGTGACATATGGCTCAAGAAAAGAAACTCGGCAAAGGACAGCAGTTCGGGGATTGGACACTTCACGGCGATGAACCGCTGGGCAAGGGCGGTAACGGAGTTGTCTGGAGCGCGACAGGCAGTAACGGAACGATCGCCGCTATCAAATTTCTACATAAGAATCATTTCACAGATAAACGTTTCAGCCGATTCGGCGACGAGATCAAGTTCCTGCGGGCTGAAGCCGGTAGGAGTGGGATTTTGCCTCTACTTGATGCGAACCTACCGACGACGCCGACGGTTGATGACCGGCCCTGGCTCGTGACGCCTCTCGCAACGCCGTTCACCAAAGTGGAATTGGCGGGTGTTCAAAATCTGCCGGTACTGGTAGAGCGGATTCGGACTGTTGCTGAAACGCTCGCCGGTTTGCATGCAGAGAATAAGTGGCATCGCGACCTTAAACCTGACAATCTTTTCGATCTGAACGGAGCTTCCGTGCTCGGTGATTTCGGCCTTGTGGACTTTCCCGACAAACAGGCCGTCACCGAGTCAAAAGAATTGGTAGGTCCACTCTTCTATGTTGCGCCCGAGATGATGACTGACGCCCAGGATACGCCAGGCGCGCCGGCGGATGTCTATGCACTTGCCAAGACGCTCTGGGTCTTGGCATCCGGGCAGGCATTTCCGCTTCAGGGAGAACAGCGAGCGGATAGTCCCGGCCTTAGATTGAGCACCTATTGCCCGCATTCCCGCGCAACAATCCTTGATAGATTGCTTGAGACAGCAACACGCCATAATGCTGCGAGCCGAGTTGGAATGAAAGCATTTGCCAGCGAATTGGCCGCATGGTTGTCGCAACCGACACCGGAGAACATCACTCTTGATTTGGAGTCGCTCGCACGGGAGTACCAGGGCGTCTTTCATTCTAACAATGAAGAGGAGCGGCGGCAGGAGGAGTTCATTCAGGATGTCATGGGAATGGTCAGCACTTTTGATGGTCTCTTGGAGGCAATGGCAACCCAGACGGCGGGAGTTACAAACATCGGTCCTGATGTTGGCGAAGCGTTCGACCTCCCTCCAGTGCTTCATTTCACCCAGACTTTTGGAAGCCCGCGTGTTCTTTGGCGCGGCGCACGTCAGGTCGAAACCAAAACAGGGGACATGCATCGCGTTCGTTTGCAGTCCTTTGTTCAAGCTGAGGCGCTGTAAAATGAGGGGATCCGGATTGCGGTTGGCCACTTAGTTCGTTACGAAGCGGGCAGCAGTCGCTCCCTCGTCAGGTCCAAAGTCATTGGAGGTTTGGCGGCGATTGCGCCGTGGAAAACGCCCAGCTTGAGAACGAACTCCAATCCATGTACAGCGGCCTCTATAAGAATTTGGGCCTTGGTATTCAAGCGTTTGCCGAGGAGGTCAAAGCGGTTTCGCGGTGAAGTAATTATGCTGGAGACTTCGTCTGTGGCAGAATCACCAACGTGGATGGCTTGGATGGCCACGAGACTAAATCCACCAATCATCGCCGCCGGGGCGGTAGAGGAAGCGGTGTGACATGGCGCGTGTATTCGGCTCGGAACGGACGTTGGATGTTCTGGTGAACTGCAAGACGTACCCGGCGGTCAGCACGAAGTATACCGAGACCGTTTGCACCGGTGGCATTGCGCGAGACGGATCGTTCACGCGGCTGTATCCAATTCCCTTTCGATTTCTGGATGAACAACAGCAGTACGACCGCTGGGACGTAATTCGGGTTCCGGTGTACCGCGATACAAAGGATCAGCGTCCAGAGAGTTGGCACATCGAATCGGGCGACAGGATCACGATCATTGACACCATTAAGTCGGAACAGAAGCGATGGGAGTGGATGCACAAGAGCATTTATGATTCGACAGAAAAGATGGACGCCGCTGGAATTACCAACGGTTTGGTTGAGATCGAGCCTGGCGAACTTTACTGGAAGCCCGAAGTGAAGAAATGGTCAGCATCGCAACTTCAGGTGCTGACGCAGGGAAATCTCTTTTACAGCGAATCGCAAATGCAATCGTTAGCTGACCGGGTGCCATGGCAATTCAAACTGCGCTTCAAGGAGAAATCGACGGGACGGGAGTTTGATCAGAAGGTGCTGGCATGGAGCTATTACCAGGGCTACCGCCGCCAGCTACAAAATCTGGGCGACTGCGCAGGCAGTGCTCGCGGCGGTGCGGGACAAGGTGTATCAGAGCATTAAAAATCCCGACAAGGCCGTATTCGCGATTTTCGGCACACACAGCTTGTATAAGCATTGGATGATTTCAGGGCTTTACCACGTCCCCAAGGCAATCAGCCAGGAACCACGATTGTTTTGATTCTTCTTTACGCGGCGGCGATTGAAGTGGGCTTTCTATTGGCTACCGAGAGAAGGACATCTCCATGACAGGCGTCACCGGCCTTGCACCAGCACGCAAGGTTGAAACCTGCCAGCTCGCGCCGTGCATTCGCAGCCAGCAGTTGTCCAATCGGAGTTTGCAGGTGGAGCGCAAACAATGAAATCGCATGTTGCTTGTCGGTGACGAGAACTGGGTGATGCGTGATTGGGTGTTTGGGTGTCTCACCGACTTTGAACGGATTGCCCCAAACAGTGGAGCGATCAATCTTGATCGTCCTTGCGGGCATTCTCCACCCGCGTTTGCGGCTCAGTTGGATTCTGGCTGGCTTCATATGATATTTCCGTTTTATCGGCACCTGGCTTCCTCCAGCATAAGGAATCACCCCCGCACATCCGCATCTGGCGGTATTCAAAACATAGACGTGGCAAGGGCATCAATATCTTCCCCCGTCCCGACGACAACACGCTCGCTGACAGGGACGAATTCGGCATATCCGAGCTTTTTCAGAAAACCGATGCGAGGCGTCCGGGAAAGTCCCCGGTCGGTGGCAATCCGCACGGCTTCGGCAAAAGTCGGTAGTTCAGGTGCCAGAGCGTCGTAGGGTCGAATGTCCGTCAGATCGATCAACATGGTTACGACCTGAAGCACGCCGAGCTGAGATTCTTTCTTGATAACGGCAAAAGTGGCTGTCACTGCGATCATTTTGGGACCACTTCCTGGAGTGAGTTTGCGGCGGTCTTGCGAGAGGGACGCGAGCGCGGGTGTCCGGCCCCTCTGAAATCCTGAAAATCGCGATCTGCTTCCATAAACCGGCGCGCCATTTCACGAACAAGATCCGCTTCGGACACATCGGCGTTATACGCCTGTTTATAGAACGCTCGGTACCGCTCGATGTCCTGATGCAGGTCGTGGCCAATATCCAATGAAAGCTTGGTACGGGTAGTGAAATGAAATGCCGGTAGTGCGATTGCTGACATAAAGTTCTCCAAAGAGTTTCAATTTGCCGCCGGCTGGTACGGCTCCAAGATCATGTCTTTGTTCACCAGCACGCGCAGCGGCCATCCGCTGCGGATCTTGATCGTGGGCTGAACATCCAGTTCGCGGTCGATGAATTTCTCTCCGACGCGATCGGCTTGCTGCGCGACAGTGTCGCCGACGACATCGCCGTTGCTGTTAGCGTTTCGGCTGCCGGGATTGCGGGCAAGATTGCCTGCATAAGCGATCGCCGTGGATAGGACGGTTGCCTCGACCAGCTTGTCGAGGTGGTAATCCACTTGGTCCGCCAGGCCGGATTGTCCGATCTGATCGGTGCCGGCCATGCCGTCGAGAACGATGGAGTTGCCGTTTGGATAGATAAGCCGCTGCCACACCAAGAGGGCCCGGTTCTGTCCATTGGAGACGAGGCTTTGGTATTTGCCCAGGAGTTTGGAACCTTGCGGAACAAGCAGATAGTTCCCGGAGGCCGAGTCGTACACGTTCTCAGTTACTTGGCCGATGATTTCACCGGGCAAATCAGTATTGATCGCCGTGACCAGAGCGCCAGGGATGATGCTGCCTGCCTTCAATTCATATTTGGATATTGGCTTCAATAGCGGCTTGCCCAGATAGGGCTCGATAGCAGCGGCTTGGGTCAGGAACGCTTCCTTCTCATTTTGGTGGTTAGCGAGAATCCCACCAGCACCGTTGGTTCCACTATTACTGCTGCCGCCAGCGGCGGCACCCAGCGCATTGGCAAGTCCGAGCAGTTCGCCCGGCCCACCAAATATCGGCGTTTTAGGCGGGGGCGAGGTTGAAGCACTGCCAGCCATCGCCAGCACCGGCTTTGCGCCGGGGAAAACAAGCTGGGAATCCAACGCCTGATCTTGTTCTTTGCGCTGTGCTTCCAATAACTTTCGGCGCACGTCAGCGATCTGCCGTAACTGCTCCGCAACCGCATTCTCCTGCGGAGAGCCAATCGACGGCTGGGTCGCTGATCCAGTCGATGCCGTTAGCGATCCATATCCAATCCCGCGAGCCGCTTCACGAACATCGAAGCCATAATCCGCTGGCAGGTCTCTAACTGATTCAATCGGCCCGGTTGGCCGGATCGCATTTTCCTCCGGGCCGTTCCTGGCAGTTGGAGCGCGCTGGCCACCGAAGCCTGTCATCAGCACCACAAGCCCGAGTGACGCTGCAAAGATTGCCGCGATCATGACCGCACGGCGACTGATTCGAGTGACGCCCGGACGCTGAGCGTGGATTGAAACCGGGTCGCCGTTGCTTGCTTCGCCGTTCAGGTCATTTGAATGGCTCGTTGTTGCCTGATTCATAGTGCAGCCTCCATCATTTGTTCACATCTGACCGCTGAATCCCGATGATCGACTGCGGGGATTCGCCAATGCGCAGTTCCGCCTTGTCGAACAGACGATCGACGATGTACCAATCGCCTTTGACGCGATAGTTCACCAGCTGCGCATCCCCGTGCGTTCCCATCACAAACAGCGGCGGTGCTTCGGTGACCGATACCTTCGGCGGAAACTGGATGTACGTCTTTCGCCCGTCATCAAATGCACGCACCGGACACCACGGCGGCGTCTTGGCGTGTCTTCTGTTGCAGGATGAGGTAATTGAAGTTTGCTTTGGTCAGGTCCATGCCGGTGGCGACGATCGCCTGTGCCTGCACCTGTTGCTGCGCCACCTGATTGCGGATCATCACGGCATCGCCGAACGGATAGTTCCAGGCGATCATCGTGTGATAGGTCGATGAATCGGTACTGCTCAGATCCAGCGAATAGATGCGCTGATCGGTGGTGATGACCAGGTTCGTTTGCAACCCCGCCCTGCGCGGTTTCACCAGCAGCAGCGTTTGAGCCGAGCTCCCCGTGCCGGAATCCACGCTCTGTACAATCCAACGCGTCGTGTCGCCCGCCGCAGCGGTGAGAAGCTTTTCACCGGCCGCGAGGCTGATCGTCGTGACATAGCCGGGGCTGGTAATGGCCGTGTAGACGACACCCGGCGCGTAGTCGTAATACTGGATTGCGTTGAGGAAGCCATCAGATCGTGGCTGCGTCGTCGCGCCAGCTTTGGCGGAGTCGATCGCCGCTGTGCCCGTTACTGGTCACGGATGGCACAGGTGCTCCCAGCAGGCCGCAATTGCGGACTGGCAACCGGCACTTTGACTTCCACGACTCGCGGCAGCGTGTCGGCGGAGTCATCCGGCAATCGTATGGCAGGAATCATGCCGCTGGTCCGGCAGGACAACCACAGACGGCGTCTCGACGGATTCGCAACCGACCAGCCAGCAGGGAAACCAGAGTAAGAGAGTAGATAGGCCAGTAATTCATCATTGCTTTGCTCCGGTCTGCGAAGGAATGGGTCGCATCAGGCCGTGCGGGTTGCCGGGACGACGGCGAGGCGCTGTCGTCATGCAGTGACCGCTCCGGAAAACTCCCGGCTCCAGGTGAAATTCGTGACGTAGACACCGATGGGATTCTTGAACGTATCCGCCTCATCGCGAGGCGGAATCAACTTCACCTGAAACAGACCTGTAAAATCTTCCTTGGACCGGCGGATGCCATTGGAATAGGTCGTTTCCGTCCAGCGCACCTGATAGGTGCCGTCGGACTTCTGTAGGATGTTTCTGATTTCGACCGTGCGGGCGGTTGCGCCCTGCCCGGGAACATTCCGCAAGCCGCTGTCGGTCGCGGCGTACTCGTTCATTCCATTCACGGCAGGCCCGGCGAGGAACTGATAGGCTTTGGTCCACTGCTGGCGCATTACTACCGGGTCCAATGGCCGCTCCCGCACCAGCCGGACGACTTCGCCGACGAAGTAGCCGACCTGCGCGGCGGCGGGCTGAAAGGTTTCGCTGGCGAGGGAGATCCGCCCGGGCATCCCAGCCTTATCGACTTCGACGACGTAGGTCGCGACCTGCTTCTTGACGCCAATCACCACTGCACCGACCGTGGAGATCAGGGCCAGAGCGATCGACGCGAAGGCGATGTAGCGCCAATTGGTGGCCTGCACTCGCGCCGAGCCAATCCGCTCATCCCACGCGGCGGCGGACCGCGCATAGGGGTTTGCAGGGGTGTCGCCGCTGGAACGCTTGCCGTAGCTGGTTGTGGAGTTGGGGAAGCTCATCTCTTTGATCCTTTACGTTGTGGAACTTCCACCCTTGCCGCCCGGTCCTTTATCCCGGAATCCGGCTGGCGACTCGCAGAAGTGGCACCGCCCGAAGCCTTCGGCACGCCATCCGTTGAACCGACCCGTCGTGGCACTGGCGGTTGCAATTTTTGCCGCGCCGCCTGAAACCGCGCGGCCCACGCCACGCACTGCTGCGCCGCCCGCGGAGTAAGCCAGCGTTGCGCCCTTGGTGGAGACTGCCGCAGCCGCCTTCACGGCAATGACTGATGGGCGCGACGTGACTCCGCCAACGGCTGTGTTGTAGGTCGATGCGGTGGTATTGATCGCCGTGCCGACACCCAGGCTCGGCCCGCCGACGATCAGGTCCGATGCCAGCCGCGATGCGACCAGCGAGAAGACCATCAGCAGCACTGCCGCCAGCGCGATGCAGAACGCTTCATAGGTCGTGACCGTGCTGCCGGGCGGCATTTTCAGCGATTGAAAAATGTTGTTGCCGATGCCCAGCACGAGCGTGAGGACCATCAGGCGCACGCCGGAACCCACCACCCAGCCCAGCGGGCGCTCCGCGATAAATGCCGTCTTGGTAATCACTGCAAACGGCACCAGCACGAACGCCGCCAAGCTGCCGAACTTGAACGTCAGCAGCGCCATCACCACCTGCACGGTGATGACACAAAATGAGGCGATGATCGCGATGATGGCGATCGAGAGGAACGCGATCTCCGGGAAGTTCTTGAAGAACGCCACCGGCCCGCAGAGCCGGCCAATCTGGTCAATCAACGGCTGCGCCGTCGTATAACCCAGGTACGCGATGTTCCCCGGCTGCGGCGGTGTAGTAATTCGCGTCGTCGAATCCGCCGGCCTTGAGTCCCAGATCCATGAAGGACCGGGCCAGCTTGTCGGTCAGCATTTGCCAGTTCTGGATGATCCAGGCGAAGATGCCGATGTAGACGATCTTCCGGGCAAGTTGGACGATGACGTGGTCATCGCTCAGGGCCCACAGGGTCGCCGACCACATGATGCTCAGGATGATGAGGATGTTCAGCAGCCGGGTGACATCGCCCTGGATCAGTCCAAAGCCGCTGTTGATGGCGTTGATGTACTGGTTGGCGACGTCGTTGATCAGATCGGGACCGTAGTCCAGGGCCAGGAAATTCATTGCCATGATGCTCACCTCCTTCGCGTCTATCAAAGAGTTAGGCAGCTGCGTTCACTGATTGGCCAACGGGAAGGGATCCACCAGTGAGGTGCTTGGCTGCTGGGGACTGCTCCAGTTGCCGCGGACGGCTTGCTGTTGTGCCTGGGCGTAGGTTTGTTCCGCCTGCGCCTGCGCGGCCTTTTCAACCTCAGCGCGACCGTCGGTGATTTCCTGGGACTGGAGGGTCTGGAGCTGCGCGATGAGCGTCGCCGTTTCCTCATTGCCGGCCTGCAATGCGGAGGTGGCACCGGAAGCGGAATTGGAATGCTCGACGTACTGCTGGATTCGCTGCGCGGTTGGTTGAAGGTTGAGGTACGTTTGGTTTTGCACCGTTCGGTTTTCGACCAGAACACTTCGCTCTTCCTGATCCCATCCGCTTCGCATGGATGCAATTGCGGTGTCGGTTGTATTTGCGAAGTTGGTCAGGTCAGACGGAAACATCGTGTTGAGCGCGCTGGCGGGATCGGTGGAAGAGTATGTCGATCCAGCCTGACCGAACACCTGCTGCCAGACGTTCATATTCTGCAGCAGTCCGGGCAACTGAGTGAAGTTCCAGCCTTTCACCATCGCCACATCGTTGGTGACCTCCTGATAAAGGTTGTCAACCATCTGAATGTCGCTCTCCACCTGAAGCACCGCTTCGACAAAGTTGGTGGGATCGAACACAATGTCGGCACGAGCAGCGGCGGGCAACAGCATCAGGCCTGCTACGGCGACGATGAGAATTCGTTTCTTGGATCTGTTCATGGCAAATCTGCTTTCGTTGTTTGGTCAGACTCGGATCGGATTAGCGATTTAGTTCTGAAAGGGATCGACGACCGTCGCGGTGGGCGGCGCAGGGTTATCCCATCCATCCCGCACGCGCTGCCGCTCAGATTCGGCAAACGATGCCTCAGATTGCTGCTGGGCAAGCTGTTCTGTCTTGAGCCGTGCGCGGGCGAGCTTCAGCGATTGGAGCTTGGCCAATTCAGCCGAGGCCATCGCCAGCAGATCGTTGTGGGCCTGAATCGCGGAAGTTTCGCCCGAAGCTGAGTTGGACGCATCGACCAGCTTTTGAAGTTGCTGGGTCGTTGTATCCATGTCCTGAAAAACCTGGTTCTGCACTTGGCGGTTTTCCGCGAGCGATTGATGCTGCTGATCACTCCAGGTTGATTGGTCTGACTGATATTGCGTCCCACTGACGCCGCTCATGTCAGCTGGATACCGGGTGTCTAATTGACTGGCGGGACTGGTCGTGTTGTAGAGCCTTGAGTCCAGTTGCCCTTTAACGCCCGCCACGATGGCCGCAACATTCGGTGTGACATTGAAGTTCAAATGCTCCAATTGCTTCACCTGGTTTTCGATTTGCTGGACGGTGTTATCGATCTGTTCACCGATCTGCACGACTTGAAGAACGTGTTCAACCAAAGCGATGGGATCGATCACAATGTCGAACAGGAAGGCATCCGCGCGGCGAGCCGGCAACAGCAGCATCCCTGCACCGACGGCCAGGAGAAGTGCGACTTTACGTCGCCGCCAGGCAGGCTTCGTTGAGTTCCACTGCGGAGTCTGAATTGAGTCGATCATCTTCATTCCTTTCATCGCGTATGGTTTCAAGCTGTTCGGCCCAGTGTTCCAGGCCCCGTTCTTTCAGATAGGCCGCCGCGAAATTGACTTGGTCATTCTCGCTCAGCACATGGGTTATTCGTGCCTGATCCTGTGGCGACCCGGCCGCGCAGAACGCCAGCGCCAGTTCGCCCAGGCCCAGTTCAAAGAGTCGATTGCCTTCCCGGCTTTGGTAGTAGTAATCCTTCTTTGGAATGGACTGCTGAAGGATTTGCAGCTGGCGTTCGTTCAGGCCGAACGATTCGTAGACTTTGCGTGTCCGCTCCTCCAGCGCATTGCCGTTGGGCAGAAAGATTCGCGTCGGACAGTTTTCGATGATCGCCGGCGCGATGATGCTGTCGGCAATATCCGACAGGCTTTGCGTCGCGAAGATGACCGCGACATTCTTCTTGCGAAGCACCTTGAGCCACTCACGGATCTTGGCGGCAAAGAGGGATTCGGTGAGGTACAGCCACGCTTCATCCAGAATCATCAAGGTCGGCGAGCCGTCGAATCGCTTTTCGAGCCGGCGGAACAAGTACGTCAGCACGGGCAGCAGCGCCGAGCGGCTTTGCATCAGGTGTTCCATCTCGAATGCCTGCCAGCGCGCGACAGTCGTACCGTCGTGGTCACTCAGTGTGTCGTAATTGGCATCCAGCAGCCGGCCATGCGGTCCGTCGAGGGTGTAGCTGCGCAAGGCCTGGCGTATATCAGCGTCCTGTACGATGCCCAGCAGGGTGCTCAGTGTGCGCTGGACGCGGGGCATCGAAGCCAAGTTGCTGAGCGCCGCCCAAAGTTCCTGCTTGGTGGCCGGTGTGACCGTCGCCTTTTCGCGGTGCAACAGGTCCAACAGCCAGTCTTGTGCCCACCCCAGCTCAGATTCGTCATCGATCCCGGCCAGCGGTTGAAAGCAAATGTCATCGTTCTCGCCGCCCAGATCGTAGAAGTCGCCGCCCATCGCCAGGGTCATAGCGCGGCAGCTTGCGCCTTTGTCGAAGATGTAGACGCGGGCACCGGGATACCTCAGCCATTGGCAGGTGAGAAGGTTGAGCAGCGTACTCTTTCCCGCCCCGGTTGGGCCGGCAATGATCGTGTGGCCCACATCGCCTTGATGGAGCGACAGCCGGAACGGAGTCGATCCTTTGGTGCGCGTCACCATGAGCGGCGGTCCAGCCAGATGTTTGCAGGTGGCCGGTCCCGACCAGATCGCGCTCAGCGGGACCAGGTCGCAGACGTTCAGCGACGAAATCATCGGGCGGCGAATGTCGGCATACGCATGACCGGGCAGGCTGCCGAGCCAAGCTTGCACGGAATTGAAATCTTCGATCTCTGAAACCAGCCCGACACCATCCACCACCTGCTGGACGGCCCGCGCCTTTTCCACGGCGACGGATTCGCTTTCGTCCCAGACGGTGATCGTCAGCGTGAAATCCCCGAACGAGCAGTGATCCCCGCCGAGTTCCTGCAGCGCATCATCCACATCGGCAGCTTTGTTTAGGCTGTCAGAATCCTCCAGCTTGCTTTCCTGCTTGGTGACGGCTTCTTTCAGAAGCGTCACGATTCCTTTGCGCTTGGCGAACCACTGGCGGCGCAGCTTATTAAGCAGACGTGTGGCATCCGGTTTATCCATGGGCAGGTAACGCCCAACCCATCGGTACTCGATCGGTAACTCGTTCAGGCGATCCAGCAAGCATGGAAGTGTGCGATTGACATACGCTCGCAGCGAGACGGTTTTGAGGAACTGGCGTCCGAGCTTGGGTGACAACCCGCCGGCGAAGGGCCGGTCGGTGATCATTTCGTCCAGATAGAAGGGAACATCTGGAACCGCGACAGTGAGTTGCCGATCTGAAATACAAGAATGCAGATAGGTCAGCGTCTCGGAATCATCAAGAACATGAACCAGCGGCATGAACGATGCCATCAGATTGACAACCTGATCCACCTGTCCGATGAAGTAGTCGTATTGAGCCCGGTACGAAACAGATTTGGTGGCACCGCCGGAGTCGGGCCGCTCCAGGAAGAAATCGCCCAGCCGCGTCATTCCCTCGGCGGGCGGAAGATAAGTGAAGGTGAGGAAGCATTGACTCTCGAAATGCTGCGCATCCGCCGTAAACGCCTCGCGCCGCTCTCGGTCGATCATGCCAGCCGCGGCGCTGGGGAACTCGCAGGCGGGATAAGCTGGGGCCAGACGCCGGGCGGCTTCCATGTGGAGGCACCAGTGTGAACCGAGGCGTCGCAAGACGTTGTTCATCCTCGCCCGCGCTGCAACCAGTTCATATGCAGTCGAACTGTCCAGATCCGGCCCGCGAAAGCCCACCGTCTTCTGGAAACTCCCATCCTTGTTCAGCACCACGCCTGGACCGATGAACGCCGCCCAGGGCAGGTAGTCGGCCAGGCGGTGCGGTCGTTTGCGGTATTCACCAAGATTCCACATGGGTGTTGCTCCAGTTCAAGAATCCAAATGCGTCGATTGCCGAAGCTGCTTGCGGAAAATGTCGAACCAATGCGGGTCGCGTTTACTCATCAGGACGGCTGCCGCATGCAGCAGTGCGCCGGCTGGGAAACCGAGCCACCAGAGGTGAAGCCCCATCCCGACCACCAAGGCCAGAGTCCCGTTGAGAATCGCAAAGGTTCGAGGCGCGCCGCCCATGAGTACCGGCTGGGTCAGCGCGATATGCAGGGGGATCTCGTAGCCTTCAATTTCTTCTGGTCGTTGCATGGCTTTACCGTTTGCACAGTGATGACCGACGCATTACCAGCCCGCGCCGCCGTCGAAGCCGAAGAACGCGACCCCAAAGCTGGTTGCAGTGACCGCGATGGACACGCCCAGCAGAAGCCCAAGCATGCGCCGCATGCCGCCACCTTCGCTGAATGCAAAGCCGAACCCGATCACCACGATCGACAGGATGCACAGCGCTTTGGCCACCGGCCCTGTAAAGCTGGCCAAGACCTGATTCAGCGGGCCTTCCCATGGCAGAGCGGCCGCACCACCACCCGCGCCGCCAGCGGCGAGCGCACCACTCGGATTTAACAACATCAACATCGCCGCACCGGTCATCGCCGGAATCCACACTTTCAATGGCTTCCTGAACATCGCTCAACTCCTTGGTAATGAAAAAGCGAGAAGTGACTACCTAACGCCATATCGCTTTTAAGACTGCCTTGTCACCGTTTATACCATAACGTCACCGAGATGCGCATTGCAAGAGAAAAGTTTCAAGATTTGCTGGAGTTCAGTTGGAACGCGCTGCTACGCGGCCGGAGATCGACAATTCCACTGCTCGACGAATGTCGTGTCACTCATCAAATGCGAAAGCGCGGGGAATCGCAGCGCCAGTGCACGATCGTAGTGCCGCGTTGATATGCCTTCACGATGAGGTAGCGGCTAATAGAGATGTGTCAGCGTGCAAGCGCCGGCAGGTACGGGCCTGAGTGAACAACCTACTCGTCGCCAGCCACGCCGCCCGTTGAGTTTTGATGATGCTCAGCGATCGAACCCCTGGACTTGTCATCGGTGTCCAGCCAATGTCGCACCAGCGCCTCCACCACAAGCCGCGGATTCCGAAGATGCCTTGCGCAATCCTGCTCGAAATCTGACCAGAGTTGAGCGTTGAACCGATATGTCCGCTGCTCGGTCTTGGGCTTGCGTACCCCTTTTGACTCATCCCGTGATCGTCGTGCTGTTGCCATAACAAAAAGTCTATCGGCAGATTGGATGTCATGCAAGAATACAAAAACTCGTTCCACCGCGCAATAGTGCTGCGTCACATTTCTGTGATTGCACATGAAGTGCATGCGCAAACCAGAATATCCGGATTGATTCGCTTGTCCGCCTAGCACCATGCAATAAAATGTATACAAAGATGACAATACAGTTGAAACTACCACGCGATATGCTACTATGGGTGACAGGATCACCGGAACGGCTTCGCTGCTGACCAACATGGAATTCAGCCGTGATCGAAATCGGAAACGAACAACTTGTCCCGCTTCACGAGGTCCCCAGGCTGCTCCCCGTACGTGGGAGTGGCAAGCGAATCCACATCAGCGCCGTCTACCGATGGGTGCAACGAGGCATCCGCGGAATTCGGCTTGAAGTGATACGTGTGGGTGGTACGACCTACACAAGCCGCGAGGCGCTCCAGCGCTTTGCTTCACCACCAGTTGCGCCGACTCAACCTGCTCCCCCAGAACCCCCGGCGCGTCAAAAGCAAATTGATCAGGCGATTAAAAGTCTGGACGAATTTCTGTACAAAGGAAAACGTCGTTCAGGCAACCGGCCATTGATCCGACAGCAACCCGTTGATCAACCTGCCGTTGAAACTCGCAGGGCTCCAGCGCCACCCCATTAATTCTGCCCCAAGAAACAGTTCGGCCCCGCAGACCGTTACCGATCAGCGGGGCCGCACGGCGATGAAATCGCCGGTACTGCGAGGCATCTTATCCAACGCGCCCCATAATGCTACTTGCCTTCGCCTGATCCATTTCGGCATACACTTCAGTGATTGCGGCCGTTCTGTGGCCCAGCACCACCCGGGCGGCTTCAAGACCGAATTCCTTGCGCAACCGTGTGGCTGCATTGTGCCGGAGCTGGTGCGGGTGCCATGAAGGAACAAATACATCGTCGGGCTTCGCGTCGGGATGCTGAACTCGGGCAGCCTTGTCGGCTTTCGCACAAGCACGCGCAATCGCACGTCGGTATGACTCGGTCGTGTAATGATCCATCGGCGCAACTTTTCGCTTGGATTTTTTGGTGCGCTTTTGTTGGCTGGGGGTCATCGGTGTTTTGCGATTCTTTCGTCGGATCGCCTGGAAATCATCCATCATGTCCCGTGGATCAAAAAGGAACGCCTTCAAGTCCGATTTCAGGAAGGGTTTGATTACTTCCTGCGCCCGCGGACCGAGGTAAACCGGTCGTTCAATCCCGTGATGTTCGGTCTTGTGAGTCGATGGGGTATAGGTCCACACCTTGCCGCCCATGTCCAGATCACAAGCCCGCATGATGGTGACTTCACCGGGACGCATCCCAGTGAGTTGCTGCAAACGGATCATCGCCGTCACCTGCTTCGATAGATGCGCGATGGCAGCCTCGACGTAGGCCTCAGGAACCGGTTTCACGGGAACGCTTTCCTTCGCAGTCGATCGACCACGCCGCAGTCCGCCCACCGCCTGAAGCGCATGGAAAATCGTCGCGGGTACCAGTTCGTTTTCTGTACCCCATTTGAAGATGCGTTTGATCGTACCAATGTGCTTGTTGACCGTGCTGCGACATTGGCCCCGCGCGATGAAGGTTTCTCGTACCGCTTTGAGCTTCAGTGGACCGAACGTGCCGACCGGTTCGGTCGCATACAATTCCCGGAGCGGAATCATTCCATCTTTGACGTTGTGCAGGTGGCTGCTGGGCTCTCCGTTTTTCTTGTAGATGACTTCTGCTTCCACAAGATACGCGGCAAGCAGTTCGCCGATCGTGATCGCAACCGGTTTGCCATCCTCGACAGCGGGCGCGGTCTTGGCCGCCGCCATCCACTCAGCAAGCAAACGCCGATACTCAGTCACGCTTGACTCGGACTGCCAAGGACCCAGGTAGTAGTCCTTGCCACTCAACGTGACAACGCCTTGGCCGGATGGTTTGTGATAGCGATACGACGGTACGGAAACATTTGGTTTACGCATGACGGAACTCCGGAAGTGAATAAACCGGTAATTACCGGTTTATTCTGGACTCCTGAGCCGCCATGCCCAACGTGGGCAGGTACGCAAGTCTTGCGTTCGGCAGTATTTACTTCAATGGGCCCGAGACGATTCGAACGTCCGACCTCGTCCTTATCAGGGACGCGCTCTAACCAACTGAGCTACGAGCCCGGCGTCGCGGCGATCGCCGCCGCGATCGGCAGGGTCGGGAATTGTAAAGACAACACCCAAACTGTCAACCGTCCGCTCATCACCAATCAACCGTAACGAGATTCATAAGAGGACAGTGCTTGTGCCCTCAAATGCTACTTTGTTCCTCAAGCACATCGTCTAGAGAGTTGGGATACATCCCAGCATGATCGTTTTCATACAGAAGGATTACTTGGCCGATCTGATGCATTCGCTGAAAACAGTGGTCGAAAGCGGGTTGCCGGTACCGATTGATAACCGCCAAGATTACGCACGCTGCCAAAAACATTCCGGCGGCGGTCACTACTACTCCAAGGATTATTTTTTTGATCGAGCCATGTTGCCGACTCACATCAAGGCGTAACCGGCGGAGTGGCCGCGATTGGCGACGTCGAAACAGTCCCGGTGCTGAGATTCACCCGCACCCGCTGCCCCGTCGCCACGGCGGCAAGTACCTTTGCTGCCAGTTTCGCATCGATCCACTCGACATGCCCATCCCCAAAAAGCGCACTCATGCCATCGCCTGAATGATTCGCCAACGGCTCATAAAGTACCAGCATGTCCGCGGATGTATTCTTGTCGTTCATCCCCTTGCCCAGGTAGATGTAAGAAAGATGCCCCGGCTTGTGAAAGTCTGCGGCAATCGCCTGCGTGGTGGCACCCGTGGATGGTGTATCCGTTGATGCAGGGCAGATGAATACCTCGGCGGTGATCGGCTCTTCAAGCATCTCATCAACCGAATTTGGATAGGCACCGGCGTGATCGTTTTGGTAAAGCAGAATCGCCAGGCCGATCTGATGCATATTAGATTCGCATTTTGCGCGAGAAGACTCACCTCTTGCCGGGTGCAGAGACAGAGCAAGTCAAGACCGCTATGCCGACGAAGGGCAGCGCGATCAAGGTAAGAATCAACCATAGATAACTGCGCTTTTCTTGCGAAGGCGTCGCGTAATCCAGCGCCCGACTTAGTTTTTCGTCAGCCAAGCATCGCTCCGTTACCTGTGAAGGTACCGCGCGTGGGGGTCACAAGCGAAATCAACCTTCTGGTCGAAACGCTCAACTGATGTTGAAAATAGCACGCAAAGCCCAGCCTCCTGGCAGGCTGGGGCTAACGCGAAGCACAGCGGTCCATCCCAGGGCGCAATTACCTCTGGGATTTGATGAAGGTCGATATCCAATGCTGGTGCTTTGAAACTATTCTGAAAAGTTACCGGCTGCGTTGGAACGCCGGCTTGCGACCGCGACCACCGCCGCCTTTGCGATGACCTCCGCTACCACCGCCTTGTGGGCGTGCGCCACCGCCGATGCTATGGTGCGGCGATGCGGGTTTGCCCGGCGGGCGCGTGGCCTGCGGGCGGTTGGGGTCGGATCGACGGGGCAACTGGCTTTCCGGCCGGGGGCGATCGGAGCCTGGCTCGACGATATACGTGGGGTGATCATTTTTGACAGGAATTGTCTTGCGAAGCAGGCGTTCGATGGCCTTTAGATTGGACATTTCCTCGCGATCGCAGAAGGCGACGGCCGCGCCCTTGGAACCGGCCCTGCCGGTTCGACCGATGCGATGCACGTAGGTTTCGGGCTCGTGGGTCAGATCGTAATTGACGACATGCGTTACGTCGTCAACATCAATGCCACGCGACGCGATATCAGTGGCGACCAGCACAGGAATCTTGTTAGCGCGAAAATTATCCAGTGCGCGCTGGCGGGCGTTCTGGGTTTTATTGCCGTGAATGGCCTCAGCCTTGATTCCGCGGCTGTGCAGATGCCTCACCACGCGGTCAGCGCCATGCTTGGTGCGCGTGAAAACTATCGTGCGATACATCGGCAAACTGGTCACCAGATGAGCCAGCAACTGCGGTTTATTTTTCTTCTCGACATGATAAACCGACTGATCGATAAGATCCGCCGTTACGGCAACGGGGGCGATGTTCACCGTCACGGGGTCTTTCATCAAAGATTCAGCTAACCGGCGAATCTCCGTGGGCATTGTCGCGCTGAAGAGCAACGTCTGGCGGTTCGTCGGCACCTGGCCGGCAATTTTGCGGATGTCGTGGATAAAACCCATGTCTAACATGCGGTCGGCCTCATCAAGCACGAGGGCTTCGACATTGCGAAGATCAACCAGACCCTGGTTCATCAGATCCAGCAGTCGACCGGGGGTGGCGACGATAATGTCAACGCCTCGGCGGAGCGCATCGGCCTGCGGATTTTGATTGACGCCACCAAAAATGATCGTGGTGCGAAGGCCCAGGTTTTTTCCGTAAGTGCGAAAGCCCGTGGCAATCTGCGTGGCCAATTCACGCGTGGGGGAAAGCACCAGGCAACGGGCCTTATGCAACTTTACATCAGCTTTGGTCGAGGCGGCGAGGCGATGCAGGATCGGCAACGCAAATGCAGCGGTTTTTCCCGTGCCGGTTTGAGCGCATGCCAGCACGTCTTTTCCAGCCAATCCATGTGGAATGGCAGCAGCCTGCACAGGGGTGGCAGTGAGGTAACCTTCGGTGATCAGGGCGCGGAGAATCGGCTCAGCGAGCCGTAATTCAGCAAACAACATCAGATATCTTTCTCGGCAAATCGCCCCACTTCTGGCGGAAACGGTGATGCCTTGGTGTTAATGCGCACCAAGAGACCACGGCAAATAGCCGAAAAAGGCCGGTGCGCTGCAACTGGCTTATCGAACGATCAGAAATTGCCGCGGCCTGATATTAAAAAACGCGGGGGCGACAACCGTTCGGACGGACGAGGCGGGCAGTTGATTCATATACTATACGTCTTTTTTAAATCGAGTCCAGCGGACGCGGATGCTGTCATATCGCATGGATAAAGAGGCACGACAACGCGCTGACGCCCCGAAGCGATTATTCGACGCCTTCGGCACCGGCGCTTTCGGCTTCGGCGAGCAGTTCTTCGGCTCCGGGGTAATCCAGCTTTCTGGCGGCGCGGGCAGCGGCGATCGCTTTTTCCGGATCAAGGTGGCTTGGTTTGAGGTGGGCGACGGCTTTGTAATACAGCGCTTCGCCGATCTCAGAATCGCGGGACAGCGCGGCATCGAGCCATTGCAGGGCAGCGGTATATTCGCCCTGGGTCAGGTAGATTCGCCCGAGGGTCGTCATGCACTGCTCGCTGTTGTTGACCGCCTGCGGAAACTCCGCGGCCGCCGACGCCGCCTGGGTATACTCTCCCATCAGCGCGTATTGCTGCATCAGTTCGTTTAACGTAATGCAATTGGCGGGTGACTTTCGGAGGTTGTTATACATCGCAATCGCCCGCTGCATTTGCCGTGCGTCTGCGCGGGCAGCTGCGCCTGCGAACTTCTCCGGGGGCATCGCGAACGACGCCTGGCACTTGCTGCACTGGGTCATTCGCTGCCCTTTTCCCAAGGGGAAAATCGGCATGAAGAAGATCGTGAACCAGGAACGAACGCGAATCCCTTTCAAGGATTCACCGGCCCCACACCGCGGGCACTTGGCGTCCACAGGTTCACCGGTCTCGTTCGACATCACCCGCTTTGAACCGAAAAGCAGTATGAATCCCCGGCGGCGTGATGTTCGTCGTGAAGGCACTACGCAAGTTTAATCGCAGACACCAGAAACCTGAAATCCGAAGGTACCCCTCAACCCGAAAGCGTCCTAACCGCAATGATCCGCCTCACGTATCCGGCGACAGGGAATTATCCCGCCCTCTCCACCACTGCCACCTCAACGCCTTTCAGTTCAACTTTCATTTGTGCATTGCTGGGAGAATCGGCATACACAAATTCCACTGTTTCAAAGTGCGTATCGCGGTCAAAACCTCTCACGCGATAACGGCCATCCGCAGCAGGGTCGGGAATCTCAAAATGCGGAACTGGCGGCGCTGGAGGCGCGGGCGTTTTAGCGGCACGCGACGCGAATCGAAGCTCCGGCTGGTTCATCCAGCGTTTTAGAACGTGTGATGCTCCCCAGAAACCAGCACCGAAAAGCATGCCGTAGCTTATGCGCCGGCACATGCCAATGATCGTGTCGAGCGACCCGCCTCGCTCGTGGCAGACGTCGTACACCGCGATGATCGACCCTAGCAATACAAATGTAATTGCAACCCAGCGAAGTCTCATAATATCTCCCGCCAGCCCATTGGCCCTGTTCCCGTTGATTTGACATCGGCAAACAAGATCGCTGACGTGAGACATCGATTATCTGAATAGCTGCATTGCCTGCCTGACAGAGTTAAAGATTCCCCACGCGATCGGAAGGCCGACGATAAGCCACGCGATGCCAACCGCCAGTGCGGTTGATGCAAAGGGGCTGTTCGGATTTCTGAGTTGTTCGCCGGACATAACGAAACTCCAAAAGGTACGGACTTACGCGGGTTGAAGATGGGTGTCATGACGCCACTTATTTTCACCGACCGGGCGGATCAGCATATTGCAGAGGAAGCCCACGGCCAGCAGGCCCGCCATTACGTAAAGCACGGTGCTGTATGCATCGGCCTGGGGAACACCGCGTGCGACTTCATGCTGCTGAATGCCGGTGACAAGCTGCGGGCCTAATACTCCCGCGACCGACCAGGCAGTAAGAACTCGGCCGTAGATCGCGCTGACATCCGCAGTACCGAATAGATCTTTGACGTAGGCAGGCATGGTGGCAAAACCGCCGCCGTACATGCTTAATGCCAGCGTGCTGCAAAGAACAAAAGCCGCAACGCTATTCAGATGCTGACCACCTGTGAAGGTGAGGGAAACGAACAATCCAAAACCGAGAATGAAGAAGATCGCAAAGGTCGCTTTGCGGCCGATATAGTCGCTGAAACTGGACCAGACGAAGCGTCCACCCATGTTAAACAGGCTTACAAATCCCACGAACCCGCCGGCCGCGACGGCGTTCACGCGACCTTTGAACATCTCCTGGATCATCGGCGAAGCATGCTCCAGGATGCCGATGCCGGCAGTGGTGTTCATGCAGAGAACCATCCAGAGCAGCCAAAATTGCGGAGTGCCAAAGGCGGTCTTGGAATCCACCTCGTGGGTGGTTATGGCAGCATTCTTTTTCGCGTTCGGCTGGTACCCTGCGGGCTTATAGTCACCGGGGGGAATTCGGATGGTGAACGTCCCGAACATCATGAAGACGAAATAGATCAGACCCATGACCATCATCGCCGGCGCAACACCGGCGCTGTGCGCACTGGCGAAATGCGCGGTCAGTGTGGTGGCCAACGGAGAACCGATGAGTGCGCCCCCGCCAAAACCCATAATGGCCAGCCCAGTGGCAAGCCCGGGTCGATCGATAAACCATTTAAGCAGTGTGGATACTGGGGATAAATATCCGAGTCCGAGTCCTACACCGCCGAGGCCGCCATACCCAAGGTAAAGCAACCAGAGTTGGTGAAGATGCACGCCCAACGCGGCAATCCAAAAACCGCTTCCGAAAAAACAGGCGGCAGCAAACATCGCTTTGCGTGGACCGGCCTCTTCGATCCATTTTCCAAAAAGCGCCGCCGACACACCCAGCACCGCGATCGCGATACTGAAAATCCACGCTATTTGTCGCGGTCCCCACTCCCCCTGTGCAGTATTTCCATGCGAAGTGCCCATCAGGTGGGTCAACGGCTTAACCAGAACGCTGAAGGCATACACCTGACCGATCGCCAGATGAATAGATAATGCCGCCGGAGGCACTAACCAGCGGTTATATCCCGGCCCGGCCACGGAGCGAGACTTGTCCAGGAAAGACAGAATAGCCATAGTTTGCCTCCGAGTTCATCGCACGCAAACGGCATACGCGACGCAAAATCTCACTCACTCAGATAGCAAAAACTGTGAAAGTGTCTTTTCGGAAGCACCGCAAACTTTCTTCCGTTGCGAAACCTCCTAAACTTTCTGTTGATGAGCAAGCTGACATTCAAAATCGATGATGTAATTTCCGGTAAAGCGCGACTCACTGATGAACAGGCATTGGAACTTTACCACCATCCTTCGTTGCACGACCTGGGGCATTGGGCACACGCGGTGACCCAGCGGATGCATCCCGAGGACTATCGCACCTACGTCATCGATCGAAATATCAACTACACCAACGTATGCACCGCCAAATGCACGTTCTGCGCTTTCCGCCGGGATCACCAGGACAGCGACAGCTACACCCTCACCTATGAAAAGATTGGGTTTAAGATTCGCGAATTGCTCTCCATCAGCGGCACGCAAATCCTGATGCAGGGCGGGATGAACGATGCGCTGCCGATCGAGTGGTACGAAGATCTGCTTCGATACATCAAGTCCAATTTTCCGACGGTGCATATTCATGCATTCAGCCCGCCGGAGTTCATCGAGTTCGAGCGGTTTTTCAAAATGGATGTGCGGGAGATTATTCGGCGTTTCAAGGCCGCCGGGCTGGCGACAATTCCCGGCGGGGGCGGTGAGATATTTGAACCCCGCGTGCGACGGCGGATCGGCATCGGAAAGTGCACCGGTGATGACTGGTTGCGCGTCATGCGCGTTGCGCATGAGGAGGGAATGAATACCAGCGCGACGATGCTGATCGGGCACATTGAATTCCTGCGCGATCGTGTCAGCCACATGAGCGCTCTGCGGGACATGCAGGATTATGCCCTGGTGGCAAGCCCGGGTGACTGTTCGTTGATGAAGGCGGGTGATCGGTCGCTTATCGAAAATCGCGTCCGCAGAACGCTGGCCTGGCGTTTTTGCAAAATCAAAGCTTGGCCCCCGGGACTTGGACGCGAATGGTGCCGCAAAAGCCGGCTCGTACACGGCCTTTATCCACTGGCCTTTTCAGCGTGAAAACACCCCGCTGGGTCACGCGAAAGAATGGGACCCGGAGATTCATGGCCCTTTCGATGACAGCACCAATGAGGACATTCTTCGCGGGCGCATGGTGCGCATGGCTGGAGCGGATGAATACCTACGCACGCTGGCTATCGCGCGTTTGTATTTCGACAACATCAAATCGCTGCAAAGCAGTTGGGTGACGATGGGTCCGAAGATCGGACAGTTGGCCATGTTCTTTGGCGCCAACGACATGGGCAGCGTGATGATGGAAGAGAATGTGGTCAGCGCAGCTGGCACAACCTACAAACTCGAGGAGCGGGAGATTTGTCGGCTGATCCGCGACGCAGGCTGGATTCCGGCTCAGCGGGACCAGTATTACGACGTTCTTAAACGGCACGATGGCGCGGATGCGCCGGATCTGCTTCCACCGGTGAATCCACCCATACGGAACGTTCGGAAGATCGACAAGGATTATGTAGGCGCCGTCCCTGGCCTGGATGATGGCACGGATCCGAGCGTAAAGATTCAGTTGCCGATCCTCAGTGGCATGCCCATGAGAAGCGCAGGCAACTAACGGCTGCACTTTTTGGATGAAGGCGATGAGCATTCGACATATGGCAATCTGCGGAATAGCATTCTGTCGTGCGTGAGGCATGTTGCCCACGCCGTTCATAGTCCCCGCCGGAGGCGAATGCCCCGGCGAGAAGGAGAATAGTTATGTGTTATGCCCATCAGGCGCAGTTGCGCCGTAATTGTTGCTAGTTTGAAACGGGTTTGAAATGCCCTTTTCAGGGTGGAAGGAATATTTCATGCGCGGTGGTCCTCGGGGAGCACGCGGGTCTGGCGGGCATGGTCGGGGATGAAGAAGATAACGGGGCTGGATTTGGCGTCCGTCGGCCTTTGCGGTTTCTGGCTTACAAGTTGGAACTGGACGAACAACAGGTCGCGGAATTGGCAAAGATCCTGGACGAGTTGAAGACAGAAAGGGCGCAGGCCTCGGTGGACGATCGAAGGTCATTGGCGGATTTCGCAGAGGCATTTCGGGTGAGGTGTTTGACACGACTCGAGCCAATGGTGCCGGAGATCGGCGAGTGGCGTCAGGCTGCCAGACTTCGCGATTCAGTGGCCAAGGCACTGTCCAGATCCATGCGATTTTGAATGCCGAACAACGCGGGAAAATCGCTTACATGATTCGCACGGGGGTGTTGGGCCTTTGATATTGATCTGATTATGTAAGCTTTATATTTGAACGCCCCACGGCAACGCCGTGGGCTTTTTTTATAGAAATGGCTTGAAGCAGGGTTGGAGCACACCTTTCAATCGATACATGCCGAGGTATCATGCAATTGACCAGCCCGGGGAATGCTCTGAGTTGGCAAAGCATCAAGACAGGATCTGAATGAAACTTACTCCGAACTCAACTTTGCTGTATGCGGCGGTCGTTATGTCGGTTTTATTCGCCAGCGCAAATGTTCTTCGGACGATTCAAGACAATCACAAATTCCCGGGAAATGATCTGCGATACAAGATTGTAGTGCGCACGGCTGCTGATCTCTGGACGAAACCCCTACAGTGCTGAGTACCAAGCTGACGAACGCTTTACGCAAACCCTCTGGCGAACGCGAGGCCCCAGTCAAGTTGCTTACGACCCGGCACTCTTGCTGTTTTATTCGCCATTTTGCTGGAAGGGTTATGCGGTATTACGCCATGCATGGTTTTTCGTTGAGTGGGCTGCACTGGCAGCCAGCATCCTGCTGATCTGCGCATCGATAACGGGTTCACAAAACCGATTGATGTTTCTGTGCGTCGCACTCCTGGGCTTTGTCAGCTCTCATTTTTGGCGGCTGCATATCGAGCGCGGGCAATACTATGTTTATCTGGTGGCGTTGCTTTCGCTCAGTTGGTGGCTGAAAGTGAAATTCAGCGGAAACTTTTTCCTCTACACCATCCCGCTGGCGATCGCGACGGCATTCCGCCCTACCTTCGGCGTCATGGGATTCGTCCTTATTTTTTTCTGGCATTGGCGGAGTGCTTTATGCTACTTCGCATTTGTCTGCATTTTTGTGGGCAGCACACTTCCTTTCGGCGGGATTTCGCGGTGGCAGCAATTCTTCGCCAATGCCGATGACATCGCGCGTGGCATGGAGGACGCTGCCTTTCTCGACACCAAATTCGGCACCGAAAAACCGGGACATCTGTTTGCCGAGGGTATGTCGATGGACACTGCGGTCGATGTCGAATCGACCAATTCCTCATTTGGTAGTTACGCATATCGAGTGCTTTGGAGACTGCATGTTGTTCCACATTCCCTGGAAACGGCTGAATCGGAACGACCCGCCCAGATCGCGATCGGTTTAATACTGGCGGCGGTGGCGGTGCCGGTGCTGGTCTTTCGAAAGGTTCATCAAAAAATGAGCGATCGTGTTCCGCTGTTTTGCTGTTTGACGGTCGCGCTGATGTGCGATCTGTTGGTTCCCGTGCGGTTTACTTATGTGGATATGCTGTTCCTGCTTCCCGTGGGCATCATCCTGTTTGACAGCAAAAACAGTCTCGTCGGCGTGGTGCCGATGGTGCTGGTTGGCTTGGGATTGTTGATCGGATCGGGCGGGAATTCGTTTATCAACGCGAGAGACTATCAGATGCTGCGGCCAATTCTGATTGTCGGCGGGTGCATTATAAAAGCTCTGACGGATCTTGCGCTAACCAAAGATGCCGGATCAGAAACCATTGCTGAAAGCTCTCAATCTACTGACGCGCCGTTGACCGTTGCCGCGCCCCTAACCATGTGACCCGGTTCTTTCCGATGGGCTCACACTCATTTCGATTTATGTCAGATGATAGGCTGCTCGCCCAGTGCAGAGTCGACCATTATCGCGGCAGCGGACCGGGCGGACAAAAGCGAAACAAAACTTCAAATGGGGTCAGGCTTGCACACAAGCCCACCGGAATTTTGGCGACGGCGACCGAATCGCGGTCTCTGAAACAAAACCATCTCTATTGCCTGCGGCGAATGCGCGTGAAGTTGGCGGCAGAAATTCGCGAACCGATCGATTCGGTCAGGTTTGAAGTCCCGGATTGGTTTTTGTCCATTCGGCACGAACGGAAAATCAACATCTCACATCGCCATGAATTTTATGCCCCGGCGGCGGGCCTAATGCTCGATCTTCTGGCCATGGGCGGAAATCCTGCATCGGTCGCTATCAGCCTCGGTGTCACGACATCGGTCGTTATCAATCTACTTCAGAACGAAACAGCCTTCTGGGCGGCGGCGAACGCAATCCGGAAAAAGCTTGGATTAAACCCGCTTCAATCGCGGCCGTGAGTCGGCTGCTAGATCCAACGGGAAGTTATTGTTGATCGCACCAGTGGCTGCGGGCTAGTTGCCGAACAGACTCATCATCAAGCCCATGCAGTGACATTCACAGGAACAGTACTTGTTCGGAATATGTTCGGGCTGTAGAATTGCAGCGTGCCATCACTTCCGGTCATCCACGGGCGCGGCGTTACAGCGAATCCGCCGAATCGGTTCGAACGCCTGCATGTGGAACATGATTTTGAGCAGATCGACGAATCGGAGTTCCTCGCAGCACACGCACGCCCGGCTACAGAATATTTCAACGACACCACCAAAACGATCATTACGACAAACGATTCGCCGGATGTGGGGTTCACCCATTCAATAAATCCATACAGGGGTTGCTCTCACGGATGTTGCTATTGTTTTGCGAGAATTGGGCATGAGTATCTGGGGTTCTCGTCTGGATTGGATTTCGAGACGAGAATTATGGTGAAGCGGGATGCCGCACAATTGCTGCGGAAGGAACTTTCTCTGCCGCGATATCGACCGGTGACGATTCATATCAGCGGCGTAACTGACTGCTATCAACCGATAGAACGTAAATTTCAGATCACCCGGGAGTGCCTTGCGGTCCTGGCGGAATTTGGCAATCCAGTCAGCATCATCACAAAAAATCACCTTGTGACCCGGGATATCGACCTGCTTTCGAAGCTGGCGACGCAGCAAGCTGCTGTGGTCATGCTGAGTATCACAACGCTGGACCCGGATCTGGCGAGGGTCATGGAGCCAAGAACCTCGACGCCTCGCCGGCGGCTGGACGCAATCCGGCAGTTGACGGCTGCGGGTATCCCGACCGGGGTGATGGCGGCACCGATGATTCCAGGACTCAACGACCATGAGATGCCAGCAATCTTGAAAGCAGCGGGTGAAGCTGGTGCGGTATGGGCCGGCATGACGCCGATTCGACTGGCGCTATCGATTGCCGGTTTATTCGAACAGTGGCTGACGGATCATTTTCCGGACCGGAAGGAAAAAGTGCTGAACCGAATACGATCAATGCGGTCGGGCAAGTTGAATGATCCTCGATTCGGAAATCGCATGCGGGGCGAGGGAATCTGGGCCGATCAGCTGAAGACTGTGTTCAAACTTGCCAAGCACCGGGCCGGGTTTACCGGCGAATTTCCTCAACTCAGCAGCGAACATTTCCGCGGCCCTAACCGGCAGATGACGCTTTGGAAATAAAACTGCGGTTCAGAAAACCAATCACGATTCGCGAGAAAGGTTGAATGCCTTTCGATGCGCGAGTTCAATTCAACGACAAATAGCGCGCTCACCGCGCATAAAAAAAGCCCGACCTCTTTCGAGACCGGGCTTTTATCTAAAAAAGTTAATAGTCGGAACCATCTATCCAGATTGCTCTGGATATTTTCACAGTAAAGTGAACGAGGTTGTGCCTGACAAGTATCCATCAGATCGCTCTGGTGGATTTTCTAAGTTATCCCTTAGAAAGGAGGTGATCCAGCCGCAGGTTCCCCTACGGCTACCTTGTTACGACTTAGTCCCAGTTACCGAACCTAGCGTAGGGATCTCAGTAGTGAGACCACTTCGGCTATTTCCAGCTTCCATGACTTGACGGGCGGTGTGTACAAGGCTCAGGAACACATTCACCGCGGTGTAGCTGACCCGCGATTACTAGCGATTCCAACTTCACGGAGGCGAGTTGCAGCCTCCGATCTGAACTGGGGGGTGATTTCTGCGATTTCCATGAACTCGCGTTTTAGGTTCGCTCTGTGCACCCCATTGTAGCACGTGTGTAGCCCTGGGCATAAAGGCCATGAGGACTTGACGTCATCTCCACCTTCCTCCGGTTTGACACCGGCAGTCCCCTTAGAGTCCCCGGCATAACCCGCTGGTAACTAAGGGCAAAGGTTTCGCTCGTTAAGGGACTTAACCCGACATCTCACGACACGAGCTGACGACAGCCATGCAGCACCTGTACTAGTTGTACCCCGAAGGGCCTACTCCACTTTCATGGAGGTAATCCTAGCTAGTCAAGCCCAGGTAAGGTTCTGCGCGTTGCTTCGAATTAAACCACATGCTCCACCGCTTGTGTGAGCCCCCGTCAATTTCTTTGAGTTTTAGCCTTGCGACCGTACTTCCCAGGCGGTCGACTTAGCACTTTTGCTTCGACCGTAATAACGTCAGAGCTACTACGATCTAGTCGACATCGTTTACAGCCAGGACTACCGGGGTATCTAATCCCGTTTGCTCCCCTGGCTTTCGTGTCTCAGTGTCAGGATACCCCCAGCGAGCTGTTTTCACCATTGGCGTTCCAAATGATATCTACGCATTTCACCGCTCCACCATTTGTTCCACTCGCCCCTAGGTACCTCAAGACCCGCAGTATACCGAGCAGTTCCACGGTTAAGCCGTGGGATTTCACAAGGTACTTACAGGTCCACCTACACACGCTTTAAGCCCAGTGATTCCGCCTAACGCTTGGCACCTCTGTCTTACCGCGGCTGCTGGCACAGAGTTAGCCGTGCCTTCCTCTGAGGATGATCAGAACTTTCTATCCTCTGACAGTGGTTTACACCCCGAAGGGCTTCGTCCCACACGCGGCGTCGCTCCGTCACACTTTCGTGCATTGCGGAAGATTCGTTACTGCAGCCCCCCGTAGGAGTCTGGGCAGTGTCTCAGTCCCAATGTGGCCGGCCAACCTCTCAGTCCGGCTATGCGTCATCGCCTTGGTGAGCCATTACCTCACCAACTAGCTGATACAAAATCGCCTGCTCCCAGACCGGCGGACCTTTGGGAATCCAACCATGCGGAAGGATTACGTTATCTGGTATTACCTGCCCTTTCGGGCAGCTATCCCAGAGTCCGGGGTACATTAGCGATTCATTACTCACCCGTTCGCCACTGTGTATTGCTACACCGTACGACTTGCATGTCTTAGCCACGCCGCCAGCGTTCAGGCTGAGCCAGAATCAAACTCTTCAATTAAATTTCTTGGTAGGAGGGATCCTTCAGCACAGCGTCGTCATTGCTGACTTAACTGCGACTTACGATTTCACCAACCTATTAATCCGCGAAACGAGTTTGTTCCACCCTTTAATTTTAGACCCCAGAATTTTACCTCTGGATTAAAGGGGTGTTACTGCCCCGGAGTCGGCTAAGAAACCGGGGTCAGCTGGGCATGCAAATCTGATTCATCATCTTGCGACAACTCACCAGTATCAAATACCCAGTGCAAGGCTCAAACATCTTCGATGGCTTACTCAAACAATTGATCAATAAGGAAGATCACTTACTTGCGTGCACCACAAGGATGTTTGAGACCCGATCATTACTGATCAGGATTTCAAAATGCGCTGGTTACCGAGACAAGCTCGATAAGACCAACGACTTGGATGTTAAAGCTGCATCATTAAAATCGTCGTGAGACAAATTTTAACCAAACACTTTAACTCACATCCTCGCGGTGTCCGACTATTCACTTGTCAAAGAGCAGAGTAAAAAAACTCTTAAAACATTCGTCGGTAAAGACTTTCGTCTCTTCCCGTCGTTCGTTTCCCCAAACTTGTTGTCGTTCAGGGAGGGGAGATACTACAGAAACTTTTTTGACTGTCAAGCGTCTGTCTTCTTTTTTTCTTACGTCGGCTTCACCACAAACACGCGGTGACAATATCCGACGACGAAAACACGATCGAGTCTTTCTCTCGATCCCGGTCAACTAACACGACTCATTCTCGGTTGCACAGCAACTGGTGGTGAACTGTCACACTCGTTTAAACCAGCCGACGAGTTCACCAGGGAGTGGTTAACTAACGGGGTATAGTATGGACTGTTACCCCTGCTTCGTCAACACCTGCCGAAGATTTTTCTATCACCTTTCGCTAGAATCGGCTTCACGGATCGAATGATCCAGGAACGCCGGCCAGTCGGTCCAGATGTCCCTCTTTTAGGATCATTCTTCATGCCCACCTTGCAGTGCCCCAACTGCGGAAAGATCGTTCGATTCGAAGGCATCGCCGGCGTTTGTCCCGGCTGTGCATCGGTTGTGCGCAGCAAAACCAGCGGCGTCTCCCGCGGCAGCACCACCGTCGAAAGACACAAAACCACGGGGCCGCGCTGCGCCCCCTCCTGATTTGGATGCATTGGATGTAGGCGAAGGGGACGAAGTTTTCATCCCCGGTCGAACGCAGATCCACACCGGCCCGTTTGCAGGCATTGATAAGCGGCTGATCTACCTGGGGGCGGCTGCGATCGCCCTGGTATTTTTGTTTGGGCTTTATGTTGCCTTGCGACCTGCAGCAAAGGAAGACGTCGCGGAAGCGCCCCCGCCACCGTTGATTCCGCTCACCACCCCGCCGCCGGTAGCAGTTGATCCCCAGCCAGTCGTGCCTCCCGCGCCGATCGTGCAGGTGATTCAAAATCCGGCGACGACCAACGCCAGTCAACCGGCAACCCGGCCTGCGTGGATGAGCCTGATACCGATCGCCCCCAAGGCTGAGCCGCCTCGTATAAGCGACCGCCTGGTCGAAAGCACCATTAAAAAAGCTGTTGCCTTTTTGAAGCCTCTCATGTCCGAGGGCGCCTCGGCCATGCCAACCGGCGATGATATGTACGAAGGCCGGTACGCACTCTGCGTATATGCCCTTTTACAGGCGGGGCTTGCCATTGATGATCCGGAATTGGGCACGAGCAGCCCTTTTATGCAGGGCCTGCTCGATCACATGAAACGCTTCCCGATGACCAATCGGTTTGCGACATATGATCGTTCGCTGCGTGCGTCGGCATTGGCCGTCTACGGTCGCGAGTCGGACCAGGAACTGTTGGAAAAAGACAAGCAGTGGCTGCTCGCTTCGGAAGTCGGCGGCGCATACGACTACACGATGCCCCCCAAGGGGACGACCGTCGATAAAATGGCGTGGGATAATTCCAACTGCCAGTATGGGGTGCTTGGTGTGTGGGCGGCAGTGCAGGCGGGCCTTTTCGTTCCCGACAAGTACTGGACGGATGTCGAGCAACACTGGCTCACCAGTCGAGATCCCGACGGTGGCTGGCAATACAGGACGCAGGCGGCATCCAATTTGACCATGACCTGTGCCGGCATCACGACTTTGTGCGTCACCGCCGAGCAACTGGAATTAATCGCCAGCAAAGGGAAAAAAGACGCGCCGTCCCGCGATGACGACCGCTATAAACGATGCCCTGGGCTACCTCGCAAAAGGGGACAACATCGTCGATAGCAGCAGCCTTCACAACGGTTATGCCCTTTACGGTGTCGAGCGGGCTGCGCTTGCCACAGGATATCGATGGTTTGGAAATCACGACTGGTACCGCGAACTGGGCGCACGCGAAATTGCGTTGCAATCTGATGACGGCAGCTTCAGTGGATACGACGGTCCGGCGGTCGAGACCGCCTTTAGAATTCTCTTCCTCTCCCGCGGCCGACAACCGCTGTTGATGGATAAACTCAGATTCGACGGCGACTGGAATGACCGCCCCCGCGATGTCGCAAAACTCACGCAGTTTGCCTCAAAACAACTGGAAAAACCCTTCGCCTGGGGTGTTGCCGATCTCAGCCGGGACTGGTGGGACTGGCTTGAGAGCCCGCTGCTGTTGATCACCACCGATGCGCCTCTGGATTTTTCCGATGACGACTGCGCGAAGCTTCTGGCTTATACCCAGGCAGGTGGAATGATCTTCTTCAACAACGAATTTGGCTCGCAAGAGGTCGACGCTTCTGTCACGCGCCTCGCCAAACGCGTATATCCCCAATATCCATTAAACGTGCTCGCGCCCAACGATCTGCTTTATAACTGCGACTTTCCGATCCAGAAAAAACCAGGGCTAAAAGGCGTCAGTAATGGCTCGCGAATGCTCTTTGTGTATAGCCCGGTCGATATCACTCAGGATTGGGTTCGCTACCGCCCGAAAGACTCGCATTTGAATCCTAATTTGCAGCTGGCGATCAATCTATTCGTCGCATCGGCGGGCAAGAGCGATTTTCACAACCGCCTGTCATCGCCTTATGAAACAGAACCAGACTTTGCGGCAACGGGAACCGTTCCAATCGTTCAGGTGACCTACCCCGGGCCTTGGAACAGCGAACCCAAGGCGTACGAGCGGTTCGGTCGTTGGTTTCAGAAACAGACCAGCATCAAGCTCGATCTCCAACCGACGGACCTGAAGGCCATCAGCCCGGAGCAAGGTCCCATCGCGGTTCTGACTGGAAACGACGCAGTCGATTTCAGCAAGCTCGACCTCCATGCACTGCAGGCGTTCGTCCAGCATGGTGGCGTGCTGATGATCGACTCTACCGGTGGCAATAAAGCTTTCACCGCTTCTGTTGAAGAGTCGTTGCTGCCAAATGCATTTCCCCAGATCACTCTGGAGACCATACCTCCATCCGATCCAATCCTCGCCGGCACCGGGCCCTGCATGGATGCGCTTGGCAAGCCGCGGCTTCGCAATTATGCGTCAATCGTCCTGGACGGCATCTCGCCGGGAGTCAAATACGCACCGGTCGGTCGCGGCGCGGTAATCTTCAGCAATCTTGATATCACCACGGGTCTGCTGGGCTCGGGCACCTACGGAATCGTGGGATATACACCTTCGTATTCACAAGCACTGATGAAGAATGTCATACTATGGGCGATCTCCCGCTATTCGCAAAAATGACTTTTCGCCTTTGAACGGCGACATTCCAATCCTTACCTCTTCGTGATCTATGTCTTTCCGCGCGAAGTGCCCTAGCTGCGGTCGCAAGCAATCCGCTCAGCTGAGCGAAGTGGGGAAGGTCATTTTCTGTGCCGCATGCGGAACGCGTTTCCTCGTCGAGCGCATGGAACTCGTCGACGATTCGGCGACGATTCCGGATATCGACTTTTTTCCTGCTGTTGTCCCCATTCCAGATCCAGCGCCGTCTCTTCCATTACCGCCTGCGGTTCCCGCTGTTTTGCCGCCGGATGCGCCGGCACCACAGCCCGCTCTTGATATACCCGCCGAGTTCCAGCGGCCTGAAATATCGCCCGCTGCCCCCTCGCATACCTCCCATCAGAATCTGGTGATCCTGCTGGCAATTGCGGGTGGTGTGATCGTGTTGCTGGTACTCGCGCTGGGCATCACGGTAGGTTACATGCTGAGCCGTCCAGACAAGCCGCTTGCACCGGTGTCGGTCGAACCAACATCGCAGCCACCGACCCCTGCCGAACCCAAGGCCACTTTGCCCGAGACCCGGGTTCCAGTCAGTGTGATATCACCCGCGCCGGCGATACAGCCCCCGCCAATGAAGCCCGCTTCCGAAGCGGTTGAAAAGCCGCCTACCGTTATCATTCCCCAGGCCGTTGCCCCTGCACTCAATCGGATGCACCTGCTCCGGTCGTTGCCGAAGCTCCCGCAAAATTTCAGCCCGTTCGCCCTCCTGCCGATGGTGAGGAGCTTGATGATCGAATCGGCAAGTCGCTGAACGATGGCGTCAGTTATCTGCTCAACCAGTTTGCCGACGGACAATTGAAACGATACGACCCGCACAATGCGATGAGCGCGGGCATGGACGCGCTGGCGGTCTATGCTCTGCTGCATGCGGCAGAGGCAACGCATGATCTTCGCCTGACTCCCGATTCACCGCAGGTTGCGGCCATGCTCGACGCATTAAAAAAAATGCCCATGGAACACGAGGTTTCGACCTATTCACGTTCCCTGCGGGCCGCCGCCTTAAGCGTGTATCACCGTGCTGTGGACAAAGCGGCGCTGCGCGACGACTGCGCGTGGTTGATCGCCGGATTGCGCAACGGCGCTTACACCTACGAACCGCAGCCAAAAGGCCGTGGCGGTGGTCTGAATCAACCCGGTGCGATTCGATTCAGTGGCGGCTGGGATAACTCTAATTCGCAATACGGCGCACTGGGCGTATGGGCGGCGCTGGAAGCGGGCATTGAAGTCCCCAATTCATATTGGCAGGCGGTGCAAAAGCATTGGCTGAGTTGCCAGTTGCCCGACGGTGAATGGGCTTACACCGGCTACGGCGCGATGGGACGCCTGTCGATGACAGTTGCCGGCATCACGACGCTGTTAGTGACTGAAGACCAGCTCGACGCACGCGCGGTCGTCAGCACGCTGGGCCACCAACCTTATACGCCAGCCTTAACGCGAAGCCTGAACTGGCTTGAAGCCG
The DNA here is from genome assembly GCA_963792535.1 of uncultured Phycisphaerales bacterium. Taxonomy (GTDB): domain Bacteria; phylum Planctomycetota; class Phycisphaerae; order Tepidisphaerales; family Tepidisphaeraceae; genus CBDAQA01. The sequence continues at coordinate 558,176 of CAWBWQ010000007.1, forward strand.
GCGACAACGCTGTCCGCCTGCCCGCGAACTGGCGGACTTACAATCTTTTTGGACTGGAGCGCGCGGCACTCGCCAGTGGATACAAATATTTCGGCGAACATGACTGGTATCGCGAATTAGCGCTGCAGCAACTGTCACAACAGGATAGCGACGGCTCCTGGGGCGGGTTCGATCCAATCGTCGACACTTCCTACACGCTGCTGTTTCTCTCGCGCGGTCGGCATCCGATCTTTATGAACAAGCTGCGCTTTGACGGTTTCTGGGCAAACCGACCGCGCGATATTGCAAATCTGGCGCATTTCACCGGTGAAGTGCTGGAAAGGCCGCTTAACTGGCAGGTGGTCAGTTTGAAGAACGACTGGTCCGACTGGATGGACTCGCCGGTGCTGTTCATCGCCAGCCATGAAGCCCTGAAATTCAGCGACGATGAGGTCAATCGACTGGCGCTTACGCGGAAAACGGCGGGTTGATTTTTACCCACGCCGACGGCGACAGCGTTTACTTCAACAAATCAATCGCGGAGCTTTCCACGCGGCTGTTTCCCCAATATCCGCTGACCGATTTGCCGTCGACACATCCCCTGTTTTCCACAGAGTACAAGATCAAGTTGCAGCCCCGGCTCCAGGGAATCAGCAACGGATCTCGCCTGCTCCTGGTGCATTCCCCAACGGACCTGAACAAGGTGTGGCAGCTGCGCGACCCGGTCATGAAACCGGCGAATTACCAGATGGGGATCAACATCTTTATCTATGCCGCCGGTAAGGCAAACCTTCGCAATCGGTTGAAAACACCGCTGGTGCCGGACCCGCAGGTGAATCCGATTCTAACGTCCACTATCGCGCAGCTCCGCTATCTGGGTAACTGCAATCCCGAACCGGCGGCCCTGCCCCGTTTTGCTCGTTTGTTTCTCGGGCAAACCAGCGTAAAACTGAATGTGGTCGATGTAGATCCGCAGATGCTCGATCCTCTAAAGATGCCGCTCGCGCACCTTACCGGGACCGCTCTTGTTCGCTATCAGCCTCAGGAATTTAAGGCTATCCACGACTATGTCGACAACGGTGGCACGCTGCTTATCGACGCCTGCGGCGGCGCACCCGACTTTGTTAAGGGAATCGTCGGCAATTTCCTTCCACATGCCTTCCCCAAATCGCGTATGAGCGACATGCGTCCAGACAATCCGATCCTCGCCGGAACCGCTCTGGGAATGTCTCCGGTAGTCCTGAAACTTCGACCCTGGCGGATCGAAACCGATGGAGCCACCACGCAGCCTCTGCAGTTTTTCACCGAAGGCAAAGGCATGGTGATCTTCAGCACGGTAGACATCACCACCGCACTCTTAGGAACCAATACATATGCGGTTAACGGATATGAACCCGATACCGCCTTTGCGGTCACAAAGAACATCCTGCTGTCGATCCTGGAAAAATAAGCAGTTTATCCGGGCCATTTCTTCGCTAAATGATGGACAAATCAGAACTTCACTAAATCCTTACTGGCACGCGGTTCATTCGTGGACTACAATCCACCCCAGCGAGCATGGAGGATGAAGCAGTGAGTCAAGTTTATAATCCCGAGTCGGAATTGATTGCTGAGATTGAAAAGCTCGAGCTGGACGCTCGGGAAATGCGACGCCGGATCGAACATGTCCGCAACGCCGAAGACCGCCGGGTGATGAATCGACTTCTTGGGGAAGTGCGGGACCGCATTGCGTTTTTGAAGCGACGCATTCCCTGAGCAAGCCGCAACGGCCTCACAGGTCAGTGGTCAGTTTTCTTCTCTACAGCCATTCATCCTTGCTCAATTCAACTGGCAACGGATAGATCGTCCCCTCCCGGGCATCGGCGATTCGGTCGACCGTAAATCCGCGGATCGGTTTGGGCAAACGGTCGATTGCGAAAAATTTTGATTCGCTCGTCTCCGGCGGATTCGCCTTCGGCTTGCTTTTCTCATCCGCAACCCGGCATTGCACCACAAAGTCGTACGTGTTTTCCTTGCGGATGTAAAAAATCCCAAGCAAACGCTCGGGGGTGACATCCATCCCGGTCTCCTCGGCCACTTCACGGGCGACGGCATCGGGCAACGACTCCCGCTTTTTCACCTTTCCGCCTGGCAATTCCCACTGGCCGGTGCGCGCCCTGCCCTGCCGCACGAGTAAAACTTTCCCAGCTTGATTAAACACCACTGCCTCGGCGGTCATCCGACGCTTTTTCTTCCCTGGCTTCTTCGAGTTTTTGTCTTTTTTTGCCATGATGAGGCCTCATTCGTCCTGTATGGGGATCGTGTCCTGCAACACATCCCTCAACTGCTCAAGCACCTGTCTGACAGCCTTCCGCTGGTTAGAGTCGGCAAAACGATAGGCGTTCAGCGCCTCGTTGCTGTCAATTAGATCGATCGCCGCCTCGCGGATCACCGCCTGAAGGTACCCCTCTCGCAGTTGCAAAGCCGCCAGGGCGATTAAAATAACAGGGCCTTCCTGCGTGCTCGCCAGCGCAGGATCGGAACCTTCCAAAAACATGCCCGGTCGCGGCCTGCACGTCAAAACCCGTCTTGCGCCGACCGGAAAACTCGGCGTTCACTTCCTGCGCCAGGTCAGACGCAAGGACCGATGCCAGTAAATCATCGCGGGAAAGCGGTGGATTCGAGGTTTGCTTTTTTTGATTGTCCAAAACACACGGTCCCAGCCGGTAAGGTTCCCCTATCCTTCATCGCATAACTGCTATCCCCTGTCGAGAGCGAGGAATCTTTCGACCCCGGCCATTTGCTTGTGATACAACGTATTGTATGAAGGCCGCCCGTTATTTTCCCCTTGCGTTCATCGCCAACGTCCATGGGTTCATTCTGCTGGCTCCCTACCTGGTTTTGTTTCTTACCGTCGTCCGCACCATCCAAGTCTACCGCAAGGCATAGTCAGGTTATTCAGATTCTTGTTCGACCGGAATCCACGCGGAAAACCTCCGTATATCGATCCGCTGTTCTCAAACCTTCGCGATCATTTCTTGATCCTGCTCTTCTGGCCTTTGACATCCCTCCCCGCCATCTTTAGCCTACCCCCGCACTGACAGACCCACGGATAGCGCCACTGGAGACGATACGATGATTTCGAAGCGGATGATGCGGGCCGCCCTTTATGGTTTGGCCGGACTTGGCGCGGCGACGGGTCTATTGGCGATGCCCTGCAACGCGCTCGGCGAGGATGTAACCGACACTTCCGCCTATTCCCAACAGAATCGGCTCTCCCTTTTCCACGATTATTCCATTGATGTTGTCGGGCAGACCCGCGGTTCGATTCCGGGACCTGCCGGCACTGGCGCCTTGACCCCGCTGCTGGGTCAATATGCCTCTACCGAGCCGGACGGCACCGGTCGCTCGTATCAGTTCACCGCCACGCCGCTGGCAGGTTATGACAGCAATCCCGAAGCAAACCGCTTTGCCCACGGGGGCTCGTTTCTGGGTGTCGATCTGTCAGCTGCTTACCAGTGCAACATCGGTCCGGCCGATCCCACGGTGGGCAGCCCCAATCAATTTAAGATTTCCTACGATCTCACCGGCGCGATCTACGAAGGTCAGGTCCACAACGCCGACGCCGTACAGCAAACGCTCAACTGGTCGTATCGCCGAAATCTGTTTGACGATCGCGTCTTTCTAGGCCTGGCAATCGCGGATCAGTTCACAATCATTCATGGCGAGCCAGTTCTCAACACACTCGACGCCATCCCCTCCGCCGAATGGTTGCTCACCCCGCAGGTGTCGGCCGAGGTGAACTATGACTACACCAGCCTCTCCTTCTTTCGGGACACCATCGACCTGAAAAGCATGGATGCCGACCGCAGCACGGTGAACCTTAAGCTGCATCTATACCCAACTCCGCAGGTGCGTGGTCCCATCCCAGACTCACCGGATGTGCTTGGTGATATTCTGCGACAGACACTGTCGCGCGCCACGATCGGATACGCAGCGGTTTTTAATGAACCGACCGGTCGGGAATACGAATATGAGGGGAATCGCCTGTCCCTTGGATTTGAAGGCGTGCGCATCCCGCCGATTAAAGGAATGTTCGACACCAGCGACATTACCATGGACCTGATGTACGCCCACGAATGGGACAACTACTTGAATCCCAGCCTCGAAGGCCCGCTGATCCTCGCGGGCAGTCCAAAGCAGATTCGCCGCAAGGATCACGTCGATATTTTCACTCTACGCGGCAACGCAAGACTGTTCGACCTGCCCCGCAACCGCGGAACACTGGCAGCCTACGCGCAATGGGATTTAATCGCCGACCGCGCGAATATTCTCGTCCGCCATTTTAACGAATACGTCGTCAGCGGTGGAATCACCTACCGGTATTGAACTACCGCGGACAATCCGGAAGTTTAAAGCTTCGCCGGCCCGAACTCAGGCGGTAATCAATGCATTGATACGCCGAGCGAAGCCCGCGGGATCCTGAATTGCAGATCCCTCGGCGATCGTCGCCTGGTCCAGGAGCAGCCGCCCGTATACTTCGATCCTCGAATCATTTGCGTCAGCTTTCTGGATCGCCAGAAGTTTCTGCACCGTCGGGTGCTCGGGGTTTAGTTCAAGCGTTCGTTTGAAACCGCCGCTTTCCATCGCCTGACCCATGCGTTTCATCAGCCGTTCCATGTGGGCTGAAGGCGCATATTCGTCCGCCACCAAAACCGCAGCGGATTCTTTGAGGCGATGCGACAGCCGAACATCTTTTACCTCACTGATCTTTGCCTTGATCGCCTCGAGCAGCGGTTTGAATTCTTCGGCCTTGGTTTTTTCCGCGTCGGTGCTTTCAGGGGGAACGTCCCCCTTGTCGGCGGCCTTGAAACGCTTGCCTTTGTACTCCGCGAGATTCGACATGAGATATTCGTCAATCGGATCGGTCAGCAGCAGAACTTCCTGCCCTTTGGCCTTATACGATTCGATGTACGGCGAGTTTTCAATCAGGCTGCGGCTTTCACCGATCAGGTAAACGATCTCGGTCTGCTCGGCCGTCAATGCACCGAGATATGCTTCCAGCGTGGTGAATTTTCCCGCCTCGGTCTTGGTCGACTCGAACAAAAGAAGATCCGCCAATCGTTCGCGGTTGGAGAAATCCTGCCCAACCCCTTCCTTCAGCACCTGGCTGAATTCCTCGTAAAATTTCAGATACGTTTCGTATTCCCCTGTCTTGGTTTCTTCAAGGGTTTTAATGACCCGATTCACCAGGTTGGATTTGATCCGCGCCAGAACCGGGTTGTGTTGCAGTGTTTCGCGCGACACGTTCAGCGGCAGATCGGAACTGTCCACCACACCTTTTACAAACCGCATATACGTCGGCAGCAGTTCCTCGCATTGATGCTGAATCAACACGCGTTTCACATACAGATCCAGTCCGGCCTTGGGCATCGCCCCCATCATCCAGTCCATCGGACGGTGAGCGGGGATGAACATCAGCGCCTTGAATTCCATCGCGCCCTCGGCGGCGATATGGATGGTCTTAAGAGGCGGTTCAAAGTCTCTGGCCACCTGCTTGTAAAAAGCGTCGTATTCCTCCTGCTTGATCTCAGACTTGGACCGAAGCCAGATAGCCTTGCGGGAATTGAGGGTCTCTTCTTCGGTTGTCTTGCTTCCGTCTTTTTCCTTCTCGACATCCATCACCACCGGGTGATCGATGAAATCGGAATATTGCTTGATGATCTCGCGCAACCGGTAAGGCTTAAGAAACTCTTTCGCATCCTCGCGAAGATGCAGAATCACCTCAGTGCCGCGCGTTGGTTTTTCATAGGGCTCAACCGAAAACTCTCCCTGCCCGTCCGATTCCCATTTCACACCGTCATTCGGATCCCCCGCCATTCGCGAAAGAACCGTCACGCGGTCGGCCACCATGAAAGAAGCATAAAAGCCGACACCAAATTGCCCGATTAATTCCGGTCGATCCTGGGCATTTGATTTCTTCAAATTTTCCACGAACGCCCGCGTGCCGCTCTTGGCAATCGTGCCAAGATTGTCCACGACTGTTTCCCGGCTCATGCCAATGCCATTATCTGAAACAGTCAGCGTCCCCGCTGCCTCATCCGCCACCAACTTGATCTTCCAGTCGCTGTTCCCTTCAAGGAGTCCGGGATTCGTCAGCGATTCAAACCGGGCCTTATCGATCGCGTCAGCAGCGTTGCTAACCAACTCGCGAAGAAAAATTTCCTTCTTCGTGTACAGCGAGTGAATGATCAAATCGAGCAGTTGCTTGAGCTCAGTCTTAAATTCCATCTTCTGCGGGGCGGATGTCTGTTCAGTCGTCGCGGTCATAATTGTTATCCTCGGAAATCGTGGGCCGAAAAATTGCTTGGTCGCGAAGCACAATTCAAACCTTATGCCATGCGACGAAAAATCGCTAAGCACTGTGGTGGCATCGAATAAGCGAAATCGCCGGGAGTTGCACCCGGCTGCATCTTTGGCAGGAAATCGCCGGCTGGACTGTCACGGCGCGTACCAACTCATATTTTTAATGGCAAAAAGCGGTATTGGCTCTCAACTCCAAGCCCGTCTTATGCTTCCCGGAGGTGATAGCTCTTGATAGTCGTCTGCTGGAAATCGGGGTAGGAATTGATGTCGTGCTCACCGATATCCAGCCCGTCGAATTCATCGGCATCCACCACGCGAAGCGTGCCCAGCGCTTTCAATCCAAGAAACAGCCCACTGGCCAGCACGCCGGCAAGTACCATCACGATCGCGAGTCCGCCGCACTGCACCGCCAGCAGGCGGAAGTGATCGCTGACGCTGAGCCCCTGAACCAAAAAAGCGGTCGCAAGTGTGCCCCACAGCGCCCCTCCGCCGTGGATGGCGATGAGACCAATCGGGTCATCGAGTCGGGCGTCAAGGTCCAGGGTAAGCGTTAGGATCGGCACGAAAATGCCGGCGACCAGGCCGATGATCACTGCCCCCATGCTGCTCACCGCGACCACGCCCGGGCTGATTGCAACCAGACCGCCTAACAGGCCGCTGTAGGCAAAAAACATATCGGGCTTGCGATAGCGGAAATGGCTGTAGATAAGTCCTCCGGCGACTCCGCTCATCCCCGCCAGCAGAATATTGGTTGCAGCGATGCCAAAGGCAATATCATCCGGCGATTCGCGATCCATCGACCAGTGCGCGGCCACGCACCCCAGCAGATAAGGAAACCAGCTGACTAACAACAGCATCGCTCCGATGCCAAGCATCGGCAGCGAATGACCGGGGATGGAACTCGACGAACCGTCGCGGTTGTATTTCCCCGCGCGGGAACCGACGACCGCCACCCCCACGGCCGCAAAAATCGCAGCCGACAGATGGATCGCGCTCGCGCCGCCGAAATCGATGAAACCCCAGTCGTGCAGTTTCCCAAACCAGATCCAGTGACCCACAACCGGAAAAATCACGCCGCCCAGTAATGCAGACGCGGCAACACCCACATAAAACTTGGCCCGCTCTGCCAATGCCCCGGCGACTACCGCTCCACCAATCAGGCAAAGCGCCGCATGGAAAAATTCCGAGCACGCATAGCCGGCAGGTTCAGCAAATAAAAAACGCGAATCGATCGCAAACCAGTTGTTTTTGTCTTGAAACAAAAAAGAAGCCCCCACCGCCCAGAACGCAAGCGCCGCAGCTGCCCCGTCAGCGGTGACGCGCAGAATAGAACTGGCAGCATTTTTCGCACGCAGTGACCCCGACGCCTGCAACGCGAACCCCGCGCGGAGCAGCAGAGCGCCGAAACCGAAAATGACCAGCAAAAGGGGACGCAAGCAGACTCCTTATGACTCAAATTTGAACGGCCAACCAATGACCAAAATCAAAACTCAAATGACAAAATAAGTGCAACAGAAAAATGTGAAGCTTTCGCTTTCAATCGAACTGCAGCACTTATTCTTTTCGCCAGATTGTTCCATCGGCCCGGTCTTCCAGGGTCACCCCGATGCCGGTCAGACCGTTTCGGATTCCATCCGCAATGGCAAAGTTTTTGTCGCGACGTGCGTCTTGCCGCAGCTTAATCAGCAGCGCCATCAGGTCGTTGGTCAACCGATCATCTTTCTTAATCGCTGCCTGCTTGGGTCGCATCAGGCCCAGCAGCGTTCCCAGCGCGCAAGGGTGGCCGTCGCGGCGGCGACGGCTTTCAGTAGATCATCGTTGCGGGTGCGCTCCAGCTCGTGGCGCTCGATAAAGCTGTTGGCTTCGCCGGCCAGCTCGTGCAGCACCGCCGTCGCCCCGGCGGTGTTGAAGTCATCGTCCATCATTTCAAGGAACTTGATTTTCAGGTTCAACACATCGCGCAGGAAAGGTCCGCCGTCCTCAGAGTCCAGCATCGGAGCGGCGATGGATTCAACCGTCGGTGAATTGGCGGTCACAGCTTCGCCCGTCAACCGTTCGATACGCTCAAAAAGCCGTGTGAAAACCGACATCGCTTTTTTGCAGTTTGTCAGCGCCTCGTCGGTAAATTCGATGGGCCGACGGTAATGAGTACTCAGCAGCAGATAACGCAGCAGATCCGGCCCGTGCGTGTCCAGCAGTTCCCGGGCGCGAACACCTGTCGCATTGCCGGTGGTTTCATGAATGTCATCGGTATTCCATTCTCCGCTGGCGGCCTTGGTCCGCACCTTGGTAAGCCCATTGTGCATCCAGAATCGCGCGAAGGTCTGCCCGGTGGCTGTCTCGCTCTGAGCAAGCTCGTTTTCATGATGCGGGAACATCAGATCCATGCCACCACCATGGATGTCAAAGGTCGGCCCAAGGTATTTCATGCTCATGGCCGAACATTCAATATGCCAGCCCGGCCGGCCCTTGCCCCAGGGGGAATCCCACGCCGGCTCGCCGGGCTTGGCCGCTTTCCACAGTGCGAAGTCAGCGCTGTTTTTCTTGCCCGATCCTTCAAGCGTGCGGTTGCCCGCCTCCTGGTCTTCCAATCGGCGATTGGATAGCTTTCCGTAATCGTTGTCCCGGGCGACATCAAACCAGACGTTCCCATCCGCTGCATACGCGTTACCGCCGGCGATCAGTTTTTCACACAGCTCGACGATCTCACCGATGTGCTCGGATGCCCTGGGAAACCGATCGACACTGTCAATGCCAAAGTCACTGAGGCAGTTGAAATATTCCGCCATGTGCTTCTCGGCCATCTCCTTCATGCTGAGGCCGACCTTGTTGGCGGCGTTAATCAGCTTGTCGTCAACATCCGTGATATTGACAATCCAGTTCACCTCGAATCCCTTGTATTGCAGATAGCGCTTAACCGCGTCAAAAATCACTGGTCCAACCATGTGGCCAATGTGGGGGGATTTGTAGACGGTCGGCCCGCACAGATACATGCCAACCTTGCCCGGGCGAACGGGTTCGAAGAGGTCCTTCTGTTTCGACAATGTGTTGTAAACGCGTAAAGTCATGAGCGCGTCTAGTTTGGGGGATTGAAGCAGAGTTGTCTAGGATGCGCTGAGATTATGCACCGCCAGACGATCCTGCTGAGAAATGGAATCGCGCGGGCAGGTTATCTGTGAAACGGTCGAGTTCAGCGGATGATTATTTCGTGTCCTTCGCCTCGGCCTTGCGCTGCTGATCCGCGCAAACCTGCACCTTGCCCAGCAATCGGGTGAGTTGCCGCTTTTCCTCACGGGTCAGGTCAGCCAGCATCTCCACCTGCTTGCGGTACATGCCCGGAAGGATCTGCTCGAGCAATTGCCGGCCCTGGGGTAGAAGCTGCACCACGACCGAACGCCGATCCATCGGATGCGGGCGTCGACAGACGTAATTGTCTTTTTCCAACCCATCCAGCAGTGATGTAATGGTCTGCTTCGTCACACCCGCCTGCTCTGCCAGTTCCGAAGCTGCAATAGGCTGGTCCGGCTCGCGATCCAGAACCACCAGCAGCATGAAACGCCCGTGCGAAATGCCCGCGGCACTGAGACGCTCCTCCAGCGTGGACCGCACACAGTCACCCACCTGGCGCAGCATGAGATACGCTTCGCACGCCACCGGATCCATGTCAGGATAGCGTCGGGCCTTGGCCTCTAAAACCTCAAGTCGTGGGATGGACTGCATAATAAGCGACCACAGATGGTTCGTTGGCTGACTATATGCGGCCCAACTTCCGATTCAACTTTGCAGCATCAGAAAAAAGCGGGATTTCGTGCAATAAACCCTCGCTTTGATTGTCCGCCCCCGCCAATTCGTCGTATTATCAGGCTTACGTGGATGACGAAGTTAACAACCTGCAGGATCGTCGGGCGACATTCCTTCGCGTATTCGGCGCGCAGATGGCCCATATCGCGTTGCTGGATCTTAATGGGGTCATCGTCGAGACAAATCTGTCATGGAATCGATTTGGAATAGATAACGGGATTGACAGTTCCTACCGCTGCGTCGGCACCAGTTATCTCGAGGTTTGCCAGGCCGCTGCCGAACGGGCTTTCCCTTGTTCTCAAGAGGCATATGTGGGTCTGCTCGATATCATCCATAACCGGCGGCCCAAATTTACGATGGTTTATCCCTGCCACTCACCTGCCGAGCGGCGATGGTATCGGATGTGGGTCGAACCGCAGCTGCCCCAGGTTCCTGCCATCATCGTGGCGCATTATCTCTGTCACACCAAGCCAGCGGTCAATCTCTACGAGTCGACCGCCCCAATGTTGAGTGCGCCACCGGTTGGCAACTGCAGCGGCGCAACATCCGCCCTGCTGGCGATGGATATCTTTGCGGATCGATGCCGCGGGCTTTACTCTTAGACCCATGAGGGTTTTTCAAACAATCGAACAGGTTCGCGCAGCCCGCGGTCATGAACCGCTTGCGCTCGTGCCAACGATGGGCGCGTTGCACGCCGGTCATCTTTCGCTGGTGGATGTCGCCAAACAAAACGCGGATCAGGTCGCTGTCTCAATCTTCGTTAATCCAACGCAATTCGGTCCGCGGGAAGATTTCTCGCGCTATCCCCGGCCGATCGAAGCGGATCTGGAAAAATGCGAAGCCGCCGGTGTGGATTGGGTATTTAACCCAGCCGAATCTGAGATGTACCCCCCCGCTTCGCCCGGAGTCGTAATCGATCTTCCCGCACTGGATAGCCTGCTGGAAGGCAAGCACCGCCCGGGTCATTTTCGCGGTGTCTGTCAGGTGGTGGCCAAGCTTTTCAATATCATTCAGCCGTCGGCTGCATGTTTCGGTCAGAAAGATTTTCAGCAACTTCGCGTGCTGTCAGCGATGGTTGAAGCGTTGAACTTTCCTGTCCAGATCGTCGCGTGCCCCACGCTGCGTGATCCCGATGGGTTGGCCATGAGCAGCCGGAACCAATATCTTTCCGCCGTCGATCGCCAGAAAGCATTGTCGATCAGCAAAACACTTTTCAGCGCCCGTGAGATGGTCTCCGGTGGTGTCAAACAGGCCAGCAGGCTTCTTACCCGCATGCAGCAGGATCTTCTCGCGCAGCATTTGTCCATCGACTATGTCGCCGCCGTCGATCCGATAACCTTGAAAACCGTTGAAGTGATGACCGGCCCTACCGTGCTGGCCATCGCGGTGCGCGTCGGGGCAACGCGCCTGATCGATAATGTTGTCGTATCGCCCCTATGATCTCTTAAAACAGACTCGGACGTTCGTTCGAATCTTTCGTTTTCCCTCGCATTCGGTTCTCCATGTATCCAACCATCTTCCACCTGCCCATCCTTCACATTCCCATCTACGGCTACGGCCTGATGATGGTCCTCGCGTTTCTCAGTACGCAATGGCTTGCGTCGAAGCTGGCGAGGAAAAAAGGCCTCGATCCCGACATCTTTGTGAATGTCGCGTTAATTGCGCTCGTTGCCGGCGTCGTAGGATCCCGCATCTCGCATGTGCTGGAGAATTTCTCGTATTACACAAATCCTTCTCTTAGCGCCTGGGACAACTTCGTGAATATGATCAATATCCGCAGCGGTGGACTGACGTTCTACGGCGGACTGATCTTGGCCGCACCGATCGTGCTCGGGTACCTCATCCACAAAAAAGTCCCGCCGCGTTTATCGATGGATATTGTCGCCCCCTGCGTCACGCTGGGCCTGGCGGTCGGTCGTATCGGGTGCTTCCTCAACGGATGCTGCTACGGCGCGCCGACCAATTTGCCCTGGGCGGTGCAGTTTCCATACGGAAGCAGCGCCTATATCGAAGCGTATGACGCCGGCAAACTCGACATGCCTCCGGAACTGCGCGTCCCGATCGGTGGCGCACCCGGCAGCGATCGCTATCGCCCGGTGACCAATGAAGAACTGTCGCAGGGGTTTGTCGTCACCGCTGATCCCGAGCAACCCAGGTTGTTCCTTCCACCCAACGCAAAAGCCGTCGCCGCCGCCCAGCATGCGCCGCCCGTCCATCCGGCGCAGCTGTACAGCACATTCACATCGTTGCTGATTACCGCGGTGGTATTGAGCTACTTCTTCGTGCCTCACGCAGCCGGCAGAGGATTTGCACTGATGCTGATGCTCGAGGGCCCCAGTCGGTTCCTTCTGGAAATGCTGCGCGTCGAACCACCCGTGCTCGGGCAAATGAGCCTGAGCATGGTCATCGGAATCGTGCTTTTTCTCGTCGGTGTAATCCTGTGGTTTGTGTTTGGATCTGCTGACCATGTCCCCCGCAACATCGGTTCGCTGCAACCCGCATAAGAGATAGAAATCGTGCGTCGCACCATTCCTGCGACTGTTGAACTTAAAAATAACCAGAGACCAACGGTCACCGCGACCCCGTCCGCGATTGTCCGACCGATGCGCAACCAGCTGCGTCGATGGAACAACCTCCATCGATTTGTTCACTTGCCGCGCCTGCCATAGAATCGCCCGCGCATGAAGCTCCCCGGGCGAACTATAAGATGTTTGGTAATGCTCCTGCTGGTCGGCGGATGCAATTCCAGACCGCTCGCCGCGCCGGTGACGTCGCGCCCGATCGTTGCTGCTGCCAACCCACCCGCCCTTCGCTCGGATATTCCCACCAGCACCGACCCGCGCCAGACCGTCCCTTACCTCGCATCTGACCAGTTGGCCGGCAGATTGCCCGGCTCTACGGGTATACAAAAAGCAGGCGATTTTCTCGCCTTGGAGCTGTCCCGAATCGGCGCAAGCCCGCTTCCGGGACGCTCGGATTATTTTCAACCGTTTGACATGTCCGAAGCGTCCACCGTTGGATTTTCGACCCATCTGCTCATCAACGGGCAAAGTGAAACGATCGGCAAAGACTTCGCGCCGATGGCGATGTCCGCCACCGGTGATTACCGGGGACAGGTCGCGTTCGCCGGCTTTGGTATCACAACCGGCGCTGACGACCGGGATCACTATGATGACTACACCAATTTAGACGTACGCGGCAAAGTAGTTCTGGCGATGATGAAAGAACCGATTGACCAACGAGGCATGAGCCGGTTGGCCGGTGTGGGCGCGCGATGGTCCAACAACGCCTTGTTTGTTTCAAAGGCAAAAAACGCCGCCGATCACGGGGCAATAGCCTTGTTGCTGGTCGCGCCTCCCGCATCGGGCGGAGGCGATTTCGTCAACGCTTATAACGGAGACGGCCGCCATTCTTCGGCCATACCGGTGCTGCAAATTTCCCGCCGCATGGCCAATGTCATTCTCTCGATCGGGGGAGTGGCAAACCTCAATACATTGCAGGATCAGATCGATGCGTCATTCAAACCCCGCTCGGCCAACCTGAGAGATCTTGAAATCGCCGGCAGTGTGGTGATCCAGCACACGAAAATTCCGGTTCGGAATGTCATCGCATATTTGCCTGGTACCGGTCCGCACGCGAACGAATGGGTGGTGGTTGGCGCGCATTACGATCACCTGGGCCTGGGGCAACTGGGTCACATGGCCGGCGGGCGCGATGGAAGCATCTGGCATGGCGCGGACGACAACGCGAGTGGAACCAGTGCGGTTCTGGAATTAGCCGGCCAGTTGAAAAAAGCGGGGCCTTTGCCGCGGTCGGTACTGTTTATTTTTTTCACCGCTGAGGAAGAGGGATTGATCGGTTCAGATTACTTTGTGAAAAACCCGCTGATCCCGTTGGACAATGTGGTGGGCATGCTGAACCTGGATATGGTGGGAAGGCTTCGCGGCAACTCTCTGCAGATTGGTGGCAGTGGGACCGCGCCGGTCTGGGATTCGATCGTGCAAAGTGCGATCCGGGGAACGGGTCTGACGACCACAGTCGCCCTGCCGGATGATGGTGGTCGGGGCGGCCTGGGGCCCAGCGACCATATGAGCTTTGCCGAACATCACATTCCTGTGCTTTTTTTATTCACCGGCATGCATGCCGACTATCACCGTCCCACCGACACCGCTGACAAAATTAACTACGACGGAATTGATGAACTGGTCGGCGTGAGCCATCGCATTGTCGATCAGATGGCCACCATGCCAAAGCAACAGTACGACGCCAGCAACGACAACAACAGTATGACGCGCATGATTGCCGGTAATGCCGGACATCGCGCGGTGCTGGGCGTCGTGCCGGATGAAACAGCGATGGATGTAACCAACGGCGTGCCCATTTCCGGTGTCGCCGCCGGCGGGCCGGCCGACAAAGCCGGGTTCAAAGCGGGCGACCGGTTGATCGCATTCAATGGAAAACCCGTGAAAACCCTCGGCGATTTAAGCGAGGCGCTGGACGAAGCACATGGCGGGGATAAGGTTGTCGTCAAGGTGTTTCGAGACACCAGGCCGATCGAACTGAACGCAGTCCTGGAAGAACGGCCCTGAAAATGCCCCGCGCGAATTTGTATCTCGCGCAGCCCATAGCCTGATTTGTACGATGCAAGAAAGTGATTGACTCATGTCCCACGCAGATCCTTCGACGTCGACGATTACACCCGCGCAGCGTGTCGGAATCATTATCGTCGACCACGGTTCACGCCGAACCGAGAGCAATCGCATGCTGGAAGAAGTCGCCCGACTTTTCAGCCAGCGATTTACTCGTAAATATGACATCGTGGAACCCGCCCATATGGAGTTGTCCGAACCCTCCATCGCATCTGCTTATGCTGCTTGCGTGAAACGCGGCGCAACGCGCGTGGTGGTTTGTCCATTTTTCCTGGGGCCTGGAAAACACTGGACCAGCGACATTCCCCGTCTGACCGCCGAGGCGGCGATGGATCACCCCGGCACGCAGTTTCACGTCGCCCAGACGCTGGGAATTGACGATTTGATCCTCGACCTGCTCGACAAACGCGCCAGCCATTGTGCCCAGCACGACTACCTCTGCGACATCTGCCGCGGCTCGCTGCGCAGCGGTGAAGCGCCGGTCTTTGCATTGCATGAGGCCGAACTCAAAGCCGACAAGGCCGCCGGCCCCCATCTCTGCGGGACATGCCCGTTCAAGGGCCAGCCATTGCCTGCAAAGTAAACTCCGGGGCCCGTCTTCACGACAGGCAGCAGGCTGAGCAATCTCCATCACCCGCGATCTAAATTCTGGCTGCCGGGATTTCCACCTCGCGGTTTCGGATTTTTGGCCCGCTACCCGTATGATCTTGCCCCTATGGCTGAGGAAATCTTTTTATCGCTGGTGATTCCCTGTTACAACGAACAGGAAAACGTGGATGTGCTGCTGGGTCGCGTGCAGGGCGCGCTTTCGGTCCTGGAAAAACCTTTTGAAGTCATCCTCATTGATGATGGCAGCACCGATGAAACACCCAGGCTGCTGGCTGCGGGCATGCTGAAATATCCGTGGTTGCGCGTCATTCGGATGGAAAAAAATGGTGGGCAGTCCGCCGCGTTCGAGGCGGGATTCGAAGCCGCCCGTGGGCAGATCATCGCCACCGTGGATGCCGATCTGCAAAACGATCCCGAAGAAATCCCCCGGCTCATTCCACTGCTGGATGAAAAGAAGGTGGACATGATCACCGGCTGGCGAAAAGACCGGCAGGACACGAACTTCCGCAAATGGCAAAGCCGCCAGGCCAATCGCATCCGCAACTGGATCACGGAAGAAACAGTTGTCGACTCCGCGAGCAGCCTGAAAGTATACCGCGCTCACGCGGTCAAGGGCCTGAAACTATTTCGCGGCGCGCACCGCTACTTCCCCACGCTGGTCAAAATGCGCAGGGTTCACCGTCTATGAAACACCGGTGAAACATTCGGCGCGCTATGCCGGCACCGCCAAGTATGGATTTGGAAACCGCGCATTCGTGGGCATCTACGATTTGATCGGTGTGCGCTGGTTGAAAAAACGGTACCTTCGCTATCAGGCCACCGAAATGCCGCGCCCGCCGGCCTCGGTTGAGCCTTTCAATGAAAGGTGCTTATGCCTGTCTCAAACAGTTCCCCGGAGATTATCGCGCTGCTTCGCCAGCGCCTGGTGGAGATGCCGCTCATCGTGCTTTCAAAACCACTCGATCCCCAAAGCCAGCTTTTAAATGTGCAGGACTATGTCATCGACGGTGAAACCGTCATTCCCCTTTTCAGTTCCAGGGACGCGCTGCAGCAATCCGCCGGCGGTCAGACCCTGGGGCAAGGGGTCATTGAGATCGCCCGCAAGCTGCTCGCCGAGGTCTCCAGAGGACATGAGATCTACCTGCTCGATCCCCGCCTGCCCGGTGAAATTCGATTCACCGCCCTGGATCTGCGCCTTGCATTTCCAGTCTCACCAGAGCCGGTCTGATAAATAATACCACTTGCTGGTCCAGCCGCGCCCGCTCGGTCCCATAGCACCAGGCACATGAATTCCCGCAATCTATTGGCACGCTGGTGGGCCGTACCGTATATCTCCGCATGGAAGCTGTTAAACGTACTCTCTATAAGCCAACCAAAAACAATTGTGGTGTGAGCAAAGCAAAGAAAATTGCTCGCGCTGCGCACTTTGAATCACTCGAAACCCGCGCAATGATGTCAGCCGCCGTCGCGGTGCTCCCGCCTGTAGGATCTGCGAAACTCACCGGCAATTTGATCGGCACCTCCGGCTCTTACCAGAACAAAGGCAATACCATCGCCAATGCGGTGGATGGTAACGCGAGCACCTATTTTGACGCCCCCGCGGGGGTACAAGGCTGGCTGGGCTATGATTTTGGCTCGCCGGCCAGCATAACCCAAGTGCAGTTTTTGCCCCGCAGCGCTTTCGCTTCGCGAATGGTGGGAGGCATCTTCCAGGGCTCGACCACTGCTGATTTTTCGTCTGGAGTCACCAACCTGTTTTCGGTCACCGCCACCCCCGCCGGCGGTGTCTACACCGCGGCCAAAGTGAACGTCAATTCCGCTTTCGAGTATGTCCGATATCTCGCTCCGCTCAGCGCGTCGGGAAACGTAGCAGAGATAGAGTTTGATGGCATTACAGGGACTGCGCCGGTGACTCCGGTTACGCCGGTAGTACCGGTTGTTCCTGTCGTGCCGGTTGTTCCGACATTGCCGCAGGCTCCACTGACACCTACCGCGCCGCTGGCCAGCGCGGTCTCATCCTCTGATATCCATCTGACCTGGCAGGAGAATGCCGGCAGTGTCGTCAGCTCATTCACCATCCTGCGCCAGGGCCCGACCGATGCCGGTTTTGTTGCCGTCGCTACCGCTTCAGGAACCGCAACCAGTTTCGATGACATGAACGTTTCGCCAGCCACTCTTTACTCGTATGAAGTCGTCGCCAACAACGCGGGCGGTTCCTCGACAGCGTCCACCGCAGCTGCGGTTACCACTCTCCCTGCTCCGATAAACCCCTGGTCAGATTCCGATATCGGAGCCGTCGGCCTGCCCGGATCGGCTCAGGTCAATACCAGCGGAACCATCACCGTCATCGGCTCGGGCGCTGATATCTGGAACCAGACCGATGCGTTTAACTTTGAATCTCAAACCTTGACCGGCAATGGCACGCTGATCGCGCAGGTCACCGCCCAGACCAACCCCAGCTCGTGGGCCAAAAGCGGAATCATGATGCGCGAGACGATGAATGCCGATTCACGCTTTGTGGATCTTGCCTTAACACCCAGCAACGGTGTCACCCTGCAGGCGCGAACCGCCACGCACACTACGCCAAGTGTGTCGATTACCGTCCCGGGAAAGACCGGCATCTGGCTGGAACTGGTCCGCACCGGCAGTTCATTCAGCGGATACACTTCCACCAACGGCACAACATGGACACTGGTCGGAACCGTCGCGATTCCGATGGTCAACAACATACAGTCCGGCCTGGCTGTAACTTCTCATAACAATTCCAAAGTCTGCATCAGTACCTTCAGCAATGTTTCGATTACCGCCGCGAACGCAGAGGCTTCGTCCTGGTCCGCCGGCGCAGTGGCGCCCATGGCCCGCTGGGAATCTTCCAGCTTTAATTATAATAATCAGCTCTACGTCTTCGGCGGCTATATCGACCGAACCTTGGATGCCACTACTGAATGCGATGTCTATAATCCAGCTACCAATACCTGGAGCTACTTAACTACCATGCCATCGGGTGCAATCACCCATGCCGCTGTCACAGTCGTCGGCAATATAGCTTATATCGCCGGCGGCAACGTCGGATCCTTTGCCAATAGCAAATCCGGCGTTGCAACAGGGCAAGTGCTCACCTTTAACCTCGACACCGGAGCCTGGGCCTCGGTTGCCTCTTTACCGGTGGCTGTCACCTCAGGCGGGCTGGTCTGCATCAATAGCCAATTGATTTATTTCGGTGGTATCAATGCCGCCAGCACTGCCGATCTATCAAATACCTGGTCGCTGGATTTAACGAATCCCAGCGCAACCTGGGTTGCGCAGGCTCCCATGCCGGACGCGCGAAACCATCTCGGCTATGTAGCGATCAACGGAATCGCCTATGCTGTCGGCGGACAGCATCTCTACAAACAAACAACCGGAAACGATTCGGAAGTAGATGCGTATAATCCCGTAACAAACACCTGGACTACTGTAGCAGCCCTTCCGATTGCTCTAAGCGGTATTCATAACACCACGCTCGTCGTGAACGGCAAGATCGTTGTCCTAGGCGGCCAGACCAACGGCGGATATGACGGCATCTACCAAAGTAACATTTACGAGTATGACCCCGTAGCCAACGTCTGGGCCACTGTCGGAACACTGCCCGAGGCCAACCAGGGCCAGTCCATTGCGTATATCAATAACCAACTAATCGTCGCCGATGGTACTGTGGACAATCTCGGCGGGTGGGCTTCCAATCAGGTCCTGATTGATAGCGAGATCGCACTGTAATCGCACTTTAGAATCTCACATCCGAAAGCCTCCGCGCGGGCAAGATAAGGGATCAACGATCCTGACTATCTTGCCCGCTTTTTTTATGGGCACTATGGCGTTCTGAAAGTAGATGGAAAAATGATTATAGTGACGTGTTTTCGGGAACTTTTCACTTGATTCTTAGTTTTGGACAGATGCTGGGTCGCGGTGTATCTATTAAAGCATGATGATTGTCAACAACAAAACTACCGTTCAAAACAAAATCACCTTCAGCACCAAACTCATGAATTTGATCTCTGATGAATCCGGCGCGGAGACGATGGAATACGCCATCGTGCTTGGGCTGGTTACTGTAGCCGCCATCGGCATCGTCGGTAAGTTCGGCACGAAAGTGCTGGCTCGATGGTCTTCGGTGAATAGCTCTATCTAATTGTCAACCATTCTAATAGCCAGGCAGACTATTTTCCTTTTGCCCAGCTGATGGCCCCGAGAATGTGATTGGCAAACTCGGGCTCGGTCATCGAACTTTCGTGACCGAGGCTAGTGAAAAACGCGCGGCCTCCATCATAGTCGTGGTACCAGGCCACTGGATAGGATGGGTCGCTGAGGTCCAGACCGGTAAACTTTGTGCTGTCAGCTGTAATAAGCACATGCACATCGGTCGGGGTGGCCACAAATTTAAACCACTGGTCGGAATGCTGGAACGTCCGCGGCAATCCGAGTGTCGCGGGAAAATTCGCATCGCTGACCGTCAGCGTCTGTGGTTCGAATCGCTTATCCTGTTTCAGCTGAGCCCCCACCAGGCCGGTGAACCAGGGCCAGTCTTTTTCCGCGTCGGCGGCTGCATGAATGCCGACAAAACCGCCGCCGGATTCGATGTATTGCTTAAGTGCTTCCCGCTGCGGGTCGCTTAATACATGGTTGCCGCAGACATTCAGGAAAACCAGCGCCTTGTATTGCTTTAGTTTCTCGTCAGTAAAGCTCGACCCGTCACTGTCGATGTCTGCGATATACCCGTTGGCCGGCCCCAGGGCCTGCAGCGCTGCTGTTGCAGCGGGAATGCCTTTGTCGTGATAGGCCTTGGGCGCTGTCTTATTAAAAATCAGGATGCGATACGGATCCGGCGCGTCCAGTCGGGCTGCCCATCGAATTCCGTCCATCAGGAACATCTGCATTTCCGGCTCGACATACGCCTGGGCAAAGTGGCCCATCGCTGAATAGAACGTGCGCCCCTCCCTCAAATTCATGCCGCCATGCAACCGCATGTGGCGCGACGATCGCTTCGGGCGAATCAGTCGGTGGAATCGGTCCGCCTTTCGTGCCTTTTTCCACGATCCCGTCACCATGCCATCGCGTTTCACCCACCTGCAGCAACTGCTGCACGCCCGGTTCGAGCGGACCAAATGCATACCACTCATCGGATCGTGTCCAGGTTTTCGGCAAACCCCGGACGGTTGGGTCGGTCGGATCTACAACTGTTACCGTGCCGTTCTGTACCCAGGGATGCGTGCGGAAGTGCGCGCCCAGCAGCTGGCGGTACCAGTCCCATTTCGGCTCGGCAAGGGATGCTGCATGCAGCGCAACAAACCCGCCCCCGCCATGAATATAGTGAACAAATGCATCGCGCTGCTCGGGTTTAAATAGTGTGCCGCTGTTGCTTAGAAAAACCAGCGCACGATAAGGCCGAAGCGCCGCTTCGGTGAACACCCCGGCGTCCGCGGTGGAATCCACCGCGATTCCATTGCGCTCGCACAGCGCCCGCAGATTGCGCAGGCAGCCTGGCACCGAAGCATGCACATAGCCGGTCATCTTCGTGAAGATCAGTATCCGCGGACGATCATCCGCCGGCAGCGGCGCTGTCGCAGGCTGCGTTTGTGCCCGCGTTAGCCCGGCTGTCGACAAAATAAATGCAACGCCCAGGTAAAGACAAATGTTCCACTTCATGCCCGGCCCTCGGTTATCAGTCTCATGCTTGCCAATTGCCTATACAGACGCTGAATCGAACTGTTGAGTGACGCCGTACCGGGTACCTCGCGCCGTAATAAGCGAAGGCTCGTCGATCGTTGAAAGTTGGTATGCTCTGCTGCAATGAACAGACTTCTATTTCTCGGCGCGTTACTGCTCTTTCTCTTCGCGCGGGCGATGCCGGTTGAAGCCGCCAGCGATTTTGGCGCTTACTACACTGCCTTATCCACCGGCCAGGATTGGGAAGCCCATTCGCGCACGGGCAAATTCGCCGATGTAGTCGTCCAGCTCGCATCGGGAAAACTCGTCTTCTGGCGCGGCAACAGCTACCTCCCCTATTGGCAGACCGACAAAGGACAATGGAATCTCACCGAGATCATTCCGCGCACCGGTGATGGTGTTCAACCCATGCCGGACCGCACCAATACCTATTCGCATGCTGACATCATCCAGAATTCGCCCGACTCGATCATCGTGCATTGGAGATACCTTTCGAGCTTTACCGCGGGGAATCCGCACGGCGATGTCCAGCGCGATCACTTCGTTGATGAACTGTTCACCATCACGCCTGATGGCAATGTCCATCGCGTCATCAGAAAGTGCGCCCAGCGAATCGATGACTGGAACGACCCGCTGAATCAAACCGAACAGGTGCTCAAACTCGATGCTGCCGGTATCACGCAGGTCAGCCGGACCGAGCCTCGGCATTCAGCGGTTTCTGACCGGGTCGAGGGAAACCCTGTGAGTAAACAGGCGGTGGTTCCCCCGTCGATCTGGTTCAGGTTCGACGAGGGAACCGGCGATGACACGATCGAAGAAATCACCCGCTCATCTGTGCAAGTCAACGGTCCCAAAACACTCTGGAAAAAAGGCGTTTCCGGAACCGCTTTGGAATTTGACGGATATCGCAGTGCGGTCGTCCTTCCGTCTTCCAAAGCGCCGAAACTATCCAGCGGCAACCTCACCCTGGAAGCGTGGATCGCCGTCGGAGCCTATCCGTGGAACTGGGCGCCGATCGTGCAGCAAGGCGACAACCAGGGATATTTCCTCGGCGTCGACAGCCACGGTTACCCCGGTTTGATGATGCAGGTTGGAAATACCTGGCAGCAACTCACCGTCCCGGGCGCAAAGCCATATACCGATCCCAATCATCTGGATCTGTTTCACTGGCATCACCTGGCCGGCACCTTCAGCAAGCAGGACGGGATCATGCGTCTGTATCTCGACGGCCGCGAAATCGCGAATAAATCGGTTGGCCCTGACGGTCTGCGTACCGCCGATGCCGATGTGCGCATCGGCAAGGCCGGCATCCTGAGGAAACCTACCGAAGACACGCGCGCCTCGCTGCCCAGCGATTTTGGATTTGACGGTCTTATCGATGAGGTCCGTGTCTACGATGCCGCGCTCGATGCGGCACAAGTCTCCACTTCATTTAATAATGCCAATCCCGGTCAGCAAATTGTTTTATCTCCCGATCTGCAAAAACGCCGGCTGCCCACCCTCGACACCGGCGGAAAGTTCGGCGCGGTCTACACTCATCTCAACTACTACCAGACCTGGGATAACCTCTGGAGCGTTGGACGTTATTCCGATGTAGTGGTCGGCTTCGATCAATCACCCATGAAACTGGTTTTCTGGCGAGGCGAAAGCTACATCCCCACCATGGTGAACGAATCAAACCAGTGGTACATGAACGAATTCTGCGAGACCGGGTTCACTCGCGATGCGCCGGGCGATTGCGAACCGATGTCCGACAAGCCCTGCCTCGATTCGCATGTGCGCATCATAGAAAGCAGCCCCGCCCGCGCGGTCATCCAGTGGCGCTATCGCCTGGCGAATCCGGATCATCACATGGCCTTCTACAATCCCCAGACCGGCTGGGGCGACATCGCTGACTGGTACTATTATGTCTATCCAGACGGAGTGATTTCCAAGCAGATGCGCTGCTATTCCTCCAAACCCGACGTGTGGCACGAATGGGACGAGCAAATTATCGTCCTCGGTGAAGGGCAGCATCCTGAAAGCGTCATCAAAAAAACACCCGTGATGACGCTGGTCGATCCCGATGGAAATGCTTCTGACTACGACTGGAATCCGAACCCGCCCAAGCCGAAATATGCAGGCAAAATCCTTCAGATGATTCACCTGACCGGGCATTACTCCCCATTTACCATCCAGAATTTCAACAAAGGTGACATCTACGGCGGCGAGCGAACCTGGTATTCGGTGTTTCCTTCCTGGAATCACTGGCCAACCTCTCAGATCAACTCGTCGGGACGCAACGCGTCGTTCACCGATCGCGCTTCTCACGCGTCGCTGTCGCATCTGTTCTGGCCGGTATCGGATCATCGCACCGGCGATATTCCGTATCAGGAAAAGACGCTGATGGAAGGCATGTCCGATCAACCCGCATCATCCCTCACCCCGCTTGCCAAATCGTGGCTACACGCCCCCGGCGTCTCACTCTGCTCCGGCGGCACCAGCCTGGGCTACGCTCAAGCGGAAAGAGCGTATTGTTTCCAATATGCAAGCCACCCACTGGCATTCACGATCGATGCGTCAGCTACTAACCCGATTCATAACCTGTGCATGGTGATTAAAAACTGGCCGAGCCGAACCAGTCGCGCCGACCTGCTGATGAACGAAATGGCGCAAACCCCCGGCCCCGATTTCAGGCAGGGCACCACGATTGATACCGATGGAACGGATACGCTTGTGATCTGGATAGGACTGCAATCCGAGAAGCCGGTGACGTTTAAATTATCGAGTCATTAAAAACTTAAGATGGCAATCCGCGATTCGCCATTCCGGCGGACGAAAAGCCGTCTTTGCCAAGGGAAGATTTCACTAACACGATGAGTTACTAACTCAGACCGAGACCCGAAACGGTTGATGCCCGACCTCGTTTAGCAGCGCTATTGATCCGCAAGAAAACCGCTGATGCCGATAACAGATTCGGTGTGCCACACAGGTTGCGGCTGTGAAGCCTTTAGCGGTAGCCCACGTTAGGCACTAGCCGACGAACGAAAAGATCCCATTTGGTGCTTTTCGACCGCACGAGTGACATTTGAAGCTTCGCTGTGTGGATAAATAGCGGCAAGATATTAATCTTGTTAAAACGCTCGCCGCGATGATGATATTTTGCATCACAACTTATTAGCGTTTCTTCCGAATACGTAACTTTCGCGCCGTGTCGAATGGATGCCCGCTTAGAGCGTGACAGGGTGATTGTGGAAAACGAAATCTCACGCGATGGAGGATGTTATGTGGGTTCAGTTTGACGAAAATCAGATCAATGACATGTTACAAATTGCTGTGAACGCGAACCGCCTCGATATTGCGGCAAAAATCGAACACTTTATAAAGCTGGAGGCTCGACATCACGCGACACTATCGCGACATCGCACCAGAGCCAAACTTCTTTACGAGACCGAAGGCGAGCTTGAATTCGACGAGGACGCCGTTGTGAGTAGGGTGGATGGGAACGGCGCCTATGTCATGGGTTGGCAATGGATCCCGTCAGGTCGAAATAAGGAAAAGTTTAGACCGAAAGATAACGGAAGCTTGGCACAGTCGAGCATCACCTGACATCAGGGGATCAGACCGTGTTTTAGGGAGATCATTCCGACCTCATATCCATCAACTAGAACTATTGGAAGCTTCGCGGCGTCATTTGCTTCTAAAACCGCAGCTCTAGAAAAGTGACTGGTGGTTATGACAAGACCGCGAGCGTGTGGTTGGAGGCTTCCTCGTAGCTCAGCCACTTCCCTTCTTCCGACCGTATGGAGCCACCGCTTAGCTTGCACCTGAACAAGCATTCCCCTTAAGGGCCACAACTGTGGCCCTTAAGGGCCACAACTGTGGCCCCGCGTAAGCATTCACGTCAATCCCACCATCCTGGCTGAATCGTGTCACGCTTGCGCGTTCGAACCCATTCAAGATGAGAATCTCTTTGACGAAATGCTCAAACTGACGTGGGTCACTAGCGAGAAGCCGCGCCCGTCGGGCTTCAACAAGAACGGGATCTTCCAAATCACCTCGCGCTGACTCGCCGACACTTGCGATCTCGCGATCCTCTGTACGAGGCGGGTTTGCGGCGCGAGATCGCGCAAGCATGTCCGCAGAGAACTCTGCGTCTGCTGAGAGCAAAATCCTTTGGGGGGTAGAGTGAATGCGAAATTCAAAAATCCACACCGTTCGAATTGATCCGCGTGAGTCAACCTGTGAGTCCGCGTAGTGTCGAATGTATTCGAGCAGACCTAGAAATCTCCATCGCTTGACACCTACATTTCGATCCCTTCGGCTTGCGATAATTGAAAAGGCATAGATCGGAAAATTCTCCGACAATTGTTGCGGAAAACGCTTGTTTACGCCGCTCAGCAGCTGATTGCCCTCAAGACCCGCCCCGGTGTAAACAAGTACGTCGTCCTCTACACGGTCGTGATAAGGATTTTCTTTCGCCTGTCGCATTTCCGCAGGTGCAGTAAGTACGACTGCCCTTCGGACATCTCCTGAATCCGACAGTGATAAACGGACGCCGCCGGCGTTGCCGACACCTAAGCCCTCTTGGATCGATTGAATGCTGTATAACTGTCCGACCTCGAACTCATCGATCTGCTCAACCATTTTCGCAACAATACATGGGCTTGGAGCACGTTCACAAGGGAGCTGATCTCGGCAGAGTTACGGAAGTCCCGTAGAAACGTTAAATGGAAACCAAAATGGCTCCGTAGTTATCCCGGCCGCATCTTCAGAACTGCTTCTCGTCGCTTCATGTCCGCGGCAGGGGTCGAACCTGCAACCTACGGCTTCGGAGGCCGTCGCTCTATCCAATTGAGCTACGCGAACGCGAATGGGCCATTCTAAAGATGTGCCGGTTCACTGTCCATGGACGCGGTGGTGTGACGATTAGGCCTTGAGGGCAGAATCATTTGACGCGTTCTGGCCCGGTCTGTGTAGCTGCGGGCCTGCGTCGCCTGTTTTTTTGCTTTGGAAGAAGGCGACGCAGGCGTCGCAGCTACAAATCATCAAATGGTTTTGCCCTGGTTAGGTCATAAGCCACGAGCCATGTACTTTCTTATCGATTTTGCATCGAAGTATGCTCGGTCGATGCCCAGACGGAGCAAAACACCTCGCGAGCTCTTTCGATTGTAAGCTGTTTATTTCATGGGACTTACATTCGAAATAATCGGGTCCAATCCTAGTTTGAACTGGGACATGAGATTGAGAATTTCGATTTTGGATTTATTGAGTTGTTTGGGTCTGCCGCTGGTCGGAAGGAAGTGGAATTAAATCTTGGAAGTGCTGATGGCGGGTTTCTTCTCGTTGGGGCTATGGAGGTGGCGACTCGTTGGCCTGGGGATTTTTTTACTGGATTTCGACTTCGTCGTTCAGGATTCGGGTGCCGTCGATTTCTTTAAGGCCCACACGGATGCGGGAGGATTTTCCGGTTGACACTTTGAGAAAGCGATATTTCTTGATGACTGTCTGTCCGGGGTTGAGGCTGTTCACCAGGCGTTCGATTCTCGGGCGGCCGGGGTAGGCGGCAAAGGTGCTGTATGTGATCGGCTTTTCGCCGTAATTCGTGATCATCTGCTGAACCATGACATCGCCTTTGTCGCGATAGGCCATGCATTGGGTGCCGACATCCGAGAGACCCAGCGTCAGTGGCAGAGGTTCGATGAACTGCACATGACGGTCCGTCTGCAGATTGAATTCAGCGGAAACAGCCTGTGGGCCGGCAACGCCGTTATAGGGAAACTCAATTGCCACTTCGCGATCGAAGTTTTCACCCGCGTTCAGGGTGAAATTAAAAGTAGGCGGGTTGAAGTTCCAACCCGGCGGGCCGTGGATTTTAAGGGTTCCGCCGATGGGTTGAGTGTAAGGGTTTGAGAACCGTAGATGGCGGGTATGGGCCTCAAAACTCGATTCAATCAGTGGCTGATCGAACCCCACACTGACGCGCAGCCGACACATTTCGCTGTCTACTCCTGTGAGAATCACGGGCATGCGGCCCACCTGCACCTGCACCAGGTCGGCAGAGGCTCGCCGATGGCTTGATTCACCATCATCATCACCCTGGGGAATAGAAGGCTTGATTAAATCCGTGCGGTTGCCCCACAGGTCGGTTCGCGCCAGATGTTCGCCGAGGTTTACCGAAATGGTTTGCGGTTGATTGGTTGCATCCCTGTTCCAGAGAACCACCACACCCTGGTGATTGCGTTCGAATAAAAAAGCTTCAACATCATCGGCGATCGGCAGCTTACCCCGGAACTGAGCGCCGCTGAGCGCGCCGAAAAGTGTTCGTTCTATGATCACCAGTTCCTGCGGCTCGCAGAGTTGCTGGTCAACCTCCTCATGGGCGATCAGCGGTAAAGGAAGATCTATGCGCGGCACATCCGAGGCGAGCGAATAAACAACCCGCTGCGCCAAATCGCGAATCCGCGTGAGTCGATCGTATTGATTTTCATCCAGCAGAGACAAACTCAGGCAGCTCGAGCCGATGTCACGACCCTTAAAATCCTGCACATACAGCGGAATCTCCGCCGGCAGGATCGTGGTCGGTACGGAAAGCTCGATCGACGAAGGCAGCGGGTTGGGCAGCTCGTACAATAGCGGGCAAGGCATCGCCAGCGAAGGTTTGTCGATCAGATTGCCAAACTGTTTAAAAACGCGGGAATAAACTTTCCGATACTCAGGGCTGATGGCGAAATCGTCGTTGTCATCAGCGCCCAGTTGCCAGCGATCGATGCGATTCGCGTGCCGCGAAATAAGGAACGACAGTGGATTCTGCCAGCTCTCCTGCGGGGCAGTCAGCAATTGCAGCCAGGTGTTTCCACCGAGTGCTTCGGTCAACTTTGGAGGCAGACTGACCAGGCAACCGGTGGTGGAGATGTCTTCCAGCTGCATGCTTTGCAGCAGCTGTTCGAGATTGTCCGAATCCATCTGCTGCACATCGCCGCGCGTGCTCCACAGGGGAAGCTTCACACGGCCCGCTGCCAGCAGCGGGATAAATCTGGGCAGGTCACCCCAGGCATCATTGGCAAGATCGGTGGCCACCAGCCCAAAGCGCGGGTCGGGTGGAGTCGCGGTTCCGTCGTCGGCCAGCAGCACAAACGCCATGGACTCGCGGCCCACATAAGTTCCATGGCTCATCATCACCAGCGATGCGCGATACCAGCCCGGATCCACATCCGGCAGATCCAGCGATAATTGCCGCAAACCCGGGCCGAGCACTTTCGCCGTG
Organism: uncultured Phycisphaerales bacterium; assembly: GCA_963792535.1. Lineage (GTDB taxonomy): Bacteria > Planctomycetota > Phycisphaerae > Tepidisphaerales > Tepidisphaeraceae > CBDAQA01. The sequence goes on from CAWBWQ010000007.1 coordinate 586,508, forward strand.
GATACATCCACCGCGCCGGTATGCTGATAAACCCGGCGATTTTCCGCATCGTCCACAAGCAGTTGCACCGTCAGGTCATCGGTCTCACGATCGTTTACATCAACGGAGATATTCAGTGGGTCACCCTGGCGAAAAACATTGCCGGGCCGTTCGGTTTTGAGCGCAACCTGGGGCACTTGTGTCACAGCCACATCGTCAAACCAGGCGGTACCATGAATATCCTGCAGAAACAGGGATCGCTGACCTAATGTTGATGTGGCAAACTGACTGGGCTGCAGCAGCTCCATCTGGATGACCAGATAGGCTGCGTGTTCCTGGTCGGCTGTCAATTCAACTGCCAACAGGTGCCAGTCATCCTCCCCACCATTGCCGGCGTATAGCTCGGAATGCCGCACCGTTGCCGGCAGTGGGTGTAGATCCTGGTCCGTGAAATAAGCGGTCAAACGTCGCGCGGGCATATCGCAGCACCGAAGTTTTGCAATATCCTTCCAGGCGATAATGGGTCCCCGGTTGTACTTTCAGCAGGCCCGGGTGATACCGGTACAGGCAGCTCCCACCGTCGAGGTCCATGCGAAAGCTGTAGGCGCCGCTGCGGTGGTAATCGGTGGTTAATCTTCCGCCGACATAGCCGGGGAAATCGGCGCTGGTGACCTTTTCCCAATGCATGGGCTGATCTTCGTTATTCCCAAGTTGCCGCTCTTCAAAATCGAAAACGTGAAGAATTCGCGATGTGTCAGAAGGCAGCGGCGTTGCCTGTGGGAAGGCAAGCCCGCCAAAGGCAAGCAACGCCAGGAAGAAACTGAAGGCCGTGTTTCGCATCGTCCGATAACTAACCTATCGGCCGGAAGACCCGCAAAAGTTGAGTGGAGATGAGTCGAAACCGAAACAGAACACCGAGCCTGAACGGGCCGTTTCTTCGCATTCAGGACCAGGACTGCAAATCCATGATGAATCACCGTTACATCGCCTCGGGCTTTATTCTTGCTGCATCTGTCATTCTGCTTTTTGCAAGGCTCGGGCATTACGCGCTGTGGGATGATGAGGCCATCACTGCGATGACCGCCCGGTCCGTTTGGCACACGGGCGACACCTCAGTCCGGGTGGACGATCACAACCTGCTGGTGTATCGCAACGGGTTGCTGGTTCGAAATTTTAAGGATCGGTATACCTCGCCGCTGCAGTTTTATCTGATCGCGCCGTTCATCGGGCTGCTCGGTGACAGCAACTTCATATGCCGACTTCCCATGGCGCTCTGTGGTGTCATCACTGTGGGCATCCTTCTGCTCTGGCTGAACAAACTCCGTGTACCTCCGCTCATCTGGTGGTCGGCGGCTGTCATACTGCTGACCAACGCATCGTTTTTCCTTTTCTTTCGCCAATGCCGATATTACGGGTTGGCAACGATGCTCACCGCCGCGGTGGCGTATCTTTACTGCAACCGCCCGGGGGCTGTGAAACCTGTCGATATAGATTCGAGTGCCGCAGATCACACTGCACCCATACGCGCTTTATCGTTGAATGACCGTCGTGAATCATTGCGTTCACTAGGCTGGAGCGCCGGCCTGGCGCTCGCTTTATCCGCTTTGCTTTCGGCTCAGTATCTGGATTATGCCGCCGTCGTCGGCTGCTTAATCGTCGATTACCTTTTGTGGGGCCGTAGAAATCCGTTTTCAGTTCGGCATTGGTTGATCATCCTGCTGCCGCAGATCATCGTGGGAAGTGTGGTGCTGTCGATCTGGAATCCCCTGGCACAACAGACCGGGAATCACTATCACTCGCCGAGTTGGGTCTCCGACCGGATCCATCTTTTCTGGTGGAACTGGCGCGACATGATCGGCTGCGATTTTGTGATCCTGCCGCTGCTGGCCGCATGCCCGCTGCTTTATCTGAAAAACAGAAATCCCTGGCAGCTTTGCGCCCCGGTGGCGTTATTCGTCTACATCGGCGTTATCGCGCTGGCGGTGCCCACCTCATTGGCGCAGGCACACAATGCCGAAGTGCGATACCTCGCACCGGCCCTGGTCCTGTGCATCGGTGTCGGCATCGTGGCTGTCGCGGGATTGCAATTGCTCGAGCCGCCCATCCAAAAGCTGATCCTCGGCATTGCAATCGCCTCGATTCTGATCGAGCCGGCACCGGGTTCCACATCGCCGGTACTAGGGTCCACGGCCCTGTTGTATTATCACGAGCTGGTGGTCCCGCAGGTTGAGTCTTACACCGCCGTCATCGACTGGATCAATACGCATGTTCCCCCGGGCAGCAGCATCTATGTTCAGCCCGGCTACAAGGCTTACCCACTGATGTTCCGCGCGGGCAAAGCTGTCTACGCGTGGCAATTGAGCGATCCACCGCGCGATGACTTTCGAGGTCTGCCCGACATTCATTTCTACGGGCGCATTGCGCCGGACTACATGATCCGCTTCGGCTCTAATGATGAATCCGGCGATTTCCCCAAAGCCATCGATCTGCTCGCAGCTCGTCAAATTCATTACACGCTGATCGACACTATCCCGCTCAACTGGAAGGATCTCTTTCGTCCAGAGCGCATCTGGCGATCCTTCGTCACCGTTCCGCCCGGCGCTGGAGAGGAAATCTATATCTACCGAAAATCGCCGCAGACCCCATAAAAATAACGACCGGTGGAACTCGCGTGTGTATCATGTGGGAAATGACGCATAATCCTTCGTAACAAGGACTCCACATGAAAATGACGGGCAATACTGTACTCATCACCGGCGGCACCAGTGGAATCGGTCTTGAGTTTGCATCCCAGTTGCTGGCGCTCGGCAACACGGTTCTCATCACCGGTCGCGATCCCCAGCGGCTCGAAGCAGCGGGAAAACAGCTTTCCGGTGTCCACACCTTTGTCTGCGACGTTAGCGATCCATCAGCGGTTCAACAGTTATATGAAACGGTTTCCACGCAGTTTCCGGGCCTCAATGTATTGATAAACAATGCAGGCATCATGCGCAAGCTTAATTTGAACCACTCAAGTCCCGACCTGACCGATTTAACCCGCGAGATTCAGACGAATTTGAACGGCACGATCTGGATGGTCGCTCAATTTCTGCCGTTGCTGAAGAAGCAGACCTCTGCAGCGCTGGTGAATGTTTCGTCGGGCCTGGCCTTTGTCCCTCTGCCGATCTCGCCGATATATAGCGCGACAAAGGCAGCGGTTCATGCATACACGCAGTCGCTCCGCGTTCAACTGAAAAAGACCAGCATCAGTGTGTTTGAACTTGCTCCCCCCGGCACCGAAACCCCTCTTTTTCACGGCGAATTTTCCGCAAAGGATGTCGAGGGCATGAAAACAATGCCGGTCAAAACCCTTGTCGGCCATGCCATTGCGGGCATGGAAAAAGACAGGCTGGAAATTCGCCCCGGCCTGAGCAACGTTCTTCGCGTGATGAGCCGGGTGGCTCCGAATTTCATCTTCAAGCAGCTAAGCCGGCCTGTGGATCACATGCTGGCCGAGTAAGATCAGCAAGCTTACCCCACTCATCCGCTCGATTTTTTCACTCATCCATTCGATTCCGCGCGCGTTCCAGGCGATGGATGGACCACAGCAAGCGGCCTCCCAGCGCGATCCCCGCGGTATAGCCCAGCACACCCAGGACAGACATGCCGTTGATCGTCGGCCGCACGTTATGGGTACATAAAATCGCCGATGACAGCAGCAGGAAACCAATGCCGATTCCATAGACCAGGCGATTGACCGCCGACTCGAGCAGTCCGTGACTCAGACGAATGGAGAATTTTCCGCTCTCAGCCTGCTCCAGAATCGCGTTTGCGTGCCGGGGCATTGCCTCGGCCAGCACCTGCAGATCGCGGTGCATCCGCCGGGCTTTTTTAAACCACGCCTGCGGTGAAAACTGCTGCAGCAGATAATCGCGCCGATACGGTTCCAGCAACGCTGCCAGGTTAAACTGCGGACTCAGGCACTTCCCGGTTCCTTCGAGGATAATCAGGCATTTGATCAGCATCGACAGCCGGCTGGGCATCACCAGTTTGTATTCGTGGATGATCCGCGTAACAGCCGTCAGCGCCCCGCTGATATCAAACTGATCGATCGACTGCATGCCGTACTGACCGATCACCTCCATCAGGTCGGCGCTCAATCCACCACGATCGAGGTTCACCGGCGCTTTGCACACAATCGCGATCACCTCGGCCAGTCTCGGCGCATCGCGGTCGGCGGCAGCCAGAAGCAGTTCGATAATCCGCTCGCGCAGTTCATCATCGATCCGCCCCACCATCCCACCGTCCAGGATTCCCACGCGTTTTTTCGGCAGAATCAGCAGATTCCCCGGGTGCGGATCCGCATGATAAAATCCATCGCGAAAAATCATTTGGACGAACGCGCCGGCGCCGATGCGCGCCATCGCTTCACCGTTGACATGGCTGTGCTTCAACGCCTCGGCATTGCCGACGCTGATTCCCTTGAGATAACTCATCGTCAGCACACGCCCGCTCGTCAGATCCGGGTACGGCTTGGGGAATGCAACAGTTTTATCCTCGGCAAAGCTCGCGCGAAACTGCTGCAGGTTCCGCATCTCGCGCCGAAAATCCAACTCGCGCAGCATCGTCTGGCGAAACTCGCGAACCACAGCCACGGGTTGATATCGCTTGAGTTCATCGCGAATCTCCGCCAGTGAAGCCAGGGTCGAAAGAATATTCAGATCCCGCCTGATCGTCCCTTCGATTCCCGGGTGCTGCACCTTCACCACGACCTGCCGGCCATTATGCAGCCGCGCCAGATGTGCCTGCCCGATCGAAGCTGAAGCGATCGGCATCGGGTCAAACTCCTTGAAACACTCAGTGACAGGCCGACCCAGTTCCGCCTCGATCGTGTCAAGTGTCACCTTCGCCGGATCGGGCGGTGTGCTGCTTTGCAGGCTCGCCAGTTCACGCGCAATCTCCACCCCCACCAGGTCAGGTCGCGTGCTGAGCACCTGCCCCAGTTTGATGAAGGTGGTCCCCAGATCGATCAATGCTAAACGCAGGCGGATGGGAAACGATTGATCGGTCAGGTTCTGTCCGCTCTGGCTGGTCAAAAGCCGCCGGGCCGGTTCCCATTCGATCCCCTTCAACCAACCCGCAAGGCCATACTTCAGCAATACACGCACTACATCCTGAGCGCGTACCAGATCACCAGGAAGCTGTGCGGCAGCTTGTAATTCCATGTTGAAACACCGTTAAACCTAGACCGGCCCGACAACGAGCCCAAGCATAACGCCAACCGCCCGCGTTGGAATGGGATCAACCCTGCTGAACCGGTGCAGCAATCACCCTGCTATCCGAAACGCCCCGTTTTCTTCCCCAGCCCATCAAGTCGATGAATCGCCGCCCGGCTTCTTGTCCCGGCAGTTCGATCAAATAGTAACTCAGCGTCGCAACCGGAATCGTGCAGGCGAGTAACACAAACAAAACAACGCCGAACTGCAGGATGCTGCTCACACCCGCGGAGTGCCGGTGCAAAAATGATAACGAAAGGATAAACCCAGCCGTATGCGAAAGGATCCAGAAGTGCCAGATATACGCGCTGAAACTGATGGTACCCAAAAACCGGGTTGCCGGGTTTACCAGCAGCTTAATGGGTGCTCCCGCCAGACTATAAGCAAGGCAAAGGAATGCGATGCCATAGATGACAAAATCCGGTGGATCGCTGGTCATTACAAAGACGCAAAGCGCAAGCAAAAAGATCCGCATCGACCGGCTTGAACCGATCGGCACCGCGCCGTCGCTGACTTCTCCACGTCGAGCAAGCAGAAAATAAAGCACAATCCCAATGCAGAAAGCCGGAAACTGCGACGGGAAAGAAAGGTAAACAAACGCGTGAATCAGCCAATCCCAGCTTGGCGGAAAATGGGGCAGCAAATGCGCGAGTACCCTCGGCGATACAAACTGCCAGACCCAGATAGACACCAGCGTCAATTGCAGTGATCCGGCCAGTGTGCGAATGCGCGTGAACAGAAACGGCAGCAAAAGGTAGAACATGAACTCATCGGCGATCGACCACCCGCCGGGAACGACACCGTTAATCGTGGTTGGATACCAACCGTGAATAAACAAAGCCGTCGTGAGGAAATGCCAGAACCCGATTCCGTTTGGCGCATACGAAGGACGCCAGTCGGGGTGCTGAAATCCATAGAAAATCATCGCGATCCAAAACAGCGGGCCGATCCGAAACACGCGGCGGACATAAAAGGCATGCAGCGGTTTGGCATCCGTCGAGCTTCGGCTCTTAAGAGACGCGAACAGCGAGAAGGCGCTGACCATAAAAAAGAGCTGCACACCAAAACGACCCGCCCCGGTGATTCGCGCCAGCCTTGGATACAGGTTGGGAATGGATCCGCCGCAATGCACGATGAGCACACCGAGGATTGCAAAGCCCCGCAGCGCATCGACAAATCCAAAATGTCTGCGGCCCGGTAGAGGCGCCTGATTCAGTCGTAGCCAATGAGTTGCTCAAAGAATGCCCTGTGGATCGAACGGAGGCTAGCAGTCGATCTGTATCTTGTCCAACCCGATGGTTCAACAGCAGAGTGAAAGCCGCCGGTTCTGAATCGTCGTGCCGCCTTGCGCGGACTTTATGAAGCAGAATTGGCAGCGAGATGTCGTTATCCCAACCCCGATCGTGTATCGTGCGAACGAGCAAATCGACTGCAAATTGACTCTCTTGGCGGAGAACCTGTGACAGATCAGATTCTGGATAACGAAAAAATAAATCGGCGTCCCGCTGGAAATGCCGGGGGACAAGTTCGCTGGATCATCTGCGCCATACTCTTTGGCGCGATTGTTCTGATTTACATCCATCGCAATGTGGTGTCGGTGCTGAAGGACGCGGTTTTTGTCAATCAGCTTCACTGGACCAGCGTCGATTACGGGCACATCAATGTCTGCTTCACGATGTCGTATGCCGTTGGGATGCTGTTTGCCGGCCGCATCCTGGACCGCGTCGGTGTGCGCAAGGGTTTTATGATTGCGGCATTCTTCTGGACGCTGATTGCCATGTCGCATGGATTGCTGTCACTGGTGCCGGCAAATTCATGGATGTCGCATAACAGCCTGATCGCCAGGATGGGCGGTCCCACGGTTGCCACCTTTGCCGTGATGCGATTTGGATTGGGCATCTTCGAAGGTGCTTTTTTCCCTGCTTCGATTCGTGCCGTCGCCGAGTGGTTTCCCAAGCATGAGCGTGCGCTTGCGACGGGAATCTTCAATGCCGGCAGTGCGTTTGGCGCGATATTATCACCGCTGGGGGTGCCCTGGATTGCCGCCCACTGGGGCTGGCCGGTGGCGTTTTATATCGCCGGCGCACTGGGAGCGGTCTGGCTGTTTGTGTGGATCACACTTTACCGTGATCCCGAGCATCACCCGCTTTTAACCGAGGCCGAGCGCTCCTTTATCCTCAGCGATCAGGAACCGCGAGCTCGCAGCATCCCCTGGGTCCAAGTGATCGGCTACCGCCAGACGGTTGCCTTCGCGCTGGGCAAGTTCATGACCGATCCAATCTGGTGGTTCTATATCTTCTGGCTGCCCAGCGCGCTGGGCAAACAGTTTAATCTGGATCTCAAGCATTTTGGTCCACCGCTTGTGGTGGTTTACCTGATGGCAGATGGCGGCAGTGTGATGGGAGGGTGGCTTTCATCCTTTCTGTTGCGCCAGGGTTGGACGGTCAACCGCGCCCGCAAAACAGCCATGCTGACCTGCGCGCTGCTTGTCCTGCCGATCACCACGGTATCAACTCTGCACAGCCTCTGGCCGGCGGTGTTCGTCATCGGTCTCGCCGCCGCCGCCCACCAGGGGTGGTCGGCCAATCTATTCACGCTGGTCTCCGACACCGCGCCGCGATCGGCGGTGGGTTCGATCGTGGGCATCGGTGGGATGCTCGGGGCGGTTGGCAGCTTCCTGTTTCAGGATCTGGTGGGAAATATCGTCGACAAGCACGGCTTTACCATTCCCTTCTTGATTGCCGGGTCGGCGTATCTTTCGGCGCTATTGATGATCCACCTGCTGGTGCCGAGGCTGGAACCCATCAAATTGAAGGACGAGGGAGCGTTTACCATCGAGAGTTAACCGCTGGCGCAAACGGATTGCTGCTTGATGCGCGACCGATGGCAGCCCAGGCCGGTGCATTTTGAAATTTACATATCGCCCGCACGATTGCGTTTATTTACCTGTGCAATAAAGTAATTATCCATGCACTCAACGACTTTTATGCTGGCCCAGGCGTTGGAAACACCACACGACTGGATGCCCGTGGTATTGCTGCTGATCATCGGCATTCTGTTTGTCGTCGGGGCGTTGACAATGTCGATCATCGTGGGGCCCTCGCGCACCGGACCGGGCAAGGAATCGACCTACGAAAGCGGGATGAATCCCATCGGGGATACCCGCAAGCGGTTTAATGTCCGCTTTTATGTGGTAGCCATGATCTTCCTGGTCTTTGACGTGGACATCATCTTTTTCTATCCGCTGTGCTCTATTTTCCGCCAGACCTCGATTGCCAACCACGCACTGGCGGGCGCGTTGTTGGTCGACATCATCATGTTCGTGGTAATCCTGCTTGTGGGTTATCTGTATGCGTGGGGCAAAGGTGTTTTCCGCTGGGACTGATCCGGCATGCCAAGACGCAATCCATCCGGCGACGATCTGGAACCGATCGTCGATGCATCTCTAAGCGCGTTCTTTCGCCTGACTCCAGCCGCGCAGGCGGTGGTGGTCGTTCTCCTGCTGATGGCAGGGAGTATTGCCGCCTGGATTTATCTGCATCAGCAGCATCTCCCCACCGGCCCCGATGGAAGTGTTTCCCCTGACCTGGTTCTGGGAAATCCGAGCAGCGCCACACCGGATGCGAGCAATCGCGACAACTACCTGATGGTTAAGCCCTATTTTGTGTTGAGCTACAACGACGACAGAGGTCTCCCCAACTGGGTGAGTTGGCGGGTCTGTGAGTCCGATCTGGGGGAGGCGCCGCGGCGCGAGGAATTTGCCGCCGACGACGAACTGCCTTCTGGTTTTCAGCGGATAACCCAGCACGACTACAACGGCAGCGGGTTTGATCGCGGGCATATGTGCCCGCACAGCGACCGGGCCGCAAACCAGGACATGAGTTTCGCGACATTTGTCATGACCAACATCATCCCGCAGGCGCCCAACGTAAACCGCAAAGCGTGGGCGCAGGTGGAAGACTATTGCCGCGAACTGGTGCGACGGGATCACGATCGGCTCTATCTCATTGCGGGTCCCGCGGGCGCGGGCGGGCGCGGCAGCAGGGGATCGGCGACCACGCTCGCGCAGGGACGGGTGGCTGTACCCGCATCCTGCTGGAAAGTTGTGGTGATCGTTCCGGACACAGGCAGCGACAACGCCGGACAGATCTCATCGGGTGCTCGCGTACTGAGCGTCGAAATGCCAAATGACAACGACGCGGTTGATGACACATGGGCGCAATACCGCACCACGCCCGCGCACATCGAGCAGGAAACGGGGCTGCATTTTTTCACCAATTTAAATCCCGCCGTCGCCGCGGCGCTGCGCAACAGGCTCGATCAGACGCCACTGCCCCCACCGAGGGAATTATTTCACGAACATTGAGCTAGTTCGCCAGGCCTGTTTGGAGGCGCATGGAGCTTTGCGCTAAGGCAGAGGATTGGCCCGGAACCCGAAATGCGTCGCCACCGGTCGCCAGTTTCCAGTCACCGTGCCGGGCCGGACGTTCCTAGCATGACTGCCGATCGCCATTGCCATTGAAGTGCCACCATCCACTGCGATGATTCCCTTCGCGCCCGGCGCTCCATGAAATAGGCGATAAAGTTAAAAGATGCCTTATCGAAACAGGCGATCCAGACCAACTTTTTCCCCGGATCCATCGCGATGATTGTGCGTTGATCGACAGCGGAACTCTGCGCGTGTTCGTCTGCCCAGAGCAAATGCTCCTGGGCAGCGATACCCCATTTCGCGGCCATCAATGATGCTGCCGGCGGCGGCTTCCATCGCTCGAGGCGACCGTTCGATTGATCGTCCCACCACATCAGATACGAGTTGGGATCCACATGGTTTACCTGGTGATCCGCGACGATCGTTTCACTGGAGTTGGCAAGGTCGCCGGGAAGGCGAATCCACGATGAGTCGGAGTTGAACATCGTCCCATTCACTGCTGCAGCAAGACCATTCTCGGCAACGGCGGTGGAGGTATGCTTCAGTTTGTATTGATATCCCTGCGCCATCGCGTCGGGGTCTATTGGCGTTGCATATAAGCTGACGCCCGGCACGTTTAAATCGGCCCGGATCCAGTGGAAAAGTCCACCGCTTTGAGGCGTTTCGGGCAGCCGTTCGCAGCCGTAGGTAATGCCCTGAAAAATCTCCCGCTCCGGCGCGGGGCCGTGATATCGCCAGAGCATCCAGGCGCTGACAAATGTCGCGCCGCCCAGCAGCGTGAAAAGAATGCTTCTGCGCAGCCAACCGCGGCGGAGCTTTTTGACCGACACCATGATCCGATGATAAGGCTGGTTTGATTCCGCGAAAGCCTTAGCATTTAAGAATGCTCAGATGGATCATCGCGATCGCATTTATCTTCGCAGGCGCGAATCACTTCTGGCACCCGGCTATTTATGTTCGCATTACTCCTCCGATATTTCCCCGGCGGCTTTTGCTGGTTTACATCAGTGGTTTCTTTGAGGTGCTCGGCGGCATTGGGTTGCTGATACCGATGCTGCGTCCTTTTGCCTGCTGGGGACTGATCGCATTATTAATTGCAGTCTTCCCCGCCAATTTATACATGGCTCTGGAGCCCGAAAAATTTGCTGATCTGCACCTGCCGGCGTGGGCTTACTGGGTAAGACTGCCCCTGCAGGCTGTCTTTGCATTTGGTATCTGGTGGGCCAACCGCGCGACGTGAAACGATATTTGAACTTTTACCGGTTTCACCGATTGACGCCGTCGGGATTCAAACGCTAGTTTGCGCCGCTCGATGGTTGGCCTTCTGCGAAAGCTTCTTCTGTTGGTAATGCTGCTGGCGGTCACCGGCGGCCAATGGGCGGCGCTGCAGTCGGCGGCCTGGGCCGGCATGCTGGTCCATCACCTGCGAACTGAATCGATCAGCAGTGCGATGTCGAATACCTTCGACGGCAATCATCCCTGTCCCCTTTGCAAAGCGATCGAACGCGGAAAAAAATCTGAGAAAAGTGCTGACTTCGACCCCAGCGCCGTTCGCATGGAGTTTATCACAACTCAAAATGAAGCTGCGCCAGGCGATGATGATCGCCTTCGCGGCACTGTATGCGCCATCAATGAATTTGCAGAATCCATGATAACCCCTCCGCTGATGCGCCCGCCCGCGCTGTCCTGAATTGCCCGTTCTCTTTGATTGCATTCACTCCGCGCAGCAGTACCGCGCAGGAGATAGCTTCTCTTTTTCATGGATTTAAAAATGAGACCGACACTGTCGCGCGCCTTATTGCGCGATGCTTCTTATCGATGCGCTTTTTTTCTTACGTTCTTCACCGTTTTTTCCCGCGGCGCCGAGGGTTGCGCCTGCGGTTGCGGCGTTTTTGATGTGGGCACCAGCAGCATGCTCCCCACGGGGACGGGAGGACTGGCCTATATCATGTACGATTATCAGGATCAGAATCTGAACTGGAACGGGCGCGGCCAGCACCTGCTGCCTTCAATCGCGATAAAAAACTGGAGACCAGTTTCTACACGCCCGGCATTCTATATATGTTCAATCGCAGCTGGGGACTGCAAGCGGAGATCCCCATCGCCAGCCGATTTTTTGAAACCACCGGTGGCGCAACTGGAAATCAGATCGTTCACGCAAACTGGGCCTCCATCGGTGACGTGCGTATTCAGGCAATTTACACCGGATTTTTCGAGGATCAGTCCGCGGGCGTTAATTTCGGTCTGAAACTTCCCACGGGTGATTATGCGCACAACAACGCTTACGGTGATGTCGATCGCGATTCTGAAATCGGCACGGGCAGCACTGATCTTTTATTAGGTGGTTTCTTCCGCCATCGACTTATCGCGCGCGAACACATCGACTGGTTTGCGCAGCTGGAACTGGACCTGCCGTTTCTGAATCGCGGCGACAGCAGGGGCAGCTACCGGCCGGGCGCGGAGGTCGACGGCGCAGCCGGTATTTACTACACCGCCTTGCGCTTCGGAAACGTAAACATCGTTCCCATCGCGCAGGTCATCGCATCGGCGCGAAGGCAGGACAGCGGTTCGGCTGCTGCAGTGCCTGTGGGATCGGGTTATCAGCGGGTCATGTTGTCGCCGGGCGTTGAATTCGACCTGCACCCTTTTATGTTTTACGCCGACGTTGAACTTCCAGTCTATCAGAACACCAATGGTGATCAGTTGGTTGGATCGTTTCTGATTAAGGGCAGCATCAGTTGGAAATTTTAAGAGGTGCCACTGCTCCTTTCGGGCCGGCCAGGTCATCGGCTGGCCCGGAGGGGTTTTGGCCGTATTATCCCGCGTTATGGAAAGTCGTCCGAAGCGCTCCGGTCGTTCAATCGTTGCCGCGGCGCTTTGCTGGGTATGTCTTATCGCGATGGTGGCGCTGATCTATCATTTGCGCACCAGCGGAGATCGAACATCGCTGGCAACGGTTCTCATATTTTCACCGCGCCTGGTTTTTGCGCTTCCCGTAGTGCTGCTGCTTCCCATGCTGGTGTACCGGAGTTGCTGGATCCCCATCCTGCTGCTGATTTTTACCGCTCTTTTCCCATTGATGGGACTATGCGTCAGCTGGCATCGATTGACCGCACACGCACCAGTGGGGCAACCGATACGCGTTCTGGCTTTTAATCTGCATCATCTGGATTTTAACACCCCGGGTTTTACGCAATACCTTATTAACAGCCAGGCGGATGTGCTGCTGTTTGCGGAAATGCCCGGTCGCGTGAACCGTCAGAACCTTCCTCCGGGTCTGACGCACGTCACCCGCCACGGTGAACTCTGCGTTGCCAGCCGATACCCGATTCACACGCTGCGTATTATTAAAAACGAGGTAGCGATCCGATACACCCTCGACACGCCCGCGGGCTCGATGGATTTAATCGGTGTTCATCTCAGTTCGCCGCATTGGGCACTGCGCGATTCCATTGATGGGTCCGAACAAGGCACTGAAGAATTGGCGCGCAATATCAATGCCCGCAGGGAGGAATCAGAAGCGCTTGCGAGCGAGATTCAGCAGCGTGCCGATCATCCGCTGGTCATTGCCGGCGACTTTAATCTCGCGCCGGACAGTCCCCTGTTCATCAGTAATTTTTCGATGATGACCGACGCATTCGAATCCGCCGGATTTGGTTTCGGCTGGACGTATTACCACCAGCACGCCATGGTGCGGATCGACCATGTCGTCGCCAATGAATTTGTGCAATTTAAAGCCTGCTCGGTCGGTCCGTCTCTCGGATCCCCGCACCGCCCGGTGGTGGCGGATCTGGTGTTAAGTAAACAATGAACGACCGTCCAACCCCGGTCTTTAGATGCGTGTACTGATTTGCCGCGATCTGAAGTGAGTGTGAAGCAGTCCAATAAGCTGTGCAGTTATTGCTTCGGATGAGCGACGCCGATTCACGCAAACACCGTCCCATAATTGCAGCTTCAATTCCAGTCGTTGCAGATGGCTTGTGTTATCAGTGCATCCCACGTGGCCGATACACGTGATGTGGGTGTGAGATTGCAGGGGAACTAACGGGTTTTCCATGAGCGACGATACTTCAAGCGGACCGGTTGCCGTGCAGATCAAAATGTCTGAGGTGATCAGCGCACTTTCGTATGCTCTGGATATTACTGAAGGTCAACCCAAGGGACACGCGGCCCGCAGTTGCATGCTGGGCATGCGGCTGACGCGGGACTTGCGGCTGGATTCAAAAACGTCGTCGGCATTATTCTACGCGCTGCTGCTGAAGGATCTGGGATGCTCGAGCAATGCCGGTCGCATGTGCTACCTCTTCGGCTCGGACGATCGATCGATCAAGCACGATGTAAAAACCGTCGACTGGACCAGCCTCGGCGGATCGCTGGGATATATCGCCAGCCATGTCGGCATCGAAGGATCTCTGCTGAACAAAGCCAAACATCTGGCCCGCGTTGCTATTGGTGGTTCCAAGGCTGCCAAGGCAATGATTGAATTGCGTTGCGACCGTGGTGCAAAAATCGCGCGCGAGCTGGAATTACCTGAACTGACCGCGACCGCCATTCGAAGCCTTGATGAGCACTGGGACGGGCACGGGCATCCCGATGGTCTGGCCGGTGAGCAGATTCCGCTGATGGCGCGGATTTTGAATCTAGCTCAGACCGTCGAGGTTTTCATTCGTGAATACAGCCTGGAATCCGCCTGTGAAATGGCCATTGAGCGCAGTGCAACCTGGTTCGATCCCGAGTTGGTGAAACTGTTTTTATCCATGAAAAACGACACTGCTTTCTGGCAGTTGTTCAACTCGCCGTGCCCGAGCGATGCCACCGCTGCATTTGAGCCCCAGGACCGGCTGTTGACCGCCGACGCCACACTGCTGGATCGTATCGCCGAAGGATTCAGCCAGGTGATCGACGCCAAATCGCCGTGGACGTTTCGGCATTCAGAAGGTGTCGCGAAAATCGCTTCTGGAATTGCCGATGTAATGGGTTTCTCAGCCGGCGACGTGCGATACATTCGACGTGCTGCCCTGGTGCACGATGTCGGCAAGCTGGGCATCTCAAATTTAATCCTGGATAAGCCCGGCAAACTGACAACAGACGAAATAACCGAAATGCGCCGTCACACCTTCTACACGCACCAGATTCTCTCGCAGGTGCAGGGTTTTAAAGACCTGGCTGAACTTGCGGCGGCACATCACGAACAAATTGACGGCAAAGGCTACCATCTCGGCCTCGGTGGAACGCAGTTGACCACGCTGGCGCGGATCCTTGCAGTTTCGGATATTTATGAAGCGCTGACCGCAAAGCGTCCTTATCGGCAGGACCTGACCGATGAGGAAGTCACCGTTATCATGCGGAAAAAACTGGGCTGGGGTATCTGCCCGGCTGTGTACGATGCGCTGGGCTTCTACCTGGAACGTACCGGATTTGTGCCGACCAAACTCGCCGCGTGACTTACTCGGCTTTACGGTATGCCTTCCATTGTCCGATCGATGCAAACCCGCGCGCGTTGCATAGTCGAATCGCCGGCTCGTTAGCGGTTGGTAAACCGATCATCACATGCCGAAGCAACCCTCGAGCGGCGATTTCCAGCGCTCTATTCAACAGCAATCGCCCGATTCCCTTTCGCCGATGCGCCGGTGACACAAACCAATCGCGGATCGTCCCCACTTCCCCGCCTGCCAACAAACTCACGCACCCCACCGGTTCCCCATCGGCAAGTGCCAAAAGCGAATCCACATGTGAATCATCCAGATGCAGCAGCGCGATATCCGCCGATCCGGCCTTGCGCTGTTCGATGATTTTTCTATATTGCTGATAGCCGGCGCGGGACGGGATGATCGTCAGCGGCGGAGACGAATACTGCTGCACCGCCCCCACAGGTTTTTTAACGTGATAAAAAATCTGCAGCGGATCCGCAGTCCAGCCCGCGGCTTCGAGCGAAGCCGTCAACTGCTGCGATTGGTCCACGGCTGCGGATGGATTTAACGAACATCGCCTCCACGGCACGCCGGTGTTTTCGCATCTGTGCTGCATATCAAGAAGCAAGTCCTTACCTGCCAGGCCCGGAACTAAAAATGCATCGTGCAGACAGTTGGCGTCATCGCAGTCCAACAGAGTTTTGCTGAAAATCCACCGACCGAAATCCAACTCGGTTTCCTCCCCCACATGCCGCGACCACTCCAATTGCGACTGATGAAACAACCGCACGAAGTCGGAGGGTGTGAAGGCAGCGGCGTTTCCAAGCACGGTCAATGGCATGTCTGGATATTACACGCTCGTCGCCGAAAGCTCGGCTATCGGGCGGCATTCTCAATCAGCTGTTTTAAGATACTGCGATGGCATCGCGTTTCCCGCACACATTGCGACGAGCAGAGCAGTGACAGGGTCTCTCCGGCCTTGACCCGCAAAGCCAGCTCATTGATGGCGTCGGTTTGTTGTTTCATTTCGCTGCGATATCTCGCGAGATAGGTCTCCCATGAAATGCCCAGCCCCACCTTCGCATAAGCCGCTGCGTGGAGTTCTTTGCTCGGCCCGAGGTGGGGCATCCATACGTCCCAGGTTTCGGCGGACTTCGGCAGACCCCGCGGGCGATAGCGCGTGATCAGGATGCGAAGTCCTTCTTCATTTCCCGGTGGATCGTCCCAGCGTCGCGTGTGAATTGGCATGGCGTGATAAACAGATGGGGGACCGACCGACCTCACTATCAACTCGATAATTTGGGTGGAAATTCGGCAAATTATCGGAACGGAAACCTTGAGCTACGGGAATCGTAGGGTACCTTAGCTAAACTTCGCAACCGGCACAGCCGATTGAACTGATACAGAACTGCGATTGCCCTTGATGCGAGCATTTTATGTTTTGCAAAGCAGTGAAGTTGCACCCACGGGAGTAGACCATGCCGCAGGAAATGTCTTTTGCTCAGGCTTTGAACGAGGCGCGCCAGATTATCGTTCAGCAGTCCAATCGCATTAAAGGTGACCTGGACCGCATTAAAGCCCTGCAGGAAACGATTGCGGCTCAGACCGCAACGATCGCCGACGCCGATCGCAGCATCAAGCAGAAGACCTCGGATCTGGACGCCGCCCAGGAACAGGCCAAGGCACTGAATGCCAGGCTCGACGAGACGCGCATCGCCAAGGAACACAGCGACGCGGTTGTGGATCGTCAGGGCCAGCGTCTCACGCAGTTGCAGGAAACGGTGGGCAACCTCGAGAAACAGATTGCCGATTATGCGCAGAAAGTTCAGGAATTAGAGCACGAACTCGAAGGAGTTCGGGTGCAGGTTCCGACGCAGGAAGACTCCGAGGCATTGGCAGCGCTCGCTTCACTGCTGTCTGCCAAGAAGGGCGCGCCCGCCCAGACAAAAACGGCTGAAGACAATGCAGCCGCCGCATAAGCGCCGTAATCGGAAAGAAAGGGCTTTTTTCGCAGCCTTCATCGCGGTATGCTACGGCTCTTCACCCTGCCGCGAGAGGATTTTGAATGCACAACTTGCCTGACTTCTTTGAACCCCTGGAAGATCGGCGGTTGTTCTCGATTTCGTTCAGCCACCACATGCTGAAAATCACCGGTGCCGGTGGCGCGCCAAACACGATCGTTGTTTCACAGACAGCCGACCACCAGTCTCTGACTGCGAGTCTTTCATTCCCCTGGCGCACCGCTAATCGAACCTATAACCTGACCGTTCCGTTCAGTCGCGGGATCCGGTTGATTGTTATTAACGGTGGGAACAAGTCGGATTCGATCACCATCGATCAGACGAACGGGGCGTTTTCCATCCTTACCAAAATCTATACCCATAACGGAAACGATACTGTCACCGGCGGTGACGAACCCGACTATGTGAAGGTTGGAAACGGGATCGACGTTGTATCGTCCGGTGAGGGAAACGATTCATTGTTCGCCGGACTCGGCCCCGACACCTTAATCGGTGGCAACGGCAACGATCAGATTCATGCCGGACCGGGTCGCGATGCAATTGTTGCTGGCAACGGCACCGATGCCTTTATTGATCCGTTTGGGCATAACACGATCACCGCGGGCACAGGTCACGACGTTTACATTCTCAAAGATATCAAGCTGGATCCCACGAATTTCGACTCTAAAAAAGATATCTGGAAGCCCTACAAGGGAAACAGCAGCGATAATCATCTCGTAGGCAATATCGTCAACGGCGTTTTGGACTATCTCCTCTAGCAACCGCGACAATTCGATCCACCATCGGAATTTTTGTCGGCCTCATCGGCACATTTTAGTAGCGAACGCATCATTTTCCGCAAAATGTGTGCAACGGTACGCGGCTTGTATCACGGGTATATCGAATGGATGCGGTTTTTCGCATCTGGTTACGAATATGACTTTGTGAAGGAGATCGCCATGAAAGCCGCTAAATTTTGCCTTGCTATGTTGTTTGCCCCCGTCGGTGCTGGTCTGTTGACGCTGACCGGATGCGGAAGCGAACCCACCACCCCGGTCCAGCAGAAGCAGCTGATTAACGACAGCCAGGCGACCGTCAAGGACATGGAAATTGCCGATTCGACGCTGCAGAACAAAGTGGATTCTGCTTATGGATATGTGATGTTCCCCAGCGTCGGTAAAGGCGGCGTCGGTGTGGAAGTCGCCACCGGAAACGGTGACGTCTATCAGCAAGGCAAGTTCATCGGTCAGGCCCGTCTCTCGATGGTGGGCACGGGAATCGACCTGGGAGCCGAAACCTACTCGGAACTGATTCTCTTCCAGACCCCCGAAGCGATGAACAATTTTGAGAACAACAACCTGCGGTTCGACGCGACCGCTTCGGCTGTTGCGCTGAAAGCCGGCGCGGCGGACAGTGCTAAGTTCGAGAACGGCGTGCTTGTTTTCACGCATGTACATGGTGGTCTGATGGTTGAAGCCGGCATTGGTGGACAGCAGTTCACCTTTAAAGCTGCCAATCCACAGCCCGCAACTCAGCCGTAAGCGGCTGCGTGCGACTGAAACAACGCGTGTATCTACCCGTGAGGGGATCGATTTCAAGATCGATCCCCTTCTAATTTCACGCAGCCGACTATTTTTACGACTCCCGCTTTCATGCATTCATCGCGTGCTGCATTCAGTGCAGTCTGAAAAGCCGGATCATTCAACAGCTTTTCCGCAATGGCCTTCCCTAGTATCTGCCCCGCTTCAACATCGCTGGGAAAATGGATGCCGGAAATCACGCGGTCTTCACCCATTAGTTTGCCGGCGCAAGAAGTTTTTCTTTCTGTCCGGGGAAAATCTCAGCCAAGATCAGAGTCCACGCGACACCGCGCGTGGCGTGAGCGCTGGGGTACGATCCGTTTTCTTCCAGCGTTACACACGGCTTGATGCGATCATCGACATAGGGCGGGCGCTTTCGCGCCCACTTTGCCTTGGCCAGCTTTGTAATGACCTTGATGTCGGCAGTCATGTCCGCCAATAATTTTGCGGTTACCGGCAGCGACTTCTGGTTAAACTTGTCACCGAGAACATCAGAAAAAATGAAAGGGTCCACTGTTTCTTCAGCCTTACAACGGGCAATGTCACTGGCTGTCCGTTTGTTTTGCCATTCCAGCAGCTTGGCGATTTCTGCCTTTTCCACATCCGATCCCACCGCAGGTGGACCGCTGAGGATTTTGTCCCAGGCGATATCGTCCGGCTTGATAAAAGTAGATGCCGCCCCGGCAAAACTCACCGCGACCAGCACGATTGTTACTACGTTCCACCGCAAAAATCGATTCCGCATAAATCAAACCCGTTCTTGAAAAATGTCTTCCTGCCCGATGAACGCCATCATCGTTCATGCACCGCATGCCCGCGCATCGGCTGAGTGGTTGGTGTTCCATCGGGCGCGACACTCCACGCCCGCTGCCACGCCACCGAGTGCCTTTTAAATCCCATATCAAAAAGCCGACGTTCCAAGTCTACCATGTGAGCGGCACCATAGAAGATCGCGAGATTTTTCCTGCCCGATTCCATTTGCCCGTTCAAAACGCGAATGACTTCGTCGTCACGGGAACCCACCAGCACTTCCATCCCGGCGGGATATGTTTTCCCCTGTTCGGGCCGCGCGGTGAATGCGAGGATGCGTGCGTAAGCCCGGCGTAATAAGCGGCAGTGCTCCGCCGGCGATGCGGACCTGGCGGCTTTGACATCGGCAAAAATTTCCTGCTGCCCCGCGGTATCCCGTGCATCATGTGCAGCCTTCAGGCCGGGACCGTCTCCAAGCGCGCCTTGGAACGTGCCCGCCCGGGCAATCTCCTGCCTCTTGATCTCGTCTAATGTCAGGTCCGCGTGAACGAAGTTTGCACGCTCATAATTCATGTGCGGTCCCTGGTTATCCAGGTCGCAATCGTCGGCGATACGCTTCTGCTGATCGCTAACTCCTTCTTCGGTCGCGGGGTCGCCTCGTGGTGCAACCAGTTCGTAAAGGACCGCGTCATATTTGGGGAACTGCTTTGCCAGTGATCTGAAAAATGCCGGCTCACCGATATGCATTGTCGCAAGCAGATCGACGGCAATGCCATCCTCATTCACATACCGCCCCACTGCTGCCTGCATCTCCCCGCCTCCGTGGCCGTCTTCAACAAATCTGACAAAATTTTCCATCGGCTCGGTGGTCGGCGTGTCCGCGCGGCAAACGACGGTGGCGATAAGTGTCGGCAAAATAAAAATGCCGGCTGAAAATCGCATTCGCCAGAAAACATTTATAAACCTCAACCGCATTTCATCAGCATCATTCTGCATTTCTCGATTGAATTCAATTACAATATTCTGATGCTCGAGGTCCCGGTTCACCTTCCTGAAATTTCCTACAACGTGCGGATCGAAGCTGGCCTGCTGACGCGCGCCGGAGCAGAATTGCGCAAGCTCTCGCGTTCCAGTAAAGCGATTGTCGTCACCGATCAGAACATCGCCCCGCTTTATCTGCCCGCATTGGTTCAGTCGCTGCACGATGCGGGAATCGAGCCGATTGTCGCGGTGATCAACCCAGGCGAGCAGCATAAATCACTGCAGAGTTTGTCGCCGGTTTTTGACACGATTCTCGGAGCCCGCATCGAGCGGAGCACACCGCTGCTTGCCTTAGGCGGTGGTATTGTCGGCGACATGGCCGGTTTCGCCGCTTCGGTGGTGTTGCGCGGAATCCCCTTCCTGCAGATTCCCACGACCTTGCTTGCCATGGTTGACGCGAGCGTGGGTGGTAAAACCGGCGTGAATCACGCGGTTGGTAAAAATCTCATCGGCGCGTTTCACCATCCGATCGCCGTGCTGGCAGATCCTCTTTTGCTCGGTTCTTTGCCGCTCGCTGAATTCACAGGCGGCCTGGCCGAATGCATCAAGCATGACATCATCCGCGACCCCGATGGTTTTGCCGCCATGGAACAGAACATGGACCGGATTTTGTCCAGGGATATCACAACCCTCACCGAACTTGTCGCGCATAACGTGCGAATCAAAGCCAGGGTTGTGGAAGCAGACCCGCTGGAGAACGGCGAGCGCGCTCATTTGAACTTCGGGCATACTTTTGCGCATGCAATCGAGCGGGCAACCGATCACGCTGTTGCGCACGGCCAGGCCGTTGCATATGGAATGGTCGCCGCCGCCGGCATGGCGACAGATCTGGGCATGCTTGAAGGTTCTGCACGTGATCGCATCATTCGGCTCATCGAAAAAGCGGGTCTATCGATCAATGGTCTCAAAGCGAATCCCAACACAATCGTCGATGCCATGGCCTTCGACAAAAAAGTAAAATCCGCCCGCATTCGGTTCATCCTTCCGGACCGCATCGGTCATGTGGTGATTCGCGATGATGTGCCTCTGGAGAATGTGCATCGCGCGGTCGAAAGAATCGTCGCCTGAAACTTTTTATATTCCTTCTGGAACAGTGCCTCATGTCGCTTCGCCATTGGCTCACGCTTTCTTTGACCGCGAGCATCGGTCCCATCCTCGCCCGCCGGATGATCGATGCCACCGGCAGCGCCAAGGCCGCCTGTGCCGCAAAGGAAAATCTGCTTCGGGAAATCGAAGGCGTTGGAAAAAGCAAAGCAACTACCATCGCCGCATCGTTGCGTGATGCCGCGGCTCAGGTGGACAACGAACTTGATCGCGCCGCCGCCGCTGGCGCGCGGATTATTTGTGCTGATGATCCGGAATATTCGCCTCTTTTGCGGACGATTCCCGATCCACCACTGGTTTTGTATGTGAAGGGTGCGCTGCAACCGCGTGATCTGCATGCGGTCGGAATTGTGGGGAGCCGAAGGTGCAGTTTCTATGGCCGCGAACAGGCCGAGCGTTTCGGCGCACTGCTCGGCGGAGCGGGAGTCACCGTCGTCTCAGGCGGCGCTCGCGGGGTGGATTCATCCGCGCATCGCGGAGCCCTGTCGCATCCGCAGGGTCGAACGCTTGCGGTGCTGGGCAGCGGCGTAAACGTTGTGTATCCGCCCGAGAATACGTCGCTGTTTGAGCAGATCGCCGAGCGCGGCGCGATCATCAGCGAATACCCGATGGGAACGCCGCCGCTTGCGGAAAATTTCCCCCGGCGAAACCGCATCGTCAGCGGATTGTCGCGGGGCATTTTGGTGGTTGAAGCCGACGAACGCAGCGGCGCCTTGATTACCGCCCGACAAGCTGGGGTCGATCAAGGCAGGACAGTATTTGCCCTGCCGGGCCGGGTGGATAACAAGCTTTCGATCGGCCCGCATCAGTTGATCCGGGATGGCGCAACGCTTGTGACCAAATTGGAGGACATCCTCGAAGATCTGGGGCCATTGCCAGTTGGCGCGATGGAGGAATTCACCCTGCCGCCGTCAGAACCGGCCTCGTTCTTACCACTCGAAATTAGTCACTCAGCACCGCAATTGACGGAAACTCAGCAGAGGATCGTGGAGCATTTAACCTTAGGGCCGACCAGCATCGATGCGATTTCCGAGGCATCGGGCCTTGACGTTTCAGACATCATGCCTCAATTGACGTTGCTCACGTTGCGCGGGGTGATCAAGCGCGGTGAAGGGCAGACATACTACAGCCCGCAGCGAAAAAGTTGACGGCCTCTGGATGCGATGTGACTGAAGGTTGACGACATCATGCCGGAACTGACTTCGCTGACCGTGCGCGGGATCATCCGCCGCGTAGGCGACCTAGGTTTCTGCAAAACCTGAGGGGAACCCTGCAGTGCATCATCGACCCAGCAACGAAGTCTGCATTTTCAGCAGATCCTTATACGCTTCTTGAAAGGCATCGGCATTGACCTGATCCATGGCGTCGGGCGCGACCTCTTCGATCAATGCAAGCCGGCTCTCGATCAGAGGCAGATCATCAGGCGTTGGATGTTTGGGGTCTTCCAGACCGTTTTCGTTCAAATCCTCAATCAAGTTCTGCCGCGCGTCGTCGGGCATCCGGGGGTCGTTGATTGCTTCCAGCCAGACCTGCTCCGCAACCGGATCCGCGCCCACATCATCCAGCGCAGCACGTGCCATGCTCTCAGGGACCAGAGGCCCCTGAGGATCCGCGATGGCTCGATCAGCGGCCTGGTTTCTCAGATCGGCATCAAGTGTGTTCGTCGGCTTTGGAACCACCGCAGCGTCGGGTGTGACCGAAATGGCGGCGGTATTTTTCAAAACCGGCGGCGCGGCTGTGACGGCAACCGGGAGTCCCGCGGGCAGGGCACCGGGCTCCTGTGACACCGGCGGTACAGGCACCGCAACTACGGAGCCAGGCTGCGGCGTCGTTCGCTGCCAGCGGGAATAGCAGAAATATATGCCAAGCAGCAGTACGATTATTCCTAGCCCGTGAATCTTTTTCATCGCGCTTTTCTCCGGCGGTTAGCCTGTTTTCGATGCAGGATTTCGGCGGACCTTATGAGACACCGTTTTTTAGCCTCGAGGGAGGAAACCAGTCTAAATCGTTCAAATGAAAATACCATGAATTTCGCGATTCAAGGCTATTCTTAAATTGGTCGAAACGCTGCGGTGATATCGGGTATCTATCGGGTGCTGCTGCTATAATCCGCCACGCGTTCACGGTTTCTTAAACATACGGGAATACTGTTTATCAACATGCTCAGTCACAAAACCACTCGCGCTTCCGCGCAACGCTCGGCTTCTGGCAGTTCAAACAAGAACGAGTTCCGCGTGGCCGCCATTGATGTGGGATCCAATAGTCTGCACATGGTCATCGCGCAGGCGGATCCCGATGGAGCCATTACCACTTTGTGGCGCATGAAGGAAATGGTCGGGCTGGGCCGGATCAGCTTTCCCTCTCGACGATTGACCGCCGACGCGATGGAACGCGCCATTGCCACGCTGCGCCGGTTTCAGGAAGCAGCCAAGCGCCGGCAGTGCGAGAAGATTCTGGCCGTTGCGACGTCAGCGGTGCGCGAAGCTGTGAACGGCGGCGATTTTCTCACCCGGGTGCAGCGGGAACTCGGTTTGAATATGCGCGTCGTCAGCGCGCCGATGAAGCGAAGTTGATTTACCTGGGTGTCCGCCACGCGGTGGAACTGGGTAACGCTCCGACGTTTATCATCGATATCGGTGGAGGCAGCGTTGAATTCATCGTCGGTGATAAAAACCGCGCGAGCATGCTCGAAAGCCGCAAACTCGGTGCGGCACGCATGACAGCAAAATACGTGCGGTCTGATCCTGTTTCCCCCGCGGATCTAAAATCGCTGCTTGCGCATTATGACAGGGAACTCACGCCGGTTTGCGAGCAGGTGCTCGCGTTGAAACCCACGGTGGCGCTGGGCACCAGCGGAACGCTCGAAAACATCGCCGCGATGTGCGCCAGTCTTTATGGGTCAAGAGGAAGTCACAGCCATCAGGGTGAATCAATTGCCGGGGTGATCGAACGCGAACCACTGGCGAAGCTGGTGAGTGTACTGCTTGAAAGCAAATCAGAAGATCGTGCGAAACTCAAAGGCCTGGACGATCAGCGCAAAGATCAGATCATCGCCGGGGTGGTACTGGTGAACGAACTTTTTCGACGCCTGAACCTGGAAAAAATCACCGTCTGCAAATCGGCCCTGCGCGAGGGGATGATGGTCGATTATTTATCCCGGCATTTGCCCGAGCTCTCCATCCGGCGCGAAGTACCCGATCCACGCCGCCGAAGCGTGCTGGATCTCGCCCGGCGATGCGACTGGCATCAGACCCACAGCGAACAGGTGGCGCGGATATGCCTGGAACTGTTCGATCAACTCAAACCGCTGCACGGACTGGGCAGGAAGCCGCGCGAGCTGATCGAGTATGCGTCGCTGCTGCACGATATCGGCTGGCATATCGGTAAAAGCAACCATCACAAGCACAGCAAATACCTGATTCTGCACGGAGACCTTAAAGGTTTCAGCGCTGAAGAGATCAGCATCATGGCCAACATCGCCCGGCACCATCGCAAGTCCGGTCCTAAACCGACTCAGAAATCTTTCGCGGCCCTGGGCCGGCGCAGTCAGGAAATTGTCCGCGTGGGCTCGGCGTTGCTGCGCATCGCTGACGGTTTGGATCGCAGTCACAGCAGCGTGGTCTCTGCGATCAGTTGCACGATCCATCGCAAGCGCCTGGACGTTCGCATTAAGGCCAGGGGAGATTCCGAGCTTGAAATCTGGGGCGGCCAACAAAAAACCGATTACTTCGCCGAGTTATTCCGCCGCGAGGTGGCTTTTCATCTTTCGGCGTGATGCGATCGCGGAACCTGTTTCATCGATCGGTTGTCCGGGCTAATGTCGCGATCGTATGGCGCGGAGGATCGATGGTACCAACCATCCCCATGCCCACGAGCAACTCAGCGTGATCGGTCTGCATCCCCGGAACAATCGGCCTGATTAACGATCGCGCATCATCACCAATAACACAGGCGTGACTGCACTTCATCAACCTGGCCAACAGCGGCCCGCGCAGCGGTCGATCCACGATAAACAGCGGATGATGGCTGCCGGCAAGGTAATAAGAAACGCTGAGCAGCCCGCTGGTGAGATATCGGTCGGGTCGCGAATCCACGAACAGGACCGGATCGTTCGGGTTGCTGCGCTGGGTAATAAAATTTGAAACCTCCCGCCAGTTGGCCAACACTGGGGGACGATACAACGTGGGCACACAGATCACGCAGCACAGCGCAGTGAACCCGGCGGGCACCCACCCAAAACGCGGTGCCCGGGCGGCGAGCAGCCCGAGCATCAAAAACACGCCCGGTGCGGCGGCGATGGTGTATTTCGCCATTCCCAGGGTCCGGCGGCCTGAGCCTAAATCGATCGCCAGCGCCACGCCCACCGGCACTACCAGCCAAATCCACCAGAGCATTACGTCTGGGTTTTTACGATACAACAACAGCGGCAGCAGAAAGACCACCGCGCCGAGACAGAGTCCGGTCGAGCGGTCCTGATCCATATCCAGATCCAGAAAAGTACGAGCCGGCACCGTCAGCAGATCGTGCAGCGTGAAGTGCGCTTGGCTTGTGTTCCTCTCAACCAACCACTGGGTATCGTCGACCATTCGATAATGCTGCCTGACAAATGCCGGTCCCCAGACAAGGGCATAGATGCAAAGGCCACCGAGCAGTGAATAGATCGTGGCCCTGCGCGGCAGGGCTTTCATGCAGGTGATCGCGTACAGCAGCATCGCGCCGACGGTCGCCAGCGCCATGTAATGAAGCAGGGGTGCAATCAGAGTCGCCAGGGCAAGGGCAAGGCATCGCCGCCAATTCGGACCGAAGCGGTTGATGAGCACCAGCGCAAAGGCCGCTGCAAGGCAGGCGGCGATCATAAACATATAAGAGCGGGCGTCGCGTGCCTGCTGAATTTGCGGGGCTGCAAGGGCCATGAGCAGGCATGCCCATAATCCCGCCGCAGCACTTTGTACGACCGTTCCAATTGCAAACAGCAGAAGCAGCGCGATGACAGACGCTGCCACGGACAGGCCTGCGCACGGAGACTTCGCTGTCACCGAAAAGATCTCGCCATCCGCGCAGCAGGATAAAATATAAAGGCGGATGGTTTTCGTCGGCGGCAATCGACGACCAGATCTTGGTCCACGGCCGGGCATGCTTCAGCGTAATCAGGTCAGGGGCAGAGATCGCCTGTCCCGCGAAGGTCAGATCCGTGCGTGCCCATCCATTGGAACATTCCAGACTGAGAAACTCATCACCCCACAAACAATCCCGGTTCAGACCGTGCAAACGGATCGTCACGGCGAGTACCACAACGCCCGCCAGAGCCAAAAAATGCCACCAGCGGATATCTTTTTGCAACATCATTTCCTCAGCCTGTACGTCTGGCTCGGACTGGAATGTCTTACGTAAAGGACGACGAACTATTGCGGAAGGTGTCGGTGTTTCAAGGGATTTAGGCGAAATTCAGTTCAGAGACGGACCTGCTCTACGAACAAATAGTTAATAGCATTCCCTATACGGAAATAGGACAATTGTTGCGCAGCTTCGCACCGATCTTCAACTCTGTGTCTAATGGGCTATGATCGCGACATGAACAGGCCTTTGATCGGAATTACGGTCGACTGCTCCGATGGAGATACCGGCCACTACGAATCCCCTTTCAGCTACGCCAAGGCGATCGAGCTTGCCGGCGGTTTGCCGGTTCTGCTTCCTTATAAAACGGACCTGACGCTGATCGGCCAATACGTCGATGCGGTGGCGGGCGTGCTCTTCAGTGGGGGAAATGATCTGGATCCAGCAGCGTATGGTGAAACCTGGCATCCGCAAGCTCAGCGGATCGACCTGGACCGCCAACTTTTTGAACTGGCTCTGATCGCCGAAGTAGAAACGCGAAAAATGCCGGCGCTGGGCGTTTGTCTGGGCTCACAATTAATGAATGTCCACCGCGGTGGGAGCCTCAACCAGTTTCTGCCGGACCTGGAATTGGGACTCGAGCATCGGAAAGTTCACGCTGAACTGAAACGACATCCCGTGCAACTGGATGCCACAAGCCAGCTGGGAAAAGCGATCGGGAAGACTGAAATTTCCGTGAATACCTATCACAAGCAGTCGGTCAATCGACTGGGGCACGGCCTGCGTGTCATCGCAACCGCGCCGGATGGTGTTATCGAAGGATTTGAAGATCCCAATCTGCCGCTCTTCGCCGCGGTGCAATGGCATCCCGAACGCCTGACCGACGAGGCGGAGCATCTGGCGCCGTTTCGGTTGCTGGTCGAAAAATCGCGGCAGAAATAAGCAGCAATCGCCCCGCTTAAACACGCTCCGCGCAAACGCGGTCCGCTCAGACACGGTCCCCTTAAACACCGACCGATTCAGGCAGCAGCGCGTTGTGAGACACGCTCTGCACGTCGTCGTTGTCCTCTAGTTCATCCAGAATTTTCAGCACCACTTTCGCGGTGGCGTCGTCGATCGCCACCGTATTGTTCGGCAGCTGCGTCACTTCCGATGTCTCGATAGCCACGTTGGCGGCGATGAGTGCATCCTTCACCTTATGAAAAGCCGTCGGCGATGTCAGCACGATGTAGCCTTCCCCCTCGGTTGTCACATCTTCCGCGCCGGCTTCCAGCGCCAACTCCATCAGCTTTTCTTCTTCGATCGCGTCGGCCTTGATCGTGATCACACCGCTTTTGTTAAACTGAAACGCGACCGACCCGCTGGTGGCAAGATTACCGCCGTTGTGTTCGAAAATTTTGCGAAGTTCCGGCGCGGTGCGTGCCCGGTTGTTAGTCAGGCCATCGATGATCATCGCAACACCGCCGGGGGCATAGGCTTCGTATTGGATGGTTTCGTAATTCTCGGTTCCGAGTTCGCCGGTGCCTTTTTTAATTGCGTTTTGAATCGTATCGCGGGGCATGTTGGCGGCGCGTGCTTCGTCAATCACGTATCTCAGCGATAAATTATCGCGCGGATCCCCACCGCCCTTGGCCGCGATGATGATCTTGCGGGAAATCTTGCTCCAGACTTTTCCCCGCTTCTTGTCCGTTCTCGCTTTTTGACGCTTGATGTTTGCCCAGTGACTATGGCCGGCCATGATTTTCGTCCGTTCGGTTGTCGGTTGTCATTCGTTGTGCCTGCGTCTGAAGGCCGCCCGTGAATCGTCGCATATGCGGGTCAGTTCCCAGCCGCTGGTCCGCCAGAAGGACCGCTGACCACGGAGAACTGGCCGTCGATTCTTGCCACATCCACGGGTTTTCCGGCCTCGGCCTGCCTGATTTTCGCCAGAAGCTGCAGACGAAGCGGTTTAAGATCATCGCGGATGACATCACCGTCGCCAAGACCCTTCAATGACTGCTGCCAGGCTGCCGTGGCGTCGAGCGGCTTTGCCAGGCGATACAGCGTATCACCGAGATGATCCAGCAGCACCGGATCCGGATCCAGCAGGGGCGCGATCGCCTGTTGAAGAGACTGTCGCGCCTCTTCGAACTTTCCGCGTTTGTACAAGACCCAACCCAGACTGTCGAGAAATGCCGAGTTATCCGGCTCCTGCACAACCGCCGAGCGAATCAACGACTCGGCTGCCGGCAGATTCTTCCCCTGGTCGGCCCAGAGAAAACCTAGATAGTTGCACGCTCCGGCATGGTGCGGATCGACCTGAATGACCTGGCGAAGCAGATCCTCAGTCGTCTGCTTCTGATCGATCGAGTCGTACAGCGGCGCGAGCGAGAAAAGCAGGGTTGCATCATCACTGACCCTTTCGCGCGTCGCATCGAGCAGGCGCGACGCTTCGGAACTGCGCCTTTGCTGAATGTACAATTCCACCAGGCGGGCGACGATATCGGTATCGCGCGGATGCGCCTGCCGCTGATTTTCCAGCTTGCCGATCAGCTCATTTAAGCGCCCCGACTGGCTGTAATATTTGCGCATGAGGCGGAACACATCCGGATCGTCCGAATCATCTTCATACAGCCTGGATAGTTGATCCTCATTTTCTTTTGACGGGCCCGCGGCGGCGTCGTCCACATCGTCGGATTCCAGCTGCGCGAGGCGGGCGGCGGTGCTCTGCGGATCACTGCTCACCCAGGTTGCCAGAACCTTTAATGCCTGCTCAATCGAAGGTGTCTGTGAGCTGGTGTAATACCGAAACAGCGCGATATACCCGTCTTCAAAATAAGGCCGATCCCCAATCAGCGACCAGAGCAGTTGCTCATATTTCGGATCGCGACCCGGCAGTCGGCTGGCGTTGGTGCCGGCAAGAATCAATTCCGCCGAGCGGCCGCCCAATCGCACAGCCTGGGCAAATTGATCTACGGACAACGACCATTTCTCCTGGTGCACCAGCGAGCGGCCCGCGAGTTCTGCCGCAAGTGCGGGATCGCCCGCAGCCTTTGCCGCTTCGACCAACGCTTGTCCGGCAGCGATCTTCTGCGTATCGGTCCAGCCGCGCCGCTCCCAATCGAGATCCAGCATCGCAACAAAAGCAGGCGCAAACGGAGTGCCCTTTTGTGCTGAGACGCGCATCGAAACCTTGAGCGCAAACCGCTGCAGCGAGGGTCGATCCTGATCGGCGGCGGTCATCGCAATCCAAT
Organism: uncultured Phycisphaerales bacterium; assembly: GCA_963792535.1. Lineage (GTDB taxonomy): Bacteria > Planctomycetota > Phycisphaerae > Tepidisphaerales > Tepidisphaeraceae > CBDAQA01. The sequence continues at coordinate 616,624 of CAWBWQ010000007.1, forward strand.
ATTGTCGCGACGCTTCATCGCCCGCAGTCACGCGAACAGCCTGAAGCTGCCGGATCGTCAGCCGATTTTTCTGACCCGGTCGGAATAATTCTGACCAGAGGGGAGCATAGTTGCTTCGCGCATCGCGGTTCACCGCAAGGGCGTGAATCAGCACTCGCGCAGCCGCGTTTGTCTGATCGGCAGCTTTGTCTATCGCGAATAAGCGCCGGGTGAGTGGAATATCCGCCGGCTTTTTTTCCCACCGCGACTGCAGCAATGCCATGGCCTGATCCGGCCGGCGCCTGGCGACGAGCGTATCGCTTAAGGCAAATAATACCGCCTGGTCATCGGGTCGGTCGGCACTTAACTTTCGCAGTGTTTTGACGACGCCGTCCTTGAGATTCAGCGCATGACACACATCGCGCAATACCGCAAGAGACGCAGGATTCGCCCGGTTGCGAACGATCAGATCAACCGCCTTGCTGATCGCTGCTTCGCGCTGCTGATCCAGCGCAAGGTCTCTGGCGTAACGCGCCTGCAGTTCAAAATTATCAGGCTGGCGGTCCACCGCCGGGCGAAACGATTGAATGGCCTGCGCATATTCACCATGCTTTTCGAGCAGCTCGCCGATTTCGACATAAAGCGAGTCAGGCCGACTCAATAGATACGCCAGATCCGCGTTCTGCTGCAGCGACAGCGACGGATGATCGAATCGCTTTACAAGCGTGCTGTATTGATCAAGGGCGGCTCGATCGTATCCGGCATCTTTCAGCGCCCGACCGAGAAAAAAGTCGACCACCGCAGCCTTGCCGTCGTTATTCGAATACTCACCGCTCATCGTCGCCAGGCGAAGATGCTCGATCGCTTTGCCGACATTTCCGTTGACCAGATACAACCGCCCCAACTCGGCGTGCAGATCGAGATGATCCGGCTGCAACAGGGCAGCTTTTTCAAACGCGGAGATCGCGCTGGCGTCACCACTGTTGGCATTCACGTACGCCCAGCCGAGGTCGTAGCGCGGGGCGAAGCGATACGGATCGATGGCGATCGCGCGTTGGAGGTATTCGATCGCTTTCTGCGAATCGCCACGCAACGTGGCATCGCGCGATTTGCCGTATAGCTCTAATGCCTCGACCGGAGGTCGATCTGTCGCAGGTTGTGTTGCCGGCGCTTTAAGGCGGGGAACCGGACGGACCTGATCCAGGGTGAGACCGGCGCGGCCGTCCCAGCCGAACGCACCCTGCCGGTCTGCTCCCGCCGGAGGCCGTTGCAGGGCGGAGCCTGCCGCCACGGCAACGCCCATACTTGCAAATATAATCCGCCGACCGACACGCATGGTTCCATTGTATACAGGCATTATCGCGTGGGACATCCGCCTGGCGGGATCCGGATGAAACGCCTGATTGAAAGCCGGAACTGTTTGCCCATAATTAAACCTCCGAGCCACGCGTTTTGCCGGCTCGATATTTATCCCAAAGGAAGCGAGCCACATGCGACGTGCGAAAATCAGCATTATCGGAGCGGGAAATGTAGGAGCGACCTGTGCCCACTGGGCTGCGGCAAAGGAACTCGGCGACATTGTCCTTCTCGACATCCCCGAGATCAACGGCCAGCCCAACACCGCCCCCGCCGGCAAAGCGCTGGATCTTTATGAGTCCACCCCTGTGGAAGGCGTAGACAGCAAAATCACCGGAACCACTGACTACGCTGACACGCGAGACAGCGATGTGGTGATTGTCACCGCGGGCATTCCGCGCAAGCCCGGCATGAGCCGGGACGACCTGATCGCGACCAACACCGGCATCGTCAAGGAGGTTGCGTCCAAGGTTGCCGCTCAATCACCAAAGGCGGTGTTAATCGTCGTCAGCAACCCGCTGGATGCGATGGTTTACGTTGCGTGGAAAGCATCGGGCTTTGCCCCGCATCAGGTGATCGGTCAGGCGGGCATCCTGGACGCGGCGCGATATCGCAGCTTTTTGGCTGCCGAAGTCGGGTGCAGTGTGGAGGATGTGCATGCTCTGCTTCTGGGCGGGCACGGGGATGACATGGTCCCGCTGCCCCGTTATACGTTTGCCGGGGGGATTCCGATCACGCAGCTGGTAAAACCCGAACGCCTGGCTCAGATCGTACAGCGCGCCCGCGATGGTGGGGCCGAGATCGTCAAACTGCTCCGGACCGGCAGCGCGTACTACGCCCCCGCCGCGGCAACGGTGGCGATGGCGGAGAGCATCATCAAGGACAAAAAACGCATCCTCCCCTGTGCCGCCTATTGCGATAAGCAATACGGCGTCGGTGGTTATTTCGTGGGTGTCCCCTGCGTGCTGGGCAGCGGTGGTGTCGAGCGAATCATTGAAATCGAACTCGACGAAGACGAGAAAAAAGCTTTCGCCACCAGCGTCGACCATGTGAAGGAACTGGTGAAAGCCGTAAAGCTGTAACCCGCCGATAAAACAACATCTCTCGCAATTGTCAGCCGACCCGCATCCCGGGTCGGCTGATTTTTTTCCGGGCCGGGGAAACATTCTCTGCCCGATCGCGCCTGGTTGGCGAACAATCTTTCCCGACTCAACCCGCTCCCCTGCCGGACCGAAGAATTGTGTACGCGACAGGCTTTTCGCTTCGTCGTTGTTTCCGAATTGGAGTTTGTGATGTCGATGGACCTCGGATCAACCCCCCGCCGCATCCGCGCTGTCATCACAGCGTCCACCGCGCTTTCCGCCCACCAACTGACGCGCGATTTGGCCACCGATCATATTCTGGATCTCTCGACCGCCTGCAATGTCGGCGAGTTATTCGATCGAATCACCCTGGCGCGACCGGCGGTTGTGCTCCTCGACACTCAATTGGCCGGTGAAAACACACCGCAACTGATTCAGGGGCTGGTTCATCAACGAAATATCGCGGTTGTGCTTCGCGCGGATGGCCGGGAAAATCCGGCTCATCTGCTGGACTGCATCGAGCAGGGCGCACTGTCGATCACCACCAAACCTGTGTCAACCTTCAGCAGTGCGGAGCTGACGCCGAGCCTGATATGGACCATTCGCGCCGCGGCTGGCGCGTCGATCTCTAATCTCATCAGACCGAGTGTATTTCCGCGGGCAACCGGTTCGTCCTCTTCCAATATTTTTGCGCTTGGATCGGGAATAGGCGGGCTTTCCGCTTTAGGCGGCGTGCTCACGCAATTGCCCACCGACGCCCCAGGCTGCATTGCAGTGACCGACCTTCCTGCCTATCTCACCGGTGCCTGGGTCGATCGTCTTAAAGCACGCTGCCAGGCGAGTATCAAGCAAGCTGAGAACGGCGATGCGATTCGCGCGGGTCAGATTCTGGTTGCACCGGGCGACAAGCATTTGTTCGTCCGTCGTGGGACCAATGGCTGGACCGTTGCCGTCAAGAACGGCCCCGCTGTTTTCCATCAGAGGCCCAGCCTGGAAGTACTGTTTAATTCCCTTGCCGACAGCGCCCCTTCAAGTACCATCGCCGCCCTTTTCAGCGGCACCGGGGTTGATGGCGCGGCCGCTTTGCTCGGTCTGAGAAAATCGGGTGCCCGCACGGTGGCTCAAACGCCAGACACTGCCGTATGCTCCGATCTGCTTCTTCGCGCCCAGCGTTGTCACAGCATCGAATTGAGCCTGCCCGCGAATGAAATCGCCCAGAAAATGTTGAACCTCGCCGCGGAGATGCAGCTTTCGAAGGCTGCTTAGCAGTTCCCTTCGCTCAGTTGTTTCCTTTGCTCGAACCCTCAAACGAATAGGTACCGGACTGAATCTCAACGGTGCGTGATCCGTCCGCGTTTTTAACGGCGGAAATTCCGGCGGCGCTTTCGATCGGCTTGCCGGATTCTGTGCTGATTCCCTCAGGCAGATTCACGGTGGCGGTTGTGTTGGGTGGAATAGTGACGTTCATCACCAGTTGATTGCCTGCAATTTTCCATCCGCTGCTGATATTGCCATAGGGTGAACCGATGGTCGCAGTCGCGGAGGTGAGTCCACCACCTATATAGGGATGAATGATGATGTGCTTATAGCCGGGGTGTGCGGGATCCCAGTCGATGCCGGCGACGGAGTCATACAGCCATTCACCCACCGATCCAAGCGAGTAGTGGTTGAACGAGTTCATCGAGGGACTTTGAAATCCCTTCTCCGGTGTCCACCCATCCCATCGCTCCCATATCGTTGTCGCACCATGCTTGACGGAAAATAACCATGATGGAAATGTGTCCTGCAGCAGCAGCTTGTAAGCCGCCTGAATATTTCCCGACCGGGTCAGCGTCGGGAGCAGATAGCTCACTCCGACAAACCCGGTCGACAGATGCCAGTCTTTGGCCTTGACGTCGTCCACGAGAAACTGAGCAGCGGCGGCCCGAAGATTTTCCGGAAGCAGATCGAACTTCAACGCCATTGCATAACAGCACTGCGAGTTACCCGTGATACGGCCGTCGTCAGTGACGTATTTTTTGTCGAACGCCGCCTTAATGTCCGTAAACAGCTGATTGTATTTTTTCGCTTGTTCGTCGTTGCCAACAGCGGCATACGCCTGTGCCACGATATGGGTTGAATACGCAAAATATGCAGTGCCGATGAGATCTTTTGGCGTTTCTGCGCCGATAGCAAGCCAATCTCCGTAATCACCGCCGCGTGATTCGTGATCGGTGCGGATCAAATCAACGCTGTTTTGTCTGCACCATTCGATCCATCGGGTCATGGCAGGCAGGTGCTGCGCGAGTATTTGTTTATCCCCACTGGCGAGGTAGATCGTCCAGGGACAGATCACGCCGGCGTCACCCCATGCGGGTGTGCCGGCATGGGTTCCGCGTGCGGGCGATACATCGGTGAACGCGCCGTCGGGGGTCTGGGCGTCGTCCACATCGACAAGCCACTTGGAAAAAAACGAAACCACATCGGCATTGTCGGTGGCGGTGCGAACAAATACCTCAGCGTCGCCCATCCATCCCAGTCGCTCGTCGCGCTGCGGGCAGTCCGTGGGGATGCTGAGATAGTTGCCCCGCTGTCCCCATTGGATGTTGGACATCAACTGATTGATGCGCGGATCCGAACAGCTGAACGATCCGTCGCGCGGTGTATCTGACCCAAGGACAACACCGGTCACGGTATCCATCGCTGGCTTGTGAGGAAGACCGGTAAGTTCCACGTATCGGAAACCATGAAAGGTGAAGTGCGGCTGCCAGATTTCTTCAGCGCCACCTTTGCAGGTGTAGGTGTCTACCGAAGGTGCGCCGCGCAGGTTGGCGGTATAAACGGTGCCATCCGGCTTGAGCATTTCAGCGTGGCGCAGTGTCAGGATTGTCCCCGCTGGAGCGGTTACCTTTAACCGTACGACACCTACCATGTTCTGACCCAGATCGAAGGTCCATTGACCCGGCGCGGGCTCCGTCAGGTGAATCGGAGTCAACAAGCCGGTTTGTCGAACCGGAGGAGACACCTGGGATTCCAAAAGCCGGTCGGCCTCGGTTCGAGTGGACGCCGGCGACCAACCGGTATCGATCAATCCCGGCTGATCCCAGCCAATGATTTCTTTTCGCGCATCGTAGGTTTCCCCCATCATAAAATCGGTCGCCAGGATCGGGCTCGGGCTGGTTTTCCAGCTCGCATCTGTGGCGATTTGTTCGGTGGAACCGTCGGCGTAGCTAATTTCCAATTGCGCGAGCAACGCGGGAGTTTTGCCGTATTGTTGAAACCCGCCGTTGCCGAGATGGCCGGCATACCAGCCATTGGCGACCAAGCCGCCCAGGGCGTTGTCACCGGGCTTCATCATCGGGGTAACATCATACGTCTGATAGCGCACGCGTTTGGCGTAGTCTGTCCAGTCAGGAGCCAGAACATGGTCCCCAACGCGCTGTCCGTTGAGACGCATCTCATAAACGCCCAGGGCGGTGCAATAAAGCGTGGCATGCGTGATCGGCCCTTTTACAGTGAAGGATTTTCTCAGGCTCCAGACTGCCGACTGTGTGGGTGGAATGTAGAGCCGTTGTCCTTCGGAGGTACTGACCGTGAACTTTTTGCCTTCAAATTCATATTCCACTCTTAGATACTTGCGCACCTTCGCGGGGAACTTTCCTCCCATGGAATTATCGTTGACGAGAATATCCAGCGTTCCGTTTTTTATCTCATTGGCAAGTCTTTGCGTGACATCCATCGGAACAGGCCGAGTCGCCGGAGCGCTGGTTGCGGCTGTGCGTTTGCGCGCACCCTCTTCGTAGACCGCATGCAGAATTTTGATCGGGTCGGCAGCCGATATCTTTTCCATCGCGTCGTGGCTGTCGATCCACTGGGCCTTCCAATCCTGCGGCTGCAAAAGCCCCATGCTCCAGGTCGATACCCCGCTCACCTGCGGATCTCCACCCAGCGCGGACCAGACGCGAACCTTCCAGAAACAAGCCTGTCGCGATGCGAGCGCTTTGCCGGCATAGATGACATGCGCGCTTTCATCCGATTCGACCCTGCCACTGTCCCAGAGATCGCCTTGATCCTTTGCAAGCAGGTCGGTGGAAGCGGCGACCAGCACCTGATATGCAATCTGGCGATCGCCGCGACGGGCGGACTTTAATATCCAACTCAACCGTGGGCGCGTAGCATCGATCCCGGAGGGATCGATCGTGTATTCACATCGCTGCCGAGCAGGCTGCAGGCCCTCGTCAGCGACGGTAGCGTTCACCATGTGACCCATCAACGTGCATGCAATAAATGCGATGCAAAATACCAGGCTGTTTCCACTTGCCTTCATCAGTCTCCTCGTTCCAGGTTTGTGCGGGGCTGTTATTTGATCGCTGCATGCGCAGGTTTGCAATACGGAATCTAACGGAGCAGGCAGGGCAAATCATTTGACGATTTGTAGCTGCGACGCCTGCGTCGCCTGTTTGTTTTCCTTTGGAAAAAGGCGTCGCAGCTACACAGTGCCGGACGATCCCGGACCTGCACGCTGGATATGTGCCCGACCGCGAATGGCCGATTCATACCGGCGTATTCGTCGACGTAAGAAATGGCTGGCAGCGGGCAAAAAATCAGCCCGGCGCGATGTCGCGCCGGGCTGAGGGGAGGGAAAAGGGAGGAGAGTCGTTCAGGCAGCGATGGTCGTCGTATCTTCTGAACTGATCGCCGTCGGGCCGACGCGGGTCGTGCCCTGCACCTTGCGGGCCTCGGCCTTGCGGATCCGGCGCGTGCGACCGACGGTCTGCTGATCCACCGTGGCCTTTTTCTCGCGATTGTCATTGGCGACAGCGACTGCCTCGGCTGCATCAGGAGCGTAAAGGTCGGCACCGATTTCATCGGCCAGCCCTTCGGCACGCTTGTAGATTCCACCGCAGCACATGATCTGCATGTTCGGGCAGCTGTTGACGTCGCGGAGATAATCAATCAGCTTGCGGACCGAAGGCACACCGCTGGGAAGCGTTCCGAACATGATCAAAAGTTCGGGACGTTCGTCGCCGATGAGCTTAAGGACTTCGTCATCAGGCACCCCGCCGCCAGCGAAGCGAACGGTCCAACCGTCAGCTTCAAACAGGTCGGCACAGAGTTGGCCACCCAGTTCTTCAGGCTCGGCGTTGCCGCAGAAGATAAGGGCCTTGCGACCCTTTGGATCGCTGCGTTCCAGGCGAGCGGTGAGTTGATCGGTCAGCGAGCGGTTCAAGCGGGTGGCAAGATTCAGGCTGGTCGTTGTAATGCGATCGTCGCGATACAACGACTGAATACGCTCCATGGTCGGCCAGACCAGCTGGGTGAGAAGATCATATGCGCTGATGCCTTTGGCCAGCGCCTTTTCAACGATGCCTCGGCAGGCCGAGCGATCACCGGCGAGAAGCGGTTCGAGATATGAACGACAAAGGTTGGCATCAACTGTGACCGGTGCTGAGACGATAGAGGCAGGGGTGGGAATGCTCATGGACGCGTACTCCGTTATTTGGGCAGCAGGTAGATCCACTTCCTGGCACCAACTTTAGCGGGGTAGCATCCTTGCCACCGATGTTCAGATTCGCTTGTTAAACTACGTAACTTGCGACACCTGTTCTATCGGAGGCCGGCTCAATATCCTTTACCCATTTTAACATTGTCAGGCCGGTGAAATTCGCATAGCCCGTTAAGAAGGGTGCGAAAAGAGGGACAATGGCCAACGGGGCACGTTGTTTATCGGCAGTCAGTGATCAGGCGGCGGGTAAAGGCAGTCATTAATTCGCTGAGAGACCATGGTTATCGGATGATCCGCACTAACAGTATTTGCCCGCGCCTTGAACCACGTAAGCCGCAACTTCCGTCCGCGACGTCCAAAACCACCAAAAAAGCTGCACGCAGCCGGGCATCAGGCAGTTGAAATCGAAAGCCGCGAATTACTGTCTGCGCTGAGCTTCCCGTCGGATCTGTTCGACCTTGGCCTGCATATCCGCGAGCCAGCCGCCGAGTTTGCCGGGCTTCTTGTCCGGTTCCTTGTCGTCCTTTTTACGTTTGCTGTTCCGTGTGGCGGGGGCGTCAATAATGATCTTCCCGGATTTCTCAGCTTCATCGCGGGCCTTGATGTGATCCCGAATGATTTTGCTTTCGATCATGCCGATCGTGCTGCTGGTGAGAATGTAGAGATTTAAACCGCTTGGCCCTACATACAGCATGATGGGGAACAACAGCAGCATCCAGCGTTGCATCTTGCGCTGCTGCTCCTGTTCGGGCGTCATGTTCGTTGGCGCGGGCATCAATGCCTGCTGGGCAAACGATACCCCGCCGACCAGCAAGGGCAGCACATTGATCGAATGAAGGGTGAAAAAGTACAGCGACAATGGCTGCGACAACGTGATCAACGCATCAGGATGCGAGAGATCCGCAATCCAGGTCAGATGCAGATGCTGCCAGCGCAGGAAGCCTGCCTGGCGCAGTTCAAAAGTACTTTGCAGCGCGTTCCACAATGCGATCCAGATGGGGGTTTGAAGGAACATCGGCAAACAGCCGAGAATGGGGGTCAGGCCCTGTTCTTTGTAGACGCCCATCATGGCTTTGTTCAAGCCGTCCTTGTCGTCTCCGAATTTCTTTTTCAGCCGCTCGATTTCAGGGCCCATTTTGCCCATCTGCATCATGTTAATCTGCGACTTCTTCGTAATCGGATGCAACAGCAGGCGAACCACGCAAACCAGGCAGATAATTGCAATGCCCCAATCGCGGAAGATCAGGTGGAAGAATGCCAGCACGGCGTACAGCACATTGATAAGCCAGTTGAATGTAATGAAACTGCAGATCCCACTCGTGTAAACCAGCGTCTTGTCATAGCTGAAGGGAAACTTTGCATAGTAGTCGGCGTCGAGCAGCTGGCGTTTCTTGGGCCCGAAGAATACATGACCGTCAAAGGGAGCTTCCTGGCCCGGTTGCACGATAAATTCGCTGGTGGTGATCTGCAAAGATGTGGGCAGATCGGTCGCGGCGACGAGCGGGCCGGCATCGAGGCCACCGACGATTGCCGATGCGATTTTCACCGGAGGGGCCGATGTCTGCCCCGCATAATCCGGGCGAAAAATCGCCTGGAAATAGGAACTGCACGCGCCAACCCACAGCAGCGGATGCGGATCAACCAGCGCCAGATCCTGCGCCGGCTTGTCCTTTTTCAGTTCGCTGACCGAAGTACTGGCGACATCGACCCATTTATCGCCGGCATCATGGCCGGAGACATATCGTCGGTCTTCCGATCGATCGTTTTCACGCCCCGGTGGAATCGGGCCGTTAAAAATAAAGCTGACCTTCACGGGCTTTTCCGTCAGATCGCGAAAGCCCTGATGCAGGGATATATCAAAACCCTGGCTTCCATCCGCCGCGGTTCGGGGAACCTGCCGGTAGGTTTTATTCAACTCTAAAACGGGATGCCCGCCTGCGTCGTTCACGGTGGTTGTGTATGTGACGGAGTCGGCAGTAACAGCGGTCTGCATCCAGTTGGTGGACGAGACATCGGTGTCATGCCCATCAATGGTAACAATTCGCGTAGCAAGCGCCTTGGTGTCGTTCTCAACGCCTGGCAGGGGCTGCTGGAAGACATACTGCTGCTTTCTGGCAGCTGTCTGATAGTAGTCGCTGAGCGTAACCGATTTTAACCCCGCGCCTTGCGGGTCGATCGAAAGCACCAGCGGATATCGGTCGGCGTTGGTCCCCAACGTTGCAGGCATCGCCAGGGCGCGCCGACAGGGGCAAAACCGCCGGCACTGGCGGGTGGGGAGCCACCAGCCGCCATCGTGGTGGGCATGGTAGATGCCGGGGCCAGGCCGGGGGCGGGCGCCACGGTCGGAGTGGTCTGATTTGCGAACCAACCCGGGTGGTTCTTTCGCAGACTGTTCATCCACAACTGGTAACTGATGACCAGGGCGGCAACGAGAGTAAGGTTGAAAACTAACCGCTTGGTGTCCATTGATTTCCTAAAACGCCCAGTTCATCGGTCGGTTTGCAGGGCTGGGACGGCCTGCTGTGACTGAAACAACAGTTCGACCCCTGGGGCAAGCACACAAAAAAGGATCATCTGCCATCCCGCAACCGCGTGCCGAGAAAGTTATCCAGGTCTGGAATCATCTCTACCTTTTTCACGGTTGCGTCGACGTCATAAGGCAGGCGAACAAATTCGATCGCAGTCTCGGTCACGATCACAAAACTGCTCCGCGGATCGCGATCCCGGGGCTGACCCACGCTGCCCACGTTGATGATCGCTTTTTCATCTGTCAATTCAAAGCGGTAGTCTAGTTCATCGGGCGAATAAAAGTCAGGGCCTTCCAGGAACACGCCCGGCACATGCGTGTGACCGACAAAGCAAAGCTTTTCGAACCGCTCGAAGATGCTGACAAACTTTCCGGGGTTGGTGTAAATGTCGTCCGGGAAAATGTACTCGTTTATAGGCCGCCTCGGTGATGCGTGAACGGCTATAAATTCAGGCGTTTTTATGCGCACCGGCAAGTTGCCCAGAAAACGCCACCGCCGGGCCCGGGCCACCACATCCGGATCATTCTCGAATTGCTGGCGACTCCAGTAGCACGCCTGCTCGGCACCACTGTTGAAGTTAAAAGGCTCGTAGAAGAGCGCAAAGTCATGGTTTCCCATGATCGCGGCCCGGCAACGGGTGGTCACCAGATCGAGACATTCCATTGGATTAGGGCCATATCCGACAATGTCACCGAGGCAAACAATATGCTGAATCCCCCGCCGCTCGATTTCCCCGAGTACTGCGGTGAACGCTTCGAGATTGCCGTGGATGTCGCTGACAATGGCGAACATAAATCGAATTGACCATCGTAAGGGAGTACGGCGGAAAGGGCAAACATTTGCCGGACGTGGGTACATTGAAATCGAAACGCAAGGCGAGAAGCCGTCGCGCGAGATTTGAATTTCCGAAACCGGAATTGCAACATGTCGCCTTCCTCCAAGTTGGATTTGGGAAAACCAAAGCCCGGGCCTTTATGTGTCATCCAACATTCATGAAGTCAACGTACACTGCGCAGCGATGCGAATCCTTGTGATCGAGGACTATGACCCTTTGCGAAAATCCCTGGTGCAGGGACTGCGCGAGGCTGGCTACGCCGTCGACGAAACCGGTGACGGTGAAACCGGGCTTTGGCAGGCACGCGCGGGCGGGCATGACGTCATCGTGCTGGACCTGATGCTGCCCAAGATCGATGGATTTGCGATTCTGCAAAAGCTCCGCGAGCAGAATTGCCCCGCTCTTATTATGGTGTTGACCGCCCGGGATACCGAGCAGGACAAGATAAAAGGGCTGGATTACGGAGCCGACGATTACCTGGTCAAACCATTTTCATTTGCCGAGCTGCTCGCGCGGGTGCGGGCCCTCATTCGACGAAAGTACGAAGTAAAATCGACCGTGCTTCTGATCGATGATTTGGAAGTTGACCTTTCCGCCAAAATTGCGCGACGCGCAGGCAAGGCGCTGGATCTCAGCGGGCGCGAATATGCCTTGCTTGAATACCTTGCGCTTAACAAACAGCGGATCATCTCTCGGTCGGATATCGTGGAGCACGTTTATGATTTCAATGCGTCTCCAGAAAGCAACGTGGTGGACGTTTATATCGGGCGACTTCGCGGAAAAGTCGAAAGAGCCGGATCTGCTCGATTGATTCACACCCGTCGCGGACAGGGATATCTGCTGGGCGTGCTGGAAGATACCGGGGACAGTGAATGATCTTCCGTTCCCTGCAACTTCGGCTGCTGATTACCACGTCGCTGGCCTCATCGGCGATCCTCGCGCTGCTGGGATTGTCCGTCTATTTGTTCATGTGGTATCGACTGCTCAACGAATTTGATGCGGCGCTGCTGGGCAAAGCCCGCACAGTGGCGGCCATGGTGGAGGTGAACGCATCCACCGTGAGCTTTGACGCCGACCTGGAGCAAATGCCCGAATTCACCACGGAAAAACGCCCGGACTATTTCGAGATCTGGCTGAAGGACGGTTCGCTGCTCGCACGCTCCCCTTCACTGCACGGCAAAGATCTACCGCGCTCGGCGATCGACCCCGACGCGCAGCGTTCCACTTATCTTGCCCGATGGGCATAAGGGTCGTCAGATCACGTTGACATTTTCCATCCGAACCGAGCACGATGATGACAAGCCCGGCACGCTCCCGCTCAACCAGACCGCGACCATTGTCATGGCTGGAAGACCGGTCATTGTGGACCAGACTCTCGATGACCTCGGATGGTTGCTGTCGATCTTGTGCACTTCCGCGGTCATAGTATCTGGCATTGCGCTGGTCTGGATCGTGCGGCGCCGTGCGACCGATCCATCAGTTGGCCGGAGAGATCGGCTCGCTGAAGGAAACCGATCTCGCCCGGCGACTGGATCTGAGCGGGGTACCCACTGAGCTCTCACCGGTGATCGAAAAATTGAACGGTCTGCTCGGCCGACTGGACCAATCCTTCAGCCGGGAGAAGGCGTTCACCGCGGATGTTGCCCATGAATTGCGAACGCCGCTGGCTGGAATCCAGACGACGCTGGAGGTGTGCCGGACTCGACCCAGGGATTCCGCTGGATACGAACTGGCTATCGATGAATGCCGGGCGATGGCACATCGGCTTCAATCTTTAGTCGAGAACCTGCTGCTTTTGGCTCGTGCAGATGCGGGGCAACTGCCCGTGCGCAAGCAGCAGACGGACCTTTATTACCTCATGCAGGAATGCTGGCTGCCGCTGCTGCACCGCGTGGAAGAAAAACGCCTGACGACCGACAGTTCAAACAGCGGTGACTGTATCGTGCAGATTGACGCCGAGAAGATGCGGATCATCCTCTGCAACGTGATCGGCAATGCGGTGAGCCATGTTCCCCAAGGCGGTTCGATACGCTGGTCGATTGCCCGCAGAGAAAAAAGCATTGAAATCGAAGTCCGCAATACAGGCAGCCTGGTGGCGTCAGAAGATTCATCCAAGCTCTTCGACCGCTTCTATCGCGGTGATCCGTCGCGCACAGAAACCGGCGTCCACTGCGGCCTGGGCTTGTCAATCTGCCAGAGATTGATTCGCCTGCTGGATGGAAACATCACCATCGAAACACAAACGGGCGGTGACTTCACAGTCCGGCTTACACTCCCCTTATAGCATTCAAAATCCCCGGTGGAGTTGGGTGGGCACCGCGCAGAAAAAAAAAGGATCGCGAAAAATTCGCGCTCCTCTGTTTGTTTTGCACCACGTTTTGGCTGGCTTCCAAATCCAGGCAATTATCGCTTGGAGAACTGGAACCGACGACGCGCGCCGCGTTGACCGTATTTTTTGCGTTCCTTCATTCGGCTGTCGCGGGTGAGAAATCCACCGCTGCGAAGAGCGACTTCCAGCGACGAATCGTATTTGGCCAGGGCCCGGCCCAGACCCATGACAATCGCGCCGGCCTGACCGCTTGGACCACCGCCGTTGCAGCGGGCAAAAATATCGATCTTGCCACCGGTGTTGGTCACTTCAAGCGGGCCAAACAGGCTCTTGCGATCGCGTTCGCTGGTGAGAAACTCGTTGAGCGTGCGGCCATTAAGTTCAATCTTTCCGCTGCCCGGTGCAATGCGAACGCGGGCGACGGCGCTCTTGCGGCGGCCAACCCCCCACGTGAACGTAGGCTTGACGGCAGGTGCGGTTGACTCGGCGGCTGGTGTTGATGTTTCGGCCATAAAATATCAGCTGATTATGAGTGATTCTTTTGCTAGTTGTATCTCCGAACTTCGTGACTACCGGCCACTAGCAGCCGGCAACCAACAATTCCATTTAAGCGGACAGCTTCAATACCTTGGGCTGCTGGGCCGCATGCGGATGCTTGTCACCGCTGTAAATCTTCAGCTTCAGCAGAAGATGGCGAGCCAGCTTGTTCTTGGGAAGCATTCGCTTCACCGCCAACTCAAGCACGCGCTCTGGATGAAGCTCCTGCATTGTCTTGTAAGAATAAAGATGCCGCCCACCGGGATAACGGGAATAGGTATCGTACTGGATCACATCGGCCTTTTTGCCGGTAACCCGAATCTTGTCGGCATTCAGCACAATGACAAAATCGCCTGTGTCCACACTGGGCAGATAGGTCGGCTTGTGCTTGCCCTGCAAAATAACCGCAACCTTGGCGGCAACCCGGCCCAGGACCAGATCGGTGGCGTCAACCACGTGCCAGTCACCTTTGACTTCGCCCGGTTTGGGCATGTACGTGCTCATGAGCAATCCTTCAAGCTGCAAAAAAACGACGAAACCCCAGACAGCAGGAGATCCAGCTGCTTTACGGGGATCGGGGAGTCTACGAATGTTGCTAAAGATGTCAAGCGTTGGTCCAGGAAAGTTGCATCCCCAAAACCGGCATCTGGGCGAATCAGAATATATAAAGGCGAACCGGCCGCCGCGTGTACCACGCGGCGGTTGCCTCTGGCAAATGAGGGGTAAAATTCTCTGTCCTTGCATCCCCGGTCGCATTTCGAGAATATGCCGGTCTTATGTCGCAGGTTCCCGTTGAACAGATCAAGAAAGAGGGCATCCCGCAGGGTCTCTGGATGCGCTGCCCCGAATGCAAGGAAATGCTGTTCCGGAAAGAGGTGGAACTTGCATTGAATGTATGCCCGAATTGTCAACATCACCTTCGCGTGGCCGCCCGGATGCGCATCGCCCAGTTGGCCGATGAAGGAACGTTTGAAGAGATGTTCGGCGACATCGCCCCGGCCGATCCGCTCGGCTTTGTCGATAAGAAATCGTATAAATCCCGCATCGCTCAGGAGCAGAAAGAGTCGGGGCAACTCGACGCCTGCGTTACCGGAAAAGCATTCATCAAGGGCCGCCCTATCATGCTGGCGGTAATGGATCCCAAATTCATGATGGGGTCCATGGGCAGCGTCGTCGGTGAGAAAATTACGCTGGCCATTGAAGAAGCCACCAAGGAAAAACTGCCGGTTTTGATCGTCAGTTGCTCAGGTGGGCGCGCATGCAGGAATCAGCCCTGTCATTGATGCAGATGGCCAAGACCAGTGCCGCCCTCGCCAGGCATGCGGACAGTGCAGGGCTCTTCATCTCGCTGCTGGCCGACCCCACCACCGGAGGCGTCACCGCTAGTTTTGCCATGCTGGGCGATTTCATTATCGCCGAGCCAAAAGCCCTTATCGCGTTCGCCGGTCCGCGAACGATCAAGAATACGATCAAGGTGGACCTGCCTGACGGATTTCAGCGTGCTGAATTTCTCGAATCGCACGGCTTCGTCGATTTCATCGTTCACCGAAAAGACCTCCGCAACGAGATCGCCCGCCTCATGGATTTTTGTGGCAGCGACGCCCGTTTATAGGACCTGCTCCCTCTAATACCGTGCTTCAGCCGAGGTGCGGACCGGCCGATGATTTCTGCATGGAATCTACGCCCACCAAGGTTGCCGTTCGACCCTCGCATCCCCTGGCTCAAAATCGAAGAAGTGGCAACCGCCATCGTCTGCAGATTCCCGCAACTGTAATGGTCGAAGGACCCAACCCCGTGGAGATTCCAGTTGTGGTCACTGAAATATCCGTCGGTGGATTAGGATTGCGTGCCAAACAACCGCTGGGCATCAATATCACGTACCGCATCAGCAGTTTCGACACGCTGATTCCAGGCGGTACGAAAGCGACGATCATTTCACAGCGCCAGCTGGACGCCAATACATTTGAAGTCGGTGCGAAAGTTGCCTGATCGTATCTTCAATCAGAAATTGCTATCGGACAGCAGATCTTCAGCAACAGGGCTTGGGGAGGGGTTCGACAGGCGGGTTAAGACGTGCTTGGAGAGTTCGAGGCGGGTGATCACCTGATCCATCTCCGCCGGCCGCTTCTGCGCTTTGGTCGCGATACATTCCATAATCAAGTTCGACAGCGGACTGGGAACCTTGGGATTCAAATCCTGCGGGGTGTCGATGCGCGTATCCAGCAGGAAACTGTTTTCGCCCTTTTTATTCACCGTATAAGCAGTTGGAATGTGTTTGCCCGTGAGTGACCAGTACAGCGTCGCGCCGAGATTAAATACATCGGTTTGAACGCTGATCGGTCGGCGCGTCACCTGCTCGGGGGCAATAAAATCCGGGGTTCCCTGGATTCGCTCTTTAACAGTGCCAATCTTGGCACTCTGACCGAAGTCGATCACCTTCACCTGCCCGCCATCAGTACGCATGATATTGTTTGGCTTGATGTCGCAATGCACGTAACCCATCACATGCATCGCCTTAAGACCCTGGGCAGCCTGGATAAATGCATCGACAACATCTACCACCGACGGCGGCAAGTACACATCGAGCGGTTTTCCATTAAACAGCTCCATGATGAGGAAGGCTTCGTTCACCTTCATCAGCATGCTTTTGGAAATCTTTAAATCGTATGAACGCCGCAGATTGGGGTGATTGAACTGGCGGCTGATCGCGAATTCGTTCTCCATCTGTTCGATGAAACGAATGTCCTTGGTGTCCTCGCGTATCACATGCTTCAAGGCGAAAGTCTGCCGCGTCAGAGGATCCATGACCGCGTAGATCGTGCTACGCGCCCCTTCCCCTAAACGCTCCAGAACTTCGTAGTTGAGGAGTTTCTGCGCCATGAAAAAACTTACGCCTTTAAATACACCCAAAAACCGCTCAACAACACCGAAAACGCGCGTTCCGATGTCATTGCACCATATGTCATTAACAATCGAATAGCAAGGGAATCCCGCCCGCCGTGGCACGCGTCGGCCGCTTGTTCAAGCCCCATGCATTTGAGATGAATCAGGGAAGAATTTCGTTGCGGAAGGCTGCGATCGGAAACGAATGACCGATTCCGGCGGCACTTTCTGTCAGGTCGTAGACTTGCACATCGCCTGAGGCAATACGCAGCTTTTCCTGCAAAGTTCCCACCAGTTGCCCAAGACGACGCAGTTGCGTTTCGGTTGGTCGCGTGCGATCGAAATCACCGACCACGCAAATGCTGATGCAGGCGGGGTCCATGTGCGAAGCGCCCTGCGGCGGATTGCTGATGGATTCCTGATGGTTCCAACTCTGGGTCATCTGGATCTCACCATCTATGCACCCGTCGCCGTTACCGATGACAAAGTGGTCAGCCTCACCGGTCTGCTGTGAGAGCCCCACTGCGTCACCGCCGGGGGTACGGCTGTGATGCACGTAGATGTACCGCCAGCGACCCGCGGCAACGGGTGACTGGGTCTGAAAAACCGCATCAAGTGAGTCACTGGAGTCCAGCGCGAACAAACTTCGCCACATTAAGGTCTGCAACGGAGGCGGAGCGAGCACCAGGAGAAGGACACTTGTGAAAGCGATCATTGCCACAAGTGTGACGAAAACCGCGACCTTACGATTAGGTGATTTGCTTGCTTTTTTTGCCACGTCCGTGTGCCCGCTGAAGATCGGCCATCCTTGGCCCCAAGCGTCTTATAATACGAACCGACTGCCCGATGTCCATCTGATCGGTTTAGTCATTCGATTTGGTCCAGAAAATGCCGGAGATCTCGAGCATTGGTCGAGGCCGCCCGAGCGAATCGACAAAGCAGGGGAATCTAAAACAGCCCTGCCCCGAAGTGGTTAGGTTGCCTGAGACCTCTATTTTGACGCAATTCGTTAAGCCAACTTATCTCTACGTCGATCTTTCCTACACAGCCTGAATCAACCGGCATTCGCCGTTGAAAAAAGGCCGGACGACCCCTTCGGCGGAAGAAAATCATGGAACTCGCAGGCTCAGACCGGCCACTCTCAGCAATGGAAGACCTCGAACTACGCCGCGATCGCCTGGCAGAGCTGATCGCCTTGAATATCGTTTCCCCGTCCCTCAGCGAGCAAATCAAAAAGGCAATCGTCCAACTCGAATCGCAGATCGCAGCCATGAAGCAACAACCGATGCGAATCGCCGCCTGATAAATCGGGTCACCTGCTGAATTCGGCATGCCGCCTGACAAAGCGACGAACATGCAAGGTGGCCCGCCAAAGCCGAAAAGCACACGAATTTTGTGTTCGGTTAGCGTTCCATTCCTACCGAACCCGGCCGCAATGATGGCAGAAAAAAGGCCTTTCTTTTTCCCTTAGGCTTGGAAAATGCTTGACACTTTTTTATGCTTTCGTATTATGACCCACGCTTGACCGCCTAAGTTCGATCGACATCGGTCGAACGCGGGGAACCCAAAAACGGGTGCATGGACTGACGTTTGTCGTTCCGATGTGCCTGTTTCGTCCGGAGTGACTTCTTATTTGAAGTCGATTTTCGGGCAGGGGCTAATTGCTTTACAGGTGCATTTTGCCTGCTAAAGCAAAGGAGACTTTCAACTCCTCGCCCGTCAGCTAACCCCGTCGGCACGTGAAAGGATCAACGCGCCTCGCGAACCGGCGGTTGTTCCTACCTATTTTATTTGCTGCGTCCTTATTGCGACGATCCCGAGGGCACCTGGGCTTCAGCCTTTTGAAGCACAATCTCGGGATGACGCCGTCGCCTGCCTTTAGGGCACAGCCTAACGCGCCTCCCCGGCGCCAGGAGAGTTGTATCATGATCAGTAGCCAAGCTGAAGCGTTGCGTAAAGCAATCGAAAACCTCATCGACGCCAAGTTGCTCGATGCCATGGCCAAACCCGGTGGTCTGGACCGTCTGCTCGCTCACCGCCGAACGGGTGTCGCTTCGTATGACATCCGCCAGGCCGAACGCAAGCTGCAGGAGTCGATTGCAGAACTCATGACCGAAGTTGAACCCGCCTACTCCCATTAAGACTCATTAAGACTCATTGAGACCCATTAAGTCCCTCTGAGTCCAATTAAGTCCCATCAAGCTATTTCCGCGCTCGGATCTAAGTCCGACGCTTATTGATATGCCCCCGTCATGAACTCGCAGCCAATCCTTCCTGGATAGCTGCGAGTTCTTGTTTATCTGCGTGCCATCGAATCCCGGCGAAACACTTTTGCTCGTACCGCGTATATTCTTAGGAAAGGTATCTCCTTCTTATTGAATCTGGATGCATGGGCATGACAACAGATACAGGTCGCCGGTGCATCGTTTGCCTTCTGTCCCTCGCTTGGGTCGGCGTCTGCTGGCACCTGGCACCGGGAGCCGACACCGCGCTCCCCCCGGAAAAAAATATCGTTCAACGTCCAGTCGACTTCGCCCGCGACGTTGTCCCCATCCTCCAATCCAGCTGCATTTCGTGCCACGCCAACGGGCTGTCCAAGGGCGGGTTTCGCCTTGACACCCGCGACCTCATGCTCAAGGGCGGTGACTCTCAAGCCCCCGCCGTCGTTCCCGGCCACAGTACCGCCAGCCCCCTCGTGGACCTGATCAGCGACACCGATCCGACCGTTGCAATGCCAAAAAAAGGCGCGCAGCTCACGCCCGCACAGATACAGACCATCGCGGCTTGGATCGATCAGGGGGCAATCTGGCCGGAAGGTGTTGAGCCCGGTCGGTTCAAGGAAGCAGCACTCGCGCCGCGACGACCTGTCGTTCCGCCACCGACGCCTGGTTTAACTAACCCAATCGATCGAATACTACAGCCCTACTTTGCCAGCCATGCGTTCCACCCCGCGCTGGAGACTGTTGACGATCGCGTCTTTGCGCCGCGTTTACCTCGACACCATCGGACTTTTGCCGTCTCCCGAAGATCTCCGCGCGTTTGTCACGGATGCTTCATTGGATAAGCGCGAGAAGCTGGTGCGTCGCCTGCTGGACGATAACCGTCGCTATGCCGAGCATTGGCTCAGTTGTTGGAATGATCTGCTGCGTAATGATTACAACGGAACCGGCTACATCAACGGCGGGCGAAAGCAAATCACTGCTTGGCTTTTCAACGCGCTCCAGTCCAACATGCCCTACGATCAGTTCGTCAGCGAACTGGTTCGCGGTGTAAATGGGGCGGAAGGTTTCACCAAAGGCTTCGTCTGGCGCGGCACAGTCAACGCCAGTCAGATGCCCGCACTTCAGGCCGCACAGAATATCTCCCAGGTATTCATGGGCGTGAATCTCAAGTGCGCAAGTTGCCATGACAGCTTCGTCAGTAACTGGAAGCTGGCGGACGCGTATGGATTAGCCGGTGTTTACAGCGATGGTCCTCTGGAAATGCAGCGCTGCGACCACCCACTAGGAACATTCGCGCCGCTGAAATTTCTGTACCCCCAACTCGGTCAGATCGATTCCATCGCCCCGCGCCCTCAGCGCATTGCGCAACTGGCAAACATCATCACCAGCACTCAGAACGGCCGGCTCACCCGCACGATCGTCAATCGATTCTGGCAAAAGAGCTTTGGCCGCGGACTGATCGAGCCCACCGACGAGATGGATAACGATCCATGGAATTCAGACCTGCTGGACGAACTCGCGGTTGAGTTGTCCGATCATGGTTATGACCTGAAGCAGACGCTTTTCACCATCTTCACCAGCCGGGCGTATCAGATGCCCGCTGCGGTGCAGGAAAACGAGCGAGACAATCAATTTATTTTCAAAGGTCCTCTGATCCGCCGCATGTCAGCTGAGCAGTTCACCGACGCGATATCGACGGTGACCGGTATCTGGTCCGCACCGCCTGCCGCCCGCCCCGCCGCCGAGGGCTCGCCGCAGGCGCTGAGATTCGCTCCGCGTTGTGCGTTGCAAATCCTCTGACCACCTCGATGGGCCGTCCTAATCGGGAGCAGGTTGTTACCGAACGCGCTTCAGCCGCCACCACCTTGCAGGCGCTGGAACTCACCAACGGTTCCACA
Organism: uncultured Phycisphaerales bacterium; assembly: GCA_963792535.1. Classification (GTDB taxonomy): domain Bacteria; phylum Planctomycetota; class Phycisphaerae; order Tepidisphaerales; family Tepidisphaeraceae; genus CBDAQA01. The sequence continues at coordinate 637,758 of CAWBWQ010000007.1, forward strand.
CTGTCGGCGATCCTTCACAAAGGATCGACAAAACTACTCGAAAAATACCCCGGCACTGATGAAGTCATCGTCGCTGTTTACCAGCGCTCACTGGGCCGCGACCCCGACGCCGCAGAATTCGAATCTGCGCGCGAGATGGTGGGTTCGCCTGCTACAGCCAATGGAACCGAGGACCTCATGTGGGCCGTATTTATGTTGCCTGAATTTCAGTTGATTCGATGAGACGTGACACTTGCCTTTGATGAACGTTGAGACTTGCATGAAACATGACCGCGCCAATTGGAGCCGACGCGATTTTCTCAAGACCGCCAGTGCCGCAACATTGGCGGCGCTTACAGCGGGCTATTCGCGTCCGCTGCTCGCCGCCGACGCATCTGACGAAAAGCTCCCCTCCACCGCCGACTCGGTCATCATCCTATGGATGGCCGGTGGAATGGCTCATACCGAAACCTTCGATCCAAAGCGCTATACCCCCTTCAAAAAAGGCCTCGAATCCAAGCGCGTGCTCAGCACTTTTGAGGCAATCGACACGAATGTGGATCACATTAAATTCACCCAGGGTCTGGAACAAATCGCCGGTGTGATGGATCGCGGTTCGCTCGTTCGCTCATATACCGCGGGGGATCTGGGATTCATTCTCCACTCGCGGCATCAGTATCAATGGCATACCGGTTACGCCCCGCCGCAGACGGTTGCCTGCCCGCACATCGGCGCTGTTATCTCGCGAACACTCGGACCGCGCGATCCCGCCATGCCTGCCTTCATCGATATCGGTCAGCGCATGGACACCGGCGAGAGCGAGGAAATCAAAGCCTTTCACACCGCCGGTTTCCTTGGCAGTGAATACGGTCCCATCATCATTCCAGAACCCACCGAGGCAATCGCCACCGTCAGTGCGCCAAAGGGAATGACGCCCGAGCGATTAAAGAACCGATATCATCTCTATAAACGCCTGTTGGCCGCCAGCCCCGTCGGTGAATTCGGCAGCGACTACCAGAAACAATCGCTGCTCCGCGCCTTGATAATTCTGACCGTCTGCTGGCTTCCCAGGCCGCAAAAGCGTTCGATCTGTCGCTGGAACCCAGGAAATCGTACGACGCCTACAACACCGGACGATTCGGACTGGGTTGTCTGCTCGCCCGCAGGCTTGTCGAATCCGGCGCACGGTTCATCGAGGTAACCAGCGAATACGTCCCGTTCAAATACTGGGACACCCACGATAACGGTCACACCCGCACGGTCGATCTGAAAAAAATGATCGACGGACCCGTCGCTCTCCTCGTTAAAGACCTTGAATCCAGAGGCCTGCTCGACCGCACGCTTATCGTCCTGGCCAGCGAATTCAGCCGCGACATGATGCTCGAAGGTAAACCAGGCCTGCAGGTCAAAGATCAAGTGACCGTGCCCGATATCATGACCGAACTGAAGCACTACGGCATGCATCGCCACTTCACCGACGCCGGCTGTGTACTGCTGTTCGGTGGTGGCATGAAAAAAGGCTACCTGCACGGCAGCACCGCCGACGAACGCCCTTGCAAAACAATCGACAAGCGGGTGGTCATCGAAGACCTCCACGCAACGATCTATCGAGCGCTTGGCATTTCTCCAAACCTCTCCTACGACGTGGAGAAACGACCCTTCTTTATTACGCGCGACGGCGTTGGAAAACCAATTAGCGAACTGTTCTCAGGGACAATGTGAGTTACACGCAGAAGTTTTCATGTTCGGTGCCGCGGCAATTTATCAGTGGCCTAATCGCCTAATTGCCGCAGCAGCCGGCATCGGGGAAATGCCCGATGGAAACATTGTTGGCAAGCGTCCTAATCGGTTTATATTGTCCGCATGGCTCACCATACCATCGTACTTCTTCCCGGCGACGGGATTGGACCTGAAGTAACCGCCAGCACGCAGCGGGTGCTGCAAGCCGCGGGGTTTTCCGTGGACTGGGTTGTTGTTCCCGCCGGTGCCAGCGCGCTGCAGCAGGGGTTTGCCAACGTGCTGCCCGATGAAACCGTTGAGGCTATTCGCACGCATAAAGTTGCTTTAAAAGGGCCGGTTACCACCCCTGTGGGAAAAGGATTCAAAAGTGTGAATGTTCAGCTGCGGCAAAAACTCAACTTGTTTGCCGCCGTGCGCCCGGTGCGAAGTCTTCCCGGACTTAAAACCCGGTATGAAGGCGTCGATCTGGTCATCGTCCGCGAGAATACCGAGGGACTTTACAGCGGGATTGAAAATGAAATTGTTCCCGGAGTCGTCACCAGCTTAAAAGTCGCCAGCCGGGCAGCATGCACGCGTATCGCCAAATACGCTTTTGCCTACGCAAACCAGCGCCATCGCCGGAAAATCACCGTCTTTCACAAGGCCAACATTATGAAACTCTCCGACGGCCTTTTCCTGGACTGCGCGCGCCAGGTGCATCAGGCGGAGTTTCCCCAGATTGAATACAACGAAATCATCATCGATGCCGGCTGCATGAAACTGGTGCAGGACCCTACAAAACTCGATGTGCTTCTGATGGAAAATCTTTACGGTGACCTCATCAGTGATCTTTGCGCCGGTCTCGTGGGCGGTCTGGGGGTGGTGCCCGGTTCCAACATCGGCGATGAAGCAGCTGTGTTCGAAGCCGTCCATGGCTCTGCCCCCGATATCGCCGGCAAAGGAATCGCCAACCCGCTGGCGCTGATCATGTCCGCCGTCATGATGCTCAATCATCTCGGCGAAACCGCCCTGGCGGTAAAAATCAAAACTGCCTACGATCTCATTCTGCAGGAAGGTAATCCCGAGAAACTCACGCGCGACCTCGGCGGCGTTGGCGCACGGATCAATTTACCGATGCGCTGATCGCCATGCTGTAAATTCCCCATTAATTAAGAGGTTTTCGCAGGCGCGGAGAAGATTTCCGCCACCATCGTATGCGATTGCCCCGTGCTCAATGTGACAGCCGACGGACCCACATTGCAGGTTTCGATGCACAGCATGCCCGGCCATTCATCATCACCGAAATCAGCCATCGCTTTTGATTTCGCAATCCAGGGATTCCACAGCACGGTGCTGTTCGACCCCTTTTTCATATTGGTAACCCGGCGCTTCAGCACCGTGTCGTCGATCACGCAGTCCGCGGTGGTGTCGAGATAAATGCGATCTGTCTCAGCAACAATATCGATCGGAGCGATTCCCTGAAAAACTTCTTTCCCGCCCTGCAGCTTGTCGAGATAAGCCGTCCCCGCCAGTCCGGTCACTGAAACCGCTTTGACATCTCCCACATGAAAATAAGTGTGAAGCGCTGCCTCATACAGAAATGGTTCGCCGCCGGTATGTTGAACTTTGAATTCCAGCTTCAGCGTCTTTCCCACAGTCACCGTGTAGGTCACGTTACACGCATGAGGCCACAGCGCGTCGGGATCTTCATTCACCTTCAGTTCCAGAACAATCGTCGCTGATCCATCGGCGTTGGATCGTGTCGAACCCACCGACCATTGTGAGGTGCGCAAAACCATGTGCCGGCGCGGTGCTGCGCCCTTCCAGCGGGCCAAACCACGGAAAGCAGATCGGCACACCTCCGCGAATAGGCTTTTCCGCCTCCCACCGGCTGGCGTTGCTCAGGAACAACACCGGTGGTTGATCGGTTGGTTGATAATGCGTGACATGCGCCCCGTGCAGATAGACTTCACCTGCCCCACTCGGCGTGTTGATGGTTGCCTTGATTAAACCGCCGTTCCCTTCATTGAAATCGATGACGCCGGGAATGGAATATTTTGAGCGGAGCGTTTCGAGCGATTCGGCCACGTTAGTCCTTCGTCTTTCCTGGAAATGGATCGTCACTTCACAGCCAGCGTGTCGGCCATTTTATGCGAATACTTGGTGCCGCGCCATTCCACCTTTTTTGTGAAACACATGACGACGGCCTTGGCAAGAATGTATAACAGCATGGGCCCGGAAATGAAGAATAACAAGGCGTTCCACCCCGAATTTTTTGTCCAGCGGTAGACGTTCGCCAGAATAAAAGTCATCCATATGAAATGCACCGCCGCCGCAGAGACCCACGCGTAGTCCAGCATGTTGCCCAACGGATGCAGGGCACGGAAAACCGAATACACCAGGACCGGATAAACCGGAAAACAGCACGCCAGTAAGAACGCCGCCACCGCCAGCATATGGCGAATCTTTCCAACCCGCGCCGCGTAGTAAATGCGACTCCACCCTTTGATGATATTCGCCAGGCTGTCATACATTCGCACAGTGCAGACATCGCTGCCCATGCTGACGCGGATGCGCTTGCCCGCGTCCATCATCAGTCGGGCAATTTCCGTATCCTCACACAACCGATCCTTCACCGTTTCGTGTCCCCCGATGGCGTCATAAGCCGCCCGCGTAGTCAACAGAAATTGACCATTGGCAAAAGGGCTCCCGCTGCGTTTTTCGTTATTGACGAAAACGCCCAAGTACATCGACGTGGCTGCCACCGAACAAAGTGGAATCAGCACCTGTTCCCACAGCGTGTGCGCTTCAAGGCCAGGCAGCACGCTGAATAAATCATACTTTTTATAAAAGCACAGCCCCACGCATCGACTCACCGCGGTTGGTTCAAGCACCACATCCGAATCCACAAACAGCAGCCATTTCCCCTGCGCCTGCCGGGTCGCCTGAAAAAGAGCGTTGTTCTTCCCGGTCCATCCCGGGCCAAGCGATCCGGGTTGAATGTGCAGCACCTTCAGCCGCGGATCCTTCAGCGCCATTTCGTCCATCACCGCGCCCGTGCGATCGGAACTTCGATCGTCGATCGCTATCAATTCAAAATTGGGATAGTCCTGTTCCAGCGCCGATTGCAGACACCGCGCAATCCGCGCTTCCTCATCCTTGGCGGGAATCAAAATCGAACACAGCGGCGGTGGATTGGGCTTTTGCCGGGGCTTATCCAGCAAACGTAACTTCAATCTGCCTGCAAATGTGCCGTAACCGTACACCAGCCACACCAGCGGCCCGGTCAGCAGATAGAGCGCAAAGAAAATGTTTTCAGTAGTTCCGGCCCAGTGCAATTGTGACTCCATTCAAATGAGCGGGACTATTAGATCGGTCGGTAGCAGCGAATCAAGAGCAGGCACATCAGCTTTCCGGCCTGGCATAAACCGGCGCGTCGATCTTCGCCGCCTCCCCGCGCAGCGAAGCGATGATCCTCGGGATATGAACGTGGCAGTTCTCCAGAAACACCGCATACTTGTCCTGCGTCCCCCCCACCGCGCAACCCGCCACATACAAGCCCGGCACATTCGTCTCCATTGTCTGCTCGGAATAGATGGGAATCTGACACTCGCCGTTCAGTTTTACACCCGCCGTGCGCAGCAGCGTCATGTCCGCCTCATAACCCACCAGAAGCAGGACAAAGTCAAAAGGTTCAACCACGGCATCCGCCCCCCGCACCTGCTGAAGCGTAACCGTCGATCCGGTGATTTCCGTCGGAACAGTATTGAAATAGCCGACAATTCTCCCCGCGGAAATCAGCCCGTTGATCTCCGGCATCAACCAATATTTGATGCTCCGCGCATCCAGTTGATCCCGCCGATAGCTGATCGACACGTTCGCACCCGCCTGATGGCACCGCAATGCCGCCTCCACCGCGGAATTCTTCCCGCCGACGATCAGTAACCGCTTGCGAAAAAATTGATGCGGATCTCTGAAATAATGGTTCACATGCGGCAAATCCTCACCCGGAATGTTCAATCGCCGAGGCCGATCTGTTCCCCCGGTGCATACCACCACGCGCCTGGCAAAATACACCTGACTGCGACCGCCATGCGTGGTTGACAATTCAAAACCATCGTCGAGTTTCTGCACTTTCGACACCGGTTCATACGTATGCACCGGCAGATCAAACTGCTGCACAATCGAACGCAGATATAACAGATATTCCTCGCGCGTCGCCTTCCCCTGATCGATCGTCTGCAGGGGAACCCCCGCAATGGCGATTCGCTCCGCGCTGCTGAAAAATCGCGTCTGCGGCGCAAACCACGATATCGTGTAACCAATCTGCCTGGCATCAAACTGCAGATATTCGATTCCGGCCTTCTTCAACGCTACCGCAAGCTCGAGCCCGATCGGCCCGGCACCGACCACCGCTACATCCGTTGAAATAATATCGCGCGTGCTCATGCCATTATCATAGGTTTGCCAAACCCAATGACCATCGCCAGATCCCACTCAACGATGCCCGGCGCTGGCGCAGGCACACGCAAACCGACTCTCGTTGACTCTATCCCGAATGTTGCCGCCACCGCGCAATGCCGGCCCGGACCGTCGGTTCAACGCCTTCGAGGCCAGGCGGTAGTAAGCGATATGAATCGCACGATCATTCTCAAACTTACAGCGGCGCTGGTTCTGCTTCTTGGCGCGTGCGCAATACCGCACGCGCCGCCGATGCCCAGTCGGTCGTAATCAGTGACGACACCGATACCGCCACGCTGGCCAACGGCATCATCAGCGTGAAGATCAAAAAGTCCGACGGCAATCTCCTGTCCATCCGCTACCACGACACCGATATGTTGAGCCATGGCGGTGGCTATTGGAATGTCTACGGCGCGGTTCCCGGGCAAAAAAACACGCAAACCAAGGGCAGCCCCGTGGTCTACACCGTCAGCCAGGATCCCACCGCTACCGGCGGCGCAGCCGGGGAGATCACGCTGCGATTTCCATATAAAAATCAGCCCGACGTTGTGCCCATGGACATGGAGATCCGCTACACACTGCATCGCGGAGATTCTGGCATCTACGGTTCGGAAACGCTCGAGCATCAGCCCGGCTATCCTGCGTTCAATGACGGTGTGAATACCGTTTGTTGGAAACTCAATCCGCAGGTGTTTGACTTTCTTTCCGCCGGGCCGCTAAAGCAGCGGCAGATGCCCACGCCTGAAGATTGGGTCAAAGGCACGCAGCTGAATCTCTGGGAAGCCCGCCGCATCAACACCGGCGTTCGCAAGGGCCTGGTCGAACACAAGTATGACTATTCTGTGCTCTTCTCCCAGACACCAACCTGGGGATGGAGCAGCACGACGAAGAAACTGGGGCTCTATATCGTCAACCCGAGCATTGAATATCTCAACGGCCCGGCGGTCATGACCGATTATGTCGGCCACATTGATGTGAAAGCCGCCCTGCCCGCCGACCCGACAATGCTTCTTATCTGGCAGAGTCCCCATTACGGCGGACGCGGGATTCAAATCGAGTCAAACGAACACTGGCAGAAAACGCTCGGACCCTTCCTGATGTATTGCAATTCCGGCGATAGCCCGCAGGCAATGTGGAACGATGCGCAGGCGCGAGCGGTACAGGAGAAAAAAGCCTGGCCTTACGAATGGGCCAATGTTCCCGGCTACGAACATGCAAACCAGCGCGGCGCTGCCAGCGGTCACCTCGTTGTAACCGATCCGCAGGCGCCATCGGCCACCGCTGCAAACGCATGGGTCGGACTCGCGCAGCCGCCGTATCAAGCAGGCATGGGAAAAAAAGGACCGCTCACTATTGATTGGCAGACCGACGGCAAGCATTATCAATACTGGGTTCAAGCCGACGCCGCCGGCCGATTTACCATCCCCAACGCAAGGCCCGGAACTTACACCCTCTACGCCTTTGTCGATGGAGTTCTCGGAGCGTTCAGCCGGACGGATGTGCAGGTCGTCGCTGGCAAAACCACCGATCTGGGCGATCTGACTTGGACCCCCCTGCGATATGGTAAACAGATTTGGGACATCGGCATTCCCGATCGAAGCGCAGCGGAATTTCGTCATGGTAACGAATACTGGCAATGGGGACTTTACAACCTTTACCCCACCGATTTCCCAAACGACGTCGATTTTGTCATCGGTAAAAGTGATTGGCATCACGACTGGAACTATTGCCAACCGCCGCGTCCGGCTGGAACCGGGAAATGGCAGGACACCACATGGAAGATTCGCTTTAACATGGATGCTGTCCCCGCAGGCACCGGCATTCTCCGACTCGCTATCTGCGGCGCGCGTGGCGGGCCCGTCGATGCAACGCTCAACGGACAATCCATCGGCACAACCGGCGATCTGCCCGAATCCGGCGTCATGCACAGAGACGGCATTCGCTCGGACTCCCTAACTGAAATCAATCTCAAGTTTGATGCCGCCCTTTTCAAGCCCGGCGAAAACGTAATCGCGCTGACCAAGCACGTCCGCACCTGGACCGACGGCGTGCTGTATGACTACGTCCGCCTTGAACTCAATGACAAGAAGCAACCTGCGCCATAACACTATTTACGATTGTTTCTTCTCCCCCGTCAAAGGCATCAACCTAATTGATATAGAGACAAAAAGGGGCCACATATTTTCACATGCGTTCCTGTGCCTTTCGACGCATTTTTTGACGGATCGACAGTTCAGATGCCGGCTTGACCGAGCGGCGCGAGGGTATGTAGCAACCCGAATCGCCTGATCGCAGTCAAATTGATAAGTGGCCCCTTTATGGCACGCCTCCGGTATGGTCGGCCCACCATTCCGGCAGTTGTGGATTGAGCCGACGCCAGCCGACACCGTGGTACGACGGTCTACGACATTCACGAACCGCAAGAACAAGCGTAAGCACAGCCGAAGCAGAAAGCGCCGCCAGCCACGACACGGCACCGGTGGTGACGGTCACCACAGCCAAAGCGGCGAACACGCCTGCCCAGATGAGTTCCGGCGGTCGCGACATCCGCAGGACGTTGCAAAACAGGAAGAAGTGGCCAACCACGAACGCCACGGCGACACCCAACCACGGGTCCAGCCGATAGAAGGAAACGCAGGCCACACCGCCGCCGATGAGGATACCCACGTCCAGCGATGACAGCCGAAACCCGGGCGAAAATATAAGGACTTTGGGTCGGGGCATAGCTGGCGATAATCGATTGCGCGTAACACGCAGGAGGTCTTCTACGCGTTGAAGACGCAACTGCCTTAACAACGATCACTCAAGTAAATCAGGATCCAGACTGCTACTCTCGCGATAATCGCGCCGATGGTTCTTCTTCTTGCCAGAACGCCCGACACGGGGCTGCTCCATCGTGGCGTATGGATATCTGCCCGCCGGTTTCCCACGGAAGGTCTGTTCGAACGCGGTTGCCAGTTCGCGGATGAAGCCATCCGCGTCACGCAGACCCAACGGGATGAACATCCAGGGGTGACGCATGCTGCTGGCTGCAACCAGAATCGAATGCTTCATCCCCCGATCGCCAACAGACCATGCTTTCTCTAAAAGAGGCTTCGCCGTTTTTGGATCGACACACGCAACGGTTGGCAGCAATTCGAAACGAGCGTTATAGGTGGGCAGCGATAAGAACCATTCGATGATGCATTCCGTGTCCGATGGACGAAGTACCGAACCCATCGCCTTGGCGATAATGCTCCGCTGCTTGTTCAAACCTTTCAGTTGCTGAAACGTCTCTCGAAGGCGGCCAAGCGACTCATGCGACCGCCATGCGCCGAGTACCTGAGCGGCAACAGACTGAACGCCTTGAAACTTCGAACCGAGTTGAGCTTCTACTTCCGCGACTCTCGCGGCTGTAGGTCGTCGCGCCTAAAGCTCGGAGGCCTTGGCACATGATGGCCGGGTCTGTGGAGGCAGGCATTTCCATAGGGCGGATAACAGATAACAATCTCTGGCCGCTAAGGCGACGCGCTCACAGCCGCCAGAAGACAGGAGAATACCGTTCGCATCGCCGGCCCGTCCACAGCAGCATGTGATTATCCTCGCCTTCCCAACAGCCGTTCTATCACGCTTTGCAGCCGTGGTCTGTGTCCAACTATTTAGCGCGGTGGGCGGCTCGCATAAACACCCGGCGTCTCGTCATCTCCCGATGCCTGCTTTTGCTCAGAACTCTTATCCAGGGATAAACAAAGCTCTTCGATCTTTGCCGTCCCGTGCCACCGACTTGTTACCGCCTGCTGCGCGAACTCTGCGGCGACTGCGTAGTTGACGCTGCGGATGAATAGCACCCACTCGAAGACTTCGCCGTCGTTGATTGTAAGAGTGAGGTCGCAACTGAAATGCATAGCGAACCAACACTATATCAAACACAACCAATATACGCGTGCCTCGCGACACCAACCGTTGGCTATCAGACCGGTGTTCACGATCGCTGTCGAACTCGTGTTCCGGCCACGCATAGCGAGGCACCCGTACCGAGGGCCACCAGTGATAGTATTCCGCGGCAAATCGTCAGGCTCGACAACAGAGAGACTGACAACACACAGAGGCTATAGCCGCCGAGTTGCAGTAACACACATAGCAGCAACGCGATCGCGAATGGCATCCGGCGGTGCGGTGCTGGCGCGTACTCAAGCGTCGGTGGTTTGTCCATTGGCATTGCGTGATTACTAATGACATTCCGTAGCGGCCAACACGACGCGCCGGGGATCGTTATACCAAGAACAAGGTTCGAACTCGACGCGGGCCCGCCAGCGACTTGACCGAACTTGTCAAAGTCCGCGTTGGCCGGTGAGACGGCGCATCAGGTTCGTTACAACGGCTGGGCCATCGCTGCAAAAAGAAATGCGAGGACAGAGACAGTAATTGCAACGTGCGCGAGTCCACGGCGTCGAAACGGCTGGCGATAGGCAGCAAACGCGAGGATAATGGATAAAAGCCCAGCAACCATGCCAATCCGATTTTGCTTATACACATCGAACGGAAGCAAGTTCGAACAGACCGCGGCCATTTCCCAAATCACACAAACGCAAGCGACGGCTATGGAAGCCGACGCGAATAAAGACTGCCGGGAAGGTCGTGACGCCGGCGTGGCATAGGAGAGTGTCTCAGGCATAGCGAATCGCCGCTGCAGTATTCAGATGCCAATCCCGGGCGGCCTACGCGACCCGCCAGGAACTTTATACTAAAGCCAAACTTCCCGCGCGACGCGGGGCCGTCCGCACCATTAGCTAATGATCTCGCCCGTTGTGTCGCTGGCGGTCGGTAGGCCATCAATGTTCATAGCAAAGCAGCCACGGCAACTGCGATTAATATAATGGTGAAAACGAAGCTAGAAGTCGCGACAATCACCATGAAAGCCTGCCTGATCGGCTGGATGACTGGCTGTTCCGACGGCTCACGCCTGCGATATTCCAGTTGAACCAATCCTGCTGGGTCGTCACGGCTTGTCATAATATGAGGCGAGTTAACAAATGACGATTTACAGCGGCCAACGCGACGTGCTGACTACCGACAGAATAAACAGAGACTATCGACGCGACGCGAGCCCGTCCACAGCAACGGCCGGTTATGCCGCTTCTAGTGTGCCAGTCCGGCCGTAGGTCAAGATTTTGTGCCAAGGATCACCCACAGATGCGGCGACGTCCCCGTGAGCATGCCAGACACCATTTCGGACGGACCTAACATCTCGCCTCGCCAAGAACAGGGCTTTCAGCTCACACACTGGTTCCGAATCGATGACCGCGATTTGCACAAGCTCGCCGGTCGAAAACGTTTTAAGATTCGGGCAAGGAAGCGTCTGCAACGAGTCGACGACCAGTCGACTAACTGTCCCAGCATCTAGGATCGAGAAGCTAACTTGGATATCGAGGCCATGTTCATCATAAGGCGCGAATAAGATGCTAGTTTTGAGCGAGGCTGTACCGCGGTGTGATGTTCGGGTCCAGCAAACGCTTGACCCGACGACAGTGAGCGCCAAAGCGACAATTGGCTCACTTGCCTCGAACTGGCCGCGCCACTGCCTGTAGCCGGAAGTCGCATGCACCACAGGACCGCCAGTCAGCCGGACCTCTATCCGAGTGGCGGTCGGAATGACAAGGTGCGGAAGTGGCATAACGGATGATAATCTGTGGCGGCCGACGCGACGCGCCAAGCAATACTATACCTTAGATGAACTTTCGACGCGACGCGGGGCCGTCCACAGCGACGCATGGTTATGCCCCGTTCCAGAGGACGCGATAGTTTGTCTTGAATGCTGGCAGGCAGACGTCGTGATACCAGCTTTCAGGAATCGTAGGGAAGCGCCGCCTCAATTCTGCGGTCAGTGTACCGAAACGGGGATCTTCCTCCCAAACCTCGACCCATTTTGAGCCTTGCAACTGAAGCGCGATGCAGACCATGTCGTAAGCAACAAAATCGTGTTTGTAAGTTACGATCTCTTGAATGTCGGACCAATTCGCGTTGCTCCCCGCAACTGTGAGTCCATCGTCGTCCAGTTTGGAGATCCGCGGACCGATCCGAGGCGGCCTGTTTGGAAGCAACCGAGCTGCAAAACGTGCAAACTTTGGCACCGCGACGATGGCGAGCGAGAGGCAGACTAGGCCTACGATCATTCCCATGGTGCCGCCTCAGGGCATACGGATGACGCTTGTAGCGGGCAACGCGACGCGCTAACAACCGCCAGAATAAAAGAGAATACGAACGCGACGCGGGGGCCGTCCACCGCATTAGCTGGTTATCCAGCAGCCCGTGTTGCGGCGTCATGCTGGACCTTAAGCATCGCCGCGTTCCATGATATTAGATAGTACGAGACACAGCCAAGTAGGACGGCTGATGCAGCCAGCTTGTATAGGCCACGCTTCCACTTGCGTTGAATGAACGCGACAACAGCCGCTATCCCATAGCCTATTCCGATGAGAAGAAGAGCAATCATAGGTCGCGGTAATGCTGATGCCGCATAACGGATGATAAATCCAGCGGCCAACATGAGCCGCCAGAATACGCTAGATCAAAGACACTTTTAATGCGACGCCGTCTAAAGCGTTGGGCAGTTAGCCCGCGTCCTTTTTGTGGGAAGCGAGCTGATTCTTCAAGCGCCAAGATTCGGGCGGCAAGAAGCTGCCGGTACCATAATATTCACCGGAAAAACTCTGACCGCCATTGCCAGGATAAAAACTCACATGCGGGCAACCTCGATCCTCTACTTTGAGAAAAACCGTGAATGTGCCCGATCCTTTTCGAATAGAAAGTGACTGCCCTGGGACCATTTTTCGACGCGGTGCATCGGGCCGGGTGTCCGTCATGTATGTTGATAATGTCGCCTGGTCGTGCGATGCCAATGTATACGCACCGTCGATGCGGTAGGTATTGCCTATCGCAAAAGTGTCAGCGGTCCCGTGAACTGCCGTGATAACGATCGCATCACCAAGAGCGTTTCGGCCAAATATGTCTTGCACGCCTACAAATGGAACGGCGTATGGCAGGTACGACGGAGCCTGGTCCTTTTCCGCCGTGCCGCAGGTTGACGAAGCCGCGCATCCTCCCGTTACCGCAAGCAACATCGACAATATCGCTGTAGCCGCAGCGGTTCTTCTTGTTTGGAGCTTTGCCATGGTACCTGCCACGCCAATAGTGGAAGTCGCGGTGAATCTAATAACAAATCCGCTTCACAAAAAAGCCTTCATAAGTGGCTGGTTATCCACCCGGTTGGTCTGCCGCGATTGACGCCAGCTCTTTTGCAAAAGCGGCGTCCACTGCGGCTTGTTGCTGCTGCTGCGTGCCCAAGCGCATCACGTCCGCGAATTGCCGCAGGTCGTCTGGGGTCGAAGCGTCAACGTACCACTGGAGGATTTGATGCATCTGGCTGATGGGTGGCACCGTGCTGTCCTCAACCCCGGTCCGCCGTCCCCATAATGTCTGATCGGTGCAATGGACGCGCCGCCATTCCGGCACCCAACGGTATCTGAGGGTGTGCAACCTGACGTCAAGCGGCGAGGCATCCGTGTGCACTCCGGTTACGACGCCGAAGGGCCAAGTTGTTTGCCACCGCACCGTGCCGCTAACGGCGTCGCACCATCCCTCGTGTCGCCGCCCCGGGATCACTGGCGCGGCGAGCAGTGCGAGGACGACCAAGGCAGCGACAACTATGACCACACGGGGCATGAGGGTCGATAACGGATGACAATCTGCGGCGGCCAACGCGGCGCGCCAATAAACAGTATACCAAAGCCAAAGTTCCAACGCGACGCGACAAGTAAAAGGCGGATGTCAACTTCTCAGCTGTCGACGCGCTAACAACCGCCAGACTATAAGAAAGTACCACTCACGACGCGGGCTCGTCCACAGCAAACGGCTGGTCCTACCGCCTCGCCGGGCTGCGGTGGTGCTATAGCCAACGTAACCAATCGAGCACGATTAGCACTATAATAATTGCTCCAAGCGCACACCCGCCTCCTACGAGCCAGCGGAACCACCCGGGGTCACGCCGGGGTTCCGTACCATAGTCCAAGCGGGGTAATGGGTCCGGTGTGCCCATGGCGGTGTAACTATCGTTCTCCCCACCCACATGCGAAACGACCGCCGGGTGGGCCGGGATTTGATCTTTTTAATAAATCAGCTCCGGACAGTTATTGCAAGCTGCTGGATGAATTGCCGACTAACAAATCGGGCGCACTCCTGGGGGAAGCGCGGCTGACAACCAAGACGCATCCTGCCAATCAGCAATGTAAGCTGACCCCTCCCGAGAGCAATTTGCAGTTGCTTATAACTACAAACACAAGTGTTGTTTCCTAATGCTGAGCCTGCCGTCGCCTTTATCGCCTTCTTGCTAAAACGTCGCATAGCGCGTCGCATAACGACGCATTTTGAAGTTACGCTTCATTTCCGCATCAGGTTTCCTCGTGTTTCTTGAGGAAAGCTTTCGCGCGGTGAAGCAACACGTAAGCTTCGGAGAGGGCGTTTACTAATTTAGGACGTATATAGCGGCGGGCGGCTGCACGTGTGCAGGGTTTGGCTTCGAGGTACGATTCCACCCGACGCTCAAGCTGCGCTCGAAGGCGAGGGGTTCGTGCTTCGGCGACTTGCAGACGGAAATTTTGTAGCTGAGCGTGTACGCGTTTTGGCGCCGATGGACAAAGGTTGATGCCAACCCCGTCGATTAGCTCGGTCATGAGAGTTTGCCATTCGCGTGCTGTCATGATGCATATCGTATAGCGTTCTGTTGCGGCTAAGGCGATGGGCCGAGCAACGTCGAACGGAGTAGAGAACACCGCGGTGTGGGACGGTTCATCGTATTTGCGGGACTACGGGCAATGCTGCTGCCATTTATTATGGTAGATGGCTTACGCATCCTGCCGAAGGATGTAGCGATCCACGGCTTCGGCAAAACCTTCCTGTTCGTTCGTTGCCGTGACGCGGCGGGCGGCGCGTTGCACTTCTGAGCTGGCGTTTCCCATAGCGATACTCAGGCCGCTGAGGGCGAACATCAGCACATCGTTGGGCATGTCGCCGATGGTGGCGATGTTTTCAGTGGGGATTACGAATTCCCGCCGAGACGACCACGCGATTTCATTTCGTGAGATCAAGATAGGCCGAACCTTGAACCAGCACCGGATTCCCGGCCACGGATACCCCAGCGAGCATGAAATACAGCCCCGGCGCCGTGGCCTTGGTTGTTCGGTAGCGAAGTTTGAAAGTTCGGATGCCGTTCACCGCCAGTGCACGGCCGAACTTGTGAGTCGCTACAACTACAGTTGCCAGGCCCGCACTATAGGTGCTTGTGATCGACAAGGTCTGACCCTTGAGCAACACGTTTCCAGAGTTGGTAACAGTGACGGTGAGGTTCACGATCTGGTTTTGACCCAGCGCCTGTGTGTAATGCTCAGTCACGACAAGTGCGACCGACCCAGCTACGTTTGGAGCGGCAACCGTTATGGTCTGCGCGGTTGCAACCAACTGCGTGCGTTCAAGCGGATCAACCACCTGCGCGATCAGGTAATAAGTTCCCGGCGCAAAATCAGCGGCAAGACTTGGAACGGAAATTCCGATCAACGCCCTGCGCCCGGCTCTGAGCACCAGCTTCTTCCGCACGACTGATTTCAACAACACCTGGTTGCCATCCAATGTCGGCGAGGTATTGGCGAAAAGATTCACCGTCACTTTCCCATGGAGCAGGCTGCCGGTGTTGGAAAGCACCACCGGCAGTCTGGCACCCCACGGAAGGCCAGTCACCACAGATGCCGGAACGCTGGTCTTGCCAAATGAAGGCAACAGCACCGATTTTGGAATAATGCTAAAGGGCGCGCTTACGGCTGATTGATAGGCCCCGCAGGTGGCTGTGAGCGTGTATCCATCACCGGGCAGATTAATCGAGAGGTCGCTGAAGGTGGCGACGCCGTTCACCGCTCGCACCGTCGTCGTCCCTCCGAGAGTCGCGCCGGCGATGCCGCCGGACAGCGACAGTGTTACTGCCAGATTGTCATTGGTCGCAGTCCCAGCGGGGCTCTCGATTTGTACGGCCGTAGTAGCGATCGCGCTGCCTATCTGTGTTGATGTTGGACTCGCGGAGAAGGCAAGTTGGTCGGTGAGCGACTGACCACTCGTGCCCATAACGAATAGCCCGATTGGCTGGCCAGAGCTTAGATCGTTTGATTCGGGCAGATCAACCGTAGCTTCCAAAGTGCCAGACATTGAATACTCTCGCATTTCCGAAGCCTCGCCACCGGAATACCGTTCTTCTGCGATAAAGATCTGGTTATTATCGATGGCCATATAGGTGGCTACAATTGAATCCGATGTTGCTACGACGTTTGAGGAGTAAGGGGTATATTGCCAGTTGGGCAGTGTCAGAATGTCTTCTTTAGTCAGCGTTCCGCTGGCGGCATCGAACTGGTCGACGGTGCCATTTATGCTGTTGGCGAAGATCGATCCGTTGTTAAGTACCAACCCGAAATATTGTCCGCCCGAAGATGCGGATGGCGTGATGAAGGACGAACTTACCAGCGCGCCGTTGCTGCTGTTATACGCCGAGATGCCGCTGTCAATTCCATTGGAAACCAGTAACAGGTTGCCATCGACATACAACCGGATATTCGCCGTGGGAAGATTTGTAATGAGCAAGGCATGCACCAGCTGACCGCCGGTGGTGTATTCACTTACCGATCCAGCAGCCGGTTGGTTCGCAGCGAATAAACGAGAGCCAGAAATGGCGCTTCCGGTTGGGTCGGAAGTAAGGTCGCCCAGCACGGACTGGTTGATGACCTGTCCGGTAGCGCTGAACTCTTCAATCGAGTACAGCTGCGGTCCAGGTGCCGCTGGCCCTGAAATCACATAGAAATTCGTACCATCCGTTAGAAATTGGCTGGGATAGCCCGTGCCACTCAAAAACGCCGCGCCAGTCCCCGACGTTGAGACGGTATCGAGTGCGCCGGCACGAAAATCCTGGTCTAGGTAGAACGCCTGCCCAGCGCTGAGAAGCCGGCGATTTTCGAGAGACTCGATCAGACCGACTCGCCGTGACTCCTGCGAGATTCTCTTATGATTATGACGCATGCAAGCCAACCCTTCGTGAAAAATGGAATTCCCGCGCGCAGATGCAGCGGCAATCCCGCCGGTGGTTATTCGAAAGGAATTGGGATCATCAGGGGAGGAGAAGCCTGAGTGTGAATCGATCGGACAAGTCGCACATGCGAACGCACCTGATCTTGGTCGATCAATCGTTACACGTTGTTCTCGTCCCTCCTTCGATAAAATCGAACCGAACAAAAATATTACCGCTCCCCGGAGAACCTTGCAACAAAAATCCGGCTCTTTCAGATCGATCCATCAGAGCGCAAATTCCCAGGCTGCAGGCACCGCTGGGCGTTGGGGATTGCGCGGCTCACCATCATCAACGCGACGAAGGCAGAATGTATTTCTCCACCGCCTCGGCGAATCCCTCGTTCTCGTTTGACGCCGTCACGCGCCGGGCCGCCCGTTGCACATCCGCGCTTGCGTTGCCCATCGCGATGCTTAGGCCGCTCAGGGCGAACATCAGTACGTCGTTGGGCATGTCGCCGATGGTGGCGATGTTTTCGGTGGGGATTTTCAGTTGTTCACTGAGGCGTTTGACAACGCCGCCTTTGTTGGCCTGCGGGTGGGTGACGTCGAGATAGTATGGCTGCGACCGGGCAGCGGAGACGTGATCGCCGAACTGGGCGCGGGCGTCGGTTTCGGCGCGTTCGACGGCTTTGAGATCGTCGCTGACACCTACGATTTTGACCACGCCGTCCAGTTTGTCGTCATAACGATCGACTACGGTGGGTTCGAATTTGACGGTCCATTCCTCGCGGTCCACGTGCGGCCCGTGGCGGGTGCGGACAAACCAGTCATTGCCGCGATAAATCCAGACATCGAGCTGATGCGCTTCGATGGTTTTGACCACTGCTTCGGCGACATCGCGGGGCAGTGTTTTGGCGTCGATGATGGACAGATCCGGATTGACAAAAAGCCCGCCGTTGAAACCTGCGATGGGTGTCTGGATCTTCAGCGGCTGCACCAGCATGGACATGCCGCGCGGTGGTCTGCCACTGGTGACGGCAAATAGAATTCCCGCCGCGGCCAGCTTCGCGACCGCCTGCTGCGCACGATCGGTGAGAAGCTTCTGCTGCGTGACCAGCGTTCCATCCACATCAGCCAGTAAAAGACGAACCGGCGGCAGCGGTGATGGTGTCGAGCTTAAAGTTGGATCCGGCATATGTCATACCCGTTGTGAAAAATGCAAGTTGAGAAACCAGTTTAGCCGCAGTCTTTATTTATGCTGACCGGGGCCGGTTTTAAGCAATTCAACTGTTCGAATCGCTTTTCACATCTTATCGCTTTGTTCGACGAATTGCCCTTGGTGCTGAGGGCATACCTGCTACTCGGACAATTTTTTAATCTCATTTTCCAGCTGTTTCACCTGGTGATCTTTGACGCTTGCATCCGCGCGGACAAAGCGCAGTTCAACACGAAGGCGTGCGAACAGATTCATATAGGCATTGGCAACCCACACAAGGGCGAACAGCGCGATGATGTAGCCGCGCCAGTCATCCAACAGCAGTTTGTAGCGGGTGAAAAACAGGAAGAAGGCGGTGACATAATGGCTAAAGCAATACTCACAGGTGAAGAGGTAAAAGAATTTGCGCTCCCAGACGGTCTGGCAGGACTTGCAGCGCGATTCGCAGTACTCGCGGGCCTCGCGGAATACCTCTTCCTTGGTGACGGTCCACGCGACGCAGGCGATGGGTATCGCCAGGATGAATAGCCAGACGAGTTGATAACCAGGATGGGAAGCGCTTGGAGGCATGGAAAAAATCTAGCCGATGACGCGAAAATGCACAGGGCGCAAAACATCAAACAACTACAATAATGCAATAAGATCCATCATGGCCTTTGGCTGCTGCGTGCTGCTTCCGCTGGCGTTTATCATGCTGATCGCGCCGATCATTTCCGCGGGGCGCGGTTGGCGGGCGCTTGCTACCACCCTGTTGATTGAATCAGGGGTGCTAATCGTCGTGTTTCTGATGAATCTCAGTGCGATTGTCGAGTCGCTGCGCGATTGGCGAACCGATGGATTGACCCTGCTGCCGTTTTTTGTGCTGATGGTTTTTCCGATCACGATGGCGGCAATTGTGATGTGGGTAAAGCATAAGGAGGCCGAGCAACCACCCAGGGTCTGCCGGGTGTGCGGCTACGATTTGAGGGCAAGCCCCGAGCGATGTCCCGAATGCGGGACGCTGATTCGGCAGGATCCGGAGCGGTTTTGAAGGTTTTGCGGTAGACTCTATCCGTGCCCGAGATTGTTCTAACCACATTCAACGCGCGATACGCTCATGCCGCTTTCGGGTTGCGCTACCTGATGGCCAATCTCGGCCCGCTGACCGATCGCACGCAACTTCTGGAATTTGAAATCAGTCATCGGCCAGTCGATGCGCTGGAAACAATCCTCTCCTGCAATCCCACTATCGTGGGGATTGGTGTTTACATCTGGAATGTCACCGTTGCGACACAGCTTGTGTCGGAACTGAAACGCGTGCGGCCAAACATCGTGGTGATCGTCGGCGGGCCGGAGGTTTCCTATGAAAGCGATCAGCAGGAAATCTGCCGATTGGCGGATTATGTGGTAACCGGCGAAGCAGACCTCTCGTTTGCGGCGCTTTGCGAAAAAGTGTTGGCGGGCAAACGTCCGCTGCTCAAGGTGATTCCCAATGAATTGCCGCAATTCGCGGCTTCGGATCGCGCCGACTCGGGCGTTATTCATTTACCTTACGATCTGTATACCGATGAGGATTTGAAGCAGCGCGTGGTTTATGTTGAAGCTTCGCGCGGGTGTCCGTTCAAGTGCGAGTTTTGTCTGTCATCGCTGGACGTGCCGGTGCGAAATGCTCCGCTTTCAGAATTCCTGGCTTCGTTGGATCGGCTGCTGTCGCGGGGGTTGCTGCAGTTCAAGTTTGTGGATCGCACATTCAATTTGAACCTGGGCATCAGCAAAGCGATCCTGCAGTTTTTTCTCGATCGGCTTCGGCCGGGTTTGTTCCTGCATTTTGAGATGATCCCCGATCGACTGCCCGATCCGCTGCGCGAGCAGATCCGGCAGTTTCCACCGGGGGTGCTTCAGTTTGAGGTGGGCATTCAGACATTCAACGGCGAAGTCGCCCGCCTGATCAGTCGGCGGCAGGACTACCAGAAACTGACGGAAAACCTGCAGTTTCTTCGACAGAAAACGGGTGTACACGTTCACGCTGATTTGATCGTTGGCTTGCCGGGCGAGGATATCGCAAGCTTCGGTCGCGGGTTTGATCAGTTGGTCGCACTGCAACCGCAGGAAATTCAAGTCGGCATGCTCAAGCGACTGCGCGGCACACCAATCGTGCGCCACGACGTGGAATGGGCGATGGTATACAGCCCCAATGCGCCGTACGAAATTCTGCAGACCGGGCTGGTCGATTTCAGAACGATGCAGAAGATGCGGCGGTTCAGCCGTTATTGGGATCTGATCAGCAACAGCGGAAATTTTGTGCTGACCACGCCGCTGGTCTGGGGGGACGAGTCGCCGTTCACCTGGTTTTTCAGGTTGAGTGAGTGGCTTTATCAGAAGGTGGGAAAAAGCCATGCGATTTCACTGCATCGGTTGATGGAACTCATGCTGGAATTTTTGACGGTGGAACGCGGGGTTGAAGCGGGCACCGCCGCCGAGGCAATCTGGCAGGATTATCAGCGCGGCGGGCGCAGCGATCGACCGGGATTTCTGGCCCCGTTTGTTGCACCGGCAGACACGCGGGTGGTGCGTGGTAAATCGGGGCCCACGCGGCAATCGCGGTTTTTGGCATCACAGAAGAAGGACCAGGTGCCGCCGGACTGTGCCGGGTTTGCTGGAAAGGACTCGACATCCACCCCGGCGTTGCATACGCTCGAAACGCCGTGACCGATACCGCAACGACCACAACTCCCCCCGATGTGACACCGCCGCCACCGGCGTCGACGGTCTCACCGGTGCTCGCGCCGGCGAAGGAATCGGAATATAATCGCACCGGACTGAACTACCGGTTACCGATGCCGCGCCCCAAAGTCCGCGGCCTGGTCATCGACGCCCACACACATCTGTTTGCCGTTCGACATGCCCAGGGATGGTTTGAATGCGCGGACCACTTTGGGATTGATGCCTGCGTGACGATGGCACCGCTGGAAGAAGCGGTGGGATTGCAGCGAGAATGGGGGCATCGCCTGAAGTTTATCGCGATCCCTTCCTGGCAGGATCGCGGGCCGGGCTGGTTGGATAACTGGATGACACGCGTGGAGGCGTTCTACAACATGGGCAGTCGGATGGTGAAGTTCCATTCCGCCCCGGGAACGATGGCCATGCACGGGATTCCGCTCGACGATCCCAGGCTGATGAAGATCATGCGCGAAGCGGTCAGCCGCGGGATGATCCTGATGTCGCACGTGGGGGATCCCGACACCTGGTACAACGGCAAATACGCGGCCGACCCGGCCAAATATGGCACGCGCGATGCCCACTATCGCATGTGGGAAAATTGCCTGATTGCATTTAAGGACCATCCCTGGCTGGGGGCTCATTTTGGTGGAAATCCCGAGGATCTGCTGCGATTGCAGTACCTGCTGGACCACTATCCCAACCTGTATATGGACATGAGCGCCACGCGCTGGATGGTTCGCGAGATATCCGCCCGACGCGACCTGGCGCGCGAGTTTGTCATACGAAATCAGGATCGACTTTTATGGGGATCCGATCAGGTCAGCGGCAACGACCGCGGATTTGATTTCCTGGCCAGCCGATGGTGGGTGCATCGAAAACTATGGGAGACGGCCTATATCGGACCTAGTCCCATTTTCGATCCCGACCTTCCCGCCGATCAGCAGGTGACCATCCACGGGCTGGCGCTGCCCGACGATGTATTGCAGAAAATATATCACGATAACGCGGTCGAATTGCTGGGGCGTGTTGGCGTGCGGTTCGAGAGCGATTGAGTTAATGGCATGGCAATAAGGTATGATCACTTTATGCCTGCATGGAGTAAAAATTGGCAACGCTCACGATAGACAACCGGATCTTCGATAAGCTGGTCAAAAAGGCTGAAGAACGCAATACAAGCGTCGACGCTTTAGTCCAACCCGTACTGGAACAGTTGGTGCAGAGCATCGTCCTGGTTGATGAAAAAAGGCAGGCTTTTGCTGACTGGATGGAGTTGGGCAAAAAACACTCGGAAACGCTGCCGGACGATTACGCGGCAGATGACAGTCGCGATAGCATCTACCGTGATCGTGGCAACTGCTCACGTTCAATGTGACCGACTTCCAAAGGTTCGTGGAAATCAAAGTTTTGGATCCCACCGGCCTGGCGATCAGTTTGTAAAATACAACAGCACATTCCCACCGGTGGTGTTGTAGTGGTTGCCGTAGTTTCCGATATATCCAATGCGGAGACCGCAGCTATCGTTATGACCGAAGCGGATGCCTACACCCAGTTCAGGCGTGAAATAGCCGGGCACGAACGCGGTGTGAAGAAAGTTGGTCCAGGTTCCACTTCCATCGACGAAGAAGCTGCCGAAGTTTTTGCTGAGTTGCAGGCCGTTTTTGAAAAGCCACTGGTTCAGATGGGTGTTAAAACTATAGCCACCAATATCAATGCTGGCCCCGTGGTCGTAACCGGCGCTGTCGGCAAGTGTCAGGGTAAAACCGGCGAGGTTCGCACTCAATGAGCTGTCCACCTGTGCGCCGTATAACAGTCCGCCGCTGACAAAATCCTGGGAACCGCCGAGCCCACCCTGAACGGCCGGGGTTACCTGCCAAGTGATGGGACCGCCTTTGGCGGGCAGAATGGTCAGTGGCAATCCAACAATCTCGCCGCCCATGAAAATATCGGCACTGTGCAGCGTCTGATACCGCATCGGGGTGGTGAAGGTCAGCCCGATGAATTCATTGAAGTGTGCCTCGAGCGCGAGTGTGATATCGACATAATTTCCGCTGGTTCCACCGGCATCAACCACGCCGCCATTGACCCAGTAGCGGGTGACAAAGTGCCCGTTGCCATCGGAAGTGAGTCGCTTGCCGTCCAAGTCGAATGGCACTTCGTGCAGCGCGAATTCCTGATAACCGGCGTCCTGCAACAGCGCAGTAGTGGAAAGCGGGTTACCATCAACGATGCCTGCAAACGAATCTCGATTTACCGTCGCCTGGAATGCGGTGAGATCCGCCAACCCGTCTTTTTTCAGATAATCGCGCAGCTGAGTGGAAAGCGATCCGTTGGCGGAGCTGAACGTCTTGTTCAATCCGGTTGACGGTACCTGGAAATTGAGAATGCGGTTCCCGCCGGCGTCGGTCGACTGCTGAAACTTGATGGCATTGTTAATGCCCGCGTAGGTCAGGTTCGCATTGAAAGGCTGATTCGCCAGCGGCGCAAACTGCTGGGTATTGTTTGAAAGATGGTCGACCAGATTAATGATACTGGACGAGCCGACATTCACTGTCGTCGTGCTGCTGACGGCATTGACCTGAAAAAGATCACCGCCTCGGGACGACGACACAAGACCCAGCACCGCAAGCCCCGCAAGGGTCATTACGCGTACGCGCATGGCAAACCTCGTTTCAACCTCGAACACCGGCGCAGTTCCCCGCAATAACGTATCGACCGGCAGTCATTCCGCCCACCTGTTATTTTCAGTGCGGCAGGATAGGTCCCTGCACATCCAGCAGCCGGCCGTCGGTGAATATCTGGATCGTGTTGATCGTGCTCGGTGGTGCGCCCGCCAGCGTTTCTGCAACTTTGGAATTGTACAGATCCTTCGGATCCAGGACGACCATGGACTTTGCCTCAAGCTTGCGCACATGAAGCGTGTACAGCTTGTTGACCCAGATCTCAAATTCGCTGTAGGACTCGTCGCCGGCGTTGTACAGCGTAATCTTCGTGTCAGGAGCGATCGTCGAGAACAAATGGACAGCGGGTTCTGACTTGGCGTCGTAAGGATAGTTTGCCTTTCCGGCATACTGGGCGAGCGATACGTCGCTGGCGTTTGTCTGATAGGTGCCGCCACCTGTGTTGCAACCGACAAGGAGCAGGGGTGCGAACGAGGCTGCCACAATCTTCACAATTTCACGCTTCATAACGGTTCTCCTGACATTGTTTAACTGCATGCCGCCCGACTCAGCGGCTTGAAACACATTAACAACCCGTGCGAATTTTGGCGACATAGGTAATTTTTAACGCGCCTCGCTGCCAGGCAAATATCATCGCGTCTGGCGATATTCGCCGGCCAATGCGCGTTCCCCCATGACGGGTGAATGATCTCCTGAAGTGCGTTCCGGACGGTCCTGCCCTGGAAATGCACCCGCGGGTTGTCCCTTTCGCCCACCGCGGCGCAGCGTCGCCGCCTGGTCGAGCGTGAGACACATTTCGTCTGAATCGATCAGCCCATACGCCAGCAAATGCCGCTGCGGAATAAACCAGATTTGCCGGGCCGGGTTCGCCAGCACCATGTAACACTCGCTGGTTTCCGACGGGTTATACATTCCCAGCACTTTGTAAACGTACCCAGGATCAAACCGCGCCTCGGTGATGGGATGGGGATGCGGAATCTGTCCGGAACTGAGGGGGTGAAGTTCTACATATAGTCGATCATTGATATCCATGACCTCGTTTGAAGCAAAACGCGTGCGAGACTCGATTCGCAAGCCAGCGGGTCAATAATAACGCCGAACCAGAACAAGCAGGCCGAACAGGCTGCACAGAGGAGCCCAGAATGCGGCAAATCGCCTGCCCGCCAACGGAACCCGCCGGCAGCAGATCACCAGGCAAAAGAGTAACGATAGCGGTATGAAATACCGTCCCTGCAACCCCACGATCGACGACGCCCCGACCGGATTCCATCCGAGGTATTCCAGCGTTACCAGAAGCACAACTGAAAGTGCTATTGAGATGGCGGCGGTGAACCGCATTTTGGCAGTGACGCGGAAGCTGTCGGCCTCGTTAAAAACCAGAACGAGGAGCGCAAGAAACTCGAGCCCGACAAACCAGGACGGGGTCAGCGCATCCAGCCATCCCATTGCGCCCAGGGATGTATACGCCAGCGCCGGCGTCTGATTGATGAGCGTTCGGACGAGCAGCAGAAAGTATTGCCCGGGGTGGCTGGGGATCCAACGCGCCTGCTCGGCGGGGTTTCCGCCGTGCATCTGGTTGTGAGCCGCGCCGGAGAAGTAGGTCCAACCACAAAATGCCAGGGCGCAGGCACCATAGATACTTAAAATGCCGATCGCGCGAGCCTTTCCACTGCCCCAGGGTTTGCTTGAGGTACTCAATAAAAAGATCGCAACCGGCGCGTATGCCCATTTGCAAAGCTGGATCGCAATCAGACTGACTGCGATCAAAAAGTGACGGAATATCGGAACCGCAGCGTCATCACATCCGACGCGAGCGATTTGCGCGATAACGAGAAAAACCAGTGCGATCGTAAACGCATCTGCCGACAGCGAAGCCGCCAGGAACATCGGGACAGGACTGAGGAGAATGACCATTGCCGTTCGCTTTAAAACCGGGAGTTGCCACAGCGCCGCAAATCCGATGACTACATATAGAAAAAGGTTTCCAAGTCTGCCGACATACATGAGCACCAGCGGCCTTTGGCAGAACAATTTGCCCAGCCGCATAAATATCGCGGCCCCCGTATACGGCACCGGCGAATAGATGGCTGTATTGGGAAATGTATAAAAGGTACACGCGCCGGGATTCAGCCTTACAGAAAACCCCTGCCGGATCAGGACCAAAGTGATCTTTGCCTCGCTGCGGTAGCGAATGGAGAGGTAATGCGCAAAGCACGTCCCCAGTGACTGCGGGAGCACACCGCCGCCTTCCTGGGCAATGAAATGACCTTCGGAAATCTGCCAGGCGCGCAAGAAATGGGCGGGTTCATCGGGCGCTTGAAACGGCGGAGTGAGGCACAAAAAAACGAACCCAACCAGCGAAGCCGCAATCGCAAAAAACCAATGCGGTGATTCACCCGCTCCTGTTTCCACTGACATTGTGCAATTCACTTTCGACGAGGCCGCCGACGCGATCGACTTTACCCGTAGGAAGGTTGATCCGAAACCGTACAAGCTTCGTACTCTACTTATTGGACGCAGGGTACCCCGTTAACCGATTCAAGTCGCCGATTCACTGCGTCGATGGTGACTTGGGTAAGATGGGCGATCAAGAAGGATCTTGATGCCTGTCCTACGCGTTTGGAGACCGAATGAAAGCAGTCTTTACAACAGGCGAGGCGGCGGAGGTTTGCAAAGTATCACAGCAGACCATCATCCGGTGTTTCGACAGCGGCCGGTTACGCGGGTTTCGAGTGCCGGGCAGCCGATTTCGGCGGATCCCCCGCGACGCGCTCGTTGCCTTCATGAAAGAGAACGGAATTCCACCCGATGCGCTGGAAAGTGGTAAGCGCAAGATACTTGTCGTCGACGACGATCCAGAAATTGTGGAACTGTTTGTGGACGTTTTGGAGCGCGATGGTCGATTTGAAGTAAAGACCGCCGCCACTGGATATGACGCTGGCATTGCCACGCAGGAGTTCATGCCCGACCTGATCATTCTGGACTACATGCTGCCTGATGTGAACGGCAACGTGGTCTGCCAGACGATCCGGAAAAATCCGAACTTCGAGCATATCAAGATCATCATTGTCTCGGGTGTTGTAAACCAGGAAGAGATCAATGATCTGCTCAAGGCCGGCGCGGATGACTTTGTGAAAAAGCCGTTCAATATCGAAAAACTGATTGAACGGGTTGGCGAGTTACTCGCGGCCTGACGATGTTGGTTGTGGGTCGCAGGTTTGGGAGGGATCGCCCGCAAGTCGCGGATGCGTTTCCTCACCCCGACAGCGCCACGCAACCCCGAGTTTTTGCATGCAAGATCCGCGAGAAAAACGCGTCGAGCTGATCCTCCAGCAGCTCCAAGACCTTCCCACACTGCCCGCAGTTGCGGTGCGCGTGCTGGAAGCCACCGGTCGCGAAGATTCATCCCAGGAAGAGGTCGTCAAACTCCTGGAGTCCGACCCCGCCCTCACCACCCGCATCCTGCAGCTGGTTCGTCGATCAGATCTGGGCATTCGCGGCGAGGTCAACACCGTCGCCCGCGCGGTCAGCCTGTTGGGATTTGATGCCGTGCGCAGCAGTGTGCTGGCGATATCGGTCTTTCAAACCCTCAGTCAAAACAGCACGCCCGGTGGTGGTTATTTCAATCGCGATTCGTTCTGGAAACATTCCGTGGCCGTCGCCTGCTGCTGTGAACTGCTGGCGGAAAAGCTGGCCGCGACGCTGACCACCGCCACCCGCCTGAATCCCTCTACCGCATTCGTCGCCGGGCTGGTGCACGATATCGGAAAAGTTGCGCTGGACGCGATTCTGCCCAAGAGCTTCAACCGTGTCGTCGAAGGCGCTGATCTGCTGCGCGGCAATATCGCGGACCTGGAACGCAATATTATTGGACTGGACCATCTGGTCATCGGCAAGCGACTGGCCGAGCGATGGCAGTTGCCCACGCCCCTGCGCGAAGCGATCTGGTTGCACGGGCAGTTGCCCGAAGCGCTGCCGTCATCTGTCGAAAATATCACGCTGGTTAATCTTGTAACGCTCGCGGATCTGCTGGTGCGCGAGCAGCACCTGGGCTACAGCGGAAACTATATCCTTTGCGGACGCGCCGGCCTGCTTGATGCGCTATCGCTCAAGCCGGCCCAGATCGACGACTGCCTGAATCGCCTGGTCGCGCACATCGAACCGCGCGCCGCTGCGCTGGGATTGGATCAAAGCAGCAGCGATGAAATGTATCGCGATGCCCTGTCACAGGCGAACCGTGAACTGGGGCGTATCAGCAGTCAACTGGCTGCCAAGAATCGCAAGCTGCTGGTTCGCGCCAAATTTTTCGATGCCCTCAGCCAGTTTCAAGGCGAACTTCGCCCTGACGCGCCCCCTCAGAAAGTGCTGCACGCGATCGCGCAAACCGGCGCGGAGGTACTGGGCGCTAAAGTTGTCGGAGCCTTTTCACTGCCTCCCTCAGCCACTTTTGCCGAAACGGTGCTGGTGCATCAGACAGGCGAGTTGTTTGCCACAACGCTAATCGATTGTGCTTCGCGTCCCCCTCAGCCGGACCACGGCGACGGTCCGGTAACGGCCGCCGGTAATGAACTGGAGTGGTTGGTCTCGGCGATCTCCCCAAGGCTCGCCGACCGGGGTCGATTCTGGATCTGCCTGGAGGCCGACCACCAGTGCATCGGCGGGGTTATCTGGGGAGCCGCCCCCGGCGAATCGCAGCGACTGGGAACCCAGACCCAGGAACTCAGCGCCCTGGCGCACGGCTGGTCGCTGGCGCTGCGTACCGCGCAAATTCGCGAAGAAGCGCGAACTCTAAACGAGCAACTGGCTGACTCCAATCGACGCTTGCACTCGGCTCAGAATGAGATACTCCGCAGCCGCACCATGCTGAGCGTCGGTGAGATGGCCGCCGGCGCAGCTCACGAAATGAATAACCCCCTGGCGGTGATTTCAGGTCGATCACAACTGCTGGCGCAACAGTTAACGGACCCGCGCCACAAGCACGCCGCCACCACCATCTACGATCAAAGCCACCGCTTAAGCGAAATCATCACCGAGTTGATGGATTTTGCGCAACCTGCGCCGCCTCAGATTCTTGTCGTCGATGTTTCGGACCTTGTGGGAAGGTCATTACACGATGCAAAGATGCTCGGCGAGCATGCCGATAGAAATGTTGAAGTGACTCTTACGGATGTGCCGCCTGTACGGGTTGATGAAGCTCAGGTGGCGGCGGCTTTGACCGAACTAATCGGAAACGCCCTGCAGGCGATCGATCCGAAATCCGGTCACATCGAAATTCATGCCGGTCATGATACCGGCTCGGGACAGGTGGTCTTGACCATCACCGACAACGGCTGCGGCATGGACGAACAGACGCTCAAACGCGCGTTCGATCCGTTCTTCAGCGCCAAGCCCGCCGGCCGGCGTCGCGGAATGGGACTGGCGAAATCGCTTCGATGGATCGAAGCCAGCGGTGGGTCTATTCGACTGGAAAGTCGACCCGGCCAGGGAACCAGATCGGTGATCCTGCTGCCCACAGCCTCGGCGGAAAAAACGCCTGACGCCGCAGCGGGCTATTCATCCGGTTTGCAGCAGGCCGTGAATCAGTAAGTGAAGATTTGTACAAAAGAAGAGGAAAAATGCTTTCATCCACGCCGACTGTCCAACCCAAGCTCAACCGCCGCCCGCGCGTGCTTGTCGTTGATGACGAGCAAGGCCTTCTCGACGTTGTCAGTGATGTAGTCGGTGGCATGGACTGCACGGTAACCGTCGCCAAGACAATTGCCGCCGCCAAACGAAAATTGATCGGTGAAACCTTCGAATTGCTCGTCACCGATGTGCACCTCCCCGACGGCGACGGCACGACGCTGCTCACCACCCTCCGCCGCCATCAGCCAACCGCAACTGCGATCGTCATCACCGGATCTCCCAGCATCGACGGAGCGATCAGCGCCCTGCGAAGTGGCGCAGTCGACTTTGTTCCAAAGCCTTTCAATCACCAGCAGTTGACCGACCGCGTGCGCAAAGCGCCTGGATCGGCAAACCGTGCTTTGCCGCCAGGAAAAACGCCTGGTCCGCCTGCGCGATGCGGTGAAAAAACTCGGCATCGCCCGCCGCATGGTCAGTCAGAAAGTCGACCTGCTCTGTAACGACCTGGTATCCGCCTACGGCGATCTCGCCAAGCAGCTCGATACCGTGCGCACACAGGAAAACTTCCGAAAGCACATCGAAAACGCCGTCGATCTCGAGCAACTCCTCTGCCACACCATGGACTGGTTGCTGCGCCAACTGGGCAACGCGAATGTCGCGCTCTGGCTCGCCGGTGATGACGGCGCGTTTCAGCTTGGCGCATACATGAAACACACCATCGCCGGCGACGAGATCGCGTCCAACGCCATGCTCACCGGCATGCTGCCCGCCACCGTCCGCGACGGTTTCGTGCATTGCCGCGGTGAAGACCTGCGCGGCCGGCTCAAAAAAGACGAACTTCGCCTTTTCGCTAGCCAAGACATCGTCTGCCTCAGCGCTGCCTATCTCGGCGAACCGCTGGCAGCGGTCATCCTCTTCCGCGAAGCGAATTCACCCTTCACCGAGACCGACGAATCCACCCTCAAGTCCATTGCCCCCGTGTTCGCCACTTCCCTGGCGTCGGTGGTGCGCGATCCAAACCTGCCCGCCGACAGCGAAGAAACCCGCGACGACGGCCCGTTCATGGATGACGAGCCCCGCAAAGGCAAACACGACAGCGGCGACTGGTGGAAAAACGGCGAACCACCGCCGTTCTAAGCCCGCGGATCTTCCGCAATTGACCTCGCAACGTCGCTTTGATCCTAAAATGCGTCGCTATGCGACGCGCTATGCGACGTTTTAGCAAGAACACAATAAATGCGACGGCAGGCTCAGCAATTGCATGTAGCAGGCAGATGTGCGGGCATAAACATTCAAAAACAACCCGCTAAAAAAGTACGCTTACCCTGCTGATTGGCGGGATGCACGTCGGCCATCGGCCGCCACCCCACAAGCCGCCCGGTCTGATTCCCGGGTAATTAATCCAGCAGCTTGCAAGAACTTCCCGCAGCTGATTTATTAAGAACATACAATCCCTGACTCAAACTGCGGTCGTTCCGCATGTGAGTGGGGAGAACAATAGTTATACGTCGCAGATGCCGCCACCCGACCAGACCCGTTGCGAGTACATCCGGCGTGAGCGTCGATCAGTTCTCATCACCGGTCCGCTAATAGCGGTCATCGGCGGCGTGGTCGCGTTCTGCCTCGTTGTCCCAATCCTCGCACTACTGAACGTAATCGTGCCTCACTTGCCATGGATTCCCGCGGGTCGCCCGGTTGAGCCACCAATCGCAACCGCCTGGGCGTGCGCTCGGCTGGTCTTCTTTAGTATGCTTGCTTTGTCCGCGGTACTCTTTGTCATCGTGCCTGGTAAACCCCCGCGGCCGTCGGGCGACGTATAACCAACCAACTATGAATCCCGTTTGCCGTCAAGCGTAAATTGGCGCGCAATCTTTATCATGTCTCTTTTTCTCCAACGCCACTCAGGCGGAAGAGGCTTACGAGGCGGGGGGCTGGGGGCAGAGCCACCAGTTGCGAAGCAAATCTGCTGCTGGTCGAGAGCCGTGCACTTCAACCGACCCTTCGGCTACGCTCGGGGCAGGCTATTCGATGGTCATCCTGAAGCTTTCGGTTCTGCTTCAAGAGCCTCATTCACCCAAACAACCACCGGGCCTTATTCGATGCTCCGTGACTCTGTTTGGTCACAGCTGGTTAGCCAAGGTCACCGGTGTGTCGCACAACATCTTCAATCAAAGCAACAGGTTCGCTTATTTCTTGACATCTCTTTCTCAATTCACCGTTGCTGTCGCTGCCGGTGAGCGGAATGGCTGATTGCTCTTGAGCATGCCCCACAGAATGATCAGCACCTTCTTAGCCAGTGCGACAATCGCCAGTTTCCGTCTGGCTTTGGAGCCGTGACTGATCTTGTTCACAAACACCTGGGCCCACAGGTTGTGCCGATAGATGGTCCACGATGCCTCCACTAACATCGAACGCAGCAGGCCTGGGCCGCGGTGGGTGATGTGGCCTAATCGGTTCATCTCTCCGCTCTGCATTTGTTTGGGAACCAGGCCGGCGTAGCTGGCCAGCTGCTCACCGTTCTTGAAGCGTTTGGGATTATCGATGTAGAGCACGACTGCTTCAGTGGTGCGCGGGCCTACGCCTTTGAGCGTCTGCAACAGCTTCATGCGTGGGTCCGCCATTTCATCCAGCTTGTTGTCCAGGGCTTTGAGCTGGGTGTTGATAGAAGCCATCAGCAGTAGTTCGCTGTTCGATCGGCCTTGCCACAGATCATCGATGGAGCAATCCTCGATTGGCTGAGCGTGAGATTGAAGTTGAGCGATGCCGGCGACCGTCCACTGCTTTTGCCCTCTGGCTAATGCGATCCCCTGTTGGCTGAAGATGGATCGAATCGCGTTGCGGCACTGCGTTCGCCGCGACACGATCGAGCGGCGGTGAATCATCAATCGCCGACGCTGCCGCTGCTGTGGATCGGGCAGATGCACCGTGGGCAACTGATCCAACAATGCCAGTCGTGCCAGTTTGAGCGCATCATCCTGGTCGGTTTTGCGTTTGACTCGCTGCCAGCGCCAGCGTTCATCATTGGCGTTGACGATCACGATCGCCACGCCCAGGTTAACGATCGAGTCATGCACCCAGCCGCAAGTATCGCAGGTCTCAAAAACAACTTGAGTCCGGGTCGGATCGATCGACACGTGCTGCTTAACAGTCGCGCCGATCGCGTGTCGCGTAGAGTCGATGGTGGTAAACCGATGCGTTCGCGTTGCCACATCCATGACGCACAAAACCGACTTGAACTTGCCCAGATCAATAGCCACAATAGTCTGATAGCTCATGCAATCTCCTTTGGTAGAGGACCGCCGCTGATCTTCCCCGATCAGCGGCGGGATTGCATGGGTTCTTTGCTGTGGACGGGCCCGCGTCGCGTTCGTATTCTCTTTTCATCTGGCGGGTATCCGCGCATCGCGACTGCCCGATATGGATCAGCTGTTTGATAATTAAGAATAAACACTTGGGCTCTGCCTAGACCCCGCCTCATTTCGCTCTGCCGCCTTGGGATGACGCAGGCGACTACTATTAGTTGATTCCAATTCTCATCCAGGCGCTTGCTAAAACTGACGGCAGCTGATTTATTAGCAAGGTCAAATCCTCACCCACGCCGCGTTCGTCCCACGAGTGGGTGGAGATTATACAGTTATCCCTGCAATGAGCGATTCTGAGACAAACGACCTGCTGCGAGAGATTCGCGACCTTCAGAAGGTGCAACTTGAATTGTTTCAGGCGTTGCAGGCGTCCGTGTCGTCGCAACATCAAGTATATGTGAACGAGAAAACAGAGTGGCTGGCGGATCGCGAGAAAATTCGTCAAGCTCAGTTGGCGATGCAGAGCCGCCAGATTCGTGCCAAGCAATGGGTCCGTCTTTATCTGCTCGCTTTATTCTTGGTTGTGGCGGCAATCTGGCTTTACCATTTGGAATCGCATTGATCTATGCGGAGCGTTCGTGCCAGTATTTGGACCACCCATGAAGCTGCAAATTCGACGCATTATGCTGTTCGCGAAAAATATGAAGGCGATGACACGGTTTTATGAAGAACAACTTGGGCTAAACGTGCTCGAGAGAAGCGATGGGTTTGTTGATTTTGATGCTGGCAGTTGTCGGATCGCGCTGCACCGTGCGGCCACGCCCGCGCCTGGGCGAACGAAGATATGCTTCTATGTCGAAGACGTGTCGGCTGCGAGAGCTGACCTTGTCAGCCGCGGCGTCTTAATGGGCAAAGATCCAGGTCCGGGTGCTGGCCTTAAGCTTTGTGACGCGAAAGATCCGGAAGGTAATATTATTCAACTTTCCAACAGGAAATGATTTCCGTGCCAGGGAGGGCTGCATAATGAGCCCGTGCTCTGGATCGGCCCGTGTCGCGTTGAAAGTTTGACTTTGGTAAAGTGTTACTTGTCTTGTCGCGTCGCGTGGCCCGCTACAGATTGTCATCAGTTACACGTCGATGACTAAACGCATTCGCTATATCTGGCTCATCGTGATCATCGGCATTTGCTTCCCCTTGGCTTTTCGCGCATGGCATCAACAAGTCGAGGACGTGGACGAACATGCTCTTGTCCTCGTTCTGCCGTTCTTCATAGTGCTGTTACTAATTTACGTCCCGTTAGCCGTGCGTACAGTTGGGGCGTACTTTCGCCGCAACCATGAAGTGGAGCGCCATTTGATTTCTAAACGCTTTTGGGATCGGCTTTCATCCGCAATCTTTTTGATCGCGTGCGCGGCGGTAATCGCAGTCATAGGACTCGCGTTCTGCTTGCCGCATCTGGCATTCTACTGGCACGAGACGCCGGCACCGTTGTCGCCGTGGCAGGATTCGCTGCTGCGTGTAGGCAAGTTTGCCCAAAATGTGTGGCTAGCAACAACTACGTTCGGCGTCTTTTTAGTATCGCTCATGTGGCGTCTCATTGCTGCCCGCCGGCTTCGTCGGTCTGCTCAACTCTAAGGCTTCGAAGTTGCGCCGCCAATTCGAGCGGCATAACCACGCGTTATGCCGCACCGGCCTGCGTCGCGAAGTAACGTTCTTTAATCTGACGGTTAGCGGTTGAATTACGTCGATAAGCGGTTAGCGCTTCCTCTGCTTCGACTGCCGCTTTGCAAATCCGAAATATGCGTATTCTCAATAGGTCAAAAGCAACAATTGGAGGCCAATCCCGCGTCGCGTTGAAAGTTTGACTTTGATATAGTGGTCTTCATCGTAGTATTGTTGGTCACGGAACTTCACTCGTTATTTCTCTCGCTACATGTACAGGTTGCGCGTTACTACCTTGATCTCTGCTGCCCCGGTCGTGTGCTTCGACCTGGCGCGAAGCGTCAATGCGCATCTGGCGTCGGCGGTTGACACCGGCGAGCGTGCGGTGGGCGGAAAGACCTCCGGGCTTCTCGGACCAGGTGACGAGGTGACTTGGGAAGGCAAGCACTTTGGTGTGACGCAGCGGCTGTCGAGCCGGATCACGCAGTTTCAGTCGCCGTCATATTTTCAAGATCGAATGACCAGCGGTGCGTTCCGGTCGCTTGAACACGACCACTTTTTTGAGCCGCAGGGAGAGGGCACACTCATGGTTGACGTGCTGTCGTTTTCAGCACCGTGGGGTCCGCTCGGCTGGCTGGCCGAACGCCTCTTCATAGGCAGCCACTTGCGACGCTTTTTGATCAAACGAGGGCTGGCACTCAAACAACTCGCAGATGCCGCCCCGATATCCCGGCGGTATGACCCCCCCGCTGCTGACTTCGACGAGGTCAGCCGAGTCGTGGACAATAGCGCAGCGCGTGGAAAGTTTTTTTAAGTATAGTGTCAATCGGCGCGTCGCGTTGGCCGCCGCGGATTGTCATTCGTTATATAAACTTAGAGTGCCCACATGCGTATGCTTTCCCTTGCTATCGTCATCTTTGCAATGGCAATTATTGTTAGCGCCGGCGCGATTGCGGACGCGCTTGGTGGAGGACACGGGCCCGGGGAGGACATCGAGTTTGTAGGCGTGCTATTTCTTATTGGCAGCAGCGTCCTATTCTACATCGAGTGGCGAGCGGGACTGCCTTCGCCTAATCGTAGTACCGTGATAGCTGATCCCGCCGCAGCCGGCAGTGTTGCATGACGGACCAATGCTGTGGACGGACCCGCGTCGCGTTGAAAATATGATATTCATATAACCTTCGAGGGGCGCGTTGCGCAGATCCCTTCAGATTATTATTATTCGTTATGTCCTTTGATGCTCCGCGCATTTTCCTGATCGGCGGCACCGACATTAGCCTTCCTCAGCCTTGGCCGGCTGATAGGAGTTGGGTTGCCGCTGCCGGGTGCAATCCAATCTGTATTGTTGACCTGACGACCAACGATGCCATCGCCCGCCGGAAGTTCCACGACATCATGCGTCGCTACTTCTTGGCCATGAATCGGGCCGACCTCGTGTTTTTGTCGGACACGGCTGTGCATGAAACGGGACATATCATTGCCTCCAGCAGTGCCATTTACCTGCCAGGCGGCGATCCGGAAGTGCTCCTTACAGAAGTCCGCGCACGCGGCCTGGCGTCTCACATTCGCGCTGCGACTGGCATTCTTGTCGGCAATAGCGCCGGGGCTATCGCGTTGTGCTCGGATGCGGTGATCACGGCTGACGAGCAATACGCCGCCCCAATCGTCCGCAAAGGCGTCGGGGCGGTTGAGTTTTCCGTTGACCCACATTACGACCCAGTTCACGATCGCCAACTTCTGGCGCTGTCGGACGGCAGAACGATCTTTGGCGTGCCGACGCACTCTTCTGTAGTAGTCTCGGCCGCTGGGTGCGTCACGTTCGTTGGACCGGTTTGGCGATTCGCCAATGGCGTCAAACATCAGGTTAGCTAAGGCGGCCTAACTTGCGACTATTTGTGTTATATTGGCTCGTTCCTAAACGCGTCGCATTGGTGGTTGGAGAGTGTCATACAACATGCCCTTACTCGCATCTGTCAGGTTCGCAGGATACGCATTGGCGATCGCAGGCTGCCTCGTCCTAACAGGTTGCCTGCCGCTCCCGTCTTACTCGGAAATTTCTACACCACTACGTGGCGTTGTACTTGACAGCCTTACTGGAAAAGCCATCGCTCAAGCGCGGATTGACGTTAGCCGTTCTGGATACCACACGCAGTCAATTACCGACTTGCATGGCGCGTACACTGTCTCGCCGCTCCTTCAATGGCATTACCTCGTGTACATCGGTGATCCCGGCGTCTATCCCTCACCCTTCAACTTTGAAGAAGGTGACGCGCCTTTAGTGGTTTCAGCGTGGGCACCCGGGTACGTGCCCCAATGTCAGTTATTCAGCCGACGGCTCATCTACGTCGAACCGCAAGGCCCCAAGAACGGCCGGCCGGTGAATTTCAAACTGGAGCCTGTCATTTCGCCCTCCCCGGCACCGCCATGAAGGCATAAGCAGGTGCTGTGGACTGGCCCGGCTCGCGCTCTTATTCTCTTTTGATCTGGCGGCTACCCGCGCGTTGCGTTACTCGCCGCAGATTGTCAGGCGTTATGCAGCACTCAGGCTTTATTGCATTGGCGGGAATTGCGGAGCAGGCTTACGCGTTTGAGTTACTCATCGGCTTCATAGCGCTGGTACTGGTGGGAATCGCAGTCTGCATCGCGTTTTGGAGGCAATCCTGGGTAGCGGCGATAGTCGCCACGGTGCTGGTTGGTCTCGTGACGTTGCTGTTCATGCCCTGGTGGGCGTTCATGCAGCTTTCCGCCGAAGACGCTCAAGATCCCGACGTTGTAGAGTGGACGGGAAATTATCGCGTGTTCGGCGTTGCATGGATTGTCGCTGTACTGGCCGCGGTGGCGTCACTTGTCGTCGTAAAAATGCGGCGGTCGAGGCGTGCTGAATAACCAGCTATTATGAAGGCTGGTTCGTCAGGCATTTTGGTTCGTTGTTCTGG
Organism: uncultured Phycisphaerales bacterium; assembly: GCA_963792535.1. Classification (GTDB taxonomy): domain Bacteria; phylum Planctomycetota; class Phycisphaerae; order Tepidisphaerales; family Tepidisphaeraceae; genus CBDAQA01. The sequence goes on from CAWBWQ010000007.1 coordinate 675,112, forward strand.
TGTCTATCGGCCCCTGCCCGAAGTTGTTTTATGAATGCGGCCAAATACCAACACCGACGCGTTTTTACCGCAAGCGGGTGGAGAGACAAAAGTCACATGGCAAACATGCGACCGGTCATTCGTGAACTCATAGTCGGCGGTATCGTGCAATTGTGCGCCCTCCTTTTCGCGACCACGATTCTTGACATGGGAGAGTGGGCTCTGGCGACTAGCCGTATTTCAGCAGCGTTTTGGGTGGGAGTTATCATCGTGCTGGCACGGCGCCGTAACTCGCTTACGCGTGGTGACCGCCGTTATTTGCGATATGGCCTTGTCCCGATGCTCGCGGTCGGTATTCCGTTCACGCTCGCCATCTGGGCACACCGGGTAACTCTATGACTGGCCACTATAAATCCCGCGATAGATGAAGCTGAATCTTTTCTAACGCTCTCTCCGATCATCTCGCGATGAAACCTCTTTTGACGGAGAAAGTTTTAAGCAGAAGATCTCCGCTGATCTTCACGGATTAGCGTCGCGATTGTCTGAGCTCTTTACCGTGGACAGTGCCCCGATACGAATGGTAGCTTGTATATAGTTGAGGTTGTCGGCGCGTCGGTCGCGGCAGATTGGCATCCATTATGTTCCGAAGACCCCGCGTACGTCACGTCGTTTTTGCCGTTCTAGGCGGTCTGGCTGTAGTCGGTATCGCGGTGGGATGGCAGGCGTACCTTTTCTTGATGCCGTTCCATCAGCGCTTCGAGCGGTCCGAGCCTGCCCTCGACGCGTTTGCGGCCAAGGTATCCGTCGGCGGCCAGGCGGTCCTCGCCACCCCACCATCCCGCATCGGGTACTTCGACATCCTCAAGGCCGAACCGCTGCCGCACGGCTTCGTGCTACAGTCGAACTACGGGAACCCGTTCGATTGGAATGGATTCGCCTACAGCACGACCCCACTGCCCCAGTATGAGTACGACGGGAAAGGCGAGATCAAGCAGATTTTCACGCCGGTCCGGGGTTGCTGGTATACAGTATTTCGCCAGTGACGGCACAGCGCGCATCGCCCGGAAACCGCTGGGTTCGACGAGTTCTGTCGAGCCTTCGACGGCCCCGCGTCGCGGTGAAAGTTCGCGTTTGGTATAGTGCATCTCGGCGCGTCGTGTTGCACACTACAGCCGCCATACTTTATGCGGCGAGACGCGCGTCTTCTCATTACCTTTTTGAGGAACATCAATGCCAACGAGCAAGCCGATGTGGTGCGTGCTGAGCTTTGTTATTGCGGTTGCGATCGCCGCGTCGGTCACACGCTTTCCGAGCACGGCCCGGGCGGCGACACCAGCGCAACAGCCGCCCTCGCCAGCAGTGGCGAAGCTGCAGCAAGAGCAGGTCGATGCGCTCCGCCAGGCGGCGGAGTTGGCGAAGCAATTGTTTCAGCGAGGACTGGGGGAGGCAGCGGACGTCGTACGACTGAATCGCGAGTTGACGGAAACGCGCCTGCGTATGGCCACCTCGCCCAAGGAGCGTGCGACGGTGCTGTCCGATGCGCTGGCAACGGCCAAAGCCGAGGATGATTATTTGGCTCAGGCATTCCAAACCGGGCTAATCAGCGCTCTGGCCGTACAAGAATCCAAAGCCTACCGGCTGTCGATCGAGGAAATGATTTGCGTGGAAGACGGCAAGTAGGCCAGCCCGGCCGTGGTCGCGTAGCCGGCCACTAGAGATTGTCTCCGTTATGCACCACCGGCAACCCCACTATGCTTGTGCTCTCCCGAGAACCCGGCACGTCTGTCATGGTCAACGGACCCGAGGGCGGCTGCCTGCTAACCGTGTTGCAAGTTTGTGGCGGTGAGGTGTCGCTGCTAATTAGTTTCAGCCCTGCCACTGCTGCGGGTGCTCTGCATAGTTGGAAAACCACCCTTTCTTGTGGCATCCCCGTTGAGGTTGGCGTCCTGGCGAATGTGACACTCGTGGACGTGCGTGAAGAGAAGGCGCGAATCGGAATCGTCACGCCCGGAGAGTCTTTGGTCTATCGGCTAGAGGTCTGGGAGGCAGTTAAACGGGAAAATAATCGAGCGGCAGGTCGAGACCCCGAAGATGGTTTAGCCGGTGCGCCTGTCCCGCGCCCCGAGGTCCAAAGCCGCCCTCCTTGGATGTGCGGCTCAATGAACCACCGCCCGAAGGTGGTCAATAGCCAACGTTAGTTGCCGACCCACCCGCTTGGCATCGGTAGGATGCGCTGCTATCTGGCCTGCCCCGCGCGTCGCAGAGCCGGCCGACGGGCAGCTGTGTAATTGCCTGGAAATATGGTAGCCAATGGATTGGTGGGTCTAAACATTCAAGCGTCGTTCGTCATGCGACGCTAGCGATTCCTTACTCGTTAAGTTCTGCTATGACTGTAGGCCGAAAAATCATCATCGCGCTGACCGCGGCTATTTTCAGCGGGTGCGTTGCTAATCCGGGGCCTCAAGCCGAACCTAAATCGGCTTTGTTTGGGAATGCACTCGAGTGCCCGATCCGTGTCGGCGAAACGACACGTGACGCCATAACCGCGCGGTTTGGTGCCCCCACCTACGCGACCGCCCATTCAATGGCGTGCGGATATTATTTCACCCGAAAAATCGGAACATCTACTGGGCTACATGCCGGATCGTGCAGTATCTATTATGGTACGATAGACACGTATGAGAGTGATGACGTGTGGCTTGAGTTCGACCGCCGCGGTGTGTTAAAGCGATGTCAAAAGCATCTGATTGCTTCTTGTGGAGGCGATAGTGAAAAGGCATGGCGACGATTTGCATCTAGTGTTCCCGACGCCGTTGCATCGCATTAGTTTTTTATACTGTTTGTAATTCTCGCCATCCACGGGCCGGGGAGTACTCGGGCGATGCGTCGGATGAGCCGGGCGTCGCGTGGAAAGTTTGTCTTTGATATTTTGTTTTTCGGCGCGTTGCATGTCGCGCCACAGATTGTCATCCATTGCGGTACACATGGCGAACATCACTGAAAAACCCCTTGCTCCGAATGTGGCCTCGTCCCTGGACGGGTCAAATCAGCAGGCCGCTCGGGTCCTTCGCGTTCAGGTGACAGACGATCCAAAGACTATCATTACTGCAATCGACACGTTTGCCGACAACTGGCAGCAAGGCGTTCGGCCTGCGGCCGGTGTCCTCGACGGCGAAGACGCTCCCTTCGCATTGGGGAGCTTGTGGGCCGAACAACTGATACGCAAGTTGCGCTGGGAGTGGGCCAACATTATTTTTCACGATCACGGCAACTCCAAAGCTCCAGCCATACTTTCGCCGGATCGTGCGCTTGCAATTTATCCAATTCATTTCCTGATCGGGGCGCTGAAAAATCCAGGCGTGGATGTCACAATCGCATTAGCGTTTAATATGTTGGTCGCCGGCAAGTTTGGCAAAGTAGCACCAAAGTCGTATCTGAACGTGATGGAGAGTGTTCGCAGGATCGTGCCGCGCCGCTAGCCGGCACGCTCAAATGGCTCAAACATTTCTGGGCATGGAGTGGATTCCATTGATGCTGCTGTCCGTGTTTGGCGTTATCGCCCTGCTCATTTACCCGCGCAGGCAAGCCGAGGCACGTGGTTTCCCCATTGAGCCCTCAAGCCACGACGATCCAGAGGCGGGATAATCAGCCAATTCTTCGGACGGTGCCGCCCTCGGTCTAAAGTTTTGTTGGTATGGATTCCCTTGGCGCACCGCGTTGGCCGCGATGAGGCATCTGAGGGTCGCAGGCTGATGCGAACTTATTTTCGGGCTCGCGTTGCGAAGCGGATTCCGAGATTTAATGCGAAAATCAGGCCGATCAACACCAGCATGCCGGACCATGCGAGGGTGCGCACTTCGGGGTCGGGGCTGTTGCGGAAGTCCCAGACCTGAGCGGTGATGGAAGGGAATGTGTTCGACGGGTTGGTTTCCAGTCGTGAGACCAGACCGGCGGTGAAAATCAGGGGGGCGGTTTCACCGGCGACGCGCGCGATCGCCAGCATGACACCCGTTGCCACTGCGCCGGCGGCGGAGGGGATGACCACTTTCAGGATCGTGCCGGCCTTGGATGCGCCCAGCGCGATGGATGCTTCACGATAGCTTTGCGGCACAAGCCGAAGCATTTCTTCCGTGGTGCGGGCAATAATGGGCACCATAATGAATGCGAGGGCCAGCGCGCCGGCCCAGCCGTTATTGTGATGCAGCGGGATGACGAGCAGTTGGTATCCCAACACGCCGACGACGATGCTGGGCACGCCCGCGAGCAGGTCGCAGACAAACCGCAGAGGGGAAGCCATCCAGGAGCCCTGGTCGTATTCGCTGAGGTATATCCCCGTCAGCATGCCGACGGGAATACCGACCGTGCTCGCCAGGAGCAGCAGGATGCTGGTGCCGTAGATGCCGTTTTTGATTCCCGGTGGCACTTCATCGGGCAGATGCAGGAAGAAAGCGGGGGTGATTCCGCGGATGCCGTTGTAGAAAATATCTCCGGTGATGATCAGCAGCAGTGAAACGATCGTGACCGTCAGCAGGATGCAGAGGATCAGCATCGCGTTGCTGATGAGTCGCGAGAAGCGATTATGGACAGATTCAGCAGGCATAATTTCAGGCCCCCGCTGCTCCGCGTGATGTTTTGCCGACCACCAGATATCGGGCAATAAGATTAAACAGCAGCGACATTACGAGCAGGATCAGGGCAACTTCCACTAGGGCGGACAGTTCCAGCCCGGCGCCGACTTCTCCGAAGTTTACAGCGAGCAGGCTGGACATCGTCTGCGCGGGCTGAAAAGGAGAAACGTTGATCTGCGTGGAGATGCCGATCACCATGGTGACCGCCATCGTTTCTCCCGCGGCCCGTGCCAGGCCGAGCGTCACCGCACCAAACAAACCGCTTCGGCTGTACTTGAGCATCTCTTTGCAGCTTTGCCACCAGGTTGCGCCCAGTGCGACCGAGCCTTCAATCTGGGCGCGTGGAACCGCACTTAATACATCGCGCGATACAGCGGTGATAATCGGCAGAATCATGATGGCGAGGATGACACCTCCGGCGAGCAGATCGTTTCCGGTAAGCGGATCACTGATGAAGCGGGCACCACCGGGAATGTGCGAAAGAACTCCAACCATGGCCGGCTCGACATGATCGCGCAACAGCGGCCGCATGACGAACATGCCCCAAAGCCCATAGGCCAGGCTCGGAATGGCTGCGAGAAATTCGATCAGGAAAGAAACCGGTCCTACCAGAAAACGCGGCGCAACGCGGACCAGAAAAATAGCCGCGGCAAAGCTTGGCGGTATCGCCAGCACCATGGCGATGACAGAGGTGACGGCGGTGCCGTAAATCACCGCCAATGCACCATAGGTATCGCCGGGCAGTCGAATCAGGTGCCCGGCGGCATCCCGGAGAAATTTGCGTGTGACGGGGTCACGCGGGACGGTCGAGGTGGCTCGCCAGTCACTGGTGGTCAGAAAATGGAAACCGAATGCGCGAATGCTGGGCATAGCGCCGTTGAGCAGCACGAGCACCAGCGCCACCAGCATTCCGAAGACGATCAGCACGGCCACGATCGACAGGCCGTGCAGGGTTCGATCCGGGTCGATCAACCGCCGGCGCGGTGCGGACGAAACAAGCGAGGCCCCCCCTTCGCCAGGTAATTGCTGAACTGGCGATGTTCGATCCTCCATCCGCGAACCTCATGACCTCCGCCGCATGCGGAGGTTTGCTTGAACTTACTTGACCGCGAGCACCCGAGAAGGTCAGCGATGCAATCGCCTGCTTTACCTTCGCGGTCACATCGTCACCAACGGGGGCGTAATCCAGAGTTGCTGCTTTGGTCTGACCTTCGGTGGTGGCCCAGGTTAAGAAGTCAACCAGGGCTTTTGCCTTGGCAGCATCTTTCACATAAGCGAGGTCTTTGTAAACAATCAGGTAGGTAAACGTCGCGATAGGATAGGAATTATCGCCGTCCTGATTCCAAATGCTGGCGGTCAGCTGGTCGCCGGACATCTTGGCAGCTGCGGCCGAGGCGGCGGCGCTCACCGCATCGGCGGTGGGCAAAACGAATTTGCCTGCTTTGTTTTGCAGCTGTGCCACCGAGAGATGGTTCTTGTCGGCGTAGTTTTCCTCGATGTAAGCAATGCCGCCCTTGGTGTTCTGCAGCAGTTGGGTGACACCGTCGCTTTTTTCACCTTTTTGACCGACGGGCCAGTTGCCGGTCTTGTCGACACCGATAACATCCTTGGCGTCGTTGCTCTGGGTGGCCAGGTAGCTGGTGAAAACGAAGGTGGTTCCGCTCTTATCGCCGCGCACAATGGGGGCAATGGCGGTATCGGGCAGGGTTGCGCCGGTGTTGACGGCGGCAATCTTCGGGTCGTTCCACTTGGTGATATTTCCCAGGAAGATGTCAGCCACGATCGGACCGGTCAGCTTCAGGTCACCGGTAAAGCCCGGCAGATTGTAAGCGATCGCGACCCCGCCGGCGGTGGATGGGATTTCGACAATGCCAGTTGCCTTGGCGAGCTCTTTTTCGCTCATGGGGGCATCGGAACCGGCGAAATCGACGGTTTTATCGGTGATTCCGGTAATGCCAGCACCCGATCCCTTGGCCTGATAGTCGATTTCCACATCGGGATGAGCGGAGTGGTAGTCGGAAATCCACTGCTTATACAGCGGAGCCGGGAATGTGGCCCCCGCGCCATTGAGACGGGCCTGTCCCATCGCGAACGTGGAACCAACAGAAAGAATTAAAGCCGACAGAGTCGAAACGGTAGTGAATTTCACGGGCATCTCCTTCGCCAAAATGAGTTATCGCGAATGCTAGGGGGCAATTGTTAACAACGTATGAATACTCCCTATGGCTTTTTCAGGGTCATAAGCCGCAGCAAGAAAGAGTAGAACCAGGGAAATTGACACTACCCGCACTGCGGCTTTTAATGAACACAATAAGCAGGAGTGGCGGAATTGGCAGACGCGCAGGACTTAGGATCCTGTACCGCAAGGTGTAGGGGTTCGACCCCCCTCTCCTGCATATTGAATTGCCTACTTTCACGTAGTTGTTCAGTGGTTGGGATTTTCGGCGACCAGGTCGGTTAGGATTTTGGGGAGATTTTGCTCGAACTGACTTCTGGCCAGGATGCGGGTGATGCCGGCGGCGCGTGCGGTTGTGATGGTTTCTGTGTTCACGTGCGAGACAAAGGCTATCACGGGGCGCTGGGTCACACGCTGCCAGGCGATGGCCGTTTGCAGCGCATTTTCCTGATCTAAATCTACCAGCAATCCGCGCCCAATCTGGTTGGAAAGCAGCATGGGATCACGCAGGCTTTTAAGTGCTGTGCCGGTGGTCTGGGCGGCTGCGCGGATCTTGCTGTAGAACAGCAGGTCGCGCACCAGGCATAAAACCGGCAGCACATCTTTGCCAGCGTTTCGCGGCGCGCTGGCGTTATCTGTCATTTCTGGATCAGTCATCGTCTGGCAATAATACAGAATCGGTTGGACTGCTGGGCCGGGATTCCACCTGGGGGGTGACGGCTGACTGGGCGGTGTAGATGTTGTCGTGACCAATGCCGCAAAGCGGGGTTTTGGTCCAGTCGACGTGAATGTCGGCAAACAGCACGTTTTGGCCGTCGCGTTCGTGATTGTCGCTGTTGGCGCTTTCGATCTGGCTGTTGCTGACATTGGGTAGCGCGGCGAAGACGTTGCTATGGGGCCCGACGCCGGGGTTCATATCGGCGGCGAGCGCGAAGCCCGGGGGAAGCTTATTGCACAGGCGATAGCCCGCCGTTTCCACGGCCGCGACGGGGTAGGGATTGGCGAAGCTGTAAGCGAGATTTTTCTTGAAATCGGTGAAATTAGACCGACCCGCGAGGTTGGACGAATCGGCTACATAGCTGGTGTCGTCGTTGTAGGGGCAGATGAACATAAGCGGAGAAAGCTTTTGAGATTTCATCAATAAGAAAAGACCGGCGGTTAGATCGTTGGCTGCCGGTCCACCGGGCGTGAAGGGGTCGATCGCGTTGATTCCTGTGCCCGAAACCAGAGCAGCAGTGGGATCGTTGATGGTGCGGGGGAAGTTGCCGTGGTTGTCCTGCTCGTAAAGCGTGATAGCGATGCCGATCTGGCGCAAATTGCTCGCGCATTTGTCGATATACGCCTGATGACGCACGTGTTCGGCTGCTGGAAGAAGGATCGCCAGAAGCACGCCGATGATTCCGATCACAATCAGAAGTTCGATCAGGGTGAAGGCACTGGAACGACGGAGGTATCGCTGCATTGGGTCAAGCTTAGCGTGAGATTATGACAAAACCATGAATAAGCTGGCAGATGTGAGAGTGTTTTGGCACGTCACCGCGGACGTGGTGTCCGATAATGCTTAACCCCAGGGGGTCACAATAGCCGAAAAGATGGATAAGGCCGCAGCTGGTGCGCCGCGTTGGCGCGTTGTTTAACAGGGAAGTCAGCCATGGACTTGGCATCTGTCATTGGGTTTGTGCTCGCATGGGGCGTGGTTATTTTCTCAGCCTGGCATGTGTCTGAAGGTGCGATGGGCGCGTATGTGAAACCGCCGGAATTAATGCTGGTGTTTGGCGGAGCAATCGGCGCGACGATGCTTTCGATGCCGATGCACACGGTTACCGGAGCATTGAACTACCTTAAAAAGATTCTATTCGCCAAGCATATTCACATTCAGCACACGATTACAGAACTGGTGCAATATGCCGAGACGGCCCGACGGGACGGTGTGCTGGCGCTGGAAACGGTGGCACGGGAAGCACCAGATCCATTTCTTCGCCGGGGATTGCAACTAACGATTGACGGTACCGATCCGGAAATCATCGAACGCATTATGCGGATTGAGATCGACGCCATGGTGGAACGGCATAAACATGGCAAACACTTTTTTGGCACGCTGGCAAAATTCGGGCCGGGATTTGGATTGATGGCGACGTTAATCGCACAGGTGGCGATGTTCCTGCATCTTGCCGGTGACGCCGCGGTCATTGGATCGGCCCTGGCGGTTGCGCTGACGGGGACCCTGTACGGCTGTTTGCTGCAGAATCTCGTTGCCGGTCCGATGGCGGAGAAACTGGGCCTTCGATCGGCTGAGGAAGCATTTGCAAAAGAGATCGTGCTGCAGGGGGTGTTAGCCATTCAGGCGGGAAACAACCCGCGTGTGGTGGAAATGCAGTTGCTCAGCTTCCTGAGCGTGAAGCAACAGGCGGCGATGCCGAAAGCGGCATAATCAACATCCGCGGTTCGGCATATTCAGTTACCCAACGAGGTTAAAGCATGTCCAAGAAAGCCGCCTGCCGGTGCAAGCATGTGGAATGTGAAGAATGCCCCGAGTGGATCTTTACGTTTGCGGATCTTGTCATGCTGATGATGGGATTCTTCGTTATTTTGTGGGTATTGAAACCTTCGCCAAGCCCTAAGGCACAAAACGCCAGCGAGAATGAGGATTGGGTGAAAGTGGCGGCGGCGGTGCGAAAAGAATTTGGTTACGTGCCGAAATCGGGCAGTTCTGATCCAGTCGACAAACTTATTTTGCAGCAGATGGCTGAGCCAAAGATTCCCGATGGCCCCGGCAAGGGCGGCAAAACAACCGTTCGACCGGACGGCGCAGGGCACTGACCCGCTGGTGACCGCCATTCGCCCGAGCAAGCAGGCCATGGTGGGCGGGCGACTGGTCTTTGATAAGGCTGAATCCAGGCTCACACCTGAAACGCAGCGAACACTCAACGAGATAGCGGACCAGATTCGGGGGCATCGAACTGTAGTGCTGGTCAAAGGGCATACCGCGCTGGATGATTTCGATGATAAAGCAACTCCGGAACAAAAAATGGATTTATCTTTACGCCGCGCCCAGGCGGTGAGTGATTTTCTCACAACTGCGGGGGGAGTTGACCCGGTAGTCCTGCGGGTTGAGGGATGTTCGACCTTTGAACCGGTGGTTCAGCGCGAATATTCGATGGATGCACAGGTCCCCAATCGGCGGGTGGAAGTTGAAAGCACCGCAACCCCGATCAGCGATCTCCAATCGCCAGCGTTGCTCATTCCGGCAACCAAATCCGAGTAAAAGCTGAATTAAGAGCTAAAAAAACGCGAAAGAAGTGGAAAAGCCTGTTTTGCTTCTCTGCGCAAATGCGCTTTTCTGAGTCTTCCGTTCCCAAACCTTTTGTCGGCCAGTTTGTCATTATAGATATAGAGACTCGGCACTTTGCCCCGCTTGCCCGCGTTGCGCCCTGAAGTGGGCGGCTGATAATAAGCGTGACCGGAGACGGATTATGGCTGTTTTATCGTGACCGTTGGGGCGCTGGTGGTTTTTTTGGCATCAGAGATATTTTTCGGGTATATTTTTTGCTCACGGAGTTAGACCGAGGTTCAAGAGACGTTCGAAGGCTCAGCAAACATGAGGTTTACCATGAAGCCAGCACAAAAAAATCAGGGGGCTTCGTCCAAGAAACCCATTGCGTCTGAAACGACGTTGATGGGTGCATCTGCGCCCAATGGGTCGACGGCAAAACCGGATAGGGTTTACGATTCTCCGTCGGACGCGGTGTTGTCACGGTACATCGATAGCCGGATGAAGCATTTTGGTTCCCGGTAATTCGCAGGTGAGACGGATTTAAAGCAATCACTCCGCCGCAGGGCTGTCTTCGGGCAGACAGTGTCCCGCGTCAAGGTTTAGTCGGATTTTGAGAATTTGTTGTATGTAATGTCAAGCCCCCTGGCTTGAGGAAGGTTGAGAATACGCGCATGTTTTCCCCCAGTCATGGAACAGACACAGTTGAAGAATTATCTGACGATCAGGCAGCCGACGGAGTGTCTCCTGAAGTTGCCGCATTGCCTGTGAAAGAATTCATCTGGGGAGCGGGCATGGAATGCTCGTTTCTCCCGCACATGAAGATCGATCAGTTTCAATGGACCCAGCACGACCGCTTCTGGAAAGAAGATCTCCGCCGGGCACGTGAGGACGCGGGCATTTCCAATTTGCGCTATGCGTTTCCGTGGCATGTGCTTGAACCCACGCGCGGCCAATTCAACTGGGACTATGCCGATGAGCGCATGAAGGAATTCGACAAGCTTGGCATCAACCTGATGCTGGATGTCATGCACTTTGGTACGCCTACTTATCTAAAACAGGCGGTGGGTGATCCTGAATTTCCTGAAGCGCTGGAACGATTTACCGACGCGATGGTCCGCCGGTATCGCGGGCAGGTGAAAATCTGGTGCCCGTTTAATGAACCGCTGGTTTCGGCGCTGTTCAGCGGCGATCTTGGATTCTGGCCGCCCTACCAGCGCAAATGGCGCGGGTATATGCCGGTGCTGAGCCGGGTGGTTCAAGCCGTCAGCCGCGGCATCCGCGCGATTCGCAATGCGATGCCGGAGGCGACCGTCTTGTTGTGCGATGCCAGTGAAAACTATCGAACGCGCGTGGAGAGCCTTCAACCAGAAGTACGTCGCAGAAATCTTCGCCGATTTGTGGTGATGGATCTTCTGACCGGCCGCGTGGACCGCACGCACCCACTGTATAAATGGCTCAATAATTACGGCATGAGCGAACTGGATTTACAGTGGTTCCGAAACAACCCTGAAAAACCTGACATCCTCGGCCTGGATTATTATCCGCACAGCGATTGGCAACTTGAGATCAAAGTCGGGGTGATCAAGCAGCGCCGGGCTGATAATCCTGTAGGTCTTTACGGTGTCAGCACCGCGTACTGGAACCGTTACAATATTCCCCTGATGCTGACCGAAACCAGCATTGACGGAAAGCCGATCAATCGCGAGATCTGGCTCGATCGCACGATCGACGATATTCGCCAGCTGCGCGAAGAAGGCATTCCGATGCTCGGCTGCATCTGGTGGCCTCTGCTGGACCAGTTGGACTGGGACGGCGCGATGACCCATCGCATTGGAAAGATTCATGAAGTGGGTCTGTTCAATCTGCACCGTCAGCCCGATGGTGTATTGAAACGCAGCGCTACCCCGCTGATCAAAAGCTTCAAGACTGCGATGGCCGCGGGCGAAGATCGCATCGGCAAGCTGACGAAAATCGTCTATGCCGCCGAGACTGCCGATCTGCAGGTTCCACTTTCAACCAGTGAATCATGGGATGAACTGGAAGGCGCGGTTAGTTTCCAAGGCGGTCGAACCGCAAACGGTGGATCATGCCGATCCCGCTGCGGGAATTGGTGGGGAAGTCACGCTTTCCAAGGGGATGCTGACAGCGAAGAAAAACATTTCGCCGCGTACGCCCGCCCAGATTGAAATCGAAGACTCGAGGGCGACAGATCGCTACGGCATTGTGGTATTCAGCCATTTGCGATGGGGATTTGTGTGGCAACGTCCGCAGCAGTTCCTGTCGCGTTTTGCGAAAAAACATTCCGTGCTATTCATCGAAGAGCCGTTTTTCGATCGACCAGAGCACGATGAACCCGAGTTGCAATTTCATCGCGTGATGGCCAACGTCACGGTGGCGTGTCCGCACTTGCCGCCGTCGTGGAACACGAACCCGAAGCTGCCTGACCTGCTTCGCCAATATGCCCACCAGGCTATCAAGGAAATGAATGACAGCGGTGAATTTGATAAGCCGCTGATCTGGTACTACAGCCCGATGGATGCGAGCTGGTCGCTGGGGCACTTTGAAAATCGTGGGATTGTTTACGATTCAATGGATGAATTGTCACAGTTCACCGGCGCCCCACCGAGCCTGATCGCAAATGAGCAGCGATTGATGGAACACAGCGATGTTGTCTTCACTGGCGGATACGAACTGTATCTGAAGAAGAAGCAGCAGCATCACAATGTGCATTTCTTCGGTTGCGGCGTGGAGTTCGAACACTTCAATCAGGCGCAGGATCCGGCGACCAGTGTTCCTCCAGACATCGATTTTATGAACCGCCCGATCCTGGGCTGGTTCGGCGTGGTCGATGAGCGGGTCGATTACAACATGGTGGGTGAGATGGCGCGAATGCGGCCAGAGTGGTCATTCGCCATGGTGGGACCGGTTGTCAAGGTCGATCCCAATCTGCTGCCTCACTATCCCAACCTTTACTGGCTGGGCGGCGCGATTATTCGGTTCTGCCTAACTATTGTCGCTCGTTCGATGTCAACATGATGTGCTTCGCGCTGAATGCAGCCACGCAGTACATCAATCCCACAAAGGCCCTGGAATATCTGGCGACTGGGAAACCGGTCATCAGCACGCCAGTTAAAGATGTCGTAACGCAATACAGCGAAACTGTGGAAATTGTGAAGACTGCGGAGGAATTTGTGTTTGCTGCAGAGCGCGCGATGCGAAATCCGGATGTCGCACGGATTCAGCGCGGCCTGGAAAAAGCCCAGCAGAGCAGCTGGGAAAGCACCGTCACCACGATGCAGAACATTATCAAAGAGGCAGTAAGCAAAACAGATCGACCCAGCACGAAGAAGGTCGAAAAACTGCCCGAGTTCGATGACAAGACGTACGAGTTTTTAGCAACCCAAGGATCGTAATCAGTCAGTTGTCAGTGATTCGTTGTCAGTCACGCAAGGCTGGACACGAAATTAGAAACCTCTGATGGAAGACGAACAACAAGGAAATATATGGACCCACGCACAAAAGTTGTAATTATCGGCGCCGGCCCAACGGGTCTCGGAGCGGCTTATCGCCTCAAAGAGCTCGGCCATGAAAACTTTGCCCTTTACGAGAAGTCGCCGTACATCGGCGGGCTTGCGTCATCGTTCAAAGACGACAAGGGTTTCACCTGGGACATCGGCGGGCACGTGATGTTCTCCCATTACAAATATTACGACGAGTGCTTTGATAAGCTGATGGGCAAAGACTATCAGCTGAACAATCGCGAGTGCTGGGTCCGCATGTTTGATACCTGGGTGCCTTACCCGTTTCAGAACAACATTCGCTATCTGCCCAAGCAGGTTACGTTCGAATGCCTGACCGGACTGGTCGAAGCGCAGACAAAGCGCGACCACAAGGCCGCGACTAATTTCGGTGAGTTTATTGATGCCGTCTTCGGCGACGGAATTTCCAAGCATTTCATGCGTCCTTACAACTTCAAAGTCTGGCGCATCCAGCTGAAGAAATGAACAAGGAATGGATCGGCGAACGCGTGGCCGTGCTGGATGTGAATCGCGAGATCAAGAACGTGGTCATGGGCAGCGACGATTTTGGCTGGGGTCCAAACAACCAGTTTAAGTTCCCGTTATTCGGGGGCACCGGTGAATTTTATCGCCGGTTTGAAAAGCCGCTTGAAGGTCATGTTCATCTGAACAAGACTGTTGATTTCATCAACATCGCCCGCAAAGAAGTGCGATTTAAGGACGGCGAGATTGTTAAATATGACAAGCTGATCTCGGCCATGCCGCTGGATGTGCTTTGCAATGATATCCTCAACGGCGAGGTTCCTCGGGAAATCAAAAAGGCAACAGCAGCGTTGAAGCACAGCGGCGGGTACATGGTCGGCATCGGCATTAAGCAGCCGTGCCCGTCCACCAAGAGCTGGATGTATTTTCCGGAAGATAACTGTCCGTTCTACCGGGTGACGTACCTCAGCAACTACAGTCCTTTCATGACGCCGGACAATAAGACCCACTACAGCCTGCTCTGCGAAACCAGCTACAGCAACCACAAGCCGGTGAATGCGGACACGATCGTGGAGGACACGATTCAGGGCCTGATTAACTGTGGCATGCTCAAGGAGGAAGACCGCAAGGATATCGTTAGCACGTGGACATACCACGCCAAGTACAGCTATCCCACCCCGAGCGTCGAACGTGATGGAATTCTGGCCCAGGCGATTCCATTCCTGGAAAAACACGAAATCTATTCTCGCGGGCGATTCGGGATGTGGAAATACGAAGTCTCCAACACAGACCATACCCTCATGCAGGGCGTGGAACTGGCGAACCGACTCATGTTGAACGAACCGGAAAGCACGATTGGGATTAAATACGAGAGCACACTGGATGGACGTAATGCTGCATCGCATGAGCGCAGCACTGTGGCCGGCAGCGGTGATCCCAAGAAGGAGGCTGAGCGAGCCAAAGCATCGGTCAAACCTTCGATCGGCGGACCTGGAGATAAAACCGAAGTTCATACCTCCGAGGAAGAACTCGGCGTAACAATGCCCTTACCGGAAGAGGATGTTAAATAATGCGAAATCCCAAGACGAATCCGGGCCAGAAGAAGCGACAGGCCCGGGCGAGAAAAACAAATCCTGATCGGCGGTACTGAGGTCGAGCACAAGAAAGTGCTTCTCCTGCAGAGCCTGATCTGAAGTAAAAAATAGTGCGCAAAAACGGGACGAAGAAGCGAGCTTCTTCGTCCCGTACTTTTTTCAAACCGGCTTGTAAGCCGACACTCTTAGTTTGTTAGACCACGATCAGGTCGCTGAGACCAGTTCGGGTGTTTCGGCCGACTGCTTCTTGGCAGAAGGAGCCTCTTCCTTCTTGACCTTTCGCACTTCGGCCAGACGGGTCGATTTGCCGATACGGTCGCGGAGATAAAACAGCTTGGCGCGACGGGTTTCACCGCTGCGTTTGACGGTGACCTTGCTGATGAACGGTGAATGAATCGGGAAGATTCGCTCGACGCCTTCATTGTTCACGATGCGGCGGACGGTGAATGTTTCATTCATTCCCCGTCCCTTTTTCATGATTACCGTGCCGGCGAAGATTTGAATACGTTCTTTTTCGCCTTCAATGATGCGGGTGGCAACGTCGACAGTGTCACCGACCTCGAACTGAGGAAGTTCTTTTTTAAGGTAATTTTTTTCGACAGATTCGATAAGGGTGTTTGTCATGGCTTGTCTCCGGTTCAGACGCCGCTGCCGGAGAAAACCATCTCGGCTGCCGCGCTGCGCTAAGGGAAATTTGTAATCATTCCGGTTTTTTATCAGAGCGTTCGACGTACGCGGACCAAAGATCGGGTCTGCGGGATTTCGTTCGCTGTTTTCTCTGTTCTAATCTCCATTGGGCGATCGACTCATGATTACCCGACAGCAGGATATCCGGAACCGCCATCCCGCGAAAGTCCCGCGGGCGCGTATATTGTGGATATTCTAACAAACCCATAGCGAAAGACTCATCTTCCGCTCCAGTTTGCGCTCCCAGCACTCCTGGGATAAGCCTCACGACGGCGTCGACGATCGCCATGGCGGCCAGCTCGCCCCCGCTCAGCACAAAGTCACCTATGCTGACTTCGCGGGGCTGAAGACCGTCGATGATGCGTTCATCGAAGCCTTCATAATGACCATTAATCAGCAGCAAGCGTTTCTTGCCTGCCAATTCCAGTGCCAGTTGCTGATCGAATTTTTGGCCCTGCGGCGTAAGCAAAATACGCTCTGCCGGCCTGGAATCCTGTTTTTCAACCGCCTCGACGGTATCGAAAACCGTCTGGCACATCATCACCATTCCCGGGCCACCACCGAATGGGCTGTCGTCCACCGTCTTTCGACTGTCGACCGCATAGTCGCGGAAATTGGTCAAATGGTATTCGACCAATCCCTTGGCGGCAGCCCGCTTGGGAATACTTGTCCCTAAAATCGGGCCAAACATCTCCGGAAACAGCGTGAGAATATCAATCCGTAAACACATAGAGGTTAGAGACAGGCAACTCCAGCGGCCAGAAGCTCACGAACGCTCCCGCCAGCTCAGGTCGCCGACTCTGACCTGTACGATTATGCCTTGGCAGCTGTAGCCGCAACCGGTTTTGGCTTGCCCGGCTTGGGCAACCGCAGGCCGCTGTGTTCCACGCCTGCACGCTTGAGCAGCGTTGATACTGTTTCAGAGGGAATCGCACCGACATTCAACCAATGCGTCGCGCACTCAAGCTTTACCACAAATCGCTTGGCTTTGTCCTTGAGCATGGGATCATAATGCCCCAGTTCTTCGATCACGCGCCCATCGCGGGGGGACCGGGAATCAATCGCGGACAATCTGTAAAAGGGCGCGTGAATGCGACCCATTCGCTTTAATCTTAATTTCACGGCCATGACAAATCTCCAAATTCTTCCAAACGGAAGGACGGGACAGTATACAGATCAGTTGGCGGGTTACAAGGCATGCACAAAGGAATGCTGGATCGGATTGAACGCCGCGGAAATCGACGTGCATACAGTCGGGAAGCGCCCCGCTCAGCCGGCCTCGCGGAACAGGCTTTGGTATTGGGCACACGCCGCCGCCCGGGTTGGAACATCGAGCTTTTTCAGCAGATGCTCCACGTATTTTTCAATTGTCCTGACCGACAATCGAAGCTGAGCCGCGATCTGCTTGTTCGTTCGGCCTCGAACCAGATGGCGAAACACTTCGCTTTGCCGCTGCGTTAACGCCAGATGATCCACGCCCGCTGCGCCGTTCAAATTCGCCGTTGGCGCGACCATCGTCGCGTCGCTGGTGGCAAGTTGCAGATCAGTCATCTTTTGCACGTTCAGATAAGCACTGGAAATGATGGGCTGCAGCAGCGTCAGCAATTCGCGGTCACGTTCGTCGAAATCGCTGGACCGATTGAACACGATCGCCACCGAGGCCGACCCCTGAACGATGAACGGCATGGCGATTTGATATTCCCCGTCGATGGCCGCGTATAGCTTGCTGCACAAAGTGGTGCCGCGAAAATCCTTCTGTGAAACAAAGTCAGTGATCTTATGAACGCTGAAATCACCCGGATTTTCCTGTGCGTGCCGTAGCAATGGATTCTCAAGTGCGTGATCAACCCATACCTTAATCAGCGCATCGGTTGTGAATTTGCGCGGATGAAGGACAAACGCAAACCGCTTGCGAACGGGATCAGCTTCGTTGTAACCGGTGACGTTCGCCCGCATCATGGGGTGCATCACCCGGACCAGCGTGTCGACAAACTGGTCATGGTTGCCGGCTTGAATCAGTGCCCGCACACATTCCAGGGCCCGCAAAAGGTCATCGCTCTTCAGCATATCTTTATCGTTGCACTACGTAATGTCGCTCAGACGCTGCGAAAGCACAACGACAATAGCACGTTCTCGCGAAATCCCGCGGTAAGCGACTGCCTTATTGCGGAAGCCGAGCGCAGCCCTGGCTGCAATCTCTTCCCGTCAATCAGAACTTCGTCGAGAATCAACGGCATCCATCAGGCGCTGTGCTCACCAAACAGCACGGAGACCGAGCTGCCCGGATCCAAGGTCACATCATAGAAGCCTGATACGGGTGTCGTTTCGGTGAACCCACTGGATGGAATCACCCGAACCGTATACGTCCCGGGGTTGAGGGAAACAAACGAGAAATTCCCCTGGGAATCGGTCGTCTTGTTGTTCTCGTTGGATTCGAATTTTCCGTCGCCGTTGAGATCCACATAAACAACCCGGCCAGCCAATCCACCTTCATTACTGTCTTTCGTGCCGTTGCTGTTTACGTCGCTGAAGACCGTTCCACTCAACGTCACGGCGGAGTTACCGCTGCCCGTCGCGGTATTTGCAGATGCAGGATGTTCGGCAAATGCAACACTGACAGGGGAATTTGGCGACAGGTTCACTGTGTAGTAGCCGCTTGTCGGGGCAGTTTGTGTGTATCCGCTTAAGGGAATAACGCGAACTTTATATGTGCCGGCTTTCAGGGAGACGAAACTGAAATTACCGTTGGAATCCGTCGTTTTGTTATTCTCGTTCGACTCAAATTTACCGTCGCCGTTCAGGTCGATGTAAACCACCCAGCCTTTAAGGCCGGTATCGCTGGAATCCCGCTTGCCGTTGCCGTTCAAATCTTTAAAGACATTCCCACTGAGGGTGACAGGTCCGGTGGTAGTCGGGACCAGGTCGAAGAAGTTTTCACCTTTGATCTGGTAGTTGTTTTGAATCGTCACATCAAAGTACCCCGCTGACGGGTTGGTCACCTTGTAGCCACTCAGCACAACCTCACGGAGGCGATATACACCTGGCGCAAGACCACCGAAGCTGAACGCGCCGGAAGAGCTGGTGGTAGTGGTGGGATCGCCTGAGTCGATCTTGCCATCTTTCTGCAGATCCAGGTAAAGCTGAATGCCACCGAGTCCGGCTTCACCGCTGTCGAGTTTGCCGTTGCCGTTTTTATCGTTGTAAACGGTTCCGGAGATGGAACCGGGCGTAAACGTCGCGCTGTCGGAAAATCCACCAGCAGTCGAGTTCTGGCCTGCGGACAAGGTGATGTTGGTGGGAGTGGAAGACGGAGAAGTCTGCTTGAAATTAGCCGGCACAACCTGGCGGACGTGATACGTGCCCGCGGGGAGATTGCCAAAGGAATAGCTACCACTCGAACTGGTAACGGTGCTGGAATCGCCCGAGTCGAGCTTGCCATCATTATTGTTATCGAGATAGACCGTTACATTTGCAAAACCGGAGTTCGCTGCCCCGCTGACCACTTTGGTTACTACGCCGGAAATCGAACCGACCTTACTAGCCACTGCGGTATCGGTGAAGTTTTCACCGGTAAAATTCGTATGGCCGCTGTCCACCGTGATTGAAGTTGGCGAACTGCTCGGCGAGGTCTGGGTATACCCGCTTGGGACCACCTCGCGCAAAGAGTATTTTCCGGCTGAAAGGTTACTCAAGCTATAGGATCCGGAAGTACTGGTGGTTGTGCTTGTCTCACCGTTGTCGAACGATCCATCGTTGTTGCTGTCAAGATAAACGGTCACACCGCCAAATCCCGAGGTTGATCCGCTGACCGACTTGCTCACTGTGCCGGAGATGGAACCGACTACCGGAGGTGTCACATTCGGCCCGGTGATGACCACAGGCGAACCGACGAAAATCGGGTTATCTTTGTCGTTGTGCGCGGCACCGTCCTCTACCCAGACCGCATCAAATGCCAGTGCCGGAACACCGTTTCGGAAGCGGAAGTTAATATCGCTCGCGCCGCCTGAAGAAAGGCTGGTCACTTTGTATTGCATCGTCGCAACCACAAATGACGCGGTATCTCCAGAAACCCCGCCTGGACTTGCCACCCCGGGCGCGCGGGCGTTGATAAAACCATTTATTTGGGAATTGTCATTGCTTCCCACGTCGAGGTTGTGGTCTCCATTCAGATCGACAATCGTGCCATTCTGCGCGCCAGAGGCGGTATAGCCCGGCACAACATTGGCATTCAGGCTGCCGTTCACACTGCCTGCGCTGGTCTTGGTTGATAACAGGGATCCTGTGACGGATTCGAGTCCGTCGTTGTTGCCCGAGCTATTCCCGGTCACCAGGACCCATTCCTGCATATTAATTATCTGCCCCACGCTGGTGACCGAAGCCGCCTTAGGCGTGCTGCTACCGGCAATGCGAATATCGACCGTCAACGAAAGCAACTGTCGGTCTTCCAAGGGTTCAATGCTCGGACGGGCGTTTGCCGCCGCGCGAGCAAAGGATTTGCGGGTTTGATCGGTGATACGGGAGAATCGCTTCAATTTCATGGCAAATACCCTCTCCAGGGAGACAACCGCGGATTTCAGCTCGTTCATTGCAGCTTGAGAAAAGACTAACCCGCCAGACGTTGCCGGGCCTCGCTATCCTGAATATACCTCGCGACAAGGCAGTTGGTTCTACAAAACAATAGAATTCCGGGTCAAGCTGTTTCACCCATATTTAGAAACCTTAATCTTTGCCCGCGAATAGTAAGCCTGCTGCTCTACAGCTCGCAAAGTCCAGAAATAAGCCGCGTCGCTGGATAACATGACGCCGGCATCAGCCCCGATTAACAAAGAACAGAACAATTTAACGAAAAATTTTACCGGACTTTCATTAGCGAAGGAGCATTGTGGTGCGCTCATTGATCGGAGACAAAAAAAGGCACCGTCGTACAATCGTGTCATTCACGACTGTATGGCAGTGCCTGTTAAGAGCGCTTTTATTGCTGCAAAGGCCCCTATTTGGGCATTGCTGGCATGGACGGCATGGTTGTCGGGGCTGCGCTCATCATTTTCTGAGCGTCTGTCTTGACCCCTGCCGCAGCCGTGTCGATTCCGTTTGACACTGCCTGGCTCATCTTGCTGGTGTCAGGCATAGTTGGGGTTGTCATCGTCGGCGTAGTCACTGTAGGGGTTGTTACTGTGGTGTTTGGCGTCGCCGGTGTGGTGACGGTTGTGTTTGGCGCTGCCGGGGGTGTCATTGTTGTGCTGTTGTCTTTGCTGTCACAACCCGCCAACATTGCCCCGCTCAACATCAAAATCGCCGCTGAAAGAGTGATCTTCATAAGATCTCCTGGTTAAAGTTTCTGTTCCGCCTGCATAAGAGCATACTCGAACTGTCCAGGAAAAGGGGGATAAAACGATCTTTCAAATCCCGCCGAATATAGATGCACATCAATGTGTCGGTAGTGCCTCAATTAACGAATCAATCTGCGCTTCGGTGTTGTAAAAATGTGGCGAGCAGCGAAGCCGCCCTTCTCGCAGCGCGAGTTCGATCTTATGAGTCTTCCGCAAGTCCAGCATCAAAGCTTCGTGCGGATGCTTCGTTGACGTGAAACAAACGATCCCGCTCCACGCCCCCGCCGTGCGTGGGCTGACTACGCTGTACCCCTTCAGTTCCAACCCGCAAATCAGGCGGTCGGTCAGCGTCTTTAACCGGTCAGCAATTGCTGGGATTCCAACGGACATAAGCATCCGAAGCGCAGCCCCAAATCCCATAAACCCCAGCAGGTTTGGTGTGCCTGATTCATATCGGCGGGCATCAGGCTTAAAAGTATAATCGTAGTTTCCGTAGTCCGTCTCGTTAATAACTGAACTCGCCCCAATGACCAGTGGACGTATTCGGTCCTGCAGGTCGCGACGGATGTAGAACAGCCCTGCTCCCAGAGGTCCACACATCCACTTGTGTCCGCATGCGCCCATAAAGTCGATATTCATCTCCCGCACATCGACCGGTAGCGCGCCCAGCGACTGAATGCCATCCACGCAAAACAGAATTCCCCGTTGGCGGCATATCCGGCCGAATTCCGCGATGTCGTGTCGCTGACCGCTTGCAAATTCCACATGCGACAATGTCAGCAGTCGCGTTCTTGGATGATCCAGTTCTGTCAGAATACTTTCCGCCCGTACCACGCGGCGACCGCCCTCATCGGTTTCTTCGGGAACCATCACAAGTTCAATGCCATGCTTCCGAGCCGCCTCCATCCAGGGGTAAACATTGGCCGGGTACTCAATATTCGCCGTCACCACGCGATCCCCCGCCTGCCAATCCAACCCCTGCGCGACAATGCTGATGGCTTCGCTCGTGTTCTTGACCAGCGCGATCTCTTCACGCTCGCAATTCACAAACCTTGCCGCCTCTTCCCGCGTCTTTGTCAGATCTCCGAACCAGTCCGCATCCAGATAGGCCGACGATTCGCACTGATCCAACGTCTGACGAATTACCTCCGCCACCAACTTTGGCATAGGCGACACACCAGCATGGTTCAGAAAATTCCATTTCCTAAGCACCGGAAAGGCTTCGACATTGCCCACAAAATCTAAGATGTCTGCCATGAGGTAAATCCCTGCATCGAATGAATCGCAAATTCAAGCGTTATACTAGCATGACGATGTTGCCACGTGGATCAAACGCCCTGCCTACGATATATTTTTCAGATCAACCCCAGACCCGTTGATCCGAACTTAACCAGCGCGACGCACATTGAGGAATATCTTGTTACTCAAAAAAAGCCGGATCAAACGCGTGACGCTGGTGATTGGTATTCTCGCCAGTGTCGTGTGCATCGCGCCGCTCGCGTTTGCCGGCGATTTCTCGCTCGACATCGCGCCGGGCAAATGGATCAAACCGCTAGTGCCCGAGCAGCTTCCGCCTCTGCACTATCCGAGCTATTTCAATGCCTTCGATAAAGCAAAGGAGCAGGTCTGGGGGGGTCGATACAAAGTGGCTCTGCAGACGTTGCGCCTCGTGACACCCACCGACAAAGGGTTTGATGCGATTCTTCTCGCCGATCTGAAATCCACCGCGCTTATAGCGCTGGGACAAACTGATCAGGCAATGCGGATCTTGACCGACCCGAAGGTCAGCGATGCTCCGCGCATTCAAATCGACCGCGCTGTTCTGTTGTCCAAGCTGGATAAAACATCCGATGCCATTGCCCTGCTTAAGCAGCACATTGCCGCTCATCCCGATTCAATTCAGGGGCATTACGAACTGGGCCATCTGTGTGAACTTGTCGATGATCTCACCGGCGCGAAAGATGCCTACAACTGGTTTGTTGCCCCCGGTCAGGATTATCTTTCGCGTTGGCAAACCAGAGGCGAACGCCTTTTTGATCATGCCGAAGACGCGACCTTCACCGGCCTGGCATTGGACCGCTGGGCCACGCTGAACGATCAGTATGAAATGATTCCCGATCTGAATCAGACGATCCTGGATTTCTTCGTGAAATCTTACGACGTTATCGATCGGGATTACTGGCCCGCTCACATTGCCGCCGCTCGCTATTACCTGGCCCACAACGATTCACACAACGCCCACGAGGAACTTCAAGCCGCCCTTTCAGCTAATCCCAACAGCGCCGACGCGCTGGCTCTGGTTGGCAAAATCGCGGTTGAGAATTACGACTTCGCCACCGCCGAAGCCGTTACGGCCGACATCCGCACAGAAAACAGCAGTTCCATCGATGCCGATCTATTGGAAATCCGCAACCTGCTGCGGCAGCGCGAACCCAGGCAGGCCGCCGTTGTTGCCAATCGCGTTTTGAAAGCGTTTCCTGATCTACTGGAGGCAAAAAGCCTTCTTGCCGCCACCGAAGCGCTTCAACTTCATGACGAGCAGACAAAGCTTTTGCTCGCCGAGGTCGATCGCCAATCCCCCACCGATGCCGTCGCTTATTTCGAGGTCGCCGAGCAGTTGGGCGCGCTCCGGCAATACCCTCGCGCTGCCGAAATGTACAAGATTGCCATTAGCCGCGCTCCCTGGTGGAACGACGCGCGCAACGGTCTGGCCCTGCTATACACGCAAAGCGGAGAAGAAGATCTCGCGCGGATCACGCTGGATGCCGCCCACAAGCTGGATCCGTTTAACGTCGAAACCACCAATTACCTTCGCCTGCTCGATCAGATGAAATCGATGGCTCGCAAGGAATCGGCTCATTTTATCGTCGTCTACGACGCTAAAAACGATCCGCTGATCGGTGAATATTTCAACGATTACATGGAAAGTGTTTATGCCGAGGTAACTGGTGAATATCGCACGGAACCGCCGGTAAAAACCATCATTGAGGTTTTCCCAACTCACGATGCGTTCAGCGCGAGAATCACGGGCAACCCTTACATTGGCACCGTCGGCGCCAGCACAGGCCGAATCATTGCCATCGTCACCCCGCGCAAGGGGGAAGGCACCTGGAAGGCTTTCAACTGGTCGCAGGTTCTTCGGCACGAATTCACACACACCGTAACATTGGCGGCCACGGACAACCGCATTTCGCACTGGATGACAGAAGGATTGGCAGTCTACGAAGAGCATTCTCCGCTGCAGTGGGCCTGGGTGCCCATGCTCTACCACGCGGTGACCCAGGATGAGCTATTCGACATGGACCAACTCACCTGGATGTTCGTGCGCCCGCGGAAACCGATGGACCGCCAGCAGGCGTATGCCGAATCCTTCTGGGTCTGCACCTATATCGAAAAAACCTACGGGCACGACGCGATTCTAAAAATGCTCAATGAGTTTAAAAACGGTGGCCTGCAGGAAGATGTATTTCCCAAAATCCTTGGCAGAACTCAGGATGATTTTTTCAGCGATTTCAAAGTCTGGTGCAACCAACAGGTAGCAACCTGGGGCTACGATAAAGAGTCGAACGACCGATACGAAAAGCTGCAGGAAAAGGGAGAATCGCTGATCGCTTCCAAGCAACACATCCAGGCGGTGGCGGTCTGGGAAGAAATCGCCAAGCTCAGACCGATGGACGAAGACCCGCACAAAAAGCTTGCCGGTTTGTATCTCACGGCGCAAGTGAATCAGCCGCTGAAAGCGTTGGATCATCTGAAGATGCTGCACCTGCTCGTCAACAGTGACGATCGCTACGCCAAGCGAATTGCCCGGCTCTATCGCGACATGGGCGACTATCAGAACGCACGGGCGTGGGGCCTCCAATCGGTCTATATCGACCCCTATGACCCCGACGCGCATCAGCTGCTCGAACAAGCCTGCGCTCAGTCCGGCGATCAGCCGGGATTGGAGCGCGAGCAACGCGTCATCCCCGAATTGCAGGCATGGATTGCGGATCAAAAAAAGAAAGAATAGCGCTGAAGGCATTGAGGGCGCGCCCGAAGAGCGGGCATATGCCTCAACCCCGCGCACAATTGCTCAAGTTCAACGCGCCGAAAGATAGAATCAATGTCAAACCTCACCCATCTCGATTCCCATGGCCGCGCGGCAATGGTTGATGTCGGCAGTAAACCTGTCACGCTCCGCGAGGCTATCGCGCAGGGGTTGATTCATCTCCAGCCTCAAACCATCGCTGCCATCACAACCGGCAGCGTGCCAAAAGGCGAAGTCCTCAACACCGCCCGCATTGCCGGCATTCTCGCGGCCAAACGCTGCGGTGACCTTATCCCCCTCTGCCATCCCCTGCCCCTGGAAAGTGTGGCTATCGATTTCGAGTTTCAGGACCAGGCCATCGTTATCACCGCCACCACGCGCATCACCGGAAAAACCGGTGTTGAAATGGAAGCGCTGACGGCCGTGTCGGTTGCCGCCCTGACGATCTATGACATGTGCAAGGCCGTGGATAAAACGATGGTAATCGATCGAATCAAACTGCTGAAAAAAACCGGAGGAACAAAAAACATCGCGTGAAATGTCTGCTCCTGCCAAGCCGCTGTCACCAAGCTTCCTCTATAGCTCCAGCGCAACCAGCTTCCCATCAAGATACGCCTGCAGAAATTCCGCGGCGGCAACCGCATCCTGCTGCAGCTTTTTCCGTTTGCGCGTCAACTTCTCCCCGGCCTTTTTACGATCATTAAGCCGCTGATCGGCCGCAAAGCTGCTCAATCGCTCGTCGACGTACACGATCTGGACCTGCACCGACGCGCGAGCCGCCGACTCGGCCAGGCCCGCGGTCCACTTCATCACGTCCCGCGCCGCGCCGCCCGTACTGCCGTCCATGTTGATCGGCAAGCCCACCACCAGGCGTTTTACATCCTCGGTCTTAATCCGCTGTAATATAGGCTCGATCGCCTGACTCGGATCGGTCACAAACAGCACATCCAGCGGCGTCGCCCAGCCACCGCCTTCATCGCTCATCGCGAGCCCGATTCTTCTTGTGCCGAGGTCAATCGCGAGTGTTCTCATGCGTGGCGAGGGCTTCAAGCCCAATGCTTTCACCGTGACGCCCCACAGGTTCGCCCGCCTGTCTTACTGAAACTTATTCCCGAATTTCTCTTTGATCTTACCGACCAGATCTTTCACCCGCTGACTTTCGTTTTTCGGACAGATCATTGTCGCATCCGGCGTATGAACGATAATCATGTCGCTGACGCCAATCGTGCTGATCAAATGCTCGGGATCGGTGCTGAAGATGATATTGTCATCGCTGTCCATGAACAGCGCGCTTTTGCATTCGAATGCGTTGTTATGTTCGTCAGTCGCCAACGTCTCGGCCAGGCTTGTCCAGGCACCGACATCGAGCCAATGCACCGGCATCTCCACAACCGCAACCTGGGCTTTGCCCTTGTGCTGGCTCGCAGGTTCCATGATGGCAAAGTCAACGCTGATCTTTTTCAGCTTCGGATAGATTTCGTTCACCACCGCTTCCTGCGACGGTGTGCCCCATGCGTCATAGATTTTCATCAGGCCTGCATAGGTTTCAGGGAGGTGGATCGCCAGTTCGGCCAACACCGTATCGGCGCGCCAGACGAACATGCCGCTGTTCCAATAATAGCGGCCTGATTCCACATACCGGTCAGCGGTGGGCTTGTCCGGTTTCTCTCGAAACGCCAGCACCTTGTAAGAAGCTCCGTCGCCTTTAGTCACCAGCGGTTCACCGCGATGGACATAACCCAGCCCGGTATGCCCAAACGTGGGCACAATGCCAAACGTGACCAGCGCGTCAGGATGATCGACGGTCAGACCAAACGCGGTTTTGACCGCGGTTTGAAATGCTTCAATCGGTTCGATGACATGATCGGCGGTCACCACGGCGCAAACCGCGTCGGGATCGCGTTTTTTCAATACAGCCGCCGTGTATCCCACCGCGGCGGCGGTATCACGCCCGGTGGGTTCGCCGATGATATTTTCCTTGGGCAGTTCCGGCAGATCTTCCAGTACCAGCTTGGCATGGGCCGAGTTGGTACACACATAAATCTGATTGGCCGGGAGAAAACCACGCAGCCGTTCGTAACTGACCTGCAGCAGACTTTTACCGCGTACCACTTGAAGCAACTGCTTGGGTTTATTTCCTCGCGAAATAGGCCATAACCTTGTTCCTGAACCGCCCGCCATAATCACGCCATAATGCATGGCGGCGATTGTAGCAAAGATTCCCCGCCAGCGGAAAACCCCCAAACCCAAATTCCGCCTTCTCTCAAAAAATCCCCCGTCCAATAAAATGCAGCCTCCCGCCCGCAGCCGTGAGCTTGGCACTCTGCACAAAAAAGGTGTTTTTCTTTTACATCCGCCAATTGTAAGTCTTCTTATCGCGTCAGCGTCGAAGCTGTCGCGCGAAGATTTTTATCATTTGGAGCTGGACCATGACGCTTGCCGGATCATTCAAAAACGCAGTTGAGCCTTTTGTAGTTGATGATATCCCCACGGAAGCGGCCCTGGTGATGTCGGCCCTGGAAGCAGGCATCCAGACGCGCGCTGAACGTCGGCAGTTGCGCCGCTATATCTTCCGTTCAGCTACAACGCTACGCCTGTTTCGCGACGAGCCTTCCGCACCCCCCAGTGAATTGTACACGCGCGATATCAATCGCCGCGGAATGGGGTTCATCACCCGCCATCGCCTTCCCCTGGGCTACGGCGGCGTGGTGATCCTGCCCAATCAGGACGGTACCGCCTCACAGATCCACTGCACGCTGCTCCGCTGCCGCGAGGCCGCCCCCGGCTGGTACGAAGGAAGTGTGTCTTTCAGCCGCGACCAGCCGCAATTTGATTATGACAATGCCTGAGCATTACCCGACGAGCCTTCCCCGATTCGGGGGGAAATGCCCGCATGGATTGAAGGTCGTCCAAAATCTCTTTCTTTTTCCGGAGATTTGAGGGTTTCCGATTTCAGATGTTCTTTTCGGGTTTCCCAACTGCGGTTGTGCTGTATATTGCGCGGCAATGCCACTTCGAATACTTTGCCTCGGTGATATCGTCGGTCGTCCCGGCCGGCAGGTGGTACACGATAAACTTCCCGCCCTGGTCAAAGATCGTCAGGTCGACCTCGTCATCGCCAACTCTGAAAACATCGCTGGCGGAAGCGGGATCACGCAGAACCTTTTTCACAAAATCCGCTCGTACGGCGTCGATGTGGTCACGCTCGGTGACCATATTTACCGCAAAGCTGACATCATCCCCACCCTGCAAACCAGCGAGCGCGTTGTAAGACCCGCAAATCTTTCCACCGCCGCAGCTGGTCGCAGTTTTACGGTTGTCACCACCGAAGGCGGCGTCAGTGTCGCGGTTTTTTCGCTGCTGGGCCGGATCTTTATGAACCTGCCTGCCGACGACCCCTTCGCCGCTGCCGATCGTGTTCTGGGTCAGCTTCCCCGGCATGTGCGCGTCTGCGTCTGTGACGTGCATGCCGAAGCATCCAGCGAGAAAGTTGCGCTCGGTCATTACATGGATGGACGCGTTTCCATGATTTTTGGCACGCACACGCACATTCCAACCGCCGATGCAAAAATCCTCGAAGGAGGCAGCGCTTACATCAGCGACCTTGGCATGTGCGGTCCATACGACTCGGTGCTGGGCCGCCGCAAGGACCGCGTGATCAAATTTATGACCACCAATATGCCCGCGCCTTTCGATGTCGCGGTCGGGGACGTGCGCTGCTGTGGCGCGATCGCCGAGATCGATCCCGACACTGGCCGCGCCATATCGATCGAGAGAGTTGAAATAGCCGGCGGAAAATCCGACGCCGCTTACGACGCAGACGACCGCAACGCACCGACGCACAGCGACTGATTTCACTTATGCCGGCTTTTTGCTACCGCAGCCGCAGATAATGTCGACCAGCCGATTCAAAGCTTAATCAGCTTCCTCGGAGCCTCCACATCCGCGAAGTTACCGTAACGCTTGACCGCCTCCAAACCCGCTGGCCACTTCAACTTCTTAAGCCACGGACCGAGTTTTTTAGCCAACTTGTCAGCATCAGGACAACTGAGGAAGACCCGAAACTCCCCCGTTTTTGCGTGATCCACACCTTCCAGATTTCCAACGACCGGAGGCGCTGGATTCGGTGTCTACCAGGATTGCATCCAACTCGTCCAGCAGACGATCCAGCTTCTTCTTTTCCGCAGAAGATCCTTTTGACTTTAAATCGGCCAAAAAAAGGCGAATGAGTATGCTATTGCCCTTAACGGTTTGACCTGCTGGCAGACCTTTTGCCTTTGCGCGTCACGTTGTTTCTTTGCAACCCTCCACCATTCCACGCCTCGCGGAAACGGCCAAACCTTCTGAAAGTCCATGCCCATTAACCCATGCTCCTGAGCACGTTGAACAAACACTTCAGTTACATAGACATCATTGGCGGTTACCGGAATATGAAAGATCGAGTGACCTTCCACCTTTTTCGCAATTAGCTCATACCTCTCCACCTCGAAAGCCGTGTAGGGCTTTATCGACCACTTTATTTTGGAGCGGCGCACGTCAAGCGCATCCACTATCGTCGTGACATTATATGCGTAGTACGAGCCGAGTGGTGTGTTTAAAGGAAGGAGTTCACCGTTCGGCTCCAGAAATTCCCGCAACGCATCGACAGCTCGCTGACTGAAAGCGGGCATGAGGCCTACGCAAGGAAAGTCGTTAAATTTTCGAACACGACCCGCTACTTCCGGCGACTTCCAGGAGGGCAACATCCGCAGCTTCTGCCAATCGTGAGATACGCGATTCTGGGGAAGTCCGCCTCGGATAAAGGTTTCGCCCCCTCCAAATCCTTCGTAGCGTGGGTCGTCTCTAATCTTGCGTAGCAGATAAACATTGTTTCGCAACTTCATTTGATTCCTAACCACCACCTTTAGAAAGTGCCAGGCGAACTATTTTATTATATTAAAGAACCGGCAAAGCCAGATCTGCGCCGGCATCAAGCCAAAGTCATGCGATCGGGAATGCTTATGCTGTCCCTTACGAAAACTCAAATCGAATATAGAATGCAATCCGCCGAAATATCATGTTGACCCGCCGTCCCCTTCAACTCCCCCGTTCCGTTTCCAAGGACGGATGATAGGCGGCGGAAGTTTTCCCGACGACAACGCACGGCCACCGCCGGGCCACCACTCATCGGGCAGGCCGACAAAACAATGAGCGCGAAGCGGATGCCCGCGGTCTCCCATCATTCGACGTACCGATTCCTCGGTGGTGAAAATTTCGAAACAGGGAATTACATGATGTTGTAAAAGCGACATCATTAGCTGAGAACGCTTTTCATCGGGAAGGCTGACGTCAAATTTTAGGCAATCAAAATATCTGAGCCTTTCGGCTAGATTGGCTACCGCCATTTCAAAAGTCCATCTAACCTGAAGTTTCCATGGCAGCGGCTTGGAATCCTCGCGTCGGGAAAGGATGTTCAGGCCCCATTCCGGTCGGTAGTTGTCGCCCAACTGCATACTGACGATGCTAAATTGCTGAAGCACATCTCCGACGCTGCGCCGCCAGATGGACTTCTGCTTCTTGAATCCCAATGGATTCAATGCCTCGTGCGTGGCGCACTCCACAAGTTCTAATCGTCGTTTTGATTCTGGTTTCATCGCGTATAGGTCTCGATAATTTGACTGATATTTTGTATCGGCACCCCATAATCATCCGATATTCCTTGTGCATATTTTGCCAACTGTGACAGGCCTCTCGCCACGGCACGAGCGTTATCCGGCTTAAGCTCTCTTACAACTGCAGCCAACTCACCTTCATCGTTAGGGAATACTCGAAACGCGTCTGGAATCAGACCATTTTCAAGTGGTTGTTTAATGACATAGCCCTGCACCTTCGCTAGCTGGAAAAATTCGTCGTGCGCCGCCCTCCCAATCGCGGCAAAACTGTTCTCCCCGCTGGTGGCTGAGCACGCATTATGCACCCAAACCGCATCCCCACCCTGATCAACAAAATACGTATGGTCGTTGTTAACGGTGAAATTGTACACTGTCATGCCTTGTGGTTCGGCCAACGTCACCGATGAAACAACCGTCGCATAGCCGCCATTTGCGTCTTCAATCTGCTCGCCTGCCATCAGATCGCCGGCAGCCGTGAAGCCCTGGCTCTCGACGTAGAACGGATGCGTTGGCGTGGCCTGAATGATCTCGGTCGTCCCATCAGCATTGCGAATCGTTACGTCTTGCACGCTATATGCGGTATGCTGCTCTACTGCTGTAACCAATTCTTCCTCAGCCGGCGCATTTGCATTAAATTGGTTACGACTCAAAACATAATCCCCAACGTGGATGTCCTGAATCGGCGTTTGGCTGAAGGTTCCATCGGTGTTCTCTCTGGTTATGACTTCCGTCCCGGCAACAAAACAGTGAACTCCGTCAGTGCAAAGATCGCTTGCCTCACCTGCGGCGTCCTCCGCACCCCCAGCAGCTTCCGCCTCTAGAGTTGCCAACTCTTCTACTTCAGCTGGGCCACTCAGACCAGAAAGAGCTTCACCTACTCCAGCGGTAAACAGAGAAGTTACAATTGCCCCGCCGATCAACTTACTCAGACTATGTTCCAATGGCGTCTCAGCGACAAACACGCCGTTGCTGAAGTCCGGCACTTCAATCTGGAACGTGATGTTGACCTTGGTGACAAACGCAATCAGCTTGATCCCCAGATTGGCCATTCCCGCTGCCTGCTCCAGCGCACCGTTGATCCCGTCGAGTGTTTTCTGCAATACCTCGTGAACGATCGTGTCGGCCTTGCCAGCCCACCAGTCAGTCGAGTGGCCGAAGAAATGTGGCTCAGCATCATCCTTTTGCTGGGCAGCCAAGGCTGTCATCGCCTTGGTCAACGCCAGTTGCCAGGTTTGTTCCCAGTCGGATTTGCCCTGGCTTAATTGGGTACGGGTCATGCCCATCGCATTGGCTTGCGCCAATGACATCTCGCTTAATACCTTCTGAATCTCGCCGGGCAACGCCGAGAGTTTTGTCTGCGTCTGAGCCACCGCCAGAACGCAATTGGTCAGGCTGGATGAATCGCCGCTTTGCTGAGCCGCCGCCTGGGTTGTGATCTGCAGAATCGTTGCCGATACCGCGTTTTTCGCATGGGTCAACGCCAGGTCACCGTCCGTTTTGACTTTGGCTAAAACCGCGATGGCCGATGTGGTGGAAGATGCCAAAGCCGCATTCGTCTGGCTGACAGCCGTTGCGAATCCGGTTTGGGTCATCTGATAAGTTTGAAGCGATTGATCATGCGCCGCTGACAACTGCTGGCTGATGGTTACCGCTTCCTGCGCGAACTGGCTCTGCAACTGCTGGCCCTGGGCGACCATTCCCTTCACCGCCGCCGCCAGACCTGCCTGGCCCACATCGCCCAGCACAGGCAATGTGCCGCTCAGGGTCGTGTCGTTCTGCGTGATCGATTTGTGGCCCGCTGGCGCGGTCAGCGTGGCCGTTACCGTGCCGCCGACATCGATGCCGATCGATGTAACTGCCGTGATCGTTCCCGCCACGCTGCCCCAGGCGGTGAGCGGGTGGTTGTAAGAGCCGATGACGCCGTAGTCGGCTTCGCCGGTGTTGGTACCTGAGCCGCAGGTGATGTTAGCCTGGATCGAGCCATCGGATTGGAAAAACGGCACCGAGTTGCCGGCGTAAAACACCCCGCCCACACTGCCTGTAGCAAACAAGGAAAGATCATGCCCAGCTGAGATGGCCGGCAACGCCGCGATGTTGCCGTATGACACAGCCTGCACATCGTGACCGGCGCTGATGCCGCCGCCCAGCGTGGTGCCGGCGAAGGCCGTGGCATCAACACCGGCGACTAGGACCGCCAATTCCTGGGTCACTGACAATGCGGTGACTGATCCTTGCGAAGCATTAAGCGTTCCGCTCAGGCTGCCCACCGCCGTCACCTGGATGGAGCTGGTATCGGATTTACCATTGATCAACAGAGTGCCATCCCCGCCCGCCTGTAGGCCGGCGTACGCCTCCGCGTTCACAATGAGATTTCCGCCGGAAAAGATGTTGACATCGCCAGCGCCGGAATTGACCGTGGCTGCTCCGCCGCCCAACGCGGACAAATCCGCTTCATGGTGACCGGTGATAACAACCTGCCCGGCCTGACCGAACGTGTCACCCGTGGCCGTCTGGCCTGCGGTGATTGTTCCCGAAAGATTGCCGAGCGACGCAACCGTCGCGTTACCAATATCTGCAGTGGCTATAAACGTTGACGTGCCGCCGGCGCTTGCGTTGACATCGGCTCCGGTGCTTTCGCCGGAACCGGTAAGATTCCCGCCCGAGGAGACTGTAACAGTGCCGTTTGCAGTAATACTGGCGTTCACATCGGTGACCCCGTCAACTTCAAAACCCCCACCCGAAGCAGTGCCAGCATGTCCCGACAACAGGATCGCACCCACACCGCTGACCAGCGCGCTGCCGCCGGCGTTGACTGTGTTTTGAATCGTCGATGAGCCATCCACTTCGACCGAACCGCCCGCCGTCACATTGCCGTTGATGGAACCAAACACTTCCATCGTGGCGTTGCCGGCCGCGTTGACAGGCGCTGAATCATTTCCATCAGTGGTGGCGGTGATATCCCCGCTATTGGTGGTGATGCTGCCGGCCAGGTTGCCGTAGGTAAAGACCGATGCTGAAATCGACCCAGTGGATATGTTTCCATTCGTGCCGGCGGTGATGCTGTCGGCTTCATTGCCAAGCACGGTAACCACGGCGGATTCACCAGCAGATATGCTGCCGGTGATGTTGCTCAAAGTGGTGACAGTGATGCTCTGCCCGGCACTCATGTTCCCCTGCACCGTTCCGCCCGCGGTGATTTGTGCCGACCCTTGCGATCCAGCAAGAATGTTGGCGGTGATGGATCCAGTCACCAGCACCGTTGTGTTGCCCGATCTCGCGGTAACTTCGCCGGTGAGATTTCCAATCGCGGTCACGCTGGCCCATGTACCGGCGATCACCCCCTGACTGATATTACCTCCCGCCAGAACAGTTGCCGACTGCGAGGTTGCCGTAACAGTCGCAGCCACGTTGCCATTGGATTGAACCGTTGCATTGCCGGCAGCGGTCACGTTACCAGTCACATCACCGATCGCCTGCACCGTTGCATCACCGCTGCCGCCGGTTCCGGCAACGACGGTTCCCGAACTGGTATTGCCGCTCACGACCGTCGCGTTGCGGCCCGCAGAAACATCGCCGCCGACCGAGCCGGCAAAAACGCTGGCATCACGCCCGGCCTGGACTGAACCGCCTTCACTGGTGTCAGCGGAAACGGTGGCATCAACAGCAGCCACAACCGCGCCAACGACAGTGCCAAGGCTGGAGACGGTGGCCGACCCTCCTGAGTTCACGTTGGCGGATATTGCCACACCGCTGAACACATCGGCATCACCACCGGCAAACACATTACCGGTGATTGGTCCGCCAATTGCCCACACTGTGGCTTTCCCGCGACTTGCTGTTACGGGAGCGGATATCGAAGTACCGGCGGTAACCTCGGCAGTGCCCGCCGAATCGATCTCACCCTGAATACTGCCCCCGGCCGTGACGGAAGTATCATTCAGCCCCTTGATGGTCGCCGAAATATTCGTGACCGAATCAACTTCCGCCGTGCCGGTCTGTGCGCCGGCGGTGTTGGCAGTATATGTCCCCTGAATATCGGCCAGTGACGAGACAAACAGCGCGTCGGTCGATGTCACGCTGGCATTGATTGAACCTTTTGCGAACAAGTTAATGGTGCTCGGATTCGTGGACGTGGTTGCTGTAAACTGGCTGATTGATCCCCACGCCGAGGCCGACACATAGCTCAGTGAATACAGCCCGCCCTGAATATTGCCCAGCGCGGCCACCGAGATTGAGAGCGGATTTAGCGCGCTGGTTGATCCGCCCGATCCGTTGGCAGGATTCGCGCCCGCCGCTATCTGCACATTGCCGCCCGCAAAAACATTAATAACGGAAACAGGGGCGTTAGTTGCCGTCAAATTTACATTTCCGACAGCAGCCACATTCACGTTCGCGCCCGGAGCGGTGAGTGTGTCGGTTACCGTAACGTTTCCACCAGCCTGGACAACCGCAGCTGCGGCGGCGGTTATGGCGGTTGAAACATCGTGCACGGCGGCAACCGCCACACCGCCGGTGTTCGATGTGAAGTGCGAACTGGCAGAAACCGAGTCTGCAAATACTATAATGTTGAGGTTCGCGGTGGTGCTGCCACTATAAATTGCAGCGGTTGAGAGATTTGCAGCACCATTATCGGCATTGATCGTTGCACTCAGGTTGCCGACCGCAGTTACAAACACGCTGTTGGAAGCCTGAATATTACCGGCTGTGGTGCCGAATGAAGTGACAGTATCGTTAGCCGAACCAATGTATTCGCCATCGACGTAGCCGGCAGTGATGCTTGCCGAATTGCTGATGTTACCAGTCGTTTGGACAGTGGTGCCTAGAGCCGATTCCACCGAGCCTGAAAAATCACCCGCTGTATAAATTGAGGCCGTTCCGGTCTGGCTGGTAAAAGTCCCGGCAACGTTCGCGCCTCCATTCACCATAACATTGCCACAGGCCGTGATGGTTGAAGACAGATTTCCCGCGGCGTTGACGGAAATAGCCCCGTCAGAGGAATCAATAGTACCTTGGACAACATCCATAGCTGTGATGGAAATATCACTCGACGCTCGAACGGCAGCGTTAATCGCACGGGCGGCTTCAATGGTCGCAGTACCGCTGCTCACATTCACCGATGCATTCATCGGACCATCCGCCGTGATGGTAGCGCTTGTCGAAGCGGTGATGCTGCCACTCACGGTTCCAAATGCCGAAACAGTTACGCGCGACCCGATTACAGTCGCGGCGACATTCTCACCATCGATCTCAACAGTCGAATTATCACTTGTAACCGTTGTCCCATTTTGCACGTCGTTTTTTGTTTCAATAACTATCGGGCCCGAAGCTGTAGCATGCCCGCTGAAGTCTTTACCGATGATCGTAAGCCCGCCAGTCCCGGCATCACCGAAACTGCCACTGATGTCACCATTGCACAGGACGTATTCGATTCCAGCGACTGTTCCTTGCTGAAGGCCCTCCTCAAGCGAGGACGGCGGAAGGCCGACCGTAACGTTTGCGATACTTTCCGGCGCACTGAGATAGATCTGGCCTGTAAACGAGAACAGAACCGCGTTGGCAATAACGTTGGCGACAATGTTCATGCCGCCGCCGGAGGTCAAGTTATCGCCAAAAGTGCCGAAAGTCGTGATGGTGCCAGAGCCATCATTATTTACGGTGTCATTCAACGTACCTGCCAGAATCGATCCACCGCTAACCCCGCCAGCCGCCCATAGATTCAAACTATTCTGCACATTGATGACACTCGAAATGGTCTGCCAGGAAGTGGCTGACAGCCCACCGGAGGTGCTAATCAGCTTTCCAGAGATACCGCCGCGAGCCGCCACTGTAATTCCGGAAGGCGCGTTGATGTTACTTGCGACGTTTGACCAGCAATCGACGGTAACAGATGACAGATCGGTGATGTTTCCCGATACATTTCCTGACGCCCATACGGTGCCGTTGATCGTACCCGCGGAAATATTCGATGATATATTTCCCAACGCGGTAATGTTACCGATCGTGGTGCGTGCGCTTAGATCACCGGTGATGTCTCCTCCGCTGGCGCCAGATTCCGGATCGGCGATGCTGTTGACTGCGAAGGATCCTCCGTTAAACGAAGCCCGGTCGGCGGCCTGGGGAATCAGGCTGGTGTCAATGTAGGTGGAGCTCCCGCTCTCTTTCGTTCCCACCGGAGAGAGCAGGCCGGCGCTGATGTTACCGATCGCCGCGGTGATTGACGTAATGGGCGCTGAGATATTTTCGCCGGCCTGAATGTCCCCGATCCACAGATCGGCTGTAATACCAGTGCCGGTAATTGCTCCGTTGAAAGCCTGCACTCCATAAATGGCTCCGCCGGTGGAATAGATGCTGGATGAGACGTTGCCGTTGTTTGATATGATTGTTCCGATATCGCCGCCGGCAGTGATCGCGCCGGTTATATCCTCATCAGCCTGAACCGCCTGGATCATCGTTCCGGCTTTTAGCGAAGCCGCCAGCTGCCCAGCGTCTACTTCGACGCTCGAGAGAAGTCCATGTTCCGCTGTAATGGAGCCGGCAAGATTGCCGCCATTATTAACGCCAATTTCAATGCCGTAGACATTCAAGCCAACATCAATGGTGCCAGTATAACCGGCGTCGTCGGTAAAGCCGCCAAGCGACGCCGTCGCAGAACTTATTTTAACGTCAAACGCGGATGCGGTTGGGGTCTGCGTGGGGGCTACATCAATGAAAATATGATTGATATCTCCGAAGCTGGAAATATTCCCCGTGATTGATCCATCCGAGAATGCGCCAAGTCCGTTGGTTCCACCGACGGTTATCAA
This sequence comes from uncultured Phycisphaerales bacterium, assembly GCA_963792535.1. Taxonomy (GTDB): domain Bacteria; phylum Planctomycetota; class Phycisphaerae; order Tepidisphaerales; family Tepidisphaeraceae; genus CBDAQA01. The sequence goes on from CAWBWQ010000007.1 coordinate 712,765, forward strand.
TCCGATCCCACCCGCCGAGCTGTTCAGCGCGGCCATATCATTTGAACCGATGTTCACGTTGCCCATTCCGCCGGCAGCGGAAATACTTCCGCTTACGTTTCTTCCTACAGTAAGGCCCCGGAGGTAACCGGTGCCGGCTACACCGTCGGGATCCGCATTCAGGTTCCAGGTGGCGTTGAAGTCTCGCCCAATATTTACCAGAGATGAAATGTCGCCGTTTGCAGTCACGTTGCCGGTGAGATCGCGCCCCGCTTGAATGATCACAATGGGCCCTGCGTTCACCGTCCCGGTGATGTCGCGACCGGCAATTAAACCAGATATGCTGTCTCCATAAACGGAGGCATAGCCCAGTTGACCACCGCAGTTAACATTCGCCGTGATATCGCCGAAGGAGGAAATGGAGCCGATGTTCGCGCCAGCCTTGATCGATCCACCTACTAAGGTTGGACCGAAGTAATTATATCCACTCACACTGTCAACTGATCCCCCGGCGACGATGGTAGCAGTCTCAGCAAGACCGATGTAGACGGTTCCAATATTGCCGCTGGCGTTCATAGAGCCACTGAAATTACCAGGCACTGAGAGCCCGCCGATATTGCCATTCGTTGCCGTTATTCCTCCACTGAAGTTGGCATTGCCATAGGCCAGCCTGCCGTTAAGATCTTTTCCAACAGCAACAGACCCTACCGAGCCCGCTGAGATTGATCCATTCATGCTGCCGGAGATATCAATAGTCGCAATGTTACCTGCGGCAGTGATGTTATGTGCGTAATTGTTGAGGATATCGGGAATTTCTGTTCCGAGGCTCACAATTTCAACATCACCGCCAGAAGAAATGTTGCCGCCCAGATTGTGAAGGACATAAATTCGCCAGATCGATCCAGAAGAAGAAGTAATCCCTCCAGTAATATCATGTGCGGAAATCGTGCCGGTGATCGCATTTCCCGCGGAAATCGACCCATCGATCGTGTCCGCACTAACGTTGTCTATATTATCCGCAGCCGATATCGACCCCATTACGATTCCTGGACTCGAGGCGCTATTAAGGTAAACAGATACATCATACCCCGATACCGAACCCTGAATCGATCCTGTTGACCGCATCGTTAACGAACCCGGAAACGAGATTCCAGGCAGGTTGTTCCCCGTAAGATCCAGGGAGTCGGCAGCTGTCGCTCCACTGATCGATAGGGACGGAAAGGTCGTTTGCGACGATCGGACACTCACATCTGAATTTCCGGAAAAAGCTATATTGACCGAGTCGGCTGTGATCGATACCTCCACGGCCGAATCGCCGGACGCTGAGACCGAGGTCAGTCCTCCATCACCATCGAACCATTGGATAGAAGTATTCGTGATAGATTGGGGAAACTCTGTATCCGACGGGCTCGTTGGTGTTACCGGTGCCGGCGCCGACACCGACACGTCAAGTTCGATTGTCGTCACGCCGTCCGACACGTTGCACTTCACCGTGTTGGTGTAAGAGTTGGTCGCACTGGCACCTGATGTGAGCGTGAACTGGAGCACTCCACCAGCCACCGTGGCATTCCCCCCTGTACCGGCATCGATAATGGAAAGCGAAAGCGCATTGCCATCCGGGTCATATATATCATTTAAAAGGTTAATCGATCCTGTCGCGCCGCTGTAGTTCCCTAGGATAATACGATGGTCATATCTGCGTAACACGATAGGCGCCTGGCTGACAGCGTTCACGGTCACATTTACGCTTGCCGTCCCGCCCAGCCAGTTCTCGGAACTATTATTGTTATAAACCTGATATGTAACCGTATCGCTTCCTACATAACCGGGCGAAGGAATATAGGTTAAATTGCCATTGCTGTTGATGTATGCCGAACCGTGGGCCGGCTGCTGCGAGATGACCAGCATCTGCGGATGGAACAGCCCATCGGAGGAGTCCGCATCAGTGTCATTGGCCAGAACATCGACAGATCCGGTGTGGTTCTCATCTACTGTGAGGGCGTCGTTGTGCAGAATGGGCACATGGCTGGTTGGATAGATCTGTATCTGAACATTTGCAGTGCTTGTAGCTCCGTTATTGAGCAGCCTAGATATCGAGAATGAGTCGATAAGCCAGGCTGCTCCGCTTAGAAGCTGGGCGAGGTTTATGGGAGGTGTGTAGGTCGCGTGACCTGAATGCAATGCTACTGAACCGTAATGCGGTTGAGTTGTGCTGGCAATGTCAGACGCGGAAAGCGTGACAGGTGTATCTTGATTGCATGTTATCTTCTGGTCTGAAAGCGGCGAATAGCTTGAATCGGGTATGACCGAGACACTTATGTTTGCACTCGCAGAGGTTCCGCCAAAGTAGACAGCGGTATAGGTGAACTTGTCGACACCCGTCCATCCGGTGTCAGGCACATAGCTATACAACGAAGAAGAGAGCTTAGTTATCGTGCCATGTTGAGGATCATCAATATAGATCGACTGAATCGCGCTACTTGAGATCCCGGTGAATGCTGCGGATGCGAATTGCAGTCCGGTATTCTCAGTAGTGCTTAACGCCACATTCGCAGCCTGCGGTGGAGCAAATGCTACATTTATTGTGACGGTTGATGTGTCGCTGTTGATACCGTCCGTCGCGGTGAAATCAAAGCTATCCGTCTCGGAAATGAAATCCGTAGGTGTATAGGTAAAACTACCATCAGGCTGGTAGTTTGATAAAATACCATGTGCGGGTTGGGTCCACCCTGCGACAGTGATCGCGCTTGTTGAGGAACCAAAAGCTGAGGACAAAACATTCCCCGACACATTCGATCCAGTATTCACCGTGTAAGATTGGTCAGCGGTGGAAACGATGGTTCCGTCGATCGTCAATGATACGATGGCGTTGGTCGTAATCTGGCCGTCAGACATGTTGTATGTAAACGAATCTGTCCCTTGAAATCCCGCTGAAGGGCCATAAACAAAAACGCCGGTGCTTGAATTTAAAGACAACGTGCCATCGGCGGGCTGAGCCGAGACGGTATAACGCACGCTGCCCGGCGATACATCTGGATTACTGGCTGCAAGAGTGTCGTGGATGGATTGATCCTCCACTCCAGTAAACGATGCGCCCTCCGCTGGTGGGGTTGAATCCGTTACCTCCAGGGTGATAGTGGCCGGCGCTGAGGTTGCAGCTCCGTTATCGTCGATATAAGTGAAGCTATCCTCACCGACAAAGCCCTGGTTCGGGGTATAGGTGAAGGAACCGTTGGGTTGAACTGATACCGACCCGTCCGCGGGCGACGTCTGCACCGTGGGGATTAATGCCTGCGTGCTGTCGGGTTCCCAGTCGCCAGTCAATAAATTGCCCGTAATGGGAGAACCAGCCGGGCCACTCAAGGTTCCACCCATGGCTATGGGTGTATTATCCTGAACGACAAGCGACACTGTGACTGAAGCTGACGCACCGATCCCGTCGCTTACATAATAAGTAAAACTATCGGTGCCAACAAAATGAAGCGACGGCGTATAAGAAAAGTTTCCATCGGAGTTGAGGTGAAATGAAGATGCATTAGATGGCTGTTCAGACAGATGGACGCTTATCACACCGGCATCCGGACTTATCACGTTGGTCAGCACGTTGCCGGGGATTGTTTGTCCCTCGTACCCCGAATATTCCGTTGGCGTACCGATGGGCGTCGATTCTGTCACTTCGATTTGCACGGTAACTACCACCGGCAGGGAAGCATTGTTCCGTATCGTACAGATAAACGAATCCTGCCCTGAAAAACCCGAATTGGGTTGATAGCTGAAAGTTCCATTCGCGTTCAATGCCACTAACCCATGGGTCGGATTCTGATTAAGCATCACCACGCCGGATGCCTGGGTCTGGCTGCCTGGTATCAGCACCGACGCGCTCAGCGCGGTGTCATGGCGGACCGTAAATAGCCGGGCTGAGGTGATCGCATCTTGTGCAGTAACGTTGAGTGTTACCGATGTTATCTCACTCTGCTGCGTGCCCGCGGTTGCACGGTACTGAAATGAGTCTGTGCCAACAAAATCGCTCGCCGGTGTGAAAGTGAACGACCCATCTGTCTGCAGCGAAAGCGTCCCATCTGTAGGCCCTGAGAAAAGCTGGGCAGAAAGCACTGTATTGGGATTCAGATCAAAATCGTTGACCAGCACACCCTGGCTCGCCGGAACGATAAAAGCCATATTCTCCGGCAGATTGTAAATGTCAGCGGCCGCCACCGGCGGTGCTGCCGCCGAGGCAACTGTTGCGCTGGTTTGTACCAATGTGGTCGCACCCTGACCGGTGGTGATGGTAATGCTGACTGTATTTACGCCGGCCGAGCCGAAGGTGTGGCTGGCAGTGACATTCCATCCACCGGTTCCATCAGCCGATATTGTTCCGCTTGAGGTCTGACCATCGCCCCAGTTAACGCTGGTAGAATAGTTGGTGAGTTCACCGCCGGAGTCGTCGGTGAAATGGGCGACTGCAATGTTACCAGTGGACTGGCCCTGCACCGCTAGGATTGGTGTCGCGGTTGCATGCAAAGCGCCGGGCGGAACCGTAAACTGCACGCTCGCTGGAGCCGATTGACGCGAGCCATCGCTAATTACATATAACAGCGAATCAGTCCCCGCGAAGTCGTGCTGCGGAATGTAGATAAAACTGCCGTCGGCATTGACGGTTACAGTTCCGTGGCTTGTAGCAATGGAATGATTCACCGCGGAGGTGTTACCACCTACGCTATAGACGCTGAGGGATCCTCCGCCAGCACTCGTGTCATTGCTTAGCACGCCGTGGGAGGCGTTTTGCGTTAACGTAATATTTTCCACAACGCTGTAATTATCATTTGCCGCCAGCGGCGCTGGTGCCATCACTACATTCCTGAACGTGGCGATGCTCTGCACGCTGTTGCTTCCCGCCGTGACGGCCAGCCCGCACAGCGCGGTGGTGTTCATCGCGACGGTTTGGGTCGTACCGATTTGCGTCCATGTCGTGCCGTCGGGGCTGCTGTATCCGCTGAAGGTGTTGCCGTTGCGAAGCAGCTTTAGATATGGATTTGTTCCAACACTGACGGCGGGGCTGGAACTGGCTGTAGCGCCGTTAGCCGCGCGCACATGAAGGCGACACTATTGGTTTGAGGCAGCAGAACCACGTCGGCAAAGGCGGCCGTCGCGCTGCTGTTATCGCGGAACATCAAACCCGATTTAGTGGCAGCAGTAAAAAGAGCCTGTCCGGTTAACTGTGCGGTGATGGATGTACTGCCGGTAACGCTCTGGCTTGCGAAATTGAATTGGTCTGATGCGCCGGCGATGTCTGCTCCACCGCCGCCTACGGTCCAGGCAGCGCCGTCAAACATTGCGCCGCCGGGGATTGCGGGCGACCCGATGTCACCGTCGCTCCAGCCGCCGGGCAGCGGAGATGCGGCAATCACGCTGATGGCTACATAGTCATTACTGTAGTCGTAGGTCTTGCCAGGTTGGTCGTAATGGTCGGTTGCAGTGATCGCCTGACCGATAGCGGAACCATTGACGCTGAAAGCCGGGTTGTACTGAAACGAACCGCTGGCAGGGAAGTTATATTGTATACCGCTGGCCTGATCGGTCATGCTGCCGGTGAGGGCTTTAAAGGCGGCATCGCCCGGAGAGCTTGCGTTGATCAAGATCGAATTGCCCGCGGCGGAGACAATGGAGAGCGATCCGACGGGTGTATCGCGGCCATCACCCTGTTGAAAGTTGATGGTGGAAGGCAGCGTCACCAGATACAAACCATCACCGCTGGACGTAGCTGTTTGAATAGCGGTATTGGATTGCACCGTAGGCGACGAAGCATTCGATGCACTGTTCTCCGTAATCTCCAGCTGGATTGAGCTACTGGCAGGCAAATCGGTCGCCAGATAGGACGTCACGTTCGGCGCGGCGGTTCCGATCGCGGTCCATGCGGCACCGTTGATTTTGGCTGAGATGGTAAACCCGCTTGTCGTCGCAACCGGCAGATCTCCCCAGGTTAGTTGGATATCCGTTCCGCCAAGTGAATGAGCCTGAACATCGTAAGGCGCGGGTGGTATGATCGAGGTCGGCAACGTTGTCGCGCCGCTCAGGTCCATCGCGAGGATCTCAAGATTCCCATCGGCGGGCAGCGTGAGCGATTGCGCGGGCTTGGAGAGGCTCAGGTTATAGGCGTAGACGTGGTATGACCCGCTTGCAGTGCCGCCGGTTTGCGTGTCGCGGTAGCTCATGGTCGCGGCTATGGATTCGCCCGTGTACGAAGCGGGAGTCGCCCAGTCGCTGAACCCCTGGTTGAAGGTCTGGATGGTGCCGTCCATGTAGGTGACGATCAGCGGCTCGCTGGCGCTGCTACCGTGGACTTTGAGACCGAGGAATTGCACATTGAGATAGGCACTGGTCTGGGGGAACTGCAGGGTCTGAAAGACGCTGGAGATGACGTTGTTTCCACCGGCGTCTGGCAGCTGGAAATCAGCGCCGCTCGCGCTGGTCAGATTGCGGCCCAGCTGCGTGGCTGACAGCGCAGCCCCCGATCCATCAATGCCGCTCGTGGCCGAACTCGTGCCATCTGCGAAAATGCCAGTCCTGTTGAAGCTTGCCGAAAGCGACAGTTGCTGCGTACCGGACTGAGGCTCATCATACAGCTCGTTGCTACGCGACCCTTCGCCGGTTGAGTCGTAGGCACTGATTGTAAAGTAATACATCGTGCCGTTGGTAAGGCCAGTAACAGAATATGAACTGGCGTTTCCAACGTTGATCGGCGATCCATAGGTGCGCGAGGAGGTACCAACATATACTTTGTAGCCACTGGCGAGCGGAGGGCTGGTCCAGGTCAAAGCGACGTGACCGTCGCTGGCAATCGTGGAGAGAAGCGTTGGTGCTGTCGGCACGTTAATGAGAGGCGTTGAAGTAACCTGAGCGCTTTTGGCTCCATCTCCAGCGTAGTTGTAGGCTGAGACGGCAAAGTAGTAGGGAATGCCGGCGGTGAGGTTGGTTACGGTGAAGCTGGTGGCGGCACCCACAACAAAGGTAGTGCCGTATGACCCGCTGCTGGTGCCGTAGTAGACCTTGTAGCCGGTGGCAGTAGAGACGGCAGGCCAGGTGAGAGAAACCTGGGTTCCTCCCGCCACGGCGGTCGCGCTCGGTGCTGAAGGAACCTGCAGTGGGTTCGCCTCGTCCATCGCCAGCAGATTGAAGCGGCTATCCTTGGGAAGCGTGATGCTGCTGACACCCTTACTATTATCTAAGGCGAAGCTGTATCCGTAGGCCCGGAAGGTACGGTTGTCTTCAGTGCCGCCCGACAGATCGCGATGCGCCATCGTGATCGCGGTCGATTCACCGGCATAAGATTGCGGGCTATACCAGTCACTGACACTTTGGCTAAAGTTCTGCGTTGAGCCATCCGTATAGGTCACAACAAAAGAGAGATTCGTCGCGCTGCCGCTTACGTGCAGCGCGAGCATATTGAGTTGACCGAAAGCCCCCGCAGGCAGGCTGACAATCTGCCCATTGCCTGACACGACATTTGCCGATCCCGCAGCGCCAATGTTGAACGCGTTGCCACCCCAGCTCTGGCTGGTTCCCAGCAAGTTAGCCGATAACGCAGTCCCAGATCCGTCGATACCACCGGTAAATGTCGAAAAATCTGTGACGATGCCGGCTTTATTGAAACTGGAAGAAAGATTGACCGGCGTCGCGCTGAGCATCTGCCGCGACTCTAGAGTTTCAACGATGAGCGAGGTCTCGCTGATCGGTAACACAGAGCGTCGAACGGCAGGGTTGAAACCTTGCGAAGCAAAACGCGATGCCATTCCTGACCGCTCTGTTTTGCGTAATAGCTCGTTAACTACACGATTACATGCCCGATAGATCGCGCCACGTTTCATGAAGCACCCACTCCCTTGTTTCAGCCTAAGAAATGCTCGCCCCGCAGACAGGGATTCGGCGCGTTCAAGAGTGTGAAAGCTCACAGCTCACAGATTGCAACTACAATAGAAGCAGCTTAATTCCCGCCCCTGAAAACCCGACCCTTTTTCGACTTGACCAGCATCGCGATGCGCACACTATTGCTTACCACATCGCTCTACTTGACTCGCGCCAACATAACACACATTTTACTCTCGTCAACTCAAACGACAATAAAACCAGATTGTCACCCAAAGCCAACTGCCATGGCTTTCGATGTCGCGGCAGAATAATTCACAGTGAGCGACGGCAACTATCAATCGCCGGCGTTCATCCATTCAACTTAAAGAGTTTTTTGAGCAGGTGGATTTCTCCCTGGTGTCCTGCTTCATCGTGCAGTGCGTGGACGATCATTCCGCCGAGCGTTCGCGAGCGTGGCGGGTCACCCACCGTCTTATTCAAATCATCAATCGACAGTGGCTCGATCATCGCCAAAAGACGCGTTCGCTGCTGTGTGAGTTGGGCAACCACCTCAGCGACGGTTGGCCATTCTGTCACGGTGGCGGGCTTGCTCATCCAGCTGAACTTATCGAACCAACTGGGGATACTGTGGTGTGAAACCCGGGTTCTTCCCAAACGACAGATGTTCAACAACCACCAAGGCGTGCCCCGCGTGCCAGAGTATGGTGTTATTTAAACCCGCCGGCGTGAAGCGGGCCATCGTCTCATCGACAGTTTCCAGCTGTTTGAGCGTTTTCCAGCGGACTTCTTTCACCATTTCGATCAGAATTGCATCAGCCATTGGTTCTCCTGAATGATTTAACAGGCGCAGCCTACACGGTGTTGGACCGCCGGACCAGAGGATGCAATAATCAGGCGAATGCCGCGTTTTTTCCCCGTGATGTTTCTCCCTAAATTATGGGTAACGATCGCGTGTATTTGCGCGTCGATCACCATCCCCGATACGGATGGCGTGCCGCATCGACCATTGCTTTTGCAAAAACAAAAAGCCGTTGTGCTCATTTTTGTAGGAGCCGACTGCCCCATCTCAAATAGCTACACGCCGGAGATCAACCGCATTATCGCCGATGATAGATCCAAGGGGTTCGACTTTTACATGGTCTTTTCCGATCCCAATCTTTCTATTGCCGATGCGAAAAAACATGCCAAAGATTTTAACTACACCTGCCCCGCACTGATGGACACCCAGCAGTTACTCGCAAAATGGGTGGATGCGACGGTGACGCCCGAGGTCGCAATAGTGAATGGCGAGGGGACGGTGCTATATAAAGGCCGGATCGACAACTGGTATGAAGATTTTGGCAAACAGCGATTTGCTGCCACCACACATGATCTGCGTGATGCGCTCGACGCGCTAAGCACTGGCAAGAAAGTGGTCGTCCCCGCTACCAAGGCGGTAGGTTGCCCAATTTACAGAGTGGTACCTTAAAGCTGCGGAATGCAGGGTGAAATTTAACCAAATGTAACGCTCCTGAACGCGCCACGTTACACTATGTTACATTTATTAGTAGACGGTAACTTTATGCGTAAGACTCCTATCATTCTGTCATTCTTTTGCGGCGTCTGGTTTGTGCCGTTCTCCCAGGCGGCGGTCCCAACCTTTTCACACGACATCGCGCCGATCGTCGATGGCAATTGCGTGTCGTGCCATCGCGCCGGTGAAGTTGCCCCTTTCACATTGACCAGCTACGAAGATCTTAAAAAAAGAGCCGGCCAGATTGCCGCTGTAACAGGCGATCGCTATATGCCGCCCTGGAAACCCGAACCAAACTTCGGGCATTTCACCGGCGAGCGGCGGCTTAGCGACGACCAGATCAAGACCATTGCCGAGTGGGCTGCCAACGGCGCGCCCCAAGGCAATCCGGACGAAATCCCCGCTTTGCCCAAATTTCCGCAGGGGTGGACGCTGGGTGAGCCGGATCAGGTGGTGAAAATGACCGTGCCATTCAAATTGCAGGCTGAAGGGCGCGATCAGTATCGCGCTTTCGTACTGCCTCTGAATGTCGACCAGGAAAAGTTTGTGGCAGCTGTCGAGTTTCGTCCCGACAATCGAAAGATCGTGCACCACGCGTTGTTTTTTCTCGATGCTAACGGCGCAGCTGCCAAAAAAGAGGCTGCCACACACGATGGCAACCCCGGTTACACTGCATTCGGCGGGCCGGGCTTTACACCCACTGGCGGCCTGGGCGGATGGGCCCCTGGCGCTGCGCCCGATTTGCTCCCGCAAGGCTGGGGACGCCGCGTGCGTCAAGGCTCTGACCTGATCGTCCAGTGCCATTTTCACCCCGATGGAAAAGACGAAACCGAGACGTTTTCACTCGGCATCTACTACACCAAAACCCGGCCGAAGCACGTCGTGGTGGGCGGGAATGTGCACAGCTTTAAGATCAACATTCCACCCGGCGAAAAAAATTACGTTGTGAAGGGCCAGTATAAGGTTCCGGTCGATATCGACCTCATCGGCATCACGCCGCACGCGCATTTGATCTGCCATGAGATGAAGGCGACCGCGACTTTGCCGGATGGGACCGAAACGCCTCTGATCTGGATCAAGGATTGGGATTTTAATTGGCAGGGAACGTATCACTATGTCGAGCCGCTGAAACTGCCCAAGGGGTCAGTCGTGAATATGACTTACACCTACGACAACAGCTCGGACAACATTCACAACCCCAACAATCCGCCGAAAGCAATTCATTATGGCGAACAGACGACCGACGAAATGGCGTTCTTATTCTTGGAAGGCGCGCCGCAGAACAAGGCGGACTATGCGGATCTGATAAGAGGAAATCGGCGTCAGATGATCAATGCGCTGACGCGGTTTTTGAAGTGAACTTCGAATACTCAAATAGATCCTGCTTCCACCGCGCGTCATGCCTCTCAGTAATACTTTAAATAAAACCGGCTGGCACGCGTCCCGCGTACCAGCCGATTGAGCCTGCGAATCCTTTCGCACCTTCCATGTATGTTCGACGCTCTTTCTAGAGCGGTTCAACCTCGTGTTCGATCACCAGTTCTTCCAGAAACCGTGCCAGTCCGTCTTCGTCGTTTCGACCGATCACCCGTTTGGCGGCTGCCCGCACTTCCGGGCGGGCATTGCCCATCGCCACGCCAAGCCCGGCATTTTTAATCATCGGCAGGTCGTTCACATCGTCACCCACGGCAATGATGTCAGCCGGGTCAATCCCGTGCGTCCCCGCTACGTGAAGCAGACCCTGCCATTTATTAACAGCCGGATCGAAAACTTCCAAAACATTCACACCAAACGACATTACAGCAATGCTGTGGAACACAATCCGACTGCCGAATATCTGCTCCAGCTCTGGCGTCAACTTCGCGGTATCCTCCGGCGTGGCAACCACGCCCACGCGCACCGTATGTTCATGCGAATAGCTTCCCAGATTGGGCACGCGGTGCACCAGTTTTGTGGCCACGCTCATCCATGTTTCTGTCGCTGGCAGGATCGGCAGCTGCGCTGATCAGGTAATCAACACCCGTGGCCCCGGTATCCTGCAGCGCCAAGGCTGCGTGACCTCGCTGTTCAAAAAATCCGCAAACCTCCGCCGCCAGTTCCGGTTGCATGAGCGTTCTGTGCAGAGTCACACGTTTTTTAGTGTCGACCACGATCGCGCCACCGACAAACACCGCGGTGTCATAGTGCCCCACTGCTTCGAGCACCATTTCGCTCTCCGTCCAGTTTCGCCCGGTGGCAAAGCAGACCAGAATACCTTTAGACAACACCCGCTGAATTGCTAACCGAGTCCGTTCGGTGACCTGACCCCGAGGGGACAGCAACGTGCCATCCAGGTCGATCGCGATCATCCGATACCGGTGCTCACCGCGTCTCAAGTCTGTACAACTGTTACTCATCACCCACAATAGGCAGTCTACCGAGGTTCACATCAAAATCAATATATAGTTGTGAGTTCGACGTGTTATCCACTAGGGGATGTGGTGCCAAGCACCACACCCCTCCATTTAACCTCCCGTGAACACACGGGAGGCTCACGTGGATCGCCGGCGAGTCTTGTTTCCAAAAAAAACGTTAGAAGTTTCGACATGAACCCCCCGTGTCATCACGGGGGGCTAAATGGGTGGAACGGCGGAAGGCGCCGGTCTACATTCCCGACGCCCGATCCGTACAATGCCCCCATGAACGAAAAGCCCGAAAAATCCTGGCAGGCCCGCATCGGCGAGGCCACCGATGCCATCGCACAGAAATTTGTCGAATCGATCAGCTACGACCGGCGGATTTATAAACAAGACATCGCCGGGTCGATCGCCCATGCGAAGATGCTGGCCATGGTCGGGCTCATCAGCGATGCCGAGCGCGATGTGATCATTGAAGGACTGAAATCGATCGAACGCGATATCGAAGCTGGCAATTTCGTCTTCGACGAAAGCCTGGAAGACATTCACATGGTGGTGGAGGATGCGCTCATCAAACGCATCGGCGAACCGGGGAAAAAGCTGCATACGGGCAGGAGCCGGAATGATCAGGTGGCGTTGGATCTCAAACTTTGGCTTTTCGAGGCGACTAACAAGCTGAATCACCAAATTAACGACTTACTTTTGAGTTTTGTCAGCTTGGGTGAACGCTCCAAAGATGTGGTAATGCCATCGTACACTCATTTGCAGCGGGCGCAGCCGATCGTCGCCGGCGCAGAGTGTTTAGCCTGGTCGGAAATGTTTGCTCGTGACCAAGGTTCACTCGCGACTTTTCGCAACTCGGTGTATTGCTTTATGCCACTCGGCAGTGGTGCAATAGCAGGAAGTTCGCTTCCCATCGATCCAAAGGAAACATCACGAACGCTTCTCGAAGAACTCGGCCACACGACCGCCCATGAAACGCCTGTCGCACTGGAAAATCGGAGGCGATTTGCAACCTATATAGTCCCCACCAACTCTATAGAGCATACCGCCACGCGCGACCACGCAGTGCGTTTTGTCTTCAATCTCGCCATGATCTCCCAGCACCTCTCCCGCTGGGCGGAGCAGTGGATTATTTACATGACCACCGAGTTCGGCTTTATCAAGATTGCGGATCGTTACACGACCAGCAGCAGCATGATGCCGCAGAAGCGGAATCCGGACATGCTGGAATTAGTCCGCGGCCGCTGCGGTAACGTCTACGGCGATCTGTTCGCGCTGATGACCATCCTCAAGGGATTGCCCATCGGCTACAACCGAGACCTGCAGGAAGACAAACGGATTGTCTTCCGGGCGTATGACACGGTATCCAGTTGCCTCACGATGGCGGCTGCGATTGTCAACTCAGCAAGTTACGACAAGGAGCGGATCGAGCCGACGCTGGACCGCGGATTTCTGGATGCCACTTCGCTGGCGGAATATCTGGTGACCAGGCAAATTCCCTTTCGCACGGCTCACCATATTGTGGGAACGCTGGTGGCACGATGTGAAAAAGAGGGGAAACATTCGCTCGCGCAGCTGAACGTCGAGGCGTTCAATGAAGTCATTGCGAGTTCGATGAAGACCCAGGGTGCAAGCACGCCGGTCGTTACCGTGAACGATGAAGTGTACACCTGCCTGGGCGCGGCGAATGTTGTGAAACGCTATCAAAGCGCCGGGGCCGCCGGGGGAAAACCGTTTGAAGACCAGCTCGCCGCCTGGAAAAAACGACTGGGTATATAATCCGCACAACCCTGTCGGGTTTGAGCGATAAATAATAGCACGATGGATGTTTCTGTTACGCAATCGCCGGAAGAGAATCCCGTTCGGGTTCCCGCGCCACCGCTGCAGATGGAGCGGATTCAACATACAGCTATCCAGAGAACAGGATCGGTGCGTACTCTTGCTGTAAAAAGGGATCCAGCGCCGCGGAAAGTGCCAGTGTTGCTGCCGCTGGCGCTGATAACACTTGTCGGTGGTCTGCTGCGATTTTATCGCCTTACGTATCCGATCCTCTGGAACGATGAGGCACTGGTCTACTGGCGAGTCTGCGGCACCTACGGGCAGATGCTCAAACCGCTGAGTCTCGATGGCTTTCCTCCGCTGCACTATTCGCTGTACTGGTTGATCGGACACTATCACAGGCTCACACCGCTTACCATGCGGATGGTACCGGCCATTTCCGGCACACTGACCGTCCCGTCTATGTATTTTCTCGCCCGGCAGATGCTGCCTAAAAGCACCTCTCTGCTGGCGGCAGGGTTTACCGCGTGTTCGGCGTTCATGCTGTTCTACAGCCGCGATGCCAAGATGTATCCCGATGTGTGGCTGTGTATCACAATAAACGTTGCCTGCATGCTCTGGTGGTTTCGAACGGCCAATTCGATCGCCTATTTAAGCTGGATTGCCGCGGGGTGCGCGATGGTCGGTCTTCATGCCAGCGCGCTGGCCATCCCGGTTATTTCAACCCTTATGTTTTTTACACAGCGGCGACTGACCTGGCAGAATTCGCTGCTGTTTGTGCTCGGTTTTCTCGTCATTGCTTCTGGTCCATTGGTGTATGCGACAAAATTTAATCACTGGACCGAGCGTGTTGAAGAACAAGGCTGGCAGGACAGCGGCATCGGCTGGGTAAACGGGTTTTTCAACGGCAACCGCACCGGGCCGGATCATGCGCTCTACACGACTTCGGCTTTTCTCACCGGCTATGAATGGCCGCGCGATGACTACCTTGATCCGCAATATCACCAGCCTATCAGCGAGCCATTGCGGGAAATTCCCCAGACGGCATTTGAAGAAGTTGCGTGGATCCTGGCGATCGGAATGTTTCCCTGGCCGTTCTTTTTCGGGCGGAAAAACAGCCTGGACCCCGCGCCCGAGCCTGCCTGGCGTTGCTATTTCTGGCTGGGTTCGTGGATATTGATCTGCGGCTACGGGGCCTATTGTTATTCCGTTCGAAATTTCGAGTCGCCCCGCCGCTGGATATATGAAGTGCTCGACGCGCTTTCGGTGCAGGGAATCGCGTTAATCGCCGCGATAGTCGCGGCTTTCACAGGGGTGGCGATTTTTCATCGACGGTTTGCTGCTTCGTGGATTCGTCTTGCGCAGTTTTTACTGGTGAGTGCCGCGCTGTATGGGATCTGCTACGGGATGTTTATCGTATTCTGGCACGCGGCGGTGCACGCGGAATTCAGCGCCGATCCGTGGCAGTCGGTTTGGACGCCGCGCTATCTTGGATTTATCTGGCCGGCGGTCGGGATTGCCTGCGCGGCGCTGCTCATGCGGCTACCCACGCGGGCCGTGCGGATTGGCTCCATTATTTTTGTGCTCGCGGTGAACCTCGGCGCGGGGGCCATGCGCTTTTTCGTGGGAACAGAACCACCGATCGACCAGCTGGCGCACGATATCTGGCTGTCGCAGGATCCCAAAGCAACTGTGCGGACATTTGATCTGATCACCGACGGCGACATCGCCTACGCGGGCACCGCCATCCGCAGCGAGCCGCGGATGGCGACCGGCCGATACTACCTGGAGATGGAGTCCGATCGGCAGCCGATGAGTCCCGATATATTTTCGCAATCCCCTTTCGATCAATACAAGTTGCGCGCTAATCCGGATCTGGGTTGGTTTAAGAAAACTATCGCTTCATCGCCGCAGGTGAAGGACATCATCATCTGGACAATGCTGTATCCACAGCAGGATGCGGGGATGCCGCACGATCCCGCTTACGATCCACATGGAAAAATTCTGGGCCCGAAGTGGAAACTGAAAAGTGAAGACATTTCGACAGTTCGCAACGACTGGGACTGGCGCGAACGGTGGAAATGGGTGCGGCGGGAGTACGTGAGGAAATGACGAACGATGATTGAGAATCCCGGCACGCAAAACGAGAAAAACACAAGCGGAAGGTTCCGCTTTGTTCTGCATTGTGCATTTCGATATTCAGATAGGTGGGCATTATTGCTGCTGACCCTTTTAGCGGGAGTGATCCGCTTCTATCGACTTGCCCATCCGTGCCTGTGGTATGACGAATCGATGGTTTTCTGGCGCACGTGCGGGTCATACGCTCAGCTGCTGGATTGTCTGCGTACGGACGGATTTGTACCGCTGCATTATTCGCTGATCTGGGTCATCACGCGGTTTACGCGGCCCACGCCCGTGGCGCTTCGATTTGTGCCGGCGCTGTGCGGCACACTCATGGTGCCGGCGATTTATTTCTTTGCGCGCGAACTGGTGGCGCGAAAAACGGCACTGCTCGCCGCGGCCTTCGCGTCATGCTCGGCGTTCCTGCTTTTCTATTCGCGTGATGCCAAGATGTATATGGATGCGTGGTTCTTTATGACCCTGAACCTGGGTTGCCTGTTCTGGTGGTTTGAAACCAGGACCACGACGGCTTGGCTGTGTTGGATTGCCACCGGCAGTGCGGCATGCGGGCTGCACATCAGCTCTATCATTCCTGTATGCATTTCCCCGCTTTTACTATTTTCGCAAAACAAGCTGCGCTGGCAGCAGGCGCTGCTTTGGGTTGCGGGCGTCATGCTGATCGTTTCCGGACCGATCGGTCATTACAAAAAGTTTAACACCTGGCTCGATCGCGCGGATGACAACTGGAATCAGAGCGGCTTGCGATGGGTCAACGATTACAACCAGGGTCGTAGCGGGCCCGAGCAACTCCGCTATCTGGCATCGAGCATGGCCATGGGTTGGGAATGGCCGAAGTCGATCGATATCTCCAACGTTGGAGCGAGGCGTTTCTTCTGGTTATCCACAGCCGCGAAGACCATTTTTGCGATAGCTTTCGCCGCCTGTCTACCATGGCCCCGGCGCTGGCGTGGACTGGAGAATGACAACGCGAGGTCGCAGCCTCAGTGGCGGATTGCCTTTTGGCTGATGTTGCTGATCGCGCTGCCGTTGTACGGATTTTATTGCCGATCCGTGCCGGATTTCGCGGATCCGATCCAGTGGTCGAACGAGCTAAGAAATAACTGGCATGAAACCGTGCGAAACAACTGGTGGGCACTGCCGCCCGCGGTGCTGCTGCTGAGCGGGTCGATGTACCTTTCGTTTCGTGACAAAGAGCTGGTGCCGATGCTGCTTCGCGCGTTGGGGTTGATAGCTGTCTTTGCGACAGTGATCGCACTGTGCTGGTTGATCGCGGTTATATGCACGGCCCAGGCCCAGGCGGCGATTAAATCGGGCAATCCGTGGCAGTCGGTGTGGGTGCCTCGTTACATCGGGTTTATCTGGCCGGCGGCGGCTGTTGCGATGGCGGCATTGATTATGCGGCTTCCCACCCGGCCGGTACGTGCGCTGGCGATTTCGTTATTTCTCGGCCTGAATCTTACCGTCGCGGGATTTCGCATCCTCGGTCAAACCGAACCGCCGGTGGATCAGATGGCCAGTGATTCCATCGCCGGGGCTACCCCCGCCACTCACACATTTACGGTAATGAACATCTACCGCGGCATGCAGTATCCCGGCGGGGGAAATCTGCTCACCGCGCCTGGCCAATACTATCTGGATCTGCTGCAGAATACGGTGACGACGCCTGTTGAATTTAAGAAACAGAACGCGATTCGCACGCGGTTTCGTCTCTTTTACTTCCCAAGGGTCAGCAGCTCGGAGGTTCCCGCGGCTGCAACATCAATTATCATTTGGAATCAAAGCGATCCTGCCCAACACTTGTCCGATGAGGACCAGGTGCAACGCCTGCCCGGCTGGAAGCTGGCGAATGAAACAAACTATATCGCCCGCGACTGCTGGCTGTTGGCCGACAAAGCAACTTATCGCCGCCGGGAATACGTTAGAATCTCAAAATAACCGGCGGCGAATCAGGCGAAGCACGCTGATTTCTGGTTTTGCGGACAGGTCTCCCCTATACTGCAAAAGCCGAAGTAAATGGAGTTTGAATGATTGATACGCAGGTATTGCCGGACAACGTATTGACGCTGCAGTTGAAGAAGGTGGTGAACTGGGCACGCCGCAGTTCGTTATGGCCGATGCCGTTCGCCACCGCGTGTTGCGGCATCGAACTGATGGCGACCGCCTCCAGCCGGTATGACCTTGCGCGTTTCGGCGCTGAGGCAATGCGGTTCAGCCCGCGGCAGAGCGACCTGATGATTGTCGCCGGTCGGGTCACAATCAAAATGATGCCGGTGCTGCAACATATCTATCAGCAGATGACCGAACCGAAGTGGGTCATCAGTATGGGCGCCTGCGCCAGCACTGGCGGCGTGTTCGATGCATATGCGACCATTCAGGGTATCGATCAGTTCATGCCGGTCGACGTGTATGTGCCGGGATGCCCGCCCCGCCCTGAAACGCTCATCGAGGGCATCATGGCAATTCAACGCATCATTGATGCCGAAGGGCTTCCACCCGAAGGCAAACGCAGGCCGCTGCAGCTGGCGATCGAGCCCAGCTATGTGCCGACGCCGCAACCTGTTCCCGTAACGATCGGTGGCAACCGGTATTGAATTTCATTCCGAACCAAAGCATTTGAGTAACCGTGCGGTGCTTTTGTTCATGAGATTCGTGCGATCAACGCCGTTCTAGCCGTCGCTATTTTATCGATTTCAAAACTGATTTCGCGGACACGACTCCTGGGTCCGAATCGATTCGATTCAGCATTATATTTAATTCAGAATCAGCCCGGAGATGTTTCTCGCTGGCGGCGATTAACTCGGGGCTGCCTGGCGCATTGGCGATTCTCGCCTCCCGGTAATCGGCCTGCGCCTGCGCAGCGTCGGTTTTCGCAGCTGCGTAGTCCAGATGCATCTTTTTCGCCGCAAGCGCTCTGGCACGATCGAGATTGTCGCTGGCGGTTGCCCGGTCCAACTGCGGAGCAACAACAGACGGAGCGGGAATGACCACGGGCGCTGGAGCTACCGGCGCGGCGGTCGAACGGGTCCAGTCGCCTGCACCGTCGCCAAAGATCGTGTGGTCGCCGGGGTGATCGGAGGTTGCCGATGAATGTGCCGCGGGGCTGGCTGCGACGCCGGCAGCGGGATTTGGGGCTGCGGGGGAAGGCGCCGGAGTGATTGCCGGTGTTGCAACTTCGATTTTTGGCATCTGCGCCTGATCGCGCACGTGGGCATAGACGCTCGATAGTTGTCCGGTGTTTTTGAGCATCAGGCAGTAGGCAAAACCGCAGATCAACAGTCCCAGAAACGGCACGCCGCGGCCCGACCGGCGAAAGAGCATCGCGCCGAGAAAACCAAGTCCCGCGCAACCGGCACCTGCGATAGCGACTTGTTTTGTATACACCGCGACCTGCGGAACATACGCCGCGCCGATGCCAATGCCTCCCAGCACGATGCCCAGGCAACCCAGAAAGCTGGTCCCGCGCTGACGCCGCTGCGACGCATAGATATGCGTCGTATGAAAATGCACTTCCTGCGGCCCCTGCGGTGCGGGGGGCGGTGTCTGAGGCGGGGGAGCCTGCTGCGCCGGCATATTCACATAAATGATGTTCTGCGTGGTTCCCGCAGCCGGTGGTGGCACAGACGCCGGCTGCGCGACAGGCATCTGGATCACCTCCGGCTGCATTTCCGACCGGCGCGCCTGCACCGGAATGGCCTTCTTGCGCGGGATAATATCGCTCATAAGTGAAGTGTAGCACTGTTTCTGTCGCAGATAAATTTAAAGCAGTACAGGATGAAAAGAGCACCCAAGTTGCGGGAAAGCACGCCCGAACTCCCCGTTTTTCAAAATTATGCTTGAATCCAGAACCTCAGGTTCGGATACTGAGGTTCTCTGGGAGGACAATTGCCGTTTAGCGTGCCCTGTAATGACTGCGGGAAGGTCTACTCCGTCTCGTCGACGCTGGCGGGGAAGCGCGCTAAGTGCAAAGTCTGCGGAAACGTGTTCAGGCTGCCCCAGCCCGTCTCCAAGATCAAAAAACGGCTCCACGTTCCTCGAATTCCCAAGGTGGTTTATTCCCCTGATCCGGGAATCGCAGCCGCTTTTTCCACCCCGCCACAGCCACCCATGTCGCCCGCTGCCACGCGCCTTTTTCGCGTGATGACCCTCGTTTCCTGGGTTCAACTGCGCTGGTGGACCGTGCTGGCAGTATTTGCATATGCAGTGGTGACCGGGCTGGGCGCACGGCATTGGGCCGGTGTCTTTAAGGATTCGCAGCGGATATTTCTACCTTTGGCGGCGGCATGGTTTATCGTGGGAATCGCCTGTTGCAGTCTCCGGGCATTGGTCAGACGCGGCGATGAAAAAGTACCCTGGGGTGATGTCCGCTTAATCATCTGGCAATTCGTGCTGGTTGTATTCTTCCGCCTGCGCAGGCTTGGGTTTAGAAGGTCGGTCCTGCGGCCGCATGAATACCACCGGTATTTTCGAGATATGCTCGCCCTGATGCTTCGGTCCGCCCTGCTCGCGTGCATGCCGATCGTTTTGATTGGGTCGAAATCAATCGGCAAATCGATGCCGAAATGGGAACAGGCCCAGAAGGTGTTTCAGTCGGTTTTCGATGATTCGCATAAATCAAAACACGGTGCCGCACCGCCGCCCGAGGCGCTGTGAGTTTCGTCGTGCGCCTGAAAAATGTCGTCAGGCGGTCAGGATGGGG
This sequence comes from uncultured Phycisphaerales bacterium, assembly GCA_963792535.1. GTDB lineage: Bacteria > Planctomycetota > Phycisphaerae > Tepidisphaerales > Tepidisphaeraceae > CBDAQA01. The sequence continues at coordinate 733,139 of CAWBWQ010000007.1, forward strand.
AACTTGCTGCTGCTGATCGGCAGGTTTGAATATTCTTCCACTAATCGTCGATATTCCATCGCTACCTTGCGCGGTTTTCGGCCAAGCGTGTAAAGACCAACGGGGTTTACATTGCCGCGCTGCTTGGTCAAGGCGGAATCCCAGTCTTTCATGTCGAGCAATCCAAACCAGGTGAAACCGACAACCGGGACGCCGTCTTCGCGCAGGCGGAGGAGATTCATCCATTCTTTCCACAGCCATTCAACCGCGTGCTTGCTGGCACGGTTGGTTTCCGTGTGCATGACCGGCAGCCGATACCGATCGAAATATTGCCGCGTAATGACGTAATAGCCGTAAACGTCGCCAGCGCCGATGGTGGTTCCATTCGAGCGGATAATATGTTCATTGGTGATGTAGTAATCGGTTCCCATGATGCAGTGGCTGCGGAGATCTTTCTGGTCGCGGAACCAGACATATTCCTCAGCGCTCATCCCCGCGTTCAGCAGGTAGCGGAACATCGTGGCCGACACATCGTGCCCAAACAGCAGATCCAGCGACAGAAACCTGCGTTCATTCATGAACAGCGCGTGGGTCACCATATCCGGAGAGCCAGGATGCACGTATTCGGTGGATTCACTGAAGATGAAAATCGCGTCCGGGCGAAGATCCAGGATCGCCCGCATTGAAAGGATGGAGGCTTTGACGCAATGCTTGACGTTGTTGACGAACGCCGCATCGGACATCATCCGCTCGTTCCACCATCCGTAGCTGGCGCTGAACAGCGCCGTGACATAAATTTCATTCACCGGCGTGTAATAACGCACCCACGGATATCGCTCGGCAAACACATGCGCGTATTCCGCGAATCGTTCCGGCCAGTCTGGATTTTGAAAATTGCCCAGCCAGTCCGGCAACCCAAAATGCAGCAGATCGATGATCGGCACGATGCCAAGCCGTCGCATCTCGTGCATGACCGGATCCAGGAATGACCAGTCATATTTTCCGCGCTCCGGCCAGATGCGATAGATCGGCGGGCCGTAGCGAAGATAGCGCAGTCCGAGGTCGCGGACGAGTTTGAGATCGGTCTTCCACATTTCGTAGTGACCGGTCTCGCGCAGCTGATCGACTCGAAAATTTCCCTCCACCACCGGGCAGGAACATTCGATTCCCACGGCAAACATAAACCGAAGCGTATCAACCGGATCAGCGACTCGAATCACGCTGGAAGTAGGCTTTGCTGACAATCTCTGCTCCTGCAAACCAATCCCCCTCGAATGGGTTGTTATACATTTATCGGTCACGCAGGGGAGGGGTCTAACCAGAAATCCATTACTTCTTTGCAGCCCGGCCCCTCGGTGTCGCGGTCCCGGCCGGGGGTTTCTGAGTTTTGTGATACCGCTCTAAAAGCGCCGTCCCTTTGCGCGCGAGCTTCTGAACGTCGCCTTTGGTTCGGGGAACGGGCTCGCCCCAGGCGTGCGCCTGCAGTGCATAGCGCGTAGGTTCACCCTTTTTATCAAACAGGGGACTGATCGTCTCCTTCCCGTAATGACGACGGAGAAACGACCCTTTTCGACGCAGGTCATCCGGCGTTTTTTCGTGCTTCACACCCGGTTTGAGGTGAGACCCATCCTTTTCAGCAAAGTGTTTTCGTCCCAGGGCAGTTAACCCGCCGGATGGGTCTTTACGCTTTTTAGATGGTGTGGTCATTCATGGCGTATCGCAAAATTGATTCCATCCATGCCTTTTCAATGGATTTCAGCGATCATTTGTGTGTGTTTTAGCGGACAGACTACATTTGGGTATCAACTCTTCTTAAAGGAATCCCATGAAGCAAAAACTCTACTTCGCGCTGATGGTGATAGTAACAGTTCTGGTCGTTCAGCTGATTCCACATCACGTCCACGCGCAGGATGCAGGCGCGCCCCCGGTCGTTCAGGCACCGTCGGAAGTGATCGATCAGATTATGAGCCGAATCGGTCAGGGGCAGATCGATAACGCGGTCGGCATGATGGAAGGTCTGAAAAATCAGGGCGAACTGCAGCAGGCGGCTCGCAATAAATTGATCGGTCTTCGAGATGACCAGGGCCAGTACAAAGGATACGACGTCGCAGCGGTGCAGCGATTTACACCGCAACTGCAGATTGTGGATGTACTGGCGTATTATGAAAACCAACCCGTGCTGTTCCGCTTTCACTTCTATCGCCCGGTGGCAAGCAGCAGCGGGAAATGGGCCATTCTCGGCTTTCAGGTCAGCACATCCGTGCAGGACATAAGCGAAGTATTGAAAGACACACCGATCGATTATGTGGGAAACCGCGCTACGAAAAATGCCGCGTCTCAGTAACAGGCTTTACTTTGTTGTCGCTGCTGGCTGGTCATACGGTTTCACTGAATCATCGGCATGAAGGCTTCAAAAGCCTTCTCGGTGATTGGAATGACCTCCGGCACTAAGACGCTTCCCTGCGCGGGTCGGGGCATCACGATGCACCAGCGCAATCCGTGATGCGCGGGTGTCGAATCCCAGACAATCATGCGCCGTTCCGTGCCGGCGGCGAGCAGTCCCTCTGCTGAGTAAGCATACGGCAGGTTTGATACCGGACAGGTCAAAACCAATTGCGTGCCGGCATCGGCGTAAGGTTTAATCTCCTCCAGCACCAAGGGCATTCGCTTATTCACCGCGTAGTACATCAACAGCGCGCCTTCGATGTCGTGCAGACGCGACGAGCATGGATCACTTGCCACCACCTCGTCCGCGGTCGCCGGGCGATCAGTAGGCAGCGGCGCTCCGCTGCTTTTTAACTTCTGCGGCACGCCTGAAGGCTGGCAGGCGCATAGCAGAGACAGCAGCGTAACCCCCGGCAACCATTGAATTGCTCGCATGCGCATCTCTTTACTTTTAACAACTCACGCCCACTTATGGCATTCTCGGCTCGGGCTCCCATGAATCCCGATCGCGCGGAACAGTCGGAACGGGCAGGACCGGCTGAGTCGACGATCCGCCCAGACGCAATCCTTTCATGTGTTCCTGGAACATCCCGGGTTGAACCGCATTAGGGGTCAGTTGAACGCCTTTCATTTCATCGGTCGACATGTGCGACAATTTTTCAGGCGCGGGGGCGACGTGTGGGGTTAGAAAAATGAGCAGTTCCGTTTTGGTTTTTGTCACATGATCGCGTTGGAACAATAGCCCCAGCCATGGGATGTCGCCGAGGATCGGCACCTTGGTGACCGTTTGATTTTTCTGATCCTGCATTAAACCACCGATGACGATGGTGTCTCCGTCGCGCACGCCGACATGGCTGGAAGCCGAGCGATTATTGAATACCGGTGCGTTGACCCCGGCCTGGATCTGCACGGATTCTGCCGCCTGGCTGGAAATCTGCGGCGCGACGTCCATCACCACTAAACCGTTGGGATTGATGTGCGGCGTCACATCCAGAATGATTCCAACATCCTGATACTGAATCGTATTAATCGTGCCGCCCAGCGCATCCTGGCGCGTGTCAGTGATGAAAGGAACTTCCTGCCCGACCAGAATATTTGCCTCCTGGTTATCGCTGGTCAGGATGTAAGGCCGTGAAAGCACATCGAGTTTATCGGCAACAGCAAGCGCGTGAAGGGTGGTGGTAATTTGCCCTTCAACAAGATTGACCGCGAGCCCGCCATTCAACGCCGCCGATGTGATATTGCCGGTGTTTGAGCCGGCATTGAGTCCTTTGCTCAGATTCAAGATCGAGAAATCCAGGCCCAGATCATCCGATCGATCATGTGTGACTTCGGCGATGAGTACCTTGATCAGCACCTGAGGCACGGGTCGGTCTAGTTGAAGAATGATCTGTTTTACCTGGTCTTCGTATTTGGTTGCCGTCAGCACCAGCAATGAGTTGGTGTCGCTGTCTGCAACCACCTCCACCTGCCCAACCAGGCTCGCCGCCGCGCCGGTTAATCCATTGACCGAGCCCGAACCTCCGCCGCCTCCGAAATTTCCACCTCCACCGCCTCCACCGTTGTTATTATTTCGATTTCCGTTGTTGTTATTGCCTCCTCTGGATCCACCGTTGCCGCCAAACCCACCACCGCCTCCAAACCCGCCGCCGCCCTGCCCACCGCCGCGACCACTGCTCGTGCCGCTGCTGCCGAATCCACTGCTGGTTCGGTTTCCTGTCTGGCTGTTGTAGCTCGATCCGCGATTGGATGAACTGGAGGAGATTGACACGCCAAACAGTGTGTTCAGTGTGTTCTGCATATCGACGGCTTGTCCGTTTTCAACGCGATAGGTGAAGAATGTCTGGTCCGCTGACGGGTTTGAATCGATCTTGTCGAGAATCTCACTGCTGATGATCGCCAGCGTATCCTTGGGGCCGGTCACAACCACGGAATTGGTCCGAGAATCGGACGATGCGGTGACGGTCGCGGTCTTGCCTTTTTCGGTTGACTGATCCCCACCGCCACCGCCGCCGGGTCCCCCACCGCCGCGGCCGAATCCTCCCCGGCCAAAGAACGGAAATCCACCTCCGAAATTGTTGTTTTGTGAACCGCTGTCAGATGGTTTGAAGATATCGGTGATGAGTTTCGCGGTGGCGGCGGCATCGGCGTATTTCAGCTGGCGAACGACGATCTCATTCTCCAGTTCGTCGCGCTTATCCAGGTTGGCGACGATCTGGACCACGCGATGAATATTCGCCGACGTGTCGGTAATCATGATGGAATTACTGGCCGCGTTGGCGGTCAAATCTGCCGTCGTCGACACCAGCGGTTGCAGGTCCTGCTTCAGTTTCACCGCGTCGAGCGTTCGCAGCGGGATCACCTGCGTAATCAACGTGTCATTGATTGCGACATCATCGGGGTTCGCGCTGAAATGTACGGGAATGCTTTGCTTCGATGCGTTGACGATCGTCATGATCTTCAACTCCGTGCCCTGTAAGACAGCTGTATACCCTTTTTCCTTCAGCAGGGAATTTAACAGTTCAACCGCTTTTTCAGGTGTAATGGGTTGATCGCTCCACACGGTCACGCGATCGTCGATCGACGCGAACTTCAATACCTGGTAGCCGGCTACTTCAGACAGATGCTGCAGCACCGCATCGATCGGCGCGTCCTTGAAACGCATTGAAATCTGCGTTGTTGCCGGTTTTGATTTTCCCTCGGAGACCACAGACGGCGCGGTTGACGCCATCGCCGCCTGATCGGCCGACACGATCGTCGTCGGCTGCGCGCGGGGATCGGCATGGCAGGCGCTGTTGTCAGCGCAGTTGAAGCGCCGGACGCGGGCATACTCGACGGAAAAAGTGTCGTCGCTGCAGTGCCTGAGGGCGCAGTGGTGGGTTGCTGCTGCGCCGCCATCCACAGCGGATTGGCCGCCAGCGCCACTGCTGATCCAAGCAGGATCAGGCCGCGGGTCATGTTCTTCTTGCTAGATTTCTGTCTGTCCACTATCGCACTTCCGTTCTGTTTGATTTGCTCTGTCATGTTCCGGCTGATTTTTCGTTTCTATTTCCCGCCTGATTCCTGCAGTCGCCTGGCTTTCATCTTCGCAATCAGATCGTCGGCCGAAATTTCTCCCGCAGCGCCGGCGGGAACCACCGCCCCGCCACCGCCGGTAACACCGCTTCCGCTGTTTACCGGCAACGTCGTCGGTGATGTTGATGAACCATCACCCAGCGCACCGTCTGGCGGCTGGGTTCCCTCGAGATTCTGCCCGATCTCCACGTGCAGCGTTTTGCCCTTGGTTTCATACGCCAGATCATCGAATGAAATGCTGGATACTTTTCCACCGGCGACTGGATCGCCGGGTCGGATGACCACGACATTGTGCGAGCCGAGATCTTCGACCAGCGCGTCAGCCTCACCGTTCACAGAGATAACGCCGTTGAACACCAGCGACGCTTCCTGCCTGCCCACCAGCGGACCGCTGGGCGCGCTGGGAACATCGCTGCTGTGGGGGTTCTGGGAGATGGATTGATCTCCTTTGACGAAAATGCTCCGCGTTTTAAGAATCGCATACGCATCAGCAACGTTTCCGCTGGAGATGGATCGATCGTGGTTGCGTCCTTTGTGTTTGGGTCGCGTGCCGGAAGTATCGTCCACCGGCGGCGCGGCGGACGCCCCCGCTGCCGGCCCGGAAATCGGCGAAGCGATCGGCGGCACAGCCGGACTCTTCGCCGGATCCGCAGCCCGCGCCGTCAGCGTTGCGCCCGTGCTGAGTGCGACCGTCATGACCGCCATCCATTTTTTCAGTTCCATGCCGGCCCCTGTGCGTTTGCCTGCGACACTCTGCTTCCGCCCGATATATCAGCGTCCGGTTTCAGGCACAGGGTCGATACGCTCATCTGAATGGTCAGGTCGTCCGTCCCTTCCTTGCGCGGGGTGATCTGAATATCGTCCACGCGCACCGGGATGGTGGCGGTCTCAAACGACGACAGCAATCTCGCAATCGCAGGCGTGCTTCCCGTCCCCGTAACACGAAACCGAATGATCTGAAACGGCAATGCATCGGTCGTGCGCTCGGTTTTCTGCGCGGTAATCGTCACCCCCGCGGCCGATGCCCAGTCGGAAGCGGCGCTGAGCGCCTGGCTTTCCGCCTTTGATTCATCCGCAGTCAAACCGCCTTTGGTGATTTCCGTCCAGACCGGCTTCAACCGCGTGGTCCGATCGAACAGGGACGCATCATCCGCCTTTTCCAACAACGCAGCGATGTAGCCCTTGTTGATCTCCGACAGAGCGTCGAAGTAAGGGGACAACACCACTTCGTATAACACCACCAGAAGGACGGTGCCCCCCAGTCCCAACGCGATGTTTCTTTCCCGCTTTGAAAGCGTCATGAAAAACTCTCTTTCGTCTTAAGGCTTTGCCTTTGCGGGCGTATAGGTAAAGGTGATGGTGAAGGAAACCTCGTGATTCTTGGTTCCCTGGTCGCGCGAGATCCTGCAACTTCACTTCTGAGAAAACCCTCGACATGGTCTTCATGTTGTTCAGCACCTGCAGCACGCGGCGCTGGTCGGTCGTCTTGGCTTCGAGCACACCCGCCAGGTCGCGAACGGCAACGGATTGAATGGATGCCGTGCCGGCTGCGACGGAGTTGTTCGTCGGCGGGGTGACTTCATGCAGCGACAGACTTAATGCGTAAGTCTGCCCGTCAGCAGGCACCGCCTGTGTCAAATCCGCCATGCACGGCAGATACCGCGGGTTGCCCAGATGCCACGCCTGCGCGAATGAAACCTTGGTCACAAACGAACGGTCCTGTTTCACCTGATCCTGAAAGCTGTTGTTGTAAGCATCAAGCTTATCGCGGTCGCTGCGCTTATGTTCCAGATAGGTAGATGCACCGAAAATCAAACCGATCAGCGCGATAACCGACAGCGACGCCGCGATCACCCAGAGCGGCACCAGCGGTGGTTTTGGTGGCGCCAGACGCGAGTGCAGAAAGTCCACCGGTGCCGGTTTATCCACCAGCGCCAGCATGCCCAACGCGACGGCGGCGGCGTATTTTCGGCCTTGTCCGTTAGATTCGTCGCCGGATGCTTCGACACCCAGAATTGGTAGATCGCCTAATCGAATCGGCATGCCAAGCGTCGCGCCCAGTGTCGATGAATCAAAGTCAGATCCTTCTGCTGCATCCCACAGCACCAGTTCCCGCGGCGCGCCATTCGTCGCGGTTCCCGTTGCCGGAGGCATCCCGGAAATGGCCCGACGAAGTTCACCGGTAAATGGACGGTCCGGAGCGGGCCCGCGCATGTGGCGAATGCCGTTGGAGGAATCCCCGCTCTGGGCGGTTAACTCCGCCCCGGTGGGACTGACCAGCAGAACCAGGGGATTGCTTGCTCCCTCGGATCGCCCGGTGACAACCCCCAGCGCAATTGCCGAGGATGTCACCATTACCGGTGAAATTTTTGCAGCGTCGCAAAGGGTATTGATGCCATCAATGTATTTTTGCGACGTGGCGATCAGAAGAACAGACTTGGGATTTCCCGCACTGGTATCAGCGGTGTAATCGTAGACCAGGTCTTTCAATTCGCTTGAGAATTCTCCCTCGGCCTGCAGCCGAAGCAGGTTCGCCAGCGTGGTGGAATCCGCCGGAGGAACCTCCTTGGCTTTAACCACGAGCCATCGCGCGGGTAATCCAAAAACGGCGGATTTTGCGGTGAACTTCTGATCGCGCAGAAAATCCCCCGGCGCGGTTCCCAGTTCTCCAGGCGTCTGCGCTGAGACGCCCTCGGGGTAAACCAACTCCGCAAGCCGTTTGACTTCAGGTCTTTCACCGGCGGTAATCTCTGCTGCCAGCAGAGACTTTTCACCGATCGCCAGACCCAGAACTTTATTTAACCGCAACGCTTTCAAACATTTCCTCTTTCGTCCCGCTCACGGCGTTAACCCCGTGCCCGACTCCTGATTTGTCGTACCTGTTACTTCCGGCGGTACGCCTTTGCCGCTTCGCATGGAAGCCCGCACGTCCGCCGGCAAAGGCCAGCCCAGGCTGGTCAGATCCTTGCGGTACACGATCTTCGCTGGTGTGGTGCGCGCATCCACAACGATGCGAATGCGCTTAAATGCGCGCCCATCCCCGCTCACCGCCACGATATCCGCCGAGTATTGATACGATTTTCCAGCGATGTAAGGTGTATAACGAGTCAGCTTCGCCGCGCTCAGTGTTGTTCCCACCCAGGCAGTGCCAGTCTGAGGCGTGGTCGTCCGCTTTGAAATCAACGAGCTTGCATCAGACTGGGTCATCCCCGGGATCGTCATCAGCACTTCCAACGGCGCGGTGTTGACATTGATCAACCCAATCGTCTTTTTCGCTCGGGCTGTCGAAACCGTGGTGCCGGCTGCACTGGGCTGGGCAACCGTGCTGTAGACGGTGAGGAAATTGAACATGCCTCGACTGTCGGTGGTGATACCATCGGTTACCGCCGCGCCATTTGCCGCCGCCTGTTCATCGGCGTCAATGACTCCGTCGTGGTTGAGGTCGTAGCCGAACAAAACCTGCGGCGTGAGATTCACATCCGCCAGCAGAACCTCTTCGACCGATTCATAGGTAAGCTTGGTGCCCGTCGGTGCCGCCGATGCCGGCCAGGCGTTGATGGAATTTGCCAGGTCCTGCGTCATGCCGGGAATAGACATCAGCGCGGTTGCCGAAGCGCCATTGAGATTCAGCTTGCCTGATTCATCCATGATCCCAAACGAATACGTCTGATCCTGCGTGAAATCAGGACGCAGAATCCAGAAATAACCTTTCCCTACCTGAACCGCCTCGGCGGGAATCGTTGTCGGGTCAACCGCGGTTAAAGCAGCACTTGCAGCACTTGCAGAACCGCTCGAACTGCTCGTGCCAGTCGCCGGCAACGGTGCAATGTTGGCCTCCAACTGAGCCAGTACCCATTGCTCTGCACCTTGCTCCACACCGTCAGCCTGGGCTGAGGAGAGCCGATTTCCAGATGAAACCAGTTCGGTTCGCATTTCCTGCGAGTAGACCAGGAGCAATGCGCTGAGCATCACGATCAACGTCAGCGCGATGATAAAAATCGCTCCCCGGCGATTGCGTCGCGAAGTTGTTCGTGCGCGGCGGTTCATTGTGTTTCGGTGAATCCCGAGCTCAGGGTTGTGTCAAACGCCGCGTACGAACAAGCCAGCGGAATCGTCCGCGTGTATTGATACGACCGCGAACCATCACCGTTGGCAGTGTTGCCGCCCTCCCGGTCCAGGGTCAGTATCACCTGCACCGCGGCAGGCAGTTCATTATTAAAATTGGTTTGAGTCGAGTCCCAGTTTTCACCCCAGTGGTAGCCGTCGAAATAACGCACCGTGAAACCACCGACGCCTCGGCAGACCACCTCCACATCCGGAATCGGGCTTTGCCCCGCCAGCAGCCCCACCGCATCGCGGGTGACTTTGCGAACCAGAACGTGATCTCCCGACGAAGTGGTCAGGATGGTCAATTCCACCTGCTTAATTTCACCGTTAGCGGTCGCGTGCTGCGGTCCGTCGGTTGTGGAAAAGAAGATGACATCATCAGCCTCGCGGCCACGGTCGTCTTTGGCGCTGGTGCCGATGAACGCGTTGGCGAGTGTTCCCCTGGGCGGAAGCGCATCAGCCAGATCCTGGCGCAGGATATCCATCGACAGCTCCGCCGTGCGCGACGGTTCTACCGCGGCCTCTGCTTTTTTCTTGGCGCTGAAGGCAGCGTGCATCGCGCTGTAAAGCACCGGAACCAGCGTGGCGACAATGATCATCGCAAGCATCAGTTCCAGTAATGTAAAGCCGTGGCGATGACGCCCCACGCCACGCTTTGCAGCGCGACCAACCCCGCGCAGCGCGCTGACCCGCCGCACCATTGGTAGCGGCTCAGACCGCCACCATGTGGGGGGTTTTGCAGCGAGAATGTGTCCGAAGATCGCTTGCATCGATTTAGTCGCTTGTCGTGGTCCTTGCGTAGACAAGTCCGGAAACGGTGATTGATTGCGGTTGATTCCTCGCGGTCCAATTTACGACCACGTCCAGTTGCTGCATCGTGATATTCTGGCTGCCGTCGGTCCAGTTCAGCAGGTTGGCCTGCCAGGTGTAATCGGGCCAGTCACTTCCGAAGTCCCCTTTCATCGATGCGCCGCCCTGCCAGTTGCCCGTGCTGATCAGTTCAGACAACTTGGACTCAGCCAGTCCCGCCGCCTCGGTTCGACGCTTGGTGACCGACGCTGATGATGTCACCGTCGCGATGCCCTGATCCACCACAGGCAATACGATTGCCATGAGCAGCATCGTTGCGAGGCATTCAATCAGCGTAAAACCGCCGCGGGCGAGCCGCCTGCGTTGCCGCTTGCGATCTGGGCTAGTGCACTTCATTGCATCTCCGCGGCGGTGAGCACATGGATCGTTTCGGTGGTCGACTGGCAGCCAAGATCGACTGTTCTTCCGAGCTTGTCGGTCAGGCGAATATGGATGGGATCCACCCGGCCACTGGGTTGATATTCCATGTAAGTTCCCGGGCCGTGCTGGTTCTGCACCACCGTGTCGGACTCCGCCAGTGGTTGCCCGTAAGGCACGACCGGGGTGACGAGGGTCTGCTGAACATCCACTGGCACCACCAGCTGCGTGTTGGGCATGGGTTGCATCATTACATCCAGCTTGACGCCGTCCGGCATCTCAAAGCGTTGCCCGTAATCATTGTGCGGTGCTTCATACACACCCCCGTTTTGAGCGGTTAACCACATCGCAGTTCCCTGTGGATCGAAATTCAATCGAAACGTTCGGCCCTCGGAGATCGAATGCACCCTGGCGTAATTTGAAAGGCTTAATACCGTCGTGATCGCGTTATCCGTTTGCCTGCCGATCGCGAAGGTTCGCAGCGACGGCACCACCATGGCGGCGGCGATCGCGAGAATAATCATCACGAGGATCAACTCGAGAAGTGTAAAGCCAGAGCCTGTTCGGTTGCGCGGGTTCATCTGATTCGATTACTCGATGTCGTCCCCGCCGCCTTCATGTCCGTCAGGTCCGCCGGATAACAGGTCAAATTCCTTCTGACCGGAACCGGGGCAACGATAGATGTAAGGATGGCCCCACGGATCCGTCGGCAACTTTTCAACGTAAGGCTTTTTCCAGTTGGGATAATCACCGCTGGGTTTTTCAGCCAGTGCCTGAAGCCCTTCGTCGGTGGTGGGAAAATGCCCGTTGTCGACTTCAAAAGCATCAAGCTGGCCTTTAAGAACAGTGACATCATTCTTGGCTGCGGAGATTTTTGCCTGCTCGCTTCGGCCGACGAATTTAGGCACGATGACCGCTGCCAGAATAGCGAGGATCACCATGACAAGCAGAAGCTCGATAAGGGTAAAGGCGGTTCGATCAACACGACGTTTGGGGCTTCGATAGTGCATAAGTTGTCCACGGTACTGTGGGCGCTGTTTGTCGTGGCACGCGGGAAGAAACGGTCTTCACAACGCGCCGTTGACAGCCGGCAGCCCACCGATCTTCATTTCACAATGTCCTGCAGATCCAGGATCGGTAAAAGCATGCCGACGACGACGGTGCCGATCACACCGGCCATCAGAAATAACATCATCGGTTCACCGACGGCGACGAGCATTCGCAGTTGTCGATCCAGGTCCGCTTCATAAGTTGTCGAAATACGAAGCAGTTCCTTGTCCAGTCGCCCGGTTTCCTCAGCGATCGCGATCATCTCAATCACCGTAGCGGGGAAAAGCTTGGGGCTGTCAGCCAGGCTTGTGGAAAGGCTAATGCCTCGCTGCACCTGCTCGATGGCATGGCTGACGGTGTCGGCCAATGTTTCGTTTCCAATCGCCTCGCGCGGTTCGAAGTGCCGAGACCAGTGAAACACCCGCTCCCACAAGTGTGCCGAGCATGCGGGTAAACCGAACCAGCGCGAAATGGGCAACCACCTGCCCAAGCAGCGGAGTGCCCAGCATGATGACTTCCATGCGCCGGCGGCCGTTGCGGGTTTGAGCGCCCTGGTAAACAGATATGCCCGCGATGATCAGAATCGCTCCCGCCAGCGCGCCCCACCACGACCCCACGAGGTGGCTCACCGAGATGATAAAAACGGTCAGCGCCGGCAGGCTGGCTCCGAATTGAGCGAAGATACCGCTGAATTTGGGGATGAAAAATGTCAGCAGAAAGATCAGCACGCCTACTGCGAGCACCGCCAGCACCACAGGGTAAACCATGGCGGCTTTCACCTTGCCCATTAAATCCTGCTCGCGCGTGCGGAAATCGGAGATCTGCGTCAGTACCACATCGAGAAATCCGCCGGCCTCGCCGGCGCGAACCATGGCGATATAAACGGTTGAGAAATTCTTGGGATGTTTCGCCAGGGCATCGCCCAGCGAGGTTCCGCCGACCACGTCGTCATGCAGATCGCTCCAGAGTCGCTTGGCCGCGGGATTCGACGACTCGCGGCGAAGCAGCGCCATCGCCCGGCTGAGGGGAACGCCGCCAGCGAGCAGGTTTGCCAGTTCCCGCGTGAAGTTCTCCACCGACTTGGTGGAGACCCGCCCTGCGCGGCCGTTTTTGTCTTCGCTGGCTTTTTTTGCCACTGCCTGATCCGCTGACTCGTCCAGGCGGATGGGCGAAAGCCCGTCGCGGTTCATCTGCGCGATGGCCGCGGCGCGAGATTCGGCCGCCAGCTTACCGCTTGTCGTGCGACCGTCTTTGGATAGAGCCGTGTAGGCGAATGCGGGCATAAAAATCACTCAAAATCTCGAACGACCATCAAGTCGTGCCATCATGCCACCGCTGAAAACAGCCGGGCGTTACTGCTCCCGGCTTGCGGCGACCGCTGCGAGTTCCGCCGCGCCGACCGCGGTTTCCTCGTCCTTGGTCATTCTCAATACTTCCTCGGGTGTGGTTTTGCCTTCGCCAATCAAGCGCCAACCGTCCTCGCGCAGGCTGCTCATGCCCTGGCGGATCGCGACTTTGCGAATATCACGCGAGCTGGAGTGGTTTTGAATCAATGTCCTTATTTCATCGGACACCGGCATCATTTCAAACACACCCTGCCGGCCGCGGTACCCGCTGCCCTGGCAGTTGCGGCAACCTTTGCCGCGGAACAACACCTCGGGAACATAATCGCCGTACTGTTCTTTCAGCTTGTCCACTTCTTCCCGCGGCATTTCAGCCTTGCAATGCTTGCAGATCAAACGCACCAGGCGTTGAGCGCATACCATTTCCAATGTCGAGCTGACCAGATAGGGCTCTACCCCCATGTCCACCAGTCGCGTGCACGCCCCCGGCGCGTCATTCGTGTGCAGCGTGCTGAAAACCAGGTGGCCCGTCAGCGATGCCTGCACGGCAATCTCAGCTGTTTCCTTATCGCGAATTTCACCGATGAGGACCACGTCCGGATCGTGACGAAGAATCGGCGCAGGCCCGCGCCAAAGGTCAATCCCGATTTGTTATTGACATTGATCTGATTGATCCCGCGGAGCTGGTATTCAACAGGATCTTCGATCGTGATGAGTTTGAGGTCGGTCTGATTGATTTTGGTCAACGCCGAGTAAAGCGTCGTCGTTTTACCCGAGCCGGTCGGCCCGGTGACGAGAATGATTCCGTGCGGAAGATCGAGAATCTGATCCCAGATTCGCGTTTCCCGCTTGGCCATGCCCAGATGCTCCAGACCGAAACTGGCGTCGCCGCGATCGAGAATGCGAAGCACAACCGCTTCACCGTGTACCATTGGAATCACACTGACGCGCAGATCGATTTCACGGCCGGCCACTTTCAACCGGATACGACCGTCCTGGGGAATGCGCTTCTCGGCGATGTCGAGATGGCTCAGAATTTTCAATCGTGAAACAATCGCGGCCTGATATTTCCGAACCGACGGGGGAATGTTCGCTTCAATCAACACGCCGTCCACGCGGTAACGAACCCGGAGCATGTCCTCGAACGGTTCGACGTGCACATCGGTAGCGCGCGATTCCAAAGCCTCGGCCAGCACCTGGTTCACAAATTTGATAATCGACGCATCCTGCGCCGCGTTGGAAAGATCCAGATCGTCACTGTGCGTTTCATCAACAACGGTGACACCGTCATCTTCGACGCCCATCGACTGCAGCGTGTCGGCGCCTACACCCAGATATTTCTTGGCGAAACGATCCACCTCGGCGGCGGGCGCAATAGCAGGATGGATTTCCAATCCGGTCGCGAGCCGCAATTCATCCAGTCCATGATGGTCGAATACTTTGGAAGTAACGACGGTGAGTTCACCAGCGGCGTGGCCGTTAAAATTGGCCAGCGGCATCAAGCGGTGATCCACCAGGATGCGGGCGGGCAGTTTACCGAGCACTTCTTTTGAAGGAGCGTATTTCTCGCCGTCGGTTTCGAGATCGACATACGGAATTTCGAAGTAATTCCCGAGGAAACGGAGAATTTTTTCCTCGACCGCCCCTTTGGCGGCTTTTAACGCTTCATCCAGCGAAACGCCCGATGCAACCGCGCGACCCACCTGGTCGGCAGCTTCGCTGTCGAGCAAACCCTCCTGCACAAGCTTATTTACAATCGCGTCCAAGGGGATCAATACCTTCTTTGAGTAGTACGTGAACCGGGCACGCCGGTCCGGAGCTTTTTATTTACACCGGTTCCCTCTCCCGCGATTTTTCACGGGAGAGGGAACGGTCTGGCACGTCCGGGGGCACTCCCCACCGAAGCGGCAAGTGCCGTGATCGCCAGTCCTTTATTATTCGAGCATGCCAGCCTGCACAAGCACCGCTTCCTGCCGCGCGGTCAGAACGCTCTTCAGGTCTTCCTGGGCTTTGGCCAGGTCATCCTTGGCGGCCTTGCGGGCGTCGCGAAGTGCCTGCAACTTGGTCTTGATGTCGTCAGGAGTTGAGTCCTTATTGTCCAGTGTCTTTTTCAAATCCTCAGCAGCAGCCTGCGTCGCTGAAGGAGCGGCAGCCTGTCCACCACCGCCGCCACCACCGCCAGGACCACCACGACCACGACCCCGACCGAACATTCCTCCCATGGCATCACGCTGGGCCTGCATTACTTTCTGGATTTTCGGTTGAATCACACCGGTGAATTCATCATCCGTTGCGCCCAAGTCGGTCTTGAGCTGATCCATGCGCTGCTGCATCCAGTTACCGCGACCACCTACCACCACCACCACCACCACCTCCTCCGCCCCCACCACCACCTCCTCCGCCCCCACCACCTCCGTTATTATTCTGCCCGAAGCTCGGCGTTGAAACCGCGGCGAGCATCATCACAAACATTGCACAGAAGAAACGAAATTTCCCGGACATGAGAGTCTCCTTTCGAGACAGGACAGCCGGGCATGCAAAAGCAGACCCGAGCGGTTGGTCAGCGATCACCGACTCCGGTGAAACGCATATTTTTTTCTTACGATGGCGCGGTTCCCGCTCCATGCGCCCCGGTATCGGGGGGTTGAGTTGACGGTTCGTTGTTATGCATTCGTCCCGGTCCGCCCGGTCCGCCTGGGCCGTGATGATCGTGGTCGTGCATGTCTTTCTGCATTGCGTCCCATTTCACCTGCTGATCCGGCGTCAACAACGCCCGACTGCGATCGTTGGCAGCGTGAAAAAGCGCCTCGCGCTCCTTGTCGATCTCCTGACGCTTTGCGCGCGCGTCGGTGTAAATCTTGTCGTACGCCACCAGCTGCTCCGGCGTCATTCAGCGCCCGAACGGCGGTGTCGCGGTCTTTATCCAGTCCATGCCGGCGGTCGTTCAGTTTGTCCACCTGCAGTTTCACATCCGCCCAGATCTCATCCATGCTTTTGCGCTGATCTGGCGCCAGCGCCAAGGTGTCTTGAAACCACCCGCGATTGTGATCGGCGCCACGCGCTGCGACATGCAGGCAAGTCGACAGGCGACCGACCACCAGGCCGGCGCTGAGGACCATCACAGCCGCCGTTGAGAGAAAAATTGTGCTTCGCTGCATTCGTTTGCCACCGCCAGGGGCATTACGGATTTACATCAGAACTGTTTCGTGAATCGGCCAGGTACCACGCCGCCGCGGGTGTGGGAGCGTCGCTGACGACAGGATCAGCCGACGCCTGCGAGACCACCCAGGGTGGAACCGACGCGGCAACCGAGGGATCGCTCGCCTTTGCAAGCCAGATAGAACCGGCCAGTAAAACCGCCGCAGCGATGCCACTGACCTCCCAGGCCCAGCGAATCAATCCGCGTTCGATGACTTCGTCCAGCTTCGAATGAATGCGACGCAGCGAGATCTGCGAAAGACCGTCAGGCGCGTTCGACGCCAGCAGCGCGGATATCTGCCTGAGCTGATCGATCCGTTTCATGCAGGCCTCGCACCATGCGAGATGGACCGACATTGCCGCATGATGATCCGCGGGGAGTTCACCGTCGTGGTATGCGGACAACTGCAGATCGTCTGGGTGATTTTCAATCATCTGATCACTCGAGCAACCACTCACTTCAACTGATTTCAACAGGTTTCAACGTGAAACCGATTCAGCACATCAATCCGGCAGATACGCCTTCAACTTTTTCTTCAACTCGGCCCGTGCCCGGAACAACCTGGATTCGATTGTTCCGCGCGGCAGACCCAGCACCTCGGCGATCTGCTCGTAAGCCATCCCGTCAATTTCCCGCAGCACGAGCACTTCGCGATGCTCCGGAGAGAGCTGCTGCAGCGTTGCGTCGATATCCAGCCTCGCGTCCACTGCAGCAGAGCCACCATCGGGCACGGCCTGCTTGACATCCGACACCAGCGAAAGCTCGCGTTTGCCATGCCGGCTGCGCCAAAACTTTGCCGCCTGCGTGATGACGATTCGCGTCAACCAGGACCGCACGGAAGAGCGGTATTCGAATTTCTTCGCGCCGCGAAAAGCGCCCGCCAGCGCTTCCTGCAACACATCTTCGGCATCACTGGCATTACCGACCAGCGACATCGCCACGCGATAAAGCCCATCCGCATGCCGTTCCACCAGCTGGTGGAACGCCTTCCCATTGCCCGCACCGGCTTGTCGAAGCAGTTCCGCGTCGGCATCGGGCTCGGTGGAAAAGTCAGTGTTCGCGTTAACATCCATTAGTTGCGCAGCGCCTCGCCGTTCTTCCGTAAAAAATCCTCCGAATCAAATTATTCTTTATTTGATGAAAATTGGCGATGGGATTTGCGGAATTGCCTTGGTGCGCATCATCGGTTGATAAATGTTGTGCGCAGTCGCAAACGCAAGGTGTTTGCCACCAGGTACAGACATGCAACTATGCGAAACTGCGAGGGGACGACGGGGCGCCTAACTTTGAGTTTTGGTCAGCTTGCGATTGTTCCCAGCGGAAGGACTGTCTTGTGGTTGACCTCGTTCAGCACCTGTGCAAGTCCAGTATAACAGGCAGCCAAACCGCAGAAGATGCCTTCGAACCCGGTGATGTGCTCAAAACTCTCGCCGAGCCCAAATAAATGCTTGGAGGCAAGCATGAAAAACAGAATAAACAACGTGCCGAAGACAACCTGCAACGCCCTGCTCAGGCGCAGTGTGCCAAGGAATAATCCAAGCGTGAAAAGTCCCCATACCAGAAGATAAGAACCCATGGCGGCATCATCGGCCTTAAAAGCGGGGTCAATTTTCGGCAGAAGAACGATCGCCACGAGGGACAGCCAGAAAAATCCATACGACACGAATGCGGTCATGCCGAAGGTGTTGTTCTTCTTAAATTCAAGCACCCCGGCAATCACCTGGGCGGCCCCGCCGTAGCACAATCCCATGCCCAGGATCATAGCGTTCATCTTGAAAAATCCGGCGTTGCTCAGATTCAGCAGTACAGTCGTCATTCCAAATCCGAACAATCCCAGCGGGGCAGGATTTGCATACGACGGACGCGATTCGAGCATGGTCATGGTGTTTTCCTGTTGATGGATATGAGCCAGATGCCTGCCTGAAAGCTTCACCTGAGCCTGCCGATTGGTGTATCAATTCCCCTGGTAGATGTCAAAATTTAGTCGTGTGGCGTGAGTTCAAAAGGCACACGCGTTTTCGTTTCCCCCGAAATTAGCGTAAGTTCGGGGCTATGTCCGTTTTGACTCACGCGTGCGAATTGAATGAGATGGAATTGAATCGTGGCATTCGCGCATCAAAATCAGAATGGCCTTTTGCGATACTCGCCATCGCGATTTTTTCGCTGATGTCGATCACGATGGCGTTGATCTCCACCGGATTTCTCGAAGGTGACGCTTGCTCGCATTTTCTGGCCGCCAAGGCAGCTTTCGCCAACCCGGCCTATCTGGTGAATGTCTGGGGACGGCCTGTTTGCACCGGGCTGTATGCCATCCCCGCCCACTTCGGTGGGCGTATTGCCGTGCGGTTGACCAGTCTGGCGGTTGCGATTGTCATTTCGCTGATCACCCGAACCATAGCGGTGGGCCAGGGATGGAAATGGCCTACGCTGGCAATGCTTTTTCTGCTGGCCCAGCCCCTGGTGTTTCTGCATTCGTTCAGCGAACTGACCGAACTCCCGTTTGCGTTGCTCATTTCTGCAGGTTTCCTCGCGTATCAGCGCAAGCAGTTTTTCTGGCTGGCACTGGTCATGGGAATGACGCCGCTCAGCAGGCCGGAGGGATTCGGTTTTCTTATACTGACTTTTGCAGCTTTGATACTGCACCGCCGCTGGTGGTGGTCCATTCTCCTGATTTTGCCGCTGATTTTATGGGATTATTCCGGCTGGCGCTTGAACGGCTCGCAGGGTGTCTGGTGGCATTGGCTTGGTAATAACTGGCCTTATTCTGAGCAAAGCCTCTACGACAAAGGCCCGCTGCTGTACTTCGTGGGACTGATGCCTGCCGTCGTCTCACCGTTTCTGTTTCCCGCGACAGTCATTGGCACAGGGCTATGCCTGATGGGTCGAAGTTGGATCGGCCCGGCCGGTTGGATGCGCCAGGCCGTCGGGCAAAATCACCAGCGCCGCTGCGAAATACTGATCGCGATTTTGCCGCTGATGATCCTCGTCGGTCACAGTGTGCTTTACTGGCGCGGCAAGATGGCCAGCAACGGGGAAGTGCGCTACATGATGGTGGTTGCTCCATTCTGGGCGCTGCTCTCCGCCCGGGGATGGACCTGGATCTTTACTGAAATGAACTGGCAGCGACCGTTTCTCTACGCCGCCGCGGCCGCCATGTTACCTGTGCTGGTGAATCGGGCCTGGACTGTCATCCCCATGGATTTTAGTCCCGACTGGCGGGAAGCCCGACAAATTTCCAACTGGTACAAAAGCGATCCGATCCACACGACGTATCCTTACCTTGAAATATCGCACGTTGGCCTGCAGTTCTTCCTCGATATCGATCCTGAAAAGGGGCAGCTTCGCCCGTGGACCAAATCCGTGATCGATTCCCGCCCGCGCGGCACCTTGCTGATCTGGGATCGGGTTGGCGCTTTGTTCAATTCCGACGCCCAGCGGAAGGTGCCGCTGGACGAAATCAGGGCCGCAGGATGGAAACAGATTCAGCTGCCGTGGACCAATGGAGCGGGCGAATGGCAGTTTTTTGAAAGTGAACCGGCCGTTTCGGCACCTTCAAACGCAAAATTAAAGGCCGCAATCGAGAATTAATAGCCGGGGCCGAAAATTCACCCTGCCGGTTTAAGGGTATAACAAGAGGGACTTTCGATCTGAAATTCCCACTTTTCGCGTTTTCACCAGCACTGGACGCGCCCATCTGCTTTGGTAGACTCCCCGCCCCCTTCGACCAAGGGGATAGTGACGGAACGTTATTTCTGAAGGATCTGTGATGGCTTACAAACTCAAGCCGCGGAAGGCCGTGGCCAAACGATTCAAAGTTTCCAAGACCGGCAAGCTGAAAGGCCATCACGGTTTTACCTCGCACCTGATGAGCAGCCGAAGCGGCAATAAGCGCCGCGCGCTGCGTAAGTCCGAAGTGGTCTTCGAAGGTCACGCCAAGAACCTGCGCAAGTTCATGGGCATCAGCAAACTGAAGCCGGCGAAAGTCGCGCATGAACGCGCGTTAGCCGCAAAGGCCGAGGCTAAAGAAACCGCAGCCGTCGCAGCTGAATAGCTGCAGCTGAATAACTATTGCCACCGACTGGATCGGTGGTTTTTTAAAGGACCGGCACGGTGCCGTTCCAGCCACGCCCCCGATGATTTATTTCACGGTGAGTGCCTCTGGCTCCCATTTTCCTGAAAGGATCTTACCATGCCCCGCTCAACCGGAGGCCCGACCCACAGTCGTAAACGCAAACGCGTCCTGAGACGCGCCAGCGGATTTGTCGCTTCGCCAGGTACGCAGTACCGGCAGGCTTTGGAATTCATTCGCCGGGCAGACCGCTATGCCTATCGCGATCGCCGGCAGAAGAAGCGGCATTTTCGAACGCTCTGGATCACGCGGCTCGGTGCCGCCGTGCGTCAGCGCGGTATCAACTATAATCGGTTTATCCCCGCCCTTATCTCCGCGGGAATCGAACTGAATCGCAAGATGCTCAGCGAGCTCGCTGCCACCGACCCGGCCGCCTTTGATGCGGTGGTCGCCCTGGTGAAACCGCACTTGTATGTGCCGGCATCGCCCGCTACCGCTGCAGCGTAACTGCAAACTGCGCTATCATTTGAAGAGGCCGATGGTGACCAACCATCGGCCTCTTTCTTTTTAGAGAGAATCATCCCGGAATGGCTCGACGATTAATGATTAGTCCCCCCGCGATCATCATAAATCCCCCGACTGCAAATAAGCTGGTGAGATCGGTCCGTCTTCCCGGCCAATGAAAATCAATTTTGTTGGAGGTTCCGGGCTCGATGACGCCGCCTCCGGTTCGGTCAGCGAGCGATTGCAGCGTTTGTCGATTATTTCCGATCGCTTCAAACTCCGGCGCATACCGTGCGGCCATGCTGAACTTTCCAAGTAAGTGCCCCTCCTCTTTCACCGTGCAGAAAACGCTGTTGCGCGAAGCCGGCCTGGCCAGTTCATAAAGCCCTGGCGCGGTTTGCGGGATCCGCATCTCCTCAGCTGCGCCGGTCTGGGGATCTGCGATCTGAAGGGTGATATCGCGCCCGTTGAGATACTGCTGCCCATCGATCGCCGTGACTTTCACGCGCCATTCCGACCCGGCCTCCCATTGAACCGCAAACCGCGGATCTGACGGGGGCTGTGCGATTTTTTCCGCCAGCAACTGAACTTGCGCCGCCCCCGCCGGGTACGCAATCGCCAGCACCTGGCCTGCGCCAGCCTGCCAACGCGCAACCAGAGGCCCCTGCGTTGACCTTTGAACAATCGTGGCATCCGATCGAGCCCAGGTCTGGTTCCATTCCACCACAGTGCCCGGTCCGGGAATCAGCTCAACAGCGCGATGCTGATACCGCCTGGGCAATGCAGAACGCAGCAATTGATTTGCAGCCGATATCCAGCCTTTCAGCGCAGGCGCTTCAAGCACCGCGCCGCCGGTTGCATCGGCAATCTCACGCAGCGCGGGCAGCGCGCGACCGCGCCCCAGGGCCATCAGATAGAGGTGGATCTTCTTTGCCAGAAAATGCGTTGAATAATCAGCTGCGTTTGGCAAATCGGCATCGGCATCGGTCATCAACATCAGCTGCGTAGGCGACGAACCGTCGCTTTGTGATTCAACTTGCGACAACGCTGCGGCAAGATTTGTTGGACCACCCGGCTCGATAGCCACAGTTGGAAGCGGACTCCTGGCCGGTGCGTCGCGCAGCCACCAGGTCACCGATTCCGCGAAACTTCCGATGCTCAGCAAATCGCTGCCGGGCAGCTGCGGAACCAGATTTGTGACGGCGGCTATCTCGGTCTTCCACGGGTCACCGGCCATCGAACCGCTGGCATCCGCCAGCAATTTCCAGTGCATCGTTGGAAGCGGAGGAGAGCTTGCCAAAGGTGAGATTTGATCCAGAGGCGTGCCATCGTAACCGCCTGCTGCAAAACTGTGATCGCCGCCCACCAGAATCAGCGCACCGTTCATCGCGCGGACAAATTGCGACAGGTTCCGCTGATCCTGCGAGGAGAGCGCATCGGCAGGAACATTATTCAGCACGATCGCAGCCGGCGCGACATATTCGGCAAGGTCGCGGGGCAGCGATGTCATGGCTTGCCAACCAGCAGGACAATTAGCACCAACCCACCATCGCGGCGCGATGGGCGGCGGTGGAAGCGCCAAGGTCATCGCGTCGTTCTCCGGCCACAGGTCGCCGGGCGGCAGGAAAGCGCTGATCTGCGCCGCCCCACTTGGTGTGGCGAACTGCCCGTCCTGCTCCGCCGTCGCCCCGGACCATCGAACCGCTCGACTGCCATTCGCAAGCGAGGCAAACACCCGTTTGCCCGCCATCGTGAGATTGATTACCGCGTCATCCTCCGGGTGATCCAGCGCCGGGTCTATCACGGCATACGTCGGAGGGGCATACGCGGGAGGCGAAAATTGACCGTCACTGAACAGCAGCACCGCGTCATCGGCGGGAGGTGAAAAACGGGTGTGATCCGCGGGTATCTCGGCCAGCGGAGCTGAAAGATCAATCGCCTGATTCCGTTCGGAAAAAGCGATCAGTTCATATTTCTGATCGCCGAGCAGTTGATGAATTGTCTGACTCAGCCATTGGCGATCGCGAAACCTGGCCCCGCGGGTGCTGGGGGAAAGGTCCACCATTACCGCGACGGTACCGGGTGGGAAGCCTTCCCAGAAAGGATGGGATAGCGCTATCGCCAGCATTGCCGCGCCCGCTATCAACACCAGCAGATACGACCGGGCGATGCGCCTTACCATTCCCGCGGTTGCTATCGCAAGGACCGCCACCAACGCCAGAAGCAACGCGCGGTCCGACTCGATTCCGATCTGGGTCAGGAACATCAATCCCATCAATATACCAACTCGACGGAGCTACGACGTTTTACCGCTCCTTGGCATTTCGCGGCATTGATGACCGTGCAGCAAAATTAGGCAAATGGCTCTAGAATTTGCGCAGAGACCTGCTTCAGGCTGGTCTAGCACAAAGTGCGCTACCGTTGTGGTCGTTTCGAATACTTCTCACCGGTTAAAATGAACATGCCGCCATTAAACCATTTATTTTAAGGCATTTAGGTCGCAAGGTGCCGCTACCAAAGCGCATTCTGCGGCGACAAACCATTCATATTGATGCCGGGGGTAAAAATAGCGCACCGATGCATTTTCAACGCTAAACAGTGTTATCCGATCCACTTACGATCATTCGCCGAAAAATCTTAGTGTTGGCATTCCATTAGCTATCCATTTTATCGAAAGCTCCGGATCCCAGAAAGGCAAAGCCATGCACCCCGATGAAATTGAAGAGATGCTTTACCAGAAAGCGATGCGAACGAAGATTCGTCCGCCGTTGCAGGAGCGCATGTCGAATCTTGGATCGTACCGATCGGTCGCGGGCGGTCTTGTCGCCGGCATGGGTTTGGTGTTTACATTGCTGGTTGGGCATACGGATTCGTCGGTCTCGCGTACCGCATCTTCAATGTCGCGGACATCGGCTGAGACTTCCAATACTGTCTCACAGATGACCCTGTTTCAGGCATCGTCTCACCAGAATGATTCGGCTACCGCAAGCCTGGCAATGTCACCTATCGGTGGCTGATTTCGATACACACACTTTCGATACACACTCTCTTGTTGGTTGCCGCGTGAATCTGGTTTGCCAGGTTCACGCGGCAACTTTTTTGCGCTACAAACCGCGTTGATCATCCCCCTTTCGTTCCCCCAAATAAAGCAACCGGGCATGGAAGGTTTGACTCTGCCAGATTTTTCCCCGAATGTCGCTCGCCGTGCATCCACTTACATTTGAGCTTCACGCAACCGACCCCTCTTCGCACGCCCGGCGTGGGCGGGTTACAACCCGGCATGGTCCTTTCGACACGCCTGCGTTTATGCCCGTTGGCACGCAAGGCACTCTTAAAGGTCTACTGCCCCAACTGGTAGCTGAAACCGGCGCACAGTGCGTTTTGGCCAACACCTATCATCTGATGCTTCGGCCCGGCGAGGATGTGGTTGCCGAACTGGGGGACCTGCACCGATTCATGTCCTGGCCGGGTCCGATCCTCACGGACAGCGGTGGATTTCAGGTCTTTTCCATGGCCGACCTGAACAAAATCACAGATGACGGGGTCACGTTTAAAAGTCACATCGACGGCGACATCATTCACCTCGATCCCGAGCGATCGATGGCCGTTCAAAATGCCCTGGGCGCGGACATCATCATGGCTTTCGACGAGTGCCCCGCTGCCGACGCGCCGGTGGAATATCACGCTGCTGCAGTCGACCGCACGCTGCGCTGGGCGCAGCGATGTGAGGTGGCCCATGCCCGCCCGGCCGATCAATCGTTATTTGGTATTGTCCAGGGCGGTACACATGAATCGCTGCGGGCAATATGCGCGGAGAAACTGATTGAATTGAACTTACCGGGCTATGCCCTGGGCGGACTGGCCGTAGGTGAGGGTTTTGACGCTATGAAAGGGGTGCTGGAATTCACAACCCCGCTTTTACCGCGGGAAAAACCGCGGTATTTGATGGGGGTGGGATTCCCTAAAGGACATCGTCGCCGCCGTGGCGACGGGGATCGACATGTTTGACTGCGTGATGCCCACACGCAACGGCCGCAATGCATATGCGTTTACCGCGCCGGGCATTTTGCGTTTGAAAAATGCGAAATATGCGCACGATCCCCTTCCGCTGGAACCCGGCTGTGATTGCCATGCCTGCCTTCATTTTACGCGGGGGGCGATTCGGCATTATTTTTTTGCACGCGAGATGCTTGGCCCGATCCTCGTCTCACTGCATAATATCCGATTCTACCAAAGGCTGATGCGAGACATCCGCCAGTCGATCACAGACGGGCGGTTTGAGGATTTTCGTCGAAATGACCCGCGTGTGCTGATCGGTCCAACATTGAAGGAGAAGGTTTGAAGATTATCGACGCTATCGTTGCCGCGCTTCCCGCCACCCAGGGCGATCCAAAACCGGGCTGGTTTGACGCGGTCTCCAGTCCGTTTCTGCTCATGGGCGCGGTAATCCTGATCAGTTTCATGTTCATGGGAAAGGGCAAACGCGGTGAGGACAAAAAGCGCGCCGAGATGCTGAAGCAACTTAAACGCGGCGACCGCATTCAAACCATTGGTGGAATTCAGGGCGCGGTCACCCGGGCGGAGGAAAGCCGGGTCGAAGTGAAAGTTGACGAGAGCAGCAATACCAAAATCTGGTTTGCAAGATCCGCCATCGCGCGGGTCATTGATGATGAGAAGTCGGAAACGAAGTGAGGAAATGTCAGGGGTCCGTGGTCAGTTTTCCGTCGTTGAACAAAAACAACTGACAACCGACCCGTGACAGAACTGGCATCTGTAAACCATGCAACAATCTCAGACTGGCCGTGTCATTTTTATTGCGTTCGTTCTGCTGGCGGCGCTGGGAGGCATCTTCCAGCGGCAGGTGGTAAACCTGTTCAAGCCGGTCCCCTGGTCGCAGAAAATGATGCTGCGCCCCGGTATCGACATGGTCGGTGGAACGAGCCTTCTATATCAAATCAAAGAACCGATCGGTGGATACCATTCCCCTGACGGACACACGCTGGCTGAAGATGTGATGGCCGCCCTTAAGCGGCGCGTGGATCCGGATGGTGTGAAGAATTACATCTGGCGACCCCAGGGCGAAAACCGCCTGGAAATTCAGATTCCCGCCTCATCGAAAAATGAACAGGCTGTGGCAGCGCTCGACGCTTATGTGAACGCCCAGAAAGCACTGGAAGCGCTGAATGTGCGACCGCAGGAAGTCACATCCGCCGTCGAAACACTGACCGGCGCAGCACGCGACGCGCGGCTTGCGCAACTTGCCCAGGGATTGTCCAGCCGAACGCAGTTGTTCAGCCAGCTGGCATCCAAATATGACGCGATGCAGGCTGCTCACAACAAGCAGCTGGCGGATGTGGAAGCAGCGGCAAGCAATGATTATGACCACTTAAAAGCACAGATCGATACCACGAATCTCAAAACTTCTCAGCTTGAAGTCATTCTGGAAAAGACCGGCGACGCCAGGGCTCAGGCACTTGCGGATGCCAAGGCAGCCGCCGCCGGAATGCCGGGTCGTCTGCAGGCGATCGATCAGTTCAGTGCTGCATATGAGACCTATCGAGGTCTCAAGGGTTCGATTGACGATGCCGGTGAATTGAAACGCGATCTGCAGGGATCGGGCGTTTTGGAATTCCACATCGCATTGTCCAATCCGTATGAGGAGCTTCCGCCGGGCGAATATAAGGCGATGCAGGATCAGCTGCACAAAAAAGGACCGCGACCGCAGGCGGGCGACGAAGTTGCGTGGTTCCAGGTCGATCGGCCTGAAAGCTATCACGGATACACCGAAGCATTTAACGATAAGCAATATATTCTCTGCTGGATCACGCCTGAGAAATCCATGGTGAACGGACCTGGTTTGCAGCGCTGGTCGATGGAAAAAGCGATGGTGCAATCCGACCCCGGCGGAGGGCAGGTTGTGGGATTCCAGCTGGATCCCACCGGCGGGAAGCTGTTCCAGGATTTCACGGGAAATAATGTAAAGAAATCACTGGCTGCGATTCTCGATCGTAAAATTATCTCGGTCGCGAACATCCAGACTGCGATCGGTTCGTCGGGTCAAATCAGCGGTGATTATTCGCAGGAAGATCTGAAGTACATGGTCACCACGCTGAACGCCGGCAGCCTGCCGGCGCAGTTGGAAGACGAACCGATCAGCGAACACACCGTGGGCCCGCAGTTAGGCGCGGCCAATCTGCGCCAGGGACTGTATGCCTGCGGATTTGGTCTGGTGATCGTCGCGATTTTCCTGGTTTGTTATTACTACCTTGCCGGTGTGGTTGCCACACTGGCGGTGTTGATGAACATCCTGCTGATCCTGGGTGTGCTTGCTGCGTTTGGGGCAACTTTCACATTGCCTGGCATCGCCGGCATTGTGTTGACCATCGGCGCGGCGGTTGACGCGAATGTGCTTATTTTCGAGCGTTTGCGCGAAGAGCAACACCTGGGGCTCAGCCTCCGCATGGCGATGCGAAATGCTTACGAGCATGCCCAAAGCGCGATCTGGGACTCCAACGCGACCACCATTATCACATCGCTGATCCTGATGTGGCTCGGCAGTGAGGAAGTGAAGGGATTCGGCACCACGCTGCTCATCGGTTTGTGCAGCAGCTTGTTCACGTCGCTGTTTGTCACCAAGACTATTTTCAACATTCTGATTGATACGTTTAATCTCAAGACGCTCGGCAGTTTTCCGCTGTCGTTCCCAAAGTGGGACAAACTGCTCAAGCCGGATATCAACTGGATGCGGCTGGCACCGGGCTTTTGGATTTTAAGCACGGTTATCATCGGCGCGGGCATGATCGCGTTTATTGAAAAAGCACGCGAGCACGAACTGGCCGATGTGGATTTCACCAGCGGAACGCAGGTGCAGTTTGATCTGCGCCAACCAATGTCGCTGGAGGATATTCGCCATGCGTTTGATGCGGCTAACAATCCCGCCCTGCCTTCGGTGAACCTGACAGCCATCGGATCAGATTCGAAAATTCCTGATACCGGATATGAACTGGTGACCGCCAATGCGGATTCGAAAGCAGTACGCAGTGCGGTATTAAGTGTGCTCGGTTCGCGAATCCAGACGGACCTGCCGAGCAAGTTCGATCATGTGGCTGACTCGGTCGATGTGGCGATGACCGCGGGCATCGTGCAGCCGATCACGACCGGGTTTACCGTGAAGGATCTGAACGATTTCAAACCCGCCGCCGCCGACGACTACATCGGCGGTGCCGCGATTGTATTGAAGAATCTGGATCCACCTCTCAAACCGGACCAGATTCGCGGCCGCCTCGATCGCCAGCACGCTACGCAGCTTTCCAGCAACGGGGCCGACGCAAATTCACCGGCACTGACTGAATACACCGTGGTTTCCCCGCTGGGGACCGGTGTTGCAACTTCGTCCGCTGTCGTGCTTACTTCCGATCCGGCATATCCATATGACAAAGATCCGGCGAAATGGACCACCAATGTGGCCAACCCGATCTGGGAACTGACCAAAGACAGCGTGAACCATGAGGGAACACTGCAGAAGGTCAATACATTCGGGCCGCAGGTGGCCGGCGATAATCAGCAGGCGGCGTTTTTTGCATTGATCCTTTCGTCGGTGGTCATCATGGCATACATCTGGTTGCGATTCGGCAATCTGAAATACGGCACCGCCACCGTGCTGGCGATGATCCATGACGTGGCCCTGGTGGTGGGCGCGGTGGGTTTGTCCCACTATATCGCGCAACTTCACTGGCTTGCGACACTGCTGATGGTCGAGCCGTTCCGGGTGAACCTCACGATCGTTGCCGCGGTGCTCACGGTGATGAGTTATTCGATGATCGATACGATTGTGGTATTCGACCGCATTCGCGAGAACCGGTTGAAGTTCGGATACCTGAATCAGAAGATCGTAAATGATTCAATCAATCAGACGCTTTCGCGTACCTTGCTGACCGCGGGCACGACGATTGTGACCGTCGCAGGCATGTATGTTGTGGGTGGACCTGGGATTCACGGCTTTACTTTTGTACTTTTGGTTGGCATATTAGTAGGAACGTATTCTTCAATAGCGATTGCTGCTCCTTTCTTGCTGATCGGGGCAGACGCGGCGAAGAAAGCGAGCCGCAAGTCTCCGCCATCCAGTCATCTGCAAAGGGTCACTGGTTGAACTGAACATGATGGAGAGCGGTGGGTGGTCTGGCGACGGAGTTTGCCAGTCATCACCGCCTGGAGCTTTTGTTTCAGGCCTGTGCCGAATAATTGGATTTGTAGGGAAGGAGTCCCGCTCATGCGCAAGGATGCGAAAATCGGATTCGCCATTGGTGGCGTTCTGCTGGCTGTTCTCACCGTTTACGCGATCGTTGTCCCCAAACACAAGAAAACGAATAGCACCGTTGCGGTGATTACCCCACCGCCAGCGGACCTGTCGCCGGCAACACCTGGCCCGACGATGATCGCCAGCGGTGTTGGACCCGATGTTGCTCCGATCAGCCCGATGCCTGCTCCTTCTGCCCCCGTGGTAGATGCCCAGCAAACGGTTCCGGCGGCCCCTTTGCTCGATCCAGCCAAGGCAACCCCCCCGCTTCGCGTGGATGCCGGCAATACTGATGATCAGAAAACACCCGGAATCGTTGCCGACAACGGTCCGATTGTTCCAGCCCCACCGGCCGAATCGCACATCAAGCCGAATAAAGTTAAATCGCTTCAGTTAGATGTGCCCGAAGCGCCTTCGGCGGGTTCGGATCGGGTTTATGTCGTGCAGGCCGGACAGACCCTCAGCAGCATTGCCAACGATATTTACGGCAATCCCCGCTTCTGGGTCGCGATTCAGCGCGAAAACAAGGCCATCAATGCAAACCATTTAAAGGTGGGTCAGAAAATCAGCTTGCCGGACATCACACCGATTCGTCCCGGCGCGGTTGAGGAAGTAACACCTCCTGAATCCGTGATAACAGCTTCGCATGTCGTCGAAGCTTCGATCGAGACCGGCAGCACACATGGCAGTTATGTGGTCAAGCCGGGCGACAGTTTGTACAAAATCGCCCGCACAGTATTGGGCAGCGGTCGAAAGGCCGAGGCTTTGTACGCGCTGAATAAGGACATCATCGGATCGGACAAAACCCGCCTGAAACTCGGCACTATTTTGAAATTGCCCGAGGTCGCCAACACGCGATTGGCCAGTTCGCGGTCGATGCATTAAACTCTGTACCGCGCATGAAAGTCATCGAGACCGCAATACCGGCTGTAAAAATCCTTCTCCCAGCCAAGCACGGTGACCATCGCGGATTTTTTTCCGAGGTTTTCAATGCCCGCTTCCTCAGGGAAGCGGGCCTTTGTTTTGACTTTGTGCAGGACAACCATTCCCTCTCTGCTGAAAAGGGTGTTGTCCGCGGCCTGCACTATCAGATTGCGCCGATGGCGCAGGATAAGTTGGTCCGGGTCGTCCGCGGGGGCATCCTCGATGTCGCAGTTGATATCCGCAGGGATTCACCGACCTTCGGAAAGCATGTCACAGCCGAATTATCCGCCGACAATTGGCTGCAGATGCTGGTTCCCGCAGGCTTCGCCCACGGTTTTGTAACCCTGCAGGCTCACACTGAAGTTGTCTACAAGGTCACGAAATTTTATTCTGCCGCGCATGATCGCGGCATCAAATGGAACGACCCGTCGCTGGGCATCAACTGGGGTGTTGATGAATTTTCCGCGACCTTGTCCGCCAAGGACAAAGTGCAACCGAATCTCAAAGACGCGGTCGATCTGTTTTAGAATGTAACGGGCGGATAGTATGAACCCGGCGGGCAGTTTTAAGCAATTGCCGGGGCCTTTGTTAAAAATATAACGCAATCGGCGATGCGCGGGCACGGCTTGCGGTCACTGATTGTTTCACCAACGACTACGGACGATTATGAAAGGCATTCTCCTCGCCGGCGGCGCAGGCACCCGGCTTTATCCGCTGACCCGCTGCATCAGCAAGCAGTTGCTGCCGGTCTACGATAAACCAACGATCTATTATCCGCTGTCGGTACTAATGCTGGCCGGGATCCGCGAGATCCTGGTTATCAGCACCCCGCGCGACCTGCCACGCATTGAGGATCTCTTTGGAGATGGCTCGCAACTTGGACTGAAACTTTCCTACAAAGCCCAGGCACAACCCAACGGAATCGCCCAGGCATTTGTTCTCGGGGCGGACTTCATCGGCGATTCTCCGGTTTGTCTGATCCTCGGCGATAACATCTTCTACGGCCACGACCTGACCGAAATGCTCGAAGACTCGGCGAAACTGACCAGCGGATCGCGCGTCTTTGCCTACCAGGTTAAAGACCCCCACCGCTACGGCGTGGTTGAATTTGACCATAGTCATATCGCCCTGAGCATCGAAGAAAAACCCAAAGAACCGCGCAGCAACTGGGCGGTCACCGGACTCTATTTTTACGATGCCGAGGTGGTGAAGATTGCCCGCGACCTGAAACCCTCCCCTCGAGGCGAATATGAAATTACCGATGTAAACCGCGCTTATCTGCAGCGCGGTAACCTGCAGGTGCAGTGCATGGGCCGCGGCATCGCCTGGCTGGATACCGGCACATATGACTCGCTGCTGTCGAGTTCCATCTTCGTGCAGACCCTTGAAGAGCGACAGGGTTTGAAGGTCGCCTGCGTGGAAGAAATCGCCTTTGCGAAAAAATTTATCGATGCCGCCGGTTTGAAGAAACTGATCGAGCAGGCCGGCAAAAGCGAGTACGGGCAATACCTCTTGCGCGTGTTACACGAAGAGACATCCTGACCTGCATCGGGCAACCGCAGGCAACAAATCGCTGTTGAGCATGGGAGTGGGTAAAAACCACCAGATCTCCTATTTTATCCAATTTCCAAATTCCAAATTTAATTTTCATGTCCCAGTTCAAACTAGGATTGACCCGGTTTTAAGGCGATCAATCAGGCTGCGTCTCCGCTTATTACTTCTTCACAGAAAAGGGTTTATCGATGAGGCAGAGTGGATGTCCCGCCCGCAGTTACCGCGTTAACGCTTCGCCCTAATTTCCAGAGCAGCAGCGGGCGCAGGACGCAAAGCGTGGCCAGGTAAATGCACGCGGTCCCCAGCGCCATCACCAGCCCAAGGCTTTTAAGTCCTTCGTGATGGCCCAGCAGCCAGAAGAAACCAAAGCTGACGCTGGTGACATAGCCGCACAGCAAAAGTGCCTTGTCGCTGACATCCCACGCATGCCAGCGACGATGGCAATCACTGGAGGCTTCGTTGTAGCGGTGCACCATGAACACGCCGTACTCGTGGCCAGCGCCGATCAGAATCGGCAGGCCGAAGAAATTGGCGAAGTTCCAATCGATTTGCAGAAGCCCCATCAAGGCGATCAGCATCGGCAACCCCATCGCCAGGACGCTGATGGCAAGCAGTGTCTGGCGGAAATCTTTCAAGTCGATCAGAACGAGCACGAAGATCAAACAGAGCGCATACCCGGTAGCGTGGTAAAACGATTTTTCGATACTGCTGGTGGAATGGTACACATTGATGGCGATGCCCGTGGCTGGCGGCGCGCCGGGGATCCCGCCGATGGTGGCTTCGATGCTGTGAACAAACGCCGCCAGGTTGGCCTGCTGCCAAAGGTCCTGCCGGGGATTGATATAAAGGGCAAACTTTCCGTCCTGGCCGATCAAATGTTCTCGTAACGATTGAGGAAGGGCTGCAATATTCAGCGGCGTGGGGCGGAATTGCGCCAGTTGATCCCGCAACTGCCCGATGAACGACTGCTGCCAGGCGGTGAGTCGATCGGCAGCTGACGAGGGACCAACCTGGGCGATCAATTTGACCAGGCCCTCCAGCGAATCGGCCGCTGCCCCAAACGCCGGTTCCGATACATTCGCCGCGCGCATCGCGGCAGCGAGTTTTGTTGCCGCCGACTGAATGGCAGCAAGGTTTCCCGGACCGACCGGGTCGTAATCCGCGGCCGGGATATCCGCAGCCTGCTGGCTTTTCAACCAGTCATTGTTGTCATACGCGGTGAGAATACTTTCCGTGCCCTGAACGCTTGGAAGCTTTTCCACAGCGTCGCGCACCTGCCGAAGTTTCTGCAGGTCCGCAGGCGGCGCAAGCACAACCGCCGACCAGGTCTGAAGTTTTTGGATCAACGTCACCGATTGCAGCGACTGCGCCTGCATTTTCAGCAGACTGGGATCGAAATTAAAACGCCTCGCGTAGGGGATTCCGATGAGTAATAAAATGGCCCAGACAAACGGGGGAGCGAGCCAGAGATGGCGCAGTCGTGAGGTTGATTTCACCGCCCGATTCACGGCAATGCCCGCAGCGCCGCCCACACCTGTCGATTCATCGGGGGGATCTTCGCACGATCCGCCCCGCTCGGCATCGGATAACCGGGGCTTGGCTGGAAAGAGCGTCAACAGCGGCGGCAGGATGATGTAGCCGGTCAGAAGGCAGAGCAACAACCCGCCGCTGGCGACGATTCCCAACTCGGCAGCGCCTCGAAAATTTGTGAAAACCGACACAAAAAAGGCCCCGGCAGCGCCCATGCAGGCGGTGTTGATCGGAGCGGCTACATATTTGAATACGCCGGTCCAGATTCCCCGCGGACTGCTTCGCCGGGCGGACTCCCGGCGATAGCGCGTCAGCACCTGGATCAGGTAATCCATGCCGATACCGGTCAAGGCGATGAGAAACACCATCGAAAGCAGATTTAAATTATGCACGGTCAGCGTGGCCCAGGCGAAGGTCCAACCGATGCCGATCAACAACGCGATTTCGGCAACCACCGCCAACCAGAACGAGCGCAGAAGAAGCATGAGCCCGACAAACACCGCCGACAGCGCGGCAATTTCTGACAGCCGGGCATCGCGATCCGTGGTGGCCATCTCGTCGGCTTCCAGCGCGGGGCGGCCGGTTAACGCAGCCTTGAATTCCGGAAATGGTTGCGAAGCCCTGGCGATGGTCGCCCGTATTCCATCAATCGTATGTTCCAGACCGTTCTGGGTGGTGAAATCGTGCCGCTCGTACACCTTGATCAGCAGCAGATGGTTTCCCTTCTGCTTCTGGTCTTCGATGTAGTAGTAACCCAGTTTTGATGGATCGGTGGAGCTCAGCTGGGCGAGATCCGGCACCTGCCGGCCGAGCTCAATCGGGGCAGCTGTGTCCTTCAGGGCGGCGCTCATCCCATCGGACATCAGCGCAACAAATTCAGCGCTTTGGGTCGTGGGCTGCGGGCTTGCAAACCGGTGCGGGTTCAAGGCTGTGAGAAAACGTTCGATCGGCACACGGCCCATGGAACGGTTGAGCAGATTTGTCGGGCGAAACGGAATGCTGAGCTGCTGAAAGTCTCGAAAGTCCTGCTTTACCTGCAGCGGATCTTCAAACAGGATTCCCTGCGGGCCAAGCGCTTTAACCGGTATGTGACTGTCCACGGCTGTTACATCATCGGTATCTTTTTTCAGCGCATCGGTCACTGCGTCCGCAACGGCTATCCAGTCCCTGGTAACCGGTTCGCTGGCGGGAGAAACCGCGTCGATCAGCACATAGCTGGCCTGGTTTTCTGGGAAGTTGCGGGTGAATTCGATGTAGTCTTTGAAGAACCCCACCTTGCTGGAAAACAGATCGTCCTGGTTGGTGGAAATGCCCAGGTTGGCCAGCGAATAAATCCCCGATGCAAGCAGCGCGATCAGTGCGATCGCGAGGGTGGTTTTCGGGTGCGTCACCACCCAGAGTATCGCGATGAGCAATCGGCGGTGGAGGCGACGCGAATGGGACATAAGTGGCTGAAGCTTGAATGACGAATGACTGAATCCAATCGCCTTTCGGATTGGCGCATGCGGTTATGCCAGCATCGCCCGTTTGGCCAGACCGATGACAGTATCCCATGCGGTGCCGGGAAATTTCGTGGTATCCATCAGCGTGGTCTGCATTGCGTTGAGGAACCAGTCCATATCCTCGCGCGTGATGGTCATCGGCGGCAGGAACTTGATCACTTCCGTGTGATAGCCTGCCACCTGCGTCAGTATTTTGTGGTCCTGCAGCAGGGGAATAATAATCATTTGTCCGAACACACCGAAATTCATCTTGTGAAGCATGTCCCAGGCAAGCTTAAGCTTGAAAGAATCTTTAGGGCGGGCGAAGTCGATGCCGAACATCAGGCCTTTGCCTCGGATCTCAGAAACAAAAGGACAATCCTTGCCGATTTCGCGCAAGCGCGTCATGGCATATTCACCCATGGCAGCGGCGTTCTCGACGAGCTTGTCCTGCTCGATGACATACAGGCTTGCCAGTGCGGCGGCCATCGCCAGATCGTTTTGCCCGAAGGTATTGGAATGCACGACGCAGCGTTCCATGGAATTGAAAACGGCGTCCATGATTTTGGGCCGGGTGATCACCGCGCCGACTGGCACGTATCCACCAGACAGGGCTTTGGCGACACAGACGATATCGGGCTCGACGCCGTCGAAATGTTGATAGGCAAACCATTTGCCGGTGCGGCCCAGGCCGCATTGCACTTCATCGCAAATCAGCAGTGTGCCGTACTTATTGCACAGCCGCTGCGCTTCGGCGAGGTAACCGTCGGCGACCATTTCGCAGCTCTTGCCCTGCACGGGTTCGACAATGAACGCGGCAGCCTGCTTTGAGCTGAGCGCTTTTTCCAGTGCGGGGAGATCGTTGAACGGCACCTGCCGGGTGCCGGGCATCAACTGACCAAAACGTTCGCGGAAAAAATCAGCGCCGTTCAATGCCAGCGATCCGGTTGTCAGGCCGTGAAAGGCATGATCGCAGTAGATGATGTCCTGCCGGCCGGTGTGACACCGGGCGAACTTGATGCTGGTCTCGATTGCTTCGGTTCCACTGTTGCAGAAAAAGACGCGGCTAAGCCCTTCGGTGGTGTGCCGGGTCAGTGTCTCGGCGACCAGTCCACTGAGCAGGCTGCAATCCATGCGGACAAGGTTGGGCATGTCCTGCTGCAAAAGCTGCTGGATGATGGATTTCACCTTGGGGTGGTTTCGTCCTAACGCAAAAACACCCCAACCGGTCAGCAAATCCAGATATTTATTGCCCTGGGCATCCCACAGATAGCACCCCTCGCCGCGCACGTAACCTTTGTCGAAACCGATGGTGCGGAGCATCTTCACAAACACGGGGTTGATGTGTTTGTCGTGCAGTTCGTAGGCCCGGCCCTGATGCTGCTTCAGCCAGCCGGAAAAGTCTTCGTTCATTTGAGGGGGAGTGGTTGAATTTGGCGATAAGGTCAGTCCATCCATCATCTCTCCAGTATCGGCGTATTATAGCGATTCTCAAAAAAACGAAAGATATCCGTCGGGCAGTCCGCAACATCGCATACATTGACGGCTATCATGAAACGGATCACCGCGGTGTTCCGGCCGCGAACAACCGGCTGAGACGGTTAACCACCAGCCTACTGAAAATGACTATTTCATCAAAGCTGCGGGCACTTCAACCGCCGGTGAGAACAATGCCGGCAGCGGCGCTTGTGATCCTGGTCATCATAGGCTCGCTGCCGGGACCGGTCCGCGCTGCCACACCTATTCAGATTGCCGATGCCATCAAGCAAGGCACGGCATTTCTCTACAGCAAACAGAACAACGGAAACTGGGAATCATCCACATCGGCAAGCGTCGATCTGAACGCGCCGAATGATACGGCGGGCCTCCAATTTGGAGGAATGACCGCCATCGCGACATTTGCGCTTTTATCCTGCGGAGAAAACCCGCAGACCAACGATCAGTTGAAGCAGGCGGTGGCGTGGCTGGAAAAAGCCGACCTTCGCGGCACCTACGCGCTGGGCGTGCGGTCGCAGATCTGGAACCTGCTGCCCGAGGATGAAACGGTCAGGAAAATGCGCCGCAAGGACAAGGAACGACTCCTCGACGGCGTGCTGACCCACGATGATGCCTGGGGATATTTTGGCTACGGCCAGGGAATGGACAGACGATTCTTCGACCACAGTGTCAGCCAGTTCGGGGTGCTGGGTCTCTGGTCGGCGGTGCAGGGCGGCGAGGAAATTGAAACGCGCTACTGGAAACAGTTCGACAAAGCCTGGCGATCGCAGCAACAGCCCGACGGCGCCTGGTGCTATTTCTCTGAACCATTGCCCCAGGAGGTGGCGGACCGGGAACCACCGGGGATGTCGGGCGAGCTTTTGTCGATGACCGCCGCGGGAGTGGCCACGCTGTTTATCACGCAGGATTATGCGTCGAGCGGAGCGCGCTGTCAGGGCAACATTCAGGATGCCAACATAGCCGCCGGAATGCAGTGGGTCGGCACGCATCTGGATGCGCTGGATTCGAATCCCTGGTCGCAGGAATGGCGGTATTACACACTGTTTGGAATCTGCCGGATCGGGCTGGCCAGTGGTTACAAATACATCGGCACCAACGACTGGTTTCAGTGGGGCGCGGACCTGCTGGCCAAAGAGCAGGGACAGGATGGATCCTGGGGCCCGACGCGGCTGCAGGTCAAAGCAGAGGGGGAGCCCATTGACGGCAGCATCTACAACACCGCGTTTGGCCTGCTGTTTTTAAGCCGGGGGCGCGCGCCGGTGCTGTTCAGTAAACTTCAGTACAACATCCTAAAAGCGGGCAACACCAGCGTAGAAGCCAACTGGAATCAGCGCCCGCGCGACGTCGCCAATCTCACGCGGCTTCTTGCCCGGCAAGGCGAGGCGCAACTCAACTGGCAGATTGTGGATTTGAAGGAGTCGGCCGGGGATTTGATCGACGCGCCGATGCTGTACATGTCCGGCAATGAATATCTCCGGCTCTCACCCGCGGACATGCAGAAGCTGAAAGATTATATCAATGAAGGCGGCATCATCGTGGGCCACGCCGACTGTGATTCGATCGCCTTTGCGGAGGGTTTTCGCAAGCTGGGGCAGGCGATGTTTCCCGGTGAAACCTTCAGGCAATTGCCGGCGGATCACCCTGTTTTTCGCAATGAAAATTATCCGGGGCGACTCTGGAATCCCACGCCAAAGCTCGAAGCACTGGACAACGGAGCACGCGTGCGAATGCTGTTGATCCCCTCCGGCGACCCTGCTGCCACGTGGCAGACACAATCGTTCCCGAACATGAAGCGATACACCTTCGGGCAGATGATGATGGATATCTATCTTTATGCGGTCGACAAGCAGGGACTGCGCACGAAAGGTGAAAGCTTTATTGTGACGCGGCATGAGAATACTCCCGCGAAATATAAAGCCCGCATCGCCCGCGTGTCGTATGCCGGAAACTGGGACCCCGAACCCGGCGGTTGGCCGCGTCTTGCGAATATCATGCACAATGACGACAGCGTGGATTTGCTCGTCGACACTGTCGAATTGGGAAAAGGTCAGCTGACACATGATTATCAATTGGCGGATATCACCGGGACGGGGACGTTTACGCTTGATACAACGCAGCGCGCGGAGCTTAAGAAATTTGTTGAAGGCGGAGGCACGCTGCTGATGGATGCCGCGGGTGGTAAGACAGCTTTTTCGGTTTCAGCAATGGAACAGCTCATCAAGACGTTTCCGGGCACCGCAACACCAGCGGTGCTGCCCTTGACGAGCCAGGTTTATGCGATGGGCGATCCGATTAAAGAAGTGGGTTATCGCGAGTTTGCCAGAACGACGCTGGGCAGTATGCGCCGGCCGCAATTGCGCGGGATAGAGAATGGGGGACGCATTGGTGTGTTTGTCAGCGACGAAGACTTGTCGGTCGGGCTGGTGGGTCAGCCGGTTGATGGAATCGTGGGATATGATCCGAAATCCGCGGCGCATCTGCGCGGAACATAGTGCTGTACGCCGCCAGGTCGACAATGGCAGGCAAACCGAATTAGCCGGTGGCAGAAGATGAATGAATTGGAGGTGACAGTTCGATCCGCGCGCTTATCAGAGATTATCGATCTGCGCCATCGCGTGCTGCGCGGGATTGCCGCGGGAGGAGGCGATTTTTGCAGGCGATGATCTGCCAACCAGTCGTCATTTTGCGGCGTTTGAATCTGACAAGATTGCTGTTGGCTGCGCTTCGTTTCATCTCAACAGCTGGGAAAATCAGCCGGCGTATCAACTGCGCGGAATGGCAACCGATCCGCACTGGTGCGGCAGAGGAATTGGCACGCAGGTGCTCGGCGCGGCGATGCGGGCAATCCGATCGGATTCGGCGGTGGCGCTTTTCTGGTGCAACGCGCGGTTGGCTGCGCTGGGATTCTATAAAAAGCTGGGCTGGGCGATTGCATCAGAGCGGTTTGAAATTCCGACCGCTGGTCCGCACTATCGCATGGTGCTCCGCGATATCAGCCAGGTTATCGCCGCCATGGAATCAGTGCCCGGACGCGCGCATCGCGGAGAAAAAGGCCCAGCCAGACCAGCACTCCAAACAAAGCCGCCGGTGTGAAAGATTGTCCCACGCGGACGTGGCAGGCGATTGCGCCGCCGAGGTAACCGGTCAGGAGAATCGCGCCCAACGCAGCGGTTTGCGGGATCGCATAGAGGATCGCGCAGGTGACTTCGACAGCAATGAGCGCCGAACCGACCGAGGCGGGATACCCGATATGATCCAGCCCCTCCTGCATCATCTGAGGCTTGAAATAAGCGTATAATCCTCCAGCGCCCATCATGAGAATTGGCAAGGCGCTGATGACCCAGCCGACCCAGAACATGATTTTCGTACCGCCGGTTCTTGAAGCTCCGTCTTTCATAGATTCCTTTTTAGTTCAGGTGCATGCGGGTCACAAATTGTTCAGTTCGCAGGGCGTTGCAGTATCATTCCGCCGGCGCATCAGTTTTTCATCGGTGTTTTATAATGCTTCGATCCAATTATTTTCGAGCGATCCTTGTTCTGCTTATGGCAATGTTTCTGGTGGCCGCAGAAGACGCGGCAAAATCACCGGAAGATATTTTCAAAGAAAAAGGGCTGATCAAGTCTGGCTTCATGCTGATCGTCCCCGAGGAACAAACCCTGCATGATGCGGTGGTGACGCTGCGCGGTGTGAGGGGGAAAATGTCCGCCGCGGCATCGAAACTACGCGACGCCGATGCGCAGATTAAGGCCGCTGAGCGCGACCTGCGGAATATGCGGACCGAGGACCATAACATCAACCTGCTGTTGGTGAACGGTCGGGGTAATAATCAGCTCATTGCCCGCCATAATCTACTGCTGGATGACATGCGCACGGCCGTGCAGAAGCTGGAGGATCTGGCCGCCGGTCGTCAGAAACTTTTAACATCCCGATCGGACTACATCACCGCGGTGCTTGATGCATCGACCAAGGCCGACGCGGCACTGCATGCCTACGACGTGCCGCGCGCTGACAAGGAACTGGCGGGCGCGATCGATAAATTTAATCTCACCGCAAGACCGAAGGTAAAGCTCGGTCCTTCGGCTTATTTCAGCGAGGACTTGCAGCTGGTGGAAAAGTGCAAGGCCGACGCCGTCTCCGGTTCGATCCCGATCACGCTGCAGGACGGCGTGCCCCACGTTGAGGTGCTGATCAACGGCAATGTTCCCGAGACGATGGTATGGGACTCTGGATGCACCGGCGTCTGCCTGAGCGCGAAAACCGCCGCCGACCTTGGACTGCATCCGTCGGCGCGGGATCCGGTGGTGCAGGCAACGATCGCCGATGGCACGCGCGTCACAGAGCATGTGATGATGGTCAATTCAATTCGTATCGGTCCTTATACGGTGCAAAATCTGCAATGCATCGTTGCCGACAAAGGGGTGAAAGGCGCGGATCTTCTGGGAAATGAATTTCAACATCACTTTCAGTTCAAACTGGACGTGAACAGCAGCACACTGCAGTTGACACCGCTGGACCAGCAACCCGCTTCGATTAAAACCGCGGTGGCTGTCGCAGCCGCGCAGCGAACATCGACTGAAATCTCGGGAACTCCAGCTGTTGATGTGCCGGCGACTTTGCCCATCTCCGGCGCGACGCCCGCTGCCGAACTGGCGTCGATAAAAAAGGTGGTGGGAACCTTCTGTCGAACAGACCAGCGCGTGGCGATGCCGGAAGATCCCATCGACAAAAACGTGGATTGGCTCTCCAACGCGCATGGATACTCCATGGCCGGCGTGGTTGAGATCGGAAATACCCGGGCAAACGGGCATACTGGTCGCGAATTTAAAGGCAGCGTCAAGGCAGAGCCAGGATTTTGCCTGGAGGGTGGAACGATCGATATCGCCAACGGCGAATTCGAGCTCGCGGGATCGACGGATCATCCCTGCGTGCTGATAGGAGTCACCCTCCGTTGCGAATTTAGCGGTGATGTGAGGGCAGCCAATACAGTTTTTGAAAATTGCACCTTCGCAAAAGCCGGCGAGATGTATTTGACCTCCGGATACACAACTAAAATGGCTTCTTTCCCAATGCCTGCTGGATCATTGCACGTTTACGGGATTGGATCGAGATGAT
Organism: uncultured Phycisphaerales bacterium; assembly: GCA_963792535.1. Lineage (GTDB taxonomy): Bacteria > Planctomycetota > Phycisphaerae > Tepidisphaerales > Tepidisphaeraceae > CBDAQA01. Next base: position 774,532 of record CAWBWQ010000007.1, read on the forward strand.
TATGGACTTCGAATGTATCGCTGCGCTTTTTCGGACATGACATTTCCAGCGCGGCACTGGACCCGGATCAAGAAAGAAAGCGCGGCTGACGACCAGGCCGCAACGGCTTGGGACACCTGGAGCCAGGTGGAATCGTGCGATTTTTTCCGCTGCGAACTGCCGCCGTCGCTCGTCTGGAGCTTTGACAAATGTAACTGCCCAAGCTGCACCGTCAGCGGAGCTTCAGATTCGTTTTCAAGTCGGACCGATGTGTCGGTTGCGCTGGGAACACTCAGTGGCGAGGATAGTTTTATCACCGACCTGCGCGGCAAAACCATCGCTGGCGGAGAGGGTCAGTGCATCTACTCGCCGATACCTTATCTGAGGCGTTTCCCAGTGCAGGTGAAATGACATTGCCGAAAAAATCGGTCTCAGACCTGCACGGCGGCGGGGTCTATCCCGAGAACTTTGACGATGGCTGCCAGATCGTCCACCACCTGCACAGGCTGATTGCTCAATCGGCCATGCACCGCTGAGCGCGGCGCGAGGTCCTGCACGCTCTTCATGTCGATGCCGGTGTGATACATCACCGTCGCATTGGGGTCCTTCAGTTCGTGCCCCGTTAAAATACAGACGACGCTTTCGTCAGGGGCGATGACCTTTTCATCCAACAGTTTTCGCAGCCCCGCGACGCTGGCGGCGCTGGCGGGTTCGCAGCCAAAGCCCCAGCGGGCGACCATCGCGCGGTGTTCGAGAATTTCGTCATCACTCACCTCGCGAACCACGCCGTTCATAAAATCCAGCGCACAAAGCGCTTTGGGAAGATTGACGGGGCGACTGATTTCAATCGCGCTCGCGACTGTATGCGGATAATAGTTAGCCTCGTCCAGCGCCGCATAATGTGCGCTGATCTTCGATACATCGTATCGCCCGCCGTTCCAGGTGAGATGGTGGTCGTTCACGAGGACATTCAGCGTGTTGGCTCCGGCAGCGTTAATCACCGCCAGCCGGGGAACTTTTTTGACCAGGCCCAGTTCCTTCATCTCCATGAAAGCCTTGGCAAATGCCGAGCAATTCCCGAGATTTCCACCAGGCACGATAATCCAATCCGGTGGCTGCCAATCGCGCACTTCAAGAATGCGCAGCATGATGCTTTTCTGCCCTTCCAGGCGAAAGGGATTTACGCTGTTCATCAGGTAAATTCCCATGGCCGGGTCCTGTGCGATCTGGCGGATTCGCCGGAGACACGCATCAAAATCTCCCTGAATCTGCAGGGTGAGCGCACCGTAATCCAGGGCCTGTGAAAGCTTGCCGAAACTGATTTTACCACTGCCGATGAAGACGATTCCCTGCACCTGCGCCAGGGAAGCAAACATCGCCAGGCTCGCCGAGGTATTGCCGGTGGAAGCACACGCCACCCGCTTGGCCCCCACCATCCGGGCATGGGTGAACGCGGCGGTCATCCCATTGTCCTTAAAGCTTCCCGACGGATTCAATCCTTCATATTGCAGCAGCAGGTTGCCCTGGCTCATCCCCATCCGCCGGGCCAGCAGATCCGCTGTCTGCAGCGTGGTTCGGCCTTCACCAATGGTGACGATATCCGCCTCGGTACGGTAAAATGGAAACAGCTCGCGAAACCGCCAGACGCCGGAAAAATCGATCGACCCCTCGGTGCTGGTGCCCTTGGTGGCCCAGCGATGTTCGAAATAGTTCAGGCTTTTGGGAATAGGCAGGCGAGACCAGTTATACTTGATGTCCAGCAGACTGCCGCAGACCGTGCAGGCGACGATGGATTGTTCCACCGGATAGGTTTTGCCGCAATCCGGACCAATGCACTGCTGGTAGGCTGCGTCATTCATCGGTAGAAGAGTAGAAGAGGGTTGTGGTAACGTCAACGCTTCACCGCCTCTGCGCTTGGCACCTTTAATATTGAGGTCGATTTGAATCTGAAGCCAGCCATATTCCCTGCGCCGCCCGCGACAATGCCGGCCGCTAAAAGCACGCCGCCGTTTGTCGTCCTGAGCCGGATTTTTCTGATGGCGTGCATCGGTGTTGTCGGAATTTTTGCCGTGGTGCTTTTTTTCTATGCCGTGCCCGCCTGGGACGACCTGATCCGCGCCATGCCGCCGGTCGAAATCGGCTGGTGGAACTATGTCTATGGATTTGTCTACAAGCACTGGCAGGGACGCTGGGCAAGCTGTGGCCTGGAATGCACCGTTCTTCCCCGGGTGGATATCACCCGATACTACTGGGCACTGCTTTTACCTGTCGCTTTGATTAATTCGCTCGCCGCTTATTTCGTCTGCCGATGGTTTACTCCTGGCGCGTCTCGCCGAGCTTCGCTGCTTGTCAGTCTCGCGCTCCTTGCCCTGCTGTGGACGACCGTTCCTTCAGTTGGTGAGCTGGTGTACTGGTTTACCGGCGCGGTGGAGAACGCCCTGGTGCTTGCCTTGGCAGCGCTGCTGATTATTGGATTGCTTCAACTGCCGAGCTCTATCAGTCGATCGCCTGGATCGCGGTTGGTTCTTCTGCTGCTGATGTCGCTTGCGGGCATTATCATCTGCGGCTTCCACGAACTGTATGGCCTCATGCTCTGCGGTGCTCTGGCAGCTGGGGCTGTCGCCTCCTTTTACGATCCGAAGCTCGACCGCATCGCGTGGATAACTGTCACCGTTGCCGCCGGCGTGGGGCTTTTGATAGTGGTGCTGGCCCCGGGAAATTCGCGCGGTTCGCATCGGACGGCGGATCGCACGCGCGGCATTTATCGTTCGATTTAAAAATCGCATTATCGCAGGTTCGTCACTTTATTCCACGCTGGTTCTTCTCTCCAAGACTCCTGGCAGCGTCAGTATGGGTCGTGGTTACTCCCATGCTTCGCACGCGACGCGACCCGTCCCCTTTTCCCTGGCGGTGGGTCGTCCCGTTGCTGTGGCTTGCCATGCTGACGGCGGGATTTATCGCTCCGAGCTGGGCATTCGGTGCCTGGATGCCCGCGCGCACGATCTCGGCGGTATGCGTGGTTTTTGTCGTCGGCTGGCTCGTTGTCTTATATCTCTGGACGCCTTTGCTGGTGCCCCATCTCAATAGAACCAGCCGACTGATTGAGGCAGTTGCCATCGTTATTCTGGGGATGTCTCTGTTCCTGCCAGGTACCGCGTACGCAGCGGCGCACGATTTTTATCACCGCATTCGCCCTTGGCATTCGGCTGTTGAACACCGCTACGCGCTGCTGCGCCACGCTGCGGGCAGTGATGCACTCGTTCCTCATCTGGCTACCCGCCCCTGGGTGCTTCTCGACGGTGAAATTGTGAATGACCCCGGCGACTATCGAAACTGGGGCATGGTTTCTTTCTTTCATTTACGATCGATTCGGCTGATTCCGGCAAATGGATCGCCTCCCCCGCCGCCTCTGCATCCCACCCGCCCGCCAGCTAAGGGAATTTGACCCACTGCCTCGCTACGCCCTCAAGGGCATAGCAATTGCGGCGGTTTGAGTCCGTCTGAGTCACCTGCTTGTTGCCGCTGATTCGGCCGTACTGGAGTCACGGTGATTAAATCAACAGGCTATGCCGCCAAGCATTCGTTCAGCTCTCTTGCGCCGATGGACTTTGAGCGAGAAGATCCTGTCGACACTGATGTTCATATCGACATTCTTTACTGTGGCGTATGCCATTCGGATATTCACCAGGTAAAGAACGAATGGAAAAATACTGTCTATCCCTGTTTGCCCGGACATGAAATCGTGGGCCGGGTGAAAGCAGTGGGACCTGGGGTCACGAAATTTAAGATTGGTGATGTGGTCGGTGTTGGCTGCATGGTGGACTCGTGTGGAACCTGCGATTCCTGCGAGCAGGACGTGGAACAATATTGCCAGGGGCCCAAAGGCCCGACCATGACTTACAACGGTCCATTCAAGCCTGACGGAACTAATACGTTTGGCGGATACGCTGACAACATTGTGGTCAAAGAACATTTCGTGCTGCGGATACCTGACAACCTCGATCTTAAAGCGGTGCCGCCGTTGCTGTGCGCGGGCGTAACGACTTATTCACCGCTGCAACATTGGAAGGTAAAGCCGGGCCAGCATGTCGCGATCGTTGGACTCGGCGGCCTGGGTCACATGGCGATCAAACTCGCGACCGCGATGGGCGCGCATGTCACCGCCATCAGCACATCTGAGGAGAAATCAGACGATGCGAAAAGGTTCGGCGCCAGGGAATTCATGCTGTCTACCGATAAGGAGGCGATGAAAAGTCACGAGCTGAAATTCGACCTGGTTCTCAGCACCATCCCCGAGGCGCACGACATCAACCCGTATATCGAACTGCTGAAACGCGACGGGACGCTCGCGATCGTCGGTTGCCTGACTCCGTTCAGCAAAGCAACGGACAACTCTCAAGTTGCGTTCCATCGCCGCACTGTCGCCGGTTCACTCATAGGCGGGATTGCCGAGACTCAGGAAGTTCTCGACTTCTGCGGGGAACACAACATCGTCTCAGATATTGAACTGATCGATATCGCGGACATCAATACTGCTTTTAAGCGCGTTGAAAAAGGGGATGTGCGTTATCGCTTTGTTATCGACGTGAAGAATACGTTGAAAGCGGAATCGTGAGACCTGGCGACTGTGAGCGGTTAAGAAAAAACCCCGGTGATGCCGGGGTTTTTTAATCTGCGGGTGGCGGGACTTGAACCCGCACGACCTTTCGATCAACGGATTTTAAGTCCGTTGCGTCTGCCGATTCCGCCACACCCGCTTGGTGTGAACTAGGTTACATTTTGCCGCATCATTGGCAAATTTTCCGCCAATCATTGCGAATTGCTCAGATTCCGCTTGTGCGCCGCTGGGTCTCCCTCGGGCAGCATTATTTGACGCGTTCTGGCCCGGTTCTGTGTAGCTGCGACGCCCGCGTCGCCTGTTTGTGTTCCTTTGGAAAAAAGCGACGCAGGCGTCGCAGCTACAGATCGTCAAATGATTTTGCCCTGTGGGTCTCCCTGCCATCCGGGGACAATTCATAAGGCGAAATTCCCTCTGCTGAAGCATTACTTTTTATAGCCGGTCGGATTTTTCTCAAACCAGTTCCAGGCTGAACGGATGATCGCTTCGGGGTCTTTGTATTTCGCTTCCCAGCCGAGCACTTTTTTGGCCAGCGACGCATCGGCATAGAGCGCGATCGCATCGCCCGCCCGGCGTGGGCCGAAGGTGACCGGGACCTTTTTGCCCGTCACTTTTTCGGCTGTGGCAATGATTTCTTTCACGCTGAATCCGTTGCCCGTTCCGAGGTTGCAGACGATTTTTTTCTCGGTATCCAGCTTTTCCATGGCGCTGATATGGGCGTCCGCCAGGTCGTCGACGTGGATGTAGTCTCGGACATTGGTGCCGTCCTTGGTTGGATAGTCAGTGCCAAAGACGGTAATGCCCGGCCGCACGCCGAGGATGGCCTGCAAGATGACGGGGATCAGGTGCGTTTCCGGATCGTGATCCTCACCGATGGTCCCGTCCATCGCGCAACCGCTTGCGTTGAAGTACCGCAAGGCGGCAAATTTGAAATCCTTCCAGCCGCTGCCGGGCACATCCTGAAGCACGTGCTCGACCATCAGCTTGCTTCGACCGTAGGGGCTAACCGGAGCCTTCTTTTCATTTTCAGTAATGGGGATTTTATCCGGGTCACCATACGTGGCGCAGGTGCTGGAAAAAACAAAGCGGTTCACCCCCGCCTCCTGCATGGCCTGCAGCACATTCACCGTGGTGGCGACGTTGTTCTGGTAATACATCAGCGGTTTATCAACGCTTTCCCCAACATAGGCGTAAGCTGCAAAATGCATGACCGCGTCGATAAATCGCTCGCGCAGTGTCTCAACCAGCAGCGTTTTATCGTTCAAATCCGCCGCGATGAACGGCACTTTCAAAATCTCCGCTGCCTGTTTGTGACCGCGCGAGAGATTGTCGTAGATCACCGGTTCATGTCCGGCCTCGATCAGACGCTTGACCGTGTGCGATCCGATATAACCCGCGCCACCTGCTACCAGAACCTTCATCGTCGTGCTCCTGTTGTTGCGCGGAGTATATGGAAAAACGCTCAGCGTGAAACCCGGTAAATCGCCTAAAGGCGAAGGAATTTCCCCCGGACGAATCTGTGTTTAACAACAGGAATTTTGAAAAATAATCGACGCCGGCCCGTGCAAGAAAAACTGCTGATAATCTTTTCCGATATTAAGACGCCCGAAACCTGTGACGATTGTAATGGCATGTTCCCGATGTCAGCCTTACTTACTCACGCTGAATTAACCAAGAAGCGATCCTCGGTCACAAACGTGGGGGAAGCCCGACGTGCAAACCGGCGGATGCGCTATGGCAACTTAACCCTGTTTCCCCGAGTCGAGCGGGCCGAATCGCTGGTGGCTCAGTCCGCCATCGAAGAAGAACCGCGCGTCATCGCGTCGATCAGCAACGTATCCAGCTCGGGCGTGGGGCTGATCGTCAATGAAGAACTTCCCGCGGGCCTGGAATTCGATGTGAATTGGCAGCATGGTGAATTCCCTGTGCCACTGACATTCGAAGTTGTGCATTCCCGGCCTGTTTCAGCCGGTATGTATCGGACCGGCGCACGCCTGATCGCAGGAGTTCTGCCGGAAGAGGAATCGCCCACCGAGTTCGTTTCGATGGAAATTCCGGGCGATGCCGACGAAGACACCGTCGATATGTCGATGCCGCTTGAGCCAGCGCCACTTCAGACCGCCAGTGGCATTTTGAAATTTGAACCTCAGACGTTCGCGCCCAGCGAAGCCCAGAAAACCCCCGCCCCCGCGGGCACGTTTAAGGCGTCGGCGGCGTTCGGGTTCGATAAAACTGAGCATCTCCAAGGTGTCACAACCTGCGGCTGGGAAAGGTCGATCACCGTCCGCCGGGATGGCGATCGCCTGTGGATTTACATCCATTCACCAGGCAAAAAAAATGGTTGGGGCATTTATGTCTCGCCGGATCAATTTGAAGCAGCCCTCGCGCGGGTACAGCGTGCGGCAGAATCGCCGTTCATCTCGTCGATGGCTGCGTAACGGCACCGCTGAGGTTCGACTTAAACGCAGATCGAAGGAAGGCATGGATGCTTTTCTTCGATCTGCGTTCGGTTTTTGATCCGCTGCCTATGCCCTCCGCAATTCAGCCCGCGGCGTGACGTAGATTCTCACCTTCAAGCGTGGGTCTCATTCCAGCACCAGATTGTCGCGGTGGACGACCTCATCGTAAGCGGCGTCTTCCAGGATCGACCGAACTTCCATGGTCTTTTTTCCTCGGATCGTTTCAATCTCCAGGGCGGTATAGTTGGACAAGCCGCGCGCAACCAACTGGCCGTCGGGCCCGCTGATGCCCACCAGGTCGCCGCGATTAAACTCTCCGCGCACCTGCTGAATACCAGCAGGCAACAGGCTTTTGTTTTTCTGCACCAGTGCAGCGACAGCGCCAGCATCGACAACGATTGTGCCCACGGGCCTGGCGGAACCAATCCACCGGCTGCGGGCTGACCGCTTCTTTCGCCCCGGCACAAACAAGGTGCCTGCTTCTTTAGAATCGAGCAGATGGGTCAGTACATTTTCCATGCGACCGTTGGCGACCACCATGGCGGATCCTGCGTCGGTCACCATTCGGGCAGCATTCAGCTTTGAATTCATACCGCCTTTACCGAGTGCTGATTTTTCGGTTCGCACCCATTCACGGGCGACATCAATGCTCTCCACCAGCCGCACCGGCAAACCGTCAGCGTCCATGATTCCGTCCACCACAGACAGCAACACCAGTAGATCCGCACGCAGGGCGTGGGTGACCAGCGCGGCTAAAATATCGTTGTCACCAAACGTAATCTTGACGATTTCATCTGTGCTGATCGTGTCATTTTCATTGATGATCGGCATCGCACCGAGATCCTGAACCGCATGAATCGTGTTACGAAGATTCAAAAAACGCTGACGGTCGTCGATGTCTTCGCGTGTGAGTAATAGCTGGGCGACATGCAGTTCAAACGGCCGGAACGCCAGCGCCCAGGCGTCCATCAATCGGCGCTGCCCCACCGCCGCCACTGCCTGCAGCTTGGCAAGGTCGGTGGGCCGTGCGGGAAGATTCAACTCCGCCACCCCTGCGCCGATTGCTCCCGAACTGACGATGGTCACCAGGATTCCTCGCGCCCGCAGAGCCGCGGCCTGTCCGGCAATGGCCGCTAAAAAATCGGTGTCGAGCCGGCCGGTTTTATCCGTCAGCAGCTGCGTGCCCAGCTTGACGACCACGGATTTCACCGCGCCAAGATGTGTTTCCCTGTCGTTCATAATGCGCCAATGTAGGCGCGAGTGAGCTGTGCGCCAAAAGTGGCGTGACTGTCTAACGCGTTAACCCCGCTGATTCAGCTGATACATTACTGGATGACAACCGTGCGTCTGGCTGAATAAAATTTTCCTGTGTCCGGGAAAATCACCGCTCAGTATCGCATTGGTATTTCTGGATGGACCTACGCGCCCTGGCGCGGGGTGTTTTATCCCACCGGCTTGCCTCATAACCAGGAGCTGCGATACGCGAGTCGGCAGGTAAACTCGATCGAACTGAATGGGACTTTCTATTCCCTGCAGAGGCCATCGAGCTACCTCGCGTGGTATGAGGCAACGCCCGCTGATTTTCTATTTTCCGTGAAAGGAGGACGTTTCATCACCCATATGCGCCGCCTGAAAAATGTAGAGCAACCGCTGGCAAATTTTCTTGGATCCGGTGTCCTTGGTCTGAAGGAAAAACTCGGACCCGTGCTCTGGCAACTTCCGCCAAATTTTGCGTTTGACGCCGAGCGAATCGAAACATTTTTCAAACTGCTTCCACGCGACACGCGCTCCGCGGTGAAGTTCGCGAAGAAACATCACGGGCTCAAAGCGGATCGCGCCTCGTTCGAAATCGACACAAACCGCCCGATGCGGTACGCGATGGAGGTGAGACACCTCAGCTTCGCTGATCCCGTGTTTGTCGACATCCTCCGAAAATACAACGTCGCGCTGGTGGTCGCCGACACTGCCGGTCGATGGCCGTATACCGAAGATGTGACCGCTGATTTCATCTATGTGCGACTGCACGGCGACGAAGAAATTTATGCCAGCGGGTACAGCGATGAATCGCTGAATCAGTGGGCGAAACGCCTGAAACGATGGGCTTCGGGAAAACAAAACAGCAGCGGTGAACGGTGGAGCAGAAAAAAGCCGGCAGAAGCATCGAGCCGCGATGTTTATGTTTATTTCGATAACGATGTAAAAGTGAAATCACCCACCGATGCGATATCGCTGGCGCATCGACTGGGCATCAACGCACAAGGCGAAGCCATGCGCGGCATAAAGCCAGGCGAAGCGCCAACGCTAACTAAGAAGGCGCTCGCCGAACGCGTGCGGTCGGATTGGCCGGGAATGCGAAAATAATTTGCCGTCCCGCGGCAGGAAGCTATACGGTTGCCTTCTCCCGTTTCGGCTTGGTCGACCGCGGGTTTAGGCAACGATCGAGATTCGCCATCGCCTGGCGTAGCCGCTGGTCATTTTCGACCAGGGCGATCCGCACGCATCCGTCGCCGTTTTCTCCAAATGCCCTTCCAGGCGCCAAGGCTACCTCGGCGTCGTCCATCATCCGCAGGCAGAAGTCGATCGAGTCCTGCCCTTTCATGTGCTCGGGCTTCATGCGCGCCCAGACGAACATACTGGCGCGGGGCTTTTCATAGGTCCAACCCAGTTTGTCCAGGCCCCGGCAGACGACGTCGCGGCGATGCTGGTAGATTTTGCTTTGCTCGGCCGGAAAGTCGGCGTATTCGCGCATGGCAATCACGCTGGCGATCTGGATCGGGGCGAACATGCCGTAGTCGTAATACCCCTTGATTGTTGCCAGCGCCTTGATCATCTCGGCGTTGCCGGCGCAGAACCCGCAGCGCCAGCCGGCCATGTTGTAGCTCTTGCTCATCGTGGTGAACTCGACACCGACTTCCTTCGCGCCGTCAGCGGCCAGAAAGCTCGGCGATTTGTAATTGTCGAAATTCACCTCGCCGTATGCGAAATCGCTGACGATCATGATGTTGCGTTTGCGACACATCTTGATGGCGCTGTCCCAGAAACTGGCGTCCACCGTCATGGCGGTTGGGTTATGCGGATAATTCAATATCAGCAGTTTGGGTGGTGGATACAGGCCGTCAATTGTTTTTTCGATCCGATCCAGAAAGGCCTGATCGTTTCCCAAGGGAACACGAATGACATTCGCGCCGGCCATCGCCGGAGCGTAAATATGAATCGGAAAAGCGGGATCCCCCACCACAATTGTGTCGCCTGGACCCAACAGCGCCAGGCATAGGTGGCTGAACCCTTCCTTGGAACCGATGGTTGCAATCACCTCAGTTTCAGGATCGAGATCGACCCCGAACTTCGTCTGATATTTCTTGGCAACCTCGCGGCGAAGGCCGACGATTCCATTACTCACGCTGTAGCGATGATTACGCGGATCCTGCGCCGCCTCGGCAAGCTTGGCCACGACCGACTCGGGCGATGGATCGGTGGGGTTGCCCATCCCAAGATCGATGATGTCGATCCCGGCAACCCGCTTTTCATACTTGGTTTTGTTTATGCGTCCAAACAGATACGGCGGCAACCGGGCGATCCGGCTGGAGACGTCGATCCGAAACGGCTGAGGGGTAGGCTGGTCCATAGATACAAGAGTGTAGCCTGATATCGCAGAGCATTAAAGGAACCCGGGTAGTTTTGAGCTTCGTCCGGCATCGGTCGTTGATCGATGTTCATTTCCGCCCCGCGGTCCCATAAACGCTCAACCCCTGCCCCGGCTGCGACCGATAAACCATATGCCATGAAACTAAAACCCCACTCCCCGATCCCCTGGGCCAAGCCGGCGATTGACGATGCCGAGTTAAACGAAGTGATCGCTTGCATGAAGAGCGGCTGGTTGACCAGCGGCCCGCGCGTCGAGCTTTTTGAGCAGGAAATGGCCAGGCGCGCCGGTCGGGCGTTTGGTGTTGCCGTCAGCAACGGTACGTCCGCACTGGATTTAGCGCTCCGGGCGATCAACATTCGCCCGGGCGATCAGGTTGTCGTCCCCGCGCTGTCTTATGTCGCCACCGCGTCCACTGCGGCCATGCAGGGTGCTACGCCGGTGTTTGTCGATGTCGACCCGCGCAACCTGGGCCTCGATCCCGACCGTGCCGCGCGGGCAATCAACAACAATACCAAGGCGCTGGTTTGCACCGACCACGGCGGGTGCCCCTGCGACTATGCGGTCCTCACCCAGGTATCGGCTGAGCATAATGTCCCGTTGATTGTTGATGGCGCTCAAAGCATCGGGTCGACTTTTGCGGGCAAACCTACATTGAGTTTCGGTTTGCTTTCCACCACCAGTTTTCATGCCGCCAAGATGATCACCACCGTTGAAGGCGGCATGGTGTTCACCGACGATGCCAAACTGAATCGTCGCCTGCGCATGATTCGCTCGCAGGGCGAAGACCCATCGCAGAAATATCACCATGTCGAACTGGGTCATAATTTCCGCATGACCGAACTGCAGGCGGCAATCGGCCTGGCGCAGCTGACCAAGCTTGATGCCCTGCTGAAAGAGCGCCAACAGATGGCCGGCGAATACGAACGGCTGTTTGCCGACACCGAACTGAGGACCTTGCCCGGAATCCCCCGCGGAAGAAACAGTTACTTTCTGTTTTCAATCATGGTCCCCCACCGCGACGCGGTGATGGCGGCGCTCAGGCAGCGCGGCATCGACACCCGGGCCTGCTATCCAAAGCCGCTGTACGATCAGCCCATTTTTAAAACCAATATTCGCCCGAACTGCCCGGTTACGGAAAAGGCCTGCGCAAATCATCAACCCGCCGATGTTCCACGGCCTTAGCGCTCGACAGCAACTGCAGGTGGCAATGGAATTGCAGAATGTGCTCGAAGAACTCGAGACCTCCACGCTGCGAAAAGCGGGTTGACGTGCCCATCTTTCAAACGCGGACCTGGCGGACCGCGCGGGCTGGACACTGCCGCGATTAAAGGGAACGCCCTGCGGAGAAGATCATGATCGTTGCCATCGATACGAATTGCATTCTGCCGGGCCAGGTCGGTGGCATCGAAAACTACACGCTGGGTCTGATCGAAGCTTTAAAATTCGAGACGTCTCCCGCGACGGAATTGCTGCTGCTCAGCAGACCGGAAAATCGCGCGTTGTTCGCGCGATTTGAAGATCATTTTACAAAACTCGTGGTACTCGAACGTCCCAACCATCGGGGGCAACCGATCGGTAACTGGCCGGAGTTCATCCGGAACAACCCCGGCCAGGGGCCGCGCATACTGGCAGATTTTCAGAAGCAAAAAGCGAATGCACTTCGGCAGCACCGGGTGGACCTGCTGCACTGCCCGGGAAATACAATCAACCCGATCGATCTGGATATTCCAATCGTGCTGAATCTGCACGACCTGCAGCATCGCCATTTTCCCCAGTATTTTACCCCGCAAGAACTGGAAAACCGCGAAAGATGGTGGGTTGCTTCCGCCAGCGCACCGATGCATTGATCGCAGCCAGCCAGTATGTGCGCGACGACCTGCACGGACAGTTAAATGTGTGCAACAAGAAAATCTTCGTCACACCCGATCCTTTCGAATCAGCATTTTGCAATGCGCCCAGTGAGCTTGAACTTTGCTCGTTGAGAGATCGCCTGAGCCTGCCGGATACTTTTTTCGTGTATCCCGCTGCTGCCTGGCCGCACAAAAATCACGACAGGTTGATCGATGCCTTTCTTGCAGCCGGCCTCCGCGACGCGCAACTGATCCTCACCGGAGGAGGTCAGCACGCGCTTGCAGCGCGATCCGATCAACCCGGCATACGCCTGCTGGGCCGGGTTGAAACCTGTGATCTGATAGGGCTGTATCACCTGGCTACGGGAATGATTTTCCCAAGCCAGCACGAGAGCTGGAGCATTCCGATCATGGAGGCGATGGCATGCGGATGCCCGGTCGCCTGCTCGGATGTTACGAGCCTTCCTGAACAAATTGGCGATGCCGGGCTGCTGTTCGATCCCACTGACGTATCGCAGATAACCACGGTTATGCAGCGTCTGGCGAGGGATCCCGATCTGCGGGAGATTCTCGCAAAAGGAGGACGTTGCCGGGTCAAGCGCTGGGGACCCGGTCTGTTTTTGAAAACGATCACCGCGGCCTACGGCTTTGCCGTCGGCGCATATTCCAATACACGCAAGGCGGCCTGACGTGCGAGAATTGTCCATTGTCATTCCCACCTGCAATCGAGCTGCCCTGCTCGATCGCTGCCTGACCACGCTGGCGCCAACGTATTTGTTGATTATGAAATCATTGTCGTTGATGGGGCCAGCACCGATCGAACGGCTGACGTTCTGGACCGCGCCTGTGATTTTTTTGAAGATCGCCTGATTTGGATTCGAGAGGACAAGCGCCAGGGATTCGTTCGTGCCGCAAACCGCGGCTTTATTATCGCCGACGGTGAATACCTTACCTGGCTGAACGATGATGCCCGGCCCCGACAAGCCTCATACGCCAATGCCATCAAGCAGCTTAAAGACGCACCCGAAGCTGTGATTGCGATGTACCACCGCTGGAAATCACCGCGAAACATCGCATTTGAAAAGTCGATGGAAAACACCCGGTATCAACTCTGCCATGTACGCGGCACGCTGTATGCGAACTTCGCGCTGGCGCCGCGGTCAACTTTCGAAAAGCTCAATTACTTCGACGAGCGCTACCGCTTTTATGGCGCGGACCCGGACTTTTCGCTGAAAGCCTGGCATGCCGGCATCCCGATTTTGCCGGGCGATGAATCGTTTATCGATCATGATGAGCACGAGGACGACCGTCGTACGTCTGACGCCGAACAGGCAAAGCGGGATAACGCCAAACTGTTTGCCAAGTGGGACCTGCCGCCGGTGAATCCGAACAAAAACGATTTTGATCCAAAGCGTCCCTGCACACTGCGTGAGCCATGGCGTCGAAACCCGGCAGCTTGAATGAGGATGCGGACTTAGCAGGCAAAGAACAATGGAAATGATTCATAGCTCGGTTGAACCGCTGGTGACGTTTCTCATCTCCTCGCATAACCGGCGGGAGGTCTTGCTGCGCACGCTCGACGAACTGCGGCAGATCGATCATCGCTGCGGGCTGGTCACTGAAACGATTGTCGTCGACAACGCCAGCGCGGACGGCACCGCCGACGCAGTGGCCCGCGCGTATCCCGAAGTAAACCTGATCCGGCAAACCCGCAACCGCGGCGCTTGCGCGAAAAACGCGGGATTGGCTGTTTCCACCGGTGAATTCGTCGTTTTTCTGGATGATGACTCCTGCCCCACCGTCGGCGGTGTCCGACGGATGATCGAGCACTTCCTGCAGGACGACGATCTGGGAGCTGCGATCTTCGATGTCGTGCTCCCCGACGGTTCGCATGAAAGCAGCGCCTATCCCTCGGTTGTCATAGGTTGCGGAACGGCGTTTCGCCTGAGGGCGCTGCGCGAGGTTGGCGGTCTGCCGACCGATTTTTTCATGCAGGCTGAGGAGTACGATCTTTCGTTGCGGCTGCTCGATGCCGGGTGGAACATTCAGAGGTTTGATGATCTGAAAATGCATCATCTCAAGACATCCACAGCCCGCGTGCCCACGCGCACCACTCGGCTTGATATGCGCAATAATCTGATGGTGGCGACACGCTATTTTCCGCGTCACTTTGTGCTGCCCTTTGCGCTGGACTGGGCCCGGCGATACTGGTGGATCGCTGCATCCAAAGGCCACAAGCATCAGTTGGCGGCCCTGCGCGGAGCGGGTGAAGGGATCGTCCGGTCGCTATTGCCGGGGCACCGCAGGCCGATCGGACTGGCTGCGTTTGAGACATTCGCGATGATGAGTGCGATCCGCCGGAAGATGGAACTGGCGGCGCTACCAGTATCGCCTCGAATCGATCGTTCTGATCGACCTGGGAAAAAACATTCTGCCGTTTTTGCTGGCGGCGCGGGCGTGCAATTTGCGCGTGCTGGCGATCGCAGACTCGAAACTCGCGAAAAAGAATCGAAAGTATCGCGGGGTGCCGGTCATCAGCGATGACGATGCGTCCAGGCTGATCTTTGACGCGGCCATACTCGCTAACATTTCCCCGGCGCACGCAGGTGATCGCGCAAACGCCTGGGGAAAAAGCTGGCGCGTTGTCATCGACCTTTTCGAAGAACAAAAATCCACTGCCGTCGCGGCATAATACTTTTGCGGGATTTAGAGTTTGCGGCTCAATCGATTTTAACCGTGTCGAGCCCCTCGGCCGGCGGTGGGAAATCCATCCGCAACTTTTCCAGCGTCCTTACGATCGTGTCGCTGAGCACCCAGTTGCGAAACCATTTATGGTCCGAGGGGACGATATACCACGGCGCATCTTCCGGTGAACATTTCCGCAGGACATCTTCATAAGCCTCCTGGTATTCATCCCAGAGTTTTCGCTCGGCGAGGTCGCCGATATTGAATTTCCAGTGCCGCTTCTTGTCGTCGAGCCTGGCCTGAAGGCGGCGCTTCTGCTCCTGCTTTGAGATATGCAGAAAGAACTTGATGACCGTGGTTCCCTCGTTGCAAAGGAGCTTCTCAAATTCGTTGATTCGATCGAAGCGTTTAGACCAGACCTTCTCCGGGACCAGCTGATGCACGCGCTCAACGAGCAGGCTTTCATAGTGCGAACGATTGAAAATACCGATCATTCCCCGCGGCGGCACCGCCTGATGGATGCGCCACAGAAAGTCATGCCGCAGCTCTAACGAAGTTGGAACCTTAAAGCTGGTGACCGTGCATCCCTGCGGATTCACGCTTTTGAACACGTGCTCGATTGCGCCGTCTTTCCCGCCGGTGTCCATCGCCTGCAGGACGATCAGAACAGAGTGCTTTTCCTGGGCATAAAGCACCTCCTGTAATTTGGCCAGTCGCTTGAGATTTCGTTCGGTCTCGTCGGCGGCGTCTTCCTTGGCTTTGAAATACCCGGTGTCGTCTGTGCTGACTTTAGCCAGGTTGTGCTTCTGCCCGGGCTTTGCCCGATAGGGTGAATCAATCATTTTTATCCTTGAGAAACGGGAGCTCGGTCACCACCGCTTTGCGCATCGACCCCTCTGCCGGTACGTTGACCACGGTGCCCGGCGCAAAGAATGGTCTTTTCAACAATGCGATTGCGATAGCAATGTTAGACCGCATTGGTGAAATCGTGCTGCTGGTGATGCCCCCTATCATATTATCATTGTCATCGGTCACTGGCGCTCCGGCAATTGGCAGGGCATCGTCGGCAAACTTTAAACCAATGATCTGCTTTGCCACTGCCTTGCGCGCATGCATGCGGGCGACGATTTCCTGACCGGGATAGCAGCCCTTGGTGAAACAAACGGCACGGTCCATCTCTCCTGTTTCGGCGGGAAGAATGGTGTCGTCGAAGTCGATGCCGAAAAGCGGACGCCCTCCCTCGATGCGGGCAGCGTTGAACGCAGCCCACCCGATCGGTCGAAGTTTTCTTTTTCCAATTTCCTCACCCGGCTGTGCGATTCGCATCAGGTCGCTCCAGAGCGCCGGCGCCGAATCCCTGGGAATCAGAATGTGATAGCCCGTGCGCGCCAGTGGGATCGTCGCGCCACACGATTACTTTCACGCCTGACAAGGTGATTTCCGCCGATGCAAGCAAGCCCAGTTCGGGCAATCCTTCCAGTATTGTCGTCGCCAACGGTCCGTGGAGCGCCACCTGATGCCAATCGCTTTCGACGGCAAACTTCACCTGTTCGGCAAAACGATATCGCTCTAACGCATCGCGAACGGCGGGAATCATGCGCGATTCAAGTTCGAGCAAAGTTCGATCGCCGCGCTCGATGACATTCAGATCTGTAATGATCCGACCGGACTTGGCGTTGAGTAAAAACGCATAGACGCCGGTGCCGGTGCTCATCGGCGATTTGGTCGCCTTGTCCCAGGTCTGGTTCGAGATGAGATTGTTGAGAAAGGTAAGGCGGTCTTTTCCGGTCAGTTCCAGAATTCCCCGCTGCGGCTCATCCATCAGCGCCGCGCCTTTGCGAATGGCGGCATATTCCGCCTGGGGTTCGCCGAACGTGGCGACGATTTCAATATCCGCATACGCCTGAAACTCTGCGTCGGCTTGCTCATGAAGATGTTGGAGAGAAGAAGGCATGCCGGATTGTTGGTTGAATATGGGCCCGCCGTCAAACATAGGGCCGCTCGGATCGTTACGCTAACGTGATTGCGGGTGTCGCTGGTGAAGGTGTTGGTGTTGCGTTGGCGTAAAGCGTGATGTCAAAGCTCCGGCTGTCTTTCACACAGTTCGAAGAAGTTCGCGCCACACCTGTGCCGCCTGGCGGAGCGTATATTTTTGCATCAGTTCCAGTCTGGCAGCTTGGCCCATCGCGCTTCTTGCCGCGCAATCTGTCGCCAACTTTACGATGGCTGCGGTCCATTGATCTGCGCTTTTCGGCAAAAGGCCGGTTGTCCCATCGACAACAATCTGGGCATTCGCGCCTGTTGGTGAAGCGATGGTCGGCAGGCCAGCGGCCATATACTGAATAATCTTGAATCCGCTTTTTCCCACCGACCAGTGGTCCACGGGCGTGGGGGCGATTCCAATATCGCCCTGATTGAGGCTTTTTGCTTCGGTTTCTTTCGACCAGGGGATGTGCTGCACTCTGACGATGTCGCTTCGCACGGTGTCGTTGGCAATTGTGATGAGCCGAAGGCCTTTTACCACGGCGCAGGCAGCTTCGATTGCGGGCATCGCCTGCTGCAAATACGGCAATGTCGATCTCGAACCGATCCAGACCAGGGCGGGTGAATTCGTGGGGCTGTGCTCTTTCACCTGGTAATCATTCGGGTCGACCACTGTGGGGAGCACGGTAACCTTGCAGCCCAACTCGCGAAACATCCCAGCGAGGTAGTCGTTACCCGCTACCACATGGTCCATCACCCTGGCAGTGGCAAGATAGCGTCTATTTTTCAACCACCGCGACCAGCGTGAAATCTTTCGCCGCTGCACCATGACAGCATCATCGATATCGTAAAAGATCCGCTTTGCTTTCCGCCGGAGCAGACGCGCGTGGGACGGATCGAGCAGTTTGCGCTGCACGATCACCGCATCATATTGGTCCGCAGCGGCGATCAGTTGACGCCGGGCGGCAAACCCAGCGGGACGTTCGCGGAAATCAAAGACGAATCCATCATCGGCCAGCAGTCCCCCGAGGATTTCCAGGCGAAGTCGAAATGATGCCTCGGCGGGATCGATGGTAATTGCCAGGATTTTTTTCACCGGCCCTTGTCCGTTCATTTGAATTTCGCCATTGGGCATCTCACGGCTATCTTAACGGTTATGTCTCTACCGGTATTCAAGAAGAAAACCTGGCCTCTGAAACCGCTGCCACCGGCCGAGGAACTGGACGGGCCTCCACTGGCGGTCATCGTTATTACTTACGAGATGTCTGCTCAACTTGCCAATACGCTCCGCACGCTGGTTCCTCCGTATCAGCAGCAGATCGATACCGACCAGTATGAAGTTGTTGTTGTCGACAACGGATCGGCCAAACCATTGGCTGCGTCGGTCTGGAGCGCGTCGGACAATATTCGATATCACCATATCCCAAAAAAAAATGCCCCGCGGAATCCTGGCGTGACCATCAATAAAGCGGTGGCCGACAGCCGCTCACCGATGCTGTGCATCATGATTGATGGCGCGCGCATGGTGACGCCCGGGGTGCTGCGCTGGGGAATCGATCTGGCCGCGACCTCATTAAACACAGTTGTCGAAGTACGCGGCTGGCATCTTGGCCCGAAGGTGCAGATGCAAAGCGTCCTCGAAGGCTACGACACCCATGCAGAGCGAAAACTGCTTGAAAAGATCGACTGGCCGAATAATCCTTACCGGTTGTTCGAAATCTCCACACCCGCAGCGAGCATGAAGCGCGGCTTCCTGGGTTTGGCGGCGGAATCCACCTGCATATTTATGAGCCGCGCACTCTTCGATCAGATTGGTGGATTTGACGAGCGTTATCGAGAACCCGGTGGAGGCCTTTGTAACGCCGACTTTTTCTGCCGCGCCGTGAAGGCCAGCGATCGGGTGTTTACCGTGCTTGGAGAGGGAACGTTTCACCAGATTCATGGTGGCGCGGCAACGGGTTTAAGCGGCGAAGACAGTCGGATTGCTTTCAAGCGATGGAAAAAGGAATACGAGAAGCTCAGCCGACCCTGGAAAAGCAGCCCGGTTGACTATGACCTGGTCCTCGCCGGCCACTTGCCGCCTGAAGCGCGCCGCTGGCTTTTGCCGCCGCGCAAGTGATGGGGATCGCGTCGCGCAGTTGTCCTTTGGAGCGTTGAGCGTGCTTCGCAAAGCAACACTTGTCGTCGCCTGCCTTCTCATTGTTGGATCAGCGTTTCTCTTTTTTAATCGCTCACATGGACAGGCTTTAATCGTACAAAAGCCGACCACCTCCAACGCCCCGACATCGCAACCGATGCTGCGACACATCGTCAGGCCGGAATATCCCACGTACATGGAAGTGGTGCGAAAGCAGAACCCCGCTGTAGCCGCAACCCAGCCACTGGATTTGCCGCTGGATCTGCCCGATGCCGCTCACCTGGTTTTTCACAATCCGGTTTACCTCGACCCCATCGGCCATCTCTGGATCACCAGCCCCGATGGATCCCCCACCGCAGATGCGCTTGCAACGGCGACCGATTCAGAAGAACACGTGATAGCGGATAGGCCGGTATTCGTGCATTGGTCGCTGGACGATCGCGGGGCGTGGATTGCTTCGATGGTGGTCCATAACAAAAACGGCGGTTTTGACCTGATCACTAAAACAGCGCGTCGGCATTTATCTGACGAGCGGCGATTCAAATGGGACTCGGCATTTTCTGTCATGGAAAAGATCGTCGTCAGCACCGATGTCGGTGTGGATGTTTTTGATGTCGATCCTGACATCGTCGAGCATTATCACGTATTTGCAGGGCTCAGGCCTGAGAGTAATCCGCCGGTTACCCTGCCGGACACACGCGGCTTGCTTGCCTGGTCGCCGTGGGAAAATAATAAGTCCGGCAGCAACGGCATCTGCAGATTTGTGGATGGTGCCTGGCATGATCTTCCACAACCGGATTGGCCGGCGCATCCGACGCAGCTGACGCTGCTGCGAGATGGCACCGTGCTCTGTATGGCAGGCAACGAACGCGGCGATGCGTTTGCCGACCAGATGCATTTCTCAATCGCAGAGTTAGAAGCGCCGCAGTTCGATGATGCACATGTCGACAATCTGGTTACGCAGCTAAGCGATCCGGACAGCGATCAACGACAGGCGGCGTTTAATGAACTTTCGGGGTACGGGCCGGCGCTATCTTTCAAGCTCCAAAAGATATTGAACGATCAACTCCCGGAAACAAGAATGCGCATCCGGCAATTGCTGCGCACCAGGCTCGCGCCGACGTTGTGGGGAATGACGCCGGTGGATAATCGCCTTCAACTGGTGCGGCGTTGCGCGGATGGCACGGTGATCTTCTTCGCAGCAGCCGGTGTGCAAATTCCCACCGAACATGACCAGCCGGATATCGTTGATCCCGCTTGGTTGGCCCTGCGAAATGATGGTCGGTTTGATGGCCCTCTGCCCGCGGTGCTGGTGCGCGACCAGACCCCCGAGGCCTGCACGTTGCAGGCAATCCATGATGAGTGGATCATCAATGACGGCGCGGGGCCCCGGCGGCTGACAGGAAACGGTTTCGAACCCATTTTGTCGCCGACTGAAAAGCGATTTTCCCAAGTGCTGGGAACTGCCACACGTAACCGCTGGCTGTTTCACGATCCCGCCGGCGACACGCTCGTCATCGACCCTTTGATCGCTGACCCGACGCCTAAATTACCCGCCTGGGTTATCGAAGCGCACCAGGGCAGCGTCGGCTGGGACAAAGCGAATTTTCCGGTGGTCTCCAACGCCACGCAGGCCGGCAACTGGGAATTGCGGGAAGACGGATGGGCACCCCTCGCGCCCGCCGATCGGCTCGTGACGCAGTTGCCGACCGTCGCATCACCCGCGAGCAATCCCACCGCGGGAATTCCACTGCTTGTGACATCGGATGGAACGCGATATTTCGACGGCAATCATACGCTTTGCGTGTTAAAACCGTCCGGCGAAAAACTCACCTGGCCATTGCCCGCCGCTGCCGTAGGGACGATTGAACCTACGCTGATTCAGACAAATGACGGACTGTTATTTCTCTATAATCAGCCGGGCAGATTACTGCGAATACACTCGACGCCAGGCCAGGCCGAACCGTTTAAACTAGAAGCCACTTTCACCCGGGACATTCCCAATACGGATCGCCCTGCAAGAATCTGGCTCGATCCCGCGGGCCGAATCGATTTTGTCAGCGATAATATCCTGACGGTCACTTTTCCCAACGGGCACATTCCGCCGGCGATTTCCCGGATGATGCTCGTCCCCCCGCATTGAGCATCGGTAGCCGATATGGTTGTAAAACGTAATTTTTAGGAGTTCTCTCTACAGAGTTGGCAAGCATGACGACCGCTATTGAGCAGTATCTCCGAGGCTACGTATGTAAATATCGAGCGATCGCGGTTATCGCCGCCGGCGAATGGGCAATCGCGTTTGCAATCACCTGGATGGTTTTATGGCTGCTGATTCAACGCGAGGTTTTGCTGACCCACTCGGTCCGCCTGTCCGCATTGATGATCGGAGGGATCGGCTTTGTTCTGGTCCTCGCTCGTTCGGTGACACGACTGTTCCGACGCTATGACCTGGTTGCAGCCGCCATTGAGGTCGAATCTTCCCACCCCGCTTTCGATCAACGACTGATTACTGTTGCGTCGCAACCAGTCGAATCTGCGATGCTGGATCAGCTTCGCAATGAAGTGGAATCGATGGCCCCGGCGCTGAAAAACCGGCCAACACCCCGGCCCATGCTGGTTGCTGCGCTCGCGCTACTGGCGGCGTGTCTTATCGCCTTCGCGGTGAAACTGGATGTGACTGCATTTGTCCGGAATTCTCTCAGCTCGTCTGGAAAATAAATTCCACTTCCACCGCCGCATCCAAAGGCAGGGTGTTGACGCCCACTGCCGCGCGCACATGTTTCCCAGGCTCACCAAAGATTTCCAAGAGCAACTCACTCGCACCATTGGCAACCTGCGGCTGCTGCGTGAAACCAACGTCGCTGCTGACAAAAACACCGACGCGCACCACACCGATCAATTGATCGACCGATCCCTCGATTGACTGGATCGCGCCAAGCGCATTGACCACGCATTGACGTGCCGCCTGCCTGGCAGCTTCGACCGACGTGCGCGACGGCACCTGCCCCGTCGCCAAAAGCGTTCCATCTTTCATTGGCAACTGGCCGGCTATGTAGAGAAGCTGACCCACTTTTTTTACCGGCAGATATGCGCCGAACGGCCCGGACACAGGCGGCAGCAGAATGGACAATTCTTTTAATCGCTCGGTGATCGTTTTCATCAGGGATGCGATCTTGTCAATGGCATCATCGGCGGTCAAGTCAGATGTTGATCGCCTGGCGCGGTTCGGCGAATCCTGTTTACCTGTTCATTGCCTCCCCGGACTGTGACTGCGCTTTCATCTGCAAGATGACGTCATCTGCCAGTTTCGTGACCAACTCTTCCCGCGCATGCACGACAGAGGCGGTTTCGACATTTTCGGCAAAGGCGGTGGGTGTCAGCCCGTGTCCGCTTGTTTCTGAACTGAAGTTCATCACAACCCGACCTGTGCGGTTATCAACTAACGAGCCTGCGGCTTTGCCGTCTACTGCCACGGCCGTGCCCGGAGCGACGAAGCATCCAATCACGGTAAGATTCAAGGCGGCAAGGCCGGTGGCCTGCGAACCGGAATCGACATTCCCACCAAATACGAGCAGGTATTCAGTTCCGGTACTTTGCGCCATCACACGCATCTGCTCGAGCCGCCGCTGAGGTTCTCCCTGCGCGTCGCCTTCCATTCCCGATTGCGGACTCACCTGGCAAAATAACTGCTTCTGCGCCCGAAGCGCCCGCAGCATGGATTGCGGCGGCGCGATCTCACCGATTTGCACCACTGAAACCCGCGCCGGCAAATCCAGTTGCACCGGCTGTGTGCTGGGCAGCGTCAAAGCGGTCCCACCGGTGATCGATGAATAGCTCCGCAATGTGGAATCGTTTGGTGGAGTCGCGTGCACGATGTTGGAGTAGGTCTGCACTCCGCTTTCACGACTGCTCAACCCTTGTGAACTGCACCCGATCAATCCAAGCGCTGCCATTGCCGCTGCGGAGGACTTCAGGACGTTGATACGCGTTACATGCATAAGTCACCTGTGTTTTGAGAAACTAAAAGTTCGTCCGAGCGACAACCGCCAGGACATAAGTTAACTATCGCTAACTAACTTATCATTGTCAAACAAAATCTTCGGATGAGCTTCGAGAAGGTCGTAAGATGTGGTTGGGGAAGGACTAATCGGCGATATCGCGGGGCCCATAGCCAAACGAGATGCGGCGTTGGTTATCCAACGCCGCATCGTCGAAAGCTATTTATTTTTACCGCAGCGATGACGATTGCGTCGTCAAACGCTCCGAATTTACTTCAGCTGCTGCCAGTATTCGCCTGGCATATCCACCGCCAGTTGAAGAGCGCCATTGGCTCCGGCGTAAACGGGTTCATCAACCACGTTGACCTTGGCACCACCGATGTCGGCCAGGCCTTGTTCGACGCGGAAGTTCAGGCCGCGCATCGTACCGCCACCGCCAGCGAGAAGGATATTGTTTCGCAGGCGATCCTGAAATTCTGGATTGAAGCTGCTGATCAGTTTCTTACAGGCTGTCACGATTGGCTCGACGAGGATTTCGCAGGCCTGTTTCATGACGTCGGTGATGTCGTGGGGGGTTGGTTTGCCGTCGACGGGGATCATCACTTCGACTTTGTCCTTGGTGTCACTGACGTAGCCGTAGAGTTCCTTGAAGCCCTTACACATGTTCTGGGTAATTTGAACATTGGGGAACTTGCGCTTGATCAATTCCATCAGCTTGGCGTCGACAGCATCACCGGCGATGGTAAAGCTGATTTCATCATCCGGGCCCGGAACCGTTCCGTGCATGCGGCACAAATCGGTCGTGCCGGCACCGATGTCGATGACGAGGATGTCGCTCATGCGTTCCATGCCGTACGCCACAGTGAACGGCTCGGAGACGATCATGACGCTGTCGAAGATATCCTTGGTGATTTCGATGATAGCGGTCTTGTTCTTACCGGTGGCCTGGGCGGGAACACCCACAACACCGTAAATCAACTGGTCGCGACCGGGACCCACCAGGTCCACCAGATGGCGGATGAGGTCTTGGGCGGCGGTGAGGTTCTTTGAACCTTCGTCAGAAGATGCGCCTTCGCCTTCATAGGTGCCCTTGATGACGCCTTTTTCGAGCGGGCGATACAGGTTCAAGGCCAGCTGGTTGTCCAGAGCGGCTTTGCCGTAAAGAACGTCGGTCTTCAACATCTTTCGCGAGACCGCGTCTTTGGGGTAACCGACATAGCTGTCGATCGTCTTGCGCACTCCGTTGAGGGCGACGACCGAACTGCGGCTCGTACCCAGGTCGATACCCAGCAGAATCACATCTTCGGTCAATCCATTGTCCATGTCCGACTGCGTGAGGATGGGCTTGCCGGCAACGGGTTTAATCTTCGATTCGCTCATGACAAATGCTCCTAGGGTAAACGTGGGTGAATCAATGGCCAGGTGGGTAGTTTTGCTCGCGTCCTTTGCCGCAGCCAACCATATACAACGGGTGATCTACTGGTAACTGATGTCGGCACTAATGCACCGCAGCTTGATCGCATCGTTCCAGCATCACGTCAAGACGGGGGGATATTAACGATTTTTCTGATTTTGTCGAAGAGGAAATCCGGCCGCAACTTTTACATGTCCCGGAATTAGATCGCTGCCGCCGGTTCTGGGGATGATTCGCCGACCGGCGCGGACGTCTCTGCTGGACCCTGCGGCGGCGGCGCGGGCTCCTGCATGCCGCGAACCAATTCGAGATTGCTTTTGAAAATTTCCAGCAGCACGGAATTCTGTTCCTCGCCTTTCCCGCCTCGTGCGACCGATCCGCGCCGCGGTCCCCCACCGCCTCCGCCTCCACCGCGTCGGGCGGCGGCAGTAACAGCAGCCAGGGCCGCTTCGGCTTGTTTTACAAGGCTCGTCAACCGACCGATCTGGTTTTCCAGCCCCGGATGTCCCGCCCCACCGTTTCCATTTGTGCCGCCATTCGGCATGTACTGCGTCATCCGCGCCGAAGCCGGAGCAACGGGCATCGGAGGCTGCGTAATCCCCCCGCCATTGAATCTCACGCCGGCAATGCTGTCTGCGTTTCGCTCGGTGGCCAGGTTGGTGTTATCAGAAAACATCCCCTCGAGCGCGGAATTGATCCTCGCCCGCGTGCGATCGTGGGTTTCCCCATGCAGCGCTGATAGTGCCAGGGCAGCATCAATAACCTGCGCGACACGCCGACGAATCTTGTCGCGATCTATGACCCAGACTTTCTTTCCATGGTAACGCTCGGTCAGCGCATCGAAATCGACTTGCGACGAACTGGAATCGAATGCGCTTTCAAGCGCGTCGGCAAACTCGGGCGCTTTGGGAAGTTCATCATTCAGATTTAACGGCTTGGGATCGGGTATGAGAGATTCTGTGACAACACCGTTCTGAGACAGCGCAGTACAGGCGTCGGCCTCCGTGCCTGCTTCGACATGGCCCTCCACTGGCCTGCCGGTCTCTCGGATTAACCCTCTGAAGAGATAGCGCAAGGTGAACTTCCTATCGAATTAACTACGAAGCTTATCGTTACTTTGATCGAATTTTCCGCACAAACGGTATAGTCGGAAATTCCGCCCGCGGTCAAGAAATCGCCAAAGCCGTGGCAGAACACGGCAATTTAACCCATATTTTAATGATAAACCTGTTTATCGGACGCGTGAAATTTAATTTTATCTCGCGGTGCTCATCGTCCCCCGCGCACAGCTGTATGTGCGAGACGAGCCGCCTCCCCCGATGGCGGGCGTATTGACCCGGATGCATTAAGCTGCCGGTTGGGCCAGTTCACGCGTCATGGACGGCTCGCGCGGTGCGGACGGAGCCATGGGCGCCGGCGTCTCAGCGTTCGATTCTTCGTGAGCGGCAGCTGCATCGGTGGATTCCACCGCTGCCTCGGTCAGGCGGTTGGCCGCATCGGTCACCTTCGCGACGGCCTCAGACATTCGGCTGGCAGTGCCGGTATTGCTCGCCAGTTTTTCCAGGCTCTGCCTCAGGTCCAGGTTGGTTTGAAAAATGTCCCGCAGGGTACTGTTACTTTCAGCGGTGTGATGACTTCGTCGCGGTCGATCATGGGACGATCCCCGTTCACGTGCCGGCCCTCCCGTTTGATAAATAACCTGCTGCTGCGGAGGACGCGCGAGCAGCTTTTCCACCTGCACGAGTAATGAACCGAGCTTTTCGACCAGGGAAGAGAAAACCACTTCGGCCCCCGGTTCGGCCTTTACCGGCGCCGGAGCGGCGCTGGCGCTTCAAGGCGCGGGGCGGGTTTTTCGTCGTCGGGCTCCGGCGATTTATCACCATCGAGCCGCACGGAGTTCTTCGGAGGTTTTGGCTCGGGGCGAACGGTGTAGACACCGATGATGCCGCGATCCGCGAGCCGATCAATCGCCAGCGTCGAATTCGGGGCTTCGACAAAGCCGTCCACCGGCTGACCTGTTGCCCTGACTTTTCCGTGAAACGAATACCTCACGTCGGGAATCTCCAATCGGATCTTTGCGCGGTTGTTGGCCTCATGCCACCGGCCTCTTCAGTACAGCTTTGATCCGCGGTCGATGATACCAGACAAGTCGCCTTTGTCGCCAGTGCGTTCAAGAGCAGACTCCTAAAAAGATGATCGGACGTTTAAACATTCAAGTCGAGATATTGTATAAAAACATCCTGTTGAAAAGCTGAGGATATATTTCCCTTTTTTCGCGTTTTCGGCGATATACTATCCCGCTCGGTGAGTGAAACGCGGTCAGGAAACTGGTTTCTCGGCGGTCCGATGCAGGGAGGATTTTGTTCAAGTGCCTATTGAGATTCGTGAGTTCCAGGCAACTCCCAATCCCAATGCGTTGAAATTCGTCCTCGATCGACCCGTTGCCGACCAGCCAACAAGCTTCCTAACTCCCGCAGCAGCCGAACATCATGAGTTGGCCAGGCTTCTGTTTGCCGTGGCTGGTGTCACCAGTGTCTTTTTGCTGGGCGATTTTATTACGATTAACAAAAGTCCAGACGCCCGCTGGCCCGATATTAAGCGAAATGTGCGGCGTGTGCTTTCAAGTGCTTGATATTAAGGTAAAGTTAGAGAAGATAGATCAACTGCCTAAACCTTAGCGGACAACCAACGTAATAATAATACCAACGGCTCTCTTCCCTCCTTACCCGGTAGGTCTCACCCACGCCTACCGGGTTTTTTATTGCGCCGATGTATAACCACCGAAAACGACAAAGACTTACGGAAGTCGATGCCGGCGATCTCGAAAATGGACGTTTTGAAACTGGCAACCAATGTGGCAACCAGTCTGTTCTCAAAATGCCCGTATAATCGCGCGCGATGCGAAGCGAGATTACAAAAAACTAGTGACAGAAAACGGCCACTATTTTCCCGGCGGTTTGCCGAACCTCGGCAGCCCCAGTGATAAAGGCTGGATATCGCTGGGCGTCGGCATTCGATGCAAACAGCCTCCGGCAAACCAACCCCTGGCGGGAATATCTCGGCCATGATCTTCTGCTGGCGCAATACCGGGCGAGAGAGATGAACGACGTATGGACGTGCCATGTCGATCAGAAATCTTGAATCGATTCGATGCAACAAGCCCATTGAGGAAATCGAAATCCCGCCGCTCAACCAGAGAGCAGGCCAAGGCCGAGGCATGGCAAGCAGCCGCTGACGCACTGGAAGCCCCGGAGCGAATGGCAGCGGCAGCAACCGCCGCATTGCAGAAAGGCGGGACTGCCGAGAGCTTACGCCCAGCCATCGCCCCCGGTTTCAAGTTGGTTGCCTTGCCCGTGACACACGGCAGCCGTGGAAGAAACCTGAAAACCAGAACCAGACCACGTTGGAATTGAGCCTGCACGGCGCGGTTGCCCGATGGATGAAACATCTTGAAAAGCGACTTGCCCTAAACGACATATCGGGCGAGTACGTCATGCTCCACATCAAAACCGTGACCGCCACGGATGCGTGAAATGCTGCCGATGATGAACTATCCAACATCGGCAAGCCCGAACTGGATGCCGATCCGCATGGCATTCCAGGGGCGGAAACATTGGTCAACCACCACCCAAAAACGGGAACTCCGCAACGTCGTTACGCTTTTCAATTGGCTCGATTCGTCCGAGCTTTGGCCATCGCCGCCCCGGAAGTGGGAGAAATGTTATGCGCCCGATGTTCCGCAATGATCACGTTGATGCGGACCCCGAGGCGAGAAGGCACATGACACTTACTCGATGGACGAATTGAGAAAACTGTATCAGGCCGCAGGTTACAGTATGCGGTTGTGGCTTTTGCTGGTGCTGAATTTCGCATGGGGGCAGACAGAGATTGCCACCGCCCGCCGCAGCCATTTCAAAATTCAGAAACCCGAGCTGCGCAAAGTGTCGAGATTCCGAAACAAGCGGAAGGCGGGAGCATCAGCGGTGCCCGGTCACTGGCAGGCATGGCCAGAGACATGGGAAGCGGCCATTTCCCGCATGAGTAAGATCCCGACCGATGCGGAGATCGACCCGAAGGGCTTGGCGTTCCTGACCGTCCAGAAACAGCCGCTTGTGAGGATCGTAGAGACAAAGAAAGCCACCACGAAAAGATACGATGCCATCGGGGAGGCATTCGATTAGCTTTGCAAAGTTGCCGAGGTTCGCAACCGTGGTTTTTATCTTTTGCGACATACGGGAATCAACTGGTGAAGAAAATCGGCGGCAGTGAAATGGCCGATCTTTATTCCCAGCATGCCCCCGTAACAATTTCCCAGAAGCACTATGACAATGCGGACTGGAAGGGACTGCGGAAAGTGCTGCGCGGCTTCGCAGAAAATTGCAGCCGCTGTTTGATTTCGGTGTAGGCGAACCGAATCAAAATGAAGGCCGCTGTCATGCCGACCCAGCTTGATGAGATTATCACTTCTTCTTTCGCGGACGACCGGGTGGCCGTTTACGCTTCACGATTTTCTCCACATCGGAATCGTCGAGAACCCAAGTTCGGCCGATTTTTGTGCGGGCACAATTCCGGTCTGAATCATGGCCGTTAACCTCCGTACAGAGACTCCCAATCGCTGCCTGCTTCGTCGGTCCCGATGACGCTCATCAGATTGCATCGGCTTTCGAAAAGACCGGGCAACAAATTTTCTTCTTGAAAACTAGCGTCTCGACGGTATAGTTTTTCACATGAACTCCCTCAAAGCCCTCTCGCACTGCGACCAATCTGACTTACTCTCAGTACGCAACTATCGCACCGCATACGCGGCGTTTTGGTCTGTCATCAATTGGAAATTGCCTGATGGAGTCTTGGCAGAGGTCTGGTCCACCGATCGCGGCAACATCCGCGCGGCGAGTCCGCCTGCGTAAGGGGCCGCCGCGCTGGCGGCAATGCGGGGATGATGGACATCCTGTTTTTTTTGCCGCAATCGAATTGGAAAAGCTCAAATCGAAAAGATTTACCGGCCCAAGGCCCGCCGGACCGTATCCCACTTCAAAAGGAATCAAAATGTCGATCCCGGTACAGGTCAGCCTGGAACTCCTGCGTTATGGCGATGAGGGCGAGCCGGCATTCTTCCTGACATTGGATTTACTTAATGCGAACGGAAAATCTCTCACCGCCGCCATCGACGTGGATTACAAATGGGAAAACCCAACGATCTCCAACGAGATGGATTTCTTGGGGCTTCAAGATCACGACCAACGCGCTCTGACCCTAGCGGCATACGAGAAGATGGTCCGGTTTCACGGCGCGGGCCCAACTGGCGGTGTCATCCAATACTCGCGATGGGTCGTGCCGGACATTTCAGATTGGGTCCGTCGATCACTGTATCACGCCGCTGCCGGGCGCATCCTTCGAACACTGCGGCGACTCCAACCTGCGGGAGCCGTGCAAGCGCCGATCAAAGAATTCACTGAGAGCGTAGAAGCCTGATTTAACCCCAAGCCCACTTCAGCACAAATTACCAAGGAGCAACAATGACAACCGACGACGACACAGATCAGATTGAGGACTCGGACATCACCACCGCGGAGGTTCCGATGCTGGTAAATTCGACGATCACGCAGGTTGAAGACGCCGCAATGATCCTCTGCGTGGATGAGCCGGAGGTGGAAGTACAATCCTGGCTTAACCTCTCGTCAGTGCTAACAGCCCGCGTCAAGCTGATCCGCCAGCGAATCGAACAGATCGCGATAAAGCATATTGAGACGCACGGCCCGATCGTGTCCGGCGATCTGGAGTACACCGTTGGTTACCGCAGCGAAGTTAAGTGCATCGACCGCCAGCGAACCCTGGATTTCATCCTTGAAGCCAGCGGTGGCGATCTCGGTTCAATCGTCGATTACCTTCGCACGAACCGTTCAAATATGGCTCGATTCGCGGCCTGATCGGGCAGAGTAAGTACCAACAAGTTTTCAAAGCCGTGGCGAGGCCGAAACTGAATTGTGGTGCGCCGCAGGTTGAACTGCTGGCGACAATGTTCGGTATCTCCGTTCGAAGACGCCCAAGACTCGCGAAGACGCTCCCAAAGCGATCGCGCACACGACCTCTGGAACCTGAACCCGCCCATGCCAAAGAAAATGAAGGAAAAGAATCTCCCCCTTCAGAAAGGTCAGATCAGCGTTATCTGCAATCAGCAGATGACGCACGATCAGCAGGCGTCCTTTTCAGCGGCGTCCAATGCTATGCTGATCGCACTTATTCATAGTTTGGATCGCCGTGTAGAGGGGGAATCAGATGGAACAGCAGAAGACGACATGGCACGGTAAGCGAGTAATCGCCGTGGTGCGACAGAGCCTTAATAAGGACGGTGCGAAGCTCACCGACGATGAGAAAGAGCGGATGGCAGCGCTTCCACAGCCGCACAACTGGACAACCTGCGGAAGATCTTTGATCGACTGGGGATGCAGTACGTGGATAAGGTGGTGTTGGACGGCGTGCCCGCGTCCGCGCCGGCGAGAATTTCCGAGATCGTCAAGCGACTCTTCGAACGCAAGAAAATTAAGAACGATTTCGATGTGATCGCATGGCAGATACCGGATCGCGCCAGCCGTGGTGGTGGTAAGCACGGCATGTGGCTGGAGCGTCAAGCCAACCGCAACAGGTTGCTCATCTTCTATCCCGGCGATGAAGCCCCGGATGGCGAGTATGCGTCGGTGGTTCGCGTAGTGAAATATGAGGCAGCGAAAGAAAGCTCCGTCAGCACCGGCAGACGATCCACACAGGGTCAGAAGTGGGCCCAGAAACAGGGCTTCTTCCGTACGGCGGGGCCAACGCCGATGGGGTGCGATCGAATATATTACGGGGAAGACGACAAACCGAAGTTCATCATCCGCAATCTTCCAGATGGCCGTCAGGAGCAGTGGGAATACCCATCGCTGCGTGTGATTGGAAGATATGGGACCGCCGAGAAGAAGAGCAAAAACCGTTTTAAGAAGCAGGCGAATGAATACTCATTGCTGTACCCCGGCGACAGGCAGCGCCGGCGGGTGGCTCGTGTCATCTTCTACCTGCGATACAAACGCGGATCGCGCGGCTGCAAAATCGCGGACTATCTCAACCGCCTCGGCATATCGTCGCCGAAGGGCAAGGAGTGGTCGCGGCGCAGGTGCAGATCATCTATGAAAACGAAGCTTACACCGGCGTGACGTTCAATGATCAGACCTTCAGCGGGCGTTTCTTTCGCCGTGATCGCGAGATGGGTTTCGTTGCATTGACCGGGACGTGTGCGAATTGGTCAACAAAAAAACATTCGCTCCCACAAGGCGTCCGATGGAAGAATGGGAACGGATTGACCAGCCACACATGTACGATTTCCTGCCGCACGATCTCCCGCGATCTTGCAATTCCCGCCCTCCACAAAATGTGGGAGGAACAGGAAAACCCAACCCGGCCGAAGAAAAAGTCAACCGCATTTCCCGACAGCCACTTTCTCCTGAGCAATCGCTTGCGTGCTGTTCAAGATGGCGGATTGCTTCGGGTACGATGACAGGGCCGAAGACCATCAGATCCCCTACTACCGGCATCACCGCCCAGAAAGGGTCGTCGTAAGGGCAGCGTGTTCAACAAGCTGATCCCAGCGAACCCTCTGCACGCCGCGATTATCGGCTCAATGGCAGAAGCCATGATTGACACTCCCGACCTGCGGGCAAAGCTGACAACATATGTCGAAGCCAACCGTGTCGAGATGCTGAAGGATCAACCCGAGGTTCCGCAACTGGAAAACGAGCGGGATGAAGTGAAGCCAGCGGATCAGCACGATCGTCAGATGCCTCACCGGCACAGCCCTCGCCGATGCTCAGGAGGAGTTGCAGCGCCGGGGCGGCGCGGCGGAACGCCATCGAGGCCAAGCTGCAAGCTCTGAAGGGCCGACAAACCCGCGACACTCGTCCTGTGGAGGTTGTAGTGGAAGAGGCGATAAAAGTGCTGGAACACGACCGCAAGCGACTCCTGAGCTTACCCATCGAGCCTCTTCGGAATCTGGTTGATGCCATGCTGATTGATGCCGCCGTGGACATGGAGACCAAGAATCTGGAGTTGACAATCGCGCTGCCGGTGTGGGCGACAATCGCGCTAAAGAAAGAGAAGCGCCAAAAGAAAAAGGTCGAACGTCAGCCAAAAACGGCGATTGAGGCCGAAGAAACGCTGTGTCCAACACAAAGCACGCAGTCACAAAGTGGTTGTTGGACACATCATGTTTTTGCCCGTTTTCGCTGCGATTACCACTGGACATGGGGATGCACGACCGTGCCGCCATGCTGCCGATGCTCGCGATCGGCTGCGTGATGGTGGGCGGCCAAACCTTTGGAGATTCAAGATGAAACGAAGGCGCAAGGGACGAAGGGGGAAGTACCCACATGGACGTCCACGCAAGACCGCGCAGATCGCATCAGCATCCGCGTCGTCGATCTTTTGGATGCCTGTGCGGGGACACATACGACCACCCACGACCCAATCCTGATGGCAACCATATCTAATGACGACAGCGTCGAAACGGTCGCTTTCACCCTCAGGGACACGAAGCGACTGGCGATACTTTCGCTCGTGGCGCTGGCTCATTTCGAGGTGCCGCTGGCCGCGCAGATCCTCCAAGAGCATTTCATCGGTCCATCCGACTCTGTCGAACTCGATCGGATGGATCACCACGATTGAGCCGCGATTGGAGTCATCAGCGTTGATTGTCTAAGATGCCGCCCCACGGGCGCGGATCGCTCGCGGAACCGATGAGCAACTTCGTTCCAGTTATTGATCTATTTGCCGGCCCCGGCGGTCTCGGGGAGGGCTTCAGCACATTTGAGGACAGCCGTCACCGGCATCCTTTCAAGATCGTGTTGTCTGTCGAGAAAGAGCCCATTGCCCACAAAACACTCACCCTGCGAAGCTTCTTTCGGCAGTTCCCAGCAGGTGACGCCCCTGACGAATACTACCATCGCCTCCAACTGAAGATGACCACTGAGGAACTCTTCGATCAGTTCCCAGAGCAGGCGGCAGCCGCGCAGCACGAAGCGTGGCGGGCTACCCTGGGCGATGAAGCCGAAGCTCCCACCGCCGAGTTGCGCCGCCGGGTGCGACAGGCGCTCAATGGCGAACAGGACTGGGTGCTGATCGGCGGTCCACCGTGTCAGGCCTATTCATTGGCGGGTCGCTCCCGCAACAAAGGAATCGCGGGCTATCGCTTCGCCGATGATCCGAAGGCCCGGCTGTATGTCGAATACCTCCAATTGATCGCCGACTTCTGGCCCGCTGTTTTCGTCATGGAAAACGTGAAGGGACTGCTGTCAGCCAATCTTGAAGGACAACCGGTCTTCGACCAGATCATGCAAGATCTGTCTGACCCCGCTGCGGCACTCAATCGTGAGGGCCGAAGCCGAACAAAACTCGCCAGTAAGACTTATAAGTTCACAGTCACCCGGTCCGACCTGTTTCCAACTCGCAATGATTTCCTCGTCAAAAGCGAGCACTACGGAATTCCGCAGGCTCGGCATCGTGTTATTATCGTGGGTGTCAGAGAAGATTACGACGAAAATCGACTTGGCATGCTCAAGGCAGAAGCGCCGCCGACGGTTCGGGAAATGATCTCAGACCTGCCGCCGGTCCGGAGCGGCCTGTCGCGAGAGGATGACAACGAGGCCGCTTGGACAAAAGCGGTGATGGAGACCTGCAAGCTTGAGATGCCAGTCGAAATCCGGCGGCTGCTGAGAGAGGTATATGCCGAAGCAGGCGTCTATCAGTCGGGGCGCGGAGGCGAATTTGTCGCTGGCAACTCGCGACACAATCTTTCATGGTTCACTGATCCAAAGCTGCGCAGGGTTCTGCAACCATTCCACAAGAGGACACATTCGAAGCGACCTGCACCGATACGCGTTTGCGGCTGCTTTTGCACAGCTAAATGGCCGTTCCCAGAACTGGCAGATTTTCCGAAAGGGTTATTGCCCAATCATCAGAACGTCGGGAGTGCGTTATCTGGGGCGAATTTTTCTGACCGCTTCCGTGTGCAACTGCAGATCGATACGCCACCACCATCACCTCGCACATCAGCAAAGACGGCCATTACTACATTCATTATGACGCCGCGCAATGCCGCAGCCTGACAGTGCCGAAGCTGCCCGACTTCAGACTTTTCCCGACAATTATCTCTTCGAAGGGCCGCGCACCGCGCAGTATATTCAGGTTGGCAACGCAGTGCCGCCGCTGCTCGCCTGGCGGATCGCCGGGCTCGTTCACAAACTGTTTTGAGGTGTCAGATCGATCGGTTGAGCCGAGAGCATCGCAGTTGGAATATGTCGCGGATCAAGAGCAGCGACACGAAGCCTGAAATATTGGTTCGGTCAATACTGCACCGGCTCGGATACCGTTTTCGAAAGACGGGACGGAGCTCCCCGGAAAGCCGGATGTCATTCTGCCGAAGTATCGGACAGCAATATTTGTTCATGGCTGTTTTTGGCATAGGCATAAGTCGTGTAAATTTGCGTATTGTCCGAAGACGCGTGTTGACTTCTGGTCCGCGAAATTCGCTTCGAATCAGAAGCGAGATGTTGAGGTGAGGAAATTGCTGTCGGCACCGGCTGGCGTGTGGTCGTTGTTTGGGAATGCCAGCTAAAGCACCCAGATAAGATGGCGAAGAAACTGGCCCGAATCATTGGACGACGCTGACAACACTGCGTCAGTCCTCGTCCGCTAAAGCATGTTCTCGGGTCGCGATAAAGTAGCGGTTTTGACATTCGACGCTACGATACCATCGCAGCGTGTTCCGGCGTTTCCGCCGGAGGCGGTGCGTGGCAGGTTTTTCGCCAGGGATGCGGGACTTCCATGAGTGGTGCAGCGGAAGAGATAGTTCCAAACGCAGGCAACCTCGTTGAGTCGCTTCGGGACTTCGGTTACACGCTGCAATCGGCGCTGGCCGATCTCATTGACAATAGCCTTACCGCCGATGCAACCAAAATTGAAGTCGCGGTTCATGCCGACAACGCCAATTCGCACATCGCGGTGATCGACAACGGCACGGGGATGGACCAAGAAACGCTTATAGAAGCGATGCGTATGGGCGGAGCAGGACCTCTGGGCGGCCGAGCCGCGACCGATTTGGGTCGCTTTGGCCTTGGTCTGAAGACAGCATCTCTTTCGCAAGGCAGATGTCTTACAGTAATCTCACGATCCAGCAGGCGACGAAAGCCAGTAATTCGCAGGTGGGATATCCCATACATTCAATCCACAGGCAAGTGGCAGCTTCTTGATGAGCCGACACCTCTCGGTCAGGTATTTGCTGAAAAGATGGATGCTGGTTCCACCGGGACTGTTGTCCTGATTGAAAAGCTCGATCGACCCACCTTCCTACGCGCTGGATGATGTTGATGAGCATTTAGGCCGAACGTTGGAAATCATTCGCCACCACCTTTCAATGGTGTTTCATCGCTTCATTGAAGACGGTGTGGTGATCAGACTGGGTCAGCAAAAATTGCAGCCGTGGGACCCATTCTTGAAAGCGATTTCTTCCCAGCTACCCTCCGAGCGCGTCTATGTGGGGAAAAAAGCAATCGGTGTCACACCGTATATCCTGCCTCACCACACCCGGTTGACGGATGAGCAACATGAGGCGGCCGCCGGGCCGAACGGATGGAATGAACATCAAGGGTTTTACATTTACCGGTGTAAGCGATTGATCGTTCCCGGCAACTGGCTGAACCTCAACCTGCAAAAAGAAGAGCACTTCAAGCTTGCGCGAATTCAAGTAGACCTTCCAAATTCAATGGATAGCGATTGGCATCTCAATGTGATGAAATCGCACGTTGCCGCACCGGCTTATTTGCGAGAGGACTTTAAACGCATCGCGAGGGATGTGCGCCGGCAGGCAGCGGATGTTTATCGATACCGTGGAGAAAAAGAGGTATCTCAGGAATCCGCGCCAGATCGCTTCATCTGGCGGCGCGATTCGGGCCGAGCCGGTGTACGCTACTCAATCGATCGTACTCATCCTGTACTCCGTGCGTTGCTCCATACCGGCTGTAACCACGACAGCATATTAGAGCAAGCAATTCAACTGATCGAACGGACAATACCTGTTGCGAGCATGTTGCAAGAGCCTTCGAAGAGTCTTGATGGTGCGGTTACCTTGGATACGCCGGACGAGATTGCCAAGCTGGCAGCGATGGTGGCACACGCTGAACAATTTCTTATCCGCGCCGGCATCGCCCCCGCCGAAGCTCGTTCCCAAGTTTTGGCCGCAGACCCGTTTGTACGCGTTCGAACTCAAATATTAGCGTACTTTGACCAACCCAAATCAAAGAAAAAATAAAGGGCGTGAGCACATGGCGCAGAACACCGCTTTTTCGGGGATCACGGCAAGCACGGTCATTGATTGTCTCATGCAAGCATTCAGCGCCACAGAGGAACCTTCCGTGGCACAGGTTGAGTCAAGTGTCACTGATTTTTTACAGGGGCCGTTCGCTTTTCTAAAATCACAGCACCGTTTGATCGCGGATGAGGTGCTCAATCGAGTCCGGGTCCGTATTGGAATGGCGTCGACGTTAGATGAAAAGCTTTCGGACCATGTGCCTTGGCTGAATGACGTTGAAAAGGCCTCTTGGCGATATTGGCCCCGCTTGTTTGATTATCTTCGAAGAGTTGACAAACTCCCCCCGTCCGTGCTGCAAGAACTGGATCGCTCGACCCACCAAACTCTCGAACGCTTAGAATCACCCAATCGTCCACCTGGGTGGGATCGGCGCGGTTTAGTCGTCGGACATGTGCAGTCGGGTAAGACAACGCATTACACGGCGCTCGCCTCAAAAGCGCATGGATGCCGGGTATCAAATTGTCATCATACTTGCGGGCATTCATAACAGCCTGCGAAGCCAGACTCACGAACGAATCGACAAACACCTGATCGGGCGCGACAGTGCGGCTCTTACCGAGGCTTCAGAAATAAAATATCGGAGATCACCGCCAAATTGATCGGGGTCGGAGAGGAAGATCAGTCGCTGGGACGTCCGCCGCTGCCGTTCAACATCTTCACGTTCACAAATTCTGCCGAGGATGGTGATTTTCGAGTTAACGTTGCCAATCAGATCGGATTTCAGGTGAATGCCGGGTCGCGGCTGGTCTTGGTGGTCAAGAAAAATGCTACGATCTTAAAAAATCTAACACGATGGCTGAAAGCACAAAATACTGTTGGGCTGGCAGGAACCGCCGGGAGCAAAATCGCAGCGCCGGCGTTGGTGATTGACGACGAGGCAGATCATGCTTCGGTAAACACTTCAGACGATCCCGAGAATGACCCTTCCAGAATCAATGAACTCATCCGCAAACTTTTGCTGTCATTCGAGCGAGTTGCATTCGTAGGTTATACGGCTACGCCCTTCGCAAATATTTTCATTGGCGTGAATACGAATAGCGCTGACTGTGGACCTGATCTGTTCCCGCGCTCCTTCATCGTGAATTTGAAGACGCCGACCGATTACATTGGACCGGCGATGGTCTTCGGCCACCCTGGCGATGAATCCGCCGGAATACCCGAACAAGCCGCGCTGCCCATGTTTGTGCCTGTCGAGGATTCAAATGCTTGGTTGCCAGATAAGCACGACAAATCCCATACCCCCGGCCCATTGCCCGCGACGCTGAAAGAGGCTGTCAGAGTCTTCGTTCTTGTTTGTGCGGCGAGAGCCTGCCGTGGAGACGCCGACGTTCATAATTCAATGCTGGTGCATGCGACACGTTTTGTGAATGTGCAGGGCCGCGTTGCAGAGCAACTGGAAAACGAGCTTGTTGGTCTGCGAAATCTTATTAGCTCGGGCAGCGCCGGCCGAGTCGAGAAGATCAAAGCCGATTTTGAGGACCTCTGGAGAAAACG
The DNA here is from genome assembly GCA_963792535.1 of uncultured Phycisphaerales bacterium. Taxonomy (GTDB): domain Bacteria; phylum Planctomycetota; class Phycisphaerae; order Tepidisphaerales; family Tepidisphaeraceae; genus CBDAQA01. The sequence continues at coordinate 813,186 of CAWBWQ010000007.1, forward strand.
CCTGCTGGAGCAGCATGATAAATTCCGCGTCCGCTTGGGTGACCGTTGTGCGGCGATTCCAATTTGGGAGGACGTATGGGACCAAGTTTCGATTGCTGTTGAGCGCATTCGCGTCATGCGAATCAACGGAAGCTCGGCTGATGCTCTTGCTTATTCTCGAAGTCCGAAAGGAATTTACGTAATTGCAGTCGGCGGGGACAAGCTGAGCCGCGGCTTAACTCTGGAGGGACTGTCCGTCAGCTATTTCCTGCGAGCATCTAAGATGTTCGACACGCTGATGCAGATGGGGAGGTGGTTTGGATATCGGCCCAGATATGCCGATCTCTGCCGGGTTTATACAACCCCCAATCTCTACTCGGCTTTCCAAGAGATCGCGTTGGCGATGGATGATCTCCGGTCAGACCTTGATCGTATGGCGGACGCGCACATGGAGCCCAGCGATTTCGGTCTACGGGTACGCACCCCCTCCGACGGCCTGCTCATCACCGCAGCCAACAAAATTCGATCGGGCGAGGATGTCGAAGTGAGATTCGCCGGAGAGATGGTCCAGTCGTTGAAGATGATGAGAACAGGTGATCGTGCAGACGAAATTCGCAGTGCAATGAAGCAATTTATAATTTCGCTGGGCGAGTCAAGTCGTGACGTCCGTACAGAACCATCTCCGCACTATATCTGGCGAGATATTCCCGTCTCGTTAGTCGTTGATTTTCTTTCAGGTTACGAGGCATATTCGTCCTCAAGTTTCAACGACAGGTGTGACAGGCTTCGGCAATATATTCGCCAACAGGCCGAAAAAGGAGAACTCGGAAAATGGACAGTCGCGCTGATCTCCAAAAATGGTGATGGTCCCTCTGTGACGTTTGGCAGATACACGTTCGCAAAGCTCGTCAGAACCACGAGTGAGCCGCCAAGCTCAAATCGATTTGCAACGCGAGGCCTAACAGGGACCGCCGACGAAGCCATTGATCTTTCAGTCGACGAGTTTAAGCGTGCAATCGCAGCATCTTCGCTTGATAAGAATGGCAATGTGCGGGCACTGCCGGAGCGCGAGGAATCGCGAATCGTGCGGCCGGCACAGCGAGGACTGTTATTACTGTATCTGATTGATGATGGACAGTCAGATCATCCGGTTGAATTCATCCCCGCCGTTGCCGTGAGCTTTCCCAAATCTCCAACAGCAAAATCATTGTCATATTGCGTGGGCGAGGTATGGCGACGGGAGCATGGCTTGCTTCAGGAGGTCGCAGATGTCGAAGCTCCGTGAACTGTGGGCAGAATTGGGTAGTGCGTCCGGGTCGCCGGGCTCTTTTTCGATGCGGCTTCTGCACTCGGGACAGGATGTCCGGGTATTTGCGGCGGTGTCAAAGCCAGCCGGTAACGCCGCGCTTCTCTTCGAACTGCCTTCTGTGCACCGTCCAAAGGATCTGGGGCGAATCAGCACTCGCACTTTTGAGGCGGTTGTTGCTGATTTTCCTGGGTTGCCATCGGGAAGATGCGCGATCAGCGTACTCCTGAACGATCCTGAGTATGTCGATCTGTTTTCAGTTCTCGGGGAAGAGGTCGTGTTGGCCCTTTCGCAGAGCAGGTCAACTGCGGATGCGTGCCGGGTTGTAGTCCAGTGCATCGAGCGCTGGCGGCGGTTTGTAGAGAAGAACCGACGGTCTCTTACTGATGAAGAGATTCGTGGTCTGATCGGCGAACTGGTAGTTCTATGCCGAGCCTCAACTAGGTTCGGGCCTCATGCCGCCGTACAAGCTTGGCAAGGCCCGACCGGCAGTTTGAGAGATTTTGAATTTCCCGACTACGCCGTGGAAGTTAAGACTTACCAAGCCGAAACTGGTGCTGCGGTGCGCATCAATGATCCGCAGCAGCTTGAAAGCGCCGCAGACCGAGCGGCCTATCTGTGTGTAGTGAGGGTCGCGAGGGCAGAAAGCAGCGGCCGATGCCTACCAGATTTCATCGCGTTTGCAGAGAACGCCTTGAAAACTGATGCAGAAGCTGTCGATGTGTTCCGAGATCGGCTGGCTTCTATCGGCTATATGCCTTCGCAATCGCAGCACTATCGCGACCGTTATACCGCAGCCGCGCCGGTGGCGTACCAAGTGCGAGATGGTTTTCCCCGAATCAAGCTCGAACAAGTGCCGCCAGGCTGCCGCGACGTTCATTTCTCAATTATTTTGGCGGGCTTGGCATCATTTCTCGCGGACGCTTCCGGGCTGATTGGAGCGCCCAGTGGCGCAGGAGAAGGAGTGATTCATGCTCGAACCGTTTTTGGAACAGCTTCACCAAGAGGTCTTCGATGAAGCTCATGACGATGAGGATGGTGGACTTCGGCTCACCGCGTTTGTAAAAGTAATTCTGAAGAGACTTGAGGACGCTGATATCCTGACTGACGGCCAGGTTGCTTTTTGCAAGCATGACGCATCGACGCCACATGGAGAGGTGCATGGTTATGCTTACGACGCGGAAGAAGACGTGCTGTCGATCTTCTATTTCATTGACGCCAATGACAACGCGCCGCTGACCACCGGCCTTGAAGTTGCAGCCGTAGGGAAGGATGTCGTTGATCGCGGGTTCCGTCGGCTTGAGGGATTCGTAAAGCAGGCGAGAGCATCGAAGATTGTGGGATTGGACGAGTCCCAGCCCGCGTACGAGCTTGTTCAGCTTGTGAAGGAATCGGTTAAAGCTCGCCGGGCGATCGCGTTGAATGTAATCACCACGGGCCAAGTCTCCGACAAAGCCGCAATGTCAGCGGCGAAAGATGGATTCAGCAGGGAAGTCTGGGATCTTCTTCGCTTGGCGAGAACGTGTGGCGGTACTGGTGATGATAAGATCTCGATTGATTTCGCGGAGGAATTTTCGCAATCATTACCTTGTCTCGTTACTGAAAAAGCGGCGGACGGCATCCAGGTTCTATTTACCTGCATCCCCGGCGCAACATTGGCGCAAATCTACAATACTTATCGCTCCCGGCTTCTCGGCGCAATGTGAGATCGTTTCTCCAATTCACTGGCAAAGTCAACAAAGGTATTCGGGACACGGTGTTGAACGCCCCATCTCGTTTTCTGCCGTACAACAACGGCCTTTCCGCAACGGCATCGTCGGTTATTTTAGAAGATTTGAACGGCGGAATGGCGCAGGATCCGAAGCGTAATGGATTTCCAAATTGTGAACGGTGGGCAGACAACCGCCTCGATCGCATCCTGCAATCGCCGGGATGCAGCAGACTGGGGCAAGTTTCCGTTGCGATGAAGCTGACGATCGTGCCTGAACAGGCGGTTGACCAACTCGTGCCGCTGATCTCCAAATACGCGAACACCCAAAATCGGATTCAGGAGGCCGATTTCAGCGCCGATCATCCATGGCATATTGAACTGGAGCGCCTGTCACGATCGACTTGGACATCGATTCGAACGACTGAAGCGGCCCGCGGGACTCGATGGTTTTATGAAAGAGCCCGAGGTCAGTATGCTGATGCGGTTGCAGCAGAGAACACCTCTGCTGGGCGCAAAAGTTTCCGGACTGAAAATCCGTCGGCGCAGAAATTTTCGAAGACCGACTTAGCCAAGTTCATGCTGAGTTGGGACCAGCTACCTCATTCCGTAAGTCGGGGCGCTCAGAAATGCTTCGTGGATTTCATGAACCAGCTTACCCGCGATGAACGCAAGCCGCCGGATGAGAATGAATTTCGCAGAATCGTAGCCCTTGCCACACTATTTCACGCTGCTGAGAAGCTCTACGGCCAGCTTGAGTATCAGGGCTACCGTGCCCAGGTTGTCACATATGCGGTCGCAAGGCTGTCATTCGCATTGCAGCGCCGGCTGCCATGGAAGGAGATCTGGGAAAAGCAGTTGCTTCCAAAGGACTTTGTACAGCCGCTGAAAACTATTCTGACTGCGGCTCGAAATGTGATCATCAATCCGCCTGGGGGCAGAAATATTACCGAGTGGTGCAAGCGCGAAGAATGCTGGTCAAAGATTTTGGGTTTAGAACTCTCTCTGAAACTGCCGGAGGTAGATGATCGTGATGGTGCTTCTGAAGCGGAGGGCGTCGCCCCTCTGACTGCTCAGGAGCGAGCAATTGTTGATGTGGTGAAGCACATTTCCCCTGAAATTTGGCTTGCATTGCAAAATGGGCGAAGTCGACGCAATCGCTTACAGCAATTCAAAGGAAAGTTGCAGAAGCCTTGGGTAAACAGGCGTCACGACCGGCAAGTTCAACCGGCGATTGGCAAAGGAAGGTGGAATCCTTCTGGTTAAAGCGACACATCTCGGTTGGAGCAATCCGAAGCTCTCCCGAGGGATCGCGCAGCAACTCCATGATTTGTCCGTAAAGCACAGTTTGAATGCTACTTCTAATCCTGAACGGCGCGTGCAGTTGCACCAACTTTCTCTGACTTCAGGTGAGATCCTATGGAACATAAAGGCCTGCACGCAATCTGGAACTCCAATAGGGAGTTTTTTCACGGAAAGGGTGTTCAACAGATTTTGTCGATGTGCGGTGACGGTGGACTGAAGGATGGCAACCCGACATCGACAGAATTTCGGCATTTCCTGACTCTCGTTCCCTCTTCCATGCTTGCAGCCTTTGCCGGAAGCTGTCTCGACAAAGCTTTTAGCAACAGTGGACTTGTCTTGCAGGACGTGGTGAACGAGATCGGAAGCCGTCTCGGCTTTGCGATCGAGTCCGGGCGCTACCGCGGAACCCCCGGGGCTGTGGGCTTCGATGGCTTATGGTGCGCCACGGGATGCGCATCGGTTGCTCGTCGAGGTAAAGACAACTGACGCATACCGTATAAATCTCGATGTGATTGCCGGCTATCGACAGCAATTGATCGATGCAGATAAGTTTTCCGCATCAGCGTCTTCGATTTTGATCATCGTTGGGCGGCAGGATACCGGGGATCTCGAAGCGCAGATCCGAGGATCTCGTTACGCTTGGGACACGCGATTGATCAGCGTTGACGCATACTCAAGACTCATCGCGATCAAAGAGAATCTGGAAACACCGACTGTCACTGCGAAAATCGTTGAACTACTGAAGCCTCGCGAGTACACGCGCATTCAACCCTATCATAGATTTGATCTTTGACACCTCTCGGGATGTTCAAGTCGAGCCCGGCGTTGATCAAACCATCAACTCGGCTGCGCCCGTTGAAGTTAGGCGATTCAGCCACGGAGATAAATGTCGCCGACCTTCGAAATAAGAGCATAGAAAAGCTCGCCCATCGCCTCGGCTGTCCGCTCGTCCAGCAGAGTCGCTCCATTTCGGGAGTGCTGATCGACAGACCTATGTGGCATGTCTCACATCGAAGCGATACGTCCGGGGAGGCGGGAACTGGTACTGGTTCACCGTGCGACAGAGTTACTTTGAGTATCTGAAGGATGCAACTAAAAGTTGGTTTTGTTTTGCATGCGGCTCCATCGACCGGCTCCTCTTCATACCCGCTGAAGTGTTTTCTGGATTCCTTAAGGACATGAGATCTAAAGAGGATGACAATTGGCAAGTCGAAATCGACTGGCACTCGGACAGGGTCATGTTGGATCAGCCGCCGGTCGACCTTACGAAATATATCGTGAATGCGGGAGCATGACGCAAGGCATCGTGACGACGCGGTAAAGACCGTGGTCGGCGCGGTCGAAGTTACAAGTTACCGGCTTTGAGGTGGAGACTCAGATGCGGATAGTCGTAGCCCGCGCCGGCGGCTTGCTTGGCGGTGAAGTAACCGCCTTGCCCCGCCACAATGCTGTGCAACTTTCGACGCGATTCATGAGTGTTGCGGTAGATCATGTGCAAACCTTCAAATTATTTTAAGGATTATGTCCGCAGTGGCTAATCCCTTGGCTTTGGGGTCCGATAATCTTGATTCTTTAGATTAGGTGGGATTAGCTGCCGCAGTGGTGTACAATGTGTCCGTAGATGACGATAAGTACAGACGAATTGATCCATGCCAACCATTAGACGACAGACATCCATCGAACAGATACTGCGGCTTGCCCGGCGGAAGGGGATGCTGCGGCCCCGTGATCTTGCTGCGCTGGATATTCCGCACCGGCATCTGACTCACCTGACCGAGCAGGGAATACTCAATCGTTCCGGACGGGGAATTTATTTTCTCGCAAATGCTGACGTGACGGAAAATCACAGTCTGGCTGAGGCGTGCAAGCGTGTGCCGGGTGGGGTGATCTGCCTGCTGTCGGCACTGCGGTTTCATGGCCTCACGACGCAGAATCCATGGGAAGTCTGGATGGCAATCACACCGGCGAGTCGCAAGCCTCGGGTGGACAGTCCGTCGCTGCGAATTATGCGGTTTTCGGGCGAGGCTTTTAAGGATGGTGTCGAGCATCATCGCATTCAAGGTGTGGATGTTCAGATTTACTCGGCAGCAAAGACCGTTGTTGATTGTTTCAAGTATCGAAACAAGATCGGTATTGATGTGGCGGTTGAGGCACTGCGGGATGCCTGGCGGACCAAGGTTGTCACCGCCGAGCAGATATCGCATTTTGCGAAGGTGTGCCGGATGACCAATGTCATGCGACCATTCATGGACAGCCTGCTGGCATAATCTTTCTCGATGCCCACCGGTCCCCGCAACTTCGCAGCCTCCGTTCGCCAGCGTCTGCTGAACCTCTCTCATTCCACCGGGCAAAACTACAATCAGTTGTTGATCCGGTACGCAATCGAGCACTTTCTGTACCGCATGAGTATTTCCCGGCATCGGGATCAATTCATTCTCAAGGGTGCGATGCTCTTCGCCGTTTGGGAAGGATCGCCGCATCGGCCGACACAGGATCTGGATTTGCTGGGCTTTGGGGACAGATCGTTGCCTCACATCGCGGATGTGTTCCGCGAAGTCTGCTCGATTCCGGCGGCTGATGATGGATGGATATTCGATCCGACGACGGTGACAACCGAAGACATTCGCACGGTTGCAGAATACGGCGGCGTGCGAGTTCATTTCGTAGCGAAACTGGGCGGGGCTGTCGTACGGGTGCAGACTGATATTGGGTTTGGTGACGCGGTAACGCCGGACGCTGTCACCGCGACGTATCCGAGTCTTCTGGGTCTGGCAGCACCAGAACTTCGCACCTACCCGCGCAAAACAGTAGTGGCGGAAAAGCTGGAGGCAATCGTGAAACTCGGGTTGCTGAATACCCGGTTGAAAGACTACTACGACCTCCATCATCTTTCGCGGAGTTTCGAGTTTGATGGCAGTCTTCTTGTTCGCGATCACCGCAACATTTAGGCGCAGAAAAACTGCTCTGCCAATGGAATTGCCGGTGGGTTTGACGACCGCATTTTCGCAGGACGCCGCGAAGCAGACTCAATGGTCCGCTTTTCGTCGCCGCCTGGGCGAGGGGAATCTGCCGGATCTGCCGGGGGTGGTTGATGATGTAAAAAGATTCGCTTCAGAGCCGCTCGCGTTTGCAGCCCGTTTCGAGCCGATGACTGGCCGATGGACACCGCAACAAATGTGGAAGGAATAATCCTTCGAATGATTTTAGGGGTTATGCACGAACAGGATTTGGAGCGCCGCAACAACAGTCGCTGCCGGCACTCGATTCGGCCCTCAAGCCGTTCGAAGGCGGTAACCATTGTGGCTGGTGCGCTGGTCAAAAGTTACCGCTAAAACCGGCAACCAACGTGGCAACCAAACGGCCAAAAATCCGGTAACCGACCGATTCTTGCCGATTGGACAGAAGTGGCTGGTTTTTCGAGGTTTCCGGCTGTTTTTCAAACCCGTGTCAAGACTCAAATTCCCGTCACCCACGCCTACCGGGTTTTTTATTGAATCACTTCGTTTAAAACTTCGTGTCACTGAGTTTTTTTTCCACGCGAATCCCTGTTTTGCCTGGCTGTCCTATTTCATGGCGCCAGCGATAGCACCCATCACGATTAGCCAGATGGGATTGAGCTTAAACCGCAGCAAGAGGGCCAGGCTGACCAGCATCAGGGAAAGCGTTATCCAATCGATAATGGCAGTGCGCATCAGCTGCCATGTGACAAAGCTCATCAACGCGACAGCGGCTATGTTTAAGCCGTCGAGAAGGATGCCGGTCCACCTCAGTGTTCTTAGCTTCAGGACAAAAGGTCCGGTCAGCGCGACGAGCACAAATGCCGGCATAAAAATCCCCAGGGTTGCGCTGAAAGCACCCCAGGATCCACCGATCAGATATCCGATGAAGGTCGCCGTGGTAAAAACCGGGCCGGGTGTGATCTGCCCGACTGCAACCGCGTCGAGCAGTTGGCGGTCGTTCAACCAGCCACGCTGTGCGACCAGATCCGATCGCAGGAACGCGAGCAGCACGTAGCCGCTGCCAAAGATGACCGATCCGATTTTCAAAAACGCGAGAAAAATAGAAAGAGGCGCGACCGCCAGGGGCGTTTTCACCGGAACGGCTCGTCGAATAAAATCGATCACGAATGCTAAAACAGCTACCGCCGCCAGAACTCCCGCTGGTGTAAAGCCCGCGACGCAGAGACCCATCGCAGTAACGCCCGTGACAACGGACCATCGATTTTTTAGAGTTGATCTGCCCAGCCGCCACAGGGCTTGAACGACGACGGCAAGTACCACCGGTTTCAGCCCGTATAGTATTCCGGCGACAGCGGGCAAATGACCATACCGCACGTACAGCGCCGCCAGTCCCCACACCATCAAAAACGCCGGCAGAATGAAGCAGACACCCGCCAACAGGAGCCCTGGAACACCGCAGAGGCGATACCCGATAAAGATCGCCAATTCCGTAGAACTGGGCCCGGGCAGCAGATTTGACATGGCCAGGAGGTCGAGAAATTCGGCTGATGAAATCCATTCCCGCCGCCGAACCAATTCGTCTTCCATCAAAGCCACATGCACCGCCGGCCCACCGAAGGCAAAGAACCCAAGCTTGAGAAAAAACCGGGCAAGATCGCGGCAGGTGGGAGGCAAAGGCAAATCCTGTTCACAATTTTAATTGGCGTGCGGCAACTGCATCTTCGCCGATGCGTCGCGAGTATAAACCAGAACAACCTTGGCGCTCTATTGACCCTTGGGGCGCTGTCGACGACGCTTCGGCAGGAAAACAGATCTATGCAGAACATCGTCATCGATAAACCGTATGTGCCGATCCCGCCGCATCACATGCGGATATGGCCGGCGATCCTGTCGCTGTATGTGCCGCGATTGCTCGCACGCAAATACGGGGTGACGCATGTTGAATGCCTGCATGTCGAAAGATTGAAGCAGTCGATCTCAGCGGGTCACGGCGTGCTGCTTGCGCCAAACCACTGCCGGGAGGAGGATCCGCTGGTGCTGGGAATTCTCTCTCGCGCAAGCGGGTCGCCGTTTTTTATCATGGCCAGCTGGCATGTGTTTATGCAGGATAAGCTGACCGCTTTTCTGCTGCGACGCGCGGCGCCTTCAGTATCTATCGCGAGGGAATTGATCGCGTGGCGGTCAACACAGCGATCGAAATTCTCGAATCCGCCGAGCGCCCGCTCGTTGTTTTTCCAGAAGGATACATCGCCCGCACCAACGACATTGTAAACGACCTGCTGGATGGTGTTTCGCTGATGGCGCACGGCAGCCAAGCGCCGGGCGAAGAAAGATCCACAATCCAAAGTCGTCGCGCATCCCGTCGCGATTCGCTATCACTTTAAAGGAGACGTGGATCGCGCCGCTGAGAAAGTGCTGGCCGAAATTGAAACCCGCTTAACCTGGGCTCCCCAAAAACTTCCGCTGTACGATCGTATACGCAAAATCGGCGGCGCACTGCTTGCCCTGAAAGAGCTGGAATACCTGGGTCAGGCCAGCAACGGCGATGTCGCGCCACGATTGCACAATCTCACCGATTCGATTTTGGCCCCCCTCGAAAACCAATGGCTGAAAAAGAACCACACCGATTCAGTACCCGGGCGTGTTAAGCGATTGCGGTCGGCGATCCTGCCGGACATGACCAAAGGCGAGCTGGATGAATCCGAAAAGCAGCGTCGCTGGAAACACCTGGCGGATGTTTATCTCGCCCAGCAGCTGGATCATTATCCACCGAATTATCTCGATGAAAATCCTTCACCGGATCGGGTGATGGAAACGATCGAAAGGCTCGAGGAGGATCTCACAGACAAGATCAGCGTGCACGGTGAAATCCATGCCACGCTGACGGTCGGGGAGGCAATTGAAGTAAGCGCCGATCGCCCGCACGGAGAGGCCGATCCACTGCTGAGCCAGATTCGTTTGCAGTTGGAATCGATGCTGGGATCAGGCCGAATCGATCAGATTTCAGCCACAACTGGCGGATCTTAGCATTGCGTGCAGGGGCTGATGTGACGACAATCACGGATTATCGAATAAAAGATAACCAGCGGTGGGTTGCTGTTTCGTGAAGAAGGATTGTGAGCCATGTCTAGAGTACGAACGCCGGAAAACATTGAAATTGCCGCTCTGAAACGCAAGCAGCAGGTCGTCTTCGATCCGATGTTCGCAGGCTCGGGCACCCCGTGGGAGGACCGCGCAACGCACGGCACTGTCGGCGCATTTTTTAAAACGTGCATGATGAGCCTGACCTCGCCCGGCAAACTGACAAATTCAATCCGACGGCCTGAAACAAACACCGACGCAAAAGGATTTCTGATCGGCGTCTCGGCGATCTGGGCAATCACTGCCCTGATTCATACAGCGTACTTCATCTGGCGCGAGACGCATGATGTCGACTATATCGATATCGACTGGCCGAACGCGGCTGTGCTGGGAGCCATCGCTCTGGTCGGGGCGGGGGTAGGTGTTTTCTTTCTGTTCAAAATATACAACGCAATCTATGGCCGGCTGACCTCGCAGGAGAAGGATTCAGTCCTCCTGCCGGACGTGCTTTTGTATAACGTAAATGTTTACGCGCTGGGGCCAAGCCTGCTGGCGCTGATCCCCCTGGCCGGGCCAGTCATCGCATTGATCTGGATATTCGCCGATCTCATTGCGGTGGGGAATAAGCGCCTCCGGCTGCGAATGCCCGCGGCCATTATCGATGCGCTGATTTCCCTGGCAGCAGTGCTGGGAATTGTGCTTGCGGTCTACGTGGTCGGAAAAGTTGTCGTCATCGACAAGCTACTGGGCTATGACGCAATCGAGCGACAGATACCGATTTCACAGATCAAGTGATGGTTCCCAATCCATCGCATCTGCTCGCGCACATTCAACGCCGCTTTCCAACCAGAACCGAGATCGTTCGATTCGGCGCGATTGAATTCGCGTTCACGCGGGCGGCGGATCCAAACCGCGTCCTGGACGAAGTGGCAGCCGAGGAAGACCGTCGCGAACGCGTCGGGGGCGTTCGCCATGCCGAGCCGTTGCATTTACCTTATTGGGCCGAATTGTGGGACAGCGGCGGTGGCATCGCCCAGCATCTGGTCGATCGCTGTGGAAGTGTGCTTAAGGCAAAAAACGTGCTGGATCTGGGCTGCGGGCAGGGATTGGCCGGCTGTATTGCTGCGGCGCTGGGTTCAAATGTTTTGTTCGCGGATCTGGAGGCACCCGCCCTTCTGTTTGCGCTACAATGCCGATCCGCTCTCAAATCGAATCAGGACTCGTCGGTTGAACTGGCAAAAAGACGTTCTCTCTGAACGGTTCGACGTCATTATTGGCGCTGACATTTTATATGAACGGACGCAATGGGTATTTCTCGATCCGTTCTGGAAAAAGCACCTGGCTGAAGGCGGAAGCGTAATCCTCGGTGAGCCAGGTCGTCCGACAGGCGACGCATTTGTAGATTGGATTACAGCACAGGGATGGAAGTTGAACACTTTTATGCAAAGCGTGAAAACCCGGGAAAAACCGATACGAATCTTCGAACTGCAGCTGTCAGTTCAGGGCGAGTGAATCAAATCGCTGGCTCGACTTTGATTCGCAAGTTGATTTCCTTCCCGCCGCGCAAAATGGTTGCGGATACCGCTCGAGAGGAATCAACTCCGCACAGGGCTGCGTAACAATCTTCAATGCTGTCCGTCCAGCGGCCATTCAGCGTAAGCAACCGATCCCCCGCGAGAATATGCGCTCGCTCAGCGGGGCTCTGCGGCATTACTGTGGTGATTGTCACTCCCGCGGCCGTGTCCTTTGCGTCTTTTGCTACGACGATGCCCATGCTCTGGCGGGGCGCATAAACTCTGGCTTGTTCGACATCACTCAACCGCCGAGTCATCTTCTCCCGCGTATCCACAGGCTGAAATGGCGAAGGTATCAGCGTCATCGTCTTTGACTGGTAGTCGATTGTCATCTGATAGTGGGCAAAAAACGGAAAACCCATTAGCCCTTCGAACGGGCCGAATGCGCGGGACAATGCTTCGACCGTCGGATGGTTCCACACATCAGATAACACATTCGTCTGCTGCGCCCGGCCCAGATTTATGGATCGAACCCTGTATGCACCCAGGTCACCCAGCGGCGTGAAGAACGGTCTTTGGAATCCCCGAGGCAGAATGCGCGCATCCGTTGCAACACGCTCGTTGACGAGCAGCATCGGTGCGCCAGTATCAAAAATAAATCGGTAGGGGCCGCTGCCGTTGATGCGCGCGAATCGCAATGTGCCCTGAGCGGATTATTTCGATTGGAACGATGACCGGCCGGGTCATGAAGGACGCAGACGGTGGAAGTACCGCGCGAACCGATGCACTGAAGAGCAACAGACAAAGCGATGCCAGCAGACGCAACCGATTCACAATCCCTCCTGAGCTGTCATTTTCAACGTCAGTGTTGCCGTTCCGCGCTGAACGGTGATGTGAACCGGCTTGGCCGGCCCGAATACTTTGCATGTTTTGCTGGGCATCGGCGATGCAGGTGACGGCTTTGTCGTTGATCTCAACCAGTCGATCGCCGGGAATGATGCCGGCCTGGTCGGCGGCGCTTTTTCCCAGGACATGTTGCACGAGCACGGCGTCGTTCGACTGCTGCAGTGAAAGACCCACAAGGCCGCGATATTGCGGATCCACCGCGTCGGGTTTGATCAATGGACCGAGGAATTTTAACAACCCTCCCACGGATTCAAGCTGATCTTCACGTGGGTCCGCAGCCTGCGGTGGCGCTCCAGGCGGTCGGTGGCGGCTGACAAAAGGAGAAGGAACGAATCGAAGCGGCGTCCATATCATATGGTCTTTGCTCAGATCGATCTGCAGACGAAACCGCGCTAAAACGGAGTATCCGATCATGCCGTCCAGATCGACATCCAAAGCGCCGATCGCATTCATCCCTTCGATTTGATACGGCGTTTGCACGATGCACTGCACGTGCTTCATCTTTGCCCCTCCTTCCACTTCCAGGTTGTCCAGAACGGCAACGCCGCGCGTGGTGGGTTTTAGTCCGAGTTTTTCACCCACCGGAACCCGCACGAACATCGCCGGCGCACCGGTATCCATGATGAAGTTAAATGGACCCTGACCATTGATTTTCACGCGGATGAGAATGTGGTTTGTGTCGGTCAGCCGAAAGGGAATGAGAATGGGTTGCGCAACTGGCTGTGTGGTCGGGCCCGCCGACGCTGAATCCGTCATGCTCAGCAGGATCATCGCACACAGAAGCATCCGCATCTGGGAGATAGTAACAGAATTTTGCAAGATCGACCGGGCCCGTCTTCGGCGTGCATCATTGAGCGCCGGTGGCTTCGATCTGCTGCAACCAGGGCATCATATGCTGGGCGTAATGGGTGAGAGAAATTCCAATCGCGCTGATCGCTGATATCACCGCGCCGCTGAGCACGATGGTCCAGATCCAGTGCTCAGATTTGAATCGATTCAGCGAAGGAGCATATGCAATCAGCCCAAGAGCGGCGGAAATAAGCACGATGGCGTCAAAACTCGCCCCTTGCCAGTAGCTGCCGCCCAAATGAACCCACATCCCGAATTCGTCAAACGTCAGGCCCAGACCAATACCATACACAATGGTGGCCCAGGTGAGTTTCTGACCGCCGGGCCGTCGGAAAATGAGGTATCCCCCAACAGCGGACAGCGTAAAAATCCCGTAGTTCAAATGATGCACATGCGTCTTGCCGACATGGAAAAAAAAGTCGGGCACCTTCCGGGTCATGATCAAAATCACCATAACCCGCGAGGCGATGAAGGTCAGGATGAACGATCCGAGCACCACCCGCGCCACATGGCGGAATACTGGAGGAGAAAGCGGGTTCTCCTCCGGGTCGATCGGGCGGTGGGCGTCAGTTTGTGTCGGTTGAGACAAGGCGTGTCCATTTCCAGTTGACATCGATGCGCTTCAGTGCGGCAGCCGGCGCGCCTGTGCCAGAAATCCATCGTAATTCTGGCGAACTTCGAGCATCGAATCGCCGCCGAATTTTTCAAGAAACGCCCGGGCGATTTCAAACGCAATCACGTTTTCCATCACCACCCCGGCGGCACTGATGGCGCTGATGTCGCTTCGTTCCCAGCCGGCTTCGCTGGCCTGCCGGGTATTCAGATCGATGCTGCGCAGCGGTTTGCCGAGCGTGCTGATGGGCTTCATCGCGCCGCGCACCACAACCGGCTGTCCGTTTGTCATTCCGCCTTCAAGCCCGCCGGCGTGATTGGTCGGACGAATAAATCCCAGCGAAGGCAAGTCTTTTCGAGATGCATCAAACGCAATTTCGTCATGTACCTTTGATCCCGGGCGTCTTGCGGTTTCGAATCCCAGACCGAATTCGACGCCTTTGAATGCCTGGATCCCCACCACGGCCGCGGCGATTCTGCTATCCAGGCGGCCATCCCAGGTCATGCAGGAACCCATCCCGATCGGGCAGCCAAACACATGCGTTTCCACGATCCCACCGGCGGTGTCCTTGGCCAGCTTCTGCTGATTGATAAACTCGCGCATCGCGGCGTCGGCGATGGGATCGGGACAATAAACCTCCGAAGCATCTCGAAGACCGGCAAGCTCGCGCCAGTTGGTTTCGGTGACTTCCACCGCAGCCGTGGCGTGCCCGACCGAGCGGACGAACCCGAAGACTTCGATGCCGAACTCGCGCAGGAAGCACCGCGCAAGCGCGCCTGCCGCCACGCGGGCCGCGGTTTCACGGGCACTGGCACGTTCCAGCGTCTCCCTGCAATCGGTGGTCAGCCACTTAACCGATCCCGCCAGATCCGCATGCCCCGGCCGGGGCCGATGCAGCGGAGGGGTCGCGGTCGGGTCGTCCAGACGCGAATCCTTGTTGGGAATCAGCATCGTGACGGGGGACGCGATGGTTTTTCCCATCCGCACACCGGTCAAAATTTCCGCATGATCCGACTCGATCTTCTGACGACCGCCCCGGCCATATCCGCCCTGGCGGCGACGTAATTCCCCATCAATAAAAGCCTGGTCCACAGGCACCCCCGCGGGAAGGCCTTCTACCAGCGCAATCAGCGCTTTTCCGTGCGATTCACCAGCGGTACGATAGGTTAGCGTCGCCATGAGCCACGCAATACTAGCGTATCAGGGCATGGCAGGCCAAGTCAGCTGAATCGCCCGACGACCGGCCGGCGCAACACTGAGATGATCGCGCGCAGGATTCACTTATGCATCTTCGAAAATGTCCGGCGTGTCGCGATCTGGTCGGGGCAGAATCCGTGGTGTGCCCGAGATGCGGTGTCAATTTCCGCGCGGCATTGATCCGCAAGTTGATATTGCGTTCGCTTGCCGTCCTTCTGCTGCTATGGTGCGTGGCTCACTTTGGCTTCAGGCGGTTTTGATCAGACTTGTGCCACCGGTGCGTCGGGGATTTTTGCCGTCATAATATATTGATCCGACCAGCCGGGAATGAGATCGATTAAGCTGAGAAAGTATTTGTGTCGTCGACTCTCGTGCGTGCACGTCGGCGCCAAAGAATTGCACCTTGTAGTTCTGGAGTCGCAAGGGGGACACGTACAACCTAGCAGCCGGCATTTGCCACTTGAATTGCCTCGGCAAGATCCACTTTGCCCTCATAAAGACTACGGCCGACAATCACCCCCCAGACCGGAAGCGTCGTCAGCTTTTGGATATGCTCGATCGATCCCACCCCACCACTGGCGATCACCGGCACGTCTGTCGCCTCGGCCAACCGGGCGGTCTGTTCGAAGTTCGGCCCGGCAAGCATCCCATCCCGCGCGACGTCGGTATACAAAATCGCCGCCAGCGGCCAACCTGTAACTTCCTTCGCGACATCGACCGCGGTTCTGCTGGATGTTTCCGTCCAACCATGGGTGGCCACAACCCCGTCCTTTGCGTCCAATGCCAGGGTAATCCTCCCCGCATAACGCGGGTCATGAACCAGCTGGGCAAACCAGCTCCAATCCTGCATGGCGCGCGTCCCAACCACCGCCCGGGCGGCGCCGGCTAGAAAAAGCCGTTCAATGTCTTCCCGGGTTCGAATGCCCCCACCGATCTGCACGGACAGTCCCGCGGTCGTTGCGAGCTGCTGGATCAATTCCAGTTGAACAGGCCGCCCTTCCTTTGCGCCATCAAGGTCGATGACATGCATCCATTTCGCACCGGCGCGGGCAAATGCCGCAGCTGTTTGAAGTGGATCCACCGGGTAATTCAGCTGCTGGGAGTAATCACCCTGCTTCAGCCGAACCACTTTTCCATTGCGGAGATCGATGCTTGGAACAATCGTAAGCGACATGAAAATCAGACTAGCCGAACCCTATTCAATTGACCAACCCTGAACGGTTGGATGCTCCACAGACAAGCGGACATAATTCAAATTGGCGTCCCCGCGGTTGCATCGGTAGCATACACCCACTTCTATGAGCCAGCCGGTCATCATTGAAAACGATGTCATCCGCATGGAGGTCTATCCTCATATCGGCGGCAAAGTGGCATCGTTGATCGACAAGGTCGACAAGTACAACCTGATGTTCGATTACCCGGTGGAGTTGCCCACCGTTGCCGCTTACGACACCCGCTTCGATCAAAGCTGGTTTGCCGGCTGGGATGAGTGCTTTCCCGCTATCGCGCCTGGAAAATATCCAGGGCATCCTTACGACGGCATTAACATTCCCGACCACGGTGAACTGTGGGGTTTACCCACCACTGCCGTGCCCACGCGCGACGGCATCACCACCGTCTGGCACGGCCTTCGATTTGGTTATCGCCTCACCCGCAAGTTACACCTGGAGGGGTCTTCCATCCAGGCGGATTACACGCTGATCAATCTCGCGCCGTTTGAATTTCGTTTCATCTGGGCGCTGCATTCGAACATGTCGATGCTCAGTCCGGTTAAGTTGGCGTTGAACATGCCGGGCCAGTTTCGTTTCAGTCATGACGCTGAAGGAATCGACCATCAGAAGCTGTTTGATTGGCCGATGGTGCCACCGGGGGTGGACATCACCGATTTTCAGTCCCTGCCGCCACGTCAGGGATGGAAGCTTTTTTCGATGGCGCCGATCACCACGCCAATCTCGCTGATTTATCCCGAGCGGAATCGGTCACTGACAATGCAATACAGTTCGGTGGATCAACTGCCTGCCCACTGGGGCGTCTGGATCAACACCGGTCGCTGGGCAGGAAATCGTCATTTTTCGATTGAACCGGTAACGGGTCGTTTCGACCAACTCGATCGAGCGGTTGCTGACGGATCGGCGGGCCGCCTTCCACCGCTGGGCCGGCGCGAATGGTCGGTTGTATGGACCCTCGCGTCCTGAGCGTCCGCAAACCGGTGTTCGCTGGCCATTCGACTTTTAACAATCCGCATCATTCCGTATTTCTTTTTTTGGTTCGCCATCCTCACATTTCTGAGTCAACCGAGCGGACATCGCGCAGGATCTGCGCGATGTCTGATAATCATCGACCCCCCGCCACTACGCGCATAACTGTTTGAAATCTAGAGCGTTCCATGCGTTACGCCCCATAACAGGCCGGAATTTATTGCCGCACCGGCATCTAAAGTACCCCTATTTATGACGACGATGAGACGTGTGTCGAATAGACCACCGCGAGCAGGCGGGACCTGAGATCGGTTCCTCATGTAAGTGAGACTGATTTACCGGGTCACACCCGACCTCGGCACGGTGACGATGAGTTTGAAAGGAGTCGTAAGGCGGATGAAATTCGCCTGCGCCGTTGTGACCGGCCAAATGAATACGTCAAACGAAATGAGACAGTAATCAGCCTCGCACGGGCAATGGTCATGTGACCGTCGTGCTGGAGGGAGAGCCTTGAGGACACCGCAAGCAGGTAACCGCGTGGTTACCCTTACAGGTGGATAAGGCTTGGCCTTTCAAGGGAATGAAAGTCGTCGCGGGCTTTTTCCCGCGAACGCAAAACACCAGTCAAGGAAAGACAACTACCATGAGCAGAATTAATACCAACTTATCGTCGCTGATCGCGCAGAATGCGTTGGCCACTAACAACGCTTCTTTGCAGACCAGCCTGACCCGTTTGAGCACAGGTTTGAAGATCAACACCGGTGCCGACGACCCCTCAGGTCTCATTGCCGCAAACGATCTTAAGGATCAGCAGGCCGGCATCACGACCGCCATCAGCAATGCACAGCAGGCCAACAGCGTTATCGGTACCGCCGCCGGTGGTTTGACCGAAGTAAGCTCGCTGTTAACTCAGTTGCAGAGCCTCGTCAGCCAGACCGCCAACAGTGGTGGTTTGAGCAGCACGCAGGTGTCGGCCAACCAGCAGCAGGTTGACTCGGTCCTCTCGACCATCAACCGCATCGCCGGTTCGACTCAGTTCGCCGGTCGCCAGTTGTTGAACGGTAACTATGCCTACAGCACCAGCGGAACTGGCACGAGCGCGTTTCGCGAGCCTTCAGGTGAACGCCGCTTTGCTGTCTGACAATGCAACCACCGCCGTTGTGGTTCAGGTCGTCAACAGCGCGACGGTGGGTTCAGTCGTAAACACCCAGGCCGGGACTACCCTGGTCAGCGCTGTCACCCTGCAGGTCGGTGGCGCTTCGGGCACAACGCAGCTGAGCTTCGCCAAGGGCACCGCCTTGAGCGCGGTTGCCAACGCCTTCAATGCCGTTAAATCTGTCACCGGTGTCAGCGCGATTGCCTCGGGCACTTCGCTGAAGATCGATGCCACCGGTTATGGCTCCAGCCAGTACGTCAGCGTGACTGCCACTGCCGGCACGTTCAACACCAGTGGTGGTGTCAGCGGCAAGGCATTCGGCACTGACGCATCGGTCACCGTTAACGGGGCTTCCGCCACCGCCGACGGCAAGAGCGTTACCTATCGTAACAACAACCTCGACCTGCAGTTCACACTGTCGACCGCGCTGAATGCCGGTCAAACCAAGACCTTCGGTATCACCGGCGGTGGAGCGACCTTCGCCCTGGGTGAAAAGGTTAACAATGTGGACAAGGCGTCCATCGGCATCCAGGACGTCTCAACCGGCAGCCTGGGTGACGTAACCAACGGCTTCCTTAATTCACTGGCATCAGGTGGTGCGAACTCCCTGACCAGCGGAAACCTGACCAAGGCCCAGGGCATCCTGAATGAAGCGATCAATCAGGTCTCTACCCTCAACGGGCGTCTCGGTGCGTTCCAGCAGTACACGATCGGGTCAACCATCAACAACTTGAACATCGCGTATGAAAACGCTTCGTCCTCGTTGAGCAACGTGGAAGACACGAACTTCGCGTCTGAAACCGCCAACCTGACACGTGCACAGATCCTGGCCTCGTCGGCAACCACCGTGTTGTCAACCGCCAACTCCGCACCTCAGAGCGTATTGAAACTGCTCGGATAATTATCCGCAGTTGCACAGTTCGTTTGACTGATTCGGCCCCCGGTTTCCCTCAAAGGAACCGGGGGCTTTTGTTTTCAGCTGCCTCAGTGTTCAAGTGGCGCAATACGTTCGCCAGCATTCGCGATAGAGGCGCTCCATGTTTTTCGCGAACCGCTCGGCGTCCATCAGCGGTGAACCAGCTAATCGCCCGCGCAATAGCTGTCGCAACTGAGCGAGCCGAGGCAAATCACCGGCAAGTTCAACCGCTGCCCGGACGAAACCCGCATCATCCGCCGCTGCCAGTTCTGTCAATCCCAGTTGAAACAGCTGGCTGAGCCCCCCTCTGCCCACACAGGTTTGCCCGATGCGCGTGACAACGGGAACACCCATCCAAAATGAATCCAGACTCGTGGTGTGCCCGTTGTATGGAAACGTATCTAATCCAAGATCGATTCGGTGGTACGCGCAGATACTCCAGGCGCGGCCTGTACGGAACAAATTCCACACGATCGGCCGCAATCCCCCGCGCAAGCAACCGGTCGGTCAAATGCCTGCGATGTGAACCCTCCGGCACCATCAGCAGCAGACGGGCCGTCGAAAGTTCGGTCATCACGCCCGCCCACAGCGTCAGCGTCGCGTCGGTCAGCTTGCAGGGGTTGTTCAGACATCCCAGCGTTACGTAGCCATGATCCAGGGCGGGCAACCTGTTTACCTCGGGCTGATCCGTGAGCGGGTCATAACACCAAAATGCATCCGGCAGGAGCAGCGTGCGTTCCGAATAATGTGTCTCAAACCCTGTCGGATCCAGGCGGGGATCGCTCAGGCGATAGTCGATGGTACTGATGCCCGTCGTCCCGGGATAAGCAAGCCAGGCGATCTGAACCGGTGCGGGTTTACGGGCAAAAACCAGCGGTCGTCCGTCAGCCATGTGCATGGTCAGGTCGATGAGAATATCGATTTTATCGGCGCGGATTTGATCGCAAAGGGCAGCGTCATCCAGCAGGCGGGTCTCGCGCCAGGCATCGGTAAAATCCGCAATCCGTCGCGTATACGCATCCGGTCGCTCGACGCTGGAATAACCGAATATCTCAAATCGCTCGTGATCGTGATGCGACAGCAGCGGGATCGTAAAAAGTGATTGGCAATGCTCACGAAAATCCGGCGAGACATACCCGATTCGCAATCGCCGATCAGGCGAGCGATCATTGAAATGCCCTGAAATGAGCTGTTTGAGCGGGGCGGCATGGCGATTGTTCCACTGCAGGCTCTGGATCAAAATGGGCTCTGCCTCGGTTTCGCAAAAGCTCATTGCATACAGCAGATTGCTGTGTGTCGCCGCATTCGTCGGATCAATCGCCAGTGCTTTTTTGAAGGATTGGATCGCCTCTTCAAGTCTTCCAGAATCTTTCAACACATTTCCGAGGTTGTCGTAAAGCGCGGGATGATTCTCATCGCATTCCAGCCCCTGCCGCAGCACGTTCTCGGCCTGTTCGAGGCGGCCCCTCGTGCGCAGCAGACAGCCAAGATTATTGATAGCCGGTATGAAATCTCGCCTATGTTTTATCGCTGATGCATACGCCTCTTCAGCGAGGTTAAACTCACCGAGTTGTTTGTAGACCGTTCCCAGATTGTTCAACGCCTCGACATGTGCGGGGCGCAGCGCGATCGCCCTGAGATATTGCTCGACCGCTTGCCGCAGCTGCCCCAGCCCCTGCAACGCCGTCGCCAGATTATAAATCGCATCGACATTCTCCCCGTGTCGATCCACCGCATCGGCCAAGACAGCCCGGGCCTCTGAAAATCGTCGTTGCCTGCACAGCGCAGCCCCGAGGTTTATCCAGTTAGCAACGTCGTCTGGATCCAGTTTCGCCGCTTGTTCGAGCATCTGGATGGCAGCATCGATTCGCCCGGTTGCCTGCAAAATCGATCCGAAATTCGACATCGATCGAACGTGATTCGCGTCCAGTTTCAGTGCCGCTCGATACAAACACTCCGCTTGCGCGAGATCTCCGCGAGTCTGCATCGCAAATGCCATTGAGCAGTTCACTTCGCTGAGGCCAGCGCGATACTTCTCATCGTCGGGACATGCCGCCTGCGCCTGCTCGATCAATTCCTTTGCCCGCTGCAGGTTGCCCTGTTGCAATTCCAGCAAACCCAGGCGGAAAACGGCAACCATCAACGCGGGTTGTTCAGCCAGCACGCGGTCATACAGCTGCCTGGCGCCGGCCAGGTCGCCCGCGCGATGCTGCTGCGTCGCCAGTTCCAAAAGTTGATCCGCGCTGGTGTTCATTCGTGCCGATTTGAAAAGCCAATATGCCGGACTCAATTTTCACGACCGGTGGATGAACAGGTCGATAAAGACCGATAACAGAGCCACCAAAGGTTTAACCGCACAGGTCCGGTAATGGAACGAACCACACGCTATAAACCGGCAATTGCCGACACTTTCGATCGAGTCGTGGTCATCAATCTCGCCCGTCGGTTCGACCGGATGGCGGGCTTTCGCGATCGACTCGTCGATTGGCCCTTCCAACAACCGCAGCGTTTTGACGCGGTGGACGGTAATTCCATTGCGTCGCCCCCGGCTTGGGACAAAGGCTCGGGCGCGTGGGGATGCCTGCTGTCGCATCGCCGCATTCTCGATCAGGCGATCAAAGACGGCGTTCAATCCGTGATGGTACTGGAGGACGATGCACATCCAGTCGACGGCTTTACCGCCCGCGCGACGGAATTTCTTGGAAAAGTTCCCGACGATTGGGACGGTTTGATGTTTGGGGCTGAACATTTAATGAAGCCCCTGGAGATTTATCCCGGCGTTCTCCGCTGCACCATCGCCAACCGCGCCCACGCTTATGCGGTGCGAGGTAGGTTCATGCGCACGCTTTGCCAATTCTGGCATGACAACACTGTTGACCATTGCGACATCGTGATGGCGTCCCTTATGCCGCACTTCCGCGTCTATGCCCCCGACCCCGCGCTGATCGGCCAGCACGACGGTCTAAGCGACATCAGCAACAAAGTCGAACCTCTGCGATTCTGGTTTCCCCCGCATCCCCAACCGCAGCCGAGCGTGTCACCCGCAGGATCAAACTCTGAAGTCAGTCGCGCGAGCTGATACACCGCAGGTAAAGTTCCAGATGACGCTTGGCAATGAGATCCCATCCGTAGAGCGCCGCTCGCGCGAGCCGCTGCTCCGGCTTTTTGTGTCCAGTCAAAATCATCACGCACCTGCTTCATCGCTGCGGCAAGACCTGCTTCAGATTCGCTTTGAAACAGCAGCCCTGTCTCGCGATCGATCACCACATCTTCAAGCCCCGGAATTGCCGAACCGATCACCGGTCGACCAGCCGCGTATGCTTCCAGGACCACCAGTGGAAACGCCTCCCACCCGCGCGAAGGGACCACCTGGCACAACGCGTTCTGCAAAAGCCAGGTTTTTGTCGCCCCGCCTACCCTGCCGACAATCCGCACGCGACGCCCCAGGTTCAGCTGCGCCACCTGCTGCTCGATCGCCGCTCGATCATCACCCGACCCGGCAATGACTAGCTCGACTCGTTGTGTTTCCGGCAGCAGAACTATTGGCGCAGCAGCACATCCCACCCCTTCCGCTGCGATAATCGACCTAAAAACAAGGCATAGTGACCAGCCTCGATCGACGCATCCAGTTCCACCGGTCGATTTACCGGCGCTTGAAATGGCGTCAAGTCCACACCATTGGGAATGTCGAATATCTTCGACGGATCCGCGTCGAGTTGAGTAAACCCCGCAGTGGTAAATCGACCAATCGATACCAGCGCATCGGCCTCCCGCACCGAGCGCAGAAACCGCTCGCGCATTCCAGGCTTGCTCAACCGCGCATTGCCTTCGCGCACATCTCCGCCGTGGCTTGTCATCACCAGTGGGATTTTCAGTTTCGCCTTGCACAGCGATGCCACGTACCCGGTCGGATACACGTCATGGCAATGAATGACATCGAACCGGTACCTGCCGGCTGCGCGCGCGAGAAACAGGCGATACCAACTGACAAAATGTTGAGTGGAAAAAAACCGCGGGTGGCGAATTACACGATAAGGCAGTGAGGAATCTCTCGGCCGAAGGGGCAAACGCGGCAGTGGCGCGAGCACCGAGGGTTCGTGCCCCAGCCGCAAAAACTCCCGGGCCAAAGCATCAACAACCGCTTCCTGTCCCCCGAGCTTAGGCAACGCCGAACCCGTGTAGAGGCAGATCTTCATGCTATGGGCTTTACAAATCCGCTGGATTCAACCTTCAACGTGCGGCAACCCGGACGTTCCCAACACCAGCGCGGTCGCCACCATGAACATGCCCAGGCCCACCGCATACAACTGCCGGTGGCTATCGGCGCAGATCGTCCCGAGGATCCCAGCCGCAGCTCGATATTCCACCGCCGGCGGCGGCGGCGGCACACTGATCATCTGAAACGGTGAGGCGTCGCCGGTCTGACTGAATCCCTTCAGGTCCAACACCGTTGTTCCCTGCCGAATCTGTTTGAGCTGCCGCTGGGCAAGCCGCTCGGAAATTTCCGGATCCGACCCGGCAATGCTCAGAAATTCCTGGTTGGCCGAGACCTGCGATTCGACAAACGTCAGATCGCGCGCGAGTTTATCGCGATCCGCTGTGAGCTTTCTATTCGCCTGCGCCGCCGGAACCAGAACGCAAATCGCAATGATACCCAGGCCCAGGCAAAGCATGGGCAGGGACCAGATAGAACCTGTCGAACGGATTTGCCGGGCTTGCATGACCTTCCTTGATCGATGTCCAGGATTTTCCGCGTTAAGCGGGTTTATTCCAAAACTTTCCGCCATAAGTCGCCTGTTCGCCCAGCTGTTCTTCGATGCGAAGCAACTGGTTGTACTTGGCGACGCGATCGCTCCGGGCCGGAGCGCCGGTTTTGATCTGTCCGCAATTGGTTGCCACCGCGATGTCGGCAATGGTCGAATCTTCGGTCTCGCCGCTGCGATGGCTCAGCACTGCTGAATAACCATTGCGAATCGCAAGATTCACCGTCGCCAGCGTCTCGCTGAGCGTTCCAATCTGGTTTACCTTCACCAGCACGCTGTTGGCGGTTCCCGTGCTGATTCCCTTTTCCAGGAACTTCACATTGGTCACAAACAAGTCGTCACCCACCAGCTGAACCTTTTTGCCCAGCCGATCGGTTATCAGCTTCCAACCCGCCCAGTCGTTTTCCGCCAACCCGTCCTCGATCGAGCGAATCGGGTATTTTTCAGCCCATTTCGCCCAATAGTCGACCATGGCTTCGGACGAAAGAATCTTGTCCGGCGCGCTTTTGAAGAACTTGTAGCCCTTTTTCTCACTGTCCCACAGTTCAGACGCAGCCGGATCGAGAGCCACAAAGATCTGCTTGCCGAATTCATATCCCGCGGCGGTGACGGCTTCGCCGATCACCTTGAGTGCGTCTTCGTTATCCTTCAGATCCGGAGCGAATCCACCCTCATCGCCTACCGCGGTGCTCATCTTGGCCTTGTGCAGAACCTTCTTCAGCGCGTGATAGATCTCGACGCCCGCGCGAAGCCCATCGGCGAAGGAATCAAATCCCCACGGCTGGATCATGAATTCCTGAAAATCCACGTTGTTGTCCGCGTGCTTCCCACCGTTGAGGATATTCATCATCGGACACGGCAAAGTCTTGGCGGCCGGGCCACCCAGGTAGCGATATAAAGGCAATCCACTGGCGGCGGCGGCGGCCTTGGCAACCGCCAGCGAGACCGCCAGCGTTGCATTCGCGCCCAACTTCGCCTTGTTTGGGGTGCCGTCCAGCTCGATCATCAGCTGATCGATCGCCTCCTGATCGCGCGGATCCAGCCCGATCAGTTCCGGCGCGATCTTCGTGTTCACATTGTCGACAGCCTTCAACACACCTTTGCCGAGATATACCTTTTTGTCATCATCGCGCAGCTCAACCGCCTCATGCTCCCCGGTGCTCGCGCCGCTGGGCACCGCCGCCCGACCCATGCTGCCGTCATCCAGAATGACATCGGCTTCCAATGTGGGATTGCCGCGCGAATCGAGAATCTGACGGGCCAGGATGAATTCGATACTGCTCATAGTGCGTCACCCGCCACCGGAGGCATAACCGCCGCCGCGAGACTGGGTCCTTAAAAGTTATCGGACAAAAAGGGGTTTCAACTGCAGCGCGGAAGTCTATGCGCGGCGGTTGGCGTGTCAATCAGACGAAAACAGGAATCGAGACCGGCGAAATTACCGCAAATGCAACCTACACCTTACGAAATGTAACGCGTATAGCGTGTATAGGTCACATAACGTTAAACGAGCTCATCCATTATCGGTTTATTTGGCACGCCTGCTATTCCTTTTGGCGGTCTGGCGAACAGCGTTGACGCCAGCGAAGCAATTTTGTCGATCAATGCCGCGTGTCAAATTGCCCCGACTGATCAAATGCGTGCTGCCGCCTCTTTCCAGCTGCGCCCAGAACAACGCCATCAATCATCTGCATTTGTCTTTGTGGTATCGTGATCTTTGATGTTCATCATCCGCCCCATCGCCCTGGAGGATTTGCCCGCGTTGGAGTCGATGAGCCATGCCGCGGGGTTTGGACTCACTTCTCTGCCCAAGGACTTAAAACTGCTCAAAAGACGTATCCGCGCCAGCCTGCGCGGGTTTGAAAATCTCGCGGATGAAGATCCACCGCGCGGTGAAACTTATCTGCTGGTCCTGGAAGACACCGCCACCGGTGAAATCGCCGGCACCAGCGGCATTGTCTCCAAAGTCGGGGGGTTCGACCCTTTTTACGGCTACCGCCTGGAGACCTCCATCCACGCCTCGCTTCAACTCCATGTCCGCAAAACAATCCACACCCTGCACCTGGTCGAACAACACGACGGCCCCTGCGAGATCGGAAGCCTTTTCCTTGCCCCGCGCTATCGCGGCGGTGGAAATGGCCGCCTGCTTTCCCTGTCGCGCTTTTTATTCATGGCCGACCATTTGGAATATTTCGATCCGCTGGTCATCAGCGAACTCCGCGGGATCGTCGATGAGCAGGGAAAATCCCCTTTCTGGGACGCGGTGGGCCATCACTTTTTCGACATCGATTTTCCCAGCGCCGATTACCTCAGCATGGTCAACAAAAAGTTCATCGCCGACTTAATGCCACGGCATCCGATATACATCCCCCTGCTGCCGTTCAGCGCTCAGGCGGTTATCGGAAAAGTTCAGCCCGAGACCGAGCCGGCGCTATCGCTGTTGCATGCCGAGGGATTTGAACCCAACGGCATGGTCGATATCTTCGATGCCGGTCCCGTCGTCAGCTGCGACCTCAAAAAAATCCGCGCGATCGCTCGGTCCAAAACCACTGTGATCGAATCGCTCGAAAAAATCCCCGCGGATGTCGCGGCAAATCCGCTTATCATCGCCAACACCCGCCAGCAGTTCCGCGCCACGCTCGGCTTCATAACCGACAACCGGCTGGATCCCGATGTCGCTGCGGCATTAAATGTAAGTGTCGGCGACACCGTTCGTTTCATATCGCTTAAACCGCCGGCAAAGGAAGGTTACGATGCCCCAAGCTACCTCTGAAATGCCGCCGGTCCGCATCTTCCGGTCGATTAACCCGGCCACAGGAGAAACGGTCTGGGAAGGAGCCGAAGATTGGGACGTCGACGGGGCAGTCACCCTCGCCCGCAAGGCCGCCAACGCATGGGCCGCCACCGCGCTCGACCACCGCATCGAAATCCTTCAGCAGTTCGCGCTTCGTTTAAAAGACGACCGCGCGGGCATGGCCGAGATCATCTCCACCGAAGTGGGTAAACCCCACTGGGAAGCGCTGACCGAAGTCGATGCGATGATTAACAAGATTCCCGTCTCGATCCAGGCCTGCAACGATCGTCGAACGCCGTCCAGTTCAGAAGTCGGCGGTGTGAGATCCGCCACGCGTTTTAAACCGCATGGGGTCGTGGTCGTGCTCGGTCCATTCAATTTTCCCGGTCATCTTCCCAACGGTCATATCGTCCCCGCACTCCTGGCGGGCAACGCAGTCCTGTTCAAGCCCAGTGAACTTGCCCCCGCTGTGGCCGAGCGAACCGTCGACCACTGGTATCAGGCAGGTCTGCCTGTCGACGTCCTGCAGATGCTTCGCGGGGACGGCCAAATGGGCGCGCTCTTGTCGAGCATCCGGGAATTGACGGCATTTTCTTCACCGGCAGTTCGCAAGTCGGTATCGGCATGCGACAAGCCCTCGCGGCCCATCCGGAAAAAATCCTCGCATTGGAAATGGGTGGTAACAACCCGCTGGTGGTTCACGAAGCCGGTAATATTCCCGCTGCGATTTACAACACAATCCAATCCGCCTTCATCACCTCCGCCCAGCGCTGCACCTGCGCGCGGAGGTTAATTGTTCCGGCAGGTGCAGGTGGTGATGACTTTATTTCCGCGCTGATGACCGCCATCCGGCGCATTCGTGTGGGTCCATTCACCAATAGACCCGAGCCGTTCATGGGCCCCGTCATCAGCGACGCCGCCGCCATCAAACTGCTTGCGACCCAGACCACGCTGGGCGGTGAATCGCTGGTGGAAATGGAGTCGATCGGCCCGCGCCTGTCGATGCTTTCTCCGGGTCTGATTGAAATGACCCGTGTAAAGGATCGGCCTGACATCGAGGTGTTTGGGCCGCTGCTGCAACTCATTCGTGTGAACGATTTTAATGCCGCCATCGTGGAGGCCAACCGAACCAGGGCCGGCCTTTCCGCGGGCCTGCTGAGCGACAACCCCGATCTTTACGAAAAGTTTTACCGCGAGGTCCGCGCCGGCATCGTGAACTGGAATCGTCCCCTCACCGGCGCGAGCGGCAGCCTTCCGTTTGGAGGAATCGGTTCCAGCGGAAACCACAGGCCGAGCGGATTCTTCGCAGTCGACTATTGTTCGTATCCCGTCGCGAGCATGGAATCAGAAAAGTTGGAATTGCCGCATACGCTGGTGCCGGGCGTAGTGGTGTGATGGAAACCCGCCGCTACAACAATCGTCCTTGAGATTTCTGCTGTTCCAGAAATACACCGGGTCTGACAACCCGAAGGCCATAAAACGGGCGTTCCATTAAATGGCCGAAATCACTTTGGTCGAGTGTCAGAAGAACATCTGCCCACGCGAGTGCTCCAAACAGAACAGGGCGATCCTTCGCCGGACCGAAAACCGCTGGCCTATCCATCGTGAAGACATCGTCAAGTATAGAGAGCGCGCTTCGGATAGCGTTCCAGTCAGTGATTGCAATTGGCTGCATACGATGAAGATTCCTCACAACCTCGTCGATGACATAATGTGTGACAATCAGCCTCCATCCGTTAGCTGGGGCACGACGAAATATCTCTCTTGACGCTCCTGTACTTGAACCGCATGCAGACAGGAGCACACTAGTGTCGAGAAAAAGCCTCACCGCCCACCGCGAAATCGTTCCATGTCGGCTTCATCCTCGACAATCCAATTTGTAATCTGGTCCCGAGAAAAGTCACGCGGCTCCGGCAGCTTTCCCTCGGCACGCAACCGGGATGCTAGAAATAAAAGTAGTTCTTGCTTCTGTTCGGCAGGCAGCGCGTCCGCAGCGGCTTCAATTTCTGCGAGAGTACTCATGCTGATTATCATATCATCCTGCGGAATGGACAGACAGTCGCGAAACGAGAGCCATAAACTGGCAACACCGAGCTCGCCGTTTCCGATCTTTCGCTTGTCGATGAGCTGAATTCATCGATACGATCGGTGGTATTGGCGAAGAACGAACCTCAGTATTTTTGTGTAAAGAAGATGGCCAACAAATCAGCTAGTGCGACGGGTTATGTCGAAGTGAACTTCGACGGTCTGGTCGGACCGACGCACAACTACGCGGGACTTTCACCCGGAAATCTCGCGTCGGTAAAACATGCTGACACGGTTTCGCATCCCAGGCAGGCTGCGCTGCAGGGACTTGCGAAGATGAAACTGATGCTCGATCTGGGCGTTCCCCAGGCGATTCTTCCGCCGCATCCCCGCCCCATGCTTGATGTGCTGGGCCGGATCGGTTTTTCTGATCTTCAACATGCCCACCGCGAAACGCCCCGCCTGCTGGCCGCGGTTTACAGTTCGTCGGCGATGTGGGCCGCAAACGCCGCCACTGTCTCACCCGCGCCGGATACTGCCGACCATCAGCTGCACATCACCCCGGCGAATTTACTGACGCAGTTTCATCGGTCGATCGAATCGGCCATCAGCTCGTACTACTTAAAAAGGGTTATCGCAGCCACGCATCACGATCCGCTGCCGGCAACCGACTGCTTCGCCGATGAAGGCGCCGCCAACCATTTGCGCCTGTGCGCCGACCACGGCGAAGCGGGTTTGCAAATTTTCGTTTACGGTCGCGATGAAACTTCCGGGCCGACAAAGTTCCCCGCGCGGCAAACCCGCCAGGCGTGCGCCAGCATTGCCAGGCTGCATGCACTGGATCCGAATCGGACGATGATTCTGCGGCAATCAGCAGATGCCATTGACGCAGGCGCATTTCATAACGATGTGGTCGTCGCGAGCAATCAGAATGTGCTTATGCTGCATCGCCAGGCTTTTGCCGATCCGGGGGCGATCGACGATATCAAAACCCGTTTCGAACAAATCACCGGCAAAAAACTCTGGACATTTAACGCCGATCCCGGCGAACTATCGCTGGCGGACGCGGTGTCTACTTACATCTTTAACAGCCAGCTGGTAACGCTTCGAGACGGCAGCATGTCGCTGATCGCCCCGCTTGAGAGCCGAGATCACGCGGGGGTGCAGCGATACGTCGATCGGATTCTCAGTGCCAGTTCCCCAGTCAATTCTGTTCGATATGTCGATCTGCGTCAGAGCATGCACAACGGCGGAGGCCCCGCCTGCCTGCGGCTGCGCGTCGTCATGCCCGCCGAACAGGCGTGTACTGTCACAGTTAACACTGAAACAATTGAAACGCTTGAAGAACTCGTGCGCAGTAGATACCGCGAGGACCTTAAGCCGGCGGATCTGACCGACCCGAATCTGCCGCTGGAATCGCAGGAGACCATTGGAGAAATCCTGCGCGTACTGAAAATGAGCGATGCATAATTTCCCGGTGCAAAGTCAGTTGAAGTCATCGGCGCGACGGAAACCAACGCATCTGCTTACAGGCTTTCCAATCGCTGTTGCTTGTCCAGTTCGAGCAGCGCTTCGATCAGGGGGTCGAGATTTCCCTGCACGATCGCATCGAGGTTGAAGTTTTTTTCCCCTCCACCTTCACCGCCCAGGCGATGATCGGTGCAGCGATTCTGCGGGAAATTATACGTGCGGATCCGCTGGCTGCGGTCACCGCTGCCCATCATCAGTTTCCTCGCCGATGTCAGTGCTGCATGCTGCTTGGCCTGTTCCGCTTCATACAAGGTCGCGCGCAGGAGTGCCCACGCGCGCTCTTTATTCTGGGCCTGGCTTTTGTGCTCGGTCATTTTGAATCGCAGTCCGGAGGGTTTATGGCTCAGCATCCAGCCGGTCTCCACCTTGTTCACATTCTGCCCGCCGGGGCCGCCGCCACGGCAACCACTTTCTTCCACATCTTTGGGATTGATTTCGATCTTGACGTCGGGCAATTCCGGCAGCACCGCCACTGTGGCCGCGCTGGTGTGAATCCGGCCCTGCGCCTCGGTTTCGGGCACGCGCTGCACGCGATGACCGCCGCCCTCAAACCGCAGATGGCGATATGCTCCGTTTCCCCTGATATTTGCGATCACCTCTTTGAACCCGCCGCGATCCGACGGTGAAAAATCGCTGACATCAAACCGCCAACCCCGCGTTTCGCAATACCGCCGGTACATCTCATACAGCACCCGACAAAACAGCGCCGCCTCTTCCCCGCCGGTGCCGGCGCGAATCTCCAGAAAGAAAGAATTTACCGCGTTGTCCTCGGCGGCGACGAATTCATTTTTTAACGATTCGAGCAGCGCATCGGCCGCCGACGCTGCTTCATCCAGCTCGAGCCCCGCGAGTTCCGCCATCTCAACGTCGGCTTTGTTTTCGATCATTACCTGCAACTGGGCCACGTTCTCGCGCGCTTTTACATAATCGTGATATCTGCTGACGATCGGCTCCAGTTGCCCCGCCTCCTTGCTGGTGGCGACGAGCTTTTGCGAATTGGTCAGCAGCGCCGGATCGTTCAACGACGCCTGCAAAGCCGCATAGCGGACGGCCATTTCGTCAAGCTTCCGCAAAAGCGGATCGACAGATTGATTTACGGAGGACATATTTTTTCGGGCTGGAGGGTATAGTCATGATTCTTCGCGCGCTGGCGTTTGAGTTGTCCGGGTGCCCGCTAACCGTTGAGAACCGCTTCACAAACCGCGTCACCGACCTGCGCGGTTGACGCGGTGCCGCCGAGGTCTCGCGTATGATTCTTTTTATCGGCAACAACCGCCTGGCAGGCACGATTGACAGCGGCGGCGGCGGCTTTCTGGTTCAGGAAATCGAGCATCATCGCCACCGAAAGAAACGTCGCGATGGGATTGGCAAACCCCTTGCCGGCGATGTCCGGAGCGCTGCCGTGTACGGGTTCAAACATGCTGGCGGTCTGCCGCGTCGGGTTGAGGTTTCCGCTGGCGGCCATGCCCATCCCGCCCTGAATGGCGGCGCCCAGATCAGTAATAATGTCACCGAACATATTCGTCGTCACAATCACATCGTAAATCTTGGGCCGGGTGACCATATACATGCAGCAGGCATCGACATGATGATAATCGGTCGCGATCTGCGGATACTCCGCCGCCACGTCATCGAAAGCACGCTGCCAGAGGTTGTGCGCGAAAGCGCAGCACGTTGGTTTTCGCGACCAGTGTTACTTTCTGACGGTTGAACTGCACAGCATATTCAAACGCAAAGCGGATCGCCCGCTCCACGCCGCGCCGGGTGGTTACCTCGATCTGATTGGCGACTTCGTGCGGGGTATTTTTGTAGAGGAATCCGCCGTTCTGGCAATACAGCCCTTCGGTGTTTTCGCGGACGATGACCATGTTGATATCGTCGGGCTCGACATTTTTCAGCGGCGTCGGCACGCTGGGGAGCAGCCTGGTCGGACGAAGATTGATGTACTGATCCAGCTCGAAACGCATTTTCAGCAGTATTTCGGTTTCGAGAATTCCCTGCGGGATCTGCTCTGAGCCGCGGGGGTCAACGCCGACTGCGCCGAACAGAATCGCGTCATGCGCGGCCAGCTCCTTCAATGCCGAATCGGGCAAAGTCGTCTTGGTCGCCAGGTAGTATTCACCGCCAAAAGGATAGTCCGTGGTGGTGTAATTGAACCCGAATTTTTTAGCTGCAACCGCCAGCACGCGGAGGCCCTGTGGAATGACTTCTTTACCAACCCCGTCGCCGGGCATCACTGCAATTTTCATTTTTCAGCTCCTCAATAAGAGGCAGCTAAAGTAGCGAAAGCGAAGAGGATGGTCGAGAGGCGGCTATTTATCAGTATGTTCGCCGTGGGTGCCCTGGGATGGGGCTTCACCATTCAAGCCCATTCCGATTGCGCCGAGAATTTTGAGCATGGCCGCCATCCCCTGTCGAATATTTCGGTCTCCAAGCACACTTTTCATCATGCTCCACAAACTCGGCGGTTGCTGCCTGACCGCCGTCACCTGCATCGCCTGGGGAATGGGTTCGGCAAATTTTTTAAGTGTGTCGGGTTCGATGCTGCCGACAATTTTGAAGAGCAAAATCAAATTTCGCATCGCGCGAACCGCGGTGGGTTCCAAGGCACCATCCACCGCAATATCCAGCACGGTTTCGCCGGACCCCACGAGCCCGCGCATGGTATCGATGACCTTGTTGTCGTGGAGCACCTGCAGCAATTCATAGGCGTCCAGCAAAGCGGCGGCGTGATCCGCCGGAGCCTGATTCAGCCTGTGGATCAGTTCGAGTTTTGCGTCGCGAATCGGCGCATCAAATGGGATGGGACGTGCCATTGCTGTTACTCCTTCGAACTTGAACCTGGACCAACTCACCGCCAGGCATTTTATAGCCCGGTCGATTCCACTTGCGATCCACCTCGACACCCTGTTGCGGCGTGCGGTGCCCGAATCGGAAATTTCTTCTGGGGAGCGGACTCGGACCGACCTCCGGCAGCACGCGCATTAAAACGGCCAGTTCTTTATACGCCGGTGTGTGGGTGACCGGGTCCGTGTGGCTGCTGGTCAGGCGATTTGGAGCCGACTCGATGGAATTCATCGGTATATAAAGCTGTTTGCCCTTCACCCGGTCGGTAACCAGAGCGCGAAGGAGCACCTTGCCAAAACGCGAAACAATCTGCACATGCGTCCCACTCTCGATGCCGCGCTCTTTCGCCAGTTCCGGCGAAACTTCTACGAAGTTGTCCGGCGCAATGTGACTGATCCCCGCAACGCGGTGGGTCATATTACCTTCGTGAAAATGCTCGAGCAGGCGGCCATTATTTAGATGCAGATCGAATTCCTCGTCAGGCTGTTCGGTTGGGTCAGTGGGCTTGATGGGATACAGCTTTGCCTTTCCGTCTGGGAACGGAAACTTTTTTGTATACAGCAGCGGTTGATCGCTTCCATCGGCCTCGACCGGCCACTGCAATGACTTGTATCCCTCAAGTCGATCATACGAAACACCCGCCATGATGGGGGTCAGCCTGGCGATCTCGTCCATAATCTGCGAGGGATGTTTGTAGTCCCACTTCGCGCCCATCAGGTTGGCAAGTTGCTGAATGATAACCCAGTCGGGCCGGCTGCCTTCGTAAGGCTCAAACACCTGGTATAGCCGTTGGATGCGACGCTCGGTATTGGTGAATGTGCCGTCTTTTTCCAGCGCGGGCGACGCGGGAAGCACCACATCCGCGAACTGACATGTATGCGTGAAAAAGATTTCCTGAACCACCAGAAAATCCAGCTGGGTAAATGCTTGCTGCACGAGATTCGCGTTTGTGTCGACGAGGCTCATTTCTTCGCCGAACAGGTACAGTGACTTTAACTTTCCCTGTTGGATGGCATCGATCATTTCATGGTTATCAAACCCCTTGTCGGTGGGCATCTCCACACCCCAGGCGGCGGAAAATTTCTGTCGGACATCCGGATCGGTCACATCCTGATAGCCCGGCAGTTTGTCCGGCGCAGCCCATGTCTCCAGCGCCCTGCACGTTGTTATGGCCGCGAAGTGGATAAGCGCCGGTGCCTGGCCGCATATAGTTTCCGGTCACCAGCAGCAGGTTTGAAATCGCCGTGGAGGTATCCGCCCCCATGGTGTGCTGGGTGATGCCCATGGCCCAGAGGATGCAGACCTTGTCCGAATCGACAATCGATTTTGCGATCGTTTTAAGCGTCTCAATCGAGAGCCCGGTTTTTTCAGCCGCCGCCTCAAGCGAGAAGGGCTCAAGGCTCTTTCGATATTCATCCAGGCCATTCACCCACTTGTTGATGAACTCCATTTTCGCCTGGCCTGAATCGATGATGTAGCGCGCGATCGCGGAGATCCAGTAGAGGTCGGTGCCCGGTTTTGGCTGCACAAAAAGATCAGCTCGTTCGGCCATCTCATGTTGCCGGATATCCGCCACGATCAATTTCTGCCCGCGGTATTTGTGGGCACTTTTCACGCGCGTCGCCAATACAGGGTGGCTCTCTGATGTATTGCTGCCGATGATGATGACAAGAT
Organism: uncultured Phycisphaerales bacterium; assembly: GCA_963792535.1. Taxonomy (GTDB): domain Bacteria; phylum Planctomycetota; class Phycisphaerae; order Tepidisphaerales; family Tepidisphaeraceae; genus CBDAQA01. The sequence goes on from CAWBWQ010000007.1 coordinate 848,507, forward strand.
CGGCCTGGGCGATGTCCTGCACCGATCCCGAATCTCCGCCATACCCCACCGTCCGCGCGAGACCTTTGGTCGCCGGCGCCTGGCAATAACGGGAACAATTGTCCATGTTATTGGTGCCGATGACGGACCGCGCAAACTTCTGCATCAGATAGTTTTCTTCATTGGTGCTCTTGGATGATGAGACAAACGCCAGCGATGACGGTCCCATGTCGCGCTTGATCTCGGTGAATCGACTTGCCACCAGGTGCAGGGCTTCGTTCCAGGTCGCCTCCCGAAAGGTATCCCCCTGGCGAATCAACGGCTTGGTCAGGCGGTCTTTGCTGTTCACATAATCCCAACCAAATTTCCCTTTAACGCAGGTGGAGATGCCGTTGGTGGGTCCGTGTTCTGGCTCCACCTTGAGGATATGCCGATCTTTCGTCCAGATATCAAAGCTGCACCCGACCCCGCAATAGGTGCAGACGGTTTTCGTCCGCCTGATACGCGATTCCCGCATGGCGGCCTCGGCCTCAGATACTTTCAGGATTGATCCATAGCCTGCTTCGGGCTCAACCGCCTTGACGATTTCGATCATGTGATCCAGCGTTTTCGGCGGCAGTGCGGTGAAGAATCCCGCATGTCCCAGCATCGATTTTTCCTGCAGCGCATTGCACGGACAAACCGAAATGCAATGCCCGCACGAGACGCAGCTGGATTCCCCGATGGTCGATCCCTTGTCCCACTCCACACGCGGATGCTCCGACTCCCAGTTAATCGACAGCGTCTCATTTACCTGCACCGACTGGCATGCTTCAACACATCTGCCGCATAAGATGCATTGATCCGGGTCATAGCGGTAAAACGGGTTTGTCTCGTCTTTATCGTACGGTTTTTCCTTGAATGGAATGGCCTGGTGTTCCACCTTCAGCATCTTGGTGACGTTGTGCACCGTGCAGTTTCCGTTGCTGTTATCGCAAACCGTGCAATACAACAGGTGATTTCCCAGGATGACGTCAAATGCCTGGCGCTGGGCCGCCACCGCCGGCCTGGACTTGGTGGAAACCTTCATTCCTTCCAGCGCCACCGTGCCGCAGGCGCGCATCAACTTCTGGTCCACTTCTACCATGCAGGTGTCGCAGGTTTGAATAGGTCCCAGTTGCGGGTGGTAGCAAACCGCGGGAAGGTCGATCGTCTTTGCGCGAAGAATGACCTCGATCAGTCGCTCGCCAGGCATCGCGATGTGTACATTTCCGTCGATCTCGATCCGGATCTTATCTACACCGTTGCTGCCGGCCGGTGGCTGAACGTCCGTACGGGGATTGGTTTCCATGATACGGTTGTATGTATCGCGCCTAAGCAAATATAGCAGCTATCGATTTTACAGTTTGTTCTAACTACCTGAGTGAACCACTTCCGCGATCCCCGCAGGCGTGAAACGCTGGGGACGCACGGAGAGATCGACCGTCGTAATGCTTTCCAGATCCGCCAGTTCGTTCTCGCGAAGAGTTCGCGATCTATCCGCCAACCGCTCAACTTCAATCAGCGACCGCTCGCTTTCCAGTAGTTCCAACAGCGATGCCCTGCCGTTTTCATATGCAGATCGCTCGAGATCGGCAGCCTCGCGCTGGCGGGGGAGAACCGTGTTTTGAAACAAATTGATTTGTCGATCGGCATCTTTGATTGCAGCCGAATCGGTGATGATCCGCGCGACGAGATCGCGCGCCGTCTGGTGCCGCGCGGCCTCGCTTGCTCTGAGATTTGCCTCCGCCTGCGCGATGGCTGCATTGATCGCTTCGTATCGCAACAAAGGAACCGTCGCCTGCCCGATCAGCGACTGCGCCACACCAGCCAAATCAGTACTGACACTGACATTGAAGTCCGGCACATACTGCAACCGGGCCTGTCGAACCGCTTCAGCGCGGGCACCCGCATCGAGTGCCAGGGCCGACAGTTCGAAGTTGTTTCGGCTGGCCAGCTGAATAATCTCCTCCTCGTCGTAAACAACCGACCGCTGTGCGGGAAGCTCGGTCGGCGCAGGCAGCGCCGCCTGTGGGGCGCGCCCGACCAGCGCGTTGATTGCCGCTGCCTGTGAAGGCAACTGCGACCTCAGCATGGCAAGATCGTTGTTCGAAAGATCCACCTCGTCCCGTGCTTTAAGCGTATCGCCCAGGGATGCGGCGCCGGTCTGGTTACGTAATGACGTGGTACTGGCGGTGAGTTCGAGAAGTTGTGCGTTCAATTCCTCAAGCCGGATCAGTGCTGCAGTCAGCGCATAGTCGTCATAGGCTTGAAGTACCTTGTTCCTGAGTTCAAATTTTGACTCAAAAAATCGCTGGCCCGCCGCCTGGGCAGTTTGCAGACTTTGTCTGGCAGCTGCATCCAGCTTGCCGGGCCACTTAAGATCTGTCATCGGATCGTTGCCCAGCGTCAGGGAGCTGGTATTCCAGCTAAACTTCCCCTTGGTGATCGTCGCGCCCCACCGATATTCAATGTGGATGACTGTGTTGCATCCTGCGGTATCTGCTCGATCGCCGAGCGCCATTCCCAGAATCGCTGCTCCAGGTCTGAGTTGTTAAGCATTGCAAAGTCTACCAGCTGACTGGCGCTAGGTTTTTGGGGCAATGGTTGGACCTGGCGAATTTCAACCCGTTTTTCAAATGGCTTTTGAGACAACATTGCCGCTGCGCGTTGTTCGCTTTCTCCCGCGGGGTGCAGTGTGCAGCCGACCAGCAGCAGGGAAAAGACAGCAGCGCCCATGTTGCGACACGCTGTACAGCGCGGCAAGGATGGGCTCCTGTCGATCCATGAAAATATGCTGAAGTTTTGCATGCCGTGCCGATCAGTCCGCTTTTGCGTTCGCCAGACTATTGAGTGAAATACTCTTAAACACATAAAAAATGATCGGGTAAATCAGCAGTTCCATCAGGAAGCTGGTGAACAACCCCCCCAACATGGGGGCGGCTAACCGCCGCATCACATCGGCACCAGTGCCGCTCGCCCAGAGCAGTGGGACCAGCCCGATGAATGCTGCTGCGACCGTCATGGTCTTTGGTCTGATGCGTTTCACTGCGCCGTCGTGAACCGCGTGCCACAGATCATCCCGCGTTTTCATCTGGCCTCGCGACTTGAAGCGCTCATAGCTGTTATCCAGATAGAGCAGCATGACCAGGCCGGTTTCGGCGTCCAACCCGGCGAGTGCGATCACCCCTACCCAAACTGCTACACTGAGGTTGTATCCCAGCAGGTACAGAAACCAGAACGCGCCAACGAGGCTGAAAGGAACCGCCAATAGCACCACCACCACGCGAAACCAGCTTCTGGTAGCGGCATACAACAGCATCACGATCACAATTAAAGTGAGCGGTACTGCCCAGCGCAGCCTGGCATTTGCCTCCTGAATATTTTCGAACTGCCCCGACCAGACCAATGTATAGCCCGCGGGCAAATGCAATCGATCAGCGACCTGCTTCTGAGCGTCGGCGATGAAACCCCCTATATCCCGGCCAGTCACATCTACAAACACCCAGGCGGACCTGCGGGCGTTTTCGCTTTTAATCATCGGTGGACCCGATTCAATCTTTATGTCCGCAACCATCCCCAGCGGGATCTGCCCACCACCGGCAGTTGCAACGAGCACATGCTTAATAGACTCTGGATCCGCTCGGAGATCACGCGCATATCGAACATTGATGGGATATCGTTCGAGCCCTTCAACGGCGGTGGAGATTTTCATACCACCCAGATTGGCACTGATAACATCCTGTACATCACCACTGGTTAAACCATATCGGGCCGCTGCCTTGCGGTTCACATCCACGTCCAGATAGAGGCCTCCGAAGGACCTTTCGGGGTACGCGCTGGCGGTGCCGCGCACGTCCAACATGATCGACGACGCTTTGGAAGCCAGGTCCGCCAGCACTTGCAGATCCGGACCCATGATCTTGATTCCCACAGGAGTTTTGATCCCGGTGGACAACATATTTGTCCGATTCTCAATCGGCATAGGCCAGGCGTTGGCGACACCCGGCAGCGTGACAACCGCGTTGAGACCCGGGTGGTCGGTTCCATCTTGATCCTGCCAGCCGTACACGAGTTCTTCCATGGTGATGGTTCGCTGGGTTGGCCAGAACGAATGCTCCAAAGGCCACCGCAGGAACTCGGGCCAGTTGCCGAAGAAATGGACCAGCTTCCGCGTTCTCCACTTACTGCGATCGGTTTGAAGGCGCACGACACTTTCAATCATGTCCAGCGGAGCGGGATCCGTCGCCGTGTCGGCCCGGCCCATTTTTCCGTAGACGCTAAGCACCTCGGGAAAAGTTTTTATCAGTTTATCGGTTTGCTGCACAACCTGGCGGGCCTTGGTCACGCTGATGCTCGGATCTGTCGTCGGCATGTAAAGCAGATCACCCTCGTCCAGCGGTGGCATGAACTCGCTGCCCAGCTTTGAGAACGGCCACCATGCAGAAATAACGGCAAGGACTGCCAGTGCCAATACGATCCACCGATATTTGATCGCCAAACGAAAGAATGGATTGTAGATCTTCTGCAGAAGGTGGCTTACAGGGCTTTTATCCTCATGGATAATCTTTTGCGGCACCAGCAGCATTGCCGCTAGGACCGCCCAGCCGATAGAGATCCACCATTTGTAAGGTTCTAGAGACGGATCCTTGCCGGATAGGTAGAATAAACAAATCGCAGGCAATGTCATCGCCACCAGGGTGATCGAGAGGTTGGCTTTCCAGCCCCATTGTCTGGGTAATACCCGGCTGGTGATGAAGTAGACCATCAGCACAGGGATAATAGTGACCGAGAGAATCGCGGCCGACGCCATCGCGAAAGTCTTGGTAAATGCCAGCGGCTTAAAGAGCCGACCCGCCTCTCCTCCCAGCACAAACACGGGCATGAAACTGACGGTAATAATCAACAGGCTGAAGAAGAGACTCGGGCCTACTTCTTTTGCGGCCGCCATAATCACGTCGCCACGCAGTCTCGGCTCCGCGCCTGGATTAACGCGCAACCGCTCGTGTTCATGGTCCAAGTGCTTGTGCGCGTTCTCTACCATGATAATTGCGCTATCGACTACCACTCCGATGGCAATCGCTATCCCGCCGAGACTCATGATATTGGCGTTGATTCCGATCAGGTGCATGACGAGCAGACTGACCAGGACACTGGCGGGCACAACTAAAATAGCCACAAGCTCGCTGCGCCATGCAGGAGAAAGAGGATGCAGACCAGCCCGACAACGACCATCTCCTCGATCAATGTATGGCGCAGCGTATGGATGGACCGATCGATCAAATCGGATCGATCGTACACGGCCTTAATCAGCACGCCCGGCGGAAGCCCCGACTCCAATTCGCTGAGCTTCTGCCTGGCATCCTGAATCACTTGATAAGCGTTGGCTCCGAAGCGCGCAATAATAATGCCACCGACGGCTTCCCCTTCTCCGTTATACTCACCGATCCCCCGCCGCTCCTCGCCGGCTATTTCAAGAGTTGCGACCTGAGACAGCAGGATAGGCGTACCGTCCGCGCCAGATCCAAGCGAAACATCAGCCAAATCTCGCAGACCATTCAAGTAGCCTCGACTGCGAACCATATATTCGTTTTCACTGAGTTCAATGACACTGCCGCCTACGTCGTTGTTGGATCTCTGTATGGCCGAAGCGATGGTGCCCATGGACAGGTTGTAGGCCTGCATCCTTTCGGGCTTGAGTATCACCTGGTACTGCTTGACGAAGCCGCCGATCGGCGCCACCTCCGCTACATTCGGCACGGCGGTGAGCTGATATCGCAAATACCAATCCTGCAGACTCCGCAGGCTGGCTAGATCCTGGTTGGAGGAGACAAGCGGCTTTCCGTCCAGGGGCGAAAACCCAGCTTTTTCAAAAGCGCGTACTTTCGTAAGTTTTGTCTGAGTAGTTACCGGCGCTTCGTGAGGGTCACCATACCATTGGTTGGTAGACTCATCATGCCAGAGCCCCTGTGGATGACCTACATCGTAGTAACCTGGATACAATGCATATTGGTAGACCCATCCAACGCCAGTTGCATCAGGTCCGAGCCGAGGCTCGACGCCTGCCGGCAGGCGATCCTTCACAAAGTTAAGATACTCGAGCACGCGACTTCTGGCCCAGTAGAGATCCGTGCCATCATCAAAAATAACGTAGACAAAGGACTGCTCGAACATGCTGATCCCGCGCACGACCCTTGCGTGCGGGATTCCCATCATCGCGGTGGTCAATGGATAGGTGACCTGATCCTCCACCACATTAGGGGCCTGCCCTTTGTAGTCAGTAGTGACGATCACCTGAACATCTGACAGATCTGGCACAGCGTCCAGGCTGATGTGCAGTGTCGCCCAGATGCCGCCTGCAACCATCATGGCTGTGAGTAACAACACCATCAGCTTGTTGCGAATCGAGATTTCTATAATCCTGGCGATCATCTAAAACTTAATGCGAATTAACGCCGACTAGTCGGCTATTTTGCGACTGGTTGTAGCAGGTGAATTAGCGCATCGCTCACCTTTGCAAAAGCATTGCGGGCCGCAGGCAGAGAATCAGCTGCATTCAAAGTATTCACAGCATTTTGCAGGGATTCATCCGATTCGACAGGAAGACGATCGGCAGCGCCTTTTAAGAAGGCGACTTGCTTTGCGTCGAAGTTGTCATTCTCCAACGACGTTAGCACCGGCAGATATGCCTGTAATACTGAATCCAAAGCCGACCCGCTGTCTGGGGCAGCGATGGTCCTTGTCAAGTTGCCGCAGGTCGGCATGGATTGCCCTAGATAAGGGTTGGAAATCGTTGTGCCTGCCTGCACCCAGTCCGCGTTTTTCATGCTGCAATGAATAACCTTTAATTCCAGGGCCGGCGTTGCAGCTTGTGTGGCGGGTACTGGGGGAAGCTCCGCTCCCGGTGCGTCGCTGCGCCGCAGTTTGTCGATCGCTTCTATGGTTCGGCTCTCAACATCCATCAGAAACTGCCCGCTGGTTACAACCGTTTCTCCAGGAGCAATCCCCTGGAGGATCTGCACTTGATCATCATCGCCACTTACTCCCATCGTGACGTTGCGCGGGCTGAAGTGGCCTTCTGATTCACTGACAAAAATAATTTGGCGTGTTCCGGTATCGATGACCGCTTCGCGCGGCACCAGCACCGCGTCTGCAACGGGCTGGGTGTAAATATTAACAGTCGCATACATGCCTGGATGAAGCTGATGACCAGTGTTGTTCATCGCGGCCCGCACGATCACCGTCCGGGTCATATGGTCAACATGCGGATGCACAAATGTGACCGCCGCCGTGTACGTCCTGCCCGGCACACTCTCAAACGTGGCCTCCATCTGCTGCCCGATCGATATCAGCGAGATCTGGTCCTCGTACACCTGCGCGTTTAACCAGAGACTTGAATGACTTTCTATCCGCATCAACTTGGCTCCTGCGGTTACCGATGATCCACGCACAATCATCTTCTCGACAAGGTCGCCGTCCGAGCGGCTTCGAATCGGCACGCTGCGAGGTAGCGCAGCGTTATCTTTAATGGCGTCAATATCCGCATCCGCGACCCCCCACTGACTTAGTTTCTGCCTGGCCGAGTCGATCATCGCCTGCGATTCATGCCGCACAATCTCGGAAGATTGGGGATTCAAATTCTTCATCGCTTTATTCGCGCCGATCAACTCCTGCTCAGCGATCTCAATATCAGGGCTGTAAAGATCGAACAGCACCTGCCCTGTCGTAATGTGCATGCCTTCGGTGTCGGCATAGATCTTTTCGATCCACCCGCTGACTTTCAGATTGACTTCGTCGATGGCGGCCTCGGGCACTTCCACTGTGCCGACCGCCCGGATGCTTACCCGCAACGGCCCCCTGCGGGCGATCGCGGTTCGAACACCCATGTTCTGCACGATCGTCGGGTCGATTTTCACCGTCGGTCCGGCGGCTGGGTCATCGGCATAGACCGGCACCAGATCCATGCCCATGGCGCTCTTGCCCGGTGCGTGAGCGATAGAGGACGGACCGAGCATCGGATCCCAGTAATAAAGAATTTTGCGCGGAGCCATGGATTCGGATGTCGAATCCGAAGCAGAATCATTCTTCAGCGGCACGAGTTTCATCCGGCAAATGGGGCAACTGCCGGGATGATCCTGGAGCACCTGCGGATGCATGCCGCAGGTCCAGAGTTGTTTTGCTTTCGAGGAATCGACCTGCATTTCTCCGGTGTTTGTCGCCGGGTGAAGCAACCAGACCGCGCTGCCGCCGACCACTACCGCCAACAGCACCACCCCGATTTGGATCAGCCATGATTTGACCACGCAACAGACTCCGATGAGACAACGGACTATTGAGGAAACGAAGCGAGCTTGTCAAAAGGTTCAGCGCGCCGGGATTTTTTAGCAGATTATGGATTGTGTCAGCATTAAAACTTCAGGTTGATCGCAAGGTCCATCAGTCGATCGGCGGGCAATCTCGAGATCAGGCAGATCCAGCACCCCTGGCGCGGGGTCATTACCATGTTGAGATTTCCGACGGATTGGACGTGAAATTCGACGTTGTTGCACATCGTCACCGGCGACTGGGGCAACTGCATATCTGCTATTTTAGCGACGGTCATCGTCACTGGTTCGTCGGCGCCTTTGAAGAGTACGCAGGCCATCTTTTTGTTTTTTACAGAGCGCATGCAGCACGCCATGACGTGATCCATAGGAATATTGGGTATCCGCGGTGATTGCTCCCATTGTGCGGCCAGGGCCTGATTTGCGGCCGAAATCGTATCAACACGCATCACCGGTACACGCCCAGATACCAGGTCATCATGGAACCGCGCCATCTCGGTGGTAGACGCCTGCACGGGTCCACCGGAGGTGGCGATGATGGCAATCGCAACAGCAACCCCCAGCATTACAGACGCCGCGATCGCGACGCGCAAGGGTCTGAACCACACTGTCAGTCGGCGTAATGCGGGGCGAGGAATCTGATTCTGTATCAATTGATCCAGCCGTGTCAGATCGACCGGCATCGCTGCCAGCTTCCGAAGGCGGCTGGCTGTCACCTCATCAGATTGGGCCTGTGGGTTCCTCATGATAACGCGGTCATTCCGCTAAAAGTCGTCCATTTCGAACCTGTGAGACAAGCGCGACCCGAAGGGCCGCTCGTCCACGATGCAAGCGCGATTTCACGGTTCCCGATGGGATCTGCATCACATCCGCCGCCTCCTGAAGATCCAGGCCCTGCACATCGACTAACAGCAGCGTCCAGCGCAGGTCTTCGGATAGCGCCCAAGCGCGCCGATTACCCGGGCGTCGGATAATTCGTCAAGCAGCTTTTGCGGGCTTTCCCAACCGGGCTCGTTCAGGTTGCCAATGTCAGGACTGACCGGTTCATAGACCAGATCGTCCAGGCTTACCGACGATGCCGACCCGGACGCCGCGCGAAGCCGATCGATTCGCGTATTTCGCAAAATCGTCATTAGCCAGGCGACCATGTTGGTGCCGGCCTTGAAACTATCGATAGAACGGAACGCTTTCAGCAGCGTTTCCTGGGTTAAGTCCTCTGCCTCGGTACGGGCGCCGCATTGGATCAGCGCAGCTCGCAACAATGCCGCCCGGTGCGGCCAAACCCAATCGTAAAATCGCTGCGTCGCTGACGAATTTGCCAAACCACACCGTACTAACAAGCTCCGTCTACCTCGTAAACGAACCGAGGATCACGAAACGTTCATTTCTTATGAAAAAATCGGCTACGAATCATTTTTAATGATACTCGGACGCGTTGATCGGTCCCACGCCACAGCGACGCGAGGGCGCAAATGCGCTGCGGAATTTTTAGGCCGTTACCACCGCGCATCGCGAATGTTAAGCTGCCGAGAGAGCGGCGTTTGATATCTTGAGGCACCAAACGGGAAGCAGAATACCGAAAACAGGGCCAAGCAGATTATGTCATTTCTTTCGATCATTCTGGGTCGTCGCCTTGCGTCGGATGAACAAAAGGGGCAAAGGATCGGTGTTTTCTACGGGCTGCCCGCACTGGGACTGGATGGTCTTTCTTCTTCCGCCTACGGACCCGAGGCCGCGCTGACCATCCTCCTGCCGCTCGGCGCGATGGGGCTGCATTACATCGGTCCAATCACGGTGGTGATTCTCGCGCTGCTGGCGATGCTTTATTTTTCTTATCGCCAGACAATTGCTGCTTATCCACGCAATGGGGGTTCTTACACGGTCGCTAAAGAAAACCTCGGCAGTTGGGCGAGCCTGCTCGCGGCGTCGGCACTGATGCTCGATTATGTGCTCACGGTGGCGGTTGGCATCTCGGCGGGCATCGCTGCGCTGGTGTCGGCGGCCCCGCGGCTGCATGCTTACACGCTGCCACTGTGCCTGATTGTCCTGGCCATCATCACCGTCGCAAACCTTCGCGGAACCGGCGAGGCCGGAGCTGCATTTGCGTTACCCACGTATATCTTTATTGCCTGTATGGCTGCGGTGCTGGGTATCGGATTATATAAATCCTTCACCACGGGAGGTCACCCCTCTCCACTGGTGTCGCCCCCACCGTTGCCGCCGCCAATCGGGCAAGCCGGAACATGGATTTTGCTGCGCGCATTTGCCAGCGGATGCGCAGCCATGACTGGCGTGGAGGCTGTGAGCAACGGTGTTGGGGCGTTCGAAGAACCGGCTGTCAAAAAAGCGCATCAGACCCTCACTCTAATCGTTGTAATCCTGGCAGCGCTGCTGGGAGGGATTGCCTATCTCACGTATCACTATCATGTCGGTGCAATGAACCAGGAACATGCCGGCTATCAAAGTGTCTTGTCGCAGCTGACTGAAGCGGTCATCGGTCGCGGGTGGGTCTACAAACTCACCATCACAAGCATTCTGGCGGTGCTTTGCCTGTCGGCGAACACCAGCTTTGTAGGTTTTCCGCGGCTATGCCAGCTGATTGCAAAGGATGATTTTTTACCGCGCGGCTTCGCCGCCATCGGTCGCAGGCTGGTTTATTCTGTTGGAGTTCTGTTCCTCGCTGGATCCGCGGCGCTGCTTCTCGCGGCGTTTGGCGGCATAACAGACAAGCTTATCCCGCTGTATGCGGTCGGCGCATTTCTCGCGTTTACGCTGTCTCAGTCAGGAATGGTTGTGCACTGGCTGAAGCAGATGCGGGGTAAATCTCCTCCTGCTGACGGGCCCAGGCCTGGCCGGTCCACATTCATCTTCAAAATATTTGTGAATGGCATTGGGGCTGTCGCAACCGCGGTGGCGCTATCGATTATTCTCGTCGCGAAGTTCACTGCAGGCGCATGGATCACCGTAATTGTGATCCCGATCCTCCTTGGACTCTTCAAATGGGTTCACAATCATTATGCGAAAGTGGAGCGCCAGGTTGACTGCCCTGAAGCGCTGCAAATCGTCGATCAGGATCGACCGGTGGTGCTCCTGCCGCTGCATCGCTGGAGTAAGCCCATTTACAAGTCGCTGCAGTTTGCCATGCAGCTGTCGGGGGATGTTGTTGCCGTGCACCTTGGCAACCTGGAAGGCGATGAAACTGATGACGCCCAATCGAGGATCAGACAGGAGTGGGCGGAAAAAGTGGAGAACCCAACACGCGCCGCCGGTCTGACACCACCCCGCCTGGAATTTGTAAAAACGCCCTACCGGGAGTTTACCAAGCCTTTGCTCGTACAGATTGATGCCATCAAACAACGCTGGCCGCGTCGTCCGGTAGCGGTGATTATTCCCGAAGTGGTAGAGCGCCACTGGTGGCAAACGCTTCTGCACAGCCGCCGCGCGTCGCGGCTGCGATCCGCCCTGAGATCACGTGAAGATTTTCGCGTGGTGGTGATCGATTTGCCGTGGTTCATTCAAGATTCGCCTCCCGCGAAAAGCACCAAAGCAGAATGAAAGGTACGCCGCTCACCCGCCCGATTATAAATTGACCGGTGAGCGAAACAGACGTCTTCACCTTCGCCATTTCACACGTCATCTTGGAAATGGTCCGGTCGTATCGCTAAACCCTTTTAGCTGGTCGGGGAAACCGTGAACTGGTTGCGAATGCAGTCTAGAGTTTCAGGGCGGTTGAATCTGACGTTTACCGCACCAAATGCACTCGGTAGGGCTCGAACCTACAACCCTCGGTTCCGAAGACCGATGCTCTATCCAATTGAGCTACGAGTGCTCATTGTCACGCAGTCGTGACTTTGAGGCGGAAGTGTACACGGGTTCGGCAGTTGTGCCAACACGAACGAACATGCTCTGGTTGGGTAGCCATGACGTTTTTTGGGAATTTTGGCAACGCTGGCGGAAGCCATGTGAGAATTGCTGCCGGTCAAAACGGCCAGTGTGACAGTCCATATTCCGCTGGCGGAATGCCGTTGAGTTAATCGAGTCGGTATAATCCTGTGTAGAGGCAGGTGTCGAAAAAGGAGGTCTCATGTCACATTTTCGCCGGTGGCCGGTTCGCTTGAGCTTGATCTTATGTGTTGTGGCGTCGGAACTGTCGGCGTTGACGGCCTGCGCTGACACAGAGCCGGGGGTGGATTGGTATGCCCGAAACGCCACGGCAGTATTGCTTGCGCACGTCCCCACGATTGCGGAGGTGTCTTGGCTTCCGGCGGATGAAAAAGATTCTCTGATCATCGACCGTACCATTAAGGGATTTGACACGCGCCGATACCTTCCTCAACAGAGTGGCAAACTTCCGGCCGGGCAACAGGTGTTGGTACTCATTCCGTTTCCCGACACGCGGTATCTTTTAGACGCCGATTTGCCGCAAGGCGGTATGGTCATCGAGTATGAGCCAAGCGTCTGGCCGATACATTCGGACACGATTGACACGGGCGGGGTGGCGATGGAAACCACTGGTGGACGCGTCCACATGGGCTTGGTGGCTCCGTCAGTTCTTAATCGCAATGCAGTCCTTTTAGTCATGGCCGATTCTGCCCCGGAAGAAGTGGGCTTGCAGTCACAAATGATAGACGCCGTTCTCTTTCCCGATCGATTTGCCATTCTAGTCCGGGCGAACCCGGGCCGTGCGATATACGTTCGTCTGGCCTGCGCCGCCCGTGACCTGGCCCGCGATGTGTCGAGCCTGTCGAACTTGCTGGAATCCCCCGATCCGGCAATTAGAGTTGCCGCCGCCCAACACCTGCGCAAGATCACTGCAGCACAGATTGATGCTCCTGTAACGGAAGACTCAGCCACGTTGCATCTCCACGCGCAGGCATGGCGGGATTGGTGGGCGGCCAATCACGCTGGGCTGATTTGGCGGGAAACGAAATTCGCTTTTGTGAAATCTGAAAAAGATGAACCACGATTCACCGCACCGTCTATTCAAATGGACGTGAAATTTCCGGCAGAAGAACTACTCCGCATCGTCACCAACGCGATCGGCGGTCACGACGGTATGCCCAACGCTATTGCGTTCGCCCCCGCCTTACGAGCGCTTCTTGATGATTGCGGCCAGCGAGACCGGTACTTCGCCACTCTGCTTGATCCCCGAGCCCGCTACATGCCGGACCAGTCTCGACTGAAACCTCCAGCGTGGTTAACAACAACCGGCATCTCCCTTGACCCCGACTTCGGACCCCACCATACCGCTCGTGGCTGTCTGATAGAGGCGAGTGGGATTCCTAACTGTGTATTGGGTGGCGGGGGGCCATTCCTGCCACCAGCACCACGGTTGCGGCAGGACTTGCTGCTTAACCCAAATATTCCCGCTGGTGATCGAACCGCACTGGTAGCACTCTTCGCCTTTGCTCTGTTCAACAACGACCGGTTTGTGACTGATCGACAAGCGGCAATCGCCTGGCTCGCCCGACCGGATTGCGATATGGAACTCGTCCGTCGAACAGCGTTCTGGAACTCCCGGTACAGAGGAACATACGGACCAAATCCCCTTAGCCCTGCCGCCGAGGATCGGCTCGCTCAATCGACTGACCTGAATGACCAGAATCTGCTGGCACAAATTTTCCTCCAACACCCTCAGGACAGTTCGCTTGATGCTGTAAGGCATGCCATCGACGCGAAGCACGAACCATTCATACAGGCGCTCCTTGATCATCTCCGCACGGCGAGTGGTCCATCGTTTGACTGGCCTGGCCGACTGCTGGCCCAACAACATGAAGCAAGGGTGATTCCCATCCTGACTTCGCGGTTGCAGGATGCCGATGCAACGGTGCGGTCGGATTCCGCGTTCAACCTCTGCTGGATTCCCTCTCACGACGCCGTTCCTGATCTGCTCAGTGCCCTGCGCAAAGAATCGGACACCGAAACGAAGAATCAGATTCTCATAGCGATTTGCCAGACAGACGACTCGATTGCTCTGGACGATCTTCTCGCTGCCGCGGAAACGGCAACTGACTTGAATCTGCGGATCGAGTTATGTCGTGGATTGGCTCGCATCAAGAACGCTCGTTCGCTGCCCGCCCTCGCGGCCCTTGCCCTTCAAACTGACAATGACCAACTGCGAGCCGAAGCCGTCGATGCGTTTGGTTACGTCTCCGGTCTATATCGAGGCTTTGGACCAGAGCCATTCTGGACGAGCAGAGGCGTCAACCCCGAAGAAACTCGCTCGCAGATTTCACTCATTGAAAAGTGGGTCGAGAATCGTGCATTAAACCTGAAAAAGTAAAGCGAACACCCAGCTCCACCCCCGACTTTGGTATTTTTGAGCACTCCCTTGGACTACACCCTTTGCAAAATGCTGTGACGAAAGTGTACAATCTGGTGACAATTTTCTGATTGTACCATTACAGAGCGTAGTTATGCTGACGGATTGCAAGGTAAGCACAAGGCTTAGCTTTGTGCGGTAGTAGGAGTCGATTGGATTGAGCGTTGTTAAGTTGTTCCATAGGCCCTTTTGGCGGAGGGCTTGTCATTGCGGCCCATGTTGTTCTTCCCCCCCGTTTTAAACCCCTTTTCAGTAGTCTTCGGCGGATGTTGTCGTGTTGAGCCGAGGAAGATTAGTTGTGACCTGTTAAACCTTAAAAAAATTCATCCAGCCGACGCCTCGCCGATTCATCGCGGTAATCGAGCGACTCGTCGTCGTGATACATAGCAGCGTAGACCAGGCCAAGACAAACCAACGCGATCAGTGGTGCTGTCTTCATTCTTGGCGGAGTATTTTAGGTCATCGGCCTCGCAATCCGTGCGGACCTTGCAACCAGAAGGAAACTTCTATGTCGAACCTCATGCGGAAGCGAAACAGTTCACCCCTCGGCACCGCTCTCATCTCCCAAAAGATACATCGTGGGCAGGCGGCGGTTCGGGATGCCGTCGAATTGCTGGAAACGCGAACGATGATGAGTTCGGGTCCGGTTATCCGAACCTGGGTTAATCCGTATACAGGCGCGACTGTTACTTCCAGCTGTTTCATGTGCCAATATCTGGATCCGATGATGCCTGACTCGGCGGCTACCAATGTGGTGGTCAAGAGCGGCAACTGGTCCGATCCCACCACCTGGCAAAACGGCGTTCTACCGGCTGACGGCGCACAGGTGGTTGTCCCCGCTGGGTTGACCGAAACAGTCGATGGCGTCGTCGGTGCCCAATTAAAGTGGGTGCACGTGTACGGCGCGCTGCAGTTCGCAACGACCGTCAACACAGCGTTGAATGTGGAAACGCTTTGGACCGATGACGGCGCGATCCTGAATATCGGCACGGCCTCTGCGCCGATCGCCTCAAACGTGACAGCCAAGGTGACGTTCATCGACACCGGCGCCACGGATCGAAACTGGGACCCCGAATGGTTGAGCCGCGGACTGCTGTCGATGGGCTTTACCACCATGTACGGTTCAACCGTGACCCCATACGAAGCTCTCTCGCAACCAGCCACTGCGGGCAGCACCGACCTTTATACAGCCACCATTCCAACAGGGTGGAATGTCGGCGATAGCCTTGTACTGGGCGGCACGACGGCAACAGGCAATCAGGATGAGCAGTTCACCATTCAGAGCATCAATGGAAACGATGTAAAACTCAGCAGCCCGCTGGTCTACAATCATCTGTCGCCTAACGCCAGTTTGAGCGTGTATCTCACCGATACCACGCGAAACATTGTGTTTAGCTCGCAAAACACAGCGGTCGATCGTCGCGGGCATGTGATGTTCATGGACATGCCGACCGTTAACGTCAACTACGTGGCATTTGACAACCTGGGGCGCACCGACAAAAGCAAGCCGATCAACGACCCTGTGCTGGACGCCAACCATCACCTCGTTCCCGGCACGGGAACCAATCCACGCGCTCGGTATTCGGTTCACTTCCATCTGGTCGGCACCAATGCCTCCAACGGCATATCAACGGTCACCGGATGCAGCGTGGTAGGCAGCCCCGGGTGGGGATATGACAACCATGGCAGCAATGTCGATTTCGAAGACAACACCGCCTACAACGTATACGGCACGGCTTTCGTCACCGAGCGTGGCGACGAAATCGGCATCTTTAATGGGAACCTCGCCATTCGGGGAACCGGAAATGGCACGGGGCTGGGGAACATGAACAATCGCCGGGGCAACCTGGACTTCGGTCATGAAGGCGAAGGTTTCTGGTTCCAGGGCACCAACATCACCGTCACGAATAACATCGCCATGGGAATGCCCGAAGCGGGATATGTTTACTATCCGCTAAATGGAATGCAGTTCGATCATCAATCCGAGATCGTCATCTCCGGAGCGAATCTCGACCCAGCCGCGGCGGCGGTTTTCCCCGGCGCAACAACCGTCCCTGCCTGGGAAGTGGGCGTTCGGCTGTTCTCAAACAACATTACCTACGGATCGGGTACTGGCTTTGAAGCAATCTACGACCACACAAAAAATCAGAACGTCTTCCAGAATTCCACCTCGTGGAACACCACCAACGGGTTTAACTTCCAGTATTCGTACAATACGTTTGGAACCGGCGCTTCCAATCCCTCCAATATCGATCTGAAAAATGACGCTTTCCTCGGCAGCCTCAATTCACCGGTTGGAAACGGGATCGCGGGGAACGACATCTCCAGCGACATGGCGCTGGACAACGTCACCATCGAAGGATTCGGTACGGGCTGGTCAGTGGTCGATCACGGTGCAAACTCTATCAACGGTGGTTTATTTGAAAACATTGTCGATTTTTCGTTCAGCTTCCCCCGTCAACCAACGGGCAAGTGAACGGGTATCACGCGCGTAATTTCGTCACCTTCGACGGAACAACACAATTCGTAGCCCTCAGTGCCGCGGCACTGGGCGGCAAGACGCATTATCAGTACTACTTGAACGGCAACGGGTGGAACTCGCAGGTGGACCCCAATCACACGTTCATCGGTGTGACCATCACGTTCACGGGCGGACCAAACGCCGGCGACCAACTGTACTACCCGCAGCAGGTTGCCAGCTTCATCCCTTTCCCCTCCAGCACCGCGCCATTTAAGACTGCCCCGGCCCTGCTCGATCAGACCAACGCTCAACTCATGGCAAAGTATGGGCTTTCTGTCGGCGATCAGGTCGCACCGACCAATGCCACGGCCCTTGCGTTGTCCAATGGATTCATCGGCGCGGCCGCACCGGTCGAAACCGCGAACCTCTACAGCAGGGACTACACCAACCAAACCAGTTACCAGCTCCAATACCTGATTAATGGCAATCAGCGCATTATCGAATCCACCAACACAACCCTGACCAGCGGGTGGAACTTTTTGACACGCACCATCGGTGGGCTTCTGAACACGTTCATGGTCTGGGCGGATGTTAATCCCAGTGTTCCAGCGTTCACGCCCGCTGCCGCAAACCCGTTAAGCATGCCCCTGGCATTACTGCCCAATGGCTACACGCTCAACGGAACCTTTCTCGATCCAGCACAGGGGCCTGTTGGTTTCACGCAGGTGTTTACTGGCGCACAACTGCAGGCCCTGCCAGTGATGACCCGTCCCGACGGCAACGAGTATGTCGTATTGCCAGGGGTTAATTTCAAAGATGCAGCCGGCACCACTTTTTCAAATATCCCGATCCAGTTAACGCTCACACTGCCTTACTCGCCGCTGGGCGCCTTCAATAGCGCGCTTGATATCGGCTCGCCCGCCCTCGGCGGTTCTGCCAGCTTTGACCCCAACTCCGGCACGTACACCGTCACCGGCGCGGGGACTGACATCAACAGCGCTTCAGATCAGTTCCAGTTCGTGTCGACTTCAATGACCGGCGATAACACCCTCACAGCCCGCGTGACATCGGTGGCAAATACCGACCCTTCGGCAAAGGCCGGCCTGATGTTCCGGAACGACAGCTCGGCCAGTGCAATGTTCGCCGATGTGGTGGTAACACCCGGCCAAAGCGTCAGCTTTCAAACCCGATCCATGACCGGTGGGTTAGTCTCGGTGACCACCTTCACCGGATATGCAATCCCCATCTGGCTTAAACTGATCCGCAATGGAAACAGTTTCATGGGTTACTACAGCACCGTCACCAACCCGGTTGCCGGCAACTGGATTCAGATCGGCACCAGCAAAACCATCCCGATGTCTGGCACTGTACAGGCGGGCCTGGCAGTGACGAGCCACAACACCAGCACCGCCGCCACCGCAACGTTCACCAATGTCCAATTCGCAAGCCAGCAGGTAGACCTGAGCTCCGCGTTTAACAACGGTGGAATCGCCAGCGATGGTTCATTATTCAATAACGGTCAAAGCCTCGACTCTGGTGGCTCGTCTTTCTCGGCCACGCTGCTGAAAAACTCTGTCTCATGGCACGGAAGCGCCTTTAATATTGGTGCTGCAGATACAAACGACACCGTGATGACGACCGGGCAGACCATCATCATTCCAACCGGGACATTCAGTTCGCTTCAATTCCTCGCCACCGCGACTCGCGGCAGCCAGGCGAACCAGACTTTCACCATCAACTATACCGATGGCACAACCCAGACTTATACCCAGGGCATCAGCGACTGGGCATCAAGCTCCACCTATGCCGGTGAATCTGTGGCTGTGAGCATGCCCTATCGAAACGGCGGCGGCGGAACGTCGCAGGCAGGGAACTTTAAACTGTACGGTTACACCATCGCCCTGAACCCGACCAAAATCGTGGAGAGCATCACCCTTCCAAATAATGGAAACGTGAAGTTGCTTGCTATGAACCTGCTGGCGTGACCGGTAAACACGAACTCGACCAACGCGGGTTTAAATCTCGTGTTGGTCGATGGCCGCGTCAGTTGGCATCAAATCCGTGCGGCTTCGCAAAGCCGCCGAACTCGCTCTCCATGGCTTGCGCAAAGCGAATAGGGGTGTAATCTTCGAGAAATGGACCGATGGCCTGGGCACCAATGGGCAGGCCATCGGTTGTGAATCCGATCGGAAACGCTGTCGCGCCATGTCCCACCAGCGAGGCAACTCCGGGATAAAAACTCAGGCAATCAAACTCCACGGTTTTTCCATTGATATGCAGCAGGCGATCCACCACAGCCTGTGTGGGATGCGGAAACGGCGGGACCAGCGTCGCAGGCGTCAGTAAAACATCAAACTCTTTAAAAAAATCGCGATACGACTGGCGATATGTCTCTCGCTTTTCGTGCCAATTCAGATAATCGCTGACGCCGGCGGTAAATCCAATCGCGTCGGCCTCATGTGACAGCGATCCACGACCCCGTCGATCGGCCGCAACCGCCAGGCGGTGCTCAGCAGGCCACTTCGAAGAGACCAGCGCCGACATCATCATTCGGGTCAACCGATAGTATTCGCGATAGTCATCCAACCCCGGGGGAACCACGATCTTTACCTCGACACCTGCAGCTCGCAGTCGTTGGCACAGCGATTCCATCGCCAGGACGATCTCGCTGTCCACCTCCAGCCAGGAAAACCAGGGCAACACCGCCACGCGAAAGTTGCTCATCGCTTGATGCCGCGATGGCCGAAGGTGTAACCGCCATGCGGTATCCAGCCCGATATCAGGCCCGGCCAGCACTTTCAGCGCGAGTTCCAGATCACCGGCTGACCGCGCGATGGGCCCCTGCGCAGTCATGAGCCATCCCGCATTGGGCAACGATGAGCCAGGGAAATGACCGCTGTAAGGCACTGCGCCTTCACTGGCTTTGTGGCCCCACAATCCGCAGAAAGCCGCCGGGAGACGAATCGACCCACCCAGATCCGTTCCCAGATCCATCGCTGCAAGCCCGGCGGCGACAGTCGCCGAACCTCCGGAACTGCCGCCCGGCGTCACCGAGGCATCCCACGGGCTGACCGTTCTCCCATACACTGGATTGTCCGCAATATAGTCAGCTAAGTACGTGCAGACATTTGTCTTGCCGATCACAATCGCACCTGCTGCGCGCAGCTTTTCAACCGTGCGTGCATCCCGTGACGCCCGCAGCCCCACCCGATGAACGACACCAGCGGTGCTATCCATCCCGGCGACATGGATGGACTCTTTTACGGTGATCGGCAAGCCAAGCAACGGCTTCTCGATCAAAAGCGACTCATCCCTGTTTGCCAGCAGTGCATCGGCGGCAGCCGCGTCCTGACGGGCACGGTCGTCATCCCGCGCAATCACTGAATTCAGCCGGACATCATGGCGCGCTCGGCGAGCCAAATGCAGATCCAGCAGTTCCGACGCGGAGATCTCTCCCGATCCAAGGCCTGCAAGCATCTGATTGCATGTGGAAAAACCGTCCATAAGCTCATCCTCTTGATCGTTACCTGGATTGCGCTTGCTCGACCTGGTCCACACCGGCCATGTAGCGACCGACAATGCCAATATCCGCGCGGTCCGCGGGGGTTTCGTAAACAAATCTGCCGTCAAACATCACGATGATTCGATCGGACAGTTCAAAAATCTCATCCAGATCTTCGCTGACCAGCAGCACCGCTGCCCCGCGATTGCGCGCCTCGACAATCTGTGCCCGGATCTCCGCCGATGCGGCAAAGTCCAATCCGCAGCAGGGGTTGGCTGCGATCAGAACCTCCACCGTGCCGGAAAGTTCCCGCGCAGAACCGCGCGCTTCACATTTCCTCCCGACAGATGGCGAATCGGTGTCTCTGGACTTGGGGTGAAAACACTGAACTTCGCAATCAGCGACACCGCCGCCCGTCGAATCGCCGATCGATTCAGCACGCAGCGACCCAGCGTCATCGGATGCCGATCGAATGTTCGCATCGCCATATTCTCAGCAACGCTCATCCAGCCAACACAGGTGTTATACAAGGGCTCCTCGGGCAAGCAGTTCACCTGATGACGAAACATCTGCGCGCGTCGCGCGGTAAACTTCCCCATGAATCGTAATCTGCCCGCTTGTGGCCTGGCGCTGTCCCGCCACTATCTCCACGAGTTTGCTCTGACCATTTCCCGAAACACCGGCGATACCCACGATCTCCCCCGCGTGCAGTTTCAGATTGAGATCCGACAGTGCTCTGAACCTGTTGTCGTCGGCTGCATGAAGTCCCTGGATGGTCATAATCGCCGCGCCTGCCGCGCGCGACCCGCGCGATGCCGTCCTTGCGGTGTCCGATCCAACCATCATCTGGCTCATCTGCGAAGCGGTCAGTTCGCTGACCTTGCCCTTGCCCGCAAAACGCCCGGACCGCAAAATCGTCACCTCATCCGCGAACTTCATCACCTCGCGGAACTTGTGCGTGATCATCAGAACCGTCAGATCCCCGGCACGGGTTCGCTGCTTTAGCATCCCCAGGAGTTCATCCGCTTCGGCGGGGGTCAGCACGCTGGTCGGTTCATCGAGAAACAGAATTCGGTTTTTCAGATAAAGCTGCTTGCAGATTTCGACTTTCTGTTTCTGGCCTGCAGCCAACGTTCGAACAGGAACAGATATAGGAAAGCGAAAAGGCGTTGTCCGCATGAACGCAAGCAGTTTCTCATGCTCGTCTTTCCAATTCACCCTGGCCGGAATTTTGCCGCGCGCGAGGACGAAGTTCTCCGCGACAGTCATGTTCGGCACCAGCGTAAAATGCTGGTAGACCATTCCAATGCCCAGACGCAGCGCCTGCCTGGGATTACGGATCGAAACCAGCTCATTATCAACAAAAATTTCCCCCGCATCAGGCACGTGATATCCCATGATGCACTTGACCAGCGTGCTCTTGCCCGCGCCGTTCCCACCCAGCAAGGCATGCATGCTCCCGGCACGCACGGTCATCGATACATCATGCAACGCAGTCACTGCGCCAAATCGTTTGGTCAACCCGATGGCGGATAGTCCCGCCGATCGTCCCGCCAAATCGACGTTCACCTGCGGTTCAATCTCCATGATGCTGTCAGATAAGTTAACGATCAACGTCGAGCCAACTGGCGCGAATCGAGCGAATGGCGCGCCGAAATGCGCGGATGAACCTTTCGGCCTGCAATGATTTAGACAGATGACGTCAACGCAACGGAGGTGTGTTGTACCTGGTGTTGCGGCTGTCGCGCTGAAAGCGCCTGCGACGGACGAGAATGACGAACTGCTAACTGCCCGCTGCTTCGCGAATCTCTTCAACGCGGAGCTGCACACTTACATAACCGTTGTACTCGTTCAACTGCGCCTCAGCCGCCAGGTCCACTTCGCTGCCCTTGCGAAGCGCTTCTATTTCTTTAGGCGCATTGAACATAATGCAACTCATGGTCGAGCTTGCCTGCTTTACCAAAAGCTGCACATGATTTCCCGATTTCCCCACGCGCCGGGGTGAGCTTGCGATCGTCACGCCTGGCACAAACAAAAGCGGTTTACGATTCGCCTGCCCAAAGGGCCCCAGCCTCTGCAGTTCTGTCACTAACGCCGCGGTAAGCTGCGGCAACGTAGCCGTTGCTTCCAGCGTCACCTCCGGCATTAATTGTTCCGGCGTTAACATTTGCGTCGCGTGGGCGCAAAACGCCTCGCGAAAGGCACCCAGGTGTTCGGTTTTTATCTTCAGACCCGCCGCCATCTCGTGCCCGCCGTGCGTGATTAGAAATTGATCGCAGGCGTGTAGCGCATTGCGCCAGATGAAATCCCGCGATGCTTCGGCAGCTGCCCGAGCCCTGCCCGTTGTTCAGCGCGATCATCACCGTGGGCCGATGGAATCGCTCGACCAGGCGCGATGCGACAATGCCGATGACTCCCGGATGCCAGCCCTCCGCCCCCAGCACCACCGCGCGACAGTCGGGCGTGTCGCAACCCAGCAGGGTCGCCTGCTCGATTGCCTGCTCCAGGATTAACCGCTCAATAGTCTGACGCTCGCGGTTTTGACTTTCAAGGAATACGCCGATTTCCATCGCGCGTTCGACCGATGCGTCGGTCAGCATCTCCACAGCTAGCTTGGCATGCCCCATTCGCCCGCTCGCGTTCAGCCGTGGCCCCAGCCGAAAACCAACATGATATGAATCGAGGGTTTGCCCGGTGAGTTCGGCTGAGTCGATCAACGCGCGGATGCCGGTCAGTTTGCTGGCCTGCAGCCCGCCTAATCCAAATGCCGCCAGCGCACGGTTTTCTCCGACCAGAGGTACCACATCCGCAATTGTTCCCAACGCTGCCAATGCGGTAGCATCGAGAAGGAACGCACGAAACGCCTCACTCACGCGATTCGCGCCCGCGACCGCCTTTCCGATTCCCCACGCCAGCTTAAACGCCACCCCTGCGCCGCATAAATGTGGATTTGGATAGCTTGCCCCCAGTCGCGGATGCACGACCGCAAAAACATCGGGCAAAACAGGCTGGCCCTTGTCGTTCTCAGTCGACCATTCGTGGTGATCGGTGATGATTAAATCCACACCCGCGGCTTTGGCGAGCTTTGCCGATCCGATCGCGGTCACACCGCAATCCACCGTCACAATCAGCTGCGCTCCCGCCTGGCAAATCTCCGCCACCGCGTCGGAATTTAGGCCGTATCCTTCTTCCAGCCGATGCGGAATATAGTAATGGACATTCCCCCCCAGGGTTTTCAGGGCGTGCCATAAAATGCTGACCGCTGTAATACCGTCAACATCGTAATCGCCGTAGATGACAATTTTTTCCTGTTCGCGCACCGCACGAGCGATCCGCTCGCTGGCCAGATCCAGTCCGTGGATTAATGATGGGTCATGCAGATGTTTTAGACTGGGCCGGAGAAACTGCCGAGCTGCCTCGGCGTCTGTAATTCCCCGGTTCGAAAGGATCTGCGCGACAAGCGTGGAGACTTTTAATTGCGAGGCCAACGCAACCGCGCCATCATGCATTGGTGCGATGTTCCAACGCCTGGCCGATGTCGTCGTGGTCATCCGTGATCCTTGTTCAACGGATTGTATCACGGATGCATCAGTGCGCAAACGGTTACAACGGCCGACAGCCGCCATGAATCACAATAGGCAGGTGACACGCACGTGCGAGGCTATGCCCGCTCTCCGATCCTCAGGCGGTGGACCCAACGATTTATCCCTGTGATTGGGTTGTAGGTTCAGTTGTCGGCTTGGTCGTTCTAACCCTGCTCGGACGCGTACTCGGTCGGGTCGTGGGAATATGGTCGAACTGTGGCGAATTGCGGATCGTCGCGTGGTCTACGAG
This sequence comes from uncultured Phycisphaerales bacterium, assembly GCA_963792535.1. GTDB lineage: Bacteria > Planctomycetota > Phycisphaerae > Tepidisphaerales > Tepidisphaeraceae > CBDAQA01. The sequence continues at coordinate 872,947 of CAWBWQ010000007.1, forward strand.
GTAGAACCATGCCGAGTCCACCCCCGGCTCTAACTTGGCTATTAAATCGTCGATCTGCAGCCCGTCCACATCTTCGCAAATCATCGCCGGCCGCATGTCCCGACCGTCCACATCAAGATGCACCGAATTCAATTCCAGATCGCGCACATGACGGGCGTAAATACCATAGGACGGCATGACACCAAACTTTGCGGGCTCAGGATAACCATCCTCCATCTCCGGTGGTTCCCGGTTGGCATCCTTCGCGCTGCCATGGCCCACAAACGTCAGGCGGATGTTGTCCAGGCGAACATTTTCGATCGGATAATCCGCCAGTCCTGTGATCTGAATTCCACTTAGCCGGGCAACATCCGTCGCTATGACGTTGGAGATCAGAATGTTTTTCATCACTGGATCGGAATCGATCGGTGAACCGCGATGCCGATCCCCGAGCCGAACGAAAATGGGATACTCCACCACATGATCCATGCTGAGATTCGTCACCGTGATATTTTCGAAGATCCCCCCGTCTACTTCCTCGATCGCCAGCCCGCGGCAATGGCTGAACGTGCAGTTGCTCACCGTAATATTGCGAAAGCCACCCGTTGATTCCGTGCCAAACTTAATCCGTCCGGTGCCACCTTTAATCGGCATCATCGTGCCGTCAATCAAAGTTCCCTCGCGATAGCCCGACACCTGGCAGTTGGTAATCGTCATATTCTCAGTGACCACCGGGTACCCCAGCGCCAGCGTGCTCTTGGGGACAATCGCGTCATCGTGCGGCGAATTTACCCGGCAATTCGACACCGTGGTGTTCTGACAGCAATCCAGATCGATTCCGTCGCGATTGGTGTCGATTACCAGGTTATCTATCGTCAGCAGGTTGCACCCGCTGACCAGGATTGCGAACCACCCGCCGTGTGCGATGGTGATGTCGCGAATCAGCACGTTCCGGCAATTCTTCAGCGCGATGGATTTATTGCCCTTGTCCCCACCGCCGTTGGTGAGTCCACCACCATTGATCGTGCCGCGCCCGGTGATGGATACACCGTTGAGATTTTCGCCCCAGATCAGGCTGTTGTGGAAATACGTGTGCCCCTCGTCCTGACTGGCCCCTCCCTCGAAAGGTTCCTCGGGGTCGTACGCTTTGGCATCCTGTTTTGCGCCCAGCAGTGTCGCGCCGCTGTCGATGCAGAGATCGATATTGCTGGCGATGTGAATGCTGCCGCACAGATAGGTGCCCGGGGGCACCAGCACCGTGCCTCCACCTGCGGCGGTGCAGGCTGCGATCGCGCGATTGATCGCCGGGCTGTCGATCGTTTTCCCATCACCCGTTGCACCGTATGACCGCACATTATAAGCCGATCGAAATTCGGGCGCGGGCGATGATCCCGTCGGGTTGGCCGCGCAGGACATTAAAATACTCAGCAGGCAATACATCGACACATGAGCGAGCGCGCTGGGTCTGATTTTCATTAGCCGTTTCCCTTCAGCCGAAATGTCTCGCCAAACAATGAAATGACATTAGTGGCCCGTGAGTGTATATCGGCACTCCCGCGAGTGGAACAACAAGCGATTGGATTGTCCGAAGGAAAAAACAAGCCGATTACGTTTCACCCGGCATTAAAACAATCGACTTACCCGCCAGCGCGTAGATCTTTCGGCCTGGCTCGCCACGCACTTTGTATCCGCCGGTAAATGAACCAAACGCCGGGAGGATCAACTGCTTCTGATCCGCGACAAAACAGCACATCGAGACATATGTTCGATCAAAATCGCGCACTGCTATCGACGGATGCACATGCCCGCACAGCACCGGTTGATCTACCAGGTCGGGGTGATGCGTGAGAATCAGATCGCCGGCGTCAAAAGGCTCGGGCACTTGCTCGATATTCCAGTCCACCGGCGGCGGCCCCGCATGTCGATCGTGATTGCCCCGCACCAGCATGATCTCCAACCCGGCATGCAACTCGCGCCACCGCGAAAACGCCTCGGCCAGTTCCGCCTGATGCGACGTTCGCGCATGCACTAGGTCGCCCAGGATGATCAATCGCCGGGCCGAGGTTAACGCAATCAGCTTTTCGATCCGCGACAGATCCTTGGTCGAGTTCCCCGCCGGCACCGGCATTCCCGCAGCTCGAAAACTTGCGTCCTTCCCAAGGTGCACATCCGCCAGCACCAGAGCATCCCGCGCTGGCCAGTGCAATGCCCGGTCGGCCAGCAATATCAGCCGTTCATTACCAAATTCGATGGGGATGGAAGCAGGCATTTCTAAGTTCGCAAATACTCGTTCCCTGCTTTACATCAGGCAACCAACTACTTACTCAATCGAACCAGCCGCCTTTTCCAGCTGCACCGCCAGGCGTTCGATCCGCGCCGATGCCGACTCAAACCGCAATTGCTGTGACGCGATCCGCTCGGCCCATAACGGAAAAGCCAATGGCGTTACCCGTTTTGTTTTCACCATCACAAATTTCTTTTCGATCATCCGCACCAGCGCCGACTTTAACCGCGCGAATTCCATGTGTCTTTCCAACACCTCGCGTCGCGCTTGAATCAGCAGCAAATTCTCCGGATCGAATTCCACGAATACATCATAGAACAACCCGCTGGATGCCTGCAGCTGCCGCGCAGATTTGAAACCCGCCGGCCGGTCGGGCACCAGCAGCCCAGCAATGCGCGCAATTTCCCGGAAATGCCGCTTGGCCAGCTCACCCGAATTCAAGGCCGACAGGATATCTTCCAATAATCTGTCCGGCGAAAGCAACGCGCGATAGTCTTCTTCGGCCAGTTCCATCGGACCCGGCGACAGCAGTTCGATCCCATAGTCGTTGAAAGCCGCCGTGATCGGCTTAAATCCCATGATCCCCAGTCGATACGCCAGCAGACCTGCTAATCCTTCATGCACCAGCCTACCTAAAAATGGATAGACATAATGGTGATGCCCGTCGCGCGTGGTCGTGGTCTCGATCAGCATCTGCCCAAGCCGGGGAATTGCCGACCAGCGCGTCTGCAGCTCCAGCACAGGCTGCATTTTCCGCATCTCATCATCGACATATATTCCTTCCGCTGCCTGGTCCAGGCGATGGCATACCTCCATCGCAAGACTCTCGGATAACGGCAGTCGCCCTCCCATCCAGCGTGGCACAGCGCCTGTCTTTCGGGTCGATGCCCGCACCTGCGCCACCATGTCGCGCACCCGTCGAAATTCCAGCGTGCGACCCGCAAAGATAAACGTGTCCCCTGGTTTCATCTTCGCGACAAACGATTCTTCCACCGCGCCAAGTCGCCTGCCCGATTGAAACTGAATGATCACACTCCCATCACTGGCAATCGTCCCAATATTGGTTCGATGCGCCCTGGCCAGCCGATCGGATGTGATCACCCATCGGCCGGTTTCATCCTGGTGAATCCGTGCAAAGCGTGGATACGCCGTCAGCGACGAACCACCGCGATGGGCAAAGTCCAGAACCCATTGCCATTGCTCCAGCGGCAATTCCGCAAAGCTGTGTGTCGAACGAACCTCTTCCAGTAATTCGTCGGCCTCAAAACCATCGCCGGCCGCGATCGTCACCACATGCTGCGCCAGCACGTCCAACGCCAGCTTGATCGGTTCCCGCGATTCGAGATTTCTCACCTCGATTGCATGCCGGGCTGCCGAAAATTCGATCAACTCAAACGCCTGCGTCGGCAGGCAGACCAACCGGCTCGCCGCTCCGGGTTGATGTCCCGATCGCCCCGCCCGCTGCATCGCCCGGGCAACCGATTTCGGCGATCCAATCTGAATCACCTGATCCACCGGCCAGAAGTCCACCCCCAGATCCAGGCTCGCGGTGCAGACCGCCGCCTTCATCTTGTTTTGCCGCAAAAGATCCTCCACCGCATGGCGGATTTTTCGATCGATCGACCCATGATGCAGGCCGATCAATCCGATCCAGTCCGGTCGCGCTGTCAGCAACGCGCGAAACCACAACTCCGCCTGTGATCGCGTATTAGTAAACACCAGTGTCGTCCGCGCCTGATCGATTTTATCGATCACCTTCTGCACCAGCCGCGTGCCCAGGTGGCCAGCCCAGGGAAAACGCTCGATCTGATCGGGAATGATGCTCTGAATTTCTATCGTTTTGTCATCCGGCGCCGTGACGATCTTCGCACCGGCGACATTTCCTGGTCCAACCAGTGCCGACAGCGCTTCGACCGGATTCGCCAGCGTTGCCGACAACCCCCAGATGCAAAGGGGCAACGGCTTCTCGCCAGTCGCGCGGCCCTCCACCGATGGGGATTTATCGTCGACCGACCCGGCCCTGCTCCGCAGCCGGCGCAGGCGCGCCAGTCCCAGCTCTGTCTGAACGCCGCGCTTGCTCGCCAGCAGTTCGTGCCATTCATCGATGACGACCGCTTGCAGATTCGCAAACCGCTCGACCGTCCCCGGATAACTCAGCAGCAATGAAAGGCTTTCCGGTGTGGTAATTAAAACCGTCGGCAGCCGATCGCGTTGTTTTTTTCGCACCGACGCGGAGGTATCAGACGTCCGTAGTTCGATCGTCCACGGCAACCGCAGTTCATCCACCACCGGCTGCAGCGACTCAGCCGTATCCGCAGCCAAGGCGCGCAGCGGAGTAATCCAGAGCATCGTCAGCGGCGTTGCCTTATTGCGATCCCGCGTCTTTCCTTTCACCGCCGGTACTATCGACTTTGAACCCGCACCACCCGCGGCAACAGGACGATGCAATTCCATCCACTGAATGATCGGCCCCATGGCGGCGGCGAGTGTTTTTCCCATTCCCGTCGGCGCCTGCAGCAACCCCGATTGCCCCCCGAGATACGCCCGCCAGGTATCGATCTGAAAATCGAAAGGCACGCGGCCACGCGAGCGGAAATACTCGATAATCTGATCGCCCCCGCTGCTCATCGCGCCTCGTAATCGTCCAGCATTTTCCGCACCGACGCCACCGTGTCCGCCTGCTCAGGTTTCTTGTCTGTCCTCAGTCGAAGGATGCGCGGAAAGCGCAGGGCGATCCCTGATTTATGCCGGTCTGATGCCGCGATCGCCTCAAACCCAATCTCGTATACCCGCTCAGCGGGCACCGAATAAACCGGCCCGAACCGTTCCTTCGACACCCGCCGGACATACCGATCCGCCTCGACCAATTCCTCATCGGTTAACCCGGAATAGGCCTTGCAGATCGTCACCAGTTTCCCCGACGCATCAGCAACGGCAAAGGTGTAATCCGTCAGCAATCCCGCGCGCCGACCACGCCCGGGCTGAGCCGCAACGAGTATTGCATCAATAGTAAATGGCTGCACTTTCAACTTCCACCAGGGCCCTACCGGTCGGCCAGTCTGATAGGCCGAATCCCATCGCTTCAGCATCAATCCTTCAACGCGCTTGCGCGCGACTGATCGATCAGTGCCGCAAGATCTGACCAGTTGGCAACGGCAACCGCACTGGAGATATGAAACATCGACGCAACAGGCAGGATAAACCTGTCCAGCAGTTCGCGTCGCTCCCGCAGCGGTCGTTCGCGAATGTCCTTCCCTCCCACCTCAAGCAAATCAAAAACCATAAAAACCAGCGGCACATCCGGCCAGAACGTAAGCTCCACGTTCTTGCGATTCAGCCGTTTCTGCAAAGCGCTGAATGGCAGCGGGCGCCTGTCTCCTGGTTCCAGGCAAGGATTTCACCGTCTAAAACCGTGCCAGCGGGCAGCAGCCTCGCCTCCTGCATCAGATCGGGGAACGTGCCGGCAATCATTTCTTCCCCGCGCGACCACAGCGAAGCGCGCCCGTTCCGATAGATGATCTGCGCACGAATGCCGTCCCATTTCCATTCCATCAACCAGTCCGCCGCGCTGCCCAGATCGTCCATCGAACGCGTCAGCGCGTTGGCTAGCATGAAAGGAAAAGGCAGCAGCGGATCGATGGTGTCATTCGAAGGATCCGAAGACATGATCTTTGCAAAATTTTCAGCGCTGGGTTCAAAATTTCCCGTCAGGCGGTGGGTCATCACCGCCTTCTCCACCCCGGCGAGTTCCGCCAGCGCGCGGATCACCAGCAAGCGCGACACCCCTACGCGAAATTCACCGCCCAGCAGCTTGTGCAGCACATATCGCTCGCGTGCTTCCAGACGGTCCCACAGCGCGAGAATCATCTGCTTTTGTCGATGTGCCGCCGCCCCGGTCAGCTGCGCCAGGTGATCTTCGATCACTTCGTGCAATGCCGGTGGGTCCGGCCGCAAAGGGGGAGGCAAAAGCAACGAAAGCGTCTCGGAAAAATCGCCGGCGACGTGATTACATTCCTCAATCAACCAGGGAGCATAACCACTGACTTCCGCAGCCCATTCCCGAATCAACCGACCTGACACAGTTCTGCCGAACTTTCGCCCCAGCAGCAGAAACGCCGCCCACGCCGCATCATGCGGCGGAGAGGATTCAAAATAGGATTTCAGCGCGTCGACTTTTTCAGACGTGCGAGTCGTCGCATCCAATTGAGCGTATAACTCGGCGAAGCGGATCATGTATTCCTAGTCGCACACCAACCCTAACACCGGGCTTGCCGCTTCAGCGGCAAGTTCGCCAGCCGCTGAAGCGGCTAGTCCGGTAGGATTGAACCTTCCCTCTCATCGGTTGGGCGTTCCACCGCGTCGGTCTCGCCCTCCCCTTCAAACCGCGTCGAAAATTCCTCCGCGCTTTTCCCGCCCTCGCGAAGATATCTCACCAGCGGCCCGGTGTATCCATGCGTTGCGATGATGTGCTGCGCGCCGGTTTCGGCAATCGTCTGCTGCAGGCTGGGCCAATCAACGTGGTCTGAAAGAACAAAACCGCGATCGACCGCCTGCCGCCGTCTATTCCCGCGAATCTGCATCCATCCCGAGGCAACCGCCACGGATTCAGGATGAAATTTGCGAATCCAGGGCCCGCCTTCAGCGCCGGGCGGCGCAATCACCATCGCGCGGCCTTTGTGGGCTTTGGCGTTTTCCGCATCCGCATACAGCGCAGGCGGAAGCGCAACGCCGCTGGCGCGATACGTTTCAGTCATCGCATGCACCGCGCCGTGCAGCAGAATCGGACCGATCGACGGATCGAGCATCGCCAGCGCGCACTGCGCCTTGCCCAGCGAATAAGCCAGCAGGATTGATGTACGCCCCTGTTCAACATTTTGCCGCCACCACGCGTTGATATCACCGGCGATTTCAAAAGAAGGTCGCCAGCAGAAAATCGGCAAACCGAAGGTGCATTCGGTAATGAACGTATGGCATTTCACCAGTTCGAACGGCCGGCAGGTAGGATCGGCCTCCGTCTTGTAATCGCCGGTAAAAACCCAGACCTCTCCGTCGTATTCAATCCGCACCTGGGCCGATCCCAGCAGATGCCCCGCAGGGTGCAACGAGACAGCCACCCCCTTAATGCTGATTGGACGACCGTATTCCAACCCGTCGACGGTAATCTCCTCACCAAGCCTTCGCTTCAGGACGGCAACGCCGTCGATCGGAACCAGATAGCGCTCCGATCCCCGCCTGGCGTGATCTGAATGCGCATGCGTGACCACGTTGCGCGCCACCGGTTTCCAGGCGTCGATATGAAAATCACCCGCGGGGCAATACAACCCGCAGTCGGTTGAGATGATTAGCGGCGCGCGAGCCATCCTGGGATTGTATGCCCGTCGGCCCTGGGAAATGCCAAGATTGAACTTTGAACATCTCGGTTCATTTTCGCTTTTATTGAAATTGGATTGTTCCGTCCACTCCTCTTTGCGATCCGCGGGTTCTGCATTAGGATCGCGGAACAATCCATCTGGCAAAGGAGTGCCATGCCCGGCGAGACCGATCTGCATAAAACGCTGAAGAAGGAGGCCTGTCGATGGCTTTATCGCATGGGCTACCGCTGCATTGCTGCTGAGGTTCGGCTCAAACCGCTGGGGATCATTGACGCGGTGGGAACGGGCATTTTCCGCCCTTTTCATAATTATCTGTTTCAGCCGCGCGAGTTGCCGCAGGTTTGTTTTGTAGAATGCAAAGCATCGCGGTCGGATTTTCTGCGCGACAAAAGCAACGACGGACAACTCTCTCTCTGCCTCATGGAAAAAAAGGCCTCTGCGAAACGCAGGCGCGGTCGGCCGAGCCTGCGTCACAATATCGGCCTGGGGAAATTCGACTCTTGTCTGATGAGACCGATGGCCAACCTGCACTATGTGCTGGCGCCTACCGGCATGATTCAGAAGAAGGATCTCCCGCCGCGCTGGGGACTGCTCTCTTTCGGCGAAGGAGGAATTCACGTCACCGTGCGATCGGACTGGCACGACTGCGCCCGGACGGAATATGTGGAATCGGCCATTGCCCGCACCTTAACCGGCGATATTTACCGGGCGGACGATCGAGCGATCAGTTCCGTCAACCGTGAGATTTTCGCACAGCAGCAGATGCTCGCCGGACGAATTCGCGAACTACGCCCGCAGGTGGTTTTTGCCCCGCCGCCCGCGCCGGTGAATTCCACGAAAAACCTGCTGAACAGCCTCGAAGCGGGATAGAAGCTTGGAATTTGGCGTTTACCAATGGCTTTGATTGGAATTGCGGGAGTCGGACCGCCCGCAGGTTCCAATAACCTGAGGTAAAATCCTTGCTTTTCCACGCAAATTTTTACTGGACAAGCGAGCGGAGAATGTTATTGTTTTCGCCGGTAAGTTCGACGACCGAGTTCGCGTGCGCCGTGCATTTTCTCTTTTTTGAGAGATGCCCCGTTCGTTCTGTCTCTTTCGCCCCTCATACCGTTTGGACCGAACTGTTGGTCCCTTTCACTATCGACCCGGAAAGTAAAAAGCGGGGTTTGGCCCATGGCCAGGAGATTAAATGGGCAGCAAGTTGTATGTCGGGAATCTGAGCTACTCCACAACCAGCTCGGATTTGGAACAATTGTTCGCGCAGCATGGAACTGTTTCCAGCGCGGAAGTCATCAGCGACCGGGAAACCGGCCGGAGCAAGGGATTCGGATTTGTCCAGATGGGCACCGATGACGAGGCTCAGGCCGCTATCGCATCGCTCAACGGCCAGGAACATGACGGCCGTCCGCTAACCGTTAACGAGGCCAAGCCTCGTGAAGATCGCCCCCGCGGAGGTGGTGGTGGCGGTGGTGGATACGGCGGTGGAGGTGGTGGTGGTGGCCGCGGCGGCAGCGGTGGTGGTGGTCGCGGTGGATTCGGTGGCGGCGGTGGTGGTGGTGGCCGCGGGGGTGGTGGTGGCGGTTACGGTGGTGGCGGTGGCGGCGGTGGCCGCGGCAGCCGGTACTGATCTAACCCCGCTGCGCATCAGCAGCTAAACTCACATTTTAAATGGGAGGTCGATCCGTCGACCTCCCATTTTTCGTTATCCGTTATCGACGATTTTTCTTGTGATTTTTTTTTAAGCGCCTCTATTCACTTCTTTTCCACCTGAACATCCTTGAACACGAACTCGTGGTCCAGCACACGATTGATGTCGATCGTGTTGCTAGCCGCCTCGATGCTGGGGCGAAGCACGAGATCAACACGATCGGCGGCGCTCAATTCAGGAATGTCGGGGAAACTGATCATCCCCGTGCCGGAACTCAACGTCGATTTACGGATCATCATGGAATAGCCCGATGTCCACTCGTGGTTCCCGTATCGAATAAATACATCCAACGGCAAGTCAACCGGTGAATCATCGCACGTGATCTGAATCCAGGTGTCGTGAGCGGACCAGTTCACCGGCGAATGCCTGATCTTTTTTTGAACCTCGGCAGCGATAGCTTCATCGCGATACAACTCAACCGATTTCTGACCGTCCGGCAAAAGCGTCCAGCTTCCCGTGCAGGTCAGATTGGGAAACAGCAGTGGATTTTTTTCGGTGTAGCTGCCCGGACGCCGAAGGAGGATAGAGATTGACTGCGGGCCGGCGTTCAATGCAGGCCAGCTTTTCGGAGGAATCAAAACATTCCCATTCATGTCGAAGGTCGTATCGCCGCCTCCGCTCCAGCCAATGTAGGACAACACCCCCGGCACCCCGCCGGCGGGTCGAGAAAATGCCCCCGGACGACCGATCGCCAGTGGTGTGGCTCCGCGTAATTCACCCCGGATGCGAAATGGAATTCGATCTCCCCTGGCGCAATTTGCCCGAACCGCGATCGTGGCAAATTCATCCTGCGCGAGGTACTTCTGCCAATCGCCGGTGGACAGTTGTCCTTTGCCCTGAAAAATTTCGATCATGTCGCCCCACTCGGGGTTCCACGACTTGCTGCGATCGGCTTGCATCGCCAGTGCGATGGCGACGATCTTCTGGCGATTCGATTCGGAGATGCTCCTCGTCTGCACGCGGAGCAGCAGTTCATCAGTGTTCTTGTGCGGAAGCTGCATTCCGGAAAAGTTGTTCACCTCCGCCGAGGCATCGTGAATCAACAGCCAATCCGGCTTGAATCGGCTGGGATCGATACCGCGTACCGACAGGATAAAACTGCCAAGCCCCACGACGCCGATCAGCGATATCGCCCCACCGATGGCGATCAGCCAATCGATTCGTTTACGGTTACCGATCTCAATATCCGCCGGCGAAAGCATCTCTTGACCGCATTCGGGGCAGACAAAGCTGTCGTCACGTTTGCCGGAGAGATCGAACCGGCATTTTCGGCAGACGGGATGATCGTCAATCGCGCGTCCTCGCTTGCCCCGGACAATCAGCTGCCAACCGGCGATCAGTAGAATGATGGAGACAAGAATCGACATCGAAGGCAGCAGATTTTAAGCGATTGAGACGTTGAAGAGGAAATAAGAGGGGAAGTATTCCTCTTCATCCAAACCGGTTCAAAATGAACAACTACTAACAAATGTAACGAATCGTCGCATCGCACTTTAAAAGGTGTTACATTTCGTTGAATGGGGAAGCGCAGTTACCTGCCGTGAAGAGCCACGACACTATTGCCGCCATCAGCAGCGTGCCCGCACCGGCAGCGAGAATCATCGTCCGGCTCAGCGGGCCTTTGTCGCACGCGATTGCTTCGGACTTGTCGGGCATCAAGAGCTTTATGCCCGGTTCGGCGGCAATGGGAGTTCATCACGCTGGCCAGCGGGCCTGAACATATTCGCTTTCCCGGGTGGATCTACGCGTTCTGTGCTCCGCGGAGTTACACCGGTGAGGATTCCATCGAATTCCACATCCCCGGATCGCCCGTGCTCGCAAAGATGCTGCTGGATGATCTGCACGCCGAGGGGCGCGGCCCGCTGAAGCTGGCGAATTTACCGCCCGGGCGTTTTTTAACGGGAAACTGGGATTGACCGAAGCCGAAGGCGTTGCCGCCGCTATCAGTGCCGGCAACGAAGCGGAACTCAACGCCGCCAGGCAGTTGCTGGCGGGCGAGCTTGCCCGGCGACTCCGGCCCGTCACAGATTCGCTCGCTCAAACACTCGCGTTGATTGAGGTCGGAATCGATTTCACCGGCGAAGATGTAACGTTCCTGGCTAACGAAGAGGTGTCGCAGTTCATCGCCGCGGCCGATACATCGCTCGGCGATCTGCTGGATCAGAGCGCCGCGGTTCGAGCAACTCACGCACGAGCCGTCTTTCGTGTTCGCTGGCTGGCCAAACGCGGGTAAAAGTTCGTTGATAAACGCCCTGGCTCGCCAAAACCGGGCTGTTGTTTCAGACCTGGCCGGTACGACGCGTGATGTGTTGACCGCGCGAATGAACCTGCCGCGCGGCAGCATCCAGTTGGCCGATTTCGCCGGCATCGAATCCAACCCCCTGGACACTATACAACGAAGTATGCAGCAAAATGCCGCAGCGGCGATCCAGGCCGCTGACCAGGTCATCCTGGTTCGGGATATCACCGACAATCGCCCCGCACCGGCAATTGCCCGCAAGGTGCATCTGTTAGTGCTGACCAAAGCGGATCTGCTCCAGAACGCACGCGGGGAGGTACATCCCCTATCAGGCGATATTCCAACCCTTACCGTCAGCGTGCACACAAGCCAGGGCATGAACGAACTTCGAGAAACGCTGGATGCACTCGCATTCGGCAGCGATCGCACCGGCGCAACGCTCGCGCTGAACCGGCGGCATATCGCGGCCATCAACACGGTGCGCGAATCGCTGGGTCGCGCTCAGTTGCGCGTGATTGAAAACGCGCCGGAACTGGTGGCCATGGACCTGCGCAATGCGCTGGATGCGCTGGGTAGTGTCGTAGGTGTCATTACACGCGACGATGTGCTGGGCCGGATTTTTTCAGCGTTTTGCATTGGAAAATAAATAACCTGACCCGCGAAAGCATCGGGCCGATGCGTGGGCCTGATGCGGAATCGGCCTCGTCCCGCATGCGCGAAATGGCTGATTAGTATTCAATGAAGACGCGCTTTTTTGGCCCCGCTCGTTACAATCCCGCTCCGACATGACCGCTGTAAAGCTCTCGGGCATCACCAAAAAGTTCGGCTCGACGATCGCATTGGATAACATCGATCTCGACATCAAAGCAGGTGAACTATTCTTCCTGCTCGGCCCCAGCGGGTGCGGCAAAAGCACGCTGCTCCGGCTCATCGCCGGTCTTCACGACCCCACCTCCGGGAAAGTGCTGTTTAACGATCGGGATGTCACTCGGCTGGGAACCGAAAAACGCAACGCGGTGATGTGTTTCCAAAGCTACGCCCTGTGGCCGCACATGACGGTGTCGGAAAATGTGGCCTTTGGTCTGAACGTGTAGAAAAACCCCGCCGGCCGATGTGCTGAAACGAACCGCCGATGTACTGGCGATGGTGCAATTGACGCCGTTCGCCGAACGCCGGCCCAACGAACTTTCCGGCGGTCAGCAGCAGCGCGTTGCGCTGGCTCGCGCGATGGCGGTCCAGCCCGATTGCCTGCTGCTCGATGAACCGCTGAGCAATCTCGACGCCAGCCTGCGTCTGGAAATGCGCACCGAAATTCGCCGCATCTGCAAATCAGCGGGATTCACCACGATTTATGTGACCCACGATCAGAAAGAAGCACTGAGCATCGCGGATCGGATCGCGGTATTGAAAGACGGAAAGCTGGTGCAGGTCGGCACGCCGGGCGAACTGTATCACCGGCCGGCCACCTCGTTCGTCGCTGGATTCATCGGTCAGACCAATCTTTTGAAAGGCAAGGTGATCTCGCGCAGCGGCGACACGCTGCAGGTTGAAACATCCGCAGGCATGATTTCAGCCGCGGCGCCTGCATCGCCCCCGCCGGACAACATCATCATCAGCGTCCGCCCCGAGCAGATCCGCGTAGTACACAATACTCAAACGCCCAGCACCAACCGCATGGAAGGCAAAGTGCAGGACAGCATTTTTCTCGGCGAGGCCAGCGAGCATGTGATCTCGATTCAGAATCAGAACCTGAAAATCATCTGCACACCGCCCCTGCTTCAACCTCCCGAAACGCTCGTGGTGGAGTTTGATCCGAAGGACGCGGTGGTACTTGCCGCGTGAAATGACCAAGACAATCGCGCACGATTAAACGATCAGCATGCAAAGATACACCTGGATTTTTCTCTTTGTTCTCGTCCTGGTGACCCCGTTTTTTCTGCGGTTGGTTCTTGCGCGAAGCCCGCAGCTGCGTCCGCGGCAGCGCCGACACGCTGGTGATTTACACACCTCATGCCGAGGGCGTTCGGCGCGAATTCGCAGATGCATTTCGCGGTTGGTACCGCAGTCGCTTCGGCAGGGATGTGTATGTCGACTATACGGCACTTGGCACCGGAGATATTCGCAATGCGATTGAAGATCGGGCCGACACGTTTTATGCCGACAAAAATATACATTCCTATCGCATCGATCTCGTCTGGGGCGGGGGTGATTTCTTCTTTGACGTGCAGTTGAAAAAGCATCTGCAGGGCGTGGCTATCGACCCGGTCATTCTTGCCGAAGCGTTCCCAAAAACCACGCTGGACGGCTTGCCCTTGTACGATTTGCACAACACTCCACCGCACTGGTACGGCGCTGCGCTGGCAAGTTTTGGAATCACCTATAACCGCGACGTGCTGCATTACCTGGGGTTCACTCCACCGGATCTTTCCACCTGGGCGGACCTTGCCGATCCGCGCCTGGGCAACTGGGTGATCGCCGCTGACCCCGTGCGCAGCACGTCCGCCAAGCAGGCGTTCATGGCGATTATCGAACGCGCGATGGTCGACTCGGCCCGCCGAGGTGAATCAGAAAATATCGGCTGGGCGGCGGAATGGGGCTTATTCGGCAGATCGCCGCTAATGCACGGCTCTTTACCGATGGCAGCAGCACGGTTCCAAGCATCATCGCCGGCGGGGACGGCGCAGCGGGAATGACGATCGATTATTTCGGTCGCTCTGAAGTCGAAGCCGTCGGCGGTGAGCGCCTGGCGTATGTTCAACCGCACGGGGCGACCATCACCAATCCTGATCCGATCGGCATGCTCAAAGGGGCCGAGCATCCCATTCCCGCCAGGGCATTCATGGAATTCGTGCTGAGCCGGCAAGGTCAATTGCTGTGGGACACGCGTGCCGGCGCACCTGGCGGCCCCACATTAACCAATCTGCGCAGACTGCCGATCATGCCGTCGATTTACAATGACCCGACAAACCTGCTCGATAAAGATAATCCCTTCACCGCGACCGAGGGATTTAATAAATCATCGAAACGGGAAGATCCAACATTCAACATCATCGGCGAATTGCTGCAGGCGAGTTGCATCAACTGTCTGGACGAGCTGCGCGAAACGCGGCGCGAAATTCTTAAATCCCCCCGCTGCCAGGAACTGGACGCACGCCTGGGCATGTTCCCTTTCGATATGGCAGAAGCCCAGCGTCGAAGCGCGGAATATAACAAAAAGCCGGTTGATCCAGTGAAACAACTCGCGCTGATGCGCGCCTGGACCGGTGAATTTCAGTCTGAATACCAGGTGCTGCGCGCTGAATCGCAGCTTGCAAAATAACTGTCAGGCAAGCCGCCGCAAGGTGGTGGCCTGTGTGGGTGGTAACCAATATGCGTTTGCTGCGCGACTATTTATTTCTGCTGATCATCGCCGCGATTTTCATCGCGTTTTTAGGTTGGCCCATCTACCAGACGGTGCGCGTTGGCTTCGCCGGCATCGGCGCGGACGGGCAGCCGATGCATCAGTTTTCATTCGCTTATATCGCGGCGATCTTCGCCGATCCCCTGTTGCGCGATGGATTGCTGCACAGCATCGCCATCGCGATCTGCGTTACTTTTCTCAGCGCACTGATCAGCATGCCGCTGGCGATCCTGTCGCGCCGCTACGACTTTTTCGGCAAGAGTCGCAATGAACGCCCTGCTGCTGGTGCCGCTGATTTTGCCGCCTTTTGTCGGCGCAATCGGCATGCGGCAGATTCTGGGCCGATTCGGAGTGCTCACCGCATTAGCGCAGAAGTCGGGTTATATCCCGCCTCATTCACCGGTGAACTGGTTCGGATCGGCGCAGATTATCGGTGTGATCCTCGTGGAAACACTGAGCCTCTACCCGATCCTGTTTCTCAATATCTCAGCCGCCCTGGCGAACCTCGATCCGGCTATGGAGCAGGCGGCGGCGAATCTGGGCGCCGGGCGATGGTGTATCTTTCGCCGAATCACGCTGCCTTTAATGCGCCCGGGTCTTTTCGCTGGCGGGACTATCGTTTTGATCTGGAGCTTTACGGAACTCGGCACGCCGCTGATGTTCGACTACAACCGCGTGACCCCGGTCCAGATTTTCAATCAGCTTGCACAGGTGAATACCAATCCCCTTCCTTATGCACTGACTGTGGTAATGCTCATCAGCAGCATTCTTCTGTATGTGCTTGGAAAATTTGTACTGGGGAAAAAGCTCGATGCCGCGGTCACGAAAGCGTCCACACAATCCACCGCGGCAAGCTGGGAGTGATCAAAAGCATTCCGGTGTTGATTCCGTTTGTGGCGGTAACAGCCCTTGCGCTGCTGCCGCACTTTGGTGTGGTGATGATGAGCGTCAGCAAGGTCGGCGCGTGGTATCAGTCCGCCTTGCCAAGCGTTTTTACCGCTGGCAATTACCGCAATGCGTTATCTTCTGATGTGACGCTTCCCTCGGTTCGCCGAAGCATTGAATATGCTTCGCTGAGCACTGTTCTGGATATCGGGCTGGGGCTGATGATCGCGTTTTTGATTGTCCGCTCGCGCCTGCCGGGCCTGGTCAAGCAATCACTGGACAGCCTTTCGATGCTCCCGCTGGCGGTGCCGGGACTGGTTATGGCGTTTGGTTACCTGGCCATCAGCGTGCGGGCGCAGGTCTGGGTGAGTGGTGAACAATCGCAGCAGATGCTCTTGTGGATTTTTAATTGCGTTCACGTGGGTCGCAATACACTGCCCGAAGCATTCAAGGACACACGATGGCTGCGCAACCTGGTCGATGTGCATGAAAACCCCACCCTGCTGCTGGTGGTGGCGTACGCCATGCGGCGTCTGCCCTACGTTGTCCGTAGCGCCGTCGCCGGCCTGGAACAGACGCCGGTGGACCTCGAACTGGCGGCTAAAAATCTCGGCGCTTCAAGCGGTTTTACCCTTCGCAGGATAACCCTTCCGCTCATCAGCGCGAATCTCATTGCCGGTGGGTTGCTGGCATTTGCGTTTGCGATGCTGGAAGTCAGCGACTCGCTGATGCTGGCCCAGAAACAGGAATTCTGGCCTATCACGGTGGGAATCTACAATCTGTTTCAGCGCCTTGGAGACGGTCCATACATAGCAAGCGCCCTGGGTGTATGGGCCATGGTGCTGCTGACGTTGACAATCCTGTCGGCCAATTCGTTGCTCGGAAAACGCATGGGCGCGATCTTCCGCGTCTGAAACAACAGGCCATCTTCGATCAGCAGATATGGCCTTTTTGTGTAGACCGGAATTCAATGACGCTAGCGGTCTCGACCACCACCGAATCCAGCGCCGACTTCCGACTGCGGGCCGCTCTTCCTTTGGCTGCGCTTCGTTCACAGTAAGAGCGCGGCCCGTTGTGGTGATGACCATTAAGGGCCGCAACGGCAGCCTCGGCCTGCTCTTCGCTGGACATCTCTACAAAGCCGAACCCTTTGCTTCGTCCGGTATCGCGATCATTGATAATTTGAGCCGATATCACCGCACCGTGCGCAGCAAACATCTGCTCGAGTTCAGCGTTGACCACATCGTGACTGAAGTTTCCTACATACAACTTCTTACCCATCGCCGATCTCCTCGGGTGGCATTTTTTGCAGGCCCACAACAAGTTCTTCCAGGGCCGGTCTGAAGCGGTTGCACCTCAACCAGGCGGGTAAAGTAATGTCCCACCAACTTTGGATTAAATGTATAACGCGCAGAAAAGTGTTGGGAAAGATCAACGGCCAAAATTGCCCGATCGAAGTGAATGGATGACCTCGATTCAGGTTCATCGCCCGGCGGCAAAGGGCGCACATGGACCGCGGGTTGCAAAATGGACGCGGCGGAATAAACGGGCCGCACTGAAGAAAAGTTGATCCACCACAAGGGCGCCGCCCCTTTACGTTGTGGCGTCACCGGGCTACGTTGACAGGCAATGGACACCAAACTTATTCCCGGTTGCCAAGTGCGCGTGATTCAGCAAATTGCCGCCCGGGATCATTCGTTTACCTGTGAAACCCGCGGCATTGTGGTCGACTACACCCAGAAAGAAACGGGCAGTTGGTATGCCCACAGCAAGGACGACAAGTTGTGGCTTGACCGGCTGACGCTTCGCAAAGCCGACGGTGAACTGATCATACTGAACCTCGATACGTACAGTGTCGTTGAAATCGAACCTGCGGCGGTGTGAGCTATGCAGCTTCCCATGACCGGATCCTGGTCGATCGAAGTAAAGTCTGTTCGACCGTTCGCGATTCACGGCGATATCTATTGGGATCTGCTCGCCACGCGAATCGATATGCCCGGCGAACTGAGTCTGCGCGTGCCGCAGCATGCCACCAAGGTAGAACCCGCTGCCGGCCAGCGGTTAAAGGTTTCATTCCTGATGGGACAGGTTACGACGATCGCGGTCATACCGTGACAACCGCCCTACGGTTGGGTATGGTTTGGCCCACGAAGTTAAGATGGCGTTCAAACTGCCGGGATAGCTGAAGGAATTTTAATGCAACGGCGCGGCTGGTGGATCGGGGCGATCATCCTGGGAATCGGATCGGTTACGCCCGCTGTTTCCAAAGCTCAGTCTCTCCCCCCAATCGGTCTTTCGAGCAACATAGACCCTGCCCTGGTGCAAACCGTTCTTCAACCGCCCAAAGCGGCAACCACCTTTACTCCGACGGACCTTGCAACCGACTACCCGCATTTAATGGCTTTGCCACCCGATCCGCCCAGCGTCTACGCGCCGCTGGAACCAGAAAGCCCGATTGACGGGACGAATAAAGGCGGTCTGAAAGTCGACCTGGATTTTCTGTATCTGACGGATGATGTGTATCGTGGCATCAGTCACAACTTTGCGGTCTATGCCGACTCGGGCGCGGCACTGGCGCATCGCCATTCCGCGAACTTCGAGACCAGCGCGAAGCTGACCTTCGACCTTGGAAAGCTGCCACACCCTTTTGTCGGAATCTTCAACAACCTGGACGACTCCGACCCGGTCAGCCGATTCCAGGAGATCCGCCCGTTCGCGGGGGTGGAATATCGCATTCGACCGCTGAGCGTGAGCGCGGGGGTCAACGATTACATTTATCCCGAGCGCGAAACCCGTGCAGCACAATCTAAAAATCACCGGCCCAATCCCAACACCTCTGAGATATTCGTCCGCCTCTCGCTCGACGACTCCTATTTTTTCAAAGGCCAGAAACCGTTGATCGCCCCTTACGTGCTGGGCGCTTACGACTACGATAAAAATAAAGGTTGGTACATCGAGACTGGAATTCGGCATGATTTCGATCTTCCGGATTTTGGAATCACGCTGTCCCCTTTTGCGGATCTGGCTTATGTCTCGCACTTTCCGCTTCAGTTCATCACCGACAGCACCAACTATATTGCCGTCGAACCGAGTGGCCGATACGGGGTGGTCCACCAATCTTCCAGTGGTTTCCAGCATTACGACGTTGGCCTGATAGGCACTTATTCCCTGAACCACCTCCTGCAATTGCCGCCGCGCTATGGTCAGTTTGCCATCGAAGGTTACATCACCTACACGTCAAAGTTTTCAAATCCGGTGCTCGCCAACACAGAGATATGGGGCGGGGTGGGGCTCAAGTATCGATATTGAGCGCGGGTGAGGCGGAGCGGTTCCCATTGCAATCAGCTTCGCGCGGATGTTCGGGTTTCAGTTGCTGGTAAAGCTTCTGCCGCTGAACAACTTCGATACCTTACGCGGCGATCGCCCGAGCGGTTTTGGCCGGCAAATAGATGTTGAAAGTCGTTCCGCGCCCCATTTCTGACAGCACCTCAATCCGCCCGTGATGGTGTTCGATGATGTCCTTGCAGATGGACAACCCGAGTCCCGTTCCTTTGGTTTCACCGCGGCGTGCCGTTCCCTTGGTTGTAAAAAATGGCTGGAAGATTCTTGGCAACAGCTTCTCAGGGATGCCCGGGCCGGTGTCGATGACCTGCAGGCGAAGTTCACCGGTCTCATCGATGAGCCCGGCCTTGACCGTCAGCGATCCGCCTTTGCCTAGCATGGCGTGGCGCGCATTGATGAGCAGATTCAACAGAACCTGTTCCAATTGCACCTGATCCCCTTCCACCATGAGATCCGGTTGAACCTGCACCCTTAGCGCGATGCCGTCTTTCTGCGGATCGCGAGCCAGCACCAGCAGAACCTCATCAACTAATGTCTGGATTCTGACCGGACCAAAACTGGCTTCACCGTGCGCCAGGCTTAACATCGAATTGCAGATTTTCCCAGCTTTGGTTGAAGCCTGGAACGATTTGCCCAGCGCCTTGCGGATCAATTCGATATCGGGTTTTTCGCTCTCGGCACTGCTGAGCGCGAACTGGCTGTAGCTGATCATCGGCGTGAGGATATTGTTGAACTCATGCGCGATCACCGCCGCGATGGTGCCGATTGCTGCCAGGCGTTGAGACTCGGTCAGTTGTTCCTTGAGGTAATCCAACTGCTGCTGCGCGTTGTCCAATCCAAGCGTGATGGTATTTGCTAAGTTTGCAACAGAAGATGGCGGTGTTGGCGGGTGCTGTTCACTCAAGATACCCGTCATATCGGTTCAAGCCACGATGCATCTTCACGCTGGGCTTTTCGAAATCACAGGTATGGAATTATCAGACGCGACGGATCACCCCACAAACTCGAGTGACTTCTTCTGCGTGACTTTGCTGCTCCACCGGAGATCTTACTTCTCTTTATTTCCGTCCACCGCGGCGATGGCTTCGGGGCTGGAGGCCTCCTCGATCACTTCGTCGCAGATGCCGTAGGCCACGGCCGCTTTGGCTTCGAAGAAGCGATCGCGTTCACTGTCTTCGCGAACGCGGTCAAAGGTTTGCCCGGTGCATTTGGCCATCACGCGGATGAGGGTGTCCTTGGTCTTTAGAATTTCCTCGGCTTGAATCTCGATATCCGACGCCTGGCCATAAACACCGCCAAAGGGTTGGTGAATCATCACCTTGGCGTTGGGCAGGATAAATCGCTTGCCCTTTTTTCCGGCCATGAATACGACGGCCCCGCCGCTTTCAGCCCGGCCGATGCAGTATGTCGCGACATCGCAGGTTAAAAACCGCATGATGTCGTAGATCGCAAGCGTATCGTCCACCACCCCGCCGGGGCTGTTGATATACAGATTAATATCAGCGTCTTTCTTCACGCTCTGCAGGTAAAGCATCTGCATGATGATGCGCGAAGCACTGACATGGTTGATCTCACCACCGAGAAAAAGCACCCGGTTTTCGAGCAGCATTTCTTCAAGGGTCATCTCGCGATAGCGGTTCATACCACCACCGCCAGGAGGCCCCGGCATGGCCACCGGCATGGCGATGGGACCGCGACCGGGAAGAATCATCGGCCCCGCGAAATTTCCGGACCGCACGTTGGTTTCATCGAAGTTGGACATTCGTCTCCTGGATCACACCGTCAAAGGGTCAGTGCGGCGGATGTTATGCCGGTGAATGTTGAGCGTCAACGCACCCGCCCGACGAACCGTCACTCCCAATTTCGGTAAATCATCTCCTCCGAACGCCCCGCCGCTTTTCAACGCCAAAAGGCGGCGCTGCACGACCGATAATCCGCGCGATGTGCTGGGGTGTGGTCCTTTTTGATTTTTGCTCCCCGAAACGTGTACACCGTTTCACAGTGACACATCCGACCGGTTTTTTTTTGAAGCGGTTTAGCGCCGCCCGCTGTTCGGTCGGTTCCGTTATCGACTCACTGGAGTCGCGCCGGCTTTTTACCGCGATCACCGTCAATACCACCGCCGATCAGCTCGACGCACCGGGAAGCAGCACGATCAGCTTCGCCGACGCGTTGGCAACCGCGAATGCATCTGCCTCGGCGGTCACTATTTCATTCGATCCCATCGTGTTTAACACGCCGAAAGTCATCAGCATCAGCAGCGCAATCGAACTCGATTCGCCGGCGAGCATCATTGTTAACGGTCCCAACGCGGGCGTTACGCTCAGCGGCGACGGGAATACGAGCGAAGGATTCTCCAATCTCATTACGGTTGACAACGGCGCCAGCGCGTCGTTTTCGCAACTCACATTCACAAACGGTAATAATCTGGCCGCCGGTGGTGCGATTGTGAATAACGGAGCGCTGACTCTCATCGCGTGCACGCTGTGTAACAATGCCTCGGGCGCGATCGGGATTATCGGTGCGCCGGGCAGTGGAGGCGCGATTGCCAACGCCGGCACATTGACGATGACCAACTGCACACTAACGGCAAACACCGCCGGTAATCCACTCGACCTGCCCGGAGGCGGCCTGGGCGGCGCGCTCTTTAACACCGGAACCGCCACCCTCCGAGACGACACATTCCTGGGAAACACCGGCAGCACCGGTGGCGCGATTTATAACTCTGCTGCGCTGGACCTGGGCAATACCATCGTGGCGGGTAACTCGGCGACCTCCGGCCCCGACATTGACGGGATCGTCACCTCCAGCGGAAACAATCTCATCGGTCAAAGTGATGGTGGAAGTGGCTGGGTGACAAGCGACCTGACGGGCACAACCGCTGCCCCTCTGCTGGTCAGCTTGGGTTCACTAAGCGACAACGGCGGACCGACGCAGACGATGATGCCCCTGCCCGGAAGCCCCGCCATCGCGCACGCTTCGGTCGCCCTGCTGCCCGGCGGAACAGCAACCGACCAGCGCGGATTGCCGCGCGTTGTGTTAGGCGCGGTGGACATCGGCGCGGTTGAAGTGCAGGGCGAGGGCGCGGGCTCCGCCGCCACGACGCTGACTCTCACCAGTTCCAGCGACACATTTACAACCGGTCAAACGCTGACGCTGAGCACCATCGTAAAGGCCGTGACAGGCGGTTTGCCCACCGGGTCGATTACGTTCACCTTAAATGGGACGACGCTGGGGCAATCGATCGTCGCCGCCGATGGAACGGCAAGTTTGATTGTTACATCGCTGCCGCTCGGCACGGACACTATCGCCGCCAGCTACAGCGGCGATACCGGTTTCGCTGCCAGCGCAGCCCGATCCATTGAGATCACCGCCACCGACATCACAAATATCCCCTCCAGTCCGGCAGCGGTCATCACCCGGTCCAACATCCCGCCGACGCTTCTGGAGAAAACCCGGCTGAAATCCTCTGTTTTTGTTACGCTGACCAATTCCGCCTCCACCGTTTTAAGTGGACGCGTCATCATCAATATCATCGCGTCGGATTCATCGAACAGCCTGCACCTGACCATCGGGCGGACCAGCCGAAATGTGAAGCTCGCCGCAGGCAAATCACTTTCATTTCCTGTTGCGGTTAACGTTCCACCGACGCTATCAGCCGGGCAATATAATCTGCTGATTGAAACAGATGATCCCGATGGAAGCACGACCGCTCTTGACAGTGGATTTACCACCACGCTGGCGGCGGCGTTTGTGTCGCTGTCGGAGACCATCACTAAAATCACACTGCCGCTCGCAGGTGTGAGTGGACAGCCTGCCAAAGGCTATGCCCGGGTGATCATTTCCAACAGCGGAAACGTTCCCTCGCGCGGCAGAACCGCGCTGAGCCTTTTCGCCGCCGATCCTTCAAGCGGGCAAGTTATAGGCGCGGCATTTTTCGCCCAGGTGCGAAAGCTCCTCATTCGACCCGGGCGAAGTTTAGCCCTTCAACTTCCACTGAAACTATATCCTGCTGTTCCAGCTGGAACGTATAATATTCAGTTGCAGGTATCCGCTCCTCTTACATCGCAACTGAGCAGCGTAACATCAACATCGCCGATCGCCATTGCGGCCCCGGTAGTTCAGCTCTCACTGACTTTTTCGCCCGTTGGCTCAAGCGTCTCTTCAAACCGGGAGATTGTGACCGTTTCTAATAGCGGGAATGTAGATGACGTCTCGACATTTACTGCCACCATCGGGTTTAGTAGCGATTCGGCGGGCACGCCTATCGTAGACAGCGGTCCCGGAACGCTCACGCGGCAGGTGGTGCGCGTCCGTGCCGGCAGGACGATTCGACTAACCCTATCGGGCTGGCGGGCACTGCTGGCTTCGATCCCCGCGGGCAGCTATTACCTCACGGCAAATCTCACCGACAAAAACGGAAATACCGCATTCGCTATCAGTGCAACACCCGTCTCATGACACGCCGCGGATACCTTGCCCGCTGCGGTAAGAACGCGGCGGGAATTTCCGAAGTTCACTGTTTTGCCGGCCATTTGGCGGGGACGTGATGAGCCCGCCGACATCATCCTCCGGCGTCAGTAAACCGTCACACCAGCGTGCGACCCTTTTGCTTTCCCGCGGGCCGTCTGCTCAAATACCCGGTGATGGGTTCTGTCTTTCACCCGCTGAGCGCCCGGCCTGATCCACCGCTGCTGTCGATGGTGATCCCCGTCTACAACGAAACCGCGATGTTGCCGATTCTGCGTCGCGAGTTGACTGCGTTCGTCAACGCACTTCCCATGGCGTGCGAACTGATTTTCGTCAACGACGGCAGCAGTGACGATTCGCTAAAGCAGCTTCTCGATTGGTCGTCAGAGGATTCCCGCATTAAAATAATGGGCCTGGCCCGGAATTTTGGTCACCAGGTCGCGGTCACCGCAGGTCTGGATGCCGCTCGTGGTGATGCCGTTGTTGTGATGGATGCCGATTTGCAGGATCCCCCTTCGGTGATCCTCGACATGATTCGCGAGTATCGCGCCGGCTTTGACGTTGTCTACGGCCAGCGCATAAACAGGCAGGGAGAAACACTCTTCAAGCGTGTCAGCGCCTGGGCGTTTTATCGCCTGATGCAGAAGTTTGTGCATCGGTCCCTGCCGATTGACGCGGGTGATTTTCGACTCATCTCCCGTCCCTGTCTCAACGCGATTCGCAGCATGCGCGAAACGCATCGCTTCCTGCGCGGGATGGTCGCCTGGGTGGGGTTTCCGCAGACCGCCGTCCTGTTCGAGCGCCCTGCGCGGGCAGCGGGCGATACCAAATATCCGCTTAGCCGCATGCTGCATTTTGCCTGGACTGCTGCCCTTTCTTTTTCGCCCGCGCCTTTGCGGATCAGTTTCGCATTTGGAGCGCTGGTAGCATCGCTGGGGATGACCATTGGCGTTTATGCTGTCTATCGCAAAGTGCGCGGGCTCTATGTTGAACCCGGCTGGGCATCACAGATGATTGTCACGTGCCTCGTCGGCGGCGGCATACTGCTGAGCATTGGGGTGCTTGGAGAGTACATCGCGCGTATCTTTGAGGAAGTCAAAGGCCGTCCGCTTTACATTGTCAGTGTGTCAGCCAATATGACTTCGCTTGACGCCCAATCGTCAGGCGTAATCGCCGGCGATGTGATTGCAGCCGACGCCATCATCACCGGGGATGCCGTCAATCTTTCGACTCTGGAGCGCGTTTGACCGACACCATCGATTCCACTCACGGCGTCCATCGCAAGGAAGCCGAGTTTCACGACCAGTGGGCGATCGAAACCCCGCTGGAAAAAATCTCTGTACGCGAAGCCTTTGAAGCGCCCACCGCTCCAGAAAATCGATTTATACTGCGAAAAATGGGCACGCTGACCGGCAAGCGCGTGCTCGATATCGGCGCGGGGCTGGGTGAATCTTCCGTCTATTTCGCGCTTCAGGCGCAAAGGTAACCGCGACCGACCTGTCGCCGCAGATGGTGGAAACCGCGGTTCAGTTGGGTCGCCTGCACGGGGTGGAGATCGAGGGTGTTGTTACTCCCGGCGAAACGCTCGACGTTCCCGCCGACAGCTACGATTTTGTCTATATCGCCAACACCATCCATCATGTGACCAACAAACCTGTGCTTTTTGAACAGATGCGGCGTGCGCTCAAACCCGGTGGAACTTTTTTCTCCTGGGATCCACTGGCCTACAACCCGGTGATCGGCATTTACAGAAAAATGGCCACCGAAGTACGGACTGAAGATGAAGCCCCGCTGACCTTTTCTGATGTCGCGCTGGCAAAAAAATATTTCACCGACGTCGGTCACCAGGAATTTCAAATTGCGACACTGGCGCTGTTCCTCAAATATTATTTCATCGACCGGGTTCACCCCAATCAGGATCGTTATTGGAAACGCATTCTTCGCGAAACTGATCGTTCGCTGTGGTGGTGGCAGCCGCTTCGGGCTTTGGACGGGATTTTAACCAGAACCCCGCTGGTGCGCAGGCTGGCCTGGAACATGGTCATGTGGGGCAGGCGCGCGTAATCCGCCGATCATCACCATCAGGCCGTGAAACATCGGTCGATCTCCGCTAATCTGCACCGTCAATGGCCCTGGCATCTTCATTGATTTCCCCGCTGCTGCGAAAAACTGACTTTACGGACGCCGAGCGGCTCGGTCCTCTGCCCACGGGCGCGATGCGGGGGATCGTCACGCGCATCAGTCACCAGGTCGCGATCACCGCTTTTCTGCTGGTGCTCGCCTGGCTGGCACATTTTTCGCAGTCGCGGAACATTGGGTTTTACAGCGACGATCAAACCTTCGCAGTGCGCCCGCTGACCTGGTCGCCGGAACAATTCCGGTTTTGGCTGCGCTATAAAACAATAAGCTATCCCGAGCCCCAGGGCCGCCCGCTGGGTTTTGCGCTCGGAATCATCCTCGCCTATTTCGGGGATCGCCTCGGAGGTATGGACGGAATGTTCGTCGTCGGGTGGATGGTTCTCTCGTTGAATGCGATATTGTTTTATCACCTGCTTCGCAGAAGTTTTGCCCAGCCTCTTCCGCTCATCGGCGCGATCACATTTTTATTGTTCCCCGCGGACACCACGCGCGAATTTTTGTGTCATGCGCACATCCTCCAGCCTTCGCTGACCTTCATGCTCGCAGCGGCGCACCTATACCTCAACGGCTCGCGCTCAAGACAGATCGTCGCCTATTTCATAGCGACGCTCTGCCTTATTACGTATGAAAGCGCAATGCTGCCGTTTCTGGCCGTTCCCCTGCTGGAAACCGCTCGCGACCGGCAATGGATCCGACGATTCGTGAAACACGTGGGCATCATTTTCATCATCCTCGCGGTGATCGGCCTCACTCGAAAGCTCGGGCATGAATATCGAACAGAAGAACTCAGCGGTGGAAAGGCGATCGTCGTTCTGGACATACTCGCCGGTTCGCTTATCGGCCCCGCAGCCGCCATTTTCGCTTTTTTCCTGCGTGTCTGGTCCGTCCTGCGGCATGACTGGCGCTCACCCGGAGACCTGATCCCGTTTATCTCGATTTCCATCGCGCTCGCGTGCAGCTTTTGGCTTTCAATGCGTCAATCGGTCAACGATCGCCTGTTAATAGACACTGATTCGAGACGCGCGATTCAGTTTGGCGCGGCGGCCTTGTTCGTTTCCTACGTACTGAGTTTCACGCACTTTCCACCGACCTGCCTGGAAGGGCAAACCACCTCAGTACATCTCGCGGCCGCCGTCGGTGGCGCGTGCCTGTTTGCAGGGGTTGTCGTACGCGCGCTCAAGTTCCGGCGTGATTGCAATCACCGCAATCGCACTATACATGGGCGTTCTCTTCACCTGGTCGCAGGTGGTGCAGGACGGATATATCACTCTTTGGCAGGAACGCCAACTGTTCTGGACCCGCGTGATGGATATCTGTCCGGACCTGACAGATGGCACGCTGATCATCTGCGACAACCATCTTCCTCAACCGAACACCCTGATGCCGGTGAACTGCTGGTCCGACAGCGTTGTGCTCGAGCAATCGTTTCAGTTTCCTGATGAGTTTATCAGCAATCCGCAGGTCAGCTGCTTCGACGTCGACACGACAAATCACGGCTGGCGCACCTGGTTGGCACGCGATTCCTCGGGGCAGGTTGTGTGGGATCAGTCCCCTTATGGACGTAAGAAAGGCTCGCCGCTGGTGGAGGGGAACACGATCCTGCTGCACATGGACGATAGCGGCGCACTCACTCGCGTCAGCGGCAGCGTGAACATCAGCGGCAAGCCTTTTGAACTCAAACCCGCTTCGTCGCGCGGCATCTGTCATTATCCGGTTCAACGCTTTCACGGCATCCTCACGGATGCCGCACGATGATCAGGCGATCGATCACAAAAATGCGTCGGTAGCAGGTGAGTTTGATCCGCGTTCAAAACGCTCGCGCCTGGTCGGCAATTACCACCACTTCAGCCCGCGTTCCTGGCAGGAGGCGAAATGCCAGTTGTAGAGATAGAGCAATCGCTTCCCGATGACGGCCCTGAGACAGGCGAGTGTCCAGATGAACAGATGTGAGCGCAGCAGGCCGCAGGTAGGGGGATTGTCATAGCAGCCGGTGAGGTCAAACTGGAGATAAAGAAATCGAAAAATATACGCCAGGCCTCCGCCCAGCGGCCCGTATTTCTGAACGATCCTGAATGCCTCGACCGCATGCCGGCGACCCGAGTTCCCGCTCTTGTTTGTGTCGCTGAAGTAGTACCTGCTCAACACCCTGTGAGTGGGCAGAATCTTAGCGCCGCAACGTCTAAAGCGATTCCATAAATCCCAGTCAAACGCCAGATAATAGCTCGAATCCAGCTCTCCCGCCCGGCGGTGCAGGTCGCTTCGCCAGAACGTGCTGGGCTGCTCGATTACATTTTGGATGCGGATTTTTTGCCACGGCTCGTCCTCGGCAGGAACGACATACGTAACACCGTCGCTAAACATCCGCTGGCAATCGCCGGTGACAATGCCGGCATCAGGATGCGCCTCAAACAGCTGCTTTACGTGCTGTAACGCGCCGCCGAGCAACTCGTCGTCTGCGCAGAGCCAGCTGTGGATTTCGCCGGTCGCATGCCTGAATCCCTTATTTAATCCGTCCGCCTGGCCCTGGTCTTTTTCGATAATGAGCGTGTCGAAATGAGGTCGATACCGTTCGATCGTATCCCGCGACTGATCGGTGCTGCACGCGTCGACCAGGATTAATTGCAGGTCAGCGTAATCCTGCGCCAGGATCGACTCGATCGCACGCTGCAACTGAGTTCCTGAATTAAAGTTCGGAATAACGATCGTGATCTTCATGTCTGTCAATCAGATTTAATATCACCCGGCCCGCGCGCAAATCACCAGCTGATGAAATGTTATTCTATTCCTGCGTACAGCGGCATGCCCACGGTTGCGATGCGTTCATGCGCGGGTCGTGGCGCTGGCGACGATATTCCAGGAGGAACCCTAGGTCCCAGGACCATAGCAGCAGACCGACCGGGCCGCTTTTGTTCAATCGATAGCCTAACAGTTTGGTGGTTTTCCAGAATGAAGGTGTCGCGACGGGCGTTTCCATGATGAGATTCATCAGCACATGCGTTCGACCGTGGCCGCTTATTAATCGGGCGAGATATCCAACGCTGAGTCGGCTGCTTTTGATGTAGTGCGTAAGCCGCAGGGCGGGTTGGTACGAAGTTGCAAAGCCCATGCGATGCGCGGCTCTTGAGAAAAGGGCGTCATCGCCGCTCATCAGATGCCGATCGGAACGTCCTAGATTTTCCGCGCCACTCAGGTCGCAGACCCATTGTGCAAATCGCAGCGCAATCGCGCGACGCACGACCATCCCCGCTCCTATCGGTTCCCATGGTCCCCAGCTGTCCTGCTTAGACGTAATAACTTCCGCGCCATGGTCGCGTACCGCAAGGTACTTGAGTAATTGAAGCTTCCAGTTAGCGGGCGTTGATTCGAACTGTGGCGCTGCGATACCGCCAAATGCGCCGATCGTCGGGTTTTCGCGCGCGATCCGTATCGCGCTGGCGATATAACTCGGCTCGAGAAAATTATCGTCGTCGACGAACAAAATCAGTTCGCCCTTGGCTGCAAGTATGCCGGCATGCCTCGCAAAAATATGACCTTGCCGGGGCGCTGATAACCGAAACGGATCGCGACGGGCGATCACAAATCGCGGGAAGCTGAACCGGCGGTGTCGAGCCGTTATCGACAATGACAATCTCAAAACTCTCGTCGGTCTGTTTTTCCAGCGATTGCAGAGTTTGTTTGAGCAGGTCCGGTCGCGGGTTGCGGGTGCAAAGGATCACCGACATCGCGATCGTTGCCGGGGGCAGGGAGAGAACTACTTTGGTGTCCGACCGAATTTCCTGTGAAGGCGATCGGCATTCTTTCGCATAGCCGATCTCCCAGCGGCCGGTAATGAAACCGGCACGCCCCACGTCTTTCAGCCGGTATAGCATCCGCGCCATGGCGGTTCGAAGCTTGAGATTCTCGACCGGCTTTCCCAGTGCCCGTTGCAACAGCACATAGGATCGACCGTGTCCTTCAACCACGCGGCTCATGTAGCGCGCGGTTAACCGCGATGCGTTGATGAAATGGGTCAGCTTTAATGAAGGCTGGTACGAACAGGCAAAGCCTTCCCGAAATGCCGCGCGGGCAAAAAGAGAATCCTCACCACTCAGCAGGGTCGATCCGGACCGACCCAGCAGGCGCGCTTTGGGCACCTCGGTGTACATCCGCACAAATCGTTCGGCAACCGCACGCCGGGCGACCATTCCCGCGCCGATCGGTTCCCATTTGCCCCATCGATCGGCAAACCTGGTGATCGGTTCATCCCCATCATTTCTGATTCCCAGGTGCGCCAGCACTGGTTGCTTCCAGGCGGGAATGGGTTTCTCCAATTCCGCTTCGGCAATTCCGCCGAACAATCCGATGCGCGTTTCGCGGCGCGCGATCGCCAGCGATTTTTCGAGGTAGTCGGCGGCGAGGAAATTGTCGTCGTCGACAAAAACCAGCAACTCACCTGACGCGTGCGCGATCCCCGCGCATCGGGCACGGCTTAATCCCGGCGCAGCTTCGCGAATCAATTTGATCCGCATCGATCGCCCGTCGCTCAGTTGACGTTCCTCAAGCTGCAAGCGCGATGCACTGTCGACGACCACAACTTCAAACCGTTCCTTGCCCAGCGTCTGCTGATCCAGCGCATTTAAGACACGATCGAAGGTATTCGGCTGCGGGTCCTTCGTGCAGATGATCACGGAAATGACCAGTTCCTGTTCCAGGGCGTGCGACACCGGATCGGTGACGATCGGCGATTCATTTAACCAGCGGTTGCTGGCTACCATCGGGCTGTGCTGATTGACGAAGACAACATCGACCTGACCGAGATCATTTTCGTACGGCCGCCTGAGAAATCCGGCGAAGTCGAACGGATAAAACCCGCGATATGCCATGAACTGAATGAGTTCATGCAGGCGGGGACACCCGGGCATGAACTGGAATAGATTCGCCTCGATGATGAATACCTCGACGTGCTCAAACAGCTTCGATGCACCGCGCAGTACGCTTAATTCGTAACCCTGCACATCGATTTTCACCAGTTGGGGCATCTCGATCTTCCCGTCGGTCAATAGCTGGTCGATCGTGCGGATGCTGACCGGTTGTTGCGAAGCAGGATCGGGGTTTTCGTTGAGGAGCAGGCTGCTCGAATCCGGTTCGGCGGCGACCTGCATGACCGTTTCGCCCGGCTGGTCACCCACCGCAAGGTGAAGGGCGTGAAACCTGGGATCAAGGCACAACCGCTGCAATTCCGCCTCGCTTTCCAGCAGCGGATCGATCATAAAAAATTCTGCCTGCCGCCACAGATCAGCGGCGTTGCGCGTCCAGTATCCTTTGGCTGCACCGACATCCAGCACCACGCGCGGGCGAAACCCCTTTTGGTACAGATGCCGCAGGGCTGTTTGCATATCCCCGCCATCAGCGGGGATCGCGTGTTCAAAAGAGGCTTGCAGTTTCCGCAAAAGGGAACCGGGATTTTGCTTTTCCGCCGGCCGGGTGAGATCGATTAAATCAGTGAGTTCGTCGGCGGCGGGGTCGTTCCAATACGGTGTTTTACCGAGACCGAAAAACCATCCCAGGTGCAGCAATCGTGAACTGAGCAGATTGCGCAAACGCCGCGAAAGTTCCTGAATCGCCGAGGCAAGCAATTCGTTCAACCGGTCTTTCTCCGCCAGTGATTCGGCGAACTGTTTCTCGGCCAGATAGTTGGTTCGAGCCCCCTGCTGGATCTGTTGCTTCAATCGCGCAAGTTCCGCGCGATGTACTGCCAGCTGCTCTTTGAGCTGCGCGATCTGTTGGTCCAGGTCGTGAGGGCTCTGGGTCATTATGGAGGATAATACTCAATGCTGAGCTGCTGCGAAGGCAGGCTCACGTGATCGCCGGGCGGGGGCGTCGTTGAAGCAGCAGCGCCGAGGCGGCAACCGCCAGCAGGGCAATCGTACCGGGTTCGGGGACGGCCGACGCGCCGGCAATCTGCACGGTAGGCACGGCAACCTCGGCGGAGCTGGTTAAATTAACGCCCTGGGTGTTAAAGGCGTTGTCGATCAGCGTGTAGTCAGATCCGTCGATGGTGTTGTCGTAGTTGAAATCGCCGTTCAACCAACCGGTGGAATGCGAGAGATAGCCGTTGTCGATCCGGGAATAGTCAGTGCCATCCACCTGACCGTCCAGGTTTGCATCACCGTAATACGTGTATTTAATCAAAATATCAGTTGGATATGCGTTGTAGTTATCGAACAACTTTCCCATGGTTCCTGCCAGGCCGAAAAGCGGTGTTCCACCTCCCAGATCATTGGAGATAACGGCCAGCGTGGTGAGATGCGATGGATCCGTCGCCGCCGCGCTGCTGACGATTCCCTGGCCTTGCCAGTCACCACCGTCGAACCCGCTCAGAATCTGGTTCTGCACATCCGCAAGCGAACCGTTGTGAATCACCATGTCATTGTTAGACAAATCCAACTGACCCACCAGAGCGCCGGGGACACCGCCAAACGTCAGCGAAGAAGCCTGTAACAGGATACGGTTGGCGTGCGGGGATGCGGCAGCGATATTCACCTGCCCGTTTCCAACACCCTGAACCCCTGCAATTGAAATACTGCCCACAGGATATTGAGTGATGCCCGAACCGGTGATCGGTGTGATGTTGACGGTGCCCGTGGTCGTGATATTCGGCGTGGAACTGAGCCTGCCCTGAAAGTTAAGCGTCGCCAGCGCGGCAACGTTGACGGCTGCGGAGGAAAAATTCGACGTTGTTGTCATCGTCAGCGTGCCCGCGCTGACCGTTGTCGTGCCGGTGGAAATATCCGGGCCCGTTATAGTTAAAGTGCCGGTGCCGGTCTTGATAATAGAACCGGTTCCATTGATCGTTCCGGGAAATGAACTACCGGCGACGGAACTGGTGACTGTTAACGTACCGGATCCCAGCGCCACAGCGCCACCAGGGTTTCCGCTCAGGTCGCCTACCGTAAGCGACTGGTTGTTGAGACTGATCGATCCGGCGGCTTCCAGTGTCAGCAGTGTGTTGACATTCCCCAGTGTGCCCCCTTCGGAAACCTGAAGAATCCCGTTTCGAACATCAATGCTTGAAAGCCGGCTCAGCCCTGAAAAATCAAGTGAACCACCGCCCTCCAGCAGCAGGGCCTGGGAACCCGACGTGTTGTAATTGCCAATCGGTCCAACGACCGTCGCGATGCCCCCGGTCGCGATGACAAAATCGTACGGGCTGGCCGAGCGCAGCCCGCCGTTGATAGTGGACGTCGAATTACCGATGGTGACCAGACCAGTGGTAATGCCAAGCCCGAGTGTGGAGTCGGACTGCTGAATAGTTCCGCCGTTCATCACCAGGTTGCCGATGGTGTCGTCAAAGCCGTTGAGGTTCAGCGTGCCACCATTGATGGTCAACACCTGCGTGCTCGTATTGCAAATCTGGCTGGAGGCGTTCAATTGCAAAATGGCATTGCTGCTGATTGTTACATTCCCCTGAAACGCGCCACCGTAGTTATTGGCGGCGGTTCCAACCGGGCAGGCGAGAACAACCGTTCCACCGGTAATGCTGGTTGAACCGGTGTAAGTATTGCTGCCTGTGAGCGTGACGTTATTTGCGCCTTTAAAAATCACCAGGCTGTTCGCGCCGCCTCCACTGATCGCGCCCGCGAAGGTGCCTGTGGACGCATTGACGGTAAGCAGACCGTTATTAACGATGCCGCGAAAGAAGGGAATCGGCTGGCCGCTCACGGTGACAATACCGCTGTTGTTCATGACCCCGTCGAAGTTTCCCAGGGTGTAATTGAAAGCTCCGCTGTTAGTGAAGCTGAAGGTGCCTCCCGCGCCTGTGGTGGTTCCCTCCAGGGTTGCACCGGACTGATTGAAAGTGCCGGAATTCACAATACTGTCGGAGTTGAGCAAACCTCCGGACGTGTTATTGATCGAGTAAAGCCCCGAATTTGTCAGCGATGAACCACCACTGACATCGTTGAATCCACCGCTCTGGGAAAAGATTCCAGCGAGCTGTTCATTGCTTGAGCTGTAGATATTTCCACTGGCGCTCAGCGCATACGAACTGGCCGCATCCACCGCGAGCGATCCACCGGAATCGACTTCCACCGTGCCGGCCTGCTGCGTGACTGTTCCCGCGCCGGTGCATGTATTTCCGCCGGCAGCACCTGTGTTGGTGCCACCGATTGCGAGGCTGCCGACCTCCAGTACGTCGCCTGATGAAGAAGCGGTCGTAAACTGAAATGTTCCACCCGCGGCGACCTGAACCGCGGCAAGCTTGACCGACGACCCGTTATAATTGTACGTGCAGCTCGTCGCTTTGAAGATATCGGCGATCGCCCCACCACCGGGCACACCGTTGGGTGTCCAATTTGTGCCGGTGTTCCAGTTGAAATTCAACGGATTCCAGACCGAATCGGCCAGTAATTGGCTGCTGCCCATGCTAAGCACTCCGCCCGCCAACGCGACCGGAAGCAAACGCATGGCTTTTTGCCTGCGGAGTTGGATTTTACGGTTAGGCTTAGTCACGCATTTCCTGCAAAGCCCCTCAGGCTCTGGTTACGACGCTGATACACTATCAAAGCGCGCGACGATAGGGCAAGCAGAATAAAGAAGTTTGACAGAATGAAATGTCAACGCTGTGGCTCAAGCGGCCTGTGCCGTCCCTGACGGTTATGCCGCCCGTGACATTCGGTTTTCCGTGCCGGCGCAGCCGGGAAATATTCCCCCGATGCTTGAAAATCACCAACGCCGAAATGACAACGGCAAAAGCCAGCAAAGGCCATTGACCGCCAAACGGATCCCAGCCGTTCATCAGCGCCATCACCACGTAGGCGACTGGAAACGTGATGGCAGCGCCAAGGGAACCGACACTGATGTATCGCGTGGCAAAAAATAGCATGATGAACACCGCGATCGTCACACATCCGGGCAAAGTATAAAACGGCCAAAGTCCCAGCAGCACACCCGTGCTGGTGGCAACTCCCTTACCGCCTTTGAATGCTAAAAACAGGCTGAACATATGACCCAGGATCGCCGCGAAACCCACCATCAACCAGAATCCGTAAAGCAGTGCGCTGGGGTGCTCGCTGGGGCTTAGCGACCGGTTTACCACCATTGATGCTGCCAGCATCGGCAGCAGGCTTTTCAGGAGATCCAGGAACATCACCGCGAAGAAGTAATTCCTGCCCAGCAGCCGCCCCACGTTGCTCGCGCCGATATTCCCGCTGCCCATTTTGCGCACGTCGATCCCGCGCGTGAGCCCGACCAGCAATCCAAAGGGAATCGATCCGATCAAATAGCCGCCTACGATCAAAATGAGCAACTCGCGTTCAACAGGCCATGGCATGGGCGGATTTGTACTCGAAGTAACAGCGGGCACAAAATCCCGAGGTGAAATAACGTAAATCTAAATGCGCATCTTCACCGTTCTTCATTCGAACGGATCGTCGATCGACCGCCATCGAGCAGGCGGACAAACTCCCGGGCGGCCAATTCCTCGGCCACAACCGCTTCGTCGGCCCCGCGCCGCACCGCATCCAGCCCCGAGGAAATGTACTGCACCCGTGCGATAATTCTCGCATGCGGGTTCAGCTTCCGCACAATGCCGATAGCTTCCAAAACTACAGCTTCAATTGGAATGGTCAGCGCGATGATGGTCGCCCGTTCAACACCGGCATGAATCAAAGTCTGCTCGTTCCGCACGTCGCCGGCAATGATCGATGTGCCGGTCGCCGAGCAGCGATCCACAATCATCTCATTCTGCTCGATCACGATGTACGGCATCTTTCGATGCGACATCCACTCGGCAAATGCACGACCCGGAACGCCGTATCCGGCGATAATCGCGTGGCCGCCGGACTTCGAGATGTCCTGTTTCTCCTCCGCCATCGGTTACAGAGGATAAAACATTGATGGTGGAAGAGCGAGGACAGGGGATAAAACTTAGAAATTCGCCGGCGTCTGTTTTTTGTCCTCTCGATCGATCCAAATTTTTTTATGGGCCGCTAGCGATCCACTTCGCCCATGACGATGTCGATTGACCCGATGATCGCCGGCACGTCCCCCAGCAGCACATTTCGGCATAGATCGCCCGTCACGGCGAGGTTCACGAACGAAGGGCCGCGAATTTTCACGCGATAGGGTATGACCCCGCCCTGGCTTTCAACGAAGAATCCGAGATGCCCCCGCGGGTTTTCGAACTCGCAATATACTTCCCCCGCAGGCACCTTCATCGCCCGCGGCAGTTTTGCCCGGAAAGGTCCCTCGGGCATCATCGCCAGACATTGCCGGGCGATTCGGACGCTCTGGCGCATCTCCAGCATTTTCACCCAATATCGATCCCAGCAGTCCCCCAGCGTGCCGCGCGCCCGCGCCGATGCAGACGTCAAACTCCAGCTGATCGTAAATCGAGTAAGGGCGATTGCGCCGAAGGTCCAGCGGAATCCCGCTTCCGCGAATCATCGGTCCGCTGAGCGTGTGACCGATTGCGAGCTCCCGGCTTACCACACCGACGTTGGCCGTCCGTTTGATGAAAATATGATTGGTGCTCAAAAGCCTGTCGTATTCGTCGATCTTGGGCTCAAAATAATCCAGGAACTCTTTCACTTTGGCGGAAAAATTAGGGGGAAGGTCCCAGGTCACACCACCGATGTTGATGTAGCTGAGGGTAAGCCGCGCTCCGCAGAGCTGCTCGAATAAATCAAGGATGTATTCCCGATCGCGAAATGCGTACAGGAACGGAGTGAATGCCCCCATGTCCAGACCATACGCGCCAAAACTGACCAGGTGCGACGCGATTCGGTTCAACTCCGCGGCCAGCACGCGGATATATTCTGCACGCTGCGGCACCTGAATGCCCGCGAGCTTTTCGACTGTCATCGACCAGGCATGGTTATTGTTCATGGCCGACAGATAGTCGAGCCGATCGGTGTAGCCGATGTACTGCACATAAGGCAGGTTTTCGCCGATCTTTTCTTTGCACCGATGCAGATATCCCAGATGCGGCGTAGCCTGCAGGACCGATTCCCCGTCCGTGCGAAGCACAATTCTCAGAACGCCGTGCGTGCTGGGATGCTGCGGGCCCATGTTGACCAGCATCTCCTCACTCTCTGCCTCGATTTCCTCATCCACATCCCCCGGCGCAAGGCCATAGCTGAGCGTTTTCAGCTGAGGATCGATCAGTGGATCAGTCGGCATCGCAATCGTTCGCTTGCTGGATCAAAAATGAAAGGAGGACCCGGATCACGAGTCCTCGTGATCCGGGACATGAAAACGATAGTACAAGTTGCTCACCACCCAAACGCTTGGCGTCTCGCTTCGACGCATTAGCGGTCGAATGGAATCGTTCGACTCGACGAAAAGCCGATATTCCTCACGCAGGCGGCAGAACCGGATCTTTGGCAGGCGGCGGAGGCGGGAGGTGGTGTGTGTCGGAAATCGCCCCGGCGGTGCCGGCCGCGCCGGTATTGTTGTAGCCCATGTATCCGCTGCCCTGCCCGGTGGAGTTCAACGCATCGCCGGTGGCGAGTCCCATCCCGCTGGGTTTGCCAAATGTGGGAGCCCCGCCGGGGCTCGAAACCTCAACCGGCTGGGCCAGCGGCGCTTCGGCCGCCTCATCGCCGTGCCCGCAGCCCACCACCGCAAGAGCCATCGATCCGCTCATCACCAGATACAATGCTGTTCGAATGTGCATGACCAAATTCATACCGCAATCCTCCGCCGATGTACACTGTCTGCGGCAAAGGACAGAAGACCGGGCGCAGCAGTTAATTCCCGCCGATGCGTTGTTGCTCCTTGGAACATTGAAAACGCATTCCGAGCCGATTTTGCTCACGC
The DNA here is from genome assembly GCA_963792535.1 of uncultured Phycisphaerales bacterium. Lineage (GTDB taxonomy): Bacteria > Planctomycetota > Phycisphaerae > Tepidisphaerales > Tepidisphaeraceae > CBDAQA01. Next base: position 910,564 of record CAWBWQ010000007.1, read on the forward strand.
GGATCGACGGATTCGCGGGCGCGTGGCTTTCACGTGGTAAAGTCTTGCATCGGCGGTTTGCTTAAGCAATTCGGCGGTGGGAGGATCCAGTTCGCTCACGGCACATGTGCCAATTGAAAGTTGTGGGGGGCACGCAACTTTAAGCGGTTTGGTTAAACTTCTGACGAGCGATTCCAATCGTCTGGCGATCACGACGGCCGCATCCGCGTCGCAGGAATGGAGAAGAACGACAAATTCGTCGCCGCCACAGCGATAGGCCTGATCCTTGCCGCGCAGCGTGGAGCGGATCAACTGACCGATCTCTTTGAGCAACTGGTCACCGGCGGCGTGTCCGAGCGTGTCATTCAAGGATTTGAAATTATCAACATCGATCATCAGCAATGCGGTGTCGACGCTGTTGGATTTAAACGCTTCGATCACGCGGGGAAGCTCGGCATCCATCCCCCGGCGATTTCCCAGGCCGGTGAGTGCATCGCGAGTAGCCTGTAATTGCAGGGAGCCGATTCTTCTTTCAAGGGCATCGGTCCGATTGGCGATACGATCGCGAACCTCCTGTTCCAGGGCCGCACGCTCCGCACGCTGCTGCTTGAGATCCAGAAGAATCCCGGCAATCACCAACACCAACGGTTTGAACTTGCCCGAGGAGACAGGCGAACTGGTAAATTCCTCGACAGAAATCTCGCCCTGATGAGCCCGCTCGGCGAGGGCCGCCACGCGCCGCATGGGATTCATCCAATCTGCCATGCGTCCACGTAGTGATTGATGAGTTGGAGCCGACATCTGGATAGCCCCTCCATCGGCAGACGAGGCGGCCAACTGAATTGACTAAATAGGCGTTATAAACGGCGGAATCCATCAGCAAATTGCTAAAGATTCACTCCACGCGGTCGATATATCATAAACCTCATCGTGCACGAGGGCTCACTATGGCAATCTCCAAACCAGCCGGGGCACCCGCAGTTCCCGAATCAACATTAACCCGTCCGACGGTGCTTCTGCTCGAAGATGATGCTGCCACCATTGATTCGATGACGCAGTTGCTGGGTCATTATGAGTGCGACGTCAAACTCGCCAGATCGGTCCTCGAAGCAATGCCGCTGTTGCCCCTGGTGCCGAAATTTGCCGTGTTGGATTTGATGCTTTCCGACGGTGGTGGCGAGCGGGTGCTGGACCTGATTCGTCGGCGAAAATTACCGACCAAAGTGATCGTGGTCACCGCCTGCCGGGATCGGGATCGTCTGCGCGACGTCGCCCGGTTGAAACCGGATTTGATATTGACCAAACCGCTCGATTTCTTCCGGCTGCTCGAGTTTATTCGCGCGAACGTGTGACGTTCCGGCAGATGCAGGCATGACCTTTAAGTACGCCGGGGCTCACAATATCGCCAGGGTCGCTATAGCCTTTTTAGTTTACGGCACGATTTTTACCGGCTTGCCGGTTTTGGCCGAGTCGTACATCGCGCGAATGATCTGAACAGGCACACGCCCCGCGGGCCCGTCAATGAGCGGTTGACCGCCCTTGCGAAGGGCGCGGACGACATCTTCCAGTTGCGCGATGGGCATCGCCCCAGACGCTTCCCTTTTTTTCCTGGGCCGGTCGATTGGCTGCACTGTGGGTCACCCGGGCGGTCCCGCCGGTGGCAACGCTGATCGCGTGTTCGGCAGCGGTTTCACCGCCAAAGGTTTCACCACTTTTCAGTTTGATCTGTTTAACGCAGTCCCCTTCGATTATCGCGGTGCCTTCGGTACCGAAGATATCGATCCGAACGGGCAGCCCGTCATACACAGCGGTGCTGGCGACATAGGTGCCGATCGCGCCATTTTTTAGTGTGAGCGTCGCGACGGCGGCGTCCTCAACCTCGATCCGCGCGTGCGCCACCGTTCGCGTTTGTGCGTAAACTGTATCCACCTCACCGGCGAGCCATTGCAGGAGATCCAGCGTGTGGATGCCCTGGTTCATGCACGCCCCGCCGCCGTCGAGGGCGAACGTACCGCGCCAGTCACCTTCATCGTAATACTTTTGCGTGCGCCACCATTTCACATCGGCGGTGACCAGGATGATTTTCCCGAGCCTGCCGCTCCGAATCAAATCCTTGACCTGCATGCTCGCTTGGTCGAACCGATGCTGGCTGATGATGCTGAGCAATCGGCCCGTTTTTCTTTGAGCTGCGATCATTCGATCGCACGCTGCAACGGTGACTTCCATCGGTTTTTCCACCACCGCATGCTTGCCTGCGTTCATTGCAGCCACCGCGCCGTCGCCGTGGATGCCGCTGGGCGTGCAGATGATTGCGACATCCACAGCCGGGTCGTTGAACAGTTCCTGTTGATCCGCGTAGACTTTTGAAACAGCGAATTTGTCAGCCATCGCCCTGGCACGCGCGTGATTCAGGTCTGCCACCGCGACCAGTTTCACCCCCGCCATCTGCGCTAACGCCCCGGCATGTGTAGGCCCGATAGCCCCGCATCCAACGATACCGAAACGGATGTCTCGACCTTCATACAAATCAGGCTGCACAGTTATGGCTCCTCTACTACTTCCCCGCTGCTCATCGATTAGCAGCGGGATCTTAACGCAATTGACAATCCAAAACGAACGATGCGTATCCGCACCGGCGATTCATTGTTGTTTGCGATAGTGCTGCGCTGTCGGATTATCGTTATGCTTCTGTTGTTGGAGGAGTGGAGACAAATCGTTTCGTAATGGACCTGCCTGGATGCACGCGACCCGAGAACCAGTAATCGCCGACACCGAGTCTCAAAGCACGCAGCGATGGTGGAAGTTTCGCCGGCGCGGTCGGCCGCACCTTTTTTTGCTTGGAAGTGTGGGATTGCTGCTGATTTCTTCGCTGGTTTACGCAATTATCTGGTGGAATCATCACCCCGCGACGCAGGAGCGCGTCCTGAACGCATCGCGCTGGCCGCAAACCACACCGGCGATGCGACCACCGGGGCGGTTGCGTGTCTTGTTCATCGGCAACAGCCTGACGCAATACAACGGAAGCCTTCCACTGATTCTGGAACAGCTTTGCACGTCAGCCGGGAAAAAACCCGCGCCGGTGTTCGATATGGTCTATAAATATGGTGCCACGTGGGCGCAGCTTTGGGATGTCACACCGGCGGTGGAAATGATTCAGCAGGGGCGCTGGGACTACGTGGTGCTGCAGGATTACAGTACCGCTGCCATTAAGTATCGAACTGAAATGGATGTTTACGCCCGGCGCTTCAGCCGCGAAATCGATGCGGTCAACTGCGCGTCCAATGTTTTTCATGACCTGGCCTCACGCGAACGAGCTTGCCACCCAACAGCAGATTGCAGGCGCGTATATCCGTGTGGCCGAGGCCAACCATGGCATTGTGGCCCCCGTGGGCCTGGCATGGCAGAAGGTGATTCGCGACCAGCCGCGATTGAATCTTTTCGATCCGCGCGATAATCCCGTGAAGCATCCTAATGCAGCGGGTTCTTATCTGACCGCGTGCGTGTTCTACTCGGTATTATGTCAGCAGAGTCCCCACGGGTTGACGGGCCGGATTGCAGAGGGGACAAAGGTATACATCGACCTGGGAGCCAACGAAGCGCGATATTTGCAGGATGTTGCATGGAAGACCGTTCAGGAAACCAGACAACTGGCTTCGACCCAGCCTGCTGGTGTATTGATCCAGTGAATCGCAGCATGATGAACCGACGCCTCATCGGAAACGTTTCGTGGATCTTTTTAGGATTTCTCGCGCTGCTGGCGGCGATGCCGGCCACTCAACCGGCATCAAAACCCACCACGCAGCCCGACCTGGTGCTGGACCTGGGCCAGGGACAGAAGATGGAGTTTGTAAAAATTCCCGCCGGGACATTCACGATGGGTTCCCCCGAGACGGAAGAAGACCGCGAAGATGCCGAAGGACCGCAGCATCGCGTGACAATCCCCCATGCTTTTTTCATGGGAAAATTTGAAGTGACGCAGGCGCAGTATCTAGTCATCAGTGGGTTCAACCAGGCCTTGTTCAAAGGGGATGACAACTGCCCGGAAGAATGTGTCAGCTGGACCGATTGCGTGAATTTTTGCGATGTGTTGTCCAAACGAACCGGACGCCGCGTGCGGTTGCCCACCGAGGCCGAATGGGAATATGCCGACCGGGCGGGAACAACAACTGTCTTCTGGGTGGGTAATGATTTAGCGTCGACGCAGGCCAATTTTAACGGTCGCGATCCTTACGGCAAAGCGCCCAAGGGTCCGCATCGGGATAAGACAACACCCGTGGGAAGTTTCCCGCCCAACGCATTTGGTCTGTGTGACACGATTGGCAATACCTCCGAGTGGTGCCAGGATGAATTTCATGATTCGTATGTCGGCGCGCCTGCCGACGGCTCGGCCTGGGAGACCAACGGGAACCCCGAAAACCGGGTCTATCGAGGCGGCGCTTACGACAGCGACGGAAACAGTTGCAGGTCCGCCACGCGATTTGCAACCGAGCGGCGCAATAATCGCAACTCGCGAATCGGGTTTCGGGTGGTCGTTGAGGATAAATGATTACCCAGAGGCATTGAGTCGTTCTGTCGTGTGGCATTGAGTCTTCCGCGTTTTTTCTACCAGCAGGAAGCGATCGAAGTGGATGCAAACGCAGCCGATCTCCCGAGCGACAAGTCCATTGGGATCGCCACCGCGCCCGCTCCAGTGCCGCAGTGGATGCACTACGGGGACATCATCCGCATCCTGGGAACTGTGGTGGTGGTCGTCGGGCATTGCTGCGACATGATGCTCTACCAGGCGCACGAGCCCGGTTCGATCAACGGGCCCGGCACATTGAACTGGCATGTGCTGAATATCTGGGATGCCTTCAGCCGATGGGCCGTGCCCATCTATATCATGCTCAGCGGGTCGCTGCTGCTGGATCCGCATCGGACCGAATCACCCAGTAAATTTTATCACAAGCGTTTGATGCGCATTGGTGTGCCGCTGGTATTCTGGTCGCTGTTTTTCATGTGGGTGGATGTCTACCTCACCGGCTGGCGTGCGACGCATGATCTGGCGTATCAGGCTTATCAGGGCAACGGCTGGGTTTTTCTCTGGTCAGCCGACTCATTCGGGCAATGGATCAGCAACTTCATTCACTACAACCCCGAGCAATGGGCCGGTCACACGCGATGGGAATGGGTTCAATACCTGCTGTTCATCTGCCCGCAAAAGGCGTGGTTGAATCTTCTCAAAGGTGAACCTTATGTACACATGCATTTCATCTTCCGCATCGCGGGGCTGTATGCGTTCACACCCGTGCTGCGTGTCTGCCTGAAGCACATATCCCGACCGATGCTCATCAGCACCGTGACCATGATGCTGATCTGGTCCTCCGCCGATTCCATTGCCAACAATATTACCGGAACTGAACTCAGTGCCTTTGCCCGATTCGTTCCGTTTCTAGGCTATTACCTGATCGGCTACCTGCTCCGCGAAGCGCGTATCTCAACCCGCACGCTGTGGCTATGCATCGCGGGGTGGATTGCCAGCGTCGGTCTCCTCGCCGGCGGTGAGGCCCTGCTGGTACAGCATTACGTAATCGACGCCGGCCTGAAAAGCATCTATGGCCCGCCCGGCATCGACATGGTCCTTTACGATTTCCTCAGCCCGGTGCGCGTTTCATGGCGCTGTTTGCCTGGGTCGTGCTGGTCAATCTGTTTCGCGATCCCTGGCCACACAGCCATCGCGGTCGCTCGATCATTCGGTTCTGGGCCAACACAACACTAGGGCTTTACCTGATTCATCCACTGTTTCGAGAGCTATGGTTTATGCAGGCTCCGAAATGCCTCGTGCCTTACCTGGAAACGATCATCGCAATGCACGGATTTTTTGGTTTCCACCAGTTGCAGCTCATCCTCAAGGAGTGGATGTTATTCGGCATTAACGCGACCTGGCCTAACATATGGGTCGGTGTGCCGATGGTGACCACGCTCGTGTATGTGCCGGCGCTTGTTGCAACCATCATCATCATGCGGATACCGTTCCTGCGCAGAATTGCCGGGTGAAACGAAGAATGAAGATATTCCCCCGTTGTGCCATCATCCTCAGACCGTTTCGCCCGGCCCGCTGCCTGCAAAGACAGGGACGGCGACCCTTTTCCATTCTCTTTTTTCTGTTCATTACTGGATGCTGCGGTTCATTTGCCCTGGCGGATGATACATCCCCACCCATTCCCGACCCCGCCGTGGTGGGCCGCGCGCGAGATGACGCCCGGCGAAACGTGGTGCTTCCCACCGAGCCGGGCGACCATAAACTGAAATTCCGCACGCACATCGGTGACAAAGCTGTCACGATGTCCTATCTCCTGCATCTCCCCCCCACCTACGGCGACGGAAAAAAATACCCGATGCTCGTCTTCTTTCACGGCATCGGTGAATGCGGCACTGATCTGGCGGGCGTTTACGCGCTGGGGCCCATGACCAGGCTTCGCCAGGATGGTGGCAATCCCACCTTTGCCGCCAGTTGTCCGCTCATCGTCCTTTGTCCGCAGTGCCCGCCGCAGGGGCAGACCTGGGACACCGATTTCATGATCAAAGCCTGCACGGAACTGATGACACAGACCATCCGAAAAACCAGCACGGATGCAGATCGTGTCTATGCCAGCGGATTGAGCATGGGGGGCCTGGGCAGCTGGTGCGCAGCCGAAGACGCGCCGGAACTATTCGCGGCGATCGCTCCCCTCTCCGCGATGGCCTGGCACCCGGAATCGGCGCTTCAGCATCTGAAATATGTTTCCGTCTGGTGCATCGTCGGCGCGCAGGATCAGTCCCGGTTTATCGATGGAACGCACAGCATGGATGCCGCCCTTTCCAAGGGTCCGATTCAGCAACGGTTCACCTATATGCTCGGCATGGGTCACGAGGCCTGGTATCCAACTTACGAAAATCCCCAGTTCTATGAATGGCTTCTCGAGCATCGTCGCCCCGACGCAACGGAGAAGAAAAAACTCGACGCGATGACTGCCCCACCCGCCACGCAGCCGATGCCCACAACCCCCGGTCATTATGTGCTGACCTGCAGCACCAAGATCGGTGACCAACCAATCAACCTCGACTATGTGCTCTACCTTCCTAAGGGATACAAACCCGGCGCAGCACCTTATCCCACCATGCTGTTTCTTCACGAACAAGACACAATCGGCCCGCAATACAAGGGCATTTGCCTGCACGGTCCCGACTTGCTGCTGGAGAAAAAACCTCTGCTGCAAAATCACTTTCCGTTTGTAATCATCTCACCGCGACTGCCGATCAATTGCGATTGGCAAACACCGGGCATGACACGGATGCTTCTGGGTTTGATCGATCATGTCGCAGAGAGTGTTGCAATCGACCCCGAGCGAATCAGCGCCACAGGATTAAACGCCGGCGCAACCGGCGCGTGGAAACTCGCCAGCGAAGCGCCCGACCGGTTCAGCGCACTGGCGGCAGTGGTCACCGACGGACCGCTCACACCCGGGGATGACATCGCGCAGATCGCAACCGCCCTTCCGGGCCGCGCGTTTATCAAGGGCGGCGACGGGGATTCCATCGGGCGGATCAATCAGATCATCGGAAAATCGAAGATGGATTGGCGTCTGGCAAAGCTGGCGGATGGTGCGTCAGCGCTGGGTGATGTGCCGGCGTATGGCGATCATCAGTTTCTCGCCTGGCTGGAGCAGCAACATCGAAAAGCTGCCCCCGTTTCAAACGCCGCCCAGTAGCGGCTCGCCAGAGGCACTGACGACGCACTACTTCGGGTTAAATACAGGCGGATTTTCCCGCAGCGAATTAATCGTCTGTTGCACCGATGTTATTTCTCGCTCGATACCCGCGCAGGCTGCGCGTGACCCGCGGGATGCACACCGATCGCCAGCAGGCAAACGCTGACGAGCAGCATCACGATCACAGTAATTGGATAAATATGCTTCATGCCCAGCGCTATCGGCGTTTATCGGGCCCACGCATGAGTTACATCCCCACCAGCGCCGCGATCCGAAGCACCTCGGCAACGCTCCACGCCTGCGCCGGGCAACCGACCGGCCGATGCGGCGCATCGCCGTCGAAGATCTCGGCGATCTGACCGATCGCGCCTTCGCTTTTCATGTGCGAAACCAACGGATCGAGCCATTCCTTTACCTGCCTGATGGATGCTTCAGAGCGGCTGTTAACCTTTAGATAGCCTTCTAAAAAAGCTCCGATTAACCATGGCCACACCGTTCCATTATGATACGCCCCGTCGCGGTTAAACTGGTCTCCCGTGTATCGACCGCGATATCCCGGATCGTTTCGGGAAAGCGTTCGCAGCCCCACCGGCGTTAGCAATTCGCGCCGCACGACTTCAACCACCGCTGCCTGTTGCTCGTTTGTCAGCGGGCTGTTGGGCAGGCTGACGGCAAAGATCTGATTGGGTCGGATCGCAGCATCCCGACGATCGCCGTCGCATACATCCGCCAGGCCCTCAGCGGGGCCGATCCAGAAAGCCTTGCGGAAACTGATCTCCACTTTTTTCGCAAGCTCGCTTATGCCCATAAGCACCAGCGCGTTGTACCAGAGCGCGTTGATTTCAACCGGTTTTCCCTGCCGGGGGGTGAAGGTCACGTCGCCGCACTTGGCGTCCATCCAAGTTAGCTGGGTGTGGAAATCGCCCTGTGTAATCAGGCTGTCCTGCGGGTCCATCCGGATCTGATACCGCGTGCCGTCACGATACCCTTCGATGATCTGCAGGCAGGCGGGTCTGAGCACTTTTTCGAATGTGTCTTTGTCAGCCGAGCATTTCAGATATTCAAAGCAGGCGTGCACGAACCAAAGGCTCGCATCAACCGTGTTGTACTCAGGTTCATTGCTGTAATCCCCAAATCGATTGGGAATCATCCCCTGGCTGACATACTGCGCAAACACGCACAGCACCTCGCGCGCTTGCTGAAAACGACCCGTCGTCAGCAACAAACCCGGCAACGAGATCATCGTGTCGCGGCCCCAGTCGCTGAACCACGGATACCCGGCAATCACACTGGTCCCCGGTTTCCCATCCGGGGATTTTCGATACACCACAAAATCATTGGAAGCGCGAAGCAATTGCTGAATCACCGGTGATTTCGACAGACACAGCGGGCCTTCCCCGCCAGTCTGCTTTGAGGGCAGAACCTGCGGATTTCCGCATGCTGCCAAAATCATTTTCTGCCGTTTTGAAACCTCGGCATCCCAATCGCGCGATGCAGCTTCCGCCGGGGCTCCCGCGCTCATCCACAGCGTAATAGTCGTTTTGCCACTGCCTTCAACGACAAAAACGCCCGGTGTGAACAAATCCTCCTGATCCTGCTGCCCGCGCTCGGTATCCACCGGATAAACATGGCCATACCACCAGTCCGGCTGCTCCACGAACCGGCCGGTGTCGGACACGATGTTTACCGCATTGGGCCCCTCGCTGATCGTCACCGAGCGGGTGGCAACCTGTGTTGTGAATTGCGAGAGCCCCGCGTTGCGCAGCGAATGGAAATCGCGAAGCCCCGTAAATGGCTGCAAACTGAGCTTGAAAGTGCGCCCTTTTGGATCGACCGTATACCGGACAGCTGTCACGTTCTGCATCCAGAGCAGCTGAACTTCCTTAACGACGCTCACGCCTTGCACGTCGTAAGAAAAACGGATTTCATTGCCCAGTTCGAATTTTTCGAGGTACCGATCCCCGCGCGGATGCAATGCCGACCGAAACGCATTAACGCCCAGCTCGAACAGTTGCTCGTTCTTGCCGTCCAGTATCAGCATTTCTCCGATGCGATTCACCGCCATCACCCGTCCTACGGGTGGATTGAGGGCAGCGACCAGTAACCCGTGATAACGCCGGGCGTTCATGCCCACCACCGTGCTGGAAGCAAAACCCCCCAGTCCGTTGGTTAATAGCCATTCCTGCTGATCGTGCGGTTGCAGTTCTCTATAGGTATCTATCGTGAATAAAGGCATGCAGGGCAGTGTAAGCGCGAGCGGTCAAATCCAGAAGCGGTCGCCGGCATGTTGCAATCGTCATTCAGCATTTCTTTTCTATCCTCTTTTCGCCATAATGCGCCCCATGGCACGGCGCGGCGGAAACAACAAGAAGTCACCTCCCACTGCTGGGAATTCTAAATCCGAATCAAACGCCAAACCTGTTCCGGTCGATCCGGTCAAACAAACCCCGGTCGAAAGTGTAAAATCTGCCCCGCCTCCCGGTCAGCCCCCGATGTCGTTTTATCGCCCGAATGCGACGCACCGTCCCGCATCAGGCGGCCCGGTTTATCAATCCCCTCCGCCGGTCCTCCCGCCGTCGCCGGACCGACCCAACATTGCCCCACCGGAAATCAGTGCGTTTTCAGCCGACAGCAAAAGCGCCTCGCGCGCGTCGGTGCCCACAGAGTCTCTGGATAACAAATCAAAATCACCCGAGCCACCTGTCATGTCCATGCGGTCACAAACTACCAACGAATTACCACGACTCGCCGAAGCGCCCCCTGCTGTACCTGCTCCGGTCATTCCCACACCCTCCCCGGTTCAACCGCCCAAGCAGGCTGCTCTCGCGCCTGTCGCGGTTGCGGTCGAAAGACCTCCGTTGAAAGTGGAATTAGAGCCCGCGCCTCCCGCACCGGTCGAACCACCCCGCCCGACAGAACCCCAGCTCGAACCGCTGCTGTTCGAAATCGCCTGGGAAGTCTGCTGGCAGCTCGGCGGTATCTACACGGTGCTGCGATCCAAAGCCCCGGCCATGCAGCAGCGCTGGGGAGAACGCTACTGTCTGATCGGACCCTACAATCCGCAGACCGCGGCCTTTGAGTTTGACGAGCAGGAACCGACCGGTGTCTTTCGTGACGCGATCAATGGACTCGGCCAGGTCGGAATCCCCGCCAAGTACGGCCGCTGGCTGATCCCCGGCCGTCCGCAGGTGATCCTGATCGACTACCGCGCCCGCTATAACTCGCTCGATGCCGACAAATACGCATTGTGGAAAGACCATTCCATCTCCACCATGGTCAATGACGGCGAAGTAAACGAAGTCGTAGCTTTTGGTTTTGCCACCACCGAATTGTTTATCCGCCTTTCATCGGTCGTGGGAAACCGCCAGATCCTGGCCCACTTTCACGAATGGATGGCCGGTGTCGCCATCCCGCGGATCGCGCATCTTCGCCTGCCGATCGCAACGGTCTTCACCACCCACGCGACGCTGCTGGGACGATACATTGCCGGCGACTCGGCCGATTTTTACAACCATCTGCCTTTCATCAATGCCGAGGAACAGGCTGCCAAGTATCAGATTTTTCCCCGGTTCGCGATCGAGCGCGCCGCGGCCCACGCAGCCACTGTGTTCACCACGGTCAGCGAAGTCACCGCCGCCGAAGCCGAGCAACTGCTGGGTCGCAAGGCCGACGCCATCGTCCCCAACGGGCTGAATATCCAGCGATTCAGCGCGCTGCATGAATTTCAGAACATGCACCAGACCTATAAAGAGCGCATCCATGAATTCGTCATGGGGCACTTTTTCCCCAGCTATACCTTCGACCTGGATAAAACCCTCTACTTTGTCACCAGCGGTCGATACGAATACCGCAATAAGGGTTTCGATCTGTTTATCGAAGCCATGCACCGGCTGAACGAACGCCTGAAGGGTATTCCCGATCATCCAACGGTGGTCGCGTTCATCATCACGCGCGCTCCCTCGCGCAACATCAACGTGGGTGTGCTGCAGCGCCAGTCGATGTTTGAAGATCTGAAAAATCTCTGTCATTCACTGGAACGACAGATGGGTGGAAGAATGTTCCGCGCCGCCGCCCATGGCAAGCTGCCGCGGATGCAGGATCTGCTCAACGACGAAGAACTGCTTCGCCTTCGCCAGTCGATCCAGGCCTGGCGCACCGGCCCGCAGCCGGCGATTGTCACCCACGATCTCTGGGATGACGCCAAGGACCCCATCCTGCAGCATTACCGCCATCGCCATCTCTTCAACTCAGCCGATGACCCCGTAAAAGTGGTTTTCCATCCTGAGTTTGTGACTGCTACCAGCCCGCTGTTTAATCTGGACTATCAGCAGTTTGTCCGTGGCTGCCATATGGGCATTTTCCCGAGCTACTACGAGCCATGGGGTTATACCCCCATGGAATGCGTCGCCCTGGGCTTGCCCGCCGTCACCACCGACCTCAGCGGTTTTGGTGCTTATGTGCAGCACCACATTCCCAACGCGGCTCATCAGGGAATCTGCGTGCTGAACCGCCGCACGCGCAGCTTTGAAGAGACCACAAACAGCCTGGTCGATTATCTGATGTCGTTCGTGCAGATGAACCGCCGGCAACGCATTGAAATGCGAAACCGGGTTGAACGTCTCAGCGAACTGTTCGACTGGAGCGCACTTGTGGTGCATTATCACGAAGCGCACGACATGGCCCTGGAGAGAGGTGCTGCCGGTCGACCCCAGCAGGGACGACTCGAAGTACGCTTTGCTTGAAAACCGGGCTAAATTTTCCCCTATCCACGGCAGGCAGCGGGTTTGTTAGTAAACGCTAAAAAATGTAACGGAATGTCGCACGCGCATTGTCCCGACGTTACATTTCGTTACAGGCCTCAGGTCGCGGGTGTGACTGCTTGATTGCAGCCGGATACTGGTTGAGCGTTTCTTTGACACAACCCCTCCTTTTACGGTTTACTATGCTCCTGTGCCGGCCCGCCCGGAGGAACGAAATATCTTTGGAGTCTATGATGCGCTTCAGCCGATCGATGGTCCTTCCGCTTTTGCCCTCGCTTGCAGCGGTGCTGCTGGTTGGATGCACGCCCCCCGCCCCCAAGCCGATGGCTGCCCCCGCGCCGGTGGCGGCAACACCCGAGCAGACCGTGCAGGTACAAGCTGCCCTGGCCAAAATCATCCCGGGTTCGCTGGTTGGAAAAGTTGCCGCGGTGAAGGGAAATCTCGCCGCCGTGACAGGAATTCCATTCGCGTCGGTGGTGGCTCCGAAATCGATCCAGTTTCTTGACGGCAACTCGATGACCATCGCTAACGGACTTGTCTCCACCGCCAGCGATCCGGCGTCACCGTACCTGGTTGTTGAGTTTACCCCGGCCCCCGGCGGTCGGACTCCTATCGAGAATGACACAGCCGTCTACCTGCCGCCCAGGTAATTGCCCGGCGGTGGTCGACTCGCCCGGTGACGCAACGCGAATCAGATAGCCGTTCTCTGATGCGTGGTCGCTCGCGTAATGTGGAGCATAATCCGATCGAATTTCAGTGGAACAGCCAAGGCTCATCCTCGCCAGTGCCAGTCCTCGTCGGCGTGAACTGCTGATTGAGGCCGGCTATGACTTTGAGGTGCATCCCGCCGAAATAGACGAAGACGACTATCCGCCCCAGACCCTGCCCGGTGACCTGGCCCAGCGGTTGGCGATGCTCAAAGCGCAGGAGATGGTTCGCCGCTTTCCTGCCGAGGTGATCCTGGCCGCCGATACCGTGGTGGCCTTTGGGGATATTCCCCTGGGAAAACCCGAAGACGAGGCCGAGGCCCGCGAGATGCTCGAGCTGCTTTCAGGAACCACGCATGTGGTGGTAACCGGCGTCACCGTCCTGCGCCCGTCGACCAATTTCAGCATCTCCACCCGCGTGATGTCCGCCGTTCGAATGCGTTGCCTCAGCGAAAAGGAAATCGCCCGCTACGTTGCCAGTGGTGAATGGCTGGGAAAAGCCGGGGGATATGGCATTCAGGATCACCGCCAGGATCCCTTTGTCATCAGAATGGCGGGCAGTCACTCCAATATCGTCGGCCTGCCCATGGAAGCCACCCGGGAATTGTTGACCTCTGCCGGAGTATTTCCCGGTAAAAGCGGGGGAAATGACAATCAAATGAACCAATGCATATGCTCAAGGGAAGAACCAGCCCCGGAAACGAAATGACTGCAAAACTGCAGATGCCGGGAACCGAGCTTCGGATTCCAAATCCAGGATCTGTCCCTCGAACTTTAAATGCCTTCTTTTCCCGCCATTCTCTCGCTGATCGTTGCCATCGCCGGATGGTTTTACCTTTTTTTCTCCAAGGCCGCCGTGCGCTTGAACGGGCTCGAGCCTGCGGCTATCAATTCCCGTCGATCGCGTTATCGCCGGCTGAACGGTTTTGCCCTTTTGCTGCTGGCGACGGGCTTTTATGCGGGATTCCAGTGTGATCCGCACCTGCGCCCGGGACTGTTTTTGTGTATCTGGATCTCGGTCTTCGTGCTTCTGATCCTCGTGCTGCTGCTGGCTGTTGCGGACCTTCGATTTACCGCGCGAATCCGGCGAAAAAATTAAAAGGTTATCTTCATGCGCAGGCTTGTTGCTCCGATCCAAATTTACCTTCCCCTGCTGCTGTTAATCGGGTGCAGCACCTCTTCAAACCAGTCCCCGCTCGGACTGCCGATGACCGACATGCAGGTGGGATCGAAGACCTATCACCTCGAACTAGCAACCGATGACGCCAGCCGCGAACACGGGCTCATGGAACGCGATGAGATGGCCGGCGATCATGGAATGGTCTTCATTTTCACCAGCGCCCGGGTTCAGAATTTCTGGATGAAAAACACGCGTTTTCCCCTGGATATCGTGTTCGCCGACGACAACGCAAAGGTGGTATCCACCCACACGATGAAACCCTACGACCTGACCGGAATCAGCAGTGATGCGCCTGCCAAATACGCCATCGAACTCAATGCCGGCGAGGTTGCGGCCGACGGGGTGAAAGTCGGCGATCCACTGTCGCTTCCACCGGCGGTCTTAAATGCGCACGTGAATTAAAAGCGACAATCAACGCCGATAAAATCGACGCAGCCGCCAACAGTGCGCGACTATCGTTCGGTATTTTCCGCGCAACCCGCTTATCCCTTAAAGTGACCTGCGCATCTGCCCGAATCCCACATTAGGCAAGCCCGTGCTGAAACGCGGGCGACACCGAATTATGGGACGGGTCACATGAGTGCAGCCTTAGCCGCGACAACACCGACGATGCGATTGGTCCGCGAAGAGGATGACGCATCGCAGCCGATGCCGCCGCCCTCGGGAGATATCCAGTCGCTGCAGCGCGAGGTGGCCGAACTGCAGGAAGAGATCGGTCTGCTTCGCCGACGCGGCGACAAGCTGAATTTTCACTTATCCCGCATTGATGAGGAACTTCGCCTGGCTGCGCGATTGCAGCAGGATTTTCTGCCTAAAAGCATGCCTCAGATCGGGCAGATCCATTTTCATACCCTGTTCCGTCCGGCGAGTTTTGTCAGTGGTGATTTTTACGACGTGCTTCGGCTGGACGAAAATCACATCGGTTTTTATATCGCCGATGCTGTCGGACACGGCGTGCCGGCCGCCCTGCTCACCATGTTCATCAAACACGCCCTTGCCACCAAGCAGATCGGCCTCGGCGGCTATCGCCTGCTCACCGCCTCGGAAACCATGGGCCGGTTGAATGACACACTCATCGACCAGGCCCTCAGCGCGGCGACGTTTGCCACCGCGTTATATGGCACTGTGGACATCACCACCCGCCAGGTGGCTTTCGCACGCGCCGGTCATCCTCTGCCGATGGTCCTCCGCGCAAGCGGTGAAATCGAATCACTGGAATGCGAAGGCGGCCTGCTGGGCGTGTTCCCCGATGAAAAATTCGAAGAACGCACCATCACGCTCGATGAAGGCGACCGCCTGCTGCTGGTCACCGACGGGGTTGAAGTGGCCTTCGGGGCCGACATCGCCACCAGCCAGCAACGCTGGAATACCGAACTCAATGCCCGCCACAATATGCCTGCCGAGCAATTCCTCGCCGAGTTCGCCGACTTGATCGACAAAGCCGAGGCCGGCGTTTCCCTGCGCGATGATCTGACGATGCTGATGCTCGAAATCCGCTGAATAATGTTGCCGCCGGATCCCGATCGCTTTTCAAATCAAAAACTGTCGATACGCCACAGGTCCGCCAGTGGTTTGATTGGTTCTCGCCACTGCAGCGACTAAGATACTCTCAATGCCTCGACCTTTTTCGCAAACGCTGTTTTCCCCCGCGGCGCTGTGCCGATTTTTTCTCGTTACCGCCCTGGGCTTGATCCTGGATCTCTGGACCAAGGAACTGGCCGTTCAGCATTTAAAAGATGCCGCGCCGTACAACTTCATTCCAGGCTGGCTGCAGTTTGAATTTGTCGAAAATCCAGGCGCGGTCTTCGGTATCGCGCCGGGTAAAACAATGATGTTCATCATCGTCTCCATCCTGGCGGTGATCTTCCTGACCTATCTTTTTTCAACCAGCGCGCGACGCCCTTTCTACCAGATCATCCTCGGCCTGCTGCTGGCGGGCGTGCTGGGAAATATGTACGACCGGATCGAAATCGGTGAGGTTCGCGACATGATCCATGCTCTCCCGGGCTGGCATTGGCCAACTGGTCTTCGGCATGCGCTGCATCTGCCGGATGAGGTCTTCCCCTACATCTTTAACGTCGCCGACAGCCTGCTCTGCACCGGTGTCGCGCTCATGCTGATTTACAGTTCTTTCAACACAACCGAACATCCCGAGCCCGCGCCAGGCAAAACTGCCGTCGAAGCTTAGCTGAAAAATGCCCGCTGCCGAACAGCATCTTCGCCGCGCGATCCGCCTGGCAATGAACGGGCGCGGACGCGTTGAACCCAATCCGATGGTGGGTTGCGTCATCGTTAAAAACGACCGCGTGATCGGCGAAGGGTTTCACGCCCGTTACGGACAACCGCACGCCGAACCCACGGCGCTGGCGAACTGCACCGAAGCAGCTGAAGGGGCAACCGCGTATGTCACGCTGGAGCCTTGCTGCCATAAGGACAAACAAACGCCGCCCTGCGTGCCGCGGCTTATCGCCGCGGGGATCGCCCGTGTCGTCGTCGGCTGCCTGGATCCCAATCCAAAAGTAAACGGCAACGGGATCCGCATTGCGCGAAGCCGGTATCGTGGTCGACGCGCCTTTCCTGGAGCCCGAATGCAGGCAACTCATTGCGCCGTTCATCAGCCGAATACAAAACCGCCGCCCTTATCTCACGATGAAATGGGCTGAATCCGCCGATGGAATGATCGCCGGCCCAGCCGGCAGGCGCGTGCAGATCAGTAACCGCGCTTCATCGCACCAGGTGCAGCTGCTGCGATCACGAAGCGATGCGATTGTGGTGGGAATCAACACTGTTCTTCACGATGATCCCGTATTACTGCCGCGCGATGTGCCGATGCTTCGCCCTTATCAACGCATCGTACTTGATAATCGGCTTCAAACACCGCTGGATTCTCGACTGATAAAAACGGTCGCCTCCAGCCCCGTGAACGTCCATTCCACCCTCGGCGGCGATCCGCATCGCGCTGCCGCGCTCGCCGATGCCGGAGCGCGCATTTCATCCGGCGATCAATGGCTTCAAGATCCGGCATTGAACCACATCCTGATCGAGCCAGGGCCGACTCTGGCCCGCGGACTATTTACAATGACAGATCGTCTCTGGGTGATTCGGTCCCCGCGCCAATAGGCGACGGACTCGCTGCCGCAGCTATTCCAGACCATTTCATACAAACCGGCGAAGTAAATCTAAACGGCGATCGCATCTGCGAATATCTCAACCCGCAAAGCCCGGTTTTTTTCGCGCCGGTGCCATCCGCAGACCTGGTTTTAAGCAGTTAACTATTCCCCGCTGCCAATTTCCGCGAACAATTCAGCCCGAGTGCGACGAACTTTCGGCATCATATGCATTAAATCGGGACAGTCACCTATTTCGCTTAATAGGTGACTGTCCCCATTTATGGATGCTATGGTCCTATGTACAGCGTCTGCCAAAGTTCTCGCGGCCGTCAGGCCGGATTGCAGAACCAGCCAACGCTATAAACGGCAATGCTTAGCATTGAAGGTTCGCGTTCGGTATCATGTTCCGCGTGGCGTTGGCAACCGAAGATTGTCATCCGATATTTGGATTTACAAATGACGCGAACCTGGGGAATCATTCTCGCCGCCTGCGTGGCGGGCGCTTTGATTGTATCGGCCCTCATCGTCCGGAGCGGTTTGATCGCCATCGCAACGGCGGTGCAGGACAAGCCATTTCCAAAGTGGCCCGAGCAGTTGCACATCGTGGCAGGTGATTCAAAGGTGAAGCTCGATATTGCCAACTTGACCGTGCAGCAAGGAACCAGTTCCGCTGATGCCAAGATCTCAATCGACAACATTCATGTCCTTATGTCGGCCACACAGCAATCCCGGTAGCCACATGGTTAGCCGGCTATGCATCCCGCTTTAGGTCCAGCACGATCTTTTTATACCCTCACGTCCGTTATCTGCTTTGACTCCCACGAACCTTACAACTCCTTTGGACGATCGCGCATCTGGATCCGCGCCCTGGTACCGGTTGCATCTGCGGGGGTTGCTTCTGACATTTGGAATCATCGGGGCAGTCGGCTCGATACTCGCCCTCACCGCAACTGCATTTTTATATTGGGCGATGTCAGACTTTCCGGTGCAGGATCCGGATCCGGTTCCCCCGCCATCGGGTCTTAGCCTTGATGACATAATGATATTCGCCGGTCTCGGGCTCATCGGCGTAATCGGTCTTGGCTTAATTGTCGCTTCACGCATGGTTCGCAACGCGACTCCAGTCAGCAACGCTGCAGCGGAATGATCAGCCAATGCCCTGGACAGCCCCGCGTCGTGTTGAAAGTTCGTTCCGAGTATAGTATTCCTCGGCGTGTCGCGTCGGTTGCCACACACCGCCATCCGTTATGCAACACCAACTCAGAGTCACGCCCGACGACACCTGGGAATACCGTCTTGAGCGGCATGGTGGGCAATGACAGAACCATAAGCCACGTCATACGACTTACCTCGCCATGGCCTGCACAACGTAAAGCGATGCATGCTGATTTGCCAAAGTCCAACATTATTCTTGGCGCGGCAATTGTCGCGATGGTAGCATTCCAGATCGCTGATTTCCCGCATCGCGTTCGGGTCGTAGACAGTCATCGGTCCTTAAGAACGAGGAGAATTTATGCCGACCTGGAAACAATCTGCCTGGACTGGACCCATTGCCGGCGTGACGACTGGAACCGCGCTGGCAACGATCGGATTAAGCTGGTCGCCGGTGGCGATGTATTTTGTGTTGCCCGTCCTTCTCGTCTGTCTTCGCCTGGCAACGGCCCTGGGAAGCACGGTGAAGGTAGACTATAAAACGTGCTGCGCGTTCTTGGCCGTGCTGATGCCGGTCTGTTTTGCTCTTTATGGCGCACTCATTGCAATCCCCAAGACCCATTTCGGTAAGCTTTGGACAATCGCTGCTATCGTCGCTGCAAACGGTGCGGCGATCGTTTGGTTCGCCACGCACTCGGCATAAGCAGCCAATACTAATTGTGACGAGCGCGGTCGAGTCGTAAAAGGCTTCGTGTCGCGGTGCACGCACAGATGCCGGCCGTTATCGAGCTGGGTTATCACACGATGGGCGATAAAACCAAGGCATTTGCTAAAGGTGGTCTCGGATGCCTCGGTATTTTTATCGTGCTAGCGGTGATTACACTGCTGGTCGGCGGGTCAGTGCATTTCGATCTCTGCGGCGGAGTACTGCTGTTTCTCATCGGCGGGGTTGTCGGCCTTATCGTCCTGGCGGTTTATAATAGGGGAAAACGTGATCGCTAATAGGACGCTCGATGAACAGTCGAAGATATTGACAGCCTCGCGACGCCGTGGCCGCCATACAACGCCCGACCAGCTAACTACGCTTGAGTATCATTCGCCCTTGCTAACTGGTCGTTCAGAAAGGCGCTTTCCGCTGGGAGTCGCGTCGCTCACTTTTGGCGTCGCAGCAGCGATAGGCGTACCGACTTTCGATTTGCTGACTCACGTCCCTGGCTTCGTACAAGGCCCGATCATTTTCACTGGCATGGGTTCGGGATTCGCCGCAATCGGATTAGGTATAGGCGCTGTTTTCAACAAATCGCAACGCACCTGGTGAATGATCGGATTTTGCCTCGGGCTTGTCGCGGCCATCCTGCTGCCGTCGCTCAACCGTGCTTGATGCTCGACGGCCGGTGCAAAACCACTTAATCATGAGTCCGCGGGTCCGGTCTGGGATGAATCGTTGACGATTGTAACAACGCGACGACTGCTCATTGATATGACTGATGGGATGTGAATCGGCCGCTGAGGATTAGCCTTTGGAGTTTTGATGACTACGCAGAAGATCCGTGCAGTTTGCCTCTGCCTGCTATGGTGCAGCACCCTACTGGCAGGCTCGTTCCTCCGGCAAGCCAAGGGGGTTGAGCATGTCTCCTTTTCCTGCGATGACGGGTGGCGGATCGCTCCCCAGGACGACGTCAAGGAGAGTGGTGAACAACTATCGAAAGGCACGTTTGATTCATCAAGCTGGATCAAGGCCGCTGTCCCTGGGACCGTCTTTGGCTCCTACGTGCTGGCCGGCCTGGAACCCGATCCAACGTATGGCGACAACATCTACAAAGCTGATTTCAAGAAATACGATCGCAACTTCTGGTATCGCTCGGAATTCACCGTTCCTTCCTCGTATGGCACTGGACGCATCTGGCTTAACTTCGACGGCATCAACCGCGACGCTGACGTTTATCTGAATGGTCAAAAGCTCGGGTCGATGCACGGTTTTGTTCAACGGGGTTGCTTTGAAGTGACCAACGTGGTCCAGCGCAGCGGGAAGAACCTTCTGGCGGTGCTGGATTATCTGCCCCCGCTCAGGCCGTCCTCACCGCCCCCGCCGAACTCACCAAATAAAGACAAAAATTACAGCAGTCCCGCATTCATCTGCAGCCGCGGGTGGGACTGGATGCCGCCGGTGCCGGGGTTGAACATGGGCATTTATAAGGATGTTTACCTGACGAACACTGGAGACGTCTCGGTAATCGATCCATGGATTCGAACCCAGGTTCCGAGCCTCACCGAGGGCGATATCTCAATTCAGACGGAGCTGTCAAATCACTCCGCGGTTGCGGTGAAAGGGGAACTGGTTGGCCAGATCAATCCGGGCAATATTACCTTCACTAAAACGGTCTCGTTGCAGCCCAACAGCACCCAAACGCTGAAGCTGGACATGAACGACACCCCCGCGTTGAAGGTTACAAACCCAAAGCTCTGGTGGCCTAACGGCTACGGCGATCCCAATCTGTATACGTGCCATCTCGAGTTCCGCGTCGGCTCCAATGTCTCGGACCAGAAAGACGTTACCTTTGGCATCAAGCAGTACACGTATGACACCGATAACGACACGATGCATTTTCACATCAACGGCGTCCGCATCTTTCCCAAGGGGGGCAGTTGGGGAATGGCGGAATTTATGCTGCGCTGCCACGGCAGCGATTACGACACGAAACTCCGTTTTCATAAAGAAGAGAATTTCAACATCATCCGCAACTGGATGGGCATGACCGCGGATCAGGCATTCTACGATGCCTGCGATAAGTACGGCGTCATGGTGTGGGATGAATTTTGGCTGAACGCCCACGATTCATGGCCGGTTGATTTGGACGTCTACCAGGCGAACGTCATCGAGAAGATCAAGCAGATACGAAACCATCCCAGCATCGTCTTTTATGCCGCGGACAACGAAGCCTCGCCGCCGCCGGACATCAGCAATCTGATTGCCGATGCGATTAAAACCTACGACGGCGGGGATCGTCGCTATTCACCCGATTCCCGCGCCGGCTCTTTGAGCGGAAGCGGCCCGTGGCACAACCTCGAGCCAAAGACTTACTTCATCGGCGTGCCTACCCACGGAGGCAGTCAAGCAGAACTATGGCATGCGAAGCGAACTGGGAACGGCCAGCTTTGTCTCCTATGACAGCTTCAAAAAATTTATGCCGCCAGACTACGCAATGGCCTGAAAACAAGATGTGGGATGCTCACTTTTTTGGCCGGTCCGGTGGCAATGGAGGGCCAGGGGGTTATACAACCTCGATCAACAGGCGGTACGGCAAAGCAAACAATATTCAGGATTTCTGCTTGAAAGCCCAGCTTCTGAACATCGAGACCATGAAGGCCATGTTCGAAGGCTGGCTCGATCACAGCGACAAAGACTCGGCAGGTATGATCATCTGGATGAGCCAGTCCGCTTATCCTTCGATGGTGTGGCAGACTTACGACTATTACTACGATCTGACCGGTGCCTTCTGGGGCGCGAAATCCGCCTGCGAGCCGGTGCATGTCTACTGGAATCAGAACGATGATCGCATTCGCGTCGTCAACACCTCAGGCAAAGAGGTGGCCGGTCTTCACGCTGATGCGGCGATCTATAACCTCGACGGCACCCGCAAAGCCGAACAGAAGGCTGACGTTGATTCATCCCCCACCGCGGTTGCGGATTGCTTCAAGCTCGGTTTCCCGGCCGATCTCTCGGCGGTTCACTTCATCAAACTCCGCTTGACCGATTCCGAAGGCAAACTCGTATCCGAGAACTTTTATTGGAGAGGAAACAAGTACCTCGACTACTCAGCTCTGAAAGATCTCAAGCCGGTTCAGCTTTCGGTGATATCAAAAGCCAGCGACGAAGGCGAAACGAAAACCATCAGCGTTGATATCACCAACCCCGCCGGCTCCGGAACGGTTGCTCTTGCGATTCGCCCGAAGTTGGTGAGCGCCGCGTCCGGCGAGCAGATTCTTCCGGTACATATGAGCGACGGTTACTTCGCACTTTTACCAGGGGAAACCAGGCACGTGACGATGGAGTTTGACCCGCACGCCGCCGGCGATGGCGAACCAAAGGTCGTCGTCGAATGCTGGAACAACGCCATCAACGCGCACTGATCATCGCAAATTCGCAGTCAGGCGGTTAAGACTCGGCTTTAAAGATCGCACGGCGTGCGTGGCCGGTACTCAACAGCCATCAAGGTCTTCGCCAGGAAAGATGATAGACAATTATGACATTTCACCATCGCCCATCGATCTTCGCTCTTGCTGTCGGCGCGCTTCTTGCCGGTGTTTCGCCGACGTGGCTCTCCTGTGGTTCGATTGCCAGCGCCGCGGGAATTTCCGATGCATGGAAAGTCGCTCCGCAAGCGGATGTTTCGGAGTCGGGCGAGAAGATTTCAACGCCCGGATACGCTGACGGCCTCCTGGATCAACGCACAGGTTCCCGGCACGGTTTTCAATTCTTATGTGCTTGCCGGGAAGGAGAAAGACCCCAACTTCGGCGACAATATCTGGAACGTCGACAAAACCAGGTACGACCGCAATTTCTGGTACCGCGCTGACTTCTCGGTGCCCGCAAGCTATAGCTCGGGACATACATGGCTCAATCTCGACGGCGTGAATCGCGATGCGGATGTGTTCGTCAATGGCACCAAAGTCGGCTCGATGCACGGCTTCTTCCAGCGCGGCCGTTTCGATGTCACCGCGCAGGTGCATGTGGGTGGGCAGAACTCGCTTGCTGTACTGGACTATGTTCCGGTGATGGCCGTTCCACCAGTAAAGCCGGGTGAAAAGATTCCAGAAAAGTATCATGAAAACTTCACCAGCCCGGCCTTCATATGCAGCACCGGCTGGGACTGGATGCCGCGGGTGCCCGGGCTGAACATGGGGATCTACAAAGATGTCTATCTGACTCACACCGGCGACGTCTCGATCATCGATCCGTGGATTCGCAGCGATCTACCGACCGGAGGCGGCGCGGATCTGGCGGTTCAGACGGATGTGGAAAACCACTCGGCCGCGCCGGTGGAAGGCAAACTGGTCGGCGATATCGAACCGGGCGGCATCCGCTTTTCCACACCGGTCTCGCTGAAGGCGAATGAGACCAAAACCGTCCGCCTCACGCAGGAGACGGTGGCTGCGCTGCACCTGCAAAATCCGCGGCTCTGGTGGCCCAATGGATACGGCGATCCAAACCTCTACACCTGCCATTTCGAATTTCGCGCCGGCGACGCCGTTTCGGATCAGAAGGATGTTACGTTCGGCATCAAGAAATATACCTACACGACCACGGATGACATGCTGCGGTTCTACATCAACGGCGTTCGCCTGTTTCCAAAGGGTGGAAGCTGGGGCATGAACGAGTACATGCTGCGCTGCAATGCCGCTGACTACGATCTGAAGCTTCGCCTGCATCAGGACATGCATATGAATATCATCCGTAACTGGATGGGCATGACGCCGGACGAAGCGTTTTATGCCGCCTGCGACCGCTACGGGATGATGGTGTGGGACGAGTTCTGGCTGAATAACAACGGAGCAGTGCCGGCGGATTATGATGTGTATAAAGCGAACGTCGTGGAAAAGATCAAGCAGTTCCGCAACCACCCCTGCATTGTTCTGTGGTGCGGCGAAAACGAAGGCGGTCCCCCCAAGCCGTTGAACAATGCGCTTGCCGACGACGTCAAGACGCTCGATGGCGGCGACCGGTACTATCAGCCCTGCTCAAACTCCGGCCATCTCAGCGGCAGCGGACCATGGGGCGACCTGTTGCCGAAACGATATTTCCAGGGCGTGACCGCCGGTGGCCACAGCGGGCAGGGGTGGGGCATGCGAAGCGAAATCGGAACTGCGGTGATCACAAACTTTGAGAGCTTGAAAAAATTCATGCCGCAAAAGGACTGGTGGCCTCGCGACAATATGTGGAATGACCACTTCTTCGGCCGCAATGCCGGCCACGCCGCTCCCAGCAATTTCATCAAAGATCTCGCCAAGCGATACGGGGAATCGCAGGGCATCGAAGACTTTTGCCGCAGGTCGCAACTGCTGAATCTGGAAACGACAAAAGCGATGTATGAAGGCTGGCTCGATCACAGCGATAAACAGGCCGCGGGAGTCATCAATTGGATGAGCCAATCAGCCTATCCATCATTCGTCTGGCAAACCTATGACTATTACTACGATCTCAACGGCGCTTATTTCGGCGCAAAGACCGCATGTGAGCCGATTCATATCTATTGGAATCCGCTTGATGACCGCATCCGCGTGGTCAATACGAGCGGGAAGCCCAAGCCTGGCCCTGACCGCCCAGGGGTGGATTTATAACTCGGACGGCACTGAAAAATTCCACCAGACCGCCGCGGTGGTTTCATCGCCCGATGCCATCGCTGATTGCTTCAAGCTCAACTACCCCGCGGATCTTTCATCCGTCCATTTCATTAAGCTCCGGCTTACGGATGCGTCGGGGAAAGTTGTTTCAGAAAACTTCTATTGGCGTGGGACCACTGATCTCGACTACACCGCAATAAACAGCCTCAAGCCGGTCAAGCTTGCGATGAATACAAAAACCGCCGTCAGTGGCGATTCTAAAACCATCACCGCGGACATCACCAACCCCGCCGATTCAGGCGTAGTCGCACTCGCGATCCGGCCGAAACTGGTAAGAGCCGATAACGGCGACCAGGTTCTTCCTGTCCAGATGAATGACGGGTATTTTTCGTTGGTTCCAGGCGAAACCAAGCGAGTGACAGTCGAGTTCAATCCAGCCAACGCCGGCGAAAAAGAACCGCAGCTGGTGCTCGAGTGCTGGAATAACACGAACAATAGCCATTGAAATAAAGGAATGACATTACGAGGCTATGCGCGCCGTGGGACTTGGCCCGAGCGCTTTTCGGATGCGGGTGGTTATCGCAGCAGCTTCAAACGGTTTTTTAATGTGATCGATCGTTCCCAAATCCCAGCTTTGGGCCGTTTCCACTGCCTTACTGTCCGCAGTGAGAAATAGGATCTGCGTTTGGCGCGTGGTTGGATTCTGCCGCAACTGGCGGAAGACTTCGAGTCCGTCCATGTCGGGCATATCGACATCTAAAAGGATAAGGTCCGGCCGCAGGCTCTCAGCCAGTTTGATCGCCGATGGACCATCATAGGCGGAGCGCAGTTCGACGGCCTCGTCCACAAGCTGCATGCGAATGAGCTTGTGAATCAGCTCCGAATCATCAACTAGTAGAATTTTGTGCATCATCGGTTCGGCTTTTTGATTAAGGCACAGCAAGACTCAGGCTGCGAGGGCCATCCCGGCCGCGCGCGGAGGTCGTGCCACGGAGACACAGTTTCCACCATTCTTTTTAGCGCGGTACATCGCCTGGGTGGCGCGTTCGAGCATGGTCTTTTCACTGGCAATCAGTGAGTCCACAACGCCGAAACTGCACGTGACACCCAGGTTCCGGCCGCCCCGGACGGCGAGCTGCTGCCGAATGGTCGCGCAGAGCCTTTCGGCAAGGCGGGCGGCACCGGCGCGGCTCATGGCGGCGACGGCAAGGGCGAAGCGGCCGCCTTCGTATCGGCACACGACATCTTCCGCGCGGCATTGGGACAGCAGGATGCCACCCACGACGCGAAGAATCTCATCACCAAAAGAAATCCCGTATTTTTTGTTGATCCATTGAAGGCCATCAACATCCATCGAGATGCACGACATCGGTCGCCCGGTCTGGATCGCCAGCGAGGTCTGGGCAGCAAGGTGATCAACCAGGTATTTCTGGTTCCACAGTCCGGTCAACCCATCGACCATGGCCTTTTGTTCCAGCAGTGTTTTAACGCGCAGCGACGAGCGAACGCGCGCCGCCAGTTCTTCGGGTCGATACGGCTTGGTCACGTAATCGACCGCCCCCAGTTCCAGGCCTTTGACCTTATCGGCAGTGGCGAAGTCCGCGGTCAGAAAAATGATTGGGATCGAGTTGGTGTCGATGTTCGCCTTAAGTCGACGACAGACTTCAAAGCCGTCCATGTCCGGCATGTCCACATCCAGCACGATAACACCCGGTCGGACCTCGGCCGCAAGTGTCAGCCCCGCCTCGCCGTCATAGGCTGAATGAATTTCCAGATCCTCGGCGGTCAAGTGGTTCTTCAGCAGCTTTTGTAATGGTAGTGAGTCATCTATTATCAGTATTCGGTTCAGCATTTCCGATTCTCCCTGCTATTCTCCCGGGCCTTGAGTCTCCCGAAATCGTTCACTCCGGTCTCACTCAAGTTACTTCGAACTGCCGGACGAGACTGTTGAGAGTGAATTAAGAAAAATCGAAATTAAACTCTTAAGCCAATCGTTGCTGATTCTCGACTGTCGCAACCTGCGCAGGGAAATTTCTTAACTGAAAAACCTCACTTCGAGGCTGTTTTTCACCCGACTGTTTCGGCCTGGCGTTTGTATCCTTCGATCCGCCGCATGTATTCAACCAGGTTTTCAACCTGCTGGGAGATCTGCTCGAGCGATTGCTGATCCTTCACAGCTTGCTCTACATCGGTAGCTCGCTCGGACAGCACTCCAAATCCGTATCCTCCACCGCAGCCGCGCAACTGATGTGCCGTTCGCCTGACCTGATCCAGTTTATTTTGCCGCAGGCTTTCCTGCAGCTCTGCTGTTCGCTTGGGCAGGTCTTCGATGAACTCGCCGAGAATGTTCTGCATTTTTGCCATGTTCGCGTACGCGCTGCGAACAACCTTCGATTCGCTGACCATTGTATTTTCCTTCTCAACCGGCTGAATTGCCTGGGGCCGCCCGCCGGATAAATAAGTGGCGATCGTGCGGAGAAAACGCTCGGGCTCGATTGGTTTGGAGAGATATCCGTCACAACCACAGGCGAGACATTTATCACGATCCTCCGCCAGAACATTGGCGGTCAAAGCAACAATCGGAATCTTCAACCCTCTTCGCCGCAGTTCCACTGTCGCGTCGTATCCATCCATTTCGGGCATCTGCATGTCCATCAGGATGAGGTCGAACTGTTTCGACATGGCCAGATCCACCGCGATCTGACCATTTTCGGCCAGCGTCACCACCGCGCCGGTGTGCGCAGGATTTCCAGCAACAGCCGCTGGTTGTCGCGTCCATCCTCTGCCAGCAGAACGCGACCGCTCAGTTGCATTACTCGGCAGGCGCCGATCTCCTCGGTTGCCGGAAGCATTGATTCGTTAAGCCCGTCAATCATTTCGCAGGCACCCGAAGGGCCGCCGTCTATCCACGCGGTGAATGTGCTGCCGGCGCCCAGTGAAGACTGGGCTCGAACAGTTCCACCCAGAAGGGTCGCCAGATGCCGGCTGATCGTCAGTCCCAGTCCGGTTCCACCGAACCGGCGGGTGGTCGATTCATCCGCCTGCGTAAACGGTTTAAAAAGCCTGGCGAGCTGTCCCTCGGTCATCCCAATCCCGGTATCCGAAACATCGAATTGAATTTTAATCGATGGCCCCGACGCATCGCAGGACACGCGCAGGCCCACGCGCCCGCCGGGCGTGAACTTCAGCGAGTTACCAACCAGGTTGACGAGAATCTGCTTGATTCGCAGCGGGTCGGTAATGATCCTGCGCGGGATTGGACCGGAGAAAGCAATCTGAAATTCCAGCCCTTTCTCAATTGCGCGGACGCATCAAGGATTTAAGCTCGGCCAGCATTTCAAGAAGATCGCAATTGATTTTTTCCGTCCTGATTTCGCCGGCTTCTATCTTGGAGATATCCAGGATGTCATTGATGAGGTTCAACAGATGTTGTCCGTTGCGCCGGATAATCTGCACGCAGTTCTGCATGTCTGACAGACTCTGATTTGGGACCAGCAGGCGATCGGCAAAACCGAGAATCGCCGTCATAGGCGTGCGAATTTCGTGACTCATGTTGGCCAGAAACTCTGTTTTTGCCCGGTTTGCGGCTTCGGCGGCTTCCTTGGCTTTGCCGAGTTCCGCTTCGTCGAGCTTGCGTTCGGACACATCGTGGAATACTAAAACAGCGCCGCACAATGCCCCTGTGTCATTCTTAACCGGTCTGGCCGATGCGCTGATCCAGATGCCGTCAGCGGAAACAGGGCTGTGCAAAAACAGCTGAACATTGTCGACTGCCTCGCCGCGCATCGCCCGCGCGAGTGGCCGCTCATCAAGCGGAATGGGCGTAACTTTGTCTTCCTTCAGCGGGCTGTATAGTTCGGTCCATGGTTGATCAGTCATGCTCGATGCCGAGCGTCCCAGCAACACCTCTGCGGTGGGATTGCACATGACAAACAACCCGCGCCTCATCGACCACCATGACCCCGTCGCCCATGCTGTGCAGGATCGACTGCAAAAGCGTCGTTTGCTCCCGGTGAGCCCGCTCAGAGCGGCTAAGGTCCGCCGAACGCAGTTCAACCGCAGCGGTTCGCTCGGCAACGTGCTGTTCGAGACTCTCATTCACCCGCGCAGCTGATCCTCTGCCTGCGTTGCGCGGTGATGTCGCGTATCATCATCGTGAAAAACTGGTTGTTCTCGGTCTTCCAGGATGCCAGAGACAATTCAACGGGAAAGTTGAGTCCCTGTTTTCTCACGCAGTGCAACTTCAGCAACTGGCTGGGAAACTGGTGTTCGTGTCGGTCTGAATCGCCTGATAATTTCAGCCGGAGCGCTTCGATGTCTTCTTTTTCGACAAGAAGGTGTGAAAGAGGACGACCCAGGGCCTCACTCTCTGAGTAACCAAACATGCCTTCGGCCGCTTTATTCCAGAACACTATTTTGCCATCCGCGTCAGCCGAGATAATGCCATCGCATGCGGACTGGGCCACCAGCCGAAATCGCATTTCCGATTCACGCAGGCGCTGTTCAAGCTCATGTTTCTGAGTCACATTGCGCGCGATACCGACAAGTCCGACAACCGCCCCCTGCGGGTCGCGCAGTGGAACCTTCGTCGTTGCCATCCAGATCGGATTGCCGGATCGATCCCGACACGGCTCAATATCACAGATCAGCGATTCACCTTGCTCGATCGTGCGCCGATCGTCAGCAGCGTATCCGTCAGCCAATTCCTTGCTGAACAGGTCGTGAACGGTCTTGCCCGCGATCTGTCCGGGCTGGTCAGCTCCTAAAAAGGCAAGATGCGCTTCATTATTCAGCACATACCGCCCTTGCCGATCTTTAACATAGATAAAGTCCGGAAGTGTGTTGATGATCGTGTGCCACAGGCTTCGTTCCTGCGTCAGCTCATCGGAGGCACGTAACCGCGCGGTAAATTCATCGCGCACGCGCCTGGTTTTCCCAAATCTGTTCCCCGCGACAAAGAAAACCAATAACACGATGATATGAAGGAGAATGTGAAAGGCATCGCCGCGCACCAAAACCAGGTTTTCGATTGCGCTTGCTAATATCAGTAATGCCATGGCGGTGCTTCTCCAGCCTTTGGATCGACACCGATCGGATCGAAATGAAGAAAACCCAAGTACCAAAACGAGTTATTTTGGATAGCCGGGCGCAGGCGGGCAGATTCACTTAAGCCGCCTCAAGCCAGTTCATAATCTGTGGCAAATCCAGAGGCTTGTGAAATATAACGTCGGGAGAGAACTTCGAAACCTGCGCGAGAACCTCACGATCGGTTTCCCCGGTGGTGACTGCAACCTTGATAGGCAGGTTCTCCGCCCGCACACGCTCGAGCAGCGCGGTTCCACGACCGTCCGGTAATTGCAGGTCGAGAATGAGCCATCGAGGAAGATCCTTGAGCTTTGTCTCAGCCTCGGCAACGGTGGCGGCGTAGGTGGACTCGTATCCGGAGTACCGCAAGAGGCGGCTCAGGGCCTGGCGGGCGTAGCCGTCATCTTCCACGATTAACGCGTGGTGCTTCGTGGCGCCCTCGGTCTGTTCGAGCACCATTGCCGCGGACAGTTGATCCCTGAAACCGTGGCGGTCGGCCAGCATTTTGCCTTCGTCGCTGCCTGCCAGACGAATGTTAATACCTTCAAGTCGTTCGATCTCCACCACAAAAACTTGCCCGCTATCGGTCAGGTATAGCACTGGTGAGGCTGGATTCCCTGTCTCGAAACACGCCATCTCAGAAGTGTCATAAGTGCGCCCCTGATATTTGAACGTCATTTTGCTGTCTCCAATCTCGATCGGCAGCGCGGCAACGTCCCAAACTGCCCCTGTGTCAGATCTGCTGAACTTGCACTTCTATCGGTTGAATCCAGACGAAATATCCACTGCTGTATTTTTTTAACATTACACAAATCTGAGCAATTTTCTAAAGCGTAAAGCAACCTTCAACCGAGCACGAAACTGCTTTTTGCTGAGGTTTCGAAAGCATGCGGTTATTGGAGCTTGTACCCACGGCGGCGAGTGCCTCTGGCTGCGGTTATCGCGCGCTACGACTTTTAATTGAAAAAATTCGTCAAGTCAGATCATTCGCCACCGCCGCGGGTTCGATACGAAAGGGGCCGGATGTCATCGACCCATCAGATTTGGTGAATTCGATGATGTTCCGACGTTCACGCACCGGGCGATAGCGACCGAATTAACTTTGATCCGTCCGAATCAATAGAGGAGAAACATAATGGAACAATTGCTTGTCATTGACGATACCAGACAGATTCACGCCCTTGTCGGCGGCATTCTCGGCGGTGAAGCGGTCTGTATCCACGCTGCTTATGACGGCGCATCGGGTCTCACGCTTGCTGAATCCCTTCGCCCGGATCTCATCCTCCTGGACGTGGAAATGCCGGAGATGGACGGTTACGAAGCCTGCAAGCGGCTCAAAGCTGACCCGAATCTGTTCAACATTCCCGTTGTGTTTCTGACAGCCTTAAGCTCCACCGAAGAAAAGGTACGCGGACTAGGTTTGGGCGCAGTTGATTACATCACCAAGCCTTTCAGCCCCGCTGAACTACTGGCAAGAGTGCGTTCCACATTGCGCACGCATCGCGCGATCAAAATGCTGGAAGAACACGCCTTGATCGATTTCCTGACCGGGCTGGGAAACCGTGAAATGTTCAAACAACGACTGGCCGCCGAAGTGTCACTTCGCGTGCGCACCAAAAAGCCGCTGGCGCTTGTGGTGGTAGACGTTGACAATTTCCAGGCCCTTAATGACGAGCAAGGCCATCCCTTCGCCGACAGCGTTCTAAAATCCATCGCCCAGGTCATTGAAAAAGCGGTGCGCACTGAAGACGTGGCCTGCCGCCTCGGAGGCGATGCCTTCGTCATCATTGCGCCCAATACCGAGACCGACGACGCAACGCTGCTTGCCGAGCGAATTCATCAGGATTTAAAGCGAATCGAATTTACTCATGACGGCAGCACAATCGAAGTGGATTGCAGCGTCGCCGTTGCTCCTGCCCTGGACACATACGACCGCGCCATGGCTGACCGCGCGTTGGCGGTAATCGAACACGGCAAAGCCGCCGGAACGAGCGGCGTGCTCGTCGCCAATTGCGAGGAAACCCCCGTGCTTTCCGCAGCATAAGCCCACGCGCCGAGCCGATTCATTCCCCTGCGAACAGATCGAATTAAACCAACGCACCGATCAGTCAGCTTCCCGGGCATGACACCTGGAAGCTGACTGATATCGGCATAGAAGACATCCGCGCATTCAGCGCGGCAAACAAAACGGGCCCGGCCAAACTCTGGGACTCATCGCCCCTTGCGCGCGAACATTTCCACTTCGATGCAATACCGTTTTCTGCGATGCGCTTGCGTAAGAAACAGTGTTCGTCGAAACTCCGTCAAGTCCTGTGCCGAAGTCATTCGGACCTTGCCACCGGTTATCAATCGCGTTTTGGGCCGTTGGCATTTTTTGCCATTCGGAGTTTGGGCTATCAAGAAGTTACCATGCTCGGAATCACCGACTATCTCTATCGCCTTGTACCTGCCAACCCTATTCTGCTGCGGGTCGTCGAAACCGGTGGTAAACGCAAACGAGATTTGCTGATTCGCTGCGGATATCTCGCGCTGCTCATCGTGGTTGTTATCTTCAGCCTCTACGGCGGCGGTGGCAATGTCAGCGATACCAATCTCGCCGAACTCGCAAAAACCAGCGTAAAGGTTTTCCAGAATCTCAGTTTCCTCCAGCTCGGACTGGTGGCCCTGCTGTCTCCGATTTTTACGGCCGGGTCGATCACGCAGGAAAAGGACAGCCAGACCTACGATATCCTTCTGGCCACACCGCTCAGTAACGGGCAGATTGTGCTCGGGTCGCTGCTGAGCCGGCTCTTTTTCGTCGTCATGCTGTTGGTCAGCGGCATTCCGATTTTCGCTATCACGCAAATCTTCGGCGGGGTCGCGATCGACAATATCTTTGTCTCGTTTCTGATTGCCGCTGCCACCGCTTTTGTCACCGGATCACTCGCGATGGCGATCGCCACCTTCAAAGTTGGAACGCGCAGAACCATCTTCAGCTTTTACTTTTTTATCGTCATCTATCTCGTCGGTCTCTATTTCCTGGATCAGGTAACCTGGTTTCATCCAATCATCGGTTACACCCCCGACCCCGCCGATGTCCGCAACATGATCCCGGCCTATTCCACCACCAGCTGGTTGACCGGGCTCAATCCCTTTTCCGCCCTGCAGACGCTTTTTGCCGACCAACATAGCCGCCCTCCCGCGCTCGCGCGCTGCCTCCGGATCTGCAGCGGTGGCCTTTTGGTTGGTATCTCAGCCGCCCGGCCTCGTTCTACATCTCGTTTATGTTCTTCCTCAGCTTCGTGCTGGTGACCCCGAGTGTGATTCTGCTGCGCTGGTTGGCGCAGACGAACATGCCTTTCAAAACATGGATACTGACCAGGCTGCATCTCAGCACCGGCGACCGCACGCGCAAACCGCGCACGGTCTGGGGAAATCCCATCGCCTGGCGCAAAGCCAGGACCAAGGCGTCGGCCACAAAGGCGTCGCTGCTGCGCTACGCTTTCATGGCCGTCGGTATCCTGGGATCGCTTGGGCTGGCGTACGAATTCAGCGGTATCGACGAATCAGGCCCGTACATTCGTTCCAACTCTTATGAGCCCTCCACGCAGGTGCTCACTGTCTACGAAAAAGACTCGGTGCATCGTTACCAACTCACCGCCAGCACGACCCTTACCTTTAAACAAAAGCTCAGCGACTCTGAAGGCCGAGCCGCCAGCGCCGATGATCTGCGTCATCACGATGTTATCAAGGTACAGGTGAATCAGGACAACACGCTGGCCGATATCGCGCTTGCGCACTGTTCCGCACAAGATGAGTGAAGACAGCGTGCGAAACTATTTGCTGGGATTTGTCGTGTTAGAGTTCGCTGTGATTCTGTTGATTGTCACCAACGCGGCTGCTTCAACCGTCACACGCGAAAAAGAGGACGGCACGCTTGATCTGCTGCTCACCTCCCCTATTACCAGTCGCTACTACATCTGGGGGAAACTGCGCGGCCTGGTCTACTTTGTCCTGCCCCTGATCGCAGTGCCGGTCGCAAGCTGCGCTGTTTTTATTGCCTACGATCTGATTCGAATGGCCAGCGAACCGACTGAACGCTGGATCGCGTTCCCCGAAACCCTGCTGCTGCTTCCCTGCATGCTGATTATCATCGCGGCCTTCGCCGCTATCCTTGGCATGCAGATGAGCCTGCGTATGCGAACCACCGTGATGGCTGTCATGAGCAGCGTGGGCATCGTCGCCGGTGCGTGCGGCATCATGGGATATTGCGGCTATTCCTTCCTCAGTTCCCGCGACCTGAACGGGCTGGCCGTGTTTGTAGGATCGTTCAGCCCTTTCACTCTTATGACCATGCTCATTAACCCCTATCAGTTTGACCGCGTTTTTCAGGGGGATGACCAATCGCAAAATAGAGTCTGGATGAGCCTGAGCACCGCCGCCGCCGTGGCGGTCTATACATCCATCGTCTTTGCGTTATACCGCTCGATGGTAAAAAACTTTGACATGACGATTCGAAGGCAGCAAAGATAGTTCTGTTTTCTCTCTACATTAACGCGGAAAGCCGTGAGGACAGTTTTCGATTCCTGGCGGGCGGATTCAATTCAAATGGCCGAATCGCTTCTACGATACCGTCTGCCGTACTGAGCCTTCAGCGCGCTTGATGGTGGCAGGGTCGGACTGTTCCCAGTCGCGGATTTCCTCCAGTGCGGCGGCGGGGCTTTTCACTTTGGCGAGCCTTCTTGCGCAGTTCGCGATTCTGCAGCATGCGACCGGCGCGGGCGAGCATCTGCAAATGGGTGTTTGCCTCCGTCGCCGGAGACAAAAGCATGAAAACCGCTTCGATCGGTTTGTCGGTGCCGGCGTCGAGCACACCGCCGTGGGTCAGCCCCAGCGCAACCTGCGGAGAACTGACCCCCTCCACACGCGCATGCGGCAAAGCGACTCCTTCATTGAGAAACGTCGAACCCGTCGCTTCGCGCTCGTGCAGTTTTTTTAAGATTCCCTCGGCGGCGATCATTTCACCTCCGGTGAGGGATTTTACCATCTGCTTGAGGATGTCTTCCTTCGACTCTGAATCGTTCCAGATAAGAATATGATCCGCTGTCAGCAAGCCGCCCATGGTGGCCGCGGCTGGCACGGTTTTCACCACGTTTTCAGGCATGGATTCACTGGAATCGCCTTCGCCACTCTCGGCGTCCACCACAATCACGGTCACTCCGCCGGATCGCTCGATTAACTGGCTGGCGACACTGCGCTCGCCCATTAATTTTTTCCACCACGGCACCGGGCGGGGTCGACCGATGACGACATTTCCCACCCGATATTCTCGCGCAAAGCGCAGGATCGTGTCGGCGATATCCTGACCCTTAAATGTAAAAACAGTCGCGCCCAGCTGGTTTGCCAGGGTGAGAGTGTCCGCCAGGAGGCGCTGCGTGACAGCGTCAATCGCCGTCGGTTCCTCTGAAGGGGTCTGCACATACACCGCGTACCAGTTACGGTTCAGTCGGCCCGCCAGTCGCGAGGAATAGCGCAGCAGTTTGGCGCTGTTGGGCCCGCGCGACGAAAGGCAGACCATAATCTGATCCGCCCCGCCGGATGACGTTGTCGATTTCACCTCGCGGCGTTTGAGATCCAGCTGCGACGCCAATTCGCGCATCGTCAGTTCGCGGAGATGTTCCAGGTTGGAGGAAGTGAAGAAATTCGTCAGCGCCGATGCGATGCGTTCTTTGGGATAAACAAATCCCTGCTCGAGCCGGCGCTGTAGATCCTCAGCCGCCAGGTCCACGTTCACCACGACATCCGCCTCGGCCAGCACCGAGTCGGGCAACCGCTCGCGCACTTTTACACCGAGCAGCTTTTCAACCGTATTGTAAAGGCTCTCCAAGTGCTGAACATTAAGCGCGCTAATGACATGGATTCCCGCAGCCAGAATTTCCTGCACGTCCTGGTATCGCTTTGGATTCCGGCTGTCCGGCGCGTTGGTGTGGGCAAGTTCGTCGACGATCACCGCCTGCGGTTTTGCGCCAGCACCGCGTCCAGGTCCATCTCTTCAACAATAATCCCGTGGTATTCGACCATGCGCCGCGGGATGACCGGCAGGCCTATCGTCTGCTTGATCGTCTCGGCCCGACCGTGCGTTTCCACAATGCCGATGACGACATCAATCCCATCCGCCTGCAGGCGATGGGCTTCGATCAGCATCTGATACGTTTTGCCGACACCGGGACCGTAACCGAGGTAGATTTTCAATCTTCCCCGGTGGGACTTGCGGATCATCTGCAAAAAACTGGCTGCGCGGTCTTCTGGCATACCTGGCTCAACTGGGCGACCGAATGAGTTTTTTCTCGCCGCGGAATCCGTGACGATGATACCACTGTTTCAATTCAGCGTTGGACATTGGATAAGGCCTTTGCCCCAGCGGCGCGATCTTCAGCTTGATGAATACGCCATGGCGATCGGCCAATGCGCAAATCTGCCGAAGCATTTTCGATCCATGCCCCCGCCGGGGAAATACAGCCCAGATCCGGTGAATCGTGATCGTTCCGCCCGAGCGGTGCAGCTGCACATGGCCCGTCGGACCTTCGTCCGGATCGACAAACGTATGCGTGATTTCACCTGTCTGACGGGTGATTTTCGCAAGCTCGGCAAAAAAAGCGCCGGTGTTCTGGTCGCTGCTGGATTCGAACGTCGCAGACAGCGTCGCATAACGTCGCATTCGCAACAGACCACCGACACGCGATAAAAAGGAGGCCACGGGGGCCGTGCGAGTGGCATCGCAACGGTTCCCCGTGACCTTGCCAGGATCGTTAAAATTTCGTGACATGCTTCACCTCATGCCCGGCCAAACATCCGGGTGATGCGCGATTCACTGTCGCTGTCGCGTAACATTTCTTGCTGTCGTCCACCCACCGGCGGCGTGCTCCGGCCCCGGCTGAACTCTGAAATTCCAAGTGCGCATCAGACAGAAACCCAGCATCCAGTCGCTGGATAAAAATCCGTAGACCGCGCAACACTCCAGGCAAACCGCCAGCACTGGAAAACGCGTCCGCAACCGACTGCGATAACCAAGCACCACCAGCGTTAAAAACCCTGTGACAAACCCAAACATCGCAATTCCATCCGCACCGGCAGGACTCATGGGACACCTCCGCTTTCCATCCAACTTGTTTTTTCGGCCCGATGGTTTCACCAACCGCCGGGCTATTTGGTCGGCTGCGTTGTCGCAATCGGATACTTCGCGTCCAGGGCCAGATTCAGCATCAAAACGTTCACACCCGGATCACCCAGAATTCCCAGGTCGCGGCCATCGGTGTGGGCAGCGATCAGTTCCTCCACCTGCTCCGGCTTGACGCTTCGGGCGCTGGCGATTCGGGCCTTTTGGATCTCTGCGTTTTCCGGCGTGATGTGCGGATCCAATCCAGACGCTGATGCGGTCACCGCATCGCCGGGGATCTGCCTGGCAAAATCACCGGCGATCAGCACGGTCCGTTTGGCATCGTCGTCGGTCGTCGGATGCGGGAAGGCATCAACCAGCGCGACGTCATTCAGGTTGCCCAGGGCATCCTGGAATTTGGACAGGGGAACTTCGGCTTTTGTCCCGTCCGGCGCGACGTTAAAAAGCTTGAACGCAATACCGTTGTCCACCGCGTAGTGAATCGTGCGAAGACGCACACCGTCGAAGCTCAGCGTCTCTGGCTGTGTTGTGGGCTGCGTGGTCGCGGGAGTGGTGACACCGTTGATTAACTTGTCGCTCAGCGGCCCGAGATTGCTTCCGCTGCTGGCCGTCGGGTCATAGCCACTGCCGGCCGCACTGGGGCGGGGATGGAAATAACCCGCAGCGCCAAAGGGCTGGCCGATCAGCGACGATCCGACAACCGTGCCGTCCCTGGCGGTAACGAGTGATCCGTTGGCCTTGCTGGGAAAGACCCCCTGGGCAACCGCCCAGATAATCAGCGGATAAATCCCGCAGCAGATCACGATCAGCAGCAGCGTCGATGCGATCGACGCCCAGAGATGGCCCAGAAAATTCCCGCCGGGTGCGGTTGCGAATTCGTCTTTGGTTTCAATATGTCCGTTTGTGGTTTTCATGGTGTTCTTCTTTTCAAAACCGGTAAAGCCGGGAGGTCGGGGGATGGCGTTTACGCCAGGTGCATCAGGTTATGAACCAGCAGGTCGATCAGCTTGATGCCTGGGAACGGGACGAGAAGTCCACCGACACCGTAAATAAGCAGGTTTCGTCGAAGGATCACGCCTGCCGACGCGGGGCGGAATTTGACGCCTTTGAGCGCCAGTGGAATCAGCAGGATGATGATGATCGCGTTGAAAATCACCGCGCTGAGAATCGCGCTCTGCTCACCGAGTCCCATGATGTTGAGCGGGCGGATGGATGGATACGCCCCGACCAGCATCGCCGGGATGATGGCGAAATATTTCGCCACGTCGTTGGCGATGCTGAAGGTGGTCAGTGCCCCGCGGGTCATGAGCAGCTGCTTGCCGATCTCGACCACCTCGATCAGCTTCGTGGGGTTGCTATCCAGGTCCACCATATTGCCGGCCTCTTTGGCCGCCTGGGTGCCGGTGTTCATCGCCACGCCGACATCGGCCTGCGCCAGTGCGGGGGCGTCGTTGGTGCCGTCACCGGTCATGGCAACGAGATGGCCGGCTGCCTGTTCCCTTTTCAGCAGGGCGAGTTTGTCCTCGGGTGTGGCCTGTGCGAGAAAATCATCAACGCCCGCTTCTTTTGCGATGGCGGCCGCCGTCAGTGGGTTGTCGCCGGTGATCATGACTGTTTTGATTCCCATCGCGCGGAATCGCTGGAACCGATCGGGCAGCCCACCTTTGACGATATCTTTCAGGTAGATGACTCCCAGCGCCTTGCTACGGGTCGCCACCACCAGCGGTGTGCCGCCCTTTCGGCTGATGGTTTCAACCGCTTCGTCGATCTCTTTTGGATATTGCGCGCCCGACTCCATCACAAACGCGCGCACGCTTGCCGCGGCCCCTTTGCGAACGGTCTGACCGTTCATGTTCACACCGCTCATGCGGGTCTGCGCGGTAAACGGAACAAACTCCGCTCCGTGCATTTCATGCAGCTCGCGGGCTCGGATGTTGTATTTCTCCTTGGCCAGCACAACGATGCTGCGCCCCTCGGGCGTTTCATCGGCCAGGGATGACAGTTGGGCAGCATCGGCGAGTTCTTCCATCGTCACGCCCGGCGCGGGAACAAACTCCGCCGCCTGGCGATTGCCCAGTGTGATCGTCCCGGTTTTATCCAGCAGCAACACGTCAACATCGCCCGCTGCCTCCACGGCTTTTCCGCTCATCGCCAGCACGTTGTGCTGAACCATGCGGTCAATGCCGGCGATGCCGATGGCGCTCAAAAGCCCGCCAATTGTCGTGGGGATCAAACAGACCAGCAGCGAGACCAGCACGGTAACGGTGACAGCCGCATCCACACTGGGCCCGGCATACTGCGCAAACGGTTTAAGCGTGATGCAGACCACCACGAAGATGATGGTCAGCGCCGAAAGCAGGATCGACAGCGCGATTTCGTTCGGTGTCTTCTGCCGCTTTGCGCCTTCGATAAGACCGATCATGCGGTCCATGAAACTTTCACCGGGATTGGCGGTGACGCGCACTTTAATCATGTCGGACAGCACGGTCGTGCCCCCCGTCACGGCCGAGCGGTCCCCACCGGCTTCGCGGATCACCGGGGCGGATTCGCCGGTGATGGCGGATTCATTCACACTCGCGGCGCCTTCGATAATCTCCCCGTCAGCGGGAATCAGTTCGTTGGCTTCGCAGACAAAAATGTCGCCTTTGCGAAACGTCTCAGCGGCCACCGAAACAACTTTGCCATCGGGCATGATCTTCCGGCCCATCATGCTCGTGCGGCTCTTGCGCAGGGTGTCGGCCTGGGCCTTACCGCGCCCTTCGGCCATCGCCTCGGCAAAGTTGGCAAACACCACCGTGAACCACAGCCACAGCGAAATCTGCAACCCGAAGCTGAAAGACGCATGGCTGTGCAGCTGGAAGAAAATGTCCATCGTGGTAACGGCTGCGCCGATTTCAGTGACGAACATCACCGGGTTTTTCCACATGTGCACGGGATTGAGCTTCTTAAAGCTCTCCTTGATGGCCGGCATCATGATGGCGGGGTCGAAAAGTGATCTGGATTTGGTTGACATAGTTTTGTCCGTTTTCCGTGGTCGTTTATCTGTCGTTGGTGCGCCGCGGTTACCGCTGTTTTCGCGGTGAACCACGGCCCGCAAAGCGGTTTAAAAAGTCCCGTGCGCCCTGTTCATTAAAAAGTGTTCGACGATCGGTCCCAGCGCCAGCGCCGGCAGGAAGGTGAGCGCGCCGACGATGACGACCACGCCTATGAGCAGCACGGTGAACGTCGCGCCGTTGACCGGGAAACTGCCGGCGCTTTGCGACACGATTTTCTTTTTGCCCAGGTGCCCGGCCAGCGCCAGCAGCGGGACGATCATCAGGAAGCGCCCGATGAGCATGTCCATCGCAAGCGTTACGTCGTAGTGACGGTCGCCACCGGTGCCCTGGATGGATCCCGAGGGCGGCTGGGGGATGTCGGAGCCGCCGTGAGCCCGGCGAAGGCCGATCCGTTGTTTCCCGCCGCCGATGTGTAGGCGTACAGCATTTCACTGAAACCGTGCGGGCCGGAATTGTTGAGCCCTGCCGCCGCCCAGGCCTGGTCGGGTGGTGTGCTCGGCGACGCGTTGGCAGAGGCCCATGCCGTAAAGATCAGGATCGCCAGGCCCGGTGCGAGAATCGCCAGAACGGCGCATTTCACGTCAAAGCCTTCGATCTTTTTGCCGAGGTATTCCGGCGTTCTTCCCACCATCAGCCCTGCGATGAAGATCGCCAGCACGACGAAAATCAGCATGCCGTACATGCCCGCGCCGACACCGCCGAAGATCACTTCCCCGGTGTGAATATTGAACAACGGCACGAGTCCACCGAGCGGGGTGAAGCTGTCGTGCATGGCATTCACCGCGCCGCAACTGGCATCGGTGGTGATGGTGGCGAACAGCGCGGAATTGAAAATGCCAAACCGCGTTTCCTTGCCCTCCATCGCCGAGGTGGGCCGGTCGATCCCCAGATCCGCCAGGCGGGTATTGCCTGAGGATTCCGCGCCCCAGCAGATCAGTGTTCCGATAAAAAACATGATGAACATGGCGGCCCAGACCGCCCAGCCGTGGCTTTGCTGGCGGACCATGCGGCCCAGGTAGTAGGTCAAAGCCGAGGGGATCGCGAAGATCGACAGGATCTGAATGAAGTTGCTCAGCGGGGTGGGGTTTTCGAAAGGGTGGGCGGCGTTGGCGTTAAAGAATCCGCCGCCGTTGGTGCCGAGCATTTTGATCGCCACCTGTGACGCCACTGGTCCCTGTGCGATGCTCTGCTGCGACGGCTGCGTTGTTGAGGCCCACAGCGTCTTGTCGACCGAGGTCGTTGCGGTGTAGGCGTGGAAATTCTGGATCATCCCCTGGCTGACCAGGAAGGTGGCATAAACGATGCAGATCGGCAGCAGGAGATACAGATGCAGGCGGACGAGATCGCGCCAGAAATTACCGATGGTTTTGGTCTGATTACCGCAGATACCGCGGATCACCGCCGCTGCCACGGCGATACCCACGGCGGCGGAGAAAAAATTATGCGACGCCAGCGCGACCATCTGCGACAGGTAGCTCATCGTTGACTCACCGCCGTAGCTTTGCCAGTTGGTATTGGTGGTGAAACTGACGGCGGTGTTAAAAGCAAGATGGTCGGGGATGGCGCCAAGCTTCTGCGGGTTCAACAAGGCCTGCATCGGCAGTCTGTCCTGCAGACGCAGCATGAAGTAGGTCAGCAGCGCGGTAACCAGGCTGAAGACAAACATCGCGATGCCGTACTGCTTCCAGTTCTGTTCCTTTTTTTCATCCACGCGCATGATGCGATAGAGGAGTCGTTCGACCGGCCCGAGGATCGGGTCGAGAAACGTGCCACCACCGGCGCGCTCGGGATCCAGTACCTTCAGCAGATAGATCCCCAGCGGTTTGGTGATCGCCACAAGAATGGCGATAAAAAGAACAAGTTGTATCCAACCAGAGCCGGTCATTGGCTTTCCTCTTTCGATTCGAATTCGAATTACTTTGCGTGCGGACTTTCCCTTTTAGCGGCAGTTTGCAGGGCTGGGTTTTTCTTAATTGCAGACAAAACTCGGCCCTTCGGGCCGCCGCTAAAAAGGGTGGCGTTTAGAACTGCTCGGGACGGATCAACGTCCAGAACAGATAGACAATCACGAGCATTGAGATGATTCCCACGATGATGTTTTCCATGGTTTCACATCCTCCCGCAGGCGTGGGTGTAGAGAATGCTCACGCCGAAAAATCCGATCGTGGCGAAAATGAAAATGAGGTCGTACATAGGTTTCTTTCCAATCGAAAAAACAGTTGTTTGTTCAGGGGCTTTCCTTAAGTGCAAGCACGGCGCGCAGTCTCCCAGGGCGACCGCGGCGTCGGTGATTCCACCGCTTTGGATCACGGTCAATCGATCCAGGTTTTGCCGGGCCGGTTGATAGGCGGCATCACCTTGCAGCGCCTTCTCGTAGAACCGCTCGGCACTGGCGCGGCGGCCATGCGCTTCGTGGATCACGCCGGCGAGATTCAAAAAGCCCGCGTCCCTGTCGCTGATGGTGCCGGCGCGCATCAGCTTGGATTCTGCGACATCCAGCTTTCCGGCGCGTAGCGCATGACGAACAGCGCTGAGAACGTCGTCGTAATTTTCGTTCCGGACCTCTGCGTCGCTGATGGGTTCATCCAGGACGCTTGCGACGCTGATGCGCAGGTCTTCGGGTCGAAAAGGCTTTTCGAGAAAATCACTGGCGCCCAGTCGAATCGCCTGCACGGCAGTGCGACACCGAGCCGTGCGCGGTCATCACCACCACCTGGAGATCTGGAATTGCCCGCTGATCCCGGAGAATGCCCATGACGGCCATTCCATCGAGAACCGGCATCGACAGATCCAGAAGCATCAGGTCGGGGGACCATCGGCGAATGGCATCCAGAGCCGACCGACCGTCTGCCGCAATCTGCGTGTCGTAACCTTCAGCCGAAAGGCAGACGCGCACCATCGTCTGGATGTTGGGCTCGTCATCGGCAATGAGTATTCGCCTGGTGTTCATGCTGACACCGCGATTCCCTTGGAATCCAGCTGGTTTGAGACATGCTGCGGCTCGAGCGCTTCAGCAGGACAAAGCGTGAACGTGAATTTTGTTCCCTTTCCCTCGATACTCGCGACGCTCAGGTGGCCTCCGTGCAGCTCTACAATTTCCTTGGCAATCGCCAGACCCAGGCCCGCGCCGGTGTTTCCAGGTTGACCGGGCAGACGGAAAAAACGCTCGAAAATGCGACCGAGATATTGCGGCGGAATGCCCGAGCCGGTGTCTTCAACGGAGACCTGGAGCATGCCGCCCTGCAGGGTGGCATTCACATGAACCTCGCCGCCGGCGGGGGTATATTTCAGGGCGTTGCCCAGCAGGTTGGAGAAGACGTGGCCGATGCGGGCCGGGTCGACCAGCACCCGGGGAAGGTCGCTGTCCAGCGAGACCACAAGCGTCACACCACGATCGCGGAACGCGGATTCGACGGGTTCAGTCGCGTTGCTGACTATTTCTTCCAGGCGGTGAGGCTTCAGATCCATCACGCCGCGGCCTGATTCCATGCGCCCCATGTCCAGCAGGCTTTCGATGATCTTGTGCAGGCGATTGCTGTCGTCGCGAATGGCCAGCAGAATTTCAGTTTGCTGCTCGTTCAGTTCACCGAGCCGTTCTTCCAGAAGGAGATGGCAGCCCATGCGGATGGAGGTGAGCGGTGTCTTCAACTCGTGGGAAACCACCGAAAGCATGCCGCTTTTCATCTCATCCAGGCGACGCAGATTCGTGACGTCGGCAAGCACCACCGTTACACCCAGCAGTGCGCGATCGAGATCGAGAATCGGCGTGGCGTGCGGGAGAAAAAACCGCTCTGCGCCGTTGTCCATCACCTGCACGGCGGATTCGTAACCGCGCGGATCGACGGGCAGGAGATCGGTGGAGGTTTTGCGAAACAGCTCCACCAGCCACGGGCAGTGCAGTTCGTTCACATGCCCATCGGCACGAATGGCAAAGAGACGCTGGGCGGATGCGTTGGCCATCTCAATGCGACCGTCCGGGCCAATGATGGCGACCACATCCGGCAAGCTGTTAATGGCCAGCTGCGTGGTTGCCTGCGTGCGAATCAACTTGGCGCGATTGCTTCTGCGATATTCGCGCAACTTGGCAGCCATCGAGTTGAAAGCCTCGGCAAGGTCGCGGACTTCGTCGCGGGATTTCACCTGCACGACCAGATCCAGGTTTCCTTTTTCTATTTCCTTGGCTGAGCGCGTGAGTTGCTGGATGGGCAAAAGAATGGTTCGGCTCATGAACAGCACGAAGAGCACTGCCATGATCGCCCCGGCAACAGTCAGCAGAATCATCACACGCGTGGCGCGGTCGGCCTGGGATTTGATCGATTCATTCACCGGGCTGAGATTGTCAAAGTTCAACTTGACGACGGCTTGAGCGTCGGCTTTGACAACCGGGGACGCACTGGCAACTGCAAGCGTGGCGACGGCGCGGTCCGACGCCGATGCTCCTGGATCGACCAGCGTGAGAAATGCCGGGCGATAGGCATTTGCATAATGACGACCCGATCGGTCAGTGCCGGTCCAGTGCAGCGTGG
This sequence comes from uncultured Phycisphaerales bacterium, assembly GCA_963792535.1. GTDB lineage: Bacteria > Planctomycetota > Phycisphaerae > Tepidisphaerales > Tepidisphaeraceae > CBDAQA01. Next base: position 955,347 of record CAWBWQ010000007.1, read on the forward strand.
CATCATCGGCGATCTGCTGCTCACCGGGCAGCGTGACGTTTGCGTTTTCCTTGTGCAGGTTGTCGTCGAACAGCTTGATCCAGGAATTCGAAGGAGAGAGGTTGCCGTGTCGAACCAGATCATCAAGATGATCGACCGCGTCGACCATGTGCTGGCCGTAATCCACACTGCTCCAGTTTTCAGTCAAAAAGTTGTCGAGTGTTTTGTGATGACGCAGCGTGACAGCGATGCCGAGGCAGTCCACTATCAGCAGCAAGGCGAGCAAACCGCCGAAGGCCAGGAACAGTTTCTGACGCAATCCGAACATGCCAAGGCAAAAGCACAGGGGATGCCAGCGGTTAAAAGCGACACTCGCGGATCATAAGACTTGAATTGTAAGGTAGTTACAAATCCTAGTCTGAACTGGGACATGAGAATCAAAATTGCGATTTCGCAAAGGACGGGAAAGACCACATTGCAGAAATGCAATGCGAGGGGCGAGGCTGAAAGGGTGTAACTTTTAAGTGTGGCGATTCAGGCGGCCATTTTTGAGTCCCAATAGGTATCCCATAGGCCGCTATACTGAATGCAGCGGATCGTGCCCATCCGTTCAGCACGGCGAATCCGCCAGCGGGCGCTGTTAATCTTCAAGCGTTTGCCCAGAATATTTTTCGCGCCGCCTTCGATCAGGCCGCTGCCGATGGGCAGGCCTTGTTTCAATCGATCGCCGTACCACAGGCTGTCGCGGTTTTCGCTCAGATAATGCAGCAGTTTGGTCCATGCGGCTGCGGTGGCGGGCTTTGGATCGGGAGGACCGATGCTTTGCAGATGCTCGATGAATTTCGGGCCGCCCATCTCGATCAGTTCCAGGATGCGCTGACCGACCCATTGCTCGGCACCTTTGGTACCCAACTCCGCGGCAGCGGCAAACAGGTAGAGCATCAGGTGATAGATGTCCACCACCCACTGAACCTCTTTGCCCGCAAAGCGTTTGGCCGCCTGGTCCCAGATCCACCGGGCGCCATCGGCCAGAATGCTCAGGTCCTGATCTTTGGGCAGCCCCAGTGTTTTGCAGAGCCGCTGCCAGCTCGCACCGATGATATTGCAGGGCGCGATCGCACAGATGCCCATTCTCACCGCAGGCCGATTCAGCACGCGATCGTTCCACTGCCGCGGTGTTGCCGAGGCGACCGGTTCCCGCTTGCTGATCACGCTCAGACGCATCTCCCGCCAGCCACCGACGGTGTTGATCTTCAAACCATCGGTGGAAAACTCCACCTCCCCCCTGGCCGCGGCGAAGGCCATTTTGGGCTCGGGGCTGCTGTTGATCCACTCCTGCATCGCCGTCCCCTGTTCATCGCAGATCGCTCGAATCACGTCGTTGCTGGTTTGAACGTGACACAGTTCCTTCAGATTCCTCTCCGCTTCATCAAACGAACGACCGCTGCCGGCCAGCACAATCATTCGCTGGGCATGAGGCGTCACCCGATGCTTTGCGTTGATACCCGCCCAGCCTTCCCACGGAATCTGCTTGGCCTTGCACTTTCGGCACGCGTAATACCGACGGTCGACGGCAATGTGCCCGATGCTGCTGAGCACCTTCTTCACCTTGCGCCGCTTGAACGAGGCGTTTTTCCCGCAGGAACACGGCAAACTGCAGACCCCTTTTTTTGCGCCCCTTCGTGGGACGCCACCGCCGACTGCAGCATCATTCGAAGATGCTCAAACCCTTTATCGTGCAACGCCGTTTCCACGCAGAGCATCCCTTTGCCGTGCGGCGCGGTTTTGACAGCCTGAGTCAAGCTGCGCATCGTGAGCACCGCCGATTCGGCTGCCAGGAGTTCCTCGGGAGATAACGTGCTGAAATCCAAGCCCATGCGACCATCCTTGGTTGGAGTTCATCGCATTATGCCAGAATCGCCACCCTGGCGCACTACACCCGGCTGAAACCGTTTGTTTCGGAAACTGTTGCCCGGGCCTGATGCGGGGCTTACGCTGGTGCGGATGGATTCGCAATCGTTGATCAATTCCATATTGCCTGCCGCGGTGGATTTTCGACATCGACTGCATCAGATTCCCGAACTGTCATTTGAAGAGTTCAAAACAGCTGAAGCGATTCGGGCGGAATTGCAACGAATCGGGGTGGAATATGTGACCGGGGTGGCCCAGGCATCGACGGCAACAGTGGCTTTGATTGGTGATGAAGCGAAGCCGTGCATCGCGCTGCGAGCGGATATCGACGCGCTGCCGATCGAGGAAAAATCGGGTTTACCTTATGCGAGCCGGCATCCGGGTCGGATGCATGCCTGCGGACATGACGGGCATACAGCCACTTTAATGGGTGCCGCCGCGGTTTTGAAAACGATGGCACCTGAGCTGCCCGTGTGTGTCAAACTGATCTTTCAGCCGGCCGAAGAAGGCGGAGGCGGTGGGCAGAAGCTCGTGCAAGCGGGCGTGCTGGATGGACGGATCGGACCGAAGGTATCGGCCATTTTCGGTTTGCATGGCTGGCCTGGAATAAAAGTGGGAACGGTTGCGAGTAAACCGGGTGTGTTGCTGGCGGCAACGGATCAGTTCAGCGCTACCTTCGTGGGCCGAGGTTGCCATGGCGCTTACCCGCAGTTTGGTCGCGATCCGATCGTGACAGCATGCCAGGCGGTGCTGAATCTTCAGCAGATTGTCAGCCGCGAGATGGACCCGACCGACTCCGCGGTCGTCACCGTGGGTATTTTCAAGGCGGGCACTGCCACAAACGTCATTCCAGAGGTGGCAACGATTGAAGGAACCGCGCGAACCATCAATCCACAGAGCCGCCTGCATATGCGGCGTGCTATCGAGCGGCGCTGTCGCGGGAATTGCAGCTTCTAATGAATGCCAGCTTCGATTCAGCTGGCACGATGGATACCCCGCGACGGTGAATGATCCGGCAATGACCGATCTGGTCGCGCAGACTGCAAAAATGGTGCTCGGGCCCGAGCGGTACCTCTCGGTTCCCCGTCCTTCGATGGGGGGAGAAGATTTTGCCTATTACCTTGAAAAGGTGCCGGGCTGCTTTTTCCTGGTCGGCGTTGAACCCGTCGATCGATCGGAGCATCCGTCGCTGCACACGGATACTTATGATTTTTCCGATGCGGCTCTTGGCGTGGGAATCGGCATGTTTTGCAGTCTGATTCGCGAATGGCGCATAGTAATGCGGCGCGGGCGCTGTGCGAAGTTTATCGCAAAACAGCGGGATTCACTGCTGTCCGTCGCATGATGATGGATCTGGATGATCGATCTGCGCGATGAACTCAGTCCGATGCTTTTTCCGATGTGTGTTCTGGTGCGGGACGCATAAGTGCATCAACCGTACCCACTACCGCGCCGGCGGCACCGCCTACCATGGACGCAACCGCCTCGGCGATGGGAGAGGCTTTTTCGGCCAGATCCGCTGCGCTGTCAGCCAGGGACGTTGCCACCTGTTTGATTTTTCCCGGCGCTTTCTTAATCACTTTCTTAGTGGCGGCCTTGGCCGAGCGGGAGGACCGGGTAGCCTTCCCTTTCACTTTGGCTTCCTGGGCCATCAGATTGCTTTTCAGTGATTTTGCCTTGGCGACGACCTTGGCCTCCCTGGCCATCAACCCTTTTTTCATCAGCTTTGCTTTAGCCAGAACCTTTGCCTTGAGCGGCGTGGCTTTTTTGGCGATCTTGCCGGCGGTCTTTTTCACGGCCTTTTTAACGGTTTTTTTTGCAGTTGTTTTCGACTTCTTCGACTTGGCCATGAGATTCTCCAGAGCGGTTTGACTTGGATTGCGGTGGCGATCATCCTGGCACGCTCACCGGTCAATCGGTTGAACCAGTCTACAATACACGGCTGAGCTTGGGATCAAAAAAATTCCGGTGGCAATAAATTCATCTGAAAAACGGAATTGGGGTGGATCGATCGCTACCGGGTTTTCGCTTGGTGATTCGGTTACAATCCTGAGAATGCCTCGAGTCGAATATCCACGCTGGCGGCGATTCCTGATGCAAGGGGCGCTTGTCGTCATCTTTGCCGGGAGTGTCACCCTGGCTGCGGTCGTCTGCCGGCATCGGCAGGACCATGGTATCACCTCCATGGCGGGATCGCGGGAGTTTGGGCGGGCAACGATTAATCTACCCAGCGGATGGGTGTTGAAACACTCAACCAACGACCAGGTGCTGTTCGTCGCACAGGAACCAGATCGGCAAGACCGGCTGGGCCGAACGCTCACCGGGCGGCGGGAAAAACTGCCCGCTGCAGTCGAGCCGATGGAGTATCTGCAGAAAAGCGATCTGCTGGATGAATCATCCCGCGTTGTTTCGGTGGGTCCGGACATTACAGGGATCGAAGCGCTGCCCATGGGTGGATGCACCGGCGTTTTGTTGCAAATACATAGAGTGACCGGCGATCCTTCATCTCCAGAAGAATCGGTGCAATGGATTGCCTGTTGCGTTCGCCCTTCGGGACTGGCGGTTACCTTGGTGATGGAGTGTCCGCCGACTGATGATCCGGAAATGGATAAGCAAACCCTGCACGATATTGCGTCGAGCCTGCAGATCAGTGAATAATGCGAAGAAGAATAGACTGTAAAATGCACCGGGAAACTATTTTACGATGACCGGCGTCTAACCAGTGGATACACTGATTGTCTAGCCTCTAGCCACCTGGCATCGAATCCAGTGACCCGGGGCTCTGGAGTTGAAGAGTTGATCAGAAGCTGTTGCATCATTGAGGCATACAAATGACACGAACCGCAAAATCCGATCTTTCCGTTCTTGTGCTGATCGCCGGTTTGCCGGCCATGGTTCTGCTTGTCGCGCCAGCGGCTTCGCGGGCTCAGTATCAAGTGGGTGGCGACGGTCACGCACTGGATGCCAATAATCAGGTCGGCAGCGGAGGTCGGAACGGCCCATCTGTGAATCAGTACAGCCAGACTAACAGTCTCAATAACAACATCATCACCGGCAACTCCACAGGGTTGAGCTATTTCCATGGCACAGACCGGACCTTCGATCCCAACTCCTTCCGCGGTAATTCCGGCAGCAGTCAGTCGGATCGCCTGGATGCTATTTCCGCTCCGGTGGACCTGTCGCAACGCACGACCGGTGCCCCGACTTATACCAGCTATTACAATGCGTCGAAGTACACACCACCGAGCAATGCACCCTCGCCCGCAGTGGTGCAGACGCCCGGCGGCGCGGGCTTTGTTACCGCCCCGGTCGCAAATCCGCTGATCCCGACCACCGATGTTCGCGTCGGCCTGACCAATGAGGATCCAAACCAGGGAAATTTGCCCACCATTGGTGAGCTGAACGTCGCCGGGCCGGCAGATCCGACTGGGAATTCGTCCATCTACAGCATGTCGCCGCTTTATGGTGTTCGTCAGATGGATACTTCGAATACCGGCGCAGCCGATACCTTTTTCCAGGCCCGACAGGGCAACAACGGCCAGACCCTGCAGCCCATGGGACCCCGGCCAACGGTTGGGCAGCTTCAACAGATGCGCGCCGAACTGCAGCAGACGGCGCAGGTGAAACCGCCGACGCCCATGGGCGATAATTCAAATCCCGGCAACACAAATACCAACGTCAACCAGGTGCAAAACACTCCCGTCACCGGCGAGGCGATAGGCAATCAGATCACGCAGGACGCGGTCAACACCTCCGTCGCATCCAATGTGGCAAACACCGGTGATCTTTCCACCGGTCAGGGCGTGCAAAGCGACCTGCTGATCCCAGCAGGTAAGCAGAGCAAGCAGATTAAAGCTCTTGAAGACAAGTATGCAAAACTCAACCGCAAGCTGACGGATGTGGAAGCGACACAGAAGTTGAACGCGGAAATGCGTGCAAAGAATGCGATGACTCCGCTGGAGAAAAAGCCTGGTACCGGCGCTAAGCCGGGCAGCAGCTCGTTTACAGGCGATGCCCCGGTAATGAGCACCGCCAAAGAACCAACGACCAAACCCGCGCTGACGCCGATCCTTACCCCTGCCGATTCAGCGGCAGACAATCAACCTTATGTGGTAACCAGTCTGGCCACAGGAATTCCCGCCAAGGGCCTTGCGGATTTGATGAAATCGGCGGAAGACAAAATGCGCGATGGGAAATTCACCGAGGCGGTTGACGCGTATGAGACAGCCCAGTCGGTTGCACCAAACAATGCGTTTGTTTCCCTGGGGCGGAGCTTTGCGGAATTAGGGGCTTCTTATTACGGCAAAGCCGACCTGGATCTGAACCGCGCGATCGTTGCCGAGCCAGCCGTGCTGGCTGGCAAATACGATCTGAACGGCTTCCTGGGCGAAGACCGCGTTAAGTTTGTAACCAAAGATCTAAACGACATCGCCAGCCACGAGAAGAGCGCGCGTCCGCTGGTATTGCTGGGCTTCATCGCCCACAACACAGGTGACGATGTGGCAGCATCGAAGTATCTCGACCAGGCCGCCACGCGCGGCGGTGGATACGACAGCCTCATCGCGCTGATGCGAAGCACCTGGAGTTTGAAGACCGACGGGAAATAAAGCCCGAATCGAGATGGTGTTGAAACCGTCTGGCATCAGTCGCTGCGGCGGCTTTATCGCAACAGTTCATCGCGCTGCACAATCTGCGTGACCGCTTTTCCATCAACCTTCTTTTCAATCGGAATGCCCAACAGATAACACGCGGTGCAAAAGGTATCTTCAGTGTCGATGCCGGGTGCACCGGTGTTGCTGAGGTCCAGGGTGGTCAGGTCGAGATTTTGACGAATGCCCGGGCCCAGGCAGATCCATGGAATATATCTGCAGCGAGGGTCATCCGGCCCATGTTGCCGGCCAAATCCACCATGATCGGCTGTGATGATTACCGCGGTGGCATCGGTCAGCTTCGCATCGTCAATCGCCTTGAGGATTCGACCGACGCAGGCATCCGCCACCGCCATCGACGCCAGTTGATCCGCGGTTGCCCAGCCCTTTGCGTGACCGACATTGTCGTTGCTGGGCAAATGCACAAAAAGCACCTGTGGCTGATGCTCGGCGATAAACTGCACCGCGTGGACAGTCACTTCAGGATCCTCCGCCTTCTCTGCCGCGGGGACAAACACCTGGTCCAGCGAATCAGGAATCGCCAGCGTGACAAATTTCGCTTTCCCCGCCGCCATGGCGGTGGTATAGCCGGCGCGCTTTGCCAATTGAAAAAGCGTTGGATAATTCGGATAAATCGGCTTGGCCAACGGCAGATCCACATTCCACTGAATGCCGTGCTTGATTGGCACCACGCCGGTCAGCATGCTGGTATGCGAAGGCAACGTGATGGATTCCGCGGTGGTCCGCGCCAGAAAGTGAAGCTGGCGCGGGGCAGCAGGCCGTGAATGACCGGTGTGTCGGCGCACAGCAAAACATCTGGCCGACAACCGTCGATGCTGATGATGACCATGTGGGTGATCGCGGGGATCGGTCGGGTGGTCTGTGCGTTGGCGATGGGGTTTATCGACCCTGCTGCGATCAGAAACATGCACACGATTTGCCATCGCAAATTTTTCATATCACCTCGCTGATATCGTTGAGTCCGAAACTTTAAGACTGTCCAGGCGCGTTTTTGTAGGAAGCGAATGTTTGGAATGTATGAATCCGTCGGCTTGACGCGTTTACGTTTCACCCCGAACATCCGCGACATGAGATTCATCCGCGCGCTTCTGTCGATCTTACTCATTGGTGCCGCCGCTGGCTGCCAAAATGATAAATCCGATATTCCTCCCGCGCCTTCTCTGGTTCCTCGCTATCCCCGCGCGGTGCCGACCGCGATTGACCCGGCGATTCAAGCCGCTGCAAAGGCAGAGATCGCCGCCGCCCTTCGTTCGAACAATGAACTGATCCGCGCTCACGCCCTGGAAACGCTCGCCGAGCAGAATATTACCGATCAGAATCCGGCGATTGTGGATGCCTTGAGGGATCGCTCTTCGCTGGTGAGAAAAGCCGCCGCGCTGGCGAGTGGTCAACTGCGGATTATGGCTGCGGTCGATCGTCTGCCCGAGTTGCTTGATACCGAGAGCCAGGCCTCGCTGGAACTCGATCCCAAAGCCGCCGTCCACGCCCGCCAGGAACGGGTGGCGGCGTTGTTCGCGTTGCATGAACTGGGTCGCACGCAGCATTCGCACAGTCTGGAAGCATCCGCCGCCGATCCCAGCGCGGGCGTTCGCGGTGATACGGCGTTTGTCTTTGGTCTCATCGGCGACAAGAGCGCCATTCCCTGGCTGTCTTATATGCTGCACAACGACACCGATGTGAACGTTCGCCTGCAGGCCGCCGAGTCCCTGTGGAGACTGGGCAGTGAAGAAGGCCTGGACGCCCTGATTACCGCAACGATCAGCGGCTATATTTCCGACCAGATGATCGCGGCCCTCGCACTGGCGCAGCCGCGGGATACGCGGGTCCTGGGCAATATCCACGGCCTGCTGCGCAGCGAATATATCGAAGTCCGCCTGGTATGCACCGCGCCTCTGGAATGCTGGGCAACGATGTCGGTTATGGTGTCGCACTGCAGGGAGCCGATTCGGTCGACCCGCGCGATCGCACGCTTGCGGCCCTGGCGTTCGGCGATATCCATCGCTCAGATGCGCAAGCCACTCTGGGAAAGCTGTTGAAAGACCGCGATCCCGACACAAGACTCGCCGCCGCGGGCGCGTTGATTGAAATCGCACAAATGCAGTAATTCGTATCGTTGCACAGAGAGCACGCCATGCCATTTCGATGGAACGTCAGAGAGCATCTCGCACTCATGCTCTATTTCCTGAAATGGCTTTTGCTATGCGGTGTGCTCGGCAGTGTCATCGGTATTGCTGTCGCGCTGTTTCTTTATGGGCTCGAGCGGGCAACCAACACGCGATGGGATCATCCCGCGCTCCTCTACCTGCTGCCGATCGCGGGGCTGTTCATCGGCGCGATGTACCATTACCTGGGCCGGGAAGTCGAAGCGGGAAATAACCTGATTGTCGAACAGATCCACGCGCCGGGGGGTGGTGTGCCCACCCGGATGGCGCCGCTGGTATTGATCGGCACATTGCTTACGCACCTGTTTGGGGGATCGTCCGGCCGTGAAGGGACGGCGGTACAAATGGGCGGCAGTATCGCCGGGTCGCTTTGCCGCTGGTTTGGTTTCTCGCCTATCGATACCCGCGTGATGCTGATGGCCGGTATCGCCGGAGGATTTGGCGCGGTTTTCGGCACTCCGCTTACCGGCGCTATTTTCGCAATCGAGGTGCTTGCAGTCGGTCGGGTCAACTACGAGGCGCTTGTCCCCTGCCTGCTGGCCAGCATCATCGGGGACTGGACCACTACCGCCGTCCTCGCGCACCTGGGGCTGAAGCATACGCAGTATCGCATCGCATCACTCGCCTCCACATCGCTGGCCATGCCGGAAGTTAATGGCTGGATGCTGGCCAAGGTGGCACTCGCATCTGTCGCTTTTGGCCTGGCCAGCGTGGTTTTTGCCGAGATGACCCATGCATTCGGCTGGCTGTTCAAAAAGATTTCTCCTTCACCGCTTCTGCGACCGGTGCTGGGCGGTTTGCTGGTGATCGCGATGGTTTACCTCATCGGCAGCCGCGACTATCTGGGCATTGGTGTCACGCCGGATCCACATCATCGCCGCGCCGTCTGCATCTTTTCCTGCTTCAGCCCCGACGGTGCGACGGCTTTCAGCTGGGGATGGAAAATCCTGTTTACCGCTGTCACCCTGGGAAGTGGATTCAAGGGCGGCGAGGTAACCCCCTTATTTTTTGTAGGTGCCGCCCTGGGAAACACACTGGCCCACCTGCTGCACGCACCGGTGGATCTTTTTGCGGGGCTGGGATTCGTTGCTGTGTTCGCTGGGGCTACCAACACGCCCCTTGCGTGCACGATCATGGCAATCGAACTGTTTGCGCCCGGAAGCAAGGGACTTTTCAGCACCGCCTTCATCGTTTACGCCGCTGAGGCGTGCTGCTTGTCATACTTGTTCAGCGGGCACACGGGCATCTATCTGTCACAACGCATCGGCACACCTAAGTTGCAGGAGCATTCCACTGAAGGTCAAACCCTTCGACATCTGCGCGGTTGAAATTCACCTATTGCACCCATCGGTTTGGTCTGCGGTTTGCGAATCTTATCTTCGAACTGAGTCGACATATCTCTAACGAAAGGTGAACGATGTCCCGCGTACTTTCTATCCTGATTCTGTGTAGCCTGGCTGGGTGTGCATCCCCATCATCGGACATGCCAAACAGTCCAAATTCCAGTGATGTGAACACCAACGGAAATCCCGGATCAACACCACCGAAACAGGGAGCCATGGATTCTTCGATGAATGCAGCCAATCACAACAATACCTCTAACGTAAACGGAAATGCCGGGGTAAACGGCACTGGCGCTGGCGCTGGTAACGGTGCCAGCGGCGGCACCGGCAACGGTCAATAAGTCGGCATCGGCTATTTTCTCCAGACAGGGTCGTGGGCCGAATCGGTCGCGCGTGCAAACCAGCGGGTCATGCTCGTTTTTTGTCGCGTGTAAAACTGAATCGACTCACGGCCCTGTATGTGGAGATCGCCGAAAAATGATTGATTCCATCCCGTGAACGGGAACCACGCCATCGGCGCTGGGACGCCGATATTGATACCTATCATTCCGGCATTGAATCGCTCCTTGAACTCGCGTGCGGCCCAACCGCTTTGCGTAAAAATGGATGCTCCGTTGCCGTAAGGACTTTTGCGGCCTATCGCAAGCGCCTGCTCGAGTTCATCCACGCGAACGACCGACAACACCGGACCAAATATTTCATCGCGGGCTACCCGCATTTCGGGCTGGACGCGATCGATGATGCTGGGCTTTAAAAAGAATCCGTCAACAGGTGCATCCGTTCTGCCGTCCAAGGCGACGGACGCGCCTTCGGCGGCGCCGATATCTATATAGCTCGCGACTTTTTGCTGATGTTGACGCGTGATCAGCGGACCCATGTCTACAATTTGTCCGGCATCGGTGGGGCCGATAGACATGCTGCTCGCGCTCGCAACCAGGCGGGGCATAAGCTCCTCTGCCACATCACCGACAGTGACCGCTACCGATCCGGCCATGCAGCGTTCGCCGGCGCAGCCCGAATGCCGATGCCTGAAGTGCGGCAACGGCTTGATCGAGGTCGGCGTCGGGCATGACGATGAGGTGGTTTTTCGCCCCGCTGCCTGTACACGCTTGCCATTTTTCGTGCCGGTCTCGTGGATATATTTCGCGATTGCAGTGGAACCCACGAATGAGATCGCTGCCACTTTCGGATGGGACAGGAGCGCATCCACGCAGGCTTTGCTTCCGTGAACGATATTAAAAACGCCGGGCGGCAGGCCGGCTTCGATCAACAGTTCACCCAGCAGGTTGGCGGTGAGCGGAACTTTTTCACTGGGTTTCAGGACGAAAGTGTTCCCGCACACCAGCGCGACGGGAAACATCCACAACGGAACCATGGCGGGAAAATTAAACGGAGTGATTCCGACGCAGACGCCGACGGGGTGGCGTACCGTTTCACCGTCAACGCCCCGCGCCAGATTCGGAAGGATCTCGCCCATCATCAGCGGTGGAGCCCCGCACGCGAATTCCACCACTTCAATCCCACGCTGCACACTGGCTCTCGCTTCAACCAGCGTTTTACCATGCTCTCGCGTGACGAGCATCGCCAGTCGATCAAAGTTTCGCCGCAGCACCTCGCGATAGCTGAACATCAGTCGCGCGCGCTCGACGACGGGCGTGTCGCTCCACCCGGCCAATGCAGTGGCGGCGGCTTCTATCACCCCGGCGGTCTCGGCAGCATCGCACAAAGGCACATGCGCGATCGCCTGCCCGGTCGACGGATTGAAGACCGTCCCCAATTCAGTTGAATCACTGGTAATCCACTGATTGTGACGCAGGAAGGGAACGCGCGGGATCGATTCGCTCATGCCACTCTTTTACCTGCAGGCATGGGTCGACGATACTATGCCGGCTTTACCGGAATCGCGTCGACGGGCTTTTCGGTCGCCAGAAAATCCGAGGCGGCCTTGACGATTTCTTCGATACTCCCCCTGGGATCGCGGAAAAATCGCGGCGTCCAGATGCGGTGCAGTTGCCATCCCTGGGCGGTGAGAATTCCAGTGCGGAAAATGTCCCATTCCAGCACATCGTCAGCGCCGGCATATCGACATCCATCGCAGAGTAAACCGATCGTCACATCGCCGGGCCGGGAAGGATGATGCAGCGCTAAATCGACGGTGAACCCTTCGTTGCCCCAATGCACATCGGATCCAATATTTAAAGTTCGAACCAGCGACTCAGCAAGTTGCTCCGCAAAAAGTGACGGAGCTCGGTCCGGCAGGTGATTTGCCCGCGCGGGCAAGGCCGCAACGTCGGCATCGGGAATTCCACCGGAATAAAGTCCGAGCAATTCCTCGGCATATTTTAGATAGGCAAAGAGCAGCCACGCGCCCGTGGCGGATTGACCTTCGGGAACCAGAGGCAGCGATCGATATGCTTCGGCGGGAATCGAAGTGACCAGATGCACCTCTTTACGCGCGCGAGTCACGAGCACATTGAGGCGTCGCCCACCACCGCTCATGCCCAGCGGGCCAAATCGGCGGTAAAATTTTCCGTTGGAATCAGGACCATAAGTCGTGCTGATGATGATGTCGTCGCGTTCATCCCCCTGCACGTTTTCCAGGTTCTTCACGAAAAGGCCTTCGAACGATCCCTGTCCTTTTCGTGTTCGCGCCACGGCAAGACGTTTTGCAAAATCCGCATCTTCCGCCGCCAATTCGTCGAGTTTTTCGGTGATCAGATCGCGTTGCGGCAGGTTCAGGCAGGCGATGCCAATCGACGGTGGGGTTGCCCGCTTCAGCAGGTCGTAGACGATCCGTACGACACGGTCGGCCTCGGCGTGGTTTTGTCGCTTGCTGTAAATGCCGTCCACGCGATAAAGCGTGAGCGGAGAAAACTTTGAGCGGTTTGCCGGATGAGCCGGGATCGCCTGAAGCCTGTTGGAATAGAAGTTACGGTTGCTGAATTCGATCAGATCCGCGTTTTGCGAGCGATAGTGGACGTCCAGATAGCACTGCTGGATCGACAGATTCAATGCAGCAGCCAACAGATCTTCCACCTCGCCTTGCTGGGACTCAAAAAGTTCCTGCTCGGTTTCTGGATCATCATCTTCGCTTTGAACCAGGCCGGATTCGAAGAACCGCGTGGGAGGCAATTGATGCGGATCACCCGCGATGACCACTCGCTTGCCGCGCGTGAGAACCGGCAAGGCTTCTTCCAACCGGCATTGCGAGGCCTCATCGAAGACGACCACGTCGAACAGCGCCGACCGCGGAAAAATCTGTGCGACGGTTTCCGGACTGGCCATCCAGACCGGGCAGAGATCGAACAGGGGATCGCCGCCCTGGATATTATTTCCAATGGCGATGACCTGTCGAAGCCGCATCGCGCGTTCGCCCCGGCTGGTGAGTCGGCGGCGCAAATCAGCGCCGGCGGTGTTCAGCCGCGTGCCGGTGGCGGCGAGCAATCTTTCTTTTTGTTTTGAGACCCAGCGGTGCGTGATCGACTTTTGAACCAGTTGTTTTTTCTGTTGGTCCAGCGCGCGAAAGCGATCGAACGCGGTGTCGATGCGATGGCCGTCGATGGCCTGCAATGCCGGGTTTTCCCGCAATCGCCGGGTGATGGTTTGGGTGAGAACCTTCTGCTGAATGGCTGTCATCGCTTCATCAGCGGTCGTCAACTGCCCGAGGATCTGGTCGGCGGCTGGGATGAGTGACACCGGCAGAGCGGCCCGCAGTGCGCGGACGCGAAGAACCGCTTCCAGTTGATCGAGCTTTTCAGCAAGCGCCCCACGGTTTCCCGCGCGGGTTTTCCATTTCGCAGACCGGCTGAGAAAATAGTCAGCCAATTGCTGTCGAAGAGACCGGCGGCGGTAAATTCGTCTTCGAGCCGAACAATTGCATCGGCCCGCGCGACCGAGAGAACCAGACCATCAAGGAAATCCGAAGTTGGAGTAGCCGTGTCCTGCGTCTGCGGATCGGCAAACGCAGTGGCGGTGAAAAGCCTGGCCAGAATTGGTGCGATGCCTTTAAGCGCGGGATCGGTTGCAATGCGCTCCAACTGCGGTAACCACTGCCCGGCAGCGTGCAGGTACTGTTCGATGCGGTCGTCGGCGGCTAGCTTAACTTCACCCATCAGCTGCGAAAGGACCAGGCGGGCTTCGAGCAATTCTAGATGCTTTTTCAATCGGGTGGCATCAGCGGGTGTGCGCGGGAGCGCAAACTTTTTCAACACCTGAGCGGCTTGTGACTTTGCACCAAACGCGAAAATGAAAGTCCACCGGGTTGAAGCGTCGAGATACTGCTGCAGTGTGAAAAGATCCCGCTTGATCTGCTCGATTGAGCTTTCGCTGAATGCGGTTAAACCGGTGTCCAATGGGCCGGTGCGGAAAAGCGCGACGACGTCGGCGACGGCATCGATTTTTGCCCTGGTTTTCCGGACCGTTTCCAGATCCTGAGCGGCAAGAAACGCTAGCCCGGCCGTGACGGGCGCGGTATTGCATCCCGGAGCCGGGCGGACAGATCCGCGCGTTCCAGCGCCTGCTGTTGGACAGGAAGGTTGTCGGAAAAAGCGGGAATGCGATCGTCGGCAGTGGTGTCGGCGGCATCGGCGGCGGTTTCCAGACGATCCATCGCGGTTCGCGCGGTGCTCATCGGTCGCGAGAGAAATTCACCCAGCGGGATGCCGGCGCAACGCGTCCAGGGATTTTTAAAATAGGCGATATTGGCGGCGCGCTCGAAAATTTCGCGCAGCGCGACCTGGCTGGTCTCGAGTTGCTCAACCGAGATAGCGGTGACATTGGCGTCATCGAGACGGACTGTCAGCTCCGCGCGGAAGGACATCCAGCGGCCCATGAGTTCGTGGAAACTCGGTTGGCCATCTGGCGCGGGGTCCATCAGAGATTTGTGAAAGCAAGTCAGTTCTTCATGCAATTGTTCGAGTTCGATGTCGACTTTCTGCAGATCGGCTTCGGCGCGGGGATGCAGTTTTGCCTCGGGAAGTTCGTCGAGTTGTTCGCGAACCGATTTGTACAGATCGCGCTGGTCGCGCTGCGGATCGTGAACGATGCCGCACAGCTTACCGAGCCCCATGTGTTCCAGGCGGTCGGCAACAACGTCCAGGGCGGTGCGCTTTTCGCAGACCAGCAACACGCGCTGCCCGCGGAAAAGATGATCGGCGATGATGTTTGTAATCGTTTGGCTTTTTCCCGTGCCCGGTGGACCATGCACAACCAGACCGGCAGATTCTCGCGCCAGCGCCACCGCGCGGGCCTGGCAGGGGTCGGCGGCGGCGGCAAGACGCTGGGCGGATAACGCTCGCTGCTTGACAGGTTGCGCGTTGACCGTCGGCGCGGCGACAGCAGGAGCGTCGAAGTCGACGCCGCTGGTTAAAAAACTTTGAATCGGACCTGACTGCGGAGAAGGTTCGGCCAGCATCGCGCGGCTGTCCCTTACAAGGCCCTGGTGGGCGGTGGGAAACAGGCCGAGTACCGCGCTCAGGAGGATTTGAGGGTGTATGGATTCGTCATCGGTACGCGGGGCTGCCTGAAGCTTCAGTTGAAAAGGCGGATGCGGATCGGAGACTGAAGATTGAACGTCAGACGATTCCGGCGTTGGGGCAGTTTCGGGAAGCGGATGTTCTTGTGCAGCTGTTTCTGGCAAAGCACGCAGCTGGTCGTGCTCGACCGGATTAGCTGAAGAAGGGTTTTCGACCGCTGGCTTTACATGAGTAGACACGGGAGGGCTCACCGCTTCGGTGGTTGCGGCGGATGATTCGGCAGCGATTCCACTTTGCCCGATTCCCAGCGGAAGTTGTGGCGCGGGAATCAGCATGGCTGTGGCCACATGACGCACCAGTTCAGTGATTTCACGCCAGGGGTCGGAGCCTTCTTCGTCTTCAAACGCGTCGCTGTTTTGCGGTTTTCCGGTCTGCTGTTCGATCCAGGACAGAAGCGCGGTATTAGGCGTGACGCGATCCGCGCCTTCACCGCGGCAGGCGAGTTCGATGCTGGGGGTCGCCCCGCCTTTAATTGATACCGTGACAGGAATGAACGCGATGGGCGCGAGGATGCGCTTGGTGCTGTTGCGTGGACCACCGGCGAACGAACCGGGTGCAAGCGACAGCAAAGGGAACCCGATGCTCAGGGCGTGAACCCCCGTATCGTTTTCATAAGTGCGGGCGTCGTCGGCGATGACACGTAATTTGGTCAGCAGGGCTGACTGTTCCAGCCAGGCTTTTTCGGCAGGGTCTCCTTCTTTTGTTTTTCGCGGCAGCTTTACATTAGCAATCGTCCTGGCGGTTTTGGCGGTTCCCAGCAGCGCCTGCAGGGTTTCTTCAGGTGATACATCCTGCAGTTTTTCCAGCAGGGTAAGATCCACGCGCTGGCGGCTCTTATGCGGTCGGCAGTTCATGTTGGGTCCGCTCATCAGGCCTGCGAGCAGACGATCGAGCATCTTCGATAAAACTTTATTGCCGGGGGTGGACATAAGACCAGACGATAATCTGAACCAGGACCCGCGACCACTGATTCACCCAGGGCAAAATCATTTGACGATTTGTAGCTGCGACGCCTGCGTCGCCTGTTTGTTTTCCTTTGGAAAAAGGCGGCGCGGGCGTCGCAGCTACACAGAACCGGGCCAGAACGCGTTAAATGATTCTGCCCTGCTGATTCACCATTTTCGGGGCGAAATACTGGCAGATCCGATCGAAGGGATTTAGTCTGAATGGCATGGGAGATTTAACGCTTCAGCCTTTTGACCGACCTTTCCAGGCGGTGGTGCGACCTCCGGGCTCAAAAAGCCTGACCAACCGCGCTGGTGATGGCCGCCATGGGGGATCGATCGTGCAAACTGACGCATGTGCTGTTTGCCGACGACACGCGCGTCATGCTGGACGGATTGCACCGCCTGGGAATCGGGCTGCATATTGATGAGCCAAATCGGACCGTAATGGTTCACGGACGCGGCGGTAAAATTCCCTCTACCAGCGCACAGTTGTTCTGCGGCAACAGCGGAACGACGATTCGGTTCCTTTCTGCCTTCTGCACCCTCGGGCACGGTGAATACCAGCTGGACGGGATCGAGCGTATGCGACAGCGCCCGATCGGAACGCTGGTCGACCTGCTGAAAAATCTGGGAAGTCGAATCGATTATCAAGGTCAGAGCGGATTCCCGCCGGTGGTGATTCAGGCTGATGGTTTGCCGGGGGGAAGAATTCGCTATCCGATGGCAGCGTCATCGCAATTTTTATCCGCGGTTTTGATGGTCAGCCCTTATACGCGCCATGAGGTCACGGTGGATCTGGACGGTGAACAGACGAGCTGGCCTTATATATGGATGACCATGCGGCTGATGGATCAGTTTGGCATTACACCGGAACTGGCCCGCGACCCGGCTACGGGAAATCCGAAGCAGGTGACGGTTCCGGGCGGTCGTTACTCGCTGGATGCATACGCGGTCGAACCCGACGCAAGTAACGCCGCTTATTTCATGGCAATCGCGGCCCTGCACGAAGGATCCAGCGTTACCATTCGCGGGCTGGGCAGTGCCAGCCTGCAGGGCGACGTGCAGTTTGCCCATTTGCTCAGGCAGATGGGGGCGACGGTAACCATCGAGAAAGATTCGATCGTGGTAAGTGGCACCGGCGAACTGGACGGAATGGATGTTAACCTTCTGGATATGCCAGACCAGGCACAGACATTGGGCGTCCTGGCGTTGTATGCATCGGGCCGGACAACCCTGCGCGGCCTGCATACGCTTCGTCTGAAGGAGACAGATCGTCTGACGGCCCTGTCAAATGAATTAACCAAGCTGGGGGCTTCGGTTGAGGTGCTGGGAAATGACACGCTGGTGATCGATCCTCCGCCGGAAGTGACGGGAGCGGAAATCGATACGTATGATGACCACCGTATGGCAATGAGTTTTGCGCTGGCGGGCACAAAAACCGCTGGCGTGGTCATCCGCAACGCTGAATGCGTGAGTAAGACTTATCCGGAATTTTTTGACGATCTGGTCATGGTTCGAAGCGCATGAATCGCCTGATCCACATTCTCCTCATTCGGCACGGTCAAACGGAAGCCAATGCGCAGGGAAGACTGCAGGGGCATCTGCCTACTCCCTTAAATCGGGCGGGTGTGCGGCAGGCGAATTTAGTCGCTGCACGCCTGGCGGGGCATGCCCCGCCGCTGGAGGTTATTATCAGTTCCGACCTTCCCCGGGCGACCGAGACGGCTGCCCCGATCGCATCTGCGTGCGGGTTGCAGTTGAAGGTTGACCCTGCCTGGCGGGAGCGGAGCTTTGGTCTGCTGGAAGGCAAGCCCGTCGGCGACAAGACGCTGTGGGAGGCTGCCTCAGGCGAATCGGACATACCCGGAGCCGAGCCGGCGGGTGACATGCGGCAGCGTGTTTTTGATGCACTGAACGCCATTCCATCCACTTATTCGAACAAGCATGTTATAGCCGTCGTAACTCATGGAGGTCCGATCCGCAGCATCCTGAGGATGCTCGTGGATGGCACGCTGCCGCTGACATCGGGGCATCCGTCGGTCGAAATGTGCGCAATCCCGAACTGCGCAATCCTGCACATGACGGTCCGCGGTGAAGCAGACGGATTTCATTGGAAAGTAGATACGGTCAATGACGTCTCTCATCTGAAAGATGACTTTTAGAGAAAATGCGTCCGCGGGCAGTTTTTCAGTTGGAAACGGATAACCGGTCTGGTTGACCTGCACGGATTATAAGACCTGGTGTGATCGCCGAGGATTAACCAAAATATCTGCTAAAGCGATTTGATTTGCCTTGCATCCAATGCGCGGCAAAATTAATGTGGAGAGGTACACCGGAGGCGGTTGGCAGGAACCCCACCTGATGTTGTTCCCCCCTTGCTTATAGACCGCCGATGCACTCGGCGGGGAAGGTGCTGTTGTCATGGGGAAAATTCCCCGTCGGGCCGTGACCGCCCGAGCTATCAGAACCATCCGCCGGATCGTGACGCAATACCTCCAGGAAGGTGCGCACACGCCCGCGCGTTGAGATTTTGGAAACGCGCCAGATGCTCAGCGCATCACCGACAAGCGTTCGCCGATCCCTGGGGAAATTGGATACCAGCCTGCAATCTGCCTATCAGCAGTATCAGCAGTTCGTCGCAACTCAGAATGTTGTTAGCACTCATGGTGGGATAGTAGCAGTCGCTTCGGCGTTTGTACCCAGCGACACGTCGCTTCACGTCCGGGCTGGGAGCGTTGAGATCGAGACCTTTGCCAACGCTGGTTACACCAACGCACTGGCCCTTGCACTGAAACGCCTGAAAGGGCAGGACATTTCAGTTGCGGGGCATGAAGTTGATGCGCCGTTTCCGATCAGCCAGCTGGGCAGGTTGGCGAAGATGGGCGGCATGCGATTCGCCGAGGCATCTGCGTATTCAGTAAATGCCGGTGCGGTGACAAGCCAGGGCGATGCCAGCATTCTCGGGCCTACGGCGCGGGCCATGTACAACGTCAGCGGCGCAGGCGTTAAGGTCGGGATCATGTCCGACAGCTTCAATAACAATTCGAACCCCGCTGTTACCGATCACTATGCCAATGATGTCGCCACCGGTGATCTTCCGGCCAACGTGCAGATCCTTTCCGACAATACACCGGCAACCGATGAAGGCCGCGCACTTGCCCAGACGATTTACGATACGGCCCCCGGCGCTCAGCTCGCCTTTGCAAACGCCGGCACCTATGCCACCGGCGCAAACAACATTAAGTCATTGGT
Source organism: uncultured Phycisphaerales bacterium (assembly GCA_963792535.1). Lineage (GTDB taxonomy): Bacteria > Planctomycetota > Phycisphaerae > Tepidisphaerales > Tepidisphaeraceae > CBDAQA01. The sequence continues at coordinate 975,145 of CAWBWQ010000007.1, forward strand.
AACTGCGGGGGCGAAGGTAATCGTTGATGATGTGACCTACAAAAATGAGCCTTTTTTTGAAGACGGAGCGGTCGCCCAGGCGGCTCAGTCAGCCGTTGCTGCAGGGGTAACCTACATCGCTGCCGCCGGTAACTTCGGTGAAAATTCCTACGCGAGCAATTGGAGCACCGGAACAACCGGTTATCCAACGACGGCGTTCAGCAATGCCTCAGGGGTAACCCCGTTTTACGGTGGGACCAGTTACAATTTCAACACCTCCGGCGGAACGAACGATAAGCAGACATTCCAGCTGTCCAGCGGTTCCAGCGTTGATCTTTCTTTCCAGTGGGACCAGCCTTATTTCAGTGCCAGCGGCGGCACTGGATGTCGCAACCAAGTGGACATTTATGTGCTGAATTCTTCGAACACAATCGTGGCTGGCGGCACGAATTTAACCACCGGGGCTGATCCGATTCAGCGAGTCACCTTCACAAATTCCGGCCCGACGGCGACCTATAAGCTGTTAATCGTCAGTGAGTCCGGCAGCGCTTTGCCCGGGTATATCAAGTACATCGATTTTGCCGGCCAGGCTACCAACTGGGCGTATACCAGCGCGAATACCAGCACGGTGTTCGGTCACGCTAACGCGACGGGAGTCGAATCTGTCGGGGCGGCGAATATCAGCGGTGGAACACCCGTGTTGGAAAGTTTTTCCAGCGAAGGAGGAACGCCGGTCTTCTTCAACACCTCCGGAGGAAGGCTCACATCTCCTTCGGCGCGGCAGGCACCTTCTATTGTCGGGCCCGATGGGGTTTACACGACGTTTTACGGCACCAAGGTGGGAAATAATCCGTATCCGACCTACTCGGGCACCAGCGCCGGCGCGGCCGCGGTTGCGGGCGTTGCGGCATTGATCGTGCAGAAAAGTCCATCGCTGACCCCGTCAGCGATCGATTCGATCCTTTCGAATACTGCTTTAAAGATGCAGTCACCGGTGCCGAATAATTTAACGGGTTACGGTTACGTGCAGGCGATACCCGCGCTGACGCAAACAGTGGGTAATGCCACCGGAGTGGTCTTCTCTGACAACAATGCCAGCGGCATTCAGGATTCAGGCGAGGCCGGCATTAATGGCGTGACCGTTTACATCGACAAGAACAACAACGGATCGCTCGACGCCGGTGAATCCTTTACGGTAACCAGCACGATCAACGGCGTGGCGGGGTCGTGGATTATCACGAATCAGTCGAGCGGGACCACAGTGGTTCGCACGCTGCCGCCGATTGGATACGTTGCGGTTACAACCAGCAAGACGATCACCATCGCCGGCGCTAACACTTCATCCGGTGTGAATTTCGGGCTGTTTCCCGACGCGTATAAATCAGTCGCCAGCGGTAGCAACTGGATCCTGCAACTCGACGCTGCCAAGAGCACGAACTTCGATGTGCTTTTAAATGGTAATATCCTCTACACCGCCCCGCTATCGATCGTGCCTGGCCTGAGCTTCAGCTTTGGGGGGAACAATAGCACGCTCACGGTCAATGGCATTACGCCGTCATCCAGCCCAGTACCGTCGGGGGGCGTGACTGCGTCGGGAACCGTTGGTTCGACCGGGGATGTGGTGACACTGAACGGCAGCAGCGCAGCCGATACCGTCGATGTCAATCTGCAGGATACCACGTTCGATAATTCAACCATCCTGCTGAACAATATCAGCAGTGAAATCATCAACGGTAATAATGGGAACGAAGTCTTCAGTGTCACCGGCGCGCAACCGAGTTACCAGGGACTTACTTTCAACGGCGGGAACGGCAATTCGACGCTCACCGTCAATGACATCCTGCCGAATAACGGCGTGGGCACTTTCTTTAACGCTGGCACTAAACAAAGCGACCAGAATACTCTCAACGTTAACGCGGGACAGTTCTATTTCGCCGGGGACCCGGCAGCCACGTCGGCAAACCTGACAGTGAACACTGGCAACGCGCCGGGATTAGATTCCAACGGCGACCCGATCACGAATTACGGCAGTGTCTACTTCGCCGCGGGAGCACTCAATAGCGGTTTCAATCAACGCAATCTCGCAGCCTTGAATCTTGGGGCTAACACCTCAGCGATCACGGCCCCCCCCCCGTCGCACGCCGACCGGGAAGTGCTGATTGTTGGCAGCTTGAACATGGCCAGCGGCGCGATCCTCGATCTTAACGCCAACGATATGATCATCAGCAGCGGCAGTCTTTCGACGATCCAACCCCTGCTGAGGAGCGGTTATGCCAACGGCAACTGGAACGGCAGCGGAATCCAATCCAGCGCAGTCCTGCTCGACCCCACCCGTCTGACCACGCTGGGCAGCCTGCAAAACGGCGGCGACGTTCATCTAGCCAAATTCGATAATGTCACGTCGATTCCCTCGGCAATATTGATTAAATACACCTACTACGGCGACGCTGACCTGTCCGGGGTGGTAGACGGCAGCGATTACAGCCGAATCGACAACGGATATCTTCAAAGCAGCACCGGCTGGGTCAACGGCGACTTCAATTATGACACCCTGATCGACGGCAGCGACTACACGCTGATCGACAACGCCTTCAACACCCAGGGCAGCGGGCTCTAAATACCGTGTGATGGGTCACCATCTCCCAGCGCTTGCAACAGCGGCGCGAGATGCTTTTCATAATGCTTCCACCGCCCAACCGACCGCGTATAGATTGGTTGACGCACCTGCCAGACACTCGCGGTATGCACCGCGCGTTGAGTTTTATGAAAATCCAGGCAAGCCGACTCCCATTCAAGGCCGAGGAAGTCAATCAGACGGTGCGCTTGGCCCTCCAGGTCGTTCACAAGTTCCTCATATTGAACGGATAACATTGCCAACGGAAGAACCTTCTGCCAGTGTTCGAATAGTCTTTTTTGTTCCCTGCATTGTGTGGCGCAGTCTACCAAATCATAACTGAACAACAGGCTGTTTTTTGCAAAGAGCTGGAAGTAACAGGAAAGACAGTTGTCTAATGGGTTCCGCTGACAAAAGATGACTTTAGCCTTAGGAAAAAGCGTGGCAATCAGACCGAGGTTGAAGATGTTCGCAGGCATCTTGTCGACGATTCGAGAGGCGCTTTTAGGCAATTGGGTTATCTTTTGAAGGTACCGGTTACTGAGATCTTCAATCAACTCCTTATCCCAGTGCAACTCGGAAACACGCGGTTGGCGCGCAGATAGATCAGAGACCATCGCTGGAATGTCTGGCAATTCGCCTGCGCCGAACACCTTTGAGTGGGTAGCGGCGATTTGCTCAACCAGGGTCGTGCCGGAGCGAGGCATGCCCACAACGAAAACGGGAAGTTCAGACTCACAACCCCAGTCTTTGCGACCAGTAAAAAACTGGTTTGTACAGTTGAAGATCAGCCGATCAACTTCTTCTTTTAGTGTTACTTCGCTGAACGTCAATCCGCGTCTGTTACAGCTTTGTTTATGGAGAACGTTCGCGCTGTGATACGCCGCAAACGCTTCATCGAAACGATCGGAGTCGTCGAGAATCTTTCCAAGCGCAAATCCCGCTGAGATTTTATCCCATTCGGAAGACTCTGGAGCATTGACGAGCAAATTCAGCTTTTTTTCTTCGTTGCTATCGGTATTAACTTCGATACTTGTGAGAAGCATCGATACAATTGCACTGGGTGATAAATCTAAAGAACGACGAAAGGCCGATCGAGCTTCATCGAAACGCCCCATTATTCGTAGCACTCGACCAAGGCATTCCCATGCGCCCTCTGAACTCGGATCCAACTCCAGCGCACGGCGACAACATCGCTCGGCGTCTTCAATGCTTCCAGCGCTCACCAGGGTGCTAAAAGAGTTCAAATAAAGTTCAGGATTGTTGGGTTCGAGATTGAGAGCGATATGGTGATCGGCGAATGCAGCATCTAGGCGATTGGTTTTCCCATACAAGACTGCTCTGGAACTATAAGCGCGAGCGCATCTTGGATCTTTCGAAATTGCCAGAGAATATTCTGTAAATGCCTTGTCAACGTCGCCCCTCTTCTCAAGCAGATTACCTAAACAGACTTGAAACTCCGCAGCACCGGAATTGAAGTGAATTGCAGTCTTCCATTCAGATTCCGCCTCATCGAGCAATCCCATGTCAGTTAGAATTGCTGCCAGATTGCCGTGAAACTCAGCAGAAGTGGGTTGTAACTGAATGGCCGTCCTGATCTCTGTCAATGCGCGATTCAATTGGCGGCTCTTCTTCAGAACGCCCGACAGCTCGGCAAATGCCGCTGCATAAGAACTATCGAGGTGGGTTGCGTGCTCGAATGCGGCGATCGCCTTCTGCCAGTCCCGGCCCATCCGCAATGCAATGCCTAAAGCAAACCAAGACTGCGCAACATTAGGCGTCAGGATCGTTACCTGCTTATAGCACTTTACGGATTCCGCTAAGCAGCCATCGTCTGCATAAAGCCGACCGAGATTTGACCACGCTGCTGCGAAATCAGGGCGAGCGGTCACTGCCTGCTGTATAAAATAGATCCCCTCCTTCGCTCTTCCCGTCTGACCTGCCAGCACTCCAAGGAGGTGAAGCGCATCTGGTTGGTGCGGCTCAACCGTTAGAATTGAGCGATAGATCTCATTGGCTTCTTCAAGATTTCCAGCGCGATGATGTCCAGCTGCAATATTCAGCGCCTCAAGAACAGAGACATTTTGTTCAGCCATCCTAATACTATAGAAGATGGGTTAAAAAAATGGCCGAACCCTATTTAAAAGGTTCGGCCATGAAACTCGTTAAATAACATTGCCCAGGGGCCGTGCCCTATCAGGCGGTAGCACGATTCTTTCGACGGCCTAGAAGTAAGCCTGCTGCACCGAGGATAACTCCGGCAGCGGTGGCAGGTTCAGGCACTGCTGCAATTGCAGTAACCGTTATGTTGCCTAGCGCAGGATCGCCATAGGTTGTGTCAGTGCCTGCACTGCTAAAGTCAAACGCGAAATAAGGTGCGGCACCACCTGCGACACTGGACGGCACTAATATGTCGTAGCCCGGGAAAAGTGACGCATACGGCGAACCAGACACCGCTGTAACACCAAGGTTATTGATGCTAGTGGTATCATCACCGGCTTTGATATCGGTGATAATCGCAGCAAGACGAGTATCTGTAGGACTCAAAACTACGCCACCTATCGCGACCTGGAGAGCGTAGATTTCAGGGCTGTCACCCGGTGCAAATCCTTTAACGGCAACATATCCACTTGTAGCACCTCCGGAAATATTCAAATAACCAGGGAAGTACTTGCCAGAACCACCTGCGAATTGAACGGAGAGGGTTCCCAGAGGTGTCGAGCCATACCCATTCGGGGCCGTACCAGTCGGAGCAGATCCTGTCGTTACGAGAGAGACAATCCTATTGCTCCCCGTAGTAGCGGCTCCTCCCGTCACATTGACCACGAGTGCAGGTAAATTATTTGTAGTAAAGCCGGTCGTTGCTGGAACGTAATCAGGGGGCGTGGAGGTAGAAGGCGTGTAGGTTGGATCCAAGATAGTGATAGCGTCAGCACCCGTCGGAATGATGGCCGTGATTGTGGACTGGCCGGCTGCCGGTCCTGCCTTGTAGATCAGATTCGTAAATGCCTGCGTTCCCCCAGAACCAGCACCCACGGTTATCACTGGGTAATTCGAGGTCGTCCCAACTACGTTCACGTTGTTGCCACCGCTGAGATAGGCACCACCAGTTCCAACTTGCCCCGTCAGGATATTGACGTTGCCTTGAGAAGTGGTACCAAACGAAGTACTCACAGCAGCCCTGGAAGTATAAGGGCTAGCCTGCGTGCCGGCGCCTCTCTGAAACGGAGCTAAAGTAGTGACCGGGCTTGAAAGGTTGAAAGCAAAACCGAATGCAGCAAGACCCAGATTCGCAGGCTGGGTCGAACCATTGGTCTGATCATACGTTCCACCCGAAGACGGGTTCGTATCACCGGTGACGCTCACATCAACCCCAAACCGGAAGTAATCATTTACGGGGACTGAAACAGCTCCACCGACGATGGGTACTGCAGTGAATGTCGCAAAGTTACTGGATGTCGAATACATGAGTGTCGACGTATCATAGCTGAACGTCACCGCGATAGATGCATGACTGATCGCTGGAACAGAAGCCATAGCGGCCGCTGCCAAAACACCGTATTTACGCGTTCGCATTTTCATTTCGTTTACTCCTAAAGTGCCCTACCCGATATCTACAAGAGTGATGGAACAAGACCTCAAACGTTATTCCGACGCGACCGCCGCGACAGAAGAGAGACGCCAGCGACCGCAAGAACGCCAAGGCTCGCGGGTTCTGGAACTGCCGTCGGAATCAGCCCACCAGCGGCGACGTAGCCAACAACGTCGTCGTGAGCAACTGCGAAGGCGTAAAGAGGAGCGTCAGTAGCCGCAGTTAGCTGCGGGCCTGCATTTTTATTAAAGTTAGCCGTCAACTCATTGAATTCAACGATATTGACCGTGCCAACCTGCCCAGGGGTTGTTCCATCGAAGAATCCCTGCGACCAAACTCCCGGCTTGTTGAAGTTACCGGTAAGCGTATTGAAGTCGACGATATTAACGATGCCGTCCGCGTTGCAATCACCCTTAAGGGCGGCAGTCAATGTCACACCGGCGCCTGCACTGTAATTTGCACTTGTTACAGAGGCCAGAGAGGCAGGCGACGCCGGGGCACTACTCGTGCTGTCAGTAAAGATATTCGCCGGAGCGTAACCACTGTTAGAAATGTTAAAAGTAGGAATTCCTGCAGTGAAAGCAGTGCTCTGGATCGACGAAGGAGTAGATGCGTTGAACGTTGTAGTGCCAGCTGCCCATGCGGGGGTATATGTAAGGGTCTCCAAGAGGAAGCTGACGGAATTCAGCGCTGCCAGTTCCCGCAGGAGCACCCGGGACAATGTTTGTCCCATCCGCCAGCGATGTGTAACCTGTGCTGCTGTTGAAGGTGGTAGCGTTGGACCAGACCGGCTGTCCGGCGCGGGCTTTCGCGTAATTGATCAGTGAGCCATTTACCGAACCCACCGAGACACCGTTCACGATGTTCTGGATAGTTCCGGTCTGAGCGCCACCACTGGTGTTTAGGCCAGAAACGTCGTTCATGGAAGAATCGAAGCCCAGCGATGAATTCAGCTGGCCCGTCGAAATATTGCCTTGGACGGGGTTAGTTGCCGAATTCAATATGTTGTAGTACGCGTATTGAAGACCGTCAAAATCGCCACTCGAAGGCGGAGCCGAGGCACCGCTTGTCGCGGTAGCCGGCGTGCCACTTCCGGTGATCGTCGCATACACATAAATCGGAACACTGGTGGTGTCCGCAGTTAGATACTTCAGCGAGTAAGGCGTTGTGCTTCCCAAGGGGACTAGCGAAAGATCAATCGTCATTGTTGCCCGCGCCGCCAGAGGCGAGACTGTGGCACCTGCGATGGTGGCCAGCAGGGCAACCTTCCACCGGGACTTAAAACGTGACTTTACATTGGACATGGATTCTACACCCTCTCTTGTTTGTCCCGGGAATTAGCTGGGGTGGAAGCCCTGGCTATCCGAGGAGGCCTTAATGAAAGTACTAAGCTTTGCGAATACACGGTTTCCCGAGTGATTCTCAACGCCTCAGTTGTACTTCCATCATTACGTCTCACACTCGTTTCGATCGGGTAGCCTGCTTACGAGCAAATCTACCACACCGAGAACTAAGAGCAAGCAGAAAATTTTATTAATCAGTCTGGTAAAAACCTTGTTTGAACCTTGTAAAGACTGGGTTTGCAAAAATGAGACTGAATCATTTAACATACCCTGCTCTACCAAAAATCCGCAGAATGATTGGTTTGGTTCGCTGTTTGCTTCAGCGAAAAATCACTCGAAACTGCGGATTTTATCGGTCGTCGACGCGAATCCGCCCCGGGAAACACCTCGCGGGGATTACCCAGCGATGGCATCCAGGCTGTCAACCACATCTGGCTGACTCGTTAAGACACCGGCCTTGTCCTTCTTCTGCAAATCGCTGATCGAAGGCACGCTCGTAATCGGCACCGCATTAGCGAAAAGCGCGGCAGGATTGGCGATTTGGGCAGCTGGGGTAATCCGCGGGCCTTGGGTATTAAAGGCATTGTCGATCAATGTGTAATCGCTGCCATCGATGAGCCCGTCATGGTTAAAATCAACCGCGCCTGGAGCCCCTGCGAGGCCGCTGAGTGCGGCGTTGTCAACCAGGCTGTAGTCGGAACCATCCACGCGGCCATCCAGGTTCGCATCACCGAAATAGGTGTACCGCATCAGTACGTCGTAGGTTCCAGGCATGGTACCGGCAAAAGTACCCAGCGATCCGGCGGCACCGTTGTATGCACCGTTATTATCCATAACACCCAGCTCGGTGAGGTGTGTGGAATCGGAATTGGCGGTGGAGCTGAAAAGCTGCTGATTGTTAAGCAGCGTGTCCAGATTGGACACAATTGTTCCGCCTGCTGTCACATTAGAAGCTTGCAGATCAAGGAAATTGTTTTTCAGATCGAACGTGGTGCCCGAGGCTAGATTAAAGGCACCGCCTTGTGCGACCACCAGAATATCAGTGGTCGTGGTAGGCGATACGGTCACTATTCCACTACCGCTTACATTAAGGCCGCCGATATGCACGCTCCGGATGGCCTCGGAATCGACCAGGAGGTTTCCGGACGCGCTTACGTTAATGAGAGGCGAATCGCCCGACAGGGCGGGGTCACCGATGATCGTTGCGCTGCCGGTGACATTCAGCACCTGAGTGTTTGTGTTCCACACAGCCGCCCCGCTGGTGATCGCGGACGGCGAGAGCCATGCGGGATAATTCAGGGCAAACAGAGAAATCGTACCAAATCGCCAGTTACCCGATGTTCCGTTAATAGGCACGGGAGCACCGTTTACAAGCGTGGTTGAGGCATACTGCCCGTGTGGCTCGGGTAACACCCAGGCCGGGCCGTTAGCTTGTTCCTGCGATTGCACAGAGGCTGAGTCCGTGATGGTCGGCAACGCCGGGTCATATGCGGAAACCAGGCGGATTCCCAGGTTTGGATTGTTGTCTGCTCCGGAGATACCGGTCAGATCCAGGGTTGCGCCGGTGGGAGCGGCGGTTTTGGTCGCGCCATAGAAATCGCCACCGTTGGGGGCAACCAGCACCGGGTTGATGGTCTGCCAGACAGGGCTGGCAGCATTTATATTCAGGCAATACTCTTCCTGCAGGTCGCGAACACCTTGCGCGGTGGTGTACCAGTCGAAATGGAGATACACGCCGTATTTACCGGTTGTATTAACATCAATCTCAGCGCCCTGGCTGTATTGCGGGGCCAGTGTGTCCCAACCGTTGGCACCCGTGTTTGACAGCGAACCCGGAGCTCCGCCGCGCAGACGCCATGTGTTGGCGGTAAAGGCGGTGTTTGCACCACCGGGGGTATTGGTGACATCGGCAGCTGGAACCGAAGGGAAGTTAGGATCCGTAAACCCAATCGCGTTCAGCATACCTGGCGCGATATTAATGTTCGGCGTTGGTGTGTTGTCCGGTGCATTCATCAAGCCGGTGCTGGTGTTCGATTGCAGATTGCCAAAATCCCATTGCGTCACAGCGGCGGCGTTGTGCAAAACATTAATATATACGGTATTGGACGTCAGGCTGCTGACGGTGTTGCTGAAGATCACCTCGATAGGAAGCTGAGTCCCACTTTGGTCCGCGGTCGTGGGATAGCTCAAAACAGAGGTCGACTGCTGGTATCCGGTAGACAAAGTTGAAACGGTCGTTGAAATATCGGCTGCGGGAAGGTTGGTCCAGATACCCCCGTTGCTGATCTGCCAGTTGGCGGCTGTTGTAGTAAACGGAAGCCCCACCGCTGTGGAAGTCAAGGTCGCCACTGTGCCGCCCACAACTGACACGCTGGTCGGCTGGCCTGACGAGATTGGAGTTACACCCGCACCAGTTGGGAGAGTGAAAGTCGGAGCGATTGGTTGAACCACCAGCACGGTACCGGTGCTGGTTTGGGCATTCCCACTGATCTTCCCATAGAAAGTTGCCTGGAACTCATACGGCGGTTGTGCATTCACATCAGAGGTTGTGAAGGTCTCCGAAAGGGTTGAAGAGTAAACGGTGCCTGCACTGTTGTTGGTCAGCGTTGCGGGGCCGACGTTAACCCAGGAGCTGCCGCCATCTTTGCTTTCCTGCCACTGGACCGAGCCAATCCCTTGTTCGGCATAGACCGAAGCGGACTGGTTAAAATTGACCGTCCCGGTGCTGCTGTTCAAGACAGCGGTTCCACCAACGCTCTGGCTCAGAATCGAAGGTGCTCCGGTCTTGGAAGTTCCGGTGAACACTATGTTTCCAAAGCGCCAGTTACCGCCAGTGGTCAAGTCATCGGTATAGGGAATCAGGGAACCGGTTGCGTTTCCTGAATAAATTACGGTGACTCCCGGAGTCAGCGGCACACCGGCGCTGCTGTTCGATGCGGGGTCGTTCGTGCCGGAGATCGTGTTATTGGTGATTGTGATCGGTCCGGTCTGCGGGGCGGCAAACTGGATCAGGAAATTTCGGGCAATCCCGTCCAGAGCAGCAACCGGATCATTCGACGCCGATACCAGCAGTCCAGACTTCAGTGCGGTCAGCGCGTTTGTGATGTTGGTCGCCATGTTGGAGTAGATACCGCCGGCGGTGTATCCACTGTCATATGAAATTGGACCTGTGGTACCAACGCCCGGCACGGTGATCTCGAAGGATCCGCTGTCGCTTTGGCCGGAGATGGCGATTTCCTGTTCCTGGTACGCACCGCCGGCAGCGGCGGTGGCAAATTGCCCATGGGCAGTTGGAAGCCCGGTGCTTGAGTTGGTAATCAATTGATTGCCGTCGAATATTTGCGGCAGGTAGGTCGCGGGGTTCGAGGAATCCGTGGACTGTTGATATTCGGAGACCATCCGGACGGCGAAATTTGCGTTGTCTGCCGCCCCGGGAATCGATTGAAGATTCACGAAGACGCCTGACGGTGCGCCACCTGCGGTAGCGCCGTAATAGTCGTTGGAGTTTCCCGTCAGTACCGACCCGGTGTTATGCCAAGTGCTCCCACCGTCAGTTGTATATTGGATCTGCGCCTGCCGCATGCCGGATGTCGTGCAATACCAGTCAAACGTCAGCGCGGGATTGGTATAGCCAGCGGTGCTGACATTGAATTGCAGCCCCTGATCCTCGTTGGGCGCGAAACCGGTCCAGCCATTGGAAGGCGCGCCACCGGTAACACCATTGCCACCGCGGACACGAAGCACGTTTTCAGTAAAGTTCGAATTTAAGGTTCCTTTGGTTGCCGTGACGTCATCCATCGTGACCGACAGGTATCCGCGGGAGTAATCGTTGGCCATGTCAAGGGGATAAAGCGTCCCCACGCCGACATTCGGATAAGGCGCTGGTGGGCTAACGCTTGTGCTTCCAGCCAAAGAGGTCCAGGCGGTGATGGGAGTGCCCAAGACGGTGAGAGAAGCTGCTGAACTGTTTGCGACCGCGCCACCGCTGGTGAAGAATGCTTCGTATTGTTTGCCCGTGTCACCTAACAGCGGTGTAAATGTGAGCGTCGCTGCGCCGCCGGTCGTTGTGTTATAGGTGCCGGTGGTGATGTTACTGGATCCAGGGAACGTTACACCGCCGTCGGTGCTCACGCGCCAGACAACGCTGGTGGTGGTTGGCCCGTATCCGGCCGCGGTGAAGGTAACAGGATTAGACACTGCGACTGTCTGATTGGTGGGCTGGAGTGTGACGGTCGGTACGCTGGGGACGGTAAGCGTCGCGGCGGTTGTGACAGCATTACCGGCGGAATTTGTGAACACCGCGCGATAACTGCTACCGCTCAGCGCGGGCGTTGCTGTGATGGTGTACGAGTTGGTGGTTCCACCGGTGCCGGTGGTTACGTTTACAAACGCCGCTCCCGTGCTCGTTTGCCACTGCACTGCAGGAGTAGGCGCTCCGATGGCAGCGGCTGTAAAAGTAGCAGGCGCACCGCCGTTGGTTTCCAGATTTGCGGGATTGCCGGTGGCCGTGATCGAAGGCTTAGTCGCGTTAATGGGGGTTCCAAGAATCTGTACTTCATCAAACGACCAGTTGCCGGAGGTGTTATTGAGGGCACCACCGGTTTTTACGGCGGTGTCGTCACTGAGCGTGGCAGCGTTCACAAGTCGGATTCCAAACCCCGAAGACGCATTTTGTGCGCCTGCGATCCCACTGAGATCTACTGTTATTCCGTTGACAAAAACGGGTGAGGAGAGTGTGGTATAATTAATGTAATAGCCGGAGATCGAGTTTGCGGAACTCGTGTTGTTAACAAGGGTCAGCCCCGTGGGGACTGTTGCGTTGCTGCTGGTGAGCGCGTTCGCCCAATGCCCGCCATTGTCAATTGTATATTCGACGGCAAGTTTCTGTTCACCCTGCGCCGAAGGCAGCCAGTCGAATTTTAGATTGACCCCGGTGTAATTGCTGGTGCTGGTAAGAAACTGAGCGCCTTGGCTGGCGATTGCGGTGCTGCTGTTCCAGCCGTTCGTGCCGACGATTTTCCAAGTGTTACTGGTCCCGTCTGAACTTCCCGATGCTGATGTTACGGCTGACGCGTCGGGCCCGGGTGCATTGGGCGTGGGGTATGGGGCGACTCCCACTGTACCGGTGCTTTGCATACCCACGCTTGAGGAGGTCCCAGTTCCGGTGGAAGCCGCCGGAGCGAGGTTAGTGCCTGCGGTTAAATTATCAAAATTCCATGCAGTGATCGGGAAACCCGAAAACAGCACTCGCTTTTCCATCGGTTCCAGCACGGCGGACGATGCGGCGGACATACGGACCAGGGACGATTTCTTCTGACGATGAACTCTTGGCAATGAACGCATTTCGCATCTCCACAATTGAAAACTGAACTCGGTTTACTGGCGGCAGATACTCCACGCGCCGTTAGCAAAGGGCTCTGAGCAACGACAGATTCGTTCCGAACCGGAATGTGATCGAAGCAACAATCCGGGCGTTGACCGGCGGAACATTCCGTCAGACAAAATCGATTTCATCGTTAATCAGGAGGTGGATGAGAGTTGCCGAACGGCAACTCAACAATCTGAATTTCTCAGCCTACCCACAGCTTTCGTCGACGAACATTTCCCCGACGCGCTCTCCGAAAGAGAAGGTATACTACTGCCGCCCCGGGACAAACAGCGTTTAGCTATAGTTGCGCTAAGTTATAGTTAACATGCCCGCGAAACTGTTCGTGGTGCAACATTTCAAGTCGCCTACGTTTCCATACTTAGCGCAGTCTTAATCAGACCTACACATGCCGAGCACTTAGATGGGCTAGAGTCCGCCGCTTGAATGTTTGCCGCCGCGGGCAGGTCAATCTATCTGCGCCGTTATGCGAGCATTGGTTTATCTGGGAGCTTCCATGGTTCGCGCTCGAAACCGAGTGGGTTTTACGCTTGTTGAATTGCTTGTAGTGATCGGGATCATTGCGGTGTTGATTGGTATTTTGCTCCCCGCGTTAAGCAAAGCGCGGCGTTCTGCTTTAGAAGCTGTCTGCATGAGCGATTTTCGCCAATGGGGGATTGGTCTGCAGATTTATGTCGATTCAAACAAAGGGCAATTGCCGCAGAAAGGGCCCGATGGTACAGGCAGTTCACCGGGAAACTCCAACTATTTTGGCCCAAACGCCAATGGAACACTCTCGTCTTCCAATGTGATTGGCTATGACGATCCGAGTATCTGGTTTAACGCAATCCCACCGCTGGTGAACGGCAAAAGCTACTATCAGATGCTGGTGCTGGATTACCAGCATAAGGATGTAGCCCCGCACGAAGGGCAACATAGCATTTTCATTTGCCCCGTGGCGCAGCCGCCGACACCGGATGGAATTGATATCTACAGCGAGGGGTATTACTACCTTTATGGTATCGACTCGACCAGCACCATCAAAAACTCCACTGGCATGTTCGCCGCTCAGCAGTTCAAGTTTAATTTGTCGGTGGTATTCAATTCAAAACTGACCTCATATACCAACTCGCTGGGTGTTGTGGTGGAACAGCCCAATATCAAAATGTCGAGCCTGAGGCCCACTTCTGAAATCGTTGTGATGACGGAAAAGATCGCAAATTCCGGCGAATATAAAGATGAGAATGTCCAGAAATGGAATACGGCCCATCCGGAGGTATATCTGAACAAGGGTAAGATTGGTCCCACCGGAGCGACGACCAACATCGCACAGTCCAAGGCCGACTGGACCCGCTTTGCGGCGCGGCATCGTGGTGGCGGATTTATACTTTTTGCCGATGGACACGTTGCCTGGTTTGCCTGGCCGGAAGTGCAGTACGATGCAAGTCAGCTGCCACTCACTGCACACTCCAATGCAAATCACCCCGGCAAACTTCTCTGGAGCGCACTGGGGCCAATCGGTCCTGGATAAAGCGGTTGAAGGGGGGGACGCAGACTGCGATGCGCATTACGATGCACACTAGGATGCGTTGTGCGCCAGGGCGCGGCGATCACTCTTCGCAATGTCATTTCAAGTTGGCTTAAGTCGACTGGTTTCACAAGGTGTTCGCTGAAGCCGGCGCTGCGAGACGAGTTCAAGTCTTCTTCCATTCCAAAACCGCTGACGGCAATACCCTTTACGGGATAGCGGGCTTTGAGTTGACGGATCAGGTCGTGGCCGGAGCCATCGGGCAGGCCGATGTCGCTGATTAACACGTCAAATTTGAGCGCGTCGGCGGCCTTGAGGGCGCTGGCGACCGAGTCGGCGGTCTGCACGTTGCAGCCCCACCGCTTCAGCAGTCGGCCCATTGCGCGGGCGGTGTCGATATGATCGTCCACCAGAAGGATGCGACAGTCGCTTAAAGCGTCCTTCGTGCCAGGCTTGGCGGGGTCGTTGATACCCTTGTTGGTGGGGACCGAGACGGTCGGGAGCCGCAGGGAAAAAGCAGCGCCTTTGCCTGCTCCCTCGCTGCTGGCAGTCAGACAACCCCCGTGTTGCTCGGCCAGCGCCCGGCTGATGGCCAGGCCCAGGCCCAGCCCGCCGAACTGACGGGTGATGTCTTTTCCGCCCTGCTCAAAAGCATCGAAGACGCGGGGAAGCACTTCCGGGTCAATGCCGATGCCCGTGTCTGTGATCGATATTTCAAATTGACCCGGTGGCAGGTTGCGCGTTTGTACGGCGATGCGGCCTCCCTCTTCAGTGAACTTCACCGCATTTTTCAAAACATTCCAGAGAATTTGCTGAAGGCGAGCAGCGTCGGCATGAACGGTATGTGCGGTTGCGCGGAAACCTTCATCGATCGCAAGGCGTTTGCCGCGAAGATCGCTGGAACAGATCGCCAGCACTTGGCGAACGCTTTCGTGCGCGTCTGTGGGCTGCAGATTCAGTTCCAGCTTACCTCGACTGACGCGCGTGAGATCGAGCAGATCGTCGATCAACTTCACCTCAAGCTGCACGTTGCGACGAATCATCTGCACAGGCTCGCTGAACTCACGCGGGAGATTTGGATCCCCTTCCATGGTTTGGATGGCAGTTAAAACCGGGGTGAGCGGAGTGCGTAGTTCGTGACTGAGCACCGCCAGGAAATGATCCTTAGCGCGATTCGCTGCCTCGGCACTGTCGCGGGCCTCGCGAACGTCCTGCTCGGCCTGACGTCGAGCGGTGCGATCCTGCGCTTCGCGCAGTGCGCGTTTTACCGCGGGGTTTAATCGCTGCAGATGGTCTTTGAGTACAAAATCAGTAGCGCCTGCCTTGAGGATATCGACAACAGCCATCGCCCCCATCGCGCCGGAGACGACAATAAACGGAACGTCCGGACATATCTTTTGCGCCAACGCAAGCGCCGAGCGACCATCGAATTGCGGCAGGCTGAAATCCGCGAGCACCAGGTCGGCGGCACAATTCTGGATGGCGGCAAGAAATTGCGCTTCGGTCTCCACAGCAGTGATGTGAAAAACAAGACCCTCTTCCGCTAATTGAGCGGCGACCAGCTTGCGGTCCAGAACATTATCTTCCAGATGGATCAATGAGAGCATGAGAGATGCTGGCTCCGCAGATAGTGGACGTCATGGCAAAAAAAGCTTCGACGATGATCGCAGGAAACCGATCTGAAGATATCAATCGCCTTTGTGCATCGTTCGCTCTGGAATCATTATTGCCGCGCTGTTATTGATCCTCAGGTGCGGGCCTTCAGCGGGCCATCCAACTGCGGCGGGGGCTGATTGACAACCCCCCAGAAGAGACCCACTTCTTTAATGGCGGCGAGGAATTCATCGTGCCCCACCGGCTTAACCACGAATCCGTTCACACCCAGGTTGTAGCTGCGAATCATGTCCTGCTCTTCCGCAGATGAAGTAATCATCACAATCGGCAGCGTTTTGAACTTGCTATCCGATCGCAGTCGAGCGAGAACTTCGAGCCCATCGACGCGCGGCATCTTCAAATCCAGAAGCACCACCATCGGGCAGGTCTCATCGCCTCGACCTTCGAATTCACCCTGACGAAAAAGGTAATCTAATGCCTCGGCACCGTCACGGCAGACGATAATTTCATTCGCCAGGCCTGCTGAGCGCAGGGCAGCGGTAGTGAGCTTGATATCGTTGACGCTGTCTTCAACAAGCAGAATTCGTTTTAACGCTGTCACAATTCAAACCTTTCCCGCTAACGGAACGGTGAAAAAAAACGTGGCCCCGCGATCCAGCTCACCTTCCGCCCAGACACTACCACCCAGCCGGGTGATAATACGCTTGACGTTCGCCAATCCTATACCGGTGCCTTCAAATTCCTCGGCTCGGTGCAACCTTTGAAACACACCGAAGAGCTTAGCGGAATATTCCATGTTAAACCCGACGCCGTTGTCACGCACAAACACCGTCAACATCTCGGCAGATCCCGGCACTACGGCGGCAGGGGCTTCGAGCGAGCCCATCGCTATGATAGCCTCTTCACGCTTTCCAGTATACTTTATGGCATTCGCGAGGAGGTTATAGACAACCATTTTTAATATCGCAGGATCACCCAGCACCGTGGGCAGCTGCTCGATTTTCCACTGGATTTTCCGACCGGCGGTTTCCGGTAGCAGCTCCGCGCGGGATTCACTGACGACCTTATTCAGATCAACGGGAACCGACCTTAATACCGCCCTGCCGACACGGGAAAACTCCAGCAGATTGTCTACCATGCGGCCCGCCAGCGCGGCGGTATCACGGATTGTTGAAAGATTTTCCCGGTCTTCGTCACTCAGGCGATTGGCCATGGATTTCTCCAAGAGATTGGCAAAACCGCTGATATGCCGCATCGGCGCACGGAGATCGTGAGAGATCGAATAGGAAAAGGCTTCTAGTTCTTTATTGGCTTCTTTCAACTCCGCGGAACTCTGCCGAAGCTCGGCCGTGCGTTCCTGCACGCGTTGTTCGAGCGTCTGATTCAGCTCAGTTGCCGTGCCAAGCGCGGCATTATATACCCGCGTGATCAACATGAATTGATTGCGTGAAATGATCGCGAGCACTGCCCCGCCGCCCATCGCGACGCCTGCAACCGCCCAGAGAGTAAGTCTGGATTCCTCTTGTGCATCCTGGAAGCGCTCGTTGCGGGTTTGGGTCTGCTTATCGACCAACTGCCGGAAAACTTCCCGCATCCCATCCATCAAATTCTTTCCCTGCAAGCTGGCTACGCCTTCAACGTTCTCCCGGCTTTTTTTGCGGGCCTGTATGAGCGGCCGTGCATAGTCGAGCCAACGCTGTCGGTCGGCATCGAGCTGGTGAATCTTGATTTTTACTTCCGGGTCATCGGTCGCCTCGAGCACATTCGCCGAAGCCTTTTCGATTATGGCAGTCGCGTTCAAAAAAGGTTCCAGAAACTGCTCGTCGCCGGTGATGAGATAACCGCGAAGACCGGTCTCCAGATCGATGGTCAGCTTCTGCAGCTCGGTGGTTTTCGCGATCACCTGGTCAGCGCGTTCCACGTCCGCCGAGTCGCGCACCAGATGGCTTATCTGGGCGGTCAGCACCACAGCGATCAGAATCATAAGCACGAGCGGAACAATGATCGCGTTCAGCAATAACCGCCGAAACCGCGATGATGCCTGGGTCTTTGGCATGCTTCGATCTTGCGGGGTAATCAACTGCTGTCAAGGCCTTTAAAGATATCGGCAAGTCTTTGCGTTACCGGGTGGAACAGCACCCTTGCCCGCGCACTCTGGACCGGCCATCCCCCTGCCCTATAATCCCGCCTCACCATGGGACTCATCGTTCAAAAGTTTGGCGGCAGCAGCCTGGCTGACGCGGAAAAAATACACCGCGCCGCCAGCCGGGCCGTTGCGGCGAAAGAGCGTGGCAATCAAGTCGTGGTCGTGGTCAGCGCAATGGGTGACACCACTGACAACCTGATCGACCTCGCCGAGCAGGTTTGCAAACATCAAGGCAATGTGATTGCGGCACCCAAGCGCGAGATGGATCAACTTCTGGCCACCGGCGAGCAAGTCACCATCGCACTGATGGCGATGGCAATCTGCGCAGGGGCATGAGGCCATCAGCTACACCGGCGGGCAGATCGGGCTGGTAACCGACAGCGCTTTCAGCAAGGCCCGCATTCAATCGATCAACAAGCACCGGCTGTTTGAGCAGCTCAACGCCGGCAAAATTGTCATTGTCGCGGGTTTTCAGGGGATCACGCCTGCCGGTGATTTCACCACGCTGGGCCGAGGCGGAAGCAATGCGACGCTCGTCGCCCTGGGCGCGGTGCTGGAAGCAGATGAGTGTGAAAATTACACCGATGTGGACGGGATCTACACCGCGGACCCGCGCATTGTGAAGAACGCGCGGAAGATCGAGCAGATCAGCTATGATGAAATGCTCGAGCTGGCCGGGCTTGGCGCTTCGGTGCTGCAGACGCGGGCGGTGGAATTTGCCAAGAAATACAATGTGCGGATTCACGTCCGCAATTCGCAGAATCAAAACACCGGCACCTGGATCGTTGCGGAGACCCCGAATATGGAACACATCGTCGTATCTGGCGCGGCTCTGAAAAAGGACCTCACCCGCGTCACCATCAAATCCGTGCCTGACCGGCCCGGTGTCGCGGCTAAAATCTTCGGCGACATTGCCGCTGCCAACATCGTGGTGGATGACATCATTCAAAACGTGATGGATGACAATAGCGCCAACATCAGCTTCACCGTCGAACACGGAGATCTGGCGGACATCCGGCCCGTCGTCGACAGACTCTGCCGCGACCTGGCGCGCTGACTGCTCCGATCTATCAAGGCGATTTGTCAAAGGTCAGCGTGGTGGGTGTTGGCATGCGGGTGCATACGGGCGTGGCTCAGTTGATGTTTAAGACCCTGGCCGATGCTGAGATCAATATTCAGAACATTTCAACCAGTGAAATCCGCATCAGTTGCATCATCGGCAAAGGTGATGGACCCCGCGCACTGCAGCTGGTGCATGATGCTTTTCAGCTTGCGGGTTGAATGGTACCGAGGGAGCTTGCCGTTTCAGTGGCAACTGCCAGCCGCTCAAGCGGCTAGCCCGGTGGGGTAGGTGGCGTTATCGTGCAGGGATGGCGCGGTTTCGAAAAAGCTCGGTGTCGCAATCTTCGCACTGGGATGGACAGCATCGCTTCGAGCACTGGTATCGCGACAATACCGTTTACTTCATCACGGCACGGGTGCACGGACAACAAATGGCTTTTACATCTGAGGATGCAAAGGCTGTTTTCTGGGATCGTTTCACTCATTACACTGCTGAATTTGGCTTCACGCCCTGGGTCACTTCGCTGCTGGACAATCACTATCACACCGAGGGATATCTAAAAATCGGTGAGAATTTGGGCCCGATGATTCAACGGATCCATGGGTCGGTAGCCAAGTTGGTGAACGATTTGCTTCCGGAACGAATTCCGTCTTTCTGGTGTGACAGCGGTCGGCAGGGATATTTTGATGGCTGCCTGCGCAACGAGCGGCAAGGCCGGTTGACGTTTCGATATGTGCTCACTCAATGCCGGCGTCACTTCATTTGTGACAGCCCGCAGGATTATCCGCATACGCGAGTGAACATTGAGCTCGAGCGTGCGATCAAGCGTGCGTTGGAATTAAATGCATTCATGGAAGGCGTACCCTACAAGCGGTACGGGGAAGGAAAGCATTGATTCATTTTTTGTTTTTACCGGGCTTGCCGCTTTAGCGGCAAGTGCTATCCGCTTAAGCGGCTAGCCCGGTAGGCTTCTGGGCATCTCCGATGGATCGATTATCGCGCCAGTCCACCACGAATCGTTATCTGCGCCGTCGGCGGGGTCGACGATTTGTTGCAACTTTTCTTTGCGCGATGATCGCTGCTTCTGTCATAGCGGCTTATTCCGGGCGGTTCGGCCCGGTCGGGGACGACTGGTCGCGGTTCGATCATCAAACCTTAAGGGTGGCCGGTGTTGCTTCGGGGGAATCACTGCAGCTTATGAGGCCAGACGGCACGATTGAAACGATCAAGCTGCTTGGCATTGCATCACCGGATCGAGCTGCGGGGGATTGGTTGACGAAACAGGTGACCGGGCAGAATGTGACGCTGCTGCTGCAGTTTCCTCAGACCCGCGACGCATCGCGAAGGCTGCTGGCGTTTGCGTTCATCAAACACAGGAACCTGAGTGTTGAATTGGTCAAGGCAGGATTGGCATATGCCCAGCGCCGCGAGACCTCAATCATGGATGGATTCATCCGCTCCGCCGAGGCCGAAGCGCGAAAGAAGCAGCGCGGCATCTGGGCTGTTGGAACCCAGTAGCAGTATTCGACGAACAATAGCAGGCGTCGAACTTTCGACGCCTGCTATTGCCTGGGTATCGCTGCTTCATCCAGCTTTAGCCGGATAGAACGGGCGGCTGGGCGAAGACGGGTGCGGGATGGGCCGCTGCCCGGCGGAGTCTCCCGACGCACTTTGTTGAACCAGCAATGAAGCCGTGGTGGCGTCATCGGCCGTGGTAATGCCGGTCGTCGACACGTCCGCTCGCGGGTGCGCCTGATCGTACACCTGCTTCATGCGCGTGGTCGTGAGATGCGTGTACACCTGCGTGGTGCTCAGGCTCTGGTGACCCAGCAGTTCCTGGACGCTTCGCAGATCGGCACCATTGTTGAGCAGATGGGTCGCGAAGCTGTGCCGAAGCGTGTGCGGGCTGATACCAGGATCCAGGCCGGCGGTGACAAGATATTTATCGAGTTT
The DNA here is from genome assembly GCA_963792535.1 of uncultured Phycisphaerales bacterium. Lineage (GTDB taxonomy): Bacteria > Planctomycetota > Phycisphaerae > Tepidisphaerales > Tepidisphaeraceae > CBDAQA01. Next base: position 996,342 of record CAWBWQ010000007.1, read on the forward strand.
GCGCCGGACGCTCCGGGTGCTGAGCGATTCGCCGTGCTTGTTCAGGAATACGCGGCCGGTGGTCTTGGCCTGCAGCTTCGGCTCGAGCATCCGCATTTCGAAGTATCGTTGCACCGCGGCGATCGCCTGGCTGCCGATCGGCGTGAGACGGTCCTTGCGGCCTTTGCCGCGCACACGGAGCACGCCTTCCTGCAGGTCGATGTCGGCCATGTCCAGTTCAACGAGTTCACTGACGCGGATCCCACTGGAGTAAAGCACTTCCAACATGGCTTTGTCGCGGGCGCTGAGCAGATCACCGTCACCCGGGGCGTCCATCAGCTTCTGAACCTGTTCCAGGTCCAGACATTTGGGCAGGCGTTTTTCCTGCTTGGGTGTTCGAATCTGGGTCAGGGGACTGGAGGCGACCATGCCGCGACGAATGAGAAACTTAAAAAAGCTTCGCAGCGTGGCGAGCTTCCGTGCGGTGGTGCTCTTGGTGTAGTTCTGGGCGTAGAGATACGAGAGGAATTCACGCACGGTGAGTTGCTCGCAACGGCTGAGCTTTTCATCGATCGTGCTAACGGCAGTTCCCGCGGCGGCGGGCGTCGCATGAGCGGTGCCGATTTCCCCGCCAAGAAACTGTGCGAACTGGACAAGGTCCGCGCCGTAGCTCTTGACCGTATAGTCGCTGAAGTGTTTTTCCAATTTCAGGTAATCAAGAAATTGGCGCACCAGCGGGGGAAAAACCTTTTCCGGCACGCTGCGGGCCAGCACGCTTTGCATGGCAGTGCGTGAGGCGGTGTCGGAAGAACCGGGCAATGGGGAGATGGGGGCGGTGACAGAGGTCATAGGTACCGGTCGCGAGATCGCGGGCGCGGGAATCCAGAAGAGTTGCCGCCTGTGCATCGCACAGATGCAGGCGGTCCACGCGTGGACGATCCTCCGTCACACGGTCAACAACCGCCAATCCTCCCGCCTGCGGGCTGGTTCAGCGAATTGTCAACGAGAAACTGACTTGCGAACGTTCGAAGATCGAATGTTCGGATGCCAATAATCCCTATGCTGCTTTCTTCGGCAAATAAGGCTTTAATTCTTTCGCTAAATGCTGACCGAGTTGATGAGAAAGCACCGCAGCGTCAAACCAGTCGAACGCCATATCGCGCCGATTGACCATTTCGATCAGCGCATCGAGCACCTTGGACTCCTCACCGACCTCGTAGCGAAAGCAGAAATGATCCTTGCCTTTGACGAGACTCAACGTCTTCATGCTATCCATGGTGCTATGCTCCAAAGCTTCAACAGCGATGCGCGTGTCGCCGGTCTATCTTTTGTTGATGATGCCCTTCACGATCAAGCCCAGCCCAAAGGCAACGCGTACGTCACCGCTACATATACGATCGGTTCAACCCGGTTGTGCGGTGAGGTTAATTTGTGCCGTCTGCACCGCCGGGGTTGACTGAACGGGCTGGTTGGTGACCCGTCCGATCATCTGCTGAATCAACGTGTAATAAACAAAACCGCAATACCGATCCATGCTTAACAGATATTCATCAGCCGCCAGGGGACTGGTCGGGTCGTTGCGTCCCTTGGCATAACGCCAGAGGGCATCCCGTACCGAGCCGTTGGCCGCATCGTACATTCCCACCACCTGGATGAACGTGGGATGAGGCGGCAAAACATCCGTAACCATCGGCATGGCCTGGCGCGTGAGTTCCCGCGCGTCGACATTATTCACGTGTACAGTGGTGTCACGTCGCATCAACTGCAACGCAGCGCCGAGCTTAGGCGGGTTATAAGGGTCGTAGATTGTAATTGTCGGGATCACCAGGCCGTCGCAGCCCAGCTGCTCGCAGACGATGGACGCCTGTTCCTGCGACTCGACCTGGGAAATATGCAAGGCCGCAAAAACCTGTATGACGCGATTCACCGGAATGAGCGTGACGTTGTTGACCGCTCCGAGCTGATGGTAAACCAGATCTGCCTGCAGGATGGGATCAACGGAACTCTCGCCTGAAAGATTTATCGCCGGTGCGATCGCCCAGATCGGATGCGAGCCGTTGCTGATGCTCAGGGCAGTTTCTTCACCGTATTTGGGCGCAAAGCAACCGCTCAGGAAGGTGATAGCTACGCAAGCGATGATGCTCCGCATCATTTTCATGTTTCGTCCGTGAAACGAGGAAGTTGCGGTCTTCTATTGCCAGATTAATGGTCTGACAGAGGACGACCGACCGGCGACACTACTTGTCGGCATCTTTAGTATCGACAGATCCGACCGTTTCCTTTGATTTATCGGACGTTGACGCGGCGGCGGTGAATAAATTGAGCCCTGTTTCGGGCCGAACTGACCAGACAGATTCAGTACCACTGCGGTTGCTGACGAAATAAACGCGATTATCGCTCGACCAGCAGGGGGAAAGATTGATGCCGTTCCCGTCAGTGATTCGGCGGCGGTCGGTGCCGTCGGCAAGGATGGTCCAGATATCCTGCTCGCCGCGCGTTGTCTTGCCGGCACTTTTACCTTTGCGGTTGGGATCGAGGATGGTGGCAAACACCAATCGCTTGCCGTCGGGGTTCCACGACGGAGAGACAATCGCGGCATTTGAACTCACCGCAACTTCAGTGACGCGGCGGGCATCACCGTCCACCAGATCCAACGTCCAGAGGCTAAACCAGCGCGATCCGCGTTGACGAGCCCGCTGAAATGCGATCCGGTCAACGTTTTTGATGGGTGACCAGGAGGGAAACAGGCCATATCCGATCTGGCGTTTCTCGCTGGTTGTCAGATTCACTGTCCATAATTCCCACTGATTGCTACGCGTTCCAAGGGCGCTGTAAACCAACCGGGAGCCGTCAGGGCTGAAACTGGGATGCACGCACTGGGCAGCACCACTTGTCACCGTTACGGTTTCGCGGCCTTCGGTGTCCATCACATAAATGTTCCATGCGCCGGCGCGGGTGGAGCAGAAAGCAATCAGTTTGCCATCGGGGCTAAAGGTCGGGTAGGCATTGTCAGAATCGTCGCTGGTGAGCTTGGTTACGGCGGTTCCGTCGACGCGCTGCAGATAAATACCCGCATGCTCGTTGTGACGGGTGCTGGCGAACACCATCCATTTACCGGTTGGGTCGACGCTTACGTCGGCGTCGTATCCTTCGTCCGTAAACGTCTGCTGCTGAAAGCCTTCGTCGCCGACAAGCTTGCCCGGACCGGTTGGAATACCGTCGAGTTCACCAAACACGTTTACATTGGGTGCGGGCTTGGCGGAGTCAGTGGAAGTGCCGGCGTTATTAAACGCGTCGGCGTCGTCCTCAGCTGAAGTATGGGCAAAGCCGGGTCCCAGGTCGCCGGATGCGTTTTGCGTGGCTGAAACCGCGTGCGGGGAGACCGTCTGGCGCATCCGCTGATCCCCGCGATCCCAAAACCCGCGGCGACGACGGTGCCAAATACCCACTTGAACGAGACTCGCCGATCGCTGTTGCCCATACAAAACCTGCCTCACTGGGAAATTAATGCACTTCCCTGGGAGGATATCGGTCAGATCCTCGTTTGCTGTGAGCAGAACGTTATGGGGGCACCCGATCGTGACTTATCGGACTATTGGTTTTCTGAGAGATGGCGTTGCCGTCGCGAATCCATTCTTACCGGCTGCGCTTTAAATCCGCTTAAGGTTTCGGTGGTCCCAGGTAAGGCGAAGCGGCAGCCTTTTTCTGTACAGGGGCAGGGCCGGCTGAATCCGGAGGGAAAAATTCCTGAAGCTGGTCAATTAACCAGGTTCCATCTTCCTTACGGAAGCTCATATGCACACGCATCGGTGCGGGGGTCAGGCAGGAGACCAGCATCATACCGGTAGCGATCTGCGTGTTATCCACAGGATCGACTTCAAAGCCCAAAAGGTGATTCCAGTCGATGCTTTTGACGTTTCCGATGATGGGAGATGCGGTAATATTCCGCCATCGGTTCTCAAATTCCGCATGACTGACACGCTTGCGGAATTGGTTATCAAACATGCTGTAGGCGTCAGTGTAGTCGCGGGTATTGAGCAGCTCACCCAGTTTGTGCACCTGGGCAACGATCTGCTCCTCGTCGGTATGATTGCGGAACGTGCCGTAAACACTCCGGAACCCCGCAAACCCACCGAAAATTACCGCGAGCAGCAAACCGATGGCGGCCACTTCCCGACCGGTCTGGGTTCCGTTGCTTCTGGAAATCTGCTGCCACGCTAAAACACCGGCAACCACTGCCAGCACTGGGAAAATCAGGAAAATCACATCATTGAAAAGGACCGTCGCACTGGCGGCGCCCAGTAGAATGGCAACCACAGACGTGCCGTTGATGGCGACATAATCGCCGCTGCCCACACCCGCTGTCGTCGACATTTTATGCAGGTGCGAAAACGGGTCGGACTCGCCGGGGTTGATGTTTGAATCGCTCGCTCCTGCCATGATAAAGCATCAACACAAACCCGGTCAGGAAGTTACGGAAATTATTGTAACCTGATCACTCGGTGTTACTGAACATTCCACTCGGACAGGTGGTCCGCCGGTCGCAGAAGCAGGATTGTATCGATGTCGTCGTTGATCTGTTCGCCTTCCCAGGCCCAGTTACGTCCGATGCGCTGAAAACGTTCGGCGCCTGAGTAGCCGGGGGTATCGCAGCCGACGACCAGCAGCATTCCAACCGAAACAACAGCTAAGCAAACGAACTTCTTCATAACCCTGCCTCAACTTTGTTGGCCGTAAAGAACCGGCAAAACCGCCGCTGCGACTGCCCTCGAAGTGTAACGGGCGGGGGCTCAGGTTGTCAAAAGGGAACCAACTTCGAGATAATTTCAAATTGTACCCGAGAATCAGGGGTCCGGCGTTTCCCCTGGATTGCGATTGGATTACACCGACGGAATATCCGGACCCATCACCCACGTGAGCGCCTGACGCCACTCTACGTAAAAATAAGGTACTTCGAACCGCGCGTGCAGCTGTTTTAGTTCCACATGGAACAATTCGTACTGTTCCTGCTGCCAATCGGTTGCGCTGGGATCACAAAAGAAGATTCGACATCCAAACGGTCGGATCGCATGAACGCCACAAAGTTTTCCCTCCTGAAGCGGGCAGCCGCCCGAAGGCACCGATTCTAAAATAGGCAGCAGGCTTACATTCCGAGGCCGGGAAATACCGCTAAAGTCCTCAAAAAAAGCCGCTAATTCCAGGGTAGTTACGTACAACCGGTGCCCGTAATCCTCGAAATGGCAACATTTTCCTGACGCTGCGCAGATTGGTTTTCGCGATTCGATTTTGGTGGCCAGTCTGTCATAGATATTACGCACTTCAGCGCACGCACCGGCTCGCGCCGCGCACGGTCAACCGCATGTCGTAATTCACCAGAGTAGTCCATATGGATCAGCCCTAATCACTGCGGGAAACGATCCCCTGCGCCTGCTTCTGCAAACTTTTCTTGCAAATCGAACGTTTGCCCCCACAATACGCCAGCCTTTTTTCCGGAAAAAATACACATGCGTAAATTGTTGGTCGCTAACCGAAGTGAAATCGCAATCCGAGTCTTTCGTGCCGCAACTGAACTGGGACTGGGCACGGTGGCTGTTTACACACACGAAGATCGCTTTGCCCTGCATCGGTTCAAGGCAGATGAATCATACCTGATTGGTCCACCTGAAGGTGGTTTACCCGTCAGAGGATATCTGGATATCGCCGCCATCATTGCCGTGGCGCTGGAGCACGGGGTGGATGCGATTCACCCCGGGTACGGTTTCCTATCCGAAAACGCCGAGCTGGCCCGGCAATGTGCTGCCAATGGGATCACCTTCATCGGTCCAACACCGGAGCAGTTGGAATCGTTTGGTGACAAGACCGCTGCCAAGCGTCTGGCAATCGAGACAAAAGTTCCCACGGTGCCCGGCACGGAAACCGCTTTGATCGATCCGGTCGAGATCAAAGCCGCCGCCAGGGAAATCGGTTTCCCCCTGATGATTAAGGCCAGCTTCGGTGGCGGTGGTCGCGGGATGCGCGTCGTCCGCACTGCCGAGGAGTTGATGCCCCGCCTTGAGGAATGTCAGCGCGAAGCCGGCGCGGCGTTCGGTCGCGCGGAAGTTTTCCTCGAGCGATATATCGCTCGCGCCAAACATATCGAAGTGCAACTGCTCGGTGACGGTCAGGGCAACCTCGTGCATCTTTGGGAACGCGACTGTTCGGTTCAACGCCGCCATCAAAAGGTCGTGGAAGTTGCACCGAGCATCGATTTGCCGCTCAAACTGCGAAAAGAAATCTGCGACGCCGCCGTCCGACTGTGTAAACCGATCGATTACAAGGCCGCCGGAACGGTCGAATTCCTGCTTGATCTGGATAAACACGAGTTTTTTTTCATCGAGGTCAATCCACGCATCCAGGTGGAACATACCGTGACCGAAGTGGTGACCGGCATCGATCTGGTCAAAGCCCAGATCCTGGTCTGCCAGGGTCACAAGCTTCACGAAGCCCCGCTGAATATTCCGACGCAGGATCAGATTCAAACCCACGGGTATGCGATTCAGTGTCGAATTACCACCGAAGATCCGGAAAACCAGTTCATCCCTGATTATGGCCGCATTACAACTTATCGCTCGCCCGGTGGTTTCAGCATCCGCCTCGACGGTGGCAACGGCTTTGGTGGCGCGGTCATCACGCCGTACTTCGATTCATTGCTGGTAAAGCTTACAACCTGGGGATCGACCTTCGAAGAAGCCACCCGACGGACCGATCGCGCACTGCGCGAGTTTCGCATCCGAGGGGTCAAAACCAATATTCCGTTCCTGGAAAATCTGGTCTCGCATCCCACTTTCGTTTCCGGCGACGCCACCACCACCTTTATCGAACAAACTCCCGAACTGTTCCGTTTCCGTGCCCATCGCGACCGCGCCACCAAGGTGCTTTCTTATATCGGGGATGTCATCGTGAACGGTCGGCCCGACACGAAGGCCAAGTACGACCCGAAAAAAGAACTGTCTCGACCCCGTGCTTCCAGACTTCGCTCACGGCACCCCACCGCCGCCTGGACTGCGCAATAAGTTGCTTGATATGGGCCCTGAAAAGTTCTGCGAATGGGTGCGGAAACAAAAGCCGCTGCTCATGACCGACACCACCATGCGCAATGCGCATCAATCACTTCTGGCCACGCGTTTCCGCACGCGCGACCTGCTGGTGGTTGCAGACGCCGTCGCGCACCTCATGCCGAATTTATTCAGCCTGGAAATGTGGGGCGGAGCCACCTTCGACACCGCCATGCGGTTTTTGCAGGAAGACCCGTGGGATCGGCTCGATCAGCTGCGCACGCGCATTCCCAACATCCCGTTCCAGATGCTTTTCAGAGGCAGCTCTGCCCTGGGATATACCAACTATCCGGACAACGTCGTTAAAGAATTGGTCAAGCGCTCGGCGGAACATGGCATCGATGTCTTCCGTATTTTTGACTCCCTGAACTGGACCGAAAACATGAAGGTGGCGATGACCACCGTGCGCGAGCAGACTGACAGCATCTGCCAAGCCGCGATCTGCTACACCGGGGATATCCTCGACCCCAAGCGCACCAAATACAGCCTGAAATATTACGTGAAGCTCGCCAAAGAACTCGTGCGGATGGGCACGCACATCCTGGCGATCAAGGACATGGCCGGCCTCTGTAAACCCTACGCCGCCTACGCGCTGGTTAAAGCCCTGCGCGATGAGGTTGGTGTGCCGATCCATTTTCACACGCACGATACCAGCGGTATCAATGCGGGAAGCATCCTCCGCGCCGCCGACGCCGGTGTCGACATCGCTGACGCCGCCCTGGCGAGCATGTCCGGCATGACCAGTCAGCCGAATCTCAACTCCATCGTCGCCGCCCTGGCCAACACGCCGCGCGACACAGGGTTGAATCTGCATGCGTTAAATCAGTGCAGCGACTATTGGGAAAACGTCCGCGCGTATTACTATCCGTTTGAAGAAAACATGAAGGCCGGCACCGCCGAGGTATACCAGCATGAGATGCCCGGCGGGCAGTACACCAACCTCCGCCAGCAGGCCAAAAGCCTGCACCTCGAAGGTCGCTGGCATGAAGTGGCGGACGCTTATGCAGATGTAAACCAGGCGCTGGGCGATATCGTGAAAGTCACCCCCAGCAGCAAGGTCGTAGGTGATCTTGCGTTGTTCCTGGTGACCAACAACCTCAAGGCAAAAGATCTGCTGGACGCTGACCGAAAACTCAATCTTCCTAAAAGCGTTGTCGAAATGCTGCAGGGTGGATTAGGCCAGCCCGAAGGTGGGTGGCCCAAGGCGCTGCAGAAGATCGTTCTCGACGCCGCGGGCGTCAAACCCTATACCGCGCGGGCAGGCTCGAAGCTGGCGAAGGTGGATCTGAAGCAGACCGAAAAAGAGCTGGCCGGAAAGATCGGGCGTCAGCCTCGCGATGTGGATGTGATGTCTTACCTGATGTATCCGCAGGTATTTCTGGATTACGAAAAGTTTGTAAAACTCTACGGCAATACCAGCGCTGTCCCCACGCCTGCCTTTCTCTATGGAATGAGCAGCGGCGACGAAATCAGCGTGGAAATCGAATCCGGCAAAACCCTTATCATCCGCTACCTCACCACCGGCGATCCAAGGCCCGACGGGCTTCGAACCGTTTTCTTCGAACTGAACGGTCAACCCCGCGAGGTTAACGTTCCGGATCGCAGCCGCGATGCCACCCTGGTGCGCAGTCCCAAGGCCGACGCGGACAACCCCAACCATGTGCCGGCCCCCATGCCCGGAAAAATTTCCGCCGTTGCCGTCACAAAGGGACAGCATGTTAAAGCCGGCGACCGCCTGCTGAGCATCGAAGCGATGAAGATGGAAACCGCCGTCTACAGCCCGCGCGATGCGGTAGTCGCCGACGTGCTGGTCAAGCCTAATTCGATCGTCACCGCCAAGGATTTACTGGTTATCCTCGAATAGTTTCATCGCATCGACGCCCCAGACGCAGGGTGGTTTTCGGTGTGAATCTCCTCCACAATGCGTCGCTGCGTGCAAAGAATATTTGACCTGCAAAAACTCCGCGCGGACCTCAAGCCTTTCCGACTGCACTGGTTTCCCCGCCTGCGCAGTACTAACGACCATGCCGCTGTGCTCCGCAAACGCGGCGAACTGTTTGCTCCCGCGGTCGTGCTTACAGGGCACCAACTCGGCGGACGCGGGCGCAGGTCCAACACGTGGTGGTCTGGTCAGGGAAGCCTCACCGTCACTTTCGTTTTGCCCATTGATGAACATCTCGCGCCGCATCATGTTCCACTGATTGCAGGACTTGCGGTTCGAAACGCTGCCGCGGGACTGGCGCTCAACGATGAAATCCAGCTGAAATGGCCCAACGATCTTCTCTATAAGAACTGCAAACTTGCGGGGCTTTTGTGCGAGCGTGTTCACAAGGCCGATCTTATCGGCGTAGGATTAAATCTGAATGTGATTCCACGCGATATCCCCCCGAAGCTGCGCGATCGCGTGACAAGCCTTAATGCGGTCCTCGGCAAAACGATCGACGCCAACGCGGCGCTGGTTTGCATCGCCGCGCAGATGCATCGCATGCTTGCGAATCGCGACGATCAGAAATTCCAGGCTGTGCTGCGCGATTACGACCAGCACCATGCCTTGCTGGGTCAGCGGGTCACAGTGACCGGCGCCAGGCGAACCGATAATTACCGGTAAATGCGAGGGTCTCGATGAAACCGGGCGATTGCTTCTGCGCGATCGCAAAATACTGCACCGCGTGATCGCAGGGCATGTGCAGATGGTGTAAAAAGCACCTTGCCGAACAGAGGAACAAAATGCCTACTCGCACCGGATCGTTTGCCATTGGTTTCCGCCGCGGTCGCGGCGGATGGTATGATGATCTGCCCGGCGTTCTTGCCTGGGCAGTGCAGAACAAGTTCCAATCGATCGATCTCACCCTGGGAACCCAAGAAGCGGTCCACGCAGTACGCGCCAGTGGGCTTCGCCTTGGCAGCGTGGATCTCCTTCAGATGGGTGAGATCACGCATTGCGACGCCGGAAAGCGAAAAGCCATCGTGGCGGCGAATGTCGAATACGTTAAATCGCTCGCCGCCTCGGGCGTCAACATTTTCTTTACGGTTGTCGGTGGCGATCCCAATCTTAAACGTGCCGAGAATTACAGGATCGCAGTGGAGTCGTTCGCCCCGATCGCCGAGGCAGCCGCAAACTCGGGCGCAACGATCGCGGTCGAAGGATATCCGGGCGGTGCGCCGCATTTCGCCATGCTTTGTACGACACCTGAAACCTGCCGCTGTTTTTTAAAAGATCTGCCCAGAGGTGTTTCACTGAACTACGACCCTTCCCACTTGATACGGCTTGGGGTTGATCACTTGCGATTCTTGAAAGAATTCATCGAGAACATCGCTCACGTGCACGCCAAAGATACCGCGTTATTTCCCGAAGCTGCTTATGAATTCGGGCTGTATCAACCCAGCGCGTTTACACCCAGCCACGGGTTTGGGGCACAGGTCTGGCGATATTCGATACCCGGGCACGGAATCGCGCGTTGGACAGAGATTTTCCGCACTTTGCTCGAGAATCACTATCGGGGACTGGTCAGCATCGAATTAGAAGATGAAAATTTCAATGGAACCGAACCGGGGGAGAAGGAGGGGTTCTTGCGATCGCTGGAATTTCTGCGAGGTACTTGATTGGGTCACCCCGGCAAAAATCGCTATTCATCGCTACTCATTGTGCAACAGGTGCACGCGTACCCAGTGGTTGGTTTGAAACCATCGGCTGGTATAGATCGCCGGCATCCACGTGGCGGTGATGATCCCCGCGATCAGCAGGACCAGTATTGCGTTAATGGTATATACAACTGCTCGTTTCATTCCGGCTTCCTCAGACGATATCGGTGATAACCTCGTTCTGCAGCATCTCCCGCAGCCGACCGATAAACCCTTCGGCCGTGTAGACCCGGCCATCATAATGCAGCCAGCAGTCGCCGTGTGTTTTTCGCAGCTGCGCAACAATTGAAAGCAAATCACCGACATAACAGTCCGCTTCCAGGCTGGACCCGCCCCAGGCGGTCTCAGTCTCCGCGCGACTGCCCATGATGGTGAACCCGATCCGAATCGATCGGTCGCCGCTGCGCCAAATCCATTGCCACCGCGCGGATCGCGGCTGCCGTCAGTGACAACATGAACCCCCGGCAGTTGTGTAATGGCATCGGCAACCTGCTGGCCGGGGTAGTGCGCGATAACCTGTATGGACTTGCTGTAAAGCAGCTTGTCATTATGCGGCGGGCCGGGAATTAAATCGATCTTCAACCGCAGGCGGCGAAGCAGGATGTAATCGGTGGGAAGCATGACCTTACTTCGGCAGAATGCCCCGTAAAGCAAAGAGGAAAAACGACCCTGAAGCTCCGAATGAGGGAATCGGTTGCTTCAGGTTGGTTGCGTTTCAAAACCCGCACCGTGCTAGGGATCGACCCTGTTATTCGGCTTCGATCCGCTCGCGGCCGTGCAAATAAGGACGCAGCACCTGTGGAATCGTTACGCTCCCGTCGGCATTCTGATGATTTTCCAAAATGGGAATCAGAATGCGCGGACTGGCAACCACGGTGTTGTTCAGCGTGTGGCAAAAGCGAATCTTCCCGTCGGCATCCTTGTACCGCAGATTGAGCCGACGGCTTTGAAATTCATACAGCCGGCTCGCGCTGTGCGTCTCGCCGTAGCCCGATTCAGAATTCCCCTTTTGCTCGCGGCTTGGCATCCAGGTTTCCACATCGAACATGGCCGCGTTCTTCACCCCCAGATCGCCTGCGCAACAGGCGATCACGCGATAGGGAAGATTCAGCCGCTGCAAAAGTGTCTCGCTATATCCCAGCATCTCTTTATGCCATCGCCTGGATTCTTCGACGTCATTTTTGCAGATGACCACCTGCTCGCATTTATCGAACTGATGTACGCGGTAAAGGCCGGCAGTGTCTTTCCCCGCCGCGCCGGCCTCCCGCCGGAAACAGGTGCTGACGGCTACATACTTCCGGGGCAAATCGCTCTCGGCCAGTATCTCGTCCATGTGATACGCGGTTAGCGAAACCTCGGCCGTGCCGGTAAGAAATCGAACATCCTCACCGTCCTCACCGGACTCTCCCACGCGATATGCCTGCTCACGACCAGCTGGGAAAAATCCGGTTCCTTTCATCGCTGACTCGCGCACCATGACTGGAACGTTCATCGCGGTGAAACCTTTTTCGCGGGTCATCATGTCCAGCGCGAATCGCATGACGGCGTTGTGAAGTTCTGCCCCAAGCCCTTTAAGAAAATAGCTGCGCGATCCGGCTAGTCGAACCCCGCGCGGAAAATCCAGCAGCCCCAGTTTCTCACCCAACTCGAGATGACTCTTTGGCGCAAAATCGAATTTACGGGGCTCGCCCCACTTGTAGACAACCACGTTGTCAGCGGCATCCTTGCCCGCAGGCACATCGTCGTCGGGCGGTTGGGGAATCTGCAGAAGCAACGGTTGCAGTTGCGCTTCCAGCGCCTTGGCGCGCTCGTCGGATGCCTTTACCGAATCCTTCAGCCCCGCCACCCTGGCAATGGCGGCCTGGCGTTCGGCAGCATCTTTGAGCTTACCGATCACCTGACTGGCCTGGTTTTGCTCGGCACGCGCGGCTTCGAACTCCCGCTGACTTTTCAGCCGCAATCCATCCAGTTCGAGAATGGAATCGATGTCCACCTTCACATTCTTCGCGAGCGCGCCGCGGCGATATTTTTCTGGATTTTCCCGGAGATCTTTTACGTCAATCATGGTTCCTGCCTCTGCTTCGTTTTTGTCCGCCGGTTTTAGCAGAATGTCCAAGAGATGTCAGTTGCCGCCCCGTGGGGGCTGACGCGGTTATGTTCGCATGCAGTTTTACTTCACGTTATTGCAGCCAAGCCTTGTGCTGAGACGCCAGTTCTCCGTGTCCAGACTTTTGTTTTATCGGACTGTCGTGAAAGCCGGGCGTTGTTCGGTTTCTGTTGCTCCACCGATTAAGTTGCTCGCCGTTGTGAAAGGTCTTTTGATGAGGATTTTACTATGAAAAGTCGATCTGCAAGCCGCCGCGTGTCGGCGCGTCGCACGCCCGTTCCTCGCAAGTCGTCGCGATCCTTCAGCGGAATGAGCGCCCGGCTCGATGCTGCCAGCCAGATGCTGCGTTCGGCCCGCTCTCGCGGGCGATAAGCATTTTTCCGTGGAATCATGGTGTTTTTTTATTTTTTTGTGGCTGAATTGCGAATCCTGTAGTAGCCTGCCGCCGGCTGATGGGGAACCGTGGGTACCGTCTGGTTTCTGACCGCGTTGTTTTCAGCGGGATCGCAATGAATTTGCTGCATTACCGGAACTATGGACGCCTCTGGCGCGTCTATGGAAAGTCATTGATTCGCTACGGCTCGGGACGCAAAATCCTAAATGCCGTGCGTACTGAAATTGCCTACCGCCGGCGCACCAGTGATGTGAAGTCGTCGCCTTATATCCTGTTCCTTGAGCCCTTGTATTACTGCAACCTGGACTGCCCGCTGTGCGATCGGCAGGTATTTCCAAACGCGCGCACAAACGATGCGGGCCGCCTGTCGCTGCAGCTTTACGACCGCATTCTCGATGAAGTCGGTGATTATCTGTTTCAATGTCAGATCTTCGGTCAAGGCGAACCCATGCTGGACTGGAACCTGACGAAGACCATCATCGACAAATCGCACAAGCGAAGAATCTTTACGCTGGTAAGCACCAACTGCACGCTGATCACACCAAAAATAGCCGAAGAAGTGGTCAATTGCGGATTGGACCATCTGGTGTGCGCAATTGATGGAATCACACAGGAGAGCTACGAAGTTTATCGCACAGGCGGAAAAGTAGAGGATGCCTTGAATGGCATGCGCCGCATTCTCGAGCAGAAGAAGCTGCAGGGCTCGAAGATGGAAATAGAATGGCAATACCTCGTGCATAAGCACAACGTTCATGAGGTGGAAGCCGCCCAGAAGTTAGCCGATGAACTGGGGATCTATATCCGCTTTGCGCCGTTGCGGGGCATGGAGTGGGACAAGGGTCTGGAAGACTTCTGGCTTGCCAAGGGAAGTCCGCTCGGCGCGGAGGCAAAACCCGTCGGCGAAGTGATGCAGCCTTACCCCTGCTATTTTCTCTGGCGATCCCTGGTATTGAACTCAAACGGGAAACTCGCCCGCTGCCTGATCTATCAAAACGTTTCTCAGTACGCGAATCTCGCCGAGCAGACCGTTCTCAGCGCGTATAACCATCCCTCTGTGCAAAGGGCCCGGCAACTGTTCCGCAAATCGCCCGCGCCCGAGGGTGTGCCCCCAGCGCCTTGCGCGGGTTGTTCCTATTTCGCCCGCCATCACGGCGCACCGGTCACCAATCGCAGCATTCCGCTGTCGGTGCTCGAGACGGTGAATTGATGGTCCAAGCCAAAGCGTTGCACCCCGAGGATCAGCTCGAATCAACCAGATCCGTTTTTACGCTTTCTCAATTTCCGCTCACTTACATTCTGAATGCCGCCTGCCTGGGACTGACTGTCCCTTTGCTTTATTTCACGACGAGTATCGAGCGCCCCTGCTGGATTGGCCTGGCGATTGTTGTGGCTTCAGTGGGATGGATGCTCGGTCGAATTAATGCTGTCGATCGGCGTCGCGCTTTGATGATCGCCGCGTTGGGCTACGGGCTCATTGCGATCGGAGGCGCAGCCCGTTTTGAATTTTATCCAACCGTCGCACTGATCGAAATTGGGATCATGCTGGTTAGTTTCGGCTCAGTAAACGTCCAGTCGACACAACCGCATGATCAAAATCGCTGGATCATGGGAACGGCCGGATTTTGTACTGGATGCGGATTGGCGGCCATGATTTCGCATCATGTGCTTTCCACCAATATTCTTGTGACTTTCCATCTCACTTACGCCGGCCTGCTTGCAATGGCCGTGTGCGCCATTTCAGGGATTCTAACCAGGCCCGCATCTGCATTTCCGCCGCGGGAAAAAATTGGCAATCCGTTTGATCGCTCCGCATTTGTCAGATTTGTTCGCGTTTCCACAGCAGCGACGCTGGGGATGATGGTCTGCATCATCCCGCTTATGGAGCGAGAAACATTTGCCTTCTCGCCTGCGCGGCTCGGCCTGTTTTTTTCAATGGTTATCGTCATCAGCGTGTACATGTCGCGATTGCACATCCCCCGAATTCTGGCTGCACAATCAGGGCTGCTTCTCATCGCAGTGGCATCGGTTGTTTTTACGCTGGCATGGTCCATCACCTGGTTGCACGCCTGCGGCGGTCATCCGCTTGATGGGCAACGCGTGGGTTCGTGGATGCTGTGGCCCGCTGGGGGAATTGCAGCTGCCGGGTACGGCTTGGTTCGCATAGAACTCATGCAGAGTCGATCCAGCACCCCGGTAACCGCGATCATTATGGCGGTGTCGGCCATGGCAGTTGTATCAATATGGATGCCGCATGAACGCACAACACTCGCGTTGCCAGCGTTGATTGCAATAACAGGCCTGAGCGCCACTGCGATCAAAAAAGCGTATTGATGTCTGCAAGCCGGCTTAAGATGACACCTGGCTAAGCGGCCGCTTCTTCTTCTTTGGGGGTGAGGTCTTTGAAATAGGAAAAAACACTTCGCACGTAAGACACGCCGTCCATGGCGGCAACCACCACGACCTCATGCGTAGGCATATCCGCTTCAATAACGAGGTTATGCTCGTCGACCTCGATAATGCTCGCGCCCGCTTCCCGCACGGCAGCTGCCAGATCGGCGATGCTGTTGCGGTCAGGGTTATTGCGATCCACGACGATTAAGACGTTAGACATCCACATAGAAAATCTGTTAGAAAACAGCGGAAGACTCCACTTCTCTTCTACCGGATTTGCCATAGTAACTCCACCTACTGATTCTCTTATCAGCAATGAAGCACCACAGCTTAAACGGCAATTCTGAATAATCCGGAAGCCTGTATCGCTGAATGTTAGGGCCGGTCGACCCCACTTTTCACCTGTATGGTCGCCAAATTCCGGCCCCATGCCCGCGAGATGCAACCACGTTCAATAATAACACCCTGCCGCTACCTGCGCATCAGGATGCGGGTAAACTATTTTGTTATGATGCGCCACGTGCAGGCATCATTCGCTGGTCTGATGTCCTGGCATCGATTGCACCTTGCAATCAAATTACTTTCTGTGAGCGCGAACATTCATGGCGTTGTATTCTATACCCCCAAACACCGGTAAGGTTCGCGTAGCCATGTTTCTTGGCGGTAAATTCGCCGTTTGGAACGGGAAGCACGGCAAGCACGAATTTCGCATCCTCTGCAAAAATCGCAAGCAGGCAGCCGAGGTTGCAGGTCTCATCAATCGCAAGCAACATGATGGGTCGATAGAAGTGTTGGGATAAAACTCGTATTTCACTGTTCACCCGGTGTCGAGCAGACATGCTGCAGTGTGGCACTCTTTTTCCCGAGCGGTCATGACCCCACTCGCCGATTCAAAATCGCAGCAGTCGATACTTCTTTCGCCGGAGTTTATGGCGCGGCTCGACCAACTCGACCTGGTCAGCCGAAAACTTCTGGCCGGGAAGATGAAAGGCGAGCGCCGCAGCAAGCGGAAGGGGCAGTCGGTTGAATTCGCTGATTTTCGCAACTATTCCGTCGGTGACGATCTGCGATTTATCGACTGGAACATCTATGCCCGCCTGGAAAAACTGCTGCTGAAATTGTTCCTGGAGGAAGAGGATTTGTCGCTGTACATCCTGTTGGATGTCAGCAAGAGTTGTGATTTTGGCAATCCAAACAAATCGCATTACATCAAACAGGTGGCAGCTGCCCTGGGTTATATCGGTCTGGTGAATTACAACCGTGTTACCCTGGCGGCGATGAGCAATACGGTGGTGGCAGATACTGGAGCCTTGCGCGGGCGCAGCAAAAGTGGCGCAGATGATCGACTTTGTCGCCAGGCTGCAACCTGAGGGATCCAGCGATCTGGCGGCGGCGTGCAAACGCTTTGCGCTCTCCAACCGCCGCAAGGGCGTTTGCGTTGTTCTCTCGGATTTCTTTGATAAAAGCGGGTACGAAAACGCACTGCGCTACGTCGCCGGCGGTAACTATGATCTGTTCTGCGTTCAAACCCTCAGCCCACAGGAAATCGATCCCGATCTCACCGGCGATCTGAAATTAAAGGATATTGAAGATGCGGATGAAGCCGAGGTGTCGATTACCGCGCCGTTAATTAAGAGCTATAAATCAAATTTGAATGCCTACTGCCTCGGTCTAAAAGATTACGTCACGCGCGGGGCGGCACTTATCTGTTCACCAGCACGGCGGTGCCGTTTGACACACTAATCTTGAATTACCTGCGCAAGCGCGGGTTGCTGAGGTAAGTGTCATGCAGGATTAGCGTCGGAGAAACCGCCGACATCTGGGGATTGTGCAGCTACCGACGAAATTTCTCCCGCCATAAATCCCGATCCGGTACAATCCGACCATGCGAACCCGCAGCCCATTTCCCGGTGTTGACCCCTGGCTGGAAAGTGACTGGAGTGATGTTCATCACCGATTGATAACTACTTTTGCGGATCAGATTCAGGAACAGTTACCCGAAGGCCTTTTTGCAGCGATCGAAGTCACCGTCTACATCGCCGATGACGAGGCCCAAAGGGGAATGGTCATCCCCGATGTTTCGGTCTTAGATCCCTCGCGGGGGTGGACCGGCGCATCGTCCGGCGGCGACTCGGGCGCGACAGTCGCGACGCCCTACCGCATTAAAGTGCCCATCGGCCCGATCGAAGAAGGACATGTGGTCATCCGGTCGGTGAAAGACGAGAGCAGATTGATCACGGTCATTGAAATCTTCAGCCCAACGAACAAAACAACCCGAAAGGGCAGACGGGAATACATCCTAAAGCGCGAGGAGTATTACCAGGCGAAGGCAAATCTTGTGGAAATAGACCTCCTGAGAAAGGGCGTGGAACTTGTTGACGTTCCGTTTGAGGAAGTACCCGAGCGGCTAATCACGCCTTATAAGGCGGTTGTGCGGCGAGCGTATCCTCGCGACGACACTGAGGCGGAGTATTACCCTTTACCGCTGCGCGAGCCATTACCCCGGATCTCAGTGCCGGTCCGGCGCGGTGATCCTGACGCGATCCTGAGTTTGCAGGACGCACTCGACGAAGCCTACAAGCGCGGTAGATATGGCACTCGAATTGATTACAGTAAGCCTGCCCGGCCACAGCTAGCACCTGAAGACGCCGCTTGGGCTGCCGAACTAATTTCCAAAAGCCAATAAAAAACGCCCGCTGCCCCTCTTTGAGGCAAGCGGGCGTTAAAAGCACGGTCGATCCGAAGGTGCCGTGTGAGAACCGGTAGCTCAACCCTAATTGAAAACGTGGGTGAGAGCCGTCATCGGACCGATCTCTCGATCGACCAATGTCACAAGAGGGTTCTCTCGTGAGCCTGCAACGTTTGCTTCCTGTCTATGGCCCTGGTTTCGAATTGACAACCAGAACACGCAGGCATGCGCCCGGCAGGCGGCTAACCCCTAGGGTTGCTTATCGGTTGAACCATATATGGTTCCCAATCTCGTACACCACAGAACTTCCGTACTGCCAACTATATCGTCGCTTTTTCCGGCGGGCAAACAGAATAAATGAGAAATGCGTTCAGAAAAAGGCTCGCGAAAGCCAGGTCGTTTTCTACCGCAGGGGTGGCCGCGGCCGTGCGCCCTGTGATTCAAAAAAGTTAATGCCGGCTGGAATTCCAAGATCAATCATCGATTGGTAATGTCCGCCGGTCGAAACGCGCATCAGCTGAAATGCCTTGCCCGCGGATTGCAAAGCGGCGGCGTAACTGACAACGTCGCTGGTCTCGACGTTCTCATCATCGTCGGCATGAAAAAGTAAAACAGGACAAGCGATATCGCCCGTGTGCAGCATCGGTGACACGCGCGAAGCCAGATCAGCAGCGCCGGGAACAACATCATTAAGCTGCCGCAGATCATGACTCCAGTGCCCTACTACATCACACTCGGGAGCGTAGGCGGCCACGGCACGAAACCGGTGATCCCCTCCCACGGCATTCAACGCCATCGTCGCCGCCGAACTATGACCGGCGGCAAACAGTTGTTTTGGATCCACCTCGGGGACTTTCGCTAAAACAAAATCCACCGCATTGCGGGAGTTCGCCAGCCCGCCGTTGGCAGCGATGAACTGATTGACCGGCTCTTTCAATTTGCCAAACGTCACCGGGCCGGAACCCTCGTCCAGGTTGCCGCTCAACTCATATGCCAGCACCGCGAATCCTCTCAGTACATAGGGAACATGTTCAGGGCTGTCACCTTCGCCGAGGCTTGATCCATATAAGAGTCGCGTGCCCGCCGGCGCGATAAAAACGCAGGGGAGTGAATGCGCCTGATGCCTGCCGGCTGGCAGATAAAGCTGCACGTGCATCGGCACACCTGGCGCATTTCCCAGGATGTCCATCGGATAAAGTTCTATGCCAGGCGTGTCGAATCTCGCTGCGGGCCGATCGGGATAGATCACCTTAAAGTCAGCAGCGGTACTGTCATTTTGCGTGAAGAAAAAGCCGAATGATCGGCTGGTCTTTGCACCATCAGCAACGGACGCACCAGCCGGCTTGCTTCGCCCGGCAAAAACGACCAGCACACAGGCGATCAATCCCACGCCGAGAATCGCGCCGATCAATTTTAGAACACCCTCGGGGATCCCCTCGTCTTCATCACCTGCAGGTTCGACTGTGTAATTTCGAGGTAAAGGCGGTGGTGTAACCCTGCGACGCGCCGTCGGTACCTGCATCACATTCCCGCACGCCTTGCACTTTGCACGCTTGCCCGCCCAATGGTCGTCGACCGAAAACTCTTTTCCGCAATCGACACAATCAAATTGAATCCCCATGATGCAAATCTTAATTGGCTGGTCACAAAATTACCATGGCCAGCCAATGCGTGATTCCCTTTATAACCGGCTGTTTTGCATTGGGACAAATCCCGCAAAAGGTAAACTTCCTGCCCGGCTCGCTGCTCGAAAAATGCTTGATCACAGGGCCTGAAAATTGCGGGAGGCAATTGCGATCCGCGCGTTGTCTGTCGTTTGTGCATAAGATAAACCCATGGACCTTTTTGCCGGCAGTCGTCAGAAAAATCTGGATCGTGTCGCCCCGCTTGCGGTGCGTATGCGACCCAGGAATTTAGACGAATTTGCCGGGCAGCAGCATTTTCTGGGTCCAGACAAACTGCTTCGGCGAATGCTCAAAGCCGACCGACTGATGAGTGTCATTTTTTATGGTCCGCCGGGCACCGGCAAAACAACACTGGCGCAGTTGATCGCCGGCTATAGCCGATGCCATTTCGAGCAGATGAATGCTGCCGGTGTCGGTGTGAAGGAAGTGCGAGCCGTACTCGACGCCGCCCGTGAGCGCCTGGGAAACGGTGGAACGCGAACCGTGCTTTTCCTGGACGAAATCCATCGGTTTAACCGAGCACAGCAGGATATTCTTCTAGGGGATGTGGAAGCCGGGTTCATCCTGCTGGTGGGGGCAACAACTGAGAATCCCTTTTTCTCCGTCAATTCACCCCTTGTCAGCCGAAGTCAGATCTTTCAGTTCGCTCCACTTTCAGAAGACGAAATCAAATCGCTTTTGCGACGCGCGATTGCCGATCCGGACCGCGGATACGGAAAGTTGAACATCACGGTTGAGGAAAAAGCGATCGACTTCTGGGCCATTACGTCTGACGGTGACGCCCGGCGTGCGCTGACCGCGCTTGAGGTTGCCGTTCTGTCAACCGATCCACAGGCCGATGCGCTGCACGTAAATGTTGACATCGCCGAACAATCGATGCAGCGAAAGGCGATCGTTTACGACGGAACCGGCGACGATCATTACGATGCCGCCAGCGCGTTGATCAAAAGTATGCGAGGCAGTGACCCTGACGCGGCTGTCTACTGGGTTGCACGCATGCTCGAGTCTGGCGAAGACCCGAGGTTCATTGCCCGACGTATCGCGATTCTTGCCAGCGAGGACATCGGTAATGCCGACCCGCAGGCCGTTGTTATCGCGTCGGCGGCTTTCAACCTCGTCGAAAAAATCGGGATGCCCGAAGCGCAACTCACGCTTGGACAAGCTGCCATCTACATGGCGACGGCACCAAAATCTAACGCCTCTGCTAAAGCCATCTGGTCTGCGATGAGCGACGTCCGTGAAGGTCGAACCCTTCCCGTGCCGCGCCATCTCCGGGATGGGCACTACGCCGGTAGCAAGCGATTAGGAAGTGGAATTGGTTACAAATACGCGCATGATTTTAAAGGCGGGTATGTGGATCAAGACTATCTGGGCGTGGACAAAACGTACTACGTTCCCACCGAGCGCGGCTATGAGTTAACGATAGCCAAGCACATGCAAGCTCTAAAAAATGCCGAACAAGCATCGGACCAGGCGACAGACTCACCTACGACGGCTTAAACGGCCTCAAATGCCGAGCCTGGTAACCCTAATTCGCGCATCCCCAGTGAGTTAGACATATTCCTCTGCCGGACAACAAAAACACAATATTGCCTGTTTCTTAAATCGCCGATAACAAATTAGCTTGATTTGGCACTTTTGCCCGCTAAGTTGAGATGACTGTTGAAACGAGAAATTAGATTGGGGAAAACCTTACCCCGGGAAATTTCGTAATGTTAGACATGACCAGCAAGGCCGCAGTTCGCCGTATGCTCCGTGATCGAATCGACGCGATCACCCCTGCTGACAAGCATACCCGGTCGTTACTTTCCTGTAGCTGGATTACCCGCACGACGGATTTTCAAAACGCACGCGTCGTCATGATCTTTCTCAGCACGCCAGATGAAGTGGATACCGCGTCGCTTGCATTACGCTGTTGGCAGGCTGGCAAAACGGTGGTTGCTCCGAAGGTATCGTGGGATCAAAAACGCATGTTGCCTGTAGAGATTTCCAGTCTTCAGACCGGACTGACCCGCACGGGTCCGGGCATCAGCGAGCCGATCTCAGGCAAGCCTGTTCCGATTGACATGATCGACTTTGTGATCGTTCCCGGGCTGGGATTCACTACTACCGGGGTTAGAATTGGCCGCGGGCTCGGTTTTTACGATCGATTCCTCGCCCAGTCCGATTTCACCGGGCGTTCATGTGGATTGGCGTTTGAAGATCAAATTGTGGAAACCCTCCCGACGCTTGACCATGATGTTCCTCTGAGTATGCTGGTAACCGAGCAAGGCGTACGTCGATTTGCTCCCAGCTGCATTCAGCACACCTGATCCCAGCTGCATAACATAGAAGAGTTGTCCGAGAGAACATGGAGGTTCTCATGCCCCGCTTTTCGCGCCGTCGCTTCAGCCGCACCGTTGTTTCCGCCACCGTCATTGCCGTTGCCATTGGGGCGGCTCTGCAGTTCCACCACCTACGAAGCATTTCGGCCACCACGCCCCCGCCGCTGCAGGTGTCGATGAACGCGCCCGTCGCGCCGTCTGCGGTAAAAGAATCGACGCCTCTCAAACCAAAGCCAGACATCCAGCCCGCCGCGTTCGTAATGAAACCGCTGGTGACGCAAACCCCGGATCCCACCCGACCCGAGCCTGCGGTGAGTTCGCAGTTGCTTGCGATGGCGAGCAGCCAACAGCCAGTTGCTGTTAAGCCTATCTCCACAACACCTCTGGCGACTTCGGCAACCGAGGCGCCCCGTTTAACCGCCGCTCCGTCGACGCTGATCGCCGAGGCAATCGCAAAGCAAACCGCCGGTGATTTGCTCGGTGCACGTTCGCTGCTGAACTCGGCGCTGCTCAGCCATTCTTTGAGCGTTGCCGACACCGACGCGGTGAAAAAGCAGCTGGCCGACATCAACCAGATCGTGGTTTTCTCACCGAAGCAGTTTCCCAAGGATCCATTGGGTGGTGTTTACACCGTAAAATCCGGTGATCGATTGGCGTCCATCGGCAACGCACACAGCGTTCCTTTCGAGTTGCTGCTTTCTCTCAACCGGATGACAGATGCCCGCAAGCTGCGTTACGGGCAATCGTTGAAGGTTATCAACGGGCCCTTCCACGCGGTCGTCACCAAGAGCAAATTTACATTGGATCTCTATCTCGGATCCCCCGGCGGAGCCGACAGCACCTATATCACGACCTTTGCGGTGGGTTTAGGCACCGACAACTCCACACCGACAGGCACCTGGACGATTAAGAACAAGGTGATACACCCCGCTTATTTCCCTCCCGAAGGACATCCAGGCCCAACGCTGTTGCCAGATGATCCGAAGAATCCGCTAGGTCCCTGCTGGATGGGCCTTGAAGGCACGGACGGACAGGCTGTCGGTCAACAATCCTACGGCATTCACGGCACGATCGATCCCAGCAGCATCGGTAAACAATCCTCCATGGGCTGCATTCGCATGAAAAATGAAGATGCGCAAAGCGTCTATAAAATGCTGATGCAGTCGAAAAGCACCGTTATCGTAAGAGACTGAATTGGTGCAAAAGTGGCCGCTTTGAAGTGTTCGGGTTCCCCGTGCGCAGTGTAATTGCTGATTGAACCCTTACGCGCTATTTCATATTCTGGGGGTGCATGCCATTCAATCCCCTGCAATATCCTATCTCGAACATGATGCCGCGCATGATCAGCCAGGCTTCCACCTGGGTGAGCCACATTCCATTTGCTTTTACATTGATGCAGATGGCTCGCCCCACCACGTTTGTTGAACTGGGAACGCTGCACGGCGATTCGTATTTCGCCTTCTGCCAGGCAGTGATGTCGCTTCAGCTGCTAACCAAATGCTCCGCTGTCGACATGTGGCCCAATGACCCGCAGGCGGGGTATCACGGAGACGGAATACTGGCGGCTCTCAAGGCGGTGCACGATCCGGAAATGTCGCGATTTTCGCGCTTGATCCGCGGCAGCTTCGATCAGGCAGCCAATCAGTTCGCGCCGGTAAGCATCGATCTGCTGCACATGGACGGCAACCCTTCGTATGTTTCACTGCGGCACGATTTTCAGATCTGGTTTCCCAAGCTGTCCGACCGCGGAATCATCCTGTTGCATGGAATCAATCAGCAGGTTCGCTGACGGTGGCGCTCGCAAACTATGGGCGGAACTTTCACCCAATCGCCCTCACTTCGCGTTCGAGCACGCCGGCGGGCTGGGAATCGTCGCCCTCGGGTCTGCAGTTCCGACAGCGGTGTTGAGCTTTCTGCGCGATGCCGCGACAGACCCGCGAACCATCCAGGCGTACTTCGCGCGTCTTGGCCAGACGCTGGAGATTATTCAGGCGCAAAGGCGGATCGCTGCTGCGCTGGTGAATATTCAAACCGGTTTAAACGACTGGAAAAAACAGGCCGGGCATTGGATCGATCCGAAGGGAATCGACGTCACCGCAGCTTATGCCGACACGCCTCGGTTTGCAGCCTCGGTCGGCGATCAGGTGCGGTTCGCCCTGAATGATGATGTGCTCTTGCGAAAACAGCAGCGATCCGATGCAAGCTGCACCATCAGCCGGGAAACCCCTGCGGCAACATCCAGTTTTTCGGTCATCGTCTGCAGCATCGACGACGCAAAATTTCAAGCCATTGATGAGATGTATCGGCGACTGCTGAAAGATCGCCCCACGCAGATCATTCGCATTTCCGACGCAAAAAGCATGTGCGAGGGCTACAACCGCGGCATCGCACAGAGCACCGGCGACGTCCTGATATTTTCTCATGACGATATCGAGATTCTCAATGAAGATTTCGCGGACCGGCTCCTCGGACACCTCGCGAAATTTGATCTGGTCGGCCTGGCGGGCACTACCCGTGTCTGCTCGGGACACTGGGTGACTTCCGGGCCGCCGTATCTGTTTGGGCAGGTGACCGAACCCGCTCCCCAGGGCGGATATCTCGTGCAGCTTTTTGGCGGCGACGGGCCGGTGTGCGATCAGATCCAGGTGGTGGACGGGCTCATGTTTGCGGTGCATCGGCGCGTCGTCGAAAAGATCCGCTTTGACGAAAGCTTCAACAGCTTTCATCTTTACGATCTCGATTTTTCAGCGCAGGCTTTCACGGCCGGTTATAAGCTGGCTGTCGCCCGCGACATCTGGGTCATCCACGCGTCGCACGGCAGCTTTGACCAGACTTGGAAGCAGCACGCCAGCCAGTTTGAGGCAAAATGGAGCAACCTGCTCCAACCCAATTTCAATCGCCAGTTCCACGTGTCGGTGGTGATCGTGAAATCCAGGGATGAAGTCATCGAAGTAATGAAATCAACTTCGTGAGTCTTCTGCCAGCGAGTATCCTCGGGCCGTCGGCCTTGCAGGGTCAACGAAGCAACAGCGCAGGGGACCTTGCGTGGGGATCTTGCGTGAGGATCTTCCGTGATTGAAGGTCCAGCTTGCATGGCGTACGCTGTGGCACTTCCATGGCCGTTGCTGCGACATCCTCAATCCAGTCTCCTGCTGCCCCTCCCGGGCGCGGGCGCTCACGCTCGATGCGATCGATAAAAACTTTACCGGGTCCAACGTCCCCGCGCTTCGAAACGTCAGCATTAAAACAATGCCCGGCGAGTTCGTCGTGGTAGTGGGTCCCAGTGGTTGCGGAAAAAGCACGCTGCTGAATATCGCAGCGGGAATGCTCAAGCCCGATGGTGGGAAGGTCTTTCTCGATGGTCATGAAGTGCTGGGACCCGCGCCGGACCGGGCGATGGTTTTTCAGGAGCACGGGCTGTTTCCATGGCTTACGGCACTTGCCAATGTGGAATTCGGGTTGAAGATGGCGGGCCTGGCCAGGTCAGAGCGGCAAGACCGGGCAGCCGAGGCCTTAAAAATGGTTCACCTCGCCCATAGCACGGGGAAATTGATCCACGAGTTATCCGGTGGAATGCGGCAGAGAGTCGCCATCGCGCGTGCATTGGTGATGGACCCCGCCGTCCTGCTGATGGATGAACCGTTTGCTGCCCTGGATGCCCAAACGCGAACCCTGTTGCACGAGCAATTACAGGAACTGTGGTGTCGAACGCGTAAAACGATATTGTTCGTGACCCATTCCGTGGGAGAAGCAGTACGCCTGGCAGACCGAATCATCGTGTTGCATGCGCATCCCGGGCGGGTACGACGTCAGATTACAGTTCCGCTGCAACATCCGCGGGATTTTGACAGCAGGCAGGTGACCGAGTTGGTCTCTCTGGTCAGGACAGAAATTGAGCAAGAGGTTAATCGTGTTAACGCCGAGATGGCCCAAAGAGACCTGGAAGGTAAAGACATGGCAGCGGATTTCTGGGATCCTGCAGCGTCTGTTGATCTGGGTTCTGGTCCTGGCGACCTGGGAGGCGGCATATAGGACCATCGGCTGGAAAAGCTGGGTTTTTCCCGCGCCGAGTCATATCGTCGACGCCCTGTTGGATCTGCTCAACGTGCAAACCGTTTTTGGAGATCCCCTGCACAAGGGCTGGCCGTTTCCCCATGCAATTCCTGCCGCGCAAAACGCCCGGACCATCCTGCACAGTGACCTGATCGAAGCGAACCTGGTCAGCGGCGTGCGACTGTCGATCGGATTTGCCATCAGCATCGTTCTGGCGCAAGCCTTGGCATGCTGATGTGGCGCTTTAAACCGCTCGACGATTTTCTCGGTCCGCTGTTTCTTGGCATGCAGACCCTGCCCAGCGTCTGCTGGGTTCCGCTTGGAATAATTGCCTTTGGACTCAGCGAAGCTGCGATTGAATTTGTCCTGGTGATGGGAAGCTTTTTTGCGATTGCCATCTCGCTTCGGGACGGGCTGCGCACGATCCCTCCGTTGTATCAACGCGCCGGATTGATGCTCGGCGCGCACGGATGGAAACTCTACCGCTATGTGCTGATTCCCGCGTCCATGCCGGCGCTGGCAAGCGGACTTCGCCAGGGATTTTCATTCGCCTGGCGATCGCTGATGGGAGCAGAATTCGTTTTTGTAATTGACCGTCACGGGTTGGGCTATCTCCTGCAGACTGGACGCGACTTCAACAACCCCGCCGAGGTGATGGGAATAATGATGATGATGGTCGTCATCGGCATGCTTGCCGACCGATTGGTATTCGCCCGACTTGAACGGTCCGTTGCGTCCCGGTTCGGTCTCACGCAAGGCAAATAACGCAGCTAAAAAAAATGCTGCGCCGGTGGATACCGGCGCAGCAGGCCTCAAGGCCAAAGTAGACGTTAGGATCCACTTGGGATCAGTGGCTTGGAGTTGTCTGCTGGCTCTTGTCAGTATAAGTGGTGCCGTCAGAGCGTTGATAGGTCGTCTGATCCTTGGTTGTATCATTGCCGGTGATAGGGTTGTGGGTGGTGGTCTCCTGATGATCCACAGCCTTATCAGCACAGCCGACCAAAACCGGTGAAACCAACGCAGCACTCAAAACAGCAATAGTTGCAAATCGCATAGCAATCTCCTTCTCGGGTTAATGTCGCTTCATCTCCTACACGCCCTGAGACAAGGCAAACATTGGACCAGACGCTACCAATCTGAAGAGTTTTGCTTGTTCCGACATTGGTTAACACATGTATAACTGCATAAACTATACTGCTTTCCCAGATCGACGACTTTTTATTCCCCGCAGGTGCGACATGGATGAGACAAATTCGACAGCTACGACGATCAACTACGACGATTTTGCCAAGCTGGACCTTCGCGTGGCTACTGTATTGGAGTGTAAGGCTCACCCCAATGCCGATAAACTGCTGGTATTGCAGGTTGAACTGGCCAATGGCGAGCGCAGGCAAATCTGCGCGGGCCTGAAGGCGCACTACGCTCCCGAACAATTTGTCGGAAAGCAGATTATCGTTGTTGCCAACCTCGCGCCGCGTACCATGCGCGGTGAGATCAGCCAGGGCATGTTATTGGCCGCCACCGATCCGGTCACTTCCAAGGTTGTTATTGTCGGACCGACTGAACCGGTGACTGGCGGAGCGCGGGTCTCCTGAGTCGAGGCACCTGCGTGCGGTCGCGCGATCTGGCGGGCTTGAATGACGATGCCCGCGCTTCAGGGTCATATGCTAAGAGAACTCCACATCTCCAACCTCGCTGTGATTACCGATGCACGCATCGAACTGGTAGCCGGTTTGAACTGCTTTACGGGCGCGACCGGCGCAGGAAAGAGCCTGATCATCGGCGCGCTTGAAGTGCTGCTCGGCCTGAGAAGCCCTGCTGAGATGCTTCGCACCGGCGCTGATGAAGGGCGTGTCAGTGGTGTGTTTGAAATTACCGGGCAGGATACGCTGAAGAAGATCGAAGAGCTGACCGATGTCGCTGCAATCGCCGATGGAGGGGAAATCCTTCTCACTCGCAAGCTTTATTCCAGTGGTCGCAGTTCCGTCTCATTAAACGGTCAACCCATCACACTGGCGATGCTCAAGCAGGTTTCGGAACATCTCGTGGACGTGCACGGCCAACACGATCACCAGTATCTGCTTAAACCTGGCAATCAACTCGATGTAATCGACCAGTACGGCAATCTGTGGGACCTGCGCGGTCGCTATCGCGACGCCTTCGAACGCCTTCAATCCACGCGCCAGCGCTTGACGGAACTGGCAACCAATGGCGCTTTTCGCCAGCAGCAACTGGATCTGTATCGCTTTCAGGCAAACGAAATCGACGCAGCAGAACTAGACCCCGCCGAGTATGTCGAATTGCAATCACGCGCTGCGGTGCTGACCAATCTCGAAAAACTGAAAAAAGATGCCGGGACAGTTCAATCCGCTTTATATGAGGCCGAAGGCGCCGTGCTCGAGCGATTGAAAATGATGTCCGCGGTGCTGGCCGAGCTGGCGGGCATTGACACGCAGCTGCAGGCCATCGCGTCGGCCGTTCGCGAGTCCACTATCAACCTGGAAGAGTCAGCGTTCGATCTCTCCAGGTACCTCGACAAACTGGATCTGGACCCCGGCGAAATCGCCGAGGTAAACGATCGCCTGAATACGATCCAGCGCGTGCTCAACAAATACGGCGATCCCATCGAATCCACCCTCGAACATCGCCGGGAGATTCAGGAAAATCTGGATCTGTTGGAAAAATCCGATGTGGACTCCAGCGGTTTGAAGAAACAGCTGGAGCCCCTGCGGAAGGAGGTCGCAAAACTTGGCGAAGAGCTTTCAGGCAAACGGAGAGAAATCGCCAAAATACTATCGCCGATGATCGAACATTCGCTCGCGGAACTCGGAATGGAAAAAGCGAAGTTCGACGTGACCTTCAAGCCGGGTGATGAATCCTCGGCATCACCGGCGGGGTTCGATCAGCTGGAATTCATCGCCCAGACCAACCCCGGTCAGGCCCCCCAGCCACTTCGGCGAATCGCCAGCGGCGGGGAACTCTCCCGCATCATGTTGGCGCTAAAAGGCATCCTCGCCAGGAGTGACCGCGTCAGTGTCTTGGTATTTGACGAAATCGACGCCAATGTCGGTGGCAGACTCGGTTCGATCATCGGCAACAAGCTGCGCAGCCTTGCTGCTCACCACCAGGTGCTCTGCATCACGCATCTGCCGCAAATCGCCAGCTATGCGGATCGTCAATTTACCGTGAAAAAGCTGGTAGCTTCTGGTCGAACCGAGTCCAGAGTCCGAACGATGGACGGTGCCGAGCGGTTGGAAGAGCTGGCGGAAATGATCGGCGGCAAACACATCACCGATACCACCCGCGACAGGCGAAAGAACTTTTGCAGTCCGCACAGGCGGAGTTTGAACCGGCGGGCCGCGCCAAACAGCCAAAGCAGCGCAAAACAATCAAAGCGTGATTGAAAGCTTTCCCGGGCAATGGTTCAGTTGACCCGCTGAGTCCACCGAATTAGAAACACCTTTCATGCCAGCCGTCCCGCTAAAACCGATCCACGCACTGGTGGGATCGGATACTTTTCTTCAGCTGCAATATCTCGCCGAGATTCTCAGGCTCTCCGGAGCGAACGCTCAGCGCGTCGACCTGGATGGCGAGCGCGCGGAACTGGCCGAAGTGCTTGATGAAGTACGCAGCTTCGCGATGTTTGGAGGCAGTAAAGTGGTCGTCGTGCAGAACGCCGACGCGTTTATCACAAAGTATCGGGAATCGCTGGAAGAGTATGTGCTGAAACCATCAGACAGCGCGACACTGGTTTTTCGCCTCTCCTCCCTCCCGGCCAATCAGCGGATTTATAAAGCCATCAGCAAAACCGGTGTCATTGAAAAATGCGATGCGCCCAAGGATCTGGCCCGGTGGATTATCGACCGGGGGAAGTCGGCACATCAACTGACTGTTGGATCTGATGCCGCACGGTTGCTGGCTGATTATGTCGGCGATGATCTGGCCCGGCTGGATAATGAATTGGCCAAGCTCGCGCTGACCGTGAGCGATTCGAAGGTGAAAGCGACCGACATCGCCGCCGGTGTGGCGTTTCAGCGCGAACAGCAGATGTCGGAAATGGTGAACGCTGTGGCGGCAGGCAAAACAGCCGAGGCGATCCAGCGCTGGCGTCGCTTGCTGCAGATGGACAGCTCCACTGAATTCCGAGCCGTCACCTGGCTGGCCATCTGGCTGACCAATGTGCGCAAAGCGCTGGCAATGAAACGATCGGGCATGAACGCATTTGCCATCACATCGGCGCTGCGGATCTGGCCGCGTGAGATGCAGCAGCCGTTCATGGATACCGCCGCGCTGCTGGGGGAAAAAGGTGTCGCCCGGGCGATCGATCTGCTCGCCGAGATCGATCGGCAAAGCAAATCCGGCGTCGGTGACGCCGCGGAGAATGTCGAACGCTTCCTGCTGAGCTTCCGATCCTGACACAGCAGCATGATCCGCCGATTCCAAACAGCGCAGGACGTCCGTCCAGCACCGGAATTGCGCGTTGCATTATTCTCCCCCACCCGCCAAACTTTTGGCTTATCTAACCTGAAGGAATCCCCGACATGGCTGAGAAAAGCGTATCAACCGACTCCCTGGCTATGGAGAGCACCCAGGAATACACCGGCAAAAAACTTCGCGTGGCTTTCATCGGATGCGGAGGAATTGCCCAGACGCATCTGGGCGCGTTTGCCACCCTGCCAGATGTTGAGATTGTCGCCGGTGTTGATACCGCAGCGGATCGGCTGAAGGTGATGGAGTCTAAATGGGGAGTGACGAAGCTTTATTCCGACTGGAAAAAAATGCTCAGGGAAGTCCAACCTGATGCGGTCAGTATCTGCACGCCTAACGGTATCCACGCCCAGCCAACGATCGATGCGCTAAACAGCGGCGCACACGTAATGGTCGAAAAACCGATGGCCCTCGATCCCAGCCAATGCGTGAAAATGATCGACACAGCCAGGAAGAATAAAAAGCAACTGGCAGTGGGATTTCAATATCGCTATCACCCAAACACCGACTTTATTACCCGCGCCCGCGACGCCGGTGAATTTGGCAACGTGATGTTTGTTAAATGCCAGGCCCTGCGCCGCCGCGGAATCCCCAACTGGGGGGTGTTCGGCCAGAAAGCACTCCAGGGAGGCGGCCCGATGATCGACATCGGTGTGCATGTGATCGAGATGGCTCATTACGCAATGGGTTCGCCCAGGCCCATTGCCGCCAGTGGAAATATCTGGACCTATCTCGGCGATAAGAAAAGCGACGTCGTCAGCCAATGGCCAAACTGGGATTACAAAACCTACACGGTTGAAGATCTGGCTATCGGGCAGATTCGGTTCGAGGGCGGGTCCATCCTGCAAATCGAAGCATCCTTTGCGGCGCATATCAAAGAAGATGTCTGGAACTTCACCCTGATGGGCGACAAAGGCGGCGCAACCTGGGATCCACCGGGAATCTTTTCAGATCGCGCCGGCACGATGATCAATGCAGTGCCGGGATACATCAGCAACAAAACCGACTTCCATCACCTGTTTATCAGCAAGCTTCGCAATTGGGTCGACGCCTGCTTAAAGGGAACACCCTTGAAAGCATCCGGCGAGGCGGGCCTTGCGGTGCAGAAAATGCTCGACGGTATATACCGGTCGGCGGCAGCGGGTAAAGAAGTAAAAATCGACTAGGAGATTCGATCCATGAAAAAAACATATAGCGCGGTCATCCTCATGGTATTTGCCAGCGGCTCTGTCTTGACATCGCCGGCGCGGGCGGCAAAGCCGAGCGCCATCTCTCAGGCACAGGGCATTGTGGATCAGGTCGACGACACGCCTGAGATCAAGCACCTGCGAGAAACCCGCAAAGATCTTGTCGCTGCCAAGGAAGCGTTTGAAAACGACGACAAAGACAAAGCAAATCATCGGCAGGAAATTCTGGATGGTATCGTCGCAGCGATCAAAGGCGTCGATGATGAGATCGACGAGCTCAAGAGCAAATAAATCGAACCGGCAAATCTGTTTTTTATATTCAAGCGCGAACTGATCTTATTTTAGCCGTAGCGTTGTTCCGAAACCTCCATGTAAGTTCTGTTCTGTTAAGTAAAGGTACTTAAAACTTCTTTTGGAGGCGCAATATGCGTAAGCTACGTTTAGTAATGACAGTGACATTCGCCGGCAGTATGGCAATCGCCGGTCTGGCCCGAGCGGACAAGACAGGCAGCACCCCGCCGCCCACCACGCAGATGATCGGTGCGAACGAATCCGCCGAGGTTCAACACCTCCGCGCCGCGCGTAAGGAACTCAACACCGCCAAGGACGAATTCGATCGCGATCCTGTCGACAAGGCGGATCACCGCAAAGAAATCCTCGAAGGAATCGACAGCAGCCTCAAGGCAATTGATGCTGAGATCGACGAACTCCTCGGCAAGTAAACCGACCGGTGAAAATTGGAATACTGAACGAATCAGCCCGCACGGCTTGCCGTGACGGGCTGATTCCATCAATATGCAGGCTGTTCTGTATTTTTCAATGGTCTTTCAGCAATACGTTTTTCCTTCGCTTCCCCAGGAGTCCTTCAATGTCTGGCATTCTTCACGGCAACGCCGTCATCGGTCAAAGCGGAGGTCCAACCTCCGTCATCAATCAATCCCTCGTCGGTGTTATTCAAGCTGCTAAAAAAGCCGGGCATATCAAGGAATTGTTCGGTTCGCGACACGGTGTGAAGGGCGTCATCAACGAAGATTTTATCCCGCTTAAAAACGCGCCCGACGATCTGCTGGAGCGCATCGCGCTGACCCCCGCCGCCGCCCTGGGATCGACCCGCGACAAGCCGGATAAGGCTTACTGCGAAAAAATCTTCGAAGTGTTTAAGAAAAATGACGTTCGCTATTTCTTTTACATCGGTGGAAACGACTCTGCCGACACAGCCCGCATCGTCAACGAATTAGCTAAAAGCGCCAATTACGAACTGCGCACTTTCCACGTGCCAAAAACGATCGACAACGATCTCCGCGTACACGATCACACCCCTGGTTTCGGTTCCGCAGCCAAGTTCGTCGCCGCCGCCATCATGGGAGACAATTACGACAATCGGTCGCTTCCGGGCATCAAGGTCGATGTCATCATGGGTCGCCATGCGGGATTCCTCACCGCCGCTTCGGTACTTGCCCGCCAGCATCCTGAGGACGGTCCGCATCTGATTTATGTTCCTGAATCTCCGCTGTCAGAAGAGAAGTTTCTGGCCGATGTGGACAAGGTCTACAGCAAACAGGGCCGCTGTCTCATCGCGGTCAGTGAAGGCGTCGGTCAGGCCGATGGCAAAACCTGGGCCGAGCACATGGCAGCGGATATCGACAAGGATTCGCACGGCAATATTCAACTCTCCGGCACCGGCGCGCTGGGCGATTTCTTCGCCGCGCTGATCACAAAAAAGCTCACGCCCGCCGGTGGAAAAAAACTTCGCGTTCGAGCCGATACCTTCGGCTATCTCCAGCGCAGTTTCCCCGGTTTCACCAGCGAATCCGACGCAACCGAAGCGCGGCTCGTCGGGAAAATGGCTGTCGAATA
Source organism: uncultured Phycisphaerales bacterium (assembly GCA_963792535.1). Classification (GTDB taxonomy): domain Bacteria; phylum Planctomycetota; class Phycisphaerae; order Tepidisphaerales; family Tepidisphaeraceae; genus CBDAQA01. Next base: position 1,030,232 of record CAWBWQ010000007.1, read on the forward strand.
CAGCGCCGATCAGAAAAATCTCGAAGGCAGCGTGGCCATGCGGCGAGCGCCTGGACTGGACTATAAGATCGAAACCTTCCTCACTCCCCTCAGCACGGTCGCGCGCGAAACCAAGCACATGGACCCCGCGTTTCTCCTCGGTGGAAATAACATCAGCCCCATGTTCGAACTCTATGTACGCCCGCTGGTCGGCAAGCTCCCGCCCGTCGGCACACTGGACGAATTGAAGCGAAAGTAAAACAACTTTAAACACCAGACCAGCGCAATCCGAAAGGTCGGTAATCAAGCGGTGAACCGAAAGGATTCGCCTCTGCATTACCGACCTTTCGGCGTTCTGGTTTGTGCTGCCCGTGATACCATCGCAAGCGCCGCAGCGGTACGATGCACCGCATGAGCATTGCTGGCAAAGTCATCCGGTACACAAGCGTGTTATCCTGTTCTCTGGTTGCCGCCGCGCACGGGCAATCGCACGGGGCGCATCCTTCGGACGCATCCACACAGCCCACCGCCGCGGTCTCCGCTTCGACTGAAGATCCGAAGCTTTCAGTCACGCATCACCAGATGGTTTTGGACGGCCAGCCCTTCACCTACCGGGCGACGGCCGGACTCATGGCCATGAAGGATGAATCCGCCAAGCCTAAGGCCAACATCTTCTACGTCGCCTACGACACCGAAGCACCCGACCTTTCGCGGCGACCGCTCACTTTTCTGTTCAACGGCGGGCCCGGCGCAGCAGCCGTCTGGTTACACCTCGGGGGAGCGGGACCCAAGACAATCGATCTGGACGATCAGGGAATCCCAATCGGTCCACCCTTCAAACTGGTCGATAATCAGGCAACCTGGATGCGCGGCTCGGACCTGGTCTTTGTCGATCCGGTCAGTACCGGATACAGCCGGCCCGCGCCGGGGAAAACGCCGAGCAGTTTCATGGCGTCCAGTCCGACATCGCCTCGGTGGCGGAGTTTATTCGCGTCTACATGACAAAAAATAAACGCTGGGGTTCACCCATATATCTTGCCGGCGAAAGCTACGGCACCACCCGCGCCAGCGCCATGGCTGGTTATCTTGCTGATCGGTTGGGCATCTCCGTCAGCGGGATCACACTTATCTCTTCCGTGCTCGACTTCAAAACGCTGTCCGCCAGCCCGGAAAACGACCTGCCTTACGAGATGTATCTCCCCACCTACGCTGCCGTCGCGTGGTATCACAAAAAGCTCGCGCCGGAATATCAGGCCGATCTCGATAAAACGCTCGATGCAGCCAGGAAATTTACGGTTGATGAATATGCCCCTGCGCTGCTGAAAGGACAAAGCATCACCCCCCAGACGCGGGCACATTTGATCGAGCAGCTGTCTGCGTTTACCGGTCTTCCTCAGGACCTTGTCGATCGCGACAATCTCCGCATCAGTCCGGCACAGTTCGAAAAGCAACTGCTCGGCGACGGTCATCACATCATCGGAAGATTTGACGGTCGCATCACCGGCTACGACGCCGACGCTGCGCAACCCGCTCCCGGATACGACCCAAGTTTCACACGCTACCTGGCGGCTTACACTTCGAGCTTCAACCAATACGTCAGGGACGATCTCAAATATGAAAGCGACCTGAAATACGAGTCGCTGGTCAGCGTCGGTGACTGGAATATGAACAATCTATACGTGATCGATGATCTCGAATCGGCCCTGCTGCAAAACCCACATCTCCGGGTGCAGTTTGTCAGCGGTTATTTCGACCTCGCAACTCCCTTTTTCAGTGCCGACTACACGATCAACCGCATGCAACTCAGCCCCGAAGCGCGCGTCAATGTCACACACCTATATTACCCGACGGGACATATGGTGTATCACCACAGAGAATCAGCGCGCAAGCTGGCCGAGGCCGTTGAAAAATTCGTCGCACCGGGCAATGCAACAACCCAGCCGTAAATCAACCAGCGCAAAAAGGGTGAATGTTCCGCCCGGCCGTCGTGCCCCGCCGATCACTTGCCCCGCAAAAACCCGCTTACGAGCCCACCAACGATTCCGCTGGCCGAATTATCAACGGCCGCATTTTCACTCCGCGGCAGGTAAGGCGATATCGCCTCGGCGAGATTCATGATCGGCATACTCTGCAGATAAACCTTGCCCGGCCCGATAAGGCTCGCAAGAAACAATCCCTCCCCACCGAATAGCATATTCTTCACCCCACCCACACGCTGAATGCTGAACTGCACCGATGGCTCAAAAATACCCACATGCCCCGCATGCACCAGCAACTTCTGCCCAGGTGCCAACTCTTCGGTACATACCTCACCCGATAAATCCAGCCAAACCGTCCCCGGCCCGGTTAGCTTCTGCAGGATAAATCCATCTCCACCCAATAGCCCCGCTCCAAAGCGCTGCTGAAAAGCCAGCTCAAATGTCACGCTGCTCTGCGCTACCAGAAATGTTTCCTTGCGGCAGAGCACCGATTGCCCCGCTGCCAGGGAAACCGGCATCACATGCCCGGGAAATCGAGAGGCAAACACCACTTTGCTCTCCCCCCGACCCGCTGCGGTATACGATGTAATGAAAAAACTGCCGCCCGTCATCGAACGCTTGATCCCGGCAAAAAATCCACCGCCTGTGTGGGTATTCATCGTCACGTCATCGCTCATCCACGCCATCGCGTGCGTCTGGCAATAAACGCTCTCCCCCGGTGAAAGCAAGATGTGCACCGTCTGCATCGTCGAGCCGCTGATTGTTGAATTCATGGCCAGTTGATACCCCTATCGAATGTCAGGAGCAATTATAAGATCTTTGAAATAACCACCCCACGCCCTTTTTAAAGATAGATAAGCGTCGCCCGCCTTGTTTTTTATCCCTTTCCCGGCAACAATGAGATTCACCGACGGGGTGTAGCTCAGCTTGGTAGAGCGCTTGGTTTGGGACCAAGAAGTCGCAAGTTCGAATCTTGTCGCCCCGATTTTTGCTACCGCAAAAATAGAGCAGGAGAGAGTAGTGAGTAGAAAGTAGAGAAGGCGAAGACCACATGGACGCCAGTTCGCGCAGTCGGCCGAGTTACCTCTCCTGCGGTCTCCTTTCTACTCTCTCCTTTCTTCCGCTACGATTGGGGAATGGCGTTCGCCTTCGAGAAACTGCTCGTCTATCAAAAAGCGATCACCTTCGCTGACGCCGTATGCACAATCACCCGCGAACTGCCTCGCGGTTATTTCTTCCTCGGTGATCAGCTTAGCCGAGCGTCTCTTTCCATCGCCGCCAATATCGCCGAAGGCAATGGCCGTTTCACGAAGCCAGACCGCCGGAATTTCTTTGGGATTGCCCGGGGCAGTGCGCAGGAATGCGTCCCACTGCTGGAACTTGCTTCCCGTCAAGCATTGATTCCTGCGGAGCGGCACAAGCAGCTCAAAGCCGATCTCGAAGAAATTGCCCGCATGCTTTCTGGCTTAATCAACGGATTGGATAAACGAAATTCGTGAAGAATCCAATCGTCAAACTCGACACACGCCGGATCACCAACTGGTCGACATTCCACGCTGTGTTCGCTGAAGTCTTCGGCTTTCCAGACTTTTACGGGGGCAATATGAACGCTTGGATTGACTGCTTGACGTACATCGACGAACCAGGCGATGCAATGACCACGATCCACGCGCCTCTAGACGGCGTGTTAGTCCTGCAACTTGACCACGTCGATGATTTTGCCGCTCGATGTCCGGAACTATTCGCCGCCATAATCGAATGCGCGTCCTTCGTGAATTGGAGGAGAACCGAAATGGGCCAGGAACCTGTCCTGTCTCTTTCGTTCCATAAAGCCTCACCCCGCTGATCCCCGTGCCTCGGCACAGAGTCCTTTTTCCTTTACAGAAAACGCACCGATTACTTTGGGCACATGCGTGACACACACAAGTCGTTTTCCGGACCCTTCGAGCTGGCCCAGAATGGAAGGCAAACCATCAAGGTTTGGCCCAAGCCGATGCTGGAAGCAAAGGGCTTAAGCAATTAGATCGGCGAGATCGTTTAGCGCGGGCGTGGTTCACGGCTCTGTTTTCTTCGGCCAGTTCCAATCCTTCAGGTCATCACTCCACGCCAGGCCAAGGCTGGCGAAGTTGTCGAAACCACCGCGGGGATCCGACTCTTGATAGGCTGACCCATGGAAGAACATCAGTGCCTTACCCACGTGGGGATCTTTGCGCAAATCGAGGACAAACCCGGCGGTGAGGCGGCCCTGTGCCCAGGGCCACTCTTTGATCCCCAGCATCAGCGTGGGTTCATCTCGCCAGTTCTTGAGATCGTTGCTGCGCTTTACCCCAATCCCGGTGCCCGGTGAATGGAAAAGGACGTAGTCACTGCCGTCCACAATCACGCAGGGATTTTCGCCCGCCGAAATATGACTATCAGATGTCCAGGTTTTCAAATCGCGTGACCACGAGAGACTGATGCCTTTTTGCTTATAGAAGCACCACCATTTGCCGGGGTCATCCTTGTCCCGGATCAAAAACGGATCGATCATCCGACCCATCTCTTTCTCGGACACGTCAGGTCCCTTCACCCGCAACAGTTCCGGCGGTCCCCAGTTCTCCAGATCTTTGCTGCGCATCGTCCAGATGCGAGCGCTGGCATTGCCAAATTTGTCATGGTTGGGACGGGGATAAGTCTGGAGACAAAGCACCCACGCGTCTCCGTCGCGAACAACATTGCCGGGGCTGCCGAAATTAAGATTCTGATCCCGAGGTGTAAAAATTTCTGGCGGCGTCCACCGCACGAGATCCTGGCTTTTACTCCAGGCGGTATAGATATAGCACTCTTTGTTTTCTTCGACTTTGATGACCTCAAAATAGAGATAGAACCAGCCGCCGTAATAAACGGCAGCCGGATCGCGGTAGGCCGTGGTCGCATCGCCGGGGAAGATAACCGGCGAGGGAATTGACGCTAAATCAAGCTTACTTTCGGTCGACGCCGCAGGATCGGACCAGGCGACCGTTTCAACAAAGCATGAACAAAGCAGGCTGAGGAGCAGGGCATTCAACGTAATGATGAGAGTGTTTTGTCGTTCGCTAAATTTGACGAATGAAAACGGAAATGATCCGATGAACCGAACGAGGCTGCGGCGAGCTTTTAAGCAGGGTTTCAATGTCACTATTTTCCGCCAAGCTGACACTATCGTTGGAGGCACCGGAATGAAAGCGACTGTGACCTCTGAAGTGCTTCGCCACGCCTATCGTGAAGGTCGCATTCTTACGGGCTTTAATGTTAGAGTTCAATAGAGGCTCGATGTACCCCCGGCAGAAATCCTACAACGATTCATTCCCACTCTCTAGAATAAAATCATGAAGCCATTTCTGAAAAATCTCATTTGCATATCCTGCCTGGTAACCACCCTGGCCACGGCCAATTTAGCTGCCGAAGAAACGCCGCGCCAGCACCTCGAACTCGACGACAACTGGAGGTTCTACCTCGGCGACCCCAAAGACGGCGCGGCAACTGGACTACCTGATTCCGGATGGCGCAGCGTTACGTTGCCTCACGATTGGAGCATCGAGGGCAAGATGGATCCCAAAGCGCCAATGGGAGGACAAGGTGGTTTTCTTCCGGCTGGCATTGGATGGTATAGATGCCATTTGCCTGTCTCCTCTGGATGGAAAGGTAAACGCGTTCGCGTCGAGTTCGAAGGCGTTTACATGAATGCCCAGGTTTATCTGAATGGACAGAAACTCGATTTTCACCCCTACGGTTTCACAAGTTTTTTCGTCGACCTGACTTCAGCGCTTAATCTCGGTTCGGACAATGTGCTCGCGGTCCGGGTCGACAATTCCGAACAAAAAAACGCCCGCTGGTACACGGGTTCGGGCATCTATCGCCATGTGTGGCTCGACATTACCGACCCGATCCAGATTGCGCCTTGGGGAGTCTTTGTCAGCGTACCTGAGGGGAACGCTTCGGCGGCCACGGTCTCTATCCAGACGACGCTTTTGAACCAGACGGCAGCCATCAAGTCCGCTACGCTTGTCACAACCGTGCTTGATCCGGATGGTCATGAGATCGGTCGAACCGAATCCCCGGCCGAGTTACCTGCTTCGGGATTACAAGTAGTGAAGCAGAGCATCCTGCTGCCCAATCCTCCGCTATGGTTTCCCGAGACACCACAGCTCTCGCGCGTTGTGACCGATGTTAAAATTGACGGGAAAATCGTGGATGAAGTGACGACAAAGTTTGGCGTTCGCGCGCTGGCCTGGTCGGCTGACAAAGGGCTCACGATCAACGGCAAAACGTACAAACTGAGCGGTGGATGCATTCACGATGACAATGGGGTCCTTGGCGCCTGCGCGTTTGATCGGGCAGAGGAGCGCAAGGTCGAGTTGCTGAAGGCAGCAGGTTTCACTGCCCTGCGCACGGCGCATAACCCGCCGTCGCCCGCCTTGCTCGATGCCTGTGACCGGTTGGGCATGCTGGTATTGGATGAAGCCTTTGATTGCTGGGTTAATGGTAAAAACACCTACGATTATCACGTCATTTTCAAGGATTGGTGGCAGCGCGATATTGATTCGATGGTCATGCGCGATCGCAATCATCCCGCGGTAATCATGTGGAGCATCGGCAACGAGATCCCCGGTGTTTTTTCCGCGATGGGCAATGAATATAGTCCCAAACTAGTGGACGAAATCCATTCGGTGGACGCCACGCGACCGGTGACCAACGGCAGCCTTGGATGGCCGCCCGGAATCAAGGAACCGCAAAGTCCTAACTCAAACAGCCCCGCTTCACCGAGCACCGAGCCAGCCAATGCGGCTGCTGCGAGCCCCAAGGATCCTGCCTCCTGGACATCGCTTGATATCCTGGGCAGTAACTACCACATCGCTGGTACCATCGCGCGACACGCCCTGTTCCCCGATCGGGTGTTGGTCAGTACGGAGTCCAAGCCACCGCTGGGCGAGGCTTATCGCGTACTTGATAACAAGTTCGTCGTTGGCGATTTTGTCTGGTCGGCGCAGGATTACCTCGGCGAAGTCGGTATAGGACGCTGGTATTACGAAGGCGATCCCACAGAGCCGATGGTCACGCGCAAGAATGAACCGCCGACCAAGCTTCATCCCATTTCGCACGGCTCGGATGAACTTTATCCCTGGCGGGGCGCGAACTGCGGCAACGTCGATCTCCTGGGAAATAGCAAGCCCGCCGCCCATCAGCGCAACATCGTCTGGAACATGGGAGAAAAACTATACCTCGCGGTGCGTCAGCCCGAAGATGACAGGAAAATTACTGTAGAGAGTTGGGCGTGGTTTCCGGTCTGGGAAAACTGGACCTGGCCTGGCCGCGAAGGAAAACCAATGGGAGTGGATGTCTATTCCCGTTACCCCACTGTTCGGCTTTATCTTAACGACAAGCTCGTCGGCGAGCTGCCCGCGACGCGAACGCAAAATTTTCAGGCGACCTTCACCGTGCCTTACCAGCCCGGCACGCTTAAGGCCGCCGGCGTCGAAAACGGTCAGGAGACCGAGACGATGCAACTGGAAACCACCAGCGAGCCTGCAGCCATCAGGCTCACCCCCGACCGCACCGCGATCAATGCCGACGGGCAGGATCTTTCCTTCATCCAGGTGGATGTCCTGGATCAGCAAGGCAGACTGCAGCCCAACGCCGATGCGTTGATCTCCTTTAAGCTGACCGGCCCCGGCACCATCGCCGGCCTGGGCAACGCCTGGCCCGACGGCACGGAACCCTACCAGGGTAGCGAATGCCACGTGTATCACGGACGCGCATTGGTCGTCGTCCGGACAACCAGGGAGGCCGGGCCGCTACAACTCGAGGCCCATTCGCCTGGACTAGCCTCGTCCAAGATAGAAATCACGTCCAAATGATTCCGCTTGTGACGGCTATGTCATCGCGGGAGAAGTTTAAATTGGAATTCTCGACGCAGACGAACAAAGCTCGATACGGCGGCTTCATTTTCGGGCACCTACTTGCAAAGGTACGCTTGCGTCTGCACAGCAGCCGGGTGTGTTGCAGGTAGAGTCAGCGATGCCGCAGCGATCGGGAGCAAGGCAGGCTGTGTGCCTGCTCCCAAGCCTCAGCGAAATCGCGTCATCGGTACATTCAATCTCCGCGACAGGCAATTGCGTAATAAAGCCCATGTCGTATTCCACATCTACATCCAGATCTGAATTGCCGAGGATGGGCGCGCCAGTTCGATTATTTTTGCCAACTTGCCGCCGCGCACGCGATGCTCGACATCGTCGGCTACCCAAACTTGCAGGACACAGCGCTCCTGCGAGCGCACCGTACCGCCGCAGTCGATGAAGTCCTTGCGAACGCGGCCAACTTCCGTGACGTGAAAATGCCTGGCGACTTCGCCGCCATCAGGCAGAAAGAGCCTTAACGCGGCATCGGGTCGATCCTTGAGTACCTGCAACAGTGTAGTAATGCACATAGTCCAGAACTATAGGTCAGACGTCAGCCGCGGCAATGGCGGCTTTTGCGAATGCTACTTCTCACATCTGCTGCACATATTCCTCATCCAAGATCTCCTGCACGGTCAGCAGCTTGATGAATTTCGCTGGGCCAATGTTCGGCTGTCGCTGCCTCATCCCTCGATACGCAAGCGCAACCCTTCTGCGACGAGTCATGAACGGCTGATGCCGGCGGTTTTTGCATAGCGGTCGACCTGTTTCAGCAAAGCCGGATCGATCGATACCGGAACGATGCGCGATTTTTCATCCAGCGATTTTTTCGGGCGGCCGACTTTCTTTCCAGTTCGCCTGGCGGCTTCCCACCGGCGGCGCATGGCTAGGCAGGATCACAAGTGCAACCGCCCCATTTACAAATCAGGCGGCTCCCGCGACAAAGGATTTATGACTCAGTTGAATCTCACCCGCTCGCCGCTGTTTGTGATCGCCGGCCCCTGCGTTATCGAGTCGGCGGAAATGTGCATGCAGATCGCCACCCACGTCAAGCGGGTTTGCGATCGGCTCGGTCTGGTTTATGTGTTCAAGGCCAGTTTCGATAAAGCCAACCGAAGCAGCAACTCCAGCTTTCGCGGGCCCGGCATGGCCGAAGGGCTGAGCATCCTCAGCCGCATTAAGGCCGAGACAGGTCTGCCGATATTGACCGATATTCACGAGCCCGACCAGGCCGGCCCGGCCGGCGAGGTTGTGGATATTCTGCAGATCCCCGCGTTCCTTGCCCGCCAGACAGATCTGCTGCACGCCTGCGGAAAAACCGGGAAAACCATCAATATTAAAAAGGGACAATTCATGTCCCCCCAGGAAATGCAGCTGGCGATCGACAAGGTGGAATCAACCGGGAATCAGAACATCCTTCTCACCGAGCGCGGAACATTCTTCGGCTATAACCGGCTCGTCAACGACTTCACCGCCCTGGCGGTCATGAAGTCTTTCAATAAACCCGTGGTGTTCGATATCACCCACAGCACCCAGCAACCCGCGGGGCTGGGTGGATCCAGCGGCGGCAGCCCGCAGTTTAGCCCGCTGCTGGCCAGAGCCGCCGTCGCGGCAGGCGTGGACGGAATTTTCCTGGAATGCCATCCCGATCCAAAACACGCCAAAAGCGATGCCGCAACCGTCATGGATCTTGCGGATGTCGACCCTCTGCTCAGCGTATGCAAGCGCGTCGCCCTGGCGGTCGCTGCGCCGGCGTTTGATGCACCCGCTTGATCGACTCGGCTGCCGCGATATAGCGTTTTGCCGGTTTTATTGAGTGACCGGGATTCGTGGATCCTCAAACTTATGGAAGCCGGCTTCGTCGTTTTCGTCCCAACCGCCGCCCAGTGCTTTGTAAAGCTGCACCAGGTCGGTCGCAACGCTTGATCGACTCACCGACAAATCACTCTGCGCGGTAAAGAGATTTCGCTCGGCGGTCAGCACGTTCAGGAAGTCGCCCAGGCCCCGTTGATACAGTTGCGTGGAAAGATCCACCGCCCGTTGGTTGGCGGTTACTTCGTCATTCAACGCCTTGGCGCGAACCTGGTCCTGCGCGTAGGCCACCAGCGCGTCTTCCACATCCTCAAAGCTCTGCAGCACCGTCTGGCGATACGCATATAGACTCTGCGCCTGGATCGCGTTGGACACCCGCACCTGGCTTTGCAGCTGGTAGTAATCCAGGATCTGCCAGCTGATGGTCGGACCGATCGACCAGACACTGCTCTGATCGCGTGCGATCAACCCGAACCGGCTGCTGGCCTGGCCCACTGACCCGGTGAGATTTAACTTGGGAAACAGATTTGCGACGGCCACACCAATGTCGGCTGTCGACGAAGCCAGGTTCCGCTCTGCCTGGCGTACATCAGGACGCCGCCGAAGCAATTCCGAAGGCAACCCCACCGGAATTTCAGATGGAACCGGTGGAATCGGTTTGCTTTCAACCAGCTCGCTGTTCAGCGCCATCGGGTCTTCACCCAGCAGCACGCTGATGGCATGAATGGTCTGGTGAATGTTAATCTGCAGCGTCGGCTCTTCCGCCACGGTGGTCGCCACCGACGCCTGCGCCTGCGCCACATCCAGATCGCTGACCAGCCCGGCTTTGAACCGGCTAATGGTCAACTCGAGTGTATCCTGCTCACTCTTGGCGTTGCTCTGTGTCAGCTGCAGCTGCTGCTGATACCCGCGGAGCAGCACATAATCCCGTGCCACTTCGGCCGTCAAAGTCACCAGGATATTTCTCCGCGCGTCGACCTGGGCTTCGAGTTGATCCTCCGCCGACTCTATCGCCCGGCGATTACCGCCGAACACATCCACTTCCCAGCCGGCGTCGAAACCGCCCTGGTATAGTTCAGTCTGCCGATGCGTCAGCGAAGCAGCAGCAGCCGTGTTGGAGGTAATGGTTGAATTCGATCCGCTGGTGCCCGCCACCGTTCCCACCCCGCTGGCAGCGCTGCCGATACCACTGGTGCCGCTGTTAAAACTGCGCTGCGAGCGCGACGCACTGATATTCGCGCTCAGTGTGGGGAATTCTGTGCCCCACTCGATTCCCAGCTGCGCCCGAGCCTGGCGGACGCGCGCCTCAGCCTGCAGCAGGCTGTTGTTGTTCTTCACCGCCCGGTCGATCAGCGCATCCAACTGAGGGTCGTTAAATGTCTTCCACCACCGGGTCAAATCGAGCGCGGCATCGGCTTTTGTAGTCGGGCCCGCGTGCACTTCACCAAACGTCTCGGGGCTTTTCGTCTGCGGCTTCTTGTAATCCACGCCGACCATGCAGCCGCTGGTAACCAACGCAATGGCGGAAGCAAACAGGCGGGCAGAAACTGTGCGGCTCTTCAAAGGGGCGGTTGGCACGAATCATCTCCAAAAAACAGTCAGGTCCGGATCGGTCAAGCCTCGGATAGTCATACGCTATACCATCTTAGGCGATCAGGCAACCGATATGGGGGGTGCGGCAGGAATATCCAAAATCACACGCCGCGTTTAACCGAGCCAGGGCGTAAAAAGGTCGGCATCTTGCGATTTGCCCGGCTCAATGTCCGATGGGCTGGGCTTCCACAAACACATCCATCTGCTGACCTACATACACATTTCTCAGATTCTTGGGATCGAAGCTGTACAAGACCTGCAGCACCCGCGTGTCGACGCGCTCCGTGCTGTCGCCGGTAAGTGATGTTTTAGGAACCACATAAGGCTCCACGCGGACAAACTTCAAAGGTGTGCTGATGTCGCGATTGCCCCGGATGTACGCCATGGCGGATTTGTTCGTGTCCAGACGCCAGGCGTCATTTTCATCAATGTCTACCCGCACATTCAGCACGTCGGTATTACCAATCATCATCAACGGCGTGCTTGTCTGGTTCGCCGGCGCGAATTCACCGAGATGAATTTTGCATTGCATCACCGTCCCATCAACCGACGCCCGGATCACCCGGCGATCGATCTCCGTGCGGGTCTGATCGATCGCCGCCTGCGCTGAGACAACATCCGCCTGCGCTTGCTGCAGTTTTGCCTCCGCTCCCCGGGCGGCAAATTGCCGCCGGTCGCTTTCCTCGCGGCTCATTGCCCGCACGTCAGTCATCTCGCGGGCCTTGTTCCACTGCAAATCCGCATCGGCAACCGCTGCCTGCTGGGCAGCCACGTTTGCCTCCGCGCTGGCCAGCGCCGCCTGTCGTACTTTTAACTCCGCCTCGAGATCGCGCGAGTCGATTCTGAACAGCGGGTCACCCGCCTTGACGTGATCGCCGATCCAGTGGTCCAGCTTCGTGACCACCCCCGCCACCGGAGTGCCCAGTGGAATATTTTCCGTGCTCGCTTCCACAAGGCCCGCGCCGGCGATGTAAGCGCTGTAGGGTGCACGCGCTGGTTCGGCGACCGGCATTGCAGCCGCCACGGGCTTATTGCCCGCATGCACGAACAAAACTGCAAAGATCACGCCCGCCACGGCGATAATCGGAAGAATATATCGAGTCACCATCATTACTCCGTGTCAAATGCAATGCGGACTTCAGACCGCGGAAAAAAGCTGGAGGAATCGTCGCGTTCATCGCGGGATTTCACCGGCATTATTCCGCCTTTTCCTTCACGTCGACGATTCGCCCGTCATCCATCGTGGCGATTCGATCGGCAAATTCGAAAATTCGCGAGTCGTGCGTAACGATCACCAATGCCCGGTCCGTTCCGACCGCGACTTCGCGCAGCAACTCCATCACCGTGTGACCGGTAACGTGGTCCAGCGCGCTGGTGGGTTCGTCGCAGACAATCAGGCGCGGGCTGTGAACCAGCGCCCTGGCAATCGCCACGCGCTGCTGTTGTCCACCGGACAGTTGCTTTGGATACGATTTCATCCGGTCGGCGAGATTGACCCGCCGCAGCGCTTCTTCCGCGCGCTCCATCGCCGCCCGGCGCGGATGCCCGTTAATCAGCATGGGTACCGAGACATTTTCCACCGCGTTGAGCGTCGGAAGCAGATTGAACGCCTGAAAAACAAACCCGATATTGTGCCCGCGCCATGAGGTTCGATTGCGCTCGCCCATGGTTTTGAAATCCTGCCCGAAGACCGTGCAGTCTCCGTCGTCGTTATCCAATATCCCGGCGATGACGCTGATAAGCGTTGTCTTCCCGCAACCGCTGGGGCCCACCAGCATCATCAATTCGCCGGTATGCACATCCACATCAATCCCGCGCAGCGCGGTCACTTTCGTGCCCGCTGTGTCGTAGGATTTGGTGACGCCGCGGCAGCGCACAGCTACATTTGCCTTGCCGACCGCCGACGAAACTGATTTTTCGAGAAGCATTGTAGTATTACCGCAAACGAGTCAACATCGATCCGCAGGATAACCAGGTTCAACCGACCCGAAAGTATCCTGCACTCAACTCTCCATGTTCAACTTTTCCTGTCTGAGATCGTTTCGGTTTTGCACGGGCACAACCGCGACCGTATCCCGACATCAGCTCTTGAATACCATCGCCGGTTCCAGCCGCAGCACGCGCAGCAGGCTCAGACAGGCGGCGGTAAAACAGCAGAACAGGATCGCCACGCTCGCGCCGACCGGCACCTGCCACGGCATCTGAAACGCAAGCCCGATGCGGGAGAATACCAGCCCGCTGACGCACGCCCCGCCGAGGCCGATCCCAAATGCGATCGCGCCGGCCACAAGCGTTTGCAGGAACACCATCCGGACTATCAGCCCGTTGCCTGCCCCCATGGCCTTGAGTGCGCCGAAATACCGCAGGTTGTCCAGTACAAACATGTAAAACGTCTGGCCTGAAATCAGGACCCCGATCAGAAAACCGAGCGCAATTGTGATCCCAAAATTAATCAGAATGCCCGTGCGACCCAGCAAATCCAGCGTGGTCTTGCGGTCAAATTGCTGATTGGTCAGGCAAGCCAGCCCGGTGGTGCGATTGATCTGGTCGGTCAATCGCTGCAGATCATAGCCGGGCCGGGCCTTGACCATGACAAACGTAAGCAGTTTTCGGGTGCGCGGCGCCCAGCTCAGCGCGCGGAATAGGTGGTGTATATCACCGGGTCCCAGAAAAATTCCTTGGTTGCCTTATACGTGCCGACCACGATCGCTTCGTTGTCGTTGATAGAAACGCGATCTCCCACACCCAGCGCGCGGCCGTCGGATCGAGATGCCTTCAACGAAGTGGAGGCCTGATCGATGTTGATGAAAATGCCGCGATCCTGCCGAAGGTCGACCAGCTTCCCGCTTACCATTTCCCGCGGCCCGCCGATCAGCGACGCATCATCGAGCCCAACCACTCTGCACTGCACCAGTGTGCCATCGGGCAACTGCACGGGGAGGTAAGCCTTGTACATCGGCATCGCCCACTCGACGCCGTCAATGCCGCGAATGCGCTGCAACCGTCCTTCGAGGACCGGCTTGTAATCGTCGACGAATAACACCTGGTCATCCATGACCCACAGATCCGCAGCCGATGCATCACGAATCCATGCCCCCATCTGCAGGGCAAAACCGGTGAAGATGGATGCCTGCTGCACGATCAGCAAAGCGGCAAACGCAAGGCCGGCGATGAGGCTGATATATTTCAGCTTGTCTCCGGTCAGCATTTTCAGGGCAACCCAGTTCATGTGACAGCTCGATTCTCTGCGATCTGTTCTGCAGAAAGCGGATCGGCCTGGAGACCGCGAATCACCGCGTCGATCGCGCATTGCGAGCGGGTTTGCAGGTCGACCCAATCGACCCAGGGATCGTTGGCCTTGGCAACCTGCAGCGAAGCAACGCCGTGTACCACAGCCCAGAAAGTTTGAGCTACCAGCTGCGGGTCTTTTAAATCCAGACGCAGCTTGCCTGCGGCCATTGCCTCGCTGACCGCGTGCAGCAGAAAGGCGTATGCGTCTTCTTCCGGATTTCCCCGGTCCTTTAGTTCATCATCCGTCAGCTCAAGCCCCGAGTGTTCGGTCATGAACATCAGCTTGTAATGATTGGGATGCCCCACCGCGAACTGGATATAGGAATGCCCCGCAAGACGAATGCGCGTCAATGGATCGGGCTCGGTCGCCAGCTGCATGAACTGGCTGGCCAGCTTGCCGAAATCTTCGTTGCACAACTCGCGGATCAGCGATTCTTTGTCTTTGAAATGCGCGTAAATGGCAGCGGGAGAATATTCGATCGCGTCGGCGATGCGGCGCATGGAAACCGAGTCATACCCCTCAGCGGCAAACAGCCGCCGCGCGGCGTTCATGATGAGCGACCGAAGCTCGCCCCGTTCTCGATCTCGTCGTTCGCGTGTGCCCATGATTAACGACGATAGATTAGTTAACGGTGTTTATAAAGTCAATCGCGTGCGGTTTTTGGGCAGATCAGCAACAAAAGGGTTTGAGACCTGGATGCTTGTAAGTCTATGTAAAATTTGTGTTTATAAGAGAATTGGCATGTAACGCCAGTTTGTTTCGCGTCAATCAAAGTCGTTAAAAACAAGCTTAAGCGACGTGAGACGGGCTGCAGCGATACGGAAGTGCAGTTAAGGAAGGGAGTTAAGACTAGCCCGATAAACGGAGGATTGCGCCGAAGGTGTGCGCGGCATTTATGGTCAATATATAAGTTTAGAAAATAAAGGCACTTATGCTGACCTAGCGAGAATCGCAGTTACTCAAATAGCCACGCATCTGGCGATCATTCGCGGCGAGGTTTCTGTCAATTCGGATCCGTCATAATTTCCATACATTGCTTCAATACCCAGCCCATTGCGTTCGAGAAGCAATTGCAGTTTGCGCGGGAACATCCAGGTCATTTCAAAGGCATTGCGTTCCCGATGTTCGCGACCGCGGTCGTCGAACCAGTGGTAGTGAAAAGTCACTTGCTGCAGTTGTCGAGTGGAGTCGCGCTGGATCTGGGTTGTTTGAAAAACGGTCCGGTTCAGGGAAGGCACGTAAAATAGTCGCGGTTCGAAACCTTTGTTTTGCGGTCCGGACAAGAGTGCAAGATCGGGTTGAAAGATGTCGATCCAGAATCTTCCGCGCGGTTTGAGATGCCGCCGAACAGCGATCAGCAACTGGTCCTGTTCCTGCAGATGGGGAAACGCGAGAAAGGTGTTGAAGAAGATGCAGATCCAGTCGAACTTATTGCGCAGGTTGAGTTTGAGTGCATCACCTTCAATGAGATGAAGGTCTTTTTCCTTCAGTCCTGCTGCATCGCGTTTTCGCCTGGCGATTTCCAGCAAGTCAGTGGCATAGTCGAGACCGACGACGCGGTGTCCTGCCTGCGCGATGGGAATCGCAGCCCGGGCAGTGCCGACGCAGAGTTCTAAAATGTGCTGCCGCCGGGCAGGCACCTGACCGAGGAAAAAAGGAACATCTTCCCGCAGCATTTTCGAGTCGGCGTATTCGGCATCGTAGTAATCGGCCAGTGCGCGATAGCGTTTTTGTTTCTTCATGTCGGTTGCTTATTCAAAACCTGCAGTGATGGATCACCGACAAACAGCCCGCGAAAACGCGTTTGCGGTCAATTGCCCGCAATAAGCCGCTCTCCATCAAACCCGAGCCGAACATGATCGGGCAATTTCGCGTTGACTGCTGCATGGCCAAGCGCATGGGCGATGTGCGTGAACCTGGCGAGCCTGGGTTTGACCCGTTCGACAACAGCCAGCGCTTCATCCAGTGAAAAATGCGTTGTATGCGGCGTATATTGCAGCGCGTCGAGCACCAGGACATCCAAATCCGCCAGCAATTCAAAAGAGGCTTCTGGAATATTGTTAACATCCGTGCAATACGCCAGCTTTCCCACGCGAAATCCCAGCACCGGCATTTTCCCGTGGAACAGGCGAATTGGTTTCCAGGTCATCGGTCCGATGGCAAATTCACCGGTAATGGGGCGATGCACCAGGTGAGGTCGAAACACCTTCTGTTCCGGATCGGGCTTTTTGAAGGCATATCCGAAGCAGCGCGAAAGGGTTTCAAATGCCGGCGCTTCGGACCAGACATCGAGGGGCTTTCCACTGAGGATATTAAACCTTCGCAGATCATCCAATCCCATAATGTGATCCGCGTGGGCGTGCGTGATAACAACGGAATCAACCCTATCAACACCGTTGGCAACACATTGGAGGCGCAGTTCCGGCGAGGTATCGACCAGCACCCGGGTATTTTCGCAGGAAATGACCACCGAAGCCCGCGATCGATGGTCCTTTGGATCACTGCTGCTGCACACGGGACAATGACAACCGATCATTGGAATCCCGGCACTGGTGCCCGTGCCCATAAACAGCAGTTCAACAGCCATGCGGGGGTTATAGCAGTAATGAAGGTTTCCGTGTAAGCTGCAACTCAGCCGGGCGGTTAACTCAGCGGCTAGAGTGCCTCGCTTACACCGAGGACGTCGGGGGTTCGAATCCCTCACCGCCCATTTCGCATATCACCGATGCTTATCGGTCGAATTGAGCATCAAATGCGATCTTCGACGGGGCAAAATCGATCTTCTTTGTAAATGCCGCCGCCTCAGTCGCGCCGTGCTCGCGATCCATCCGGCTGTCTTCCCATTCCACGCTTAAAGGGCCTGTGTAGTGAATGTCGTTTAATGCAACGATGATTTCTTCGAAATTCACATCGCCGTGCCCGAGCGAGCGGAAATCCCAAAATCGCCGTGGATCGGCAAAGGTGGTATGCCCGCCGAACACCCCAACGGTGCCGTCGCCGTGTCCCCACCAGGCATCTTTCATGTGAACGTGATAGATGCGATCGGCGAAGGTGCGAATGAATTTCACGTAATCCACCCCCTGGTACCCAAGGTGCGACGGATCGAAATTAAAACCAAACCGCTTGTGATGTTTTACTGCTTCCAGCGCTCGCTGAGATGTTGCAATATCAAAGGCGATTTCCGTGGGATGCACTTCCAGTCCAAAATTCACGTTTTGGGATTCAAACGCATCGAGGATCGGTTTAAAACGCCGGGCAAAATCGTCAAAACCAGCCTGCCAGTATTTTTGATCCGTCGGTGGAAAGGCATAAATGCTGTGCCAGATGCTGCTGCCGGTAAAACCATTCACGACCGCGGGAAAATCATCACTGCCGGCAAGCCGATCGGTTGCTGACGATCTGGGCCGCGCGTCGATCAACAGCCGGGTTGCCTTTGCGGTGTCGATCATTCGCTGCGCTGCTCGCTGGCGAACGCCTTCGGGATCGCCGTCGCCCCAGACTTCGGGCGGCAGAATTGATTTGTGTCGCTCATCGATGCGATCGCAGATTGCCTGCCCTACCAGGTGGGCCGACACCGCGTAGGCCTTTAATCCATAAGACTGCAGGATTTCCCACTTCTTTGTGACATAACTTTTGTCCGCCAGTGCGCGATCTACTTCAAAATGATCTCCCCAGCTGGCCAGTTCGATCCCATCATATCCAAACTCCTTTGCCTTGCGGCAGATGGTTTCAAACGGAAGATCGGCCCATTGACCGGTAAACAGCGTTACGGGGCGGGACATACGCGTTCCTCACAGGTAAATCACACAGCCGCGTTTTAAAAAATGCAGGTTTGCAAGGTGCAGATACCCGGCAATTTTCCGCATTTTAAAACGCGAACGTTAATTTCAGTTCTCACACCATCAACGGCATTGTGCCCAGGCGGATCATTCTCATAATGACCCGTGGCGAAGCTGAAACCATTTTGCGGCAGGTGTCAATCCGCGATATTCTCCTGGACCGAACTTGCCTATGGCGAACACCAATCCCCCGACTTCAACAGGTCTGTTCCGCGGTGTGGCGGTTGCGATGCTGTTCCTGAGCACCATCGCCTGCGGGTTGCTGGTCCTTGGGGCCATGGACCACACGGATCCCGGTGTCACAGCGCCAGCGCGTATACGCGCCGGCCGTCTTAACCCTGATGGGCGGAATTGCCGTTTCCACATTGCTCGAAGGGATTGCCAGGCTTCTCGCAGCGCGCGAACAGGCCTCGGTGGATCCAACCCCCGCGATCAATCGCGTGCTGTCTTCGCTGAATGAATTAAAAACAACGCTTCCCCGTCTTCTCGCGCAGTCGGTTGTCGAGCCTGCAGCAGAGGACCAACAGGTCGCCGAAACACCGGCGCATGCCGAAACCGTCGAAGCGCACGCCGGCCCGTCTGTCATCGAACAGCATCTGGCCCACATGGTAACGCTGCTGGAGGAAATGAAAGAAGTTTCGATGCTGGACGAAACCCAGCGTCAAACGCGCAGGAACCAAAGCCAGCTGCGGCGAAAAAATACGCGGCTAGACGAGGTCGCCCGTTTCATCAATGCCCAGAACTGGCAGCAGGCGGATGCGCTTCTTCATCTGCTGGAATCCTTGCATCCCGCGGATGAGGAAGTATTGGCCTGTCGCACACAACTGGACAACGCCCGCATCGCCACGCAGGCCGATGGCTGGGATCAGCTCAACACGCAGGTGAACAATTTACTTGCGCTGTCCAAATACAACGATGCCCTTTCCGCCTGCAAGGCGTTTTTGGACCGATACCCCGCCCACACGGATGGTCAGCAATTAGCGCTGCGCATCAGTCAGGAACGGGCAATCTTTATCGAAAGCACCAGTTCTCGGATTTACGAGGAAATCAAAGCAGCCGTCGAAAACCGCAAATGGCGGCTTGCGCTGGATGGAATTCAAAATTTCCTGGATCGATTTCCCGATCATCCCCGCGCCACCAAAATCCGCCAGCAGGTGCGCGTTATTCAAAAAAATGCCGAGATTGAAGAACGCCACGAGCAGGAAGACCGGATTCCGCGCTGATTAACGCAAGGCAATTTGCCGAAGCTGCCGACCTCAGCGAAGACCTCCTGCAACGATTCCCCGATTCGCCCCAGGCAGCCTACCTCACCGAACTGCTTCCCAAGCTCAGGGAACGCTCGGCGCTGGCGACCCAGGACATAATCACCTGAGCCACCGGTGCCGATTGGCACGGGACCGGCCTGCAAGTATGCTTCAGTCATGCCGGCGTCATTTGTGAACTATCAAATCAAATCTGAAGATCAGCCAGGCGTGGTCGCTGTCGCCTCGCCGCTTGTGCTCGCCCGGGCGTATGTATCACCGCCTCAATCGGGTTGGATCTCCCTGTACGACGAAAATTCGGAGATCCAGGATGCGTATGAAATCGGTCGTCTGGGCAGCGAATTGTCCGCCAGGCTGAATACCGTGGTCATCGCGTTTCTCGTCCACGAGAGCTCGTTGTTTGTCTATTATATTTTCGATCGCGGCGACCTGCTCGACGAATACAACTCCGCCCCGCCTGTCGCCAGCGCTGATGCCGAACCGGATCAAAAGGTGCGTTTCGCCGGCAGGCCCGAAATTCTGCTGAATTACTGCCCGCCGGGCACAAACCGAAATGATCTTGAAATCGCACTGCTCCGTGGCGATACGCTGATCGAAGGCGGTTTTGCTTCGTCGGTCAACGCCGAAGAACGATTGCATCCCCTGGCGGCGGCGCTGCGGATCGACGACCGGCGCATCATGCTGGGGTTCGCCGATTTCGATCGCCGCAAGTCAGGCATTCCCGATTCGGGCAGTTTTGAGAAAATCGACGGGCGAAAGTTTCGCCGCAGTTCACCTCGACGAATCCCTCCCCGCATCCCCCACCGATAAATATTCTTTTACGAAGGCCCAGGCCAGGTCTCCTGGCGAATCGACATCTCGATCATTCTGCCCAGCACCGGCCAGCGCAGTCGGTGCGGATAGGCGATCTCACAAAACGCCGTGCCGTTCACGCCGCGCAGCGATGCCTCATAGGACAGACGCAGATAAAACGGCGAGGCATCCACCAGCCTGGGATTCACCAACTGCAGCGGTCCGGCCTCCACCCAGGCGGGGTAGCGCAGCAAAGTAGCGGTCCTGCGACTCCAATCGGCGTTGAATCGATTCACCGATAGCTCGCGCATGCCCAGATGTTCTGCTTCCAGCAGATGCACCTCATCGGGAAATCGTGCATCGCGAGGCTGGGCAAAATGAAACATTGCCGCATGATCCGGCATCAGCACCCGGCCCCACATCCATCTTTTTAAACCAGGTCCGATCGGTCCAGTGCCATAGTTGTGGTCGTGGTAACCTGAGCCTCGTATCGCGAATTTTGTACTTTGATTCGTTGCGGTATCCAGCAGTTCAACTTCGCCGGATACCTGGCACAGCGGATTTGCAATCACCCAATGGTGATCGGCCTGGCTCCAGTCACGCGAGAAAAACCGGCGCTGCATCGGCGCATGGGTGAACGTGGGCACGAACGAAAACTGGCGCTCAGCTTCATGGTTTCCAGCACCTGCGGACCACGCGCGGTTAACTGCCATGGCACACCCGCCAATCGAACATCAAGCGATCCGTCCTCAGCGGTGCTCAGCCGATTGCCACCGATCGATACTTCCACCTTTTCACTGGATGCCGAAAAGGCACTGCCCGGAAATTCCGACATGAACTGCGCGACGATTTTCTCACCGCGATAGAGTACGAAATAAACGCACGGATACTGTTCCGGCAGAGGCGGGCTGGTCCGCGTTGGTCGGCGGCGATATTTTCCGTACGCCCGAAGATAACCCGGATGAAAAACAAACCCCTGGAAGAAAATCGCGACCATCCGCAGGCCGTCCTTCTCATCCGTGTTTTCCGCGTCAAAATACCACCATTCGTACCCGCCCGGTGAAGTCACCTCGTGCCAGGCATCAGCAATGGAAGGTTGTTTGAGAAGTGGAATAATCGGCATCGGATTATCTATGTTTCAAAACACGCCAGTCATGTCTCCCCGGCGCGACAAACGTCGAGCATCGGGCAATCGCAGGAGCTTTTGCCGCAGTGTCAGTCGCGCCGGGCGGAAAACACATCGTATCGCTGCCGTTCAATCGCGTTAAGAATACCAGCATATATCACACCCATCGCCGTGGCGGTAAACCTCGATCCATCATCAGCCAGATGATGCAGGCCCCCGGCACCCGCGCGGTACAGGCTACGCGCGCGGTCGATCTGAAACTGCATTAATCGCACGAACGGCTCATTCACCACACCGGCCAGCAGGTCTTGCTCGGAATAATCAAACCGCCGCAGGTCTTCCAGCGGGAGATAAATGCGGCCGCGCCCGGCATCTTCTTTAATATCGCGCAGGATATTCGTCAGCTGCATCGCTTCACCCATCAGGATCGCCTGAGCTTCGGCAGAAGGATCCGCCAGGCCGAAGATCCGGCACATAATCACACCAACCACTCCCGCCACGCGATAGCAATATTGTCGCAGATCCTCCCAGGTCTCATACCGCGTGATCGTCAAATCCATCCGGCATCCATCGGCGATTTCCACAAAGCAGGATTGTAGAATCCCATATCGATGCACTGTGGCGGCAAATGCCTGCAGCGCCGGTTCGCCCGAAGCACCATCAATTCCCGCGCCTTGATAAACCTGGTCGAGAATCGCGACAAAACGTTCGATCTGCCGCTCCACACCAGCCGGGTCGATGGCCTCATCGGTTGCATCGTCCAGCAATCGGCAAAAAGCGTAGACCGCGTAGGCGGCGTAGCGTTTGTCTTTTGGAAGGAACTTCGAAGCAAAGTAAAAACTCTTCGCATGCAACCGGCAAATGGCGCGCGCTGCTTCGAAAGCGGTGGAATTCGCATAAGATGGATCGGACCGGAAGTTTGCCGCGATGCTCACCTGCGCATCTTGGCCCGGCGGATAAAAGTTCGCAATGCCAGCCAAGCGTCTCGTCATCTTCGCAAATCCCATCGCCGGTCGGGGCAGGGGAAAAAGCCTGGCCCGCAAGCTGGAGCAGCTTGCCGTGGTTCACGGATTCAGTGTGAAAACATTTTTTGATCGTCCGGAAGACATTTCACTTTCCGATCTGGAGCAGCCGACTGAAACGGTGGTCGCGATCGGTGGGGATGGGACGCTGCGCAGTGTCGTCAATTTGTTTTATGCCGCGCACGCCAAAGGCCCCGCTGTGCTTCCGGTTCCCATGGGCACTGCAAATCTCATGGGTCAGCATCTGGGAATTGCCTGGTCGGCGCGGGACGCCTGCGGCGGTGATCGAAACGATCCGCCGGCGAAATATCGTGCATCTCGACGCCGGGCGCGCTAACGGTCGCCTGTTCCTGCTGATGGCCGGCATCGGTATCGACGCGCAGATCGTTCACCTGCTCGACAGCATGCGCAAAGGCCCGATCGACATCACAAGTTATCTTTGCCGATGGCGATGACCTTCGCCGCCTATCAGTTCCCGCCGATCTCTGTCAGTGTGGACGGAGTCAGTGTGCTGCGGAAAACACCTGCGATTGTGATGATCGGTAATGTGAAAGAGTACGGGATCGGTTTTCCGATTTTGACGCTGCGCGGTGCCGAACGATGGGCTTCTGGATGTCTGCGTGATGCCCTGCCGCGACCGGCGGGAACTGATCGAGATCGCCGTGGCGATCGCCGCCGGCGAGCACACCGTGCGCGAGAGCGTCACCTATACCCGCGGAAAAACCGCACGGGTTGAAGCGGATCAGAAAGTAGCGGTGCAGGTGGACGGCGACTCCGCGGGCTTCACCCCGCTGGATGTGGATCTGCTCCCCGGTCGGGTGCCGTTCCTTGTGCCGGCGTAGCGCTACAGATGAATCGCCTTGCCCGCCGCGACACCGGCAGCTTCCATGATGGCTTCGCTGTAAGTCGGATGCGGGTGAATTGCGTCTAAAATTTCGTCCTCGGTTGCTTCCAACCGGCGGGCCATCACCAGTTCGGCGAGCATATCGGTCACATTCTCCCCGATCATGTGCACACCGAGCAATTCGCCATATTTGGCATCGAAAATCAGCTTTACAAAACCATCGGGTTCGCCCGCTGCCAGGGCTCTTCCGCTGGCACTGAAGGGGAACTTGCCGATTTTAATTTCCCGGCCCGTATCCGCGCCCGCTTTTCGGTGTAACCCATGCTTGCCACCTGCGGATGGGTATAGGTGCAGCCGGGAATCTGCCTGTAGTCGATCTTGTGATTGCTCAACCCGGCGATGTGTTCAATCAGATGCACCGCCTCATGATGAGCCACGTGCGCCAGATCAGGATGGCGGTACCCACCCATCGATTCCCCTTCCGGCCAGTGCAGGCTGATGCAATCTCCGACGCCCCACACGTTCTCCAGATTCGTGCGGTAATCCGGCGTGCATTTCACGCGGCCGCGGAATAATTCCAGCCCGCTTTTGGGATCGATCGCGTCCTCGGCATTGCCTGTCACGCCGACCGCGATCAGCACCGCATCGGCTTCAACCACGCCGGGCTTTGCGCCGGACAGCGTCAGTTTCACACCGCTGGAGGTCACCTCCACCTTTTCGGTTTTGGTTTTCGTGCGGACATCGATTTTACGTTTCTCAAATATGCGTTCCAACACGCGTGCGACATCGTCATCTTCATTGGGCAGGAGATGATCCAGCATTTCCACGATGACCACTTCGGTGCCAATCGCACTGTAAAAATCAGCGAATTCACACCCGATCGCGCCTGCGCCAATGATCGCGAGCTTTTTAGGTTGGGTGGGCAGCGTCATCGCTTCGCGGCTGGTGATGATCTTTTTCCCGTCGAACGGTGCGCCAGGCAGTGGAGTCGAGCGCGCCAACAGCGATAATAATATGATCGGCCGTCACATCCTTCGTGCCTGTGCTGCTGGTGATCCGCACTTTGTGCGCGCCAAGCAATTTAGCGGTGCCAAGCTCGCTTTTTACGCTGTATTTATGAAACAGGCCGCCGATTCCCTTGGACAGTTTTTCGGCAATGCCCCGGCTTCGCCCGATGATCCTGCCAAAGTCCAGTTTGAAATTATCGAAGCTCACGCCGTGCTCGGCAGCTTCTGTTTTCATCTTGCGAATGAATGAACCGTCTTCGAGCAGCGCCTTGGTCGGAATGCAGCCCCAGTTCAAACAGGTTCCACCGAGATTTTCTTTCTCGACGCAAAGCACTTTTTTCTTCAACTGTCCTGCGCGAATCGCAGCGGCATAACCGGCGGGGCCCCCGCCGATGACCAGGATGTCGTATTCATATTTACCGGGACTGCTGGTGGTTTTAGGAACATGTGAAGGGGCCGGGGCGACCATCTCCGGCGCGGCTGGTGGTTTCACCTTGGCGGGATCCACCGCGGCCGGCGTTGGTTTCGGCCCCGCGGACGCACCGGCGGCCAAACGCTTGCTGCGAACGTCCTCGACGGTTTCACTTCCTGTGGCGATCACCGCCAGTACCCCGCCGACCGGAAGTTTCTCGCCTTCCTTGACCAGGATCAAAGCCAGTGTGCCTGACTCGAAAGACTCCATGGGCATGGTGGCTTTGTCGGTCTCCACGTCCGCGATTTCCTCGCCGCTTTTGACCTTGTCCCCTTCTTTTTTATGCCATTTGATGACAGTTCCTTCGGTCATGGTGTCGGACAACTGGGGCATGGTCACTTCAACGGGCATTTCGTGTTCGCTCCTGCGGGTAAAGGGTCGGTGATGATATGAAACCTCACGCGGATTGTCACTGATGAGCCGTATCCACGCGCTACTTTGCAGGGATCTGGATGATTAGATCGCCTGCTTTGCGTCCGTCAGCGTTAAAAATGCATCTTCCAGCGATGCGCGATGAATCCGCAGATCGGTTAATTCAACGCCTTGTGATTCAATCATCTTCACCAGCGAGATCACCACGCGATTCACATCGCGGGTCGATATCCGCCAGCTAAAATCAGCCGGCTGAACTTCAATTGCTTCGGTAATACCGGCAAGACTTTCGTTCGACAGCATCGGCGAGGTTTTAATCACCACCTGGTCTGGAAGGTTTGCCCGCTCGATCAACTGGGTTGGAGTACCAACCGCGATAATCGCTCCGCGATTCATGATCGCAATTCGATCGCATAATCGCTCGGCTTCTTCGATGTAATGCGTGCTCAGCACAACCGTGCGGCCGTCACGCTTTAACTTTGTGATGTCATCGTGCATCTCGCGACGGGATTGGGCGTCCAGGCCGGCGGTGGGTTCATCGAGAAAAATCAACTGCGGGTTATTCACAAACGCAAGCGCAAGCGCGAGCCGCTGCTTTTGACCCGCCGACAGTGCGTCGAAGGATGTATCCGCCTTTTCATCAAGGGAAAAGCGTGCGAGTAATACTTCAGCCTTGATGGCATCGCGGTAAAACGCGCCAAAGAATTTCAAAGCCTCGCGGGGTGTGATTTTATCGGGCAGCGCGGTTGCCTGCAGCTGAGCGCCGATGAGCAGTTTTATCTTTTCGGGATTTGCCAGGGCATCGATTCCACCAATAACGATCGAGCCTTTATCCGGTAATCGCAAACCAAGGATGCACTCCAGCGTTGTCGTCTTTCCGGCTCCGTTGGGGCCGAGCAGACCGAAGATCTCACCGCCGGCGACGTCGAGATCGACACTGGTAACAGCCGTGACACTGCCATAGCTTTTGGAGAGATCGCGAACGCGGAGGTCGATCGACATCGGGGCAATGGTAGCCACAGATGAATTTGATTCACATTCGCGGGCGATTTCAGTCCGCTGCATCGGCGCGTCATTTGTCCGCTTGCAGCATTCGCCGATGGCGGGTAATCATTCAGCCTTCCAGTTCGGATTTCAAAACCCTTCGGGGGGCTCATGCTTCAACCAGGTGCGAATAGGCGGTTGGCTCGACTGACGCTGTTGGCTGTTGCAGGCGGCGCGCGCATATCGCTGGGCCAAATGCTGCAGGTGGACTCGAATCAGCCGCCGACGACCGACAAACTGCCTGGATTTTCAGTCCGCAAGGAGCAGCGGGAGATCGACGATGCGTTTGAGGACTTCGATCGCTACCGGGACAAAAGTGCTTGGGAAAAAGCGTTTACCGCGATTGCAAAAGTGGAGGACGCAAAGCCCCGTCGCCTGATTGCCGACAAGGACGGTTTCTTCGTCCCCACCGAATCCAGGATCAGAACCGAACTTTTGTCGCTGCCACCTCAGGGGCGCGAGGCGTATCGCCTTTTCAACGATGCAAAAGCCAGGCAGCTGTTGACCGATCTTACCTCTGTGGACGGTTCCCCGGTTCCCAATGAGATCGACCGGCTGTCAAAAATCGTCAATCGATATTTCATTACCACCGTCGGCGATCAGGCAGCCGACCGACTGGGTGATGCGCTTTTTGAATCCGGCGATTTTTTAAATGCACAGCGCTGCTGGGCGATGATCCTCGACAACTTTCCCGACAGTTCGCTGCCGGCTGTTCTACTGCAGACCAAGCGCGCCGTAGCGCTGGCCCGTGCGGGGGAATGGGATAAATTTGAAACCGTCCGGTCGGTTCTTCACGAGCGCTATGCGGGAATGACAGCACACATCGCCGGGCAGGACGTGGTTGCCTGCGATTATGTGGATGCATTAAAAACTGCTGACGTACCCGGCACCAATCCATCAGGCGCTGAACAGTTTGCAACGGCGACATCTACGTTTGTTCGTCGCGCGGCCACGGATTCCCCCCTGTTGCCCGATGACGAAAAACCGGTGTGGCAAATTCCACTGATGGATGCGCAGGCCGTCGCGCAGCTGAATACCCAGTTAGGCCAGAACGGTTGGCAGCAGATGGCAGGCCAGTTCAGCTCGGCCGTTCCTGCCACCGCGGTGGACGAACAACGCATCTACATCAACTGGCTGGGGATTTGTTTCGCGTGCGATCTGAAAACCGGCAAACTGCTCTGGCGAACCGACACCTTAGGAGACATGCCGACGAAGATGGCCCAGACATTGCAGCAGGGAACGGTCATCGATCCGAAGACCTATTCGATAACGATTGTCGGCGACAACGTGATTGTCAGTCGTCGATCGAATGACAATCAGGACTATAACCAGATACCGATGACCCGGCTTGTGTGCCTTACCCGCGACAAGGGAAAACCTGTCTGGAAATCTGAGCAGGGCCCGCTCAGCAGCTGGGGGTTTGTTGGGTCTCCGCTGATTGGGCGCGATGTTTTTTACAGCGTTGTCCATGCTGCCGAATCGCAGGATCTCAGCCTGCTTTGTATTGGGCTCGCGCACGGTGAGATCCGTTGGAAAGCCGACCTGGGCACCCCGGCGACCAGTATGAACTGGCGCGGCCAGCCGTCGGTTCCCCCACCTGTTCTGCTGCAACAGTCGGGGAAGATTTTGATCCTGACCAACAACGGGGCATTCCTACAGGTGGACGAAGCGTCGCATTCACTGGACTGGGCTATGAGTTACCCTTCCTACATCGAGCCGCAACAGCAATACTATTATGGCAGTGTGCAAACCGAGCAGGTGATCGCGCCGGGGACCATTCTTTCCGATGGTGCGACGCTTTATTTCAAGGAATCCAAAAACAATCAGCTCTATGCGGTCGACCCTTCTGGCCCGAGCATCAAATGGAAGCGGCGGATAGACTCTGAAGCCGGACTTGCCGGCGTTGACAGTCATCATCTTTTTATGGCCGGCCCGGAAATAGAATGCCTCGACGTTGATTCCCATGTGCTGCAATGGGACGCCACGACATTCATGGGCACGCCCAGCGCGCAGCCGCTGATTCAAGGCGACTGGGTTTATCTGTTTGGCAGGCGGGGCATCGAAAGCGTCCGCCTGAGCAGTGGAGAAGCGGGCAGGCGTTTCCGCGGTTACGATCGCGACTGCGACGGGGGAACTTTATGGAAAACCTCAACCCGGCTGGTTACTGTCTCCAGCCACGCAGTTACCGCCTATCCGCTTGCAGCCAAATGACAGGGGATCGTCACATCGAGGCAGACGTATGAAACTCGCAAATCCGATCATCCAACATCCAGACTCCGCCGCGCGCTGGTCCAGCGCGGCAAAAACAGGCATGCCCGTTTTGTTAGATGTTGGATGCTTCCTGTCTAATGTGCGCTTTTCATTTTTACTGCTTGCCGCCCTTCTCGCTTTTCCCGCTGCGTCCCTTGCCGAGGATGCCGGCATCTCGGTCAGTGGAGCAGCCACGGTGAAGGCGAAGCCCACGATGATCGAAATCACCGGCGTCGTCACCGGTGAAGGCGAAGTGGCCAACGATGCCAGCGTGAAATTCCGGGACAACAGAAAAAAAGCGCTGGCTGCGATCGATAATCTTAAAAACCCGGATCTCACCGTCGAATTCGAAGGATCCGATGTCCGCGATTCGATGGATCCGCAGCAGCAGATGCGCCTGATGCAGGGCCAAAGCACTGAAACCCCCAAGATGCGGACGCAAATTACCGAGCATCTGAAACTTAAACTCACCAACGCCGACAAACTGGAACCGGAAAAGCTTCTGGACATGGTGTTGAAATTAATCGACACCAGCCGCGATGCCGGTTTAAGCGTTGGAGTGCCCATGACCAACTATTATCAATGGCAACAACAGCAGCAAAATGGCAGCTCGGGTGATCCGCTGGTTCAGTTCAAAATCCCCGATACCACCGAGCTGCAAAATCAGGCGTGCAAGCTCGCGATCGCGGACGCACGCGCGAAGGCGCAGCGTATCGCGGATATGACAGGTGTGAAACTTGGCAACGTGCTGGCCGTTCATGATTACGCCACGACCGATACTCCGCCCAACAGTCCCCTCAACGGCAATGAACATGCTGCCGACAAGGAAGCCGTCTCATCCACCATCGGTGACATTCCAATCACCGTACGGGTGCAGGTGCAGTTTGAGATTGCGAAATGAAAATTTCTCGCCAGGCTTACTGCCGGGCAGATAGCGGAAGTGGAATTAAGGACGCACGCTGATTGACACAAATGAAAACAAGGACAGCACGCCATTCAGCATGGGTCGCAAACGATTGCCGCACGCGTGCGTGCATCGGTGGTGAGACATCTTCTGTGAACCTGCCGAATTTCCGCCCGCGGGCGAATTTACAAATTCACCGAAACATCCTGCTGTTGATTCTGGTTGGTCTCATCGGATTCGCGCCGGCTCGTTCAAAAGCCGCCGACACCGCTTTGTATCCCAAGCACATCAACGGCAGAACGCAGCAGGCTGTTAAAAAGGCGCTGGATTATCTGGCAAGCACGCAAACGGAAGACGGCAATTGGAACGGCACCCCCGATGCCGTCGCCTATCCCACGGTGATGGCGGCTCTTTCGGGAATGGCATTTTTGGCCCACGGTGACACTCCCACGCGTGGCCCTTACGCGGAAAATATCCGCCGCACCGAGCAGTTCATCATCGGAAATGCCCGCCCGTCCGGAATTATTACCAGTCCCGCCGAGGACGGCACGCGATCGATGTATGGGCACGGTTTCTCGCTGCTTTTCCTGGCCGAGGTATACGGCATGGAGACTGACCCGCGCACGCACGACACGCTGAAGAAGGTGATCCAGAACGCGATCAAACTGACCGCTGCCGGTCAAAGTGGCGCGGGCGGCTGGACCTATGTTCCCGGACAAGGCGATGAAGGATCGGTCACTGTTACCCAGATGCAGGGTCTGCGCACCGCCAGCAACGCGGGGTTTAGTGTGCCCAAGGGCACGGTTGAGGCCGCGGTGAAATACCTCGAAGCCTGCAAGACACCCGAAGGTGGCATCGAGTATTCCCTGGGCAGTGGTGGCGGCGCAAGGCTCGCTATTTCAGCGGCCGCTATCGCCACGCTGTACAACGCCGGACAATACGATTCCAAACTGGCAGACGACTGCCTGCATTTTGTCGTCACGCAGTTCGATCAATTCAAAGGCCAATGGGGCAAGGGAACCGGGCATGAGTTTTACACGCACCTTTATGCCAGCCAGGCGTTCTATCAGGCAGGCGACAAATACTGGGATGCCTATTTCCCCCAGACCCGCGATCAACTGATCGGCATGCAAAACGCCAACGGCAGCTGGGAAGGCGACGGCGTCGGACCGGTGTACGGCTCGGCGATCGGTGCGATCATCCTGCAGTTGCCGTACAAGTTTTTGCCTATCTATCAGCGTTAAGACGAACAGGTAAATTCGAGTTTTCGCCCGTCAAGAAGTCCAAGGAGCAGATGTGACCCAACTGGCCGAACCAACAACAGACGAAAAAGATCTGCAAGGCCTTCGCCGCCTTCGGCAGGCACGCGACGAAATTAAAGCGCAGATCAGTGGCATGATCGTCGGGCAGGACCAGGTCATCGAACAACTGCTTGTTTGCCTTTTTTCGCGCGGTCACTGCATCCTGGAAGGCGTGCCCGGACTGGCGAAAACACTGCTTATTCGCACGTTAAGCCAATGCCTTTCGCTGGACTTCAGCCGAATCCAGTTCACACCGGATCTGATGCCCAGCGACATTACCGGCACGGATGTAATGTATGAAGACCGCAACAGCGGGCATCGCGAATTTCGCTTTTTAAAAGGGCCTTTGTTTGCCAATGTCGTATTGGCCGATGAGATCAACCGCACACCGCCCAAGACGCAGGCCGCGCTACTGGAAGCCATGCAGGAGCGGCAGGTTTCCGCCGGTGGAAATCGGCACGCGTTGCCCGATCCGTTTTTTGTGCTCGCCACGCAGAACCCTATCGAACAGGAGGGAACCTATCAGCTGCCCGAAGCCCAGCTCGATCGATTCCTTCTGAAGATATTCGTCAGTTATCCCGACCTTGCTGAAGAAGAGAAAATCTATCGACTCACCACCAGCGATAATTCCGTTGCCCCCAAACCGGTATTAAGCGGGGAGGAAATGCTGGCCCTGCAGAAGATCGTCCGGCGCGTGCCGGTCAGCGACCTGTGTGTGAATTATGTCGCCCGGCTCGTGCGAAGCACGCGGCCGGCAGATCCCCGCACACCTCAGTTCATCAAAGACTGGGTGATGTGGGGCGTGGGTCCCCGCGGCGGGCAATCGCTCATCATGGCCGCCCGCGCAAAGCGGCGCTCGACGGTCGGCCCGAAGTCGGCATCGAGGATATTCGCGCCATGGCCGCGTCTGTGCTGCGCCATCGCATGGTGCTGAACTACACCGCCGAATCACAGGGAGAAACCACGGCGACGGTAGTGAATCGGCTGGTTGAGACCCTGCCTCTGCATGAGACAGCGGCGGGGGAACGCCAACTGGTAGAGAAGGTGCTTCGGTAAATGGGTGGAATTAAATGCGAACATTGAACATCGAACAATGAACATCGAACATCGAAATGCAGAAAGACACCTGCTGTCTTGACTTCAATGTTCAATGTTCGATGTTCAATGTTCGATGTTCGATGTTCGATGTTCGATGTTCGATGTTCGATGTTCAATGTTCCCCTTTAACTTGTCGTCAAACCTCCAAGCAGAAATTGTCTCCTCTCGACCCCAAAATCCTCGCCCGCATTCTTCCTCTTGGCCTTCGCGCTCAGAAGGTGGTGGAGGGCAGCATCTCCGGCTTGCATCGCAGCCCGCTGCATGGGGTCAGCGTCGAATTCGCCGACTATCGCGAATACACACCCGGCGACGATCTGAAGCGCATCGACTGGCGGGCCTACGCGCGCAGCAATAAATTCCAGATTAAACGTTATGAAGAAGAATCGAATCTTCGCGCCACCATCGTGCTGGATGCCAGTGGATCCATGCGCTACGGCAATGCAACAAACGATGGGTCGATGACAAAATTCGATTATGCCACCACGCTGGTGGCGTCATTTGCCGCGCTTCTGATCAAGCAGCGCGACGCCGTCGGGCTGGCGGTGTTCGACGAGCAGGAACGCTCCTGGCTCCGCCCTGCTGCCACGGCATCCCAGTTGATCAAGATCTGCGACACGCTTGAAAAAACCAAACCCGATCGCAAAACCGAACTTTCCGTGGTGATGAAAAAAGTCGCCGGGCAGATCAAGGCGCGCGGGTTGATCCTCATCGTTTCGGATCTGCTGACCGACCTGGATTCGTTTTATGATGCGCTGGGTCGGCTGCAGCACCTGGGGAATGAAATACTCATCTTTCAGATTCTCGACCCCGATGAAATCGAGTTGCCGTTCAAAAACTCCGTGCTGTTCCGCGATATTGAAGGCGGCCCAACCGCCGAGGAACTCTTCGCCGAACCGTGGGCGTTTCGCAAAGCATACAAGCAGGCGATGGAAAATTTCATCGGCGAAGTCCGAAGCCGATGCCATTACGCGGGAATCAATCATCTCATGCTGAAAACCAGCGACGATATGGGCAACGCGCTGAGTCACTACCTGCACGGTCGCGAGCGGGGGTTGATCGGTCACGCGGGGAAACTAACCGATGCATTGCCCGATCACACGGTCGGCGAAGGGTAGCAGGAGCGAAACAAAATCGAATCCACAAATCAGAATCTGAACGAATGAACAACGACCCAATCCCAGTGACGAGCCAAAAACCAGCCGCGGGACTTTCCCGCGCCCGCTGCGTCATCATTTTTTATTCAGACGACGTCGTCGATTCAGGCGTTGGGTTTTGGCGATCGATCCGTCACTCACCATTCGAGTTCGGCCAGTTGAATTTTCCGGGAGGGTCATGCAGTTTTTAAGCCCCTTCCTCCTTCCGGGTCTTGTGATTGCCGGCATTCCTGTGCTCATTCATCTGCTCAATCGTCGACGATTTATCGTCGTCGACTGGGCACCGATGAAATATCTCAAGCTCACGATCCGAACCAATCGGCGGCGGATGCAAATCGAGCAGCTTCTGCTTTTGGCGCTGCGAACGCTGATGATGATTGTGCTGGTGCTGACCGTCGCGCGTATTGCGCTGAGCAAATCGAGCATGGGAAGTTTTCTCGCTAAGCGAGCGCGCGTCAGCCGAATAATCGTTTTGGATGACTCGCTGGCGATGGGGTATCGCAGCGAAGGAAAGACTGCTTTCGATCGGGCGAAACAGGCCGCCGGTGAAATCCTGCGCAACACCGGGTCGCAGGACGCGGTAACGTTTCTTACCACGGCTCCGCAGTCGCTTCCGCTGGTGCGAGACGCCAGCCTGGCAGATTCCGCAAAGTTGATCTCCCAGATCCAGGCCTTGCAACCCACCGATGCCGCCGACAACTGGGCAGCAACATTCAAGGCGATTGACGATTGTTTAAGCACCGCCACTTTCCCGCAGAAGCAGTTGATTATCATCACAGATCTGCGGCGGGAAGGTTGGAGCAATGACGTGACCGAGATTGTCACGCACTGGGCCGCTGCGGGCGTGGAAGCGCACATCATCGATATCGGTTCGCGCGGCACAGCCAATATCGCGTTGTTAAAGTTATCGCAGGATGATCCACTGGTTTTGCCTGGATCGCCGGTAAAATTAACCGCTTCAATTCGCAATGACACACCCGCAGCCGTCAGCGCATCCCAGGCGGTGCTTAGCATCGACGGGCAATCACGCCCGGTGATGCTGCCGGATCTGCCCGCCGGGGCAACGGTGGAGGTGCCGCTCACCGTCACGCTTTCCACACCCGGGCAACATCTGGCGCGCCTGAGTTTGAGCGATGACCAACTGCCCGGCGACAACACGCGCTATCTGAGCATCACGGTTCGGGAAAAGCTGGATTTGATGCTCGTGGACGGTCGCGAAGGCGCCGGACCCTTTGAATCCGCCAGTGATTTTCTGCAGGTGGCGTTCAGCATCGGACAGGACCCCTGGCGTCCGCAACGCATCGGGGACAGCGACCTGCAGGCCAACCGCCCCGCGATGGCGGATATTACCTGCCTGGTCGATGCAGCCAATCTCACCACTGCCGCGGTCGCGCAATATGAAAAACTTGTTTCCCGCGGGATGGGTCTGATCATCTTCGCCGGTGAACAGGTCGACCCGACGCTGTATAACGACCGGCTTTATAAAAACGGTAATGGTCTGCTGCCCGCGCGAATCGATCGAATCCTCGACGGTCCTGTGAAAGGGTTGCTTATCGAACCACTGGGCGATTCGCCGCTGGGTGCGATGGCGCGGCTTGCGCCGGCGGCACTGTCCAGAATCGCCACCCGGCGACTTCTCGAACTCGACACCGCTTCCACTTCAGCCGAGACGGTTCGCGTGCTCGCGCGGTGGAATGATCCACAAGGGCATCCCGCAATCGTTGAAAAAAGATTTGGGCGGGGGAAGGTTCTGCTCTGGACGACGACCGCCGACCGCGAGTGGACGGATTGGCCGGTGGATCCGACTTTTGTTCTGGCTGTCCGCTCGGCCGCGCTGGGTATTGCGCGACCCGATCTGGGGGATGACAATGTGACGGCGGGGCATGAGATGATCTTCGCCGCATCCGATGGCGAACCCCGGATTAACGCACGATTGGCCTTGCCGGATGATCCCACCGCTATTCCTGTTCCCACGCTGAAATTTCCGCATACCGAACATGCCGGCCCCTATACGCTGAGTTGGAACGACCCGGCGGGCAAAGAACAGCATCACCAGCTTGCCGTCAGTTTCGACCGCAACGCCAGCGACCTTGAACCACTGGGCGAAGATCAATTGGCCCGATTGCTGGGCAGCCTGCGCGCCGAGGTTGTCACCTATCACCCCGGCGATTTAGCCGCTGCGGGACCGGGCCATGAAATCTGGCGATCGTTGGCTGGAACATTGATGGCGTTAATGCTGGTGGAGACGTTATTCGCGTGTTACGTCGGGCGGGAGAAGTGATGTCAGAATTTATCACCCGGTTTAGCGACGGCCCGGAGGGCCGGGCTCAAGCACCCGTCAAAGCCCACCGCCCGGCCCTCGGGGCCGTCGCTAAACCGGGTTTGAAATCTGATTGTTTCGATGTGTAAATGATGCAGCGCTTGATCCAGTTTCTCTTTAACATTCGCCCGTCCGCGTGGACGATCGGCGGGCATTGGCAACTGGAGTGGCTGTCGGTGCCGCACCATGATCTGGGATTGCTTCTGGCGGCCTGCGCGGCGCTTGCGGTGTGGATGGTGATTGCGGTGTATCGCAAAGAGGGAAGCGCGCTGCATCCGCTGAGCCGATGGTCGTTGATCGGTCTTCGGTTACTCCTGCTGGCCGGCGTGCTGGTGATGCTGCTGGAACCGGTGCTGGTGTTTCGCAAGACTGAATTTGTGCCATCCAATCTGCTGATACTTTCTGACACGTCGGGCTCGATGGACCTGCAGGATGCATATGTGGATGTCGCGCAGGCTGCGCGAATCTCAACGGCATTGAAGCTGAACGGTGACTCGCTTCAACAAAAAACCCGCCGACAACTGATCGATTTAGCACTAAATCCCTCAGCAATTAAAAGACTGGAATGCGGCGGTGATCGCATTGTGCATCGGCACGATTTTGCCGCCCGGTTGTTGCCTCCAACAACGCAACCGATGACCGATACTTCCGGCACGGCCATCGGTGTTGCGATTCGCCAGGCGATTGCCGCCTACCAGGGTCAACCGATCGCGGGAATCCTGCTGGTGTCGGACGGACAGAACAACACCGGTGAAGCGCCGGTCAAGGCCGCGGAATATGCCGCAGCGGCAGGCGTGCCGATCATTTCGCTGGCGGTCGGAACATCGCAGGGACCACGCTGGTCGAAAATCACCAAGTTGGATGTTTCGCCGATCGTGTTTGTTCGCGATCCGAACCCCCTGCATGTTCTGATCGAATCGCGGGGGATGGATCATCTGCCCGCCAACGTGGTGTTGGAACGCAGCCGCGACGGGGGCCCGTGGGAAGAGATCGGTCGTCAATTGATTGTGCTGGGCGAGTCAGGGCAGATGCAAACCGTCAATTTCGAGTTTAAGGAAGATCGCCCCGCCAAGCTGGAAATGCGCGCCCGCCTGGAAGACGCGGGGGCGGAGTTGAAGACCGGCGATCATGGCGCGATTGCGGATGTGCGGGCGATCAACCAGAAGATGAAGGTGCTGTTTATCGCCGGTGAAACATTTCCCGAGGTCGAATTTATCCGCGCGATGCTGATGCGCGACAAGGGGATCAGCGCCAGCTGCTGGAATCAGACAGCGGACATCGATTACGAGCAGCCGGGCGATCCGCCAATCCGACGGTTGCCCGAGACGGCCGAGGAATTGAACGATTATGACTGCATCGTCCTCTACGATCCGGATACGAACCTGTTTCCGCCGGATTATTCACAGCTGCTCAGCGATTTTGTCGCCAGGGCAGGTGGCGGGCTGATCTTTGTGGCCGGCGAACGCAACACGAAGAATCTGTTTGATCGACCGGACGATCCTTCGCTGGCGTGGTTGAATATTTTGCCGGTGCAGGTTGAACCCGGGCTTTATCACACGGATGTCAGTGTGAAATTGTCCAGCGCGTCGCCGTGGAAGTTTGAAGTGACACCCGAAGGCAAAACCGACCCGATTTTTACATTTAGTGATCGACCTGAAGAGAACGAGGCAATACTCGACAGCCTGCCGGGAATGTATTGGCATTTTCCGGTGACTCGCGCACGGCCGGGAGCGACTGTGCTGGCGCGGCATGGTGATCCACGCATGCGGAACGAACACGGGCAGCATGTGCTGCTTTCCACACAACTGGTTGGACCTGGCCGTACGTTTTTCTGCTCGTTTGATTCAACGTATCGATGGCGCTATCTGGACGACCGTTTTTTCGACAGTTTCTGGGCCCACATGGTGGACCGCGCCGGGCGAAGCAAACAATTGGGCGGGCGCTATCCTTATGTGCTGGCGACAGATCGAGCCGACTATCGACCTGGAAGCAGTGTGACACTGACCGCTCATTTCGATAACCCCGCCGACCGCGACGCGGGATTGGAGACGCTGCACGGCGAAGTTCAGGTGGGTGACGATCCTCCGGTGGAATTAACGCTTTCACCTCGGGCAGGTGATCCCAACACGTTTGAGACCACGTTCCCCACCGACAAGCCGGGCATGCATTTCGTGCGAGTCTGGTCGGGTGATCCGGATATCAAAACCGCGGCCCGCGCTGCCACGCTGGAAGTGCCGGTGAACATTCCGAATTTAGAATACGAAAATCCGACGGTAGACCTGGCGACGCTCCAGACAATAGCCCGCGCGTCTGGCGGGAAGGTGTTTGACCTTGCCGACATGAATGAAATTGCTGATGCATTTTCCATCCATAAAGTGACGCGCATCCTGGAAGATCGACAGGAAATTTGGAACGCGCCGATTATTTACGGGCTCATTCTGCTGGCGATCGTCCTTGAATGGGTACTGCGGAAAAAGCTTCAACTTGTGTGAGAACAAAAGCATGGACTCAGAGGCAGGAACAAAGCAGCGCGAATCCGCAGAAGCAACGCGCCGTCTGCCTTTTGGGCACTTTGTGCAAGCTCGTCCGTGTGCAAATCGCGGAGCGATTAGTCGCGATGCGCGGAGGTAACAAATGACGGTCGTCAAGTCATCGCAACTTGCACCTCGCCAGGTGTATCAATCGCTGATCGATCGGCTGGGGGATTTTCGTCGCCAAGTGCGGGGACGATTGCTTTTTGAAGGTGCTGCGCGGTTCATGGCTTTCGTGTTTTTACTGGCATTGCTCACCTTTGCCCTGGACAGAATATTTCGACTTTCGCACGCGGCGCACGTGGCCATGCTTTTGTTCGCAGTTGCCGCGATCTGCGCAGTTTTCTGGCGGGAAATCGTAGCGCCATTGAGATTAAAACTGGAACCCCTGACCCTGGCGGCGGCACTGGATCGCATGTCCGGGCGCGCCGATGGGTTTGTGATGTCGCGCATTGGAACGGTGCTCGAACTGCCTCATGCGCTGCAGCAGCCAAACCATCCGTCGCTGGCGATGCTGCACCTGGCGGCTTCACAGTGTCATGCGGCTTTGTCGGAGATTAACTTTGATGCCAGGTTGGACGACCGCCGAAGAAATCGGGCTTTTGCGGTGATGATGGTCGCCTTGCTGATGCCGATCTTTCTTGCCAGCGCCGCGCCGCAGAGTGCGCGGCTCTGGGCCGCGCGGGTACTGACGGGATCGAATGAACCCTGGCCTCAGAAAACGTATCTGCAGGTCGCGGGGCTGAAGGATGGTGTCATCGTTGTGCCTCGCGGTGAATCATATGTGCTGCGGGTTTCGGCGATGGACCGCAGTATCGTGCCGGAAATGGTTTCGCTGCACTTTCGCGAGGTTGGGAACGCCTGGGAGGAGGCGAATCTCACCTCGTTTGGAAAGAATGATTTCCGCAACGAATTTTCCTCGGTGACTTCACCGACTGAAGTGGAAGTGTCCGGCGGGGACTCAACAGTGGGTCCGTTTCTGCTTAGACCCGCCGACCGGCCTCACATCAGTGAGTTAAGCCTGATCGCGCAGCACCCGACTGAAAAGCACGCTACCACGTATAACTTCAATGGTGATTCAGATCTTTCGTTTTTGCCGCGTACGCATGTGCAGCTGCTGTTCAGCGCCAGCACAGCCATCGCTGAGGCGCACATCAAATCTTCGACCACCCGGCCCGCCCAGGCGGACCTTCAGCGCCTGGATGACACGCATTTTTCGATGCAGTGGATACATGATGCCGGAGTGCAGTTAGAGATCCAACTCATCAGTCGGGACGCGCAGCTGGCGTCGGCTCCGACCAGCGTGTCTGTAGGGTTGAAAATCGATCAACCCCCTCGCGTAACGCTGGGTTATACGGGCGTGAAATTGCGGGTAACCGCTCGGGCGAAAATTCCGCTCCTGATCGATGCCAGGGACGATTACGGGCTGGCCGCCGCGAGCCTGCTGGTTAAAACCGAATATCCGGACCCATCCAATATCGCACATCAGATCACCGGAAATATCACAAGCTCACTGTACGGCCCGGCGCATCCAGCGAGCGAAACAAATATTCAGACAAAACAAAATCTCGAACTCGAGGCATTGAAACTTCCGGTGGGCAGCCTGGTAACCGTCAGCGCGAGCGCGACGGATGCATGCTATCTGGGTCCACAGACGACGCTTTCCCGGCCGGTTACTTTTCGCCTGGTTGCCGCCGAGGAATTATTCCGCGAGATTCTGCTGCGTCAGCAGGCGGAGCGTGCCAAGTTTCACAAACAAGCTGACGAAGTCAGATCCATGCGCGAGCAGATGAATCTGGTCAAAACAGCGGATGACGTGCAGGTGCTTGCGCGGCGGCATCGGGTGATGCAGCACGAAGTCACCCGTATTTCCGCCGCATTAAGTGAAACACTGACAGAAATGCGGCTCAATCAGCTGGGCACAGATGAAGCATATGACCTGATGCAGAAGAATGTGCTTACGCCATTAGCTCATCTAAATGATGAACTGATGAACCCGCAAAAGGATGCACTGGATCAACTGTCCGCCACCGATGCAACTGCAATGGCCGCGGTCGAGTCCCGGCAGGATGATACATTTACGCGTATGAACGACATCCTTCACCAGATGTCCCAATGGGACAGTTTCGTGGATGTGCTCAACCAACTGAACGAAGTCATTAAGCTGCAGGACCAGGCGGAGCAGAAAACGACAGAACTGCACAAACAGGAGACCGAGGGGATCTTCGATAAGTAGATTCAAGCGGTCAATATATTCAGCGTCGATTCCGCGAAAGCGGCACGTATCGCCTTGAGTTGTGACGCGCTGAGATTGCTGATCGCCGGGGGGATCTTTTTCTCGGCGCTTCATGAAAAAACTCAGTGCCGACAGGAACAGATCGGGCTGCGAATCGCGTTCGACTTTAAGAGATTCGGGGAAGCGGGCATCGAGAATACTGACTGCTTCATCCGAAGCTTCCATCAATTCTCCCGCCCATCGCAGGACAGTATCGGCCGGCCGCGTGCCGCCAAATCGCTGAGCCACCAGCGCGAGCAGATCCGCGCGTGTCGGCGCGTTCATCGGCAGCGCAAGGAAGAATCGATGCTCGGGCTCGATGATTGATCCGCGCAGGCTCTTGATGACGTTACGCCGCACTTTTTCGTGCAGGGTTGCCGCAACGCCACCGGCTAACGCACCGTGCTTTTTTTTGAAAACTTTCAGAGCATTGTCCCAAGCGCCGAGTCCCTGGAGCGCTGGCATGCAATGCTGCAAGACGAAGAACCCGCGCTCGAAATCGAGGTCGCTCAACATCTCGCTGACCAGGTCGGCATAGGCAGGATCTTCAGTATGCTCCAGCACATCGAGCAGTTGCGTGCGACGCATCGTGAGCAGGTCGACATGGTGCGGATCGATCGCCATGTGCGGGGGAAGATAATTAAACTGCGGCCCCGTGCCCGGGTCGTGCTGTGTGCGCAGCACCACCGTGACCGACGGGGAATCCAGATGAAATAGTGAATGAATGGTCTGGTGCCCCGAGGCAATGGCCACAGTGCGCCCGGTCTCGAGGATTTCGATGTTCGTCATCCGCACATCGCCAACACTCATGTAAGGCGTCACCGCCCGGGCTTTTTCGAATTCATAATGCGCGTGGATGCTCGACCCGAGCAGCACATGGAACGCGCCGGAGAAGGCATGCTGATGGATGGCGGTTGTTCCGTCCATCCAGAACAGAAGCTGGATGTAAAAGCGCGTATGATGGTAAACAACAATTTCCGGCTCGCCGAACGGCGAGTCGGTTTGCGCAGGATGATTCTCGTGAAGCAGAAAATCACGCATCAGGTCGGCAAAATTCACGCGCTTGTCCGGAGACCACTGCTCCAATGCGTCGCGGGCGATCTGGGGAAATTTTGCAAGAGAAAAATTGTTCCGTTTCCATTGTTCCAGGACGGTGTCCCCGAGTTCGTTGAAGAATTTATCCATCGGCGCAAGATACCATGCCGGAGCCCGCTGGCGTTTTATTCGCGCATGAGATCGTTCAATTCCACCGGCGCAACACACCGGGATCGGAATCACGCGTCCACCCGGCTTGCTTGAGAAGCGAGCAGCGTTACTCTCAATAGATC
Source organism: uncultured Phycisphaerales bacterium (assembly GCA_963792535.1). Classification (GTDB taxonomy): domain Bacteria; phylum Planctomycetota; class Phycisphaerae; order Tepidisphaerales; family Tepidisphaeraceae; genus CBDAQA01. The sequence continues at coordinate 1,071,743 of CAWBWQ010000007.1, forward strand.
GTCATGACGGTTTTCGCACGCAAAAGCCTTCAAATGAATTCCTAGATAGTGAGCGGCAGGCGCGAACGGTTGCATAGCCGAAGCATGATGTGCAGGAATGAGCTTTTGATCTTGCGGGTGAACTTGGCGGATTTGAAACGAGACATTTCATCGAGGAGAACGATGCGGAAAGCGATTTTAAGTGCTGTTGCGATTGCCCTGGCGAGTATCGCCACACAGTTTCCACAGGCCTCCGTGTTGGCAGATCCGATTCCTCCCGGCACGCCTCGCCTGGTGGTTCATCCATTTGAATTAAAGGATGTTCGCCTGACAGACAGCCCGTTCAAGCGGGCGATGGAAATCGACCAGGCGTATCTGTTAAAGCTGGAACCGGATCGATTACTTTCGGGTTATCGCTCCGAAGCCGGTCTGGCTCCTAAAGCCGCAAAATACGGTGGCTGGGAATCGGGAGGGGTGGCGGGCCACATACTCGGTCATTATCTCTCGGCATGCGCTGAGATGTATGCGTCAACCGGTGACCGGCAGTTTCTGGACCGGGTGAACTATATCGTCGATGAACTGGCTGCATGCCAGGACGCCAACGGCGACGGATATCTGGCCGCTATTCCAAACGGCAAACGCATTTTTCACGAAATCTCAGTCGGAAATATTCAAACCAGAAACGGGCTCAATGGTGGCTGGGTTCCATGGTACACGGTTCATAAAACGCTGGCGGGTTTACGCGATGCTTATCAGTTGGCGGGCAACGAAAAGGCCAAAACCGTACTTCTGAAATCATGCGATTGGGTCGATGCCGTTACCAGCAAATTGTCCGATCAGAAAATGCAGCAGATGTTGAGCGTCGAGCACGGTGGAATGGTCGAGGTACTTGCTGATGTTTACAGCATGACCGGTGACGAAAAATACCTCGCGCTGTCGCGCCGTTTCACGCACCACGCGGTCATCGATCCTCTGGTGGCCGGCCGCGATCAACTCAAGGGTCTGCATGACAATACCCAGGTCCCCAAGATAATCGGGTCGGCCCGTCGATATGAACTCACCGGCGACAGTTCCGATCGCGCAGCTGCCGAGTTTTTCTGGGAAACAGTCACCGGTCATCATAGTTACGTGATGGGCGGGCATAGTGAATACGAGCACTTTGGTCCCCCGGATAAACTGGCCACCCGCCTTGGCGCGTCGACAGCCGAAACGTGCAACAGCTATAACTTTCTGAAGCTGACCGGCCATCTTTTTTCATGGAATCCCAAGTCATCATACGAAGATTATTTCGAGCGCACGCTCTACAACCACATCCTGGCATCACAGGATCCCAAGACGGGGGGTTTTACATATTTCATTCCACTAAAGCCCGGCCATTTTCGCACGTACAGCACGCCTTTCGATTCAATGTGGTGCTGCGTGGGCACAGGGATGGAAAACCATGCCCTGTACGGCGGTGAGATCTACGCACACGACGATTCGGGCATCTGGGTGAATCTGTTCATTCCTTCGGAACTCACCTGGTCACAGCATGGAGTGGTGATAGATCAGCAGACCGATTTTCCGGTTCAGCCGGGCACGAAGTTAACCATCAAGACGGCAGCGGATACAAAAATGTCGCTGCATATTCGCAGGCCCGCCTGGGCGGGGAAAGACGCGAAGGTTTCGGTGAACGGCGTTGACGAGCCAGCAACATCCGAATCGGGCGGCTACTTTGTCGTGGACCGCGTCTGGAAGAATGGCGATGTGGTGAATGTGGCACTTCCCATGTCGCTGTACACCGAAACATTGCCGGATGACGCATCACAGATTGCTATTCTCTATGGTCCGGTGGTGCTTGCGGGCCGCCTGGGCACAGAGGGAATGACCGGGAAAATGCCCTATGCAGGCGATCAACTGCAATATCAAAAGCTGCCTGTTCCACCCGTGCCTGTACTGGTGACAAACAACCAGCCGGTTAGCGACTGGGTTAAGCCTGTTGCGGATCAACCTCTCACATTTAAAACCAGCGGTGTTGGGCAGCCTGCCGATGTCGAGTTGGTTCCGTTTTACCAACTCGGCCCCGAACGATATTCCCTCTATTGGAAAACAATGACCACCCAGCAATGGGGCGAGCATCAGGCTGCTGGCGCGACAGATGAGGACCACCAGCGCAAGGCAGATATTCAACCGAAACAGAACTGAGATGGCCGGCGATTTGTTACCGACTGCAATTGTTTGGCAGGCGCGAATAAAGCGTTTCTATCAAACGTAGAAGATGCTCTCAGAGTCGGCATTGCTCGGAAAAAAAAGCGGCCGCGGCGAATATTCGCCGCGGCCTTTTCCAATCTAGATCACCGGGTCACGGCGATTATTTGATCGGCGCTTTTATTCAATGAGCCTGGCGGCGGCGATTGCCTTGCTGCGCATTGGCGCTGGGCTCGTCACCGCCCTGCTGGCGACCCGTATCCTGAGATTGTTCAGATTGCCGAGCGCCGCCACGCGTGGCTTTGTCGTTTTTCAGAGTGATCTCGCTCATGTGGTCGTGATCCTGAATCATGTACTCACCGCTGAAGCGGTCCTCGTTGTTTCCAACCTGTGCCATATAGAACTCCTTGAAAAACCCGTTGGCCCGCGTCGGCGAATTAAAAACATCGAGACCCTCTCGGTGCGATGCCAGCGCGTATGCAGTGGTTTTCACGAAGGATAGTAGGCCATATCAGTCGAAATCAGTACAGTATCAGACAATGTGAATTGTAACCAATACAGTGTATTTATTATTTATCTGTATTGGTATCCTTACCGAATAACTGTACCGCGCTAAGAGTTTTATCATGCCAAAGCCTTCCAAAGATCCTCTCTACGAAGAAGTTGCGGCGCAGATCGTTCACATGATCGACAGCGGTGCCCTTGCCGTGGGAAGTCGGGCTCCATCGGTTCGCTCGCTCAGCACGCAGCTGAAAGTGTCAATCTCCACCGTGATTGCTGCTTACCGGGTGCTGGAAGACCGCGGGCGACTTCAGGCGCGACCGCAGTCAGGATTCTATGTTCGCGCCTGCGCAGGGAGACCATCGCGGAACCGCAAATGTCGCAGCCACCCGAAACCGCGTCTGCCGTCACGGTTGGTGATCTTGGGCTTTTGCTTTTGACCGAGTTTGGACATCCCGGGATTATTCCGCTGGGCGCGTCGAATGGGGCCGTCTCAGATTGGTCGACCAAAGCGGTTCATTCGCTGATGAATTCCATCAGTCGATCGCAGCCGCTGCTTTCGGCGGCTTACGCGCCACCGGCGGGCATGCCCAGTCTTCGCCAGCAGGTGGCGCGATGGTATGTACGAGCAGGCTGCGCGCTTTCTCCCGACGATATCGTGATTACCTGCGGTGCGCTGGAGGCCATTCACCTGTGTCTCCGCGCGGTCACAAGACCAGGCGATACAATCGCGTTGGAGTCGCCGACTTACTGGGGGATTTTACAGACCATCGACATGCTCGGCCTCAAAGCGCTGGAGATTCCCACGCATCCGCGCACCGGTCCATCACTGGATGCACTGGAAGTTGTTCTCAACCAGAACCTGGTGAAAGCGGTGGTGTTGATTCCGACGGTGCATAATCCCCTGGGTTCGATCATGTCCAGCGATGACCGCCGCCGACTGGTGACCATGATACGCAACGCCAACGTGGCGCTGATTGAAGACGATATTTATGCCGATCTGGTTTACGCGCCGCGCGTCCGCGCGTGTCGAAGCTACGACGACGAGTCTTCAGCTCAGAGTCATGTGATGGTCTGCGGTGGTTTTTCTAAAACCATCGCTCCCAGTTTACGAATTGGCTGGTGCATTCCCGGCAGATGGTTGCGGGAAATCACGCGCCTCAAAGCCTGGTTGAACATCGCGGCCCCCACACTGCCGCAGTTGGCGCTCGCCCAGTTTATGCACGATGGTGGTTATGAGCGGCATCTGAGAAAAGTGACTTCGATTTATCGAAGGCAGGTGGATCGGATGAGCGACTTAATGGCCGAGCATTTTCCGGTGGAAACGCGCATCACCCGGCCACAGGGTGGCTTTTTGATCTGGGCGGAACTACCCGAGAAAGTTGATTCCGTTGAATTGCACCATCGAGCCATTAAAAGCGGCATCTCTATCTGCCCCGGCATTGTCTTTTCCGCCACCGGTAAGTATCGAAACTGCATTCGAATCAACTGCGGGCTGCTGTGGACGCCGCAGGTTGAGCAGGCTATTCCCGCTCTGGCAAAGCTTATCGCACAGTCCGCGCGATGAAAGCTGTTTTGAAGTACGCATGTAATATCGAGCCCGCACAGCACTTCGATCGGCGTTATGCGCAGGCTATTGATCCTTCTGTTTGGACACCTTTGTGTCCCCGTTTGAAGGTTTGCTATCGCCTACGTTTGGCTCCTGCGGCGGCAGTTGAATGATTGCCTTCCATTTCAACCAGTCGTCGTCTGGTTTGTCGTGCAGCAAGAAGCTTGTCCCATCGACGACGAAGTTGCCGTAATCCTTCTCAGGCGTCGCAAACGATACCCCACCGGTCAGAATATTCTGGACACTGCCGAGTTTCAGACTGAGTCCGCTGAACAGACTGCCGTGAATGTCCGCGCCCATGATCGTCCAGAACTTGGATTTGCTTCGAACCAGCAGCCGATACCTGTCCCAGATAAACAGCGTAATATTTGCTGCTTCTGCCGTCGTGCTCAGGCGAATGTCTTTCACGATCCCCACCTGTATGCCACGATAATTTACCGGTGAATTAACAGTGAGCGCCCCGATCTGGTCTGCCGACACAATGATTGTCAATCCCGTTCCCGCCAGTGGCGGAGGGGTGTTTAAACCTTCGAACGTAAATGCTTCAGCTCCGCTGCCGGGCCGGCAGTCGATGTAAGCGCCGCTGACCAGGGTGTTTAATCCGCTGATATTTTGCAGCGACAACTCGGGCCGCACCAGCCAGAACAGCGTGTCGGCCTTGGTAACAAATCGCGCCGAGGTTCTTAATTGAATATGAGCGACCGCGTGCTGGTGATCGTCGCTGAGTTCAACGGTGCGCACATGACCGATCGTGACGCCTCGATAGACTACGGTTGTTTCATCCGGCTTGATCCCCGCGCCGTCGCCGAACTGGATAACAATTTGCAGCCCGTTTTCCTGATGATGCTCATGAATGTAATATCCCGCCAACGCAGCTGCCAACACGGGTACGATCCAGATAAATGGAAAAGGGAATCGCATTTTTTGAATTTTCGGCATGGGAGCCGGATTTAAATCGGCGGTCATTTCGCAGTTTCCTCAGTTTCCCAGATCAGTTGCGGATCAAAGCTTGCCGACGCCAGTAAAGTGAAAACCACCACGCATCCGAAGGGCAGCAATCCGCTGCCAGGCAAGACCCGGCCCAGGTCGCCGAGCTTTACGACAGACACCCAGATAGCGACCACAAACACATCGAGCATCGCCCACTTGCCGATCGCTTCGATAAATAGATAAACCCAAGTTCGCGTCAGCAGGAGCCGGTTGGATCGAACTGCCGTAGTGCTCACGACGAACAAAAGCCCTAATAATTTCAACAGCGGGATCACGATGCTTGCCATGAGGACGACCGTGGCAATGAAATAATCATTTTGCTCATAAAACTTGCGTGCCCCGTCCCACACGGTGTTCTCAGAAACGGCCCCGTACAGTTCAAGATGCAGGATCGGCAGGAGATTGGCCGGCACATACAGCAAGATAGCGGTGAGTGAAAACGCCGCAGTTCGATGCAGACTGCTTCGGCTCCTCTTTTCAATCCGCGCGCCGCACCTCACGCAACATGCCACCATGCCCGGCTGAATCTCCGGCAATTGATGCACCTGCCCGCAAACCTTGCAGGAAATGAGATCTGTCTTCTCCATACCCGTCCTCACGTCCACCACGCGGTCCATCATGCTATTTGCCGGGCATGTGGTGAACGGGGAAAATGATTCGGTCGACCGGCCTTATCGAATGGATTACCACAAAGTTGGGCCACCGACCGAAAAACACCAGGCAGGTTTAATCAGGCTTTTGACGCCGCAGTTTGGCGAGCCTACTTTTGTATGCGTGATGACCTCAATCGCCATGCAGGATGTGACTTTGGCCGTCCTTGCCGGTGGTGAAGGTCGGCGAATGGGGATGCCGAAACAGCATCTTCACATCAACGACCAACCGGTTCTGAGCTATTTGCACGATCGCTTTAGTTGGCCAGGTCCGACGCTGGTGGTAACCGCGCCAGGCCGGGAGCATCCACCAGGCTCAAGTAATTTTGATGCACAGGCTGTTGATGAGATACCGAATGAAGGTCCGCTGCGTGGTGTGCTCACCGCTTTAAAAAATGCTCGAACGCGGTGGGTTGTTACAGTGACCGTAGACATGCCGAAGCTTGAGACCGATCAGTTGGGATGGTTGGTTGCAAGACTGCAAGCTCGCCAGGATTTGAAGGGGCTCATGCTTCAACGCATTATCAATGGCAACCCGCAGATCGAACCCTTTCCTCTTGCGTGCAGTGTTGATGCAATTGAAATCATCGCGGACCGATTGAGCCAAGGTAAACGATCGGTGCATTCGCTTTCAACAACAGCCGGATTCGCAGTTGAACCCGCACCCTTGGGTTGGCCGGTGGATTGTTGGACCAACCTGAATGAGCCGAAAGATTTCCAGGCGTTCATGCAATCGATACGAGACTGACCTGCGTGATACGCGATACGCCGTTGTCGTGCAGAGGCGTTAGCCGTGCTACGTTCCTGCGTTCAAGCCCGACGGCATCACATCAGTTCCTTGATTGATTTCAGTATCCCGGCGGGGTCCAGTCCCTGGTATCCCATCTGTTGCCAAAGACCGCCGCAGCCTTCCTTGTGAGTGCCGATGTGGTTGTATTTACCTTTAAAACCGGCTTGAAGAAGATAGCTGCCGAAACGGCTGCCCAGGCCTGTTTTCACGTTGTATCCTTCAGCCACCAACACCCAGGGCGCGGCGGCGAGTTTTTTCATCATCGCTTTGTCGACGACATTCAAGGTCGGCTTATTGATTAAACCAACCTGCGTTCCCTGCTCCTTCAGGCTCAACACTGCATCGAGTGCGCGGTAAACGGTTTCACCGAACGAAACGACATATCCCTGCCCAGCGGCAGCTTCGCGGACGACGTAATCTTTACCGGGTTCGAAGGGCGCGTCTTTGTAAATGGGTTTGCCCGCGTCATCCAGAAGATCAGGCACCGGGGCTCGGTTGCTGAACAGAAACCGAAGGCCCGGGTCGGGAAAGATTTTTTTCAGACACGCAGCGAACTGGTGTTGATCCGCGGGGAAATACAATCGCGTGGTGTCGTCGCCTTCACCGGGTTTGACACCGCCGTCGGCGAACATGCTGTTGATCCCGAAATGACAGGTGTTGTCGGCCATGTCATCCACACCACTATGGCTGAAGTGGGCCAGCACGTTGGAAAAATTCAGCCGGGACATGGTGATCTCGCTGACGCACATCTCGAGGAACGCGCTGAAAGTAGCGAAGATCCCCTGCTTGCCAGCCACAGAACCAAAACCCGCGGCGGCACTGAAGTTTCCCCGCTCCATGATTCCGCCCTGCACGTATATTTCAGGGTGGGCTTTGCGAATATGCGCGGTGCCGCAGGATCCTTCCAGATCGTTGTCGAAAACACGGACGCTGGCGATGCGGTCCGCTTCGCTCATCCCGTCGAGGATGGAATTGATAATCTTGCCGAAATCGTCGCGGTTTTTACCCACCCCGCTGCTCCCCTTGTAAGTGAGGGGACTCTTCTCGCTTTTGGCGGTCTTGAGCATTTCTATGGCTTTCTCATAACCACCTCGCTTCTCGAGATATTTGACAGCGGTATCGACCTTGAGCACCTCATGGGCGTGGGGGCTTCCTTCAGCTCCTTCGATGCCGGGCGCCATCTCCCGCTTGATCACAAGACCATGCGGGCGATCGTTGGAGAAAACCTTGCATAGCGCGATGAACAACGCGTCGATATCTTCGCCCATGGTGGTGTCGGCAAGGTAGCCATAGCCGGCGAGCGTTCGGGTGAGGTCGTAACCCGACATGTAGGTCTGTGGATGCCCGCTGATGGTGACGTTGTTGTCATCGATCAGCATTTTTACGTTCAGCTGCTTGCCCACCGCCAGGCGGGCGGCTTCGGCGTTGTCGCCTTCCATTTGACTGCCGTCTGATCCGAGAACAATCACGGACTTGCCGGGGTTTGCCATGGCAACGCCATTGGCAAACGCCCACATATGCCCCAACCGACCCGAAGCGAATTCCACACCGGGGGTCAATCCTTTTTCCGGATGGCCCGGCAGGCCCTGGTTATATTCGCGATAGTGCAGCAGCTTTTCCGCCGGCATCGCACCGTTCAAAACGCACAGCAGATATTGTGTGGCAACGCGGTGCCCCGCCTCGTCAAAGAAAATCGGTATGATCGGTGCGCCACCGGCGATGAACGCCCGGACAATCATCACTTCGGGCACCGTGTCGTATGCACCGCCCGAGTGACCGCTCAGGCCCTTGGCACCGGCATAGGCGGTGAAGAAAATGATCGCATCGCGACAAAGCTGGATATTAAACTGCAGCGTTTTCTTCTGTTCGTCGGTTAACGCGGATTGAGTCACGTCCAGCGACAGAGGTTTCAGCTTCGTCAGATCGATGGGGAATGTTTCGGTTGCCATAGTCATCGGAATATCGACGAATTCGCGAATGCTGGCAAGGGAGGGAAACCGTTACTTCTCTTTTTAGCAGGCCAGATACGAGGTGCGCCATTTTTCATATGCCAAAAGCCCAGGCTGAAACAGCCTGGGCTTTTGCGTTGATCGAATTTTACCTTGCGATCAGTTCCCGATCGTCGATACGGTTTTGGGCAGCAATGAAGGCGGCATGATCGTGGCGGTGATCGTGTTGTTCACTTTCGCCTGATCGACGGTGTCAACCCCCGTGGGATCGATCACCTTCAGATTCAGATTGGAATCTTCGGAAACATCGCCTTTAACTCCGACGAACTGGTTGAGCAGGCTGGAGTATTTGGGGTCGTTGGATTTCAGATAGACCAGTGTCCGCCCGCTGGTGGGATCGGTGAGCCGATACAGCGTCGTGCCGGATTGCTGCAGGCTGCTGATGCGAAGCGTCCCAAGAGCGGTATAGATCGATACTTCCTGATCCCTGGCTTTTTGCGCCAGTTCATCGTGCTCGGCCCGAAGGGCGAGCTTGCGGGCCTGCGCGTCAGCATCCAGTTTTTTTGCTTCAAGATACTGCTTTTGGGCATCGCTGCGCAGCTTTATGGTGGCAAGCCGCATGGTAGTGATTCGCTGCATCGAACTCGGCAGGGTGTTGTCGTTTTGAATGGCAGTGTAACCCGCCAGCAACGTATCAAGGGGCTGCTGATCGATCGGAAGTCCGGTGGCTTCTAAAAAGGTGGATTCAAGTGAACTGAATTTTTCATCAGCGGTTTCGACAGGCTGAGTGGCTGCCGGGGCAATTGCAACATCAGGCTGGGTAGCTGGCGCGACCGACGATGCAACGGCTGGTTTGGTTGTCGCAGCTGGAGTTGGAGTCACACTGACCACAACCGGCGCAATCACCACCGGAGCGGCGCTGGCTGGAATCACCGGAGTAACCGGCGGTGCTGCAGGCGCAATGCCAACAGGTGCGGGGATAACCGGAGCCACCGGCGTCGGGACAGGCGACACCGGAGCTACGGGTGCGACCGGGGCAACGGCGACTGGAGGCGCGGGGACTGGAGCCACGGTTGCTATCGCAACAGGAGCAACAGGCGTCGGAGGGGTCACGACAACGGGAATCGGTGCACTGGCGATCGGTTCGGACGTTTTGGCGGATGCAACGATCGGCTGCTCGGTCCCGGTGCTCGGCGCGGGATCGACAAAGGTTTTCATCACATACAGATAAGCGCCTGGAGGCGGAGCGATTTTAAAATATTCTTCCTGCTCGCCGATGATTTTAACGTCATCACCTTCACTGAGGCTGGTCAGGACAGTCGTTTTAAGCCCGTTCAAAGTGCTGCCGGCCCGAACATTCAGCTCCGCTTTGGTTACGCGTCCGACAGTCCCATCCCCGCGCTTTTCGACATACGCGCGGGCGACGTAGCAATAAGAACCTTCCGGCGGAACGATCTTAAGCCAGGGCTCGCGAACGGCGACCACACTTACCTTCGCACCTTTGTTAAGCTTGGCGGTGGCGTAAAATACGTCGCTCGGACCTGAGCGAACATAGACGTTATCCTGATTCAGGACGCCATAATACGGTTGCTGCACTGCGTCGCCCGCGGGAGCAACAGCACTGGGATCGGCATACACCGAGGGCCCAAAAGATGTGCACGCCAACGCGGCTGACAGAATCAGGGTAGAAATCTTGCAGGAGTGACGAAGGGTCATGGCCGCACCTCCATGTGCTTTGTTTTTTGCTTTGTTGCAATATCCGGAAATCACCGGCTTACTCATTCCATGAGTATTTAGAGGTATAAATAACGCAATAAGCGTAAAAGTAAAGCAGAAATTGCGCGATTTACCCCGCCGACAGGATTAGATACCGATAATTGCAGCGTGCAAACGCCGTACGAATCCACCGATGTCTTAAATGAACGATGTTCCCGACACCACAACGCCGACAGCTGATCGACACCCACTTATGCGCCAGATACATCGGCGAGTAATTGTTCTGATGGTGTTAACGCTCGCCGTGTATTGGCCGGTCTATCGATTTGGCCTGGTTGATTACGATGATCCTACTTATCTGTACGCCAACCCCTATGTGCATCAGGGGATCAGTTTTGCCGGCATAAACGATGCGTTTACCCGGGCACGGTTTGCCAACTATGCGCCACTGGTATCCATCTCCTGGGAACTGGATCAAAGCCTGTTCGCGCTTCGGCCCGGTGCCCTGCACGTTGAAAGCGTGCTGCTGCACCTCATCACCACCCTGCTGCTGTGGCGGTTTCTGTGGTTGGCAACCGGTGAATGCAACTTTTCTTTCTGTGTCGCCGCGTTGTTTCTTTGCCATCCGATGCATGTCGAGTCGGTTGCGTGGATTAGTGAACGCAAGGACGTGCTCAGTACCCCCCTGCTGCTCGGCGCGATGATCGCATACGTGCGGTATACGCAGCAGGCCTCCCTCGAAAAACAATCGACGCGCGGTTTTCTTTACCTTCTCATGATTTTTCTTTTCACGTTAAGTCTTCTTACCAAGGCGATGGGCGTCACACTCCCGGCAGTCCTTCTGCTGCTGGATATCTGGCCGCTACGACGATGGGCCAATCGCAACGCTCTCCGACTTATTCTCGAAAAAGTGCCGCTGCTGTTGATCTCTATCGTGTTTTCCGTCGCCGCCGACCACGCCCAGGCAGGCAGCGGAGCGACCGCTTCGCCGGGTTCACTGAGCCTCGTCGATCGCATCGACAACGCGATTGTCTGCTACGTCATTTATATCGTTAAGCTCGCGGTGCCTGTCGATCTGGCGGTGTTTTACCCCCATCCTGGTTCGCGACCGCTCCCGGCGGTGATGGCGTCGCTGGGATTGCTGGCGATCGTCACCCTGCTGTGCTGGCGCAGCCGCGCCCGCGGACCTTATGCGATCATTGGTTGGTTTTGGTTCATCGGCACACTTTTGCCGGTCATCGGTCTGCTCCAGGTGGGTGCGCAGGCGATGGCCGATCGATACAGTTACCTGCCGTCAATCGGCTTATTCATTGTCGTCATCTGGGCAGCAGGCGGGATTCTGCAAAACCGTTTTGTCCGATCGACCCTCATAGCCTCCGTGCTGGTGATCTTTACGGTTTTAGCGCATCAGCAGGTGTTGTACTGGCAAGACACCGAAACACTTTTCAGGCATGCGCTCGCGGTGACTGATGAAAACCCGGTAGCTCATACCGAGCTGGGGAAAGTTGCATACAGACGCCACGATCTGCAGCAGGCTGTCGATGAATACACATCAGCCGGCAAAGACGCCGGCGCTTACTGCGGATTGGGTGACTGCTGGCTTACGGATGATCCTGAAAAAGCGATTGGTTTTTACCGCAGGGCACTGGCGCTGCGCCCGCGTTCGGGATTATTCATGATGAAGTTGGCCACCGCCTTACAACTGAACGGCGAGGTCGCCGAGGCTAAAACACTGGCGACGCAGGCCATCCTGATCGATCCGGAAAACCAGGACGTGACCGATCAGTTCAAACTGTATAAGACGGTAAAACCGAAGCTATAGCGCCGCTGCAGTTCAACAGCAGATAGCCAGTTCTTTTCCTCCATACCACAGCATTGTGACCACGAAGGAGAGGCCACTATTTATCTAGAATGATTCATCCTACTGACCAGCGGCGCTTTCCTCGGCTGCGATATGCGTCGTTACCGGCGGTGAAACACCGCCAGCATTAATAGCGGTGACCTGGTAGTAATAATCCTTCGACGCGTCCATATGGTCGTCGCCTTTTTTCTGGTTCTTTTTCTTCGCTTTGTTCGTGTCAGTCCAGGTGGTTTCTAGAAGGCTGGTAACGTAGTTTGTCGGCCAGACGAACTTCTCACCCTCGGTCGAGCGATAAATAACATACCCTGTCGCGCCTGGAACGGGCGACCACTTTAGAGTCAGGCCTATTCCCTGACGAGACTTGCCCCACTCGGCAGTGAAAGATTCAGGAGCCGCCGGCGCTTTGGGCAGAGCAACCGCATCGACAGTTGTGGATGGACCGCTTGCTCCGCAGGCATTGACCGCCTGCACTTCGTATCGATACCTCTTACCATCGGTGGGAGTGGTATCTATGAAACTCGGCTCCTTCACCAGATCATTCAGCAGGATCGTACGCAGCGAGTAGTAGGCTCCCACTCCGTTTCCGTGCAGAGTGCTTCGCCAGACCCGGTAATAGTTCGCTCCATCCGATGCCGTCCAATTTAATGCCACGCTATGATGACCCGAACCGCGAACCTCCAAACCAGTTGGAGTGCGAGGCACGGTAATCGCGAGAGTGGCAGCAGGGGTGACACCAGCACTGGAGGGCGATGGAGCGCTCTGGCCCTTGGGGTTTTTTGAAACGATTCGATAATAGTATTGGGTGCCGTTTTGCGCTGTGCTGTCAAGGTAAGTCATGTTCAGCGCGTCAATACCGCACACCCAACCGGGTTTGCCGCTGGAAACGACGGTGTACCCGGAGCTGGGCGCTACAGAGCGGAAAATATCATAACTGGTGGCGCCCGGCACAACCGGCCACATTACCAGGTTAGATTGATTGCCGGCAAAAGCGATGACACCGCTCGGGGCGGGCGGCACATAGCCTGAAAGTTCAAGCCGCAGATAATCAACCATCAGATAGTTGGTCAGGCCTCTCCCGTTCATATTGATCGTTATAGTGTTCTGCCCTGCCCTGAGAAGATTTCCCGAAAAATAAAGGCGTTCATCAGAGAAGGGACCATGAACCCCGCAGTGAATACTGCTGTCGTCCGAGTAGGCCGGAAAATAGCCGGCCGGGGTCAGTTCCGCCGGCACCCTTTGCTGCCGGGTGTGGTGCTGAGATCCTTGTCGTTGACACTGATACTGATTCGGTTGCCATCGAAACGTTTATCACCGTCAAAACCAGCTGCGCCGATATAGACAGACGCCGCCGCTCCACTCGCGGGCGCGGTGGCGAGATTAAAGACTATTTTCGCCTGGCAAGGTTGGTATTTTCCGTCGGTATCCGGCAATGAAGGCAGGATATAACTCCAATCGGTTGACCAGCGGTTTTTCCCCACGGTATAGACGAGCCCCTGGGGGAAATCGAATCCGTACTCCATTTGCGGGCCCCAGATCGGGGTGGGGTATCCGAGCTTCGGCTGGTCATCTGGGAATGGATAGTCTTCTCCATGTCGGTATTTGTCTGCTTTGCGATTGGGATAGCCGATTTCAAAAACAGTGGAGCCCACACGCAGCGGTTTCCAGGCGACCGTGCCTAACTGGACACTGGAACCGGCGGCGACTTTCACCGCAAAAGGTTGAGCGGGAACATCGCATTCCAGAGGTGGATTCTGACCATTCTGATTTTGCGACAGGAACGTACCGGCTGCAGCCGGACCGTAAGCCCACATCGTGTAGTTCTGCCCCGGCAATACATTCGCGAGAGTGAAATTTCCGCTTGCATCAGTCTGTGTCCAATACTGATAAGGCTTAAACCAATGCTGGAAATCGACGCTCCCGTGAATGGAAATCGGCTGCTCTTCCAGCCCGATCCATACGCCGGCGTTGGAGGCGTTAGGATTGCCGCTGTCCTGAATGCTGAGTTTCCCCTGCACGGTGCCCCGGCCGGATGCCAGGGGATATTTTTCGTTTTTAAACCACTTATAAGGCCACGCTTTTCTTTCCGCGTCGGCCTGAGCGAGGGCATCTTTGAAAAGAGCCTTGGCTGCTTCAGCGGGATCGGTAATAGAGGCCGGGACGTTATTAAGATACATGAACCAGGGGCCGCAGGTTTTGGTCCATAGTTCTCCCTGACCGAAACTCCCGTCTCCTCCCATGCCGAGTTCGCCGGTCAAGATAGAGTTATTCAGCTCACTGTAAGGATAGACCGAAACGTCTCGTTTCATCGGTCCACCGTTGCTGAAATCCATGTTGGTCATCATCCAGCGACCAATATTCAAGCCATGGGGTCCGACACTGCTCCAACCCCACGCTTTAAGGTCGACGTGGTCCTGACCGTAAATGAATTTGTCGTCTAACTGACCTTGCCGGCTGCCATCAAGACCCACCGAGATTTCATGAGGCGAATTAGGAATGCCAGTGCCCTTGCTCGTGGGCGTGCCAATCAAAAAATTCCTGGCGTCATCCGCGCTCAGCCAGTTAAAGTTTTCCGGGACGCGCGTCACAACCCCCCAGGCGGTGAGGTTAACCGGCAGGTCCTGGGCGCGGTGCGTTTGAATAGCGGTGGAATAAAAGCCGGGAGAACCGCGAAGCATCGAGAAATGGGTTTCAATCACTCCAAGGTTAGCGGTGTCGCTGATTAACATGACATCGCCGTAGTCTCCGCCGGTTTTGGCAGGATCCACCGCCACAGTCTCCTTAAAGTTGGAGGCATGGAGTTCCATGTGCGCCATGTCCAGTCCACCCATGCTGAAACCGCCGTAATAATATTGGCCGGGTTTCATGGTCGGTGACGTGCGAACAGTTCCGTTGTTGTTGTAGGTGTAGTCCAGCGTATCCAGCCGCGGGCCGTGTCGCGGAATGCTGATGGAACAAATCCCGTTGGAAAGGACAACCGATTTATCATTTTCGACCACTGTGACGTCGGGCCCCTTGCCGGTGCCGCCACCGGGAATATTTCCCAGGACCGGCGCCACCATCATGGATGCCGCCGCGGTCCACATCGCCAGAATCAAAAGTTGGGGTCGGCGCAGAAAGCAGGAGACCTCGACAGGTGGCCGATCAGAGATTTGCATAGAACGCCTATTTTCGCGTGGACAAAGGTGATACGTTGAAGAAACCGGCGCGCTGCCGATCCAATTCGGCGCGACGTTTGACCGTTTGTTCTACCGTCGCAACATTTCAGCGTTGCCAACGGCAATTTTAATTCATCTGTCGAGCGGGCACCACCAAAACGACCAATCGTCGATACGCGTTCGGTTTTTACCGTTAATCAAAAAAGCATAAACGAAAGAACTTCGCAGCAGATACTGTACGCTGGGCCTGAAGTGATTCTTCGCGATAAACATTGGACGAGGTGATTGGTCCATGAACAGCTGCCGCGCTCTTGCTATTTGCGTTCATCTTTTTGTTTTCCTCGGCTCAAGCTCGGCGATGGCAAGTCTGCCCGACAGCGACAACGGCAAGGGGGCCGACCACCAGCCCGCATCGACCCCGGCGGATGATGTCAATGTATTTACAGGTAAGGGCGGCGCACGCTGGATGTATGGACCAGGCCCTTGGATGCCCAACGGCATGGTGAAACTCGCCCCGGATAACAAAGTGCAGGGCTATCGATCCGGTTACGACTGCAGCTATAAATCCATCAACTGCTTCAGCCATATTCACGAGTGGACGATGGCCGGCCTGGGCATGATGCCCTCGGTTGGTCCGTTGCGCACGCATTCAGGTTTGGAAGCCGACAGTTTCGGCTCCCGTTTCGATCCAGCCACCGAGCATGGCGGTGTTGGATTCTACAACGTGGTGCTGAAAGACAGTGGCATCAAGGTGGAATTGACCGCGACCACACGCGCCAGCCTGCAGCGCTACACCTTCCCGGCAAGCGATCAGGCGCGCGTGCTCTATCCATTCATGCTGCCCAATGAATATGAAATGCATATCCTCAATGCAGTTGTGCATCGCACGGGATCTGATGAAATCGAGGGGACGATTCAAACTGATCTTCCAAAACTGGGGTACGTCGGCGATCAGCGGTTTGATCTTCATTTTGTCTCGCAGTTCAGTCGGTCGTTCGATTCACTGGGCGGCTGGGAGAACGTGGCCGGCAAGGACGTAACTATTCAACCGAAGGGCCTTCGCCCCGCGGTGGAGTTGAAGGATTGGAACGGGGGGAAAACGCTTAATGATGTCAAAGACCTCGATATGTCCGGCGACTGCGGCGCGTTTGTTCAGTTTAAAACCAGTGCTGGGGAATCGGTGGAAGTCCGCACGGGCATTTCATTGGTCAGCGTGGAAGATGCACGGTTGAATCTCGATCAGGAACTCGCCAAGCCATTTAAATGGGATTTTGACGCGGTGGTGAATCATCAGCGGCAAGTGTGGAAGGATATGTTTGCCCGCATCGAAATTGAAACACCAGATCCGCGCGAGAAAACACGTTTTTTTACCGGCCTCTATCGCGCTTTCGCCGGGCGCAACATTTGGAGTGACGTCAGTGGAAAATGGGTTGATCCGTTCGGTCGCATCCAACAGCTGACCGATCCCGACGCGGTGATGCTGGGATCTGATGCACTGTGGACGACGTTTTGGAATCTCAACCAATTGATGAATCTGATCGCGCCGGAATGGTCCGTTCGATGGACGAATTCGCAACTTCAGTTGTATGACAAATGCGGTTGGCTCGCGAAGGGGCCGGCCGGTTTAAAATACGTTGCCGTCATGGTGGCCGAGCATGAAATCCCGCTGATGGTGGCGGCTTATCAGCACGGGCTGAAGGTGGACGCGAACCGAATCCTCGAAGCTTCGGTCAAAATGCAGACGACGCTTCCGCAGCGAAACCTGCCGGGCGGTGGCGCGGCCGGCAATGAAAATCTCCAGAGCTATCTGAAATACGGTTATGTCGCCGACAACGGCCCCCGGGGCCCAGGTGGAGGCTACGGATGGGACAAGCCTTATTCTTCTAATACCTATGAATATGCATATGATGACTGGTGCGTGGGGCAACTCGCTGTCGCGTTGAAACGGGACGACCTGGCCAAAGAATTTTTGAAGCGCTCGCAAAACTGGCGCAACCAGTTTGATGCCAACGTCGGTTTTGCCAGGCCCCGCCTGGTTAATGGAGATTGGGTTACGCCCTTTGATGAATATCGCACAGGCGGTTTTGCCGAAAGCGACGGCTGGCAATATACCTGGTTTGTGCCGCAGGATGTGCCGGGGCTGATCAACGCGATGGGACGCGATCGTTTCATCAAAGAACTCGATCGAGGCTTTATCAACTCAGTGCCTCAGCGTTTCAACGGCGGTGGCCATGCCGCTGTGGATCATGGAAATGAACCCACCATGCAGGTGTCGTGGCTTTTTAACTGGGCCGGAACGCCTTGGTTGACACAAAAATGGGTCCGGGCAATTCTGGATAGGTACTATGGTTACACGCCTGCTGATTTTTACCTCGGCGATGAAGATCAGGGGCAGATGAGCTCGTGGCTCGTGATGTCGTCCATGGGCCTGTTCGAAATGGACGGCGGGTGCGCTGTTCACCCGGTTTATGAACTGTGCGCGCCGCTGTATCCGAAAACCACTATTCATCTTTCGTCACAATACAACGGCGGTAAAACGTTTGTCGTCGAAGCGCCGCTGGCATCTAAAGCAAATGCATATATCCAGTCGGCCAGACTGAACGGACAGCCCTTGAATCAATGGTGGATCACCTGGCAGGACGTCGCAAGGGGAGGAAAATTGGAATTTGAACTCGGGCCTGTGCCTAATGAGCAGTGGGCAAAGGGATGTGCGCTGCCTGTGCAATGAAACGATTCTACAGCGGCGGTTAGTCCGCTGGGGGGACCCGAATCGATCGATCTACATATCGACTGTTGCTCGAGGCATAATTGTTCCGATAATCATTTCAACCGCATGGCTATTATTCGATCATCCTCCGTTGCCACTGCCCCCGCGCCAGAATCGCCGCAGACTGAGTTAAAGCGGATTATGAAGATGGAAGTTCCCGTCATCGTGAAATTAGCCGAGCGAAAACTGCCGGTTTCGGAAGTGCTTCGGCTCGGCGTGGGATCGATTATAGAATTCGTCAAAGCCAATGACGAACCCCTTCAACTGATGATCAACAATCGCACCATCGGCATCGGAGAGGCCGTCAAAGTCGGCGAAAACTTCGGGCTGCGCATCCGGCAGGTTGGCACGGTAAAGCAACTCGTTGCCGCCCTGGGCAATCAACTGCGGTAATCACCAGGTCCAGCGACACGCGTGCGATCAAGGCCGGCTCTGTCCCGCTTTGATCGGCATATGTTTATGCGATCTTCTGCTTTACCAAGGCATCATTCTCCAGCCTTGGTTTTAGATACTCACCTGTGTGGCTGCCGAGCGTATTGGCGATCTTTTCGGGCGGCCCCACGGCAATGACAGTCCCCCCGCCGTCGCCGCCTTCAGGGCCCATGTCGATCAACCAGTCGGCACATTTGAT
This sequence comes from uncultured Phycisphaerales bacterium, assembly GCA_963792535.1. Lineage (GTDB taxonomy): Bacteria > Planctomycetota > Phycisphaerae > Tepidisphaerales > Tepidisphaeraceae > CBDAQA01. Next base: position 1,090,528 of record CAWBWQ010000007.1, read on the forward strand.
GACATCTAAATTGTGCTCGATCACCACCACCGTATTTCCGAGATCCGCCAGTCGATTGAGCACATTCAGCAGGTTATTAATGTCAGCGAAATGCAAACCGGTTGTCGGTTCATCCAGCACATACAAGGTATGTCCCGTTGCGTTTTTGCCAAGTTCCGTCGCGAGTTTCACGCGCTGCGCTTCACCGCCGCTTAACTGCGTGCTGGGCTGGCCGATCTTGATGTAACTGAGACCCACATCATTCAGCGCCTTGAGCATGCGGTAAATCTGCGGAAAGTTTTCAAAAAAGCCGGCGGCTTCTTCCACGGTCATGTTCAGCACATCGCTGATATGCTTGCCGCGATAATGAATCTCCAGCGTCTCGTTGTTGTACCGCGTCCCGCCGCATACCTCGCAGGCGACATACACATCGGGCAGAAAATGCATCTCGATGCATTTTACGCCCTGCCCCTGGCAGGCCTCGCACCGGCCGCCTTTGACGTTGAAACTGAATCGTCCGGCTTCGTATCCGCGAATTTTCGCTTCGCGGGTCTTGGAGAAGACCTTACGGATTTCATCGAATACACCTGTATAGGTCGCCGGATTCGACCGCGGCGTTCGCCCGATCGGGCTCTGGTCGATCTCGATCACCTTGTCGACTTTATTCCATCCGTTGAGCGCTTTGTGCTCACCGACTTTCACCTTTGAACTGTATAACTTCCGCTTGAGCGCGGGCAGCAGCGTCTGGTTGATAAGCGTCGATTTCCCGCTGCCGCTCACGCCGGTGATGCAGATCAGCCCGCCTAATGGGATGCGGACGTTCACATCCTTCAGGTTGTTCTCGCGGCATCCTTTGATTTCAATACACGCACGTTCCGGATCCACCGGTCTTCGACTCGGCGGCGGAAGAATCGCGTACTCGCCGGTCAGATATTTCACGGTCAGACTCTGCGTCTGCTCCAGCACCGCCGGCATCGGCCCGGCACACATCACATTCCCGCCGTGCAGGCCGGCCCCCGGCCCGATATCGATCAAATAGTCGGCTGCGCGAATACAGTCCTCATCATGCTCGACAATGATGACGGTATTCCCGATCGACTGCAGTTTTCGCAGCGTGCGAATCAGCCGGGTGTTGTCGCGCTGATGCAACCCGATTGTTGGTTCGTCCAGCACATAGCAAACACCCACCAGCCCTGAACCCACCTGCGTCGCCAGTCGAATGCGCTGCGCCTCCCCGCCGGATAATGTGCCGGTTTTGCGATCCAATGTCAGATATCCCAGTCCCACATCCAGCATGAAACCCAGCCGGGCGTTAATCTCGCGAATGATCGGCTCGGCAATCAGCTTCCCTTCGGATCCGAGCTTCAGCGTGTCAAAAAACAGCTTCGCTTTCTGGACTGTCATCCGCGCGACATCATCAATGCTATTGCCGGGAATCACCGGCGCTGTTTCGATCGGTTGTTCTTTTGCCTTTTTTGTTCGCCGCCCCGCGACAGGCGCGTCCCGCGTCGGTGCGACTTGCAGCGTGTCGCCGCTACTGGTGTGCAACCGCACGCTCATCGCCTCCTTGCGAAGCCGCGAGCCCAGGCACACATCGCAGGGCAGTTCAGACATGTAGCTGTGCATCTTGTGCTTAACCCACTCGCTCTCGGTGTTTTCAAACCGCCGCTGCAAATTGGGGATCACACCCTCAAATTCCACCCCGTTGCCAGAGTCGCCTTTGGTGTCGGTCTTACCCGAACTCTGTCGCGCCGTGCCGAACATCAGGATATCGCGCTGCTTTTTCGGGATGTCCGCAAAGGGCATCGAATAGCTGATGCCCAGGTCCCGGCAAATCGTGCGCAGCACGCGGCTGTAGTAAATATTCATTCGCTTGCCGTGCTTGCGCCAGGCTTCTATCGCGCCGCTCTCCAGCGACAGCGAATCATCCGGAACAATCAGTTCAGGATCGAACTCGGACTTGGTTCCCAGCCCGTGGCATTCTGGACACGCACCATGCGGCGAATTGAAACTAAACAGCCGCGGCTCCAGTTCGGGCAGTGAAACGTTGGGATGAATCGGACAGGCGAATTTTTCGCTGTAAACCTGGTCGGTCCATTTCCCGTCCGATCCACCGATGCTGACCACCACCAATCCCCCCGCCAGCTTGGTTGCCGTTTCCACCGAGTCAGCCAGCCGGGAACGAATCTCCGGCTTAAAAACAATTCGATCCACTACCGCGTCAATCGTATGGCTGAACGTCTTTTTTAACACCGGAAACCGACCGTCGGTCAGCTCGACCATCTCCCCATCCACCCGCGCCCGCACAAATCCCTGCTTGTGAATCGCTCCGAAGGTTTCCTTATGCTCCCCCTTTTGCCCGCGAACCAGCGGCGAAAGGATCATCACCTTGGTGCCCGCCGGATTCTGCATCACCGCATCGACAATCTGCGAAGGAGTCTGGCTGGTGATCTCCCGCCCGCATTCCCAGCAATAAGGCGTGCCCGCCCGTGCGAATAACACGCGGAGATAATCATAAATCTCGGTAGTGGTAGCCACGGTCGATCGCGGATTAGAAGACGATCCCCGCTGCTCAATCGCAATCGTCGGCGGCAATCCCTCAATCTCATCCACCTCGGGCTTTTGCAGCTGATCCAGAAATTGCCGGGCATAGGTGCTCAGCGATTCCATATACTTCCGCTGCCCCTCGGCAAACACGGTATCAAACGCCAGCGTGCTTTTCCCACTACCCGACAAACCGGTGATTACGACCAGCTGATCGCGGAATTTCAACATCAATGCCCTTAAGATTGTGCTCGCGAGCACCTTTGATTTTGATAAACTTCTGACTCATGCAGCTACCGTCCAATGAAGAATCGTGCGATGGTAGGAGCGATCCCTGCCGAAAGCACGAACAAGCGGATTGTACGGGCGTTGTATGGGTTGGGGAAGAACCGTGGATCTAATAGGTTTGTCCGAAATGTCGCGTGTCCGACCATCGGTTGCATGAATCCGCCTCAATCCATGACTTCGCGTAACTCAGTCGATATCATTAATAGCGATGACTATCAGAGGCCATTACGACGGATGCAGTATCATCCTTGATGAACCCGCCTCGCTTGCGGTGGGGCAGACCGTTCAGGTGATCGTGGAAGATGCGCCGCCGACAGATCTCGCCATGCTCCGCCATCGAACCGATGAATCGCTCAAACCAATCCGCGACGCCTTTGCTGCCAGCGGAATGACTGACGATGAACTGGCTGAATTTCTGGAAGTCGAAACGCACACCATGCGTGGCGTCCCGTACGCCCGAGAGTGACATCCATTGGCTTCCAAACCGCAAATGCAAGGCATTCGAGCAGTCTTCGATTGCAATGTTCTTTTGCAGGCGATGGCCAATGCCAACGGCCCGGCTGGTGTCTGTTATGGGGCTGTCCGCAAGAAACTCATCACGCTTTGCCTCAGCCATTCGCTCAAAGCGGAATTAAAGGACGTGTTAGCCCGGCCACTTATCATCAGTAAGCTGCGGCTGACGGACGCGGGCATCACAAACTTCCTCACCGAATTGCATGCATTGGCGTTGCTGGTTGAACCGGTCCCGCCGCTATACCAGCACCCGAGCGATCCGAAGGACAGCATGGTCGTGGATCTCGCTATCGCCGCCGCCGCGCATGTAATCACTTCGCGCGATCGCCATTTGCTTTCCCTTCGCGATGCCAGCACACCGTCCGGTGCTGATTTCATCTCCCGGTTCGGATTTATCGACGTGCTGACCCCTGTTGAATTGCTGGAACGCCTGCGGGGTGACAGCTAATCCGTGCAGCGCGTGGCTCGCAATCGTTCTGGATATGGCGCGGAGAACCACGCCCTACGCAACTTGGGAATGGCACTCGTCACGCGTTCGGACGGTTCAGGGGAGTTCGCCCAAGATGTGTGAGGCCTAACGGTCGATGTCGAAACCAAAACTCCGTCCAACGACATCGTTGCCGAGCATAAATCGGTAAAAGATGTGGTATCTCCCTTTGGGAGTGCTTGGCAAAATAACCTGTATTGCGGCACCGGCATCATACCCAACCCCGTGATCGCTATCCTTATCCGGCCTGAGGTTGCCTTCTGCCAGCGGGTAAATCTTATTGTTGGTGACTGATTGCATCTCCAACTGCATCGAATCAACACCGCTGAACCCCGCGGGCCAATTGTAAATGAAATCCATGGACAAGCGATTTGGGTTCTTGTCCCGGCCGCCCGTTTGGCCGGGCTGGTCGAGCCGCACGATGCCAATGATTCCGCCGCTCTTTGATTTGAGCTTCGAATACGCATCCGCTCCGATTGCCAAGGTAATGATTTCAACTTCGTATTTTGCTTCTTCCAGCGATGTCTTCGCGTAGAACGGCCGAAGCACTTCAGCCGAATGTGCCAGATCAGCCTTGATGTCGGCGTCCCGGCCCTGACCGTTACATCTCGCCGAAAACTCAAGGGCACGAAGAATGGCAAGGCAGACGTCAGGTGAATCCTCGGCCGCCACGGCGACCACGGCGCAGCGCTCAAGGTAATCTCCGTTATTTGGACCCCGGGCGCCTTCAACAACGGTCAGGTCGCCGTGCGGCTCCGTTGGTCATCCGATCGCTGTACGCATATGTCCCTGCGAGATCGCAGGCGAGCCTCGCCCGCAACGGCAGTGGGGTTGTCCGATCAGCCACCGCTTTCAGCAGAAATTCGCGGCCATCAGGAGTATTGAACCCGTTGGCAAGCAAGCCAGCCTGATTCGGATCTGCATCAATTCCAGAGCAGATCGAAGGAGGATCAAAGAGTGAAACCAGACGCAGGGCGGCAGTACGCCCAACCCAGTCGAGTTGGCGGTCGGCATGACATGGAACGTCTCCCCGTTGCTTTAGCAGTTCGAGTAGCCTCGGCGTTTCTGTCGCAACCGCAGGTTTACTCCATTCCTTCCTCAACTTCGCAGCCAGGCGAAGGCTCGCGTCCAGTGACTTTCGGAACTCCGCAACGGTGGGAAATGAAGCCTCTGGCTGCCATTCAGGAGTCATGGCCTCATAATCGCCCGGGTTTGAGTCCTGTGAAAAACTGCACACCTTGCCATCGATCACCATCTTGAACCCTGAACTCACGGGAACTAAACAGTCGTCTGATGCGTCTTGCATTCCCCTCGGGCCGTTTCTCTCAAGGAACACGAACAGTTTATCACCCACTTTAAACCTCCCCCGCGGACCGGAATATAGCCAAGTACCAGCAATCGTTATTACTGTTCCCGCTTTAACCTCCCCGGAGTAGACCGTGTCTATACGAAAATCTATTGTGTCTGTTGGTGAGGATTTTTCCGGGCTGACATCTGGTGCCTTAGCAACTTCTCCTTCGGCGACCAGGGTTGACATGTAGCAGAGCGAGTCGAGGTCAAACGCAAACAGATCAAGCGCTTCCGCCGACCGTATTGCGAAGCAGCCAGTTAAAATAGCTACGATGACACAGGTAAGAAGAAACCGGTTTCGCATACCTCCGAGAGTTACACCGATATGCGCTGCTGTCAATTCGTTTCCACCGGCGGGTTGCTTTAGGATGAGCATATCGCCCCCAATCCCGCAATGCGACGGATTCTATAGCTGATCCAGTAACTGCCGGGCATAGATGCTCTGCGAGTAGGTGCTCAGCAATTCCATATACTTCCGCTGCCCCAACACCGCCCACCGGCGTGGCATTGCGTCCGTCGCGCCGACCCGCTGCGCAACTCGCGATCGCCATTTTGCTTTCTCTTAGCGATGCCAGCACACCGTCCGGTGCTGATTTCGCTCCCGGTTCGGATTTATCGACGTGCTGACACCTGTTGAATTGCTGAAACGCCGGCGGGGTGACAGCTAGACCTGCGTTTTCCGCTTGCAGATTTTACGACCGTAAGACGAACCGCTCAGCAACGGTCGAGTTTTGACGTAGTATTACACATGTCGAACTCTGTAATTCACATGCAAACCCGGTTCCTGGTTTATCTTTCTGCGTTCGTTTTGGTGGGTGCCCGCCTTGCGCGTGGTGACGACGACGCTTTATCCAAACCCAAGGTCGCGGTCTTCCCACTTTCAGGGTCGGCCAACGACGATCAAAAAGAAAAAGTCGGTTTTTCCCTGCGCACCAAGATCGATCGCGACGGGCATTTTCAGCCCATCGACGGCCCCACCATGGCCGAACTCAGCGGCGGAAAACCGATCGATCTATCAACCACGCCTCAAACCCTGGCTGACCTCAGTAAGGATGAAGCGCCGGTGGTTTTGATATGGGGTGTACTGAATAAAAAAGCGGACGGTTTTGACCTGAAAGTAAACACCTGCGACCTGCGCCAGAAAGACCGCAAACCCATTGAGATCGATAAAACCATCAACCAGCCAACCGATCTTCGCTTTGTGACTGAGGATATTCTGCAGTCGATCAAGGGGATCGACACTTTTTCTCATCCGGTCGAAAATGCCGTCATCGATGATCCCGCATCGATCGCCGCCTGGGCAAAAAATCCCAATCTCATGGTAGATGGCCAGTTCACCAAAACCGGATCATGGACCGCTCTGCTGCGCAGTGAAAAATACGACGCCCCGCTCAGCGATGCTCTCCCCGCCAGGGATAAGGTCGTCATTTACAAGCTGTCGCCCACGCACAACGTGCTGGCGATGAAACTGTCCAGGGATGTTGCCGAGAGCAACGGGCTTGCCTGCCTGTCCGCGCCGATGGATATCGTTCCGGACATGCGATATCGCCTGCAGTTCAAATACAAAAGCGACGGACCTTCGCTGCATGTTTTCGTCAAAGGCTATATCCGCAAAACCGATATCTCCGGTCAGGTTTCCGACCTGCAGTCGTATGAATGCCAGGTTCCTTCCAGCGAAAAGACCGGCGACAAATGGAAAACGGTGATCTGCGACATCAACCCGCAAAACGTGTCAGGGGCGCCGCGGTTTTTAAAGGTCGATCTCTACGCGTATCTCACCCCCGGCACCGTCATGTTTGACGACATACAACTTAAGCTGGTGGGTGAACAAACGCGTCATGCGGTGGATGACGCCATCAAACCCCCCGCTGCAGGCGCAGATCGATAATGCAGGCGCACCAATAAACCGCAAACACTCAGGCAGCTGATTCCATCGCCGGCTTCGCCCGGCAGGTGAACGTCAATGTCGCGCCGTCTCCCGCCAGCGCTGCTGCGCCTATCATCGGAAGGCTCATCGCCGCCAGCAGCGGTGTTAATGCAGCCGACCAGATTTTATCCCCCATCGAGACCCGCCTTGCCGGATCAATCGGCGCATGCGTCAATTGATCGAACAGCACGTTCGACCGGGTGCATACCAGGTTCAGGGCACTCTGTATCACGCCGAACCAGTCATATTCCCACGCGAAATTCGATTGTCGATCGATCCGCATTCCGCAATCTTCAAGCAGTGCGCGCAGCGTCGCGGGTGAAAAATGCTGGCGATGTCTGGGCACATCCAGATGCACCCACTGCCTGCCAAACACCTTGGACTGCAGCGATTTCACGTTCGGTACCGTGGCCTGAAAAATTCCGTTCGGCGCCAGGTGGGCTCGCGTCCAGTCAATCACCTGCCGCGGGTTTTCCACATGTTCCAGCACATGCCAGCAGGACACCACATCAAACCGCTGGGCAAAACCGCTCGCTTCAGCCTCGTGCGAAAGTTTCGCGTCGATCCCGGCACATCCCAGCCTGGTCACGGTCTGCTGATCGATCTCGGTCGCGCTTACATCCCACCCGTGCGATTTCATCTCCAGGGCAAAAGATCCGTCACCGCAACCGATATCAAGCAGGCGTCCGCGAAACCCTTTTGGGAACTGAGCTTCAACCGCTTTTCGCCGCAGTGTCGATCGCATCTTGCCGGTAAATGAGTGGCGATTGCCGCGATACTGCGGCGGGTAATATCGACCGATCGCATTGCCGCCGGGCAGCGGTTGGGTCATCAGCAAACCGCAGGCATTGCACCGCTGAATGCCAAACGTTTCATCCGTCAGATAATCCGTCAAGCCGGTCAGTCCAACCGACCACGCATTCTTCCCGCAAGCAACGCAGGAGGTTCCGACCACAACCGAAGGAGATTCAAAAACCGCTGCCATCGTCACAATCATCTGCTCCTGATAATCCATGCCCGGGGGTTTGCTGCCTTATCCCGGGCCGGCATCAAACCGCCGCAACAGGCGCTTCGGCCACCGTCAGCCGCCTGCCTGCTTTGTCGAAAATCGCGTACTTCGCCAGGCCCAATTTCTCAAGGCGATACTGCATCGTCGTCCGCAACACACCAAAGCCGTACTTGATGCTGCGCTTCAAAGATATCGACGACGATTCCGGCTCATACCGCGTCGGGCAGGACAATTCACCGGTGTTGAACCCGAAAAAAAACGCCTGGGCCAGCATCTCGTTATCAAACACGAAGTCGTCAGAGTTTTCCTCCAGCGGCAACGTCTCCAGCACCGCCCGGCTGAATGCCCGGTAGCCGGTGTGATACTCCGAAACCTTCGCGCCCATCAGCAGATTCTGAATCAGCGTGAGAATCCGGTTCATCACGTATTTATACATCGGCATTCCACCGCGAATCGCTGAGCCGCATAGAATTCGCGACCCCAGTACCACATCATACTGCCCCCCGGCGATCATCGACGCCATCGCCACCACCAGCTTGGGAGAGTACTGATAATCCGGGTGAAGCATGACTACTACGTCACCTCCAAGGCGGAGTGCTTCGCGATAGCATGTTTTTTGATTGCCCCCATAGCCGCGGTTTTTCGGGTGCTTTAGAACGATCAATCCCAATCGCTCGGCAACCGCGGCGGTCTGGTCCCGGCTGGCGTCGTCCACCAGCACCACGTGATCGGCAAATCCTTCAGGTATGTCACGAAGTGTCTTTTCAACCGTCGATTCAGCGTTGTAAGCCGGCATCACCACGACTAAGCGTTTTCCATGTATCACGGGCGGGATCTTAGACGCAACGCGGCAGAAACGAAACCTCCCACGCCAGAGCGAAACCCCCGTTCAAACCCCTCACCCCCGCCGCCGCCCGCGCGCTTCGGGACTGGCCAGCAGCGGTTTCTCAGGCCAGCTGTGCTTCGGGTATCGCGCCCGCAGGTCTTTACGAACTTGGAAATAGGTCGTCGCCCAGAAGTTCCTCAGATCATCCGTCACCTGCACCGGTCGATAGTTTGGCCCCAGCAGATGCAACCGAACCGCAACGCGCCCGCCCGCCACGCGCGGTGTTTCGGTCCATCCGAAAAGCTCCTGCAGACGCACTGCCAAAACCGGTGGTTGTCCCGCCGCATAGGTGAGTTGGATCGAGTTTCCGGTGGGCACTTCAATCGCCGCGGGCGCATGCTCCTCCAGCAATCGATCCAGCGGATAGATCAGCTGATTTCGAATCGCATTCGACAAACTCCCAATCTCCTCCACAGAGCGCTTCCCCGTGCACTGCGCGGCCAGCGCATCGGCGAGTTGCTCATCTGAAAAAACCGGCCAGTTATGCTCGGGCATTTCCCGGCGCAACAGCGCCACCCGCGCGAGCAGAGTCGCACTGGCCGCATCGGCAAGGAACAATTCCCGCGCCGCCGGGCGCAGAGCCGCCGCCAGGGCTTCACCCGCCTGATGGGCATCGACCGCTGCATGGCGATCATCCTCCAGAAGCAGATCGCGATACCACGTTCGCACAAATCCAATGACCCGCTTTTTTCGCGGATCGAATTCCGCACCGGTCTCTCTTCGGACCGACCCCGGAAACAGATCCACCAGCCAATCCGCCTGGATCAGGCTCGCAACTCTCACGAGTGCTTCGCGCGAATTGCTTCGCCGGTCGTGGCGGGCATCGATCGCCAGAAAATATTCACCCTGTTTGACCGTCGATTCATGCGCCAGACGAACTCCCCCGCCGCCGACCATCACCGCGGCCAGAGGATCGGTGTCCCGTCGTTTGCAGACGCGATCGGGGTATGCGTTTAACGTAAGCCGCATCAGATCCTCGTCCGAACAGCCGCCAGCCGCGCCGGTTCGGTCTGGGGCAGCACGTCCCGCGCCGGCTCCCACGTGCCGCCCGATGCGCATCAATTCATCCCGCGTTTTGCACGTCTGCCGGGCCGCAACCGGATCTACACCGCGATCGAACAAACTCGGCGCAAACCGCGATCGCTCGGCTTCGTCCAGCAACTGCATGCGGTAAATTAAATCCGATTGCGACGCCACCATCGGCCCGCGCCCGGTGATGACGATGTCCTTCTCGGCCATCAGCGCCGCAAGGATCGCGCCTTCGCGCACCAGACCTTTTTCCGCAGCTGCCACCAGCAACCGCGCCAACCGCGGATGCGCCGGCACGCCCGCCAGTATTTTTCCCAGGTCGGTGATCGACCCAGACGAGGACAACGCCCCCAGCATCATCAGCAATTCCTCGGCCGCCAGGACTGTCTCACCATCCGGCGGTTCATACCACCCGAACGCCCTCACATCCGGCTTGCCCCAGGCATGCAGCAACAGCACGGTGCCCGCCAGGTCCACCCGCCGAATCTCCGGCAGATCAAATGGCTCGAGCTTCTCATTGCCCGGCCAGAGGCGTACACAGGTCCCCGGCGCGGTTCGACCCGCGCGCCCCGCCCGCTGGGTTGCCGAAGCGCTGCTGATCCGCTGCAGATCCAGGCGGTCCATTCCCCGGTCCACATCGTAGCTCGCCACCCGCGACAGCCCGCTGTCGATTACCGTTCGAACCCCCTCGATCGTCAGCGAAGTTTCCGCGATGTTGGTGGCGAGTATCACCTTCTGCTTTGACGCCGGTCGCAGCGCCAGATTCTGCTCCGCGGGTGTGAGCGCACCGTACAACGGCAGCACCAGCAGATCGTTCCGATGCGACAGCGCTGCCATCGTTCGGCGAATTTCTTCCGCCCCCGGAAGAAACACCAGCACATCCCCCGCATCGTTTGCGTCAACCGCGTGCTCCACCGCCAAAGCAGCGCGTGCCGGCAATGGCGCACCATCCGGCTCATAAATAACCCGCACCGGAAATGCCCGGCCTTCCGGCGCAGAACCGGGCAGTATCCCAGGTATTTCGCGACCGGCTCGGCCTCGAGCGTCGCCGACTTCACGATCAAAATCAGATCGGGCCGAACGGTCTGCTGCACCTCGCGCAGCAGGGCAATCGCTACATCGGTAAACAGGGATCGTTCGTGAAACTCATCCAGCAATACAGCCCCGACACCTTCGAGAAACGGATCATCCAACAGCTGCCGGGTCAGAATCCCTTCGGTTAAAACGTGAAGCCGCGTGGCGGGACTAATCTTGCGATCGAAGCGCACGTGGTATCCCACCTCGCGACCCAGTTCTACCCCGTTTTCCTCAGCAATCCGGGCTGCCACCGTGCGGGCCGCCACGCGCCGGGGCTGCAGCATAACCAGATTCGGATGGTCCCCCGACAGCAAACCCGCCGCAAGAACCGCCGGCGGCACGCGCGTGGTTTTGCCCGCGCCCGGCGGCGCGACAAGCACGAGATTGCGCGACAACCGCAGAGCAGCAATGATCTCAGGGAGAACGGAGTCAATGGGGAGGCGAAGCATCAAAGAAGATTCTACTGCGGAGACGGTCCCTTACCGGAATACTCGCGTTGGATTACAGGAAATCCCGCAAGCCGTTGTTCGCCGCGTGCCTTGCGCAGCACCGCGTTTCGGGCAATAATCCACGGGAAGAGAACAGCCAGGAGTTCCTGGGTGGCCAAGATGCCGATTGCCTGAATCGTTCCAGTATTGCCATTAATGAAAATAACGCCCGGTAGAGCGAAAATGAACAGGGAAGGGAATAACAAAAAGACGTATGAGAACCAGAAGAAGGGAACACGCCAGTATTGCAACCGACCCTCATATAATCCGGGTCGAATTTCGCCGCTGGACAGTTTCTTGCCGCATAACAGCAGATACACCGTGAAAAAAAGTGACGGAACAAGTGGCGGCTCGCTGATGATGCACGCTAGCAAGATAATTACAGCGAGCACCAGCGCGACACATACCGCAATGCTGACCGGTGTCGGATACCTTGCTACGCCGTCGAAGACGCGAATCGGCAGCGAGCGATCTTTAGTGACGAGCCAAACACCCAGAAGAATGACTGGAAGCCCGAGCAGTCCGAGTGCGAAAGTCAGTATCGTTTCGATCGGTATGGCCATGTTGTCCATGAACGGCGGGTCTTCCCTGGCGTGTATGTATTGCAGGTAAAATTCATGGCACGGTATAAAGGATAGCCATGTGATCGCTGCGTAGAGGTGGAAACGCCCACGCGATTTGGGTGTACGGATTTGCCGAAGGTCGCCGACTTTTATAACCCGTTGTGTGATGAAAAGGACCAGGATGCTGATACACAGCCCCATAAAGGTCCAGCCGAGGTCGCAATAGACAAAATGTCGAGTGAGGATTCTCGCTCTGAGTTGATTCCATTGCTCAAAGCGCTGTTCCTCGCCTTGGGCGGACTTGGAGTACTCCCGCCATGAATCACCGAACAGCAAGTCCGGTCCATTGGGAACGGAATACTCAGGCAATCGTAATCCGCACGCGAAGCAGACGGCAGCGATCGTGATGAGTGATGCTGGAATCACGTATGCGCTGAAGCGACTTATCATGGCATACCCCAACATCGTCTTCTTGTACCACACGCAGTGCGATACCCCCTCTCGTTTGCCTGGCCCCAATCGCCCACGCCTCTAAAACCCTGCCCTTGCCCTTTGCTGAACCTCCCATTTAGCCCGACGCGACCACACTCGGGGTTAACGTTGGAGGTTTTCTAATGGTTCGATTCGCAGCTGACACGTGATGGCACTCCGCATCAACCCGCCGTGTTTTCACAGCGGGCTAAATGGGGTACCGAGGCGTGCACGCCCGTCTGCCCCGTCCACACCAACGGTTTTTTAAGGCTCGTCGGACTGCGGCAACCTTGGTCTGTACAGACGACGGTTTCTTTGCATATGCGCCAACAAACTTTCAAACTCTATCTCGCTTAAATGATAAGAAAAAATCGCCTTGCTCTCGGCGATCTCAGCGAACGTGAACCACCTTGGCATATCCCGCCAAGCTGCTGGGATGGTAGGAACATGCTCAAAAAAAGCGACAACAACAGCCGTACTTGGGTCGTGCCCAGCATCGGAAACGCGAGGGGCATTCAAGCACCAGTCGGCATAAGAATAGATCCGGGCGATCAGTGATTCATTCGGTGGCTGCTCTGCATAGGCCCGCCGGAATGCCTCGCCCGCATCGATCCAAAAGGCCATGATCTGGTGGGCGGAGTCGATAGCACTCCGGAGTTCCGGTAAACGTCTAAGAGCCTCGGCGCGCCAGCGAGCCATAACGGATGACCATCTGTGGCAGCAAATGCGACAGCCTACGGCTGTGTAGCGGGATTCGTTGCCGGCTTTCGGTGATGGTGCGTAATAATCTTTAATTCAAGGCTCCCAACTTCGGTCACCTTATCCGCAGCAACAGCCACCCCTATTTTCTCCGCACCTTGATCGAATGGGTGGCCTTTATGAAACGCCTTGACAGACAAAGAGTCGCCAACGCTTACACCTGGGATCGTGAAAGTGCCGTCCGCACCAGAAACTGCGGAAGCAATCGGATGATTCGCGTCGGTGCCGTACACGCTTAGATCAACCCCTTCGACTCCGATACCGCTGGCATCGACAATCTTGCCGTGCACGGAACCGGAAGGCGCCGTGCCAGCACAAGCACATCGAAGTGTAAATGCGCAGGCCAGCAGTACCGCGAAGCGGAATGTTTGCGCACGTCTGTTTTCGTATGTCAGCATGCATGAATCCGAGTTGCGAGGGTGCATGACGGATAACAATCTGCGGCGGGCAACGCAGCACGCCGAGGGAGACTATACCAAAGTCGAATTTTCAACGCGACGCTGGGCCGTCCACAGCATGAGCTGGCTATCAGGCCCCTGGATCGGTGATTAAACACTCTTCAAGCCAGACGAGGCGGGGAAGTTTTTCGAGAACATAGAGCTGGTCTCCACCAAAATACATTCCCACATCGGAGACAATGTGCGACTCATTTGCATGCTCAAGATGCGCGTCAGTCATCGGGTGGTGATACTTGTAGTGATGTCGCATGTATCGTTGCAGGACATCGGCCCCAGCGATCAGAACCCGCGAGCCTGCCGGATAGAGTGGCTGATATCCCAAGTTGCGACGCCTGCTAAATATTATGATCACCACCCGGAACAACCGCGGTGTGGGCGGCAATTTGAACTTGTTACCAAAACAGCAGCTGCCAGTTATATAGTCGGTTCAGCAATTTCAAAGTTTGCGATGAGAAGCGCAATGATCAAACTCGTTATCATGGATGTTCGCACGAGCACTCCTGCTGTACAACGGATGACAATCTCTGGCGGGCAACGCGATGCGCTGACAAACGCCTTGATTGAGAAGAAGAATATATTTGCAAGGCAGGCCCGTCCACAACAACGGCTATTTAGCCCGGCTTCTGACCACGGTAATTAGCTTTCCACTTGACATACCGTTTATCGATCATCGCGGCGATAAGATCAAAGTTCTCCCAAGTGTCTTCGACGCGATAACAGCTGTCCCTACCAAGAAGTTTCTCATAATCTTTGCCGTAGGTATTGGAAGCGTAATAGCTCTTACCGAACGCCTGACCTTCGTCATTCAGTTCGTCGTCACCAACGCTCTCGTCCAGATAAGAAAAGATTAGTTCACGCCCGGTCTTTTGCCGCGCGAGGACCGCCTGGATTTCCTCAGGAGCTTCGGCAGCCAGTTCCGGGCTGACCAGGCCGCGATGAATAGCCCACGCGACAAACATGCCGATGTGCGTCCCGCCATTCTCTCGCGGGAGATCCTTTGGGAAGTCGCCATCGTAATGATACTTCGCTTTGTCGTACACCATGGCGTGATAACGAATAACGTCCTATGGCGGGCAACGCGGGCCGCTGACTACCGCCAGATTAAAAGAGAATACGGCCGCGACGCGTGGCCGTCCACAGCATTGGCCGGCTATGCCCTTGCCCGGTTACGCTCTTCCGCGCGCCGCCATTTTACAAGGTCGGAATTAACCAAGACCGGCACAAGCCAGATGCCAAGGAAGAACACGGGACATAAGAAAACCGCCAAGATAAGGTGACGTATGGAATACGTGAGATTGACCTCGGCTGTTGCGGCACGCTCTAGATAAACAAGCGTGACGATGGCTGTAAACACGGCTGCTAAGAACGCTCCAAGTGCTAACGGCAGAGAGATGAAGAGGCCGGCGATAGTTGCGCAGAAGCAGTAGGCACAAACTGATCGCCATCGCCACATGGGACGCATAGACGGGATGCCGTCATCGGCCTCACTTGAGGCGTAGTCGACAACGAGACTACTGGTGTGCGGCACGGGCATAACGCATGACAATCTGCGGCGGCCAAAGCGACGCGCCGAGGGACACTATACCAAAGTCAAACGTTCGACGCGACGCGGGGCCGTCCACAACATTGGATGGTCGTCGGCACGACCGGTCTGCCTTAGCGGTAGATAACCTCTTCAAGGCTATCGTTTGCAAACGCATCAGAATTGGTGAGGTGACCGTCGTACCCGCCCAACTTATTTATGCGTAAACCATTTTTGAAGACCAACTGCAAGCCGTGTTCTTGCTCCCAATCGCAGCCGCACTCAACCGAAATGTATATGCCTTTATCACCGTACGACCTGCGGGAGACCATCGGCTCACTGCCCAGCTGAACGTGTTGCCAAACTTCATCTGTCGATTTAATGGCCGGCTTATCGTCTTGCAGCCACCACTCCTCGAAATCCTTATAGTAACGAAAGAGCGGTTCGTCAGCCTCGCGAAGCACGGCGGGAGTTCCCGAGAGGAAATTTGCATCGGCCGCGTGGAATTCCTCTTTGCGCTCGTCGTCGTACCCCTCAAGCACAATCCGGCACAGCTTTCCACCAAACATCGGGACGGCGATCGGCTGACTATAGTACCAGCCAAAACGCGCATCTTTTGTCACGTCTCCAAGTCCCGGAACTTGCATGACCGCTCTCCCCGTGCCCATAACAGATGACAATGTAGCCACCAACGCGACGCTCCAGGAAACACTTTAGCAGAGACAAACTTTGGCCGCGACGCGGGGCCGCCTACAGCAAGGCCGGTTATACCCGCGGTCGACCGCCGCGACCTTTGCTGGTGAGCACAAATGCCCGGTGCTTGCCAGCACCCGCCCGTACCCGCCGCGCGAGCCACCACGCTGGGAATACCGACCAGACCAAAAAGTTAAGGGCGGCCCCAACGCCGTGTGTGTGTCGCTCAGGGCTGGACAGCACGCTACCTAGTTCAATTGCGGCCATAAACGTGAATGGTGCGCTGAGGATCGTGAGCGTGCCGATCGTGTACGCCAATACGACCGGCCAAACCGCGGGCCTTCGGTCGACCGAGTAATCGAGAACTGGTGGGTGCACTTCGGTGTCGCTTTGGGTAGACCGAGGTTGCATAACGGATGACAATCTGGCGGACAACGCGACCCGCCAGGAAACACGATACCAAAGCCAAACTTCCAACGCGACGCGGGGCCATCCACAGCACTGGAAACTATGCACGGCTCCTAGGGGATCAGGGCCTACGAGTTCGCGGTCCGCGCCTATAGATCGTTCAGCGTTATCATGGGGCTCCGCCCCATACCCCGCCTCGTAAGCCTCCCGCGCCTGATGGCGAGAACAATAAGAAATTCAACGACAAATCCCGCTTGGCAAACAAGCCTTCATAGTGGCAGGTTATGGGGCACCGCCGGTCCGCCGCCGATACGCGTTTGGCAGTACATAAGGCTTGTGTGCATCGAGACGGTCGCAGACACCTTGCTTACGCACCCACCGCCAGACCGCACTCACAAAACGATCAAATTCGTTAACGTCGTATGATAATGGGGCAGTAGCGAGGAAATACTTTGCCCAATACAGGCGTCCGGCAGAGCCGCGACCATGAAGGTGTCGCGAAAGCTCAATCGCCGGTGCGACGCCGTCGTTAGCCACAACCCATTTGCCCTCTACTTCAGGTACGCAGGGCTGCTTTATTTGCCAGTATTTCGGCCGCCAAGTAAACCGCGTTGGCCAGATACAATAGTGCGAATCCGGAATTGCTGATTGTTCCCAGTTCTCAATCCATAGACCGCTACGCGAGTCTGCAATGGACCGAAATAGTCGGAGTTTGCAATCAATCTCCAGATGCCGAAGCAGCAATAATTCATCGGGCCAACTCGTGACGATTGCAATCTGACGGCCCATGCGTTCTGTGCCTTATAACGGACGACAATTTGTGGGTAGCTATGCGACGCGCCGAGGAACACTGTACCAAAGACGAACGCGACGCGGGCCCGTCCACAGCAACGGAAACTATGCAAGGCTCCCGGGGCTACCGTCCTGCGAGCTCTGTAGCTCAATCGAGTTGGACATTTACCCCAAGGAGCCTTGCGATGCGTCACATACATGACCTCACGAAAACCGATACCATCGCAGAACGGGAGCTACACAGGGGGAGATTATTGCCGCTTCGCGCTGCCTGATAGGTGTTTGATCAGAAACTCGGCGGCATGCACGTCCTGGCGGTTTCGGGTGGCGTTGGCGAGGGTGGCGACGGCTGAGTCGGCAAGACCCAGAAGCTGGCCGTCTGTAAAGGTGGTTACCTGCTCGCGCCAGTTGTCAAAGACCGCGCGGAAATCGGGATCGCTGCTGAGCCAGCGGAAAATGGTTTGCCGGCAGACACCGGCGTATTGGGCGGCATCGACAACCGTTCCCCCGTTCATCAACCATTCCAAGGCCATTTCCTGCGGGTCGCTGAGCGCGACCTGCCGTTCGACCACGGGCTGGATGGATGACAGAGGGTGCGGCGTAAGCTCGGTGGAGGGAGTGTTTTTATTCATACTTCTGATACTAACAGATACCTTACATATTGCAACAGTAAAACATGTTTTTTCGTGCTTATTTTTTTAAGAAGGCAGAGATTGGTACAGATTTGTATGTTCTTGCTAAAACGTCGCATAGCGCGTCGCACAACGACGCATTTTGAGGCTGCGACGGTGTTTTAGCGTCGCATTGGCGACGCTGAGGGGTGCAGACCGGAATCGGTGGGTTGGTCAGGCGTGAATCTGGTGGAGGAGGGCAATCATCTCCAAGGCGGCTTCGGCGGCGCGTTCACCGGCGTGGCCGTGGGTTCCGCCGAGGCGATCTTTGGCTTGTTGCGCGGTATTGGTGGTAAGAACGCCGAACAGGACCGGGATCGTGTGATCCAGCGCGACGCGGGCGATGCCGTGGGCGCTTTCACCGGCGACAAAATCGAAGTGCGGCGTGTCGCCGCGGATGATGCAGCCGAGGCAGATGATCGCCTGAAATTTTCGCGCTTGCGCCAGGGCCTGGGCCGCCACCGGAAGTTCAAACGCGCCGGGCACGCGAAATATCTCCAGGCGGTCTCCGGTTATTTCCGCTTCGCCGAGCCGGCGACGACAGCCCTCCAGCAGTTCGTCCACATACTCAGCGTTAAAGCGCGCCGCGACGATCGCCACGCGGGCGAAAGCGGGAATATTGGCCGGGTTAAATACAGGGGCGTCCTTGCTCATCGGCGTAAACGGTATAGGCCGCGATGATGCGGATCAAGGTGTGGCTCGCGGATCAACCCGCTGATTCACCGCCGACTGGCGGGTTGGCGATTACGGACTGGCGGTTTTTTCAGGCAATTTGCCTAGAAGTGTTCCCAGGAGTTTGAGGGCGTAAATCTCACTGCGGGAGCGGACAATCGCTGGATCAACCGGGCCGTGGATATCCAGTTGGGGGATGTCGGTAAGGACAGGATCGGTGGCGCGGACGAGATGCATCCACGCGAGGATGTGGATTAATTCATCGCGATCGAAATCGTTGAGCAGCTGATCGAAAATCAGGCGGGCAATGGGACCTTCGGAAGGATCCTGCGCGATATCAGCCACGGCGGCGACGGCCAGCAGGTTGCGCACGCGATCTGCAGTATCGCCAACATGGGCGGGCGACCAGGACTGCAATTGCTGATGGATTTGATCGAGGCGCGCTTTTTCTTCGGGCACCGGGGAGATGAAATCCGGCGGTGATAGTGGTGTGACCACGCCGTCATCGGGAGGAAGGCCGTTGAATTGTATCGAGTCGATCTGTGCTTGTGTGACAGACATCCACGCGTCGCCGCCCGGGTGGGTTGAGGCCGCGCGCAGCGGTTTGAGATGCCCCGTGGCTGATGCGGTAAGACCGACGGCGACCCACGACGCCGCGGCGAGTAATAACCAGCCGCGCGGCAAAGCGCGGAACTGCTGATTGGCATCCCAGCGAAACAGTCGTGCCCCGGCGATACAGCCGGCGATGCCGATGACGAGCAGCGCGAGCAAAGCGAAGACGCCGCGCGAAAGACCGCCGGGCTGATCGAAGCACGGCTGCAGCGCCTCGACGGCATATCGACCGGGAAGAAATCCCGCCACTTTTTGTGCCCACCCGGGAAGGGTTTCCAGCGGAACACCAACACCCCCGATCATGATCATCGGCAGGAAGATGGCCATGCCAAGCGCCTGGACCGCGGGGACATTATCCGCCGTGGCGGCAATGACCAGGCCCATTGCCTCGAAGGAAAATGCAACGAAAGTAAATGCAATCAGCAACTGCAAAGGGTGCAGCGGAAACGGCGTGTGATAGATCAAGCGGGCAAGGAGAATTTGCAGCAGGCCCGCGGAGGCAACAAGAACAAAACGCGCGATCATGGTGCTGATGACAAGCCCGGAGGTGGATGCCGGAAGCAGGCGGTAACGACGCCAGACACCGCGTTCACGATCGGCGACCATGCCGGTGGGCATGCCAAAACACGATCCGCCCAGGGCGCTGATTGTAAGCAGTTCTCCCATCTGCGCGAGCAGCGGCGGTTTGGTCCAGCGGAAAAGCGCGCCGAAGGCGATGAGGAAAAACAGCGGGACGAGATATCCGTAAATCAGCGCCTGGCGGCTGCGGAAGTTCAGCCTGAGGGTAAACAGCAGATGATTGGGCAGGCCCGCGAGCACCGCAGCTAGATTAGCATGTAAACTGAAGCCGCGAAATCGCATCCTGTTGGATGATGGGCGATTAGATGCTAAAAATCGGACGGGACAAGCCAGTTTTGCGCGAACGGAGTTCAATGTTTGAAGCTGAGCGAGAGGCGTTTCGCATGGTGCTGAAACTGCCGCGACCGACGATGAAACAGACGCTGGAACTAGCCGCATTATACGCGGCCCAGGCGGTGATCTGCGTGGTATTGCTGAAGATGCTGTTCTGCCGATTCGTTTGGCCGGGCAGCATTTGGGCGTTTATCTCCGCGATCCTGGCGCTGCAGCCGGGATGGTCGCAATCGGTGGTGACATCGGTGATCCGCATCGTTGCGACAGTGGTTGGCGCGACGGTCGCGCTGCTGATGTCCAAAGCGCCGATTCCACCCGTTTTTCAGTTGATTGCCGCGCTGGTTGTCGTGGTGTTTGTCTGCGAACTGCTTCGGCTGGACATCGCGCTGCGAACCGCGTGCGTTTCAGCAGTCATTGTGTTGACGCTCAGCGAAGGCCACGTGTTAACCACGGCGCAAGACCGCAGCTTTGCAACCATCGCCGGATGCCTGATGGCGCTTCTCGTGCAATTGGTGACCGACATTATCTGGACGCGCGTAGCGGGAAAACGCGTGGAGATAGTGCCGTTGAAAAGTTAGCCGGCGGACGGTGAATCAGTTTTTCAGAACGTGCGAACGCCCATCCCGTTTTTTTCTTTTTGCGCGCGTATTCGATGCTGAATCGCGCCCAGGGAGCAGCTTCCAGGCGGACTTTGCCGATGGGAATTCCAGTGCCTTCGCAAATCCCGTAAGTGCCGTTCTGGATCTTCGACAAGGCGTTGTTGATTTCGCGCAGCAGATTGCGGTCTTTTTCCACAAGGCCCAGGGTGAATTCCTGTTCAAAGTTATCGGTACCCATGTCGGCCATGTGCATGGGCAATGTGGAGAGATTGGTAGCGGATCCCGAGCGAGTGCCTCGCGTTCCATGGAACTCATGTCACCGACAAGTTCACGTCGCTTGGCGAGCAACTGGTCGGCAAAATGCTCCAGTTCTTTAACGCTTAAACCGATCTGGCTCTGTGCGGTTTCAGGTTGGTTGCCACCTGCGGACCTGCCTGAAATGGTTCGGGCCTGGATTGAAGCGGCGCGATGGAACGAGCCTTGACCGACGGAGCGGATTTTAAGGGCGCGGCTGTTTTAACCGGCGCGGATGGTGCCGGTTTAGCAATCGATTTTATAGCCTGCTTTGCGGCTGGTCTGGCACTGCTTTTAGCAGCAATCGACTTTGTCGGCGCTGCTGCTGGAACGCGCTTGGGCGGCAAGGCCTTCACGGGCGCTTTGGACTTCGCCGCCGTCGTTTTTTCAGGCTTTTTGGCGGGCGGTTTTTTGGTCGAGTGAGTTGGTCTTGCTTTGCTTACCGGGCGCGCTTTCTGAGCGGACGCTTTCTTACCTTTGGGAGCCGCTGTCACTTTCGACGCGGCATGCTTTTTGGCAGGAGATACCTTGACGCGTGATGGTCTGTTCGATGACGATTTGGCCACTTGGACCTCGTGCTCCTTTCATCACAACCCACCATCTGAGCCTTTAATGGTGGATGTACCATAACTCAATGGACAGAACGGCCGTTAATATCACATAAAGCGGGTGATGTCAATAAGTTGATATGCAAATTTCGCAGCTGGACTTACGCCAGACCGAATCTTTTACGAAGGCCCCACTCCGCCGCCAGGCAGCCGAGGACCCCCGCCACCAAGTATGGGCCGTCCCAGAGCGGCACTTCGATCGGGTGATTCGCGTCATCCTGGATTTCATTCACGCGCCGCACCAGCGCATCCAGCTGGTCGAGTCGAAAGAACTGTCCGCCTGTGGATTCAGCCAACCGGCGAAGCGTGCCCTCATCACCGGTGAGGTCGGCCATCTCGTTTTCCCAGGCCGGGCGTGTGGCCGGCGGCGCGGAGGCGGCGGAAAATGGAGGCTGCTTCTGCCGGGAGACCGGGCGGGTGGTGTCCGCGGGCGAATGGATAGTGATCCATCGTTCGATTCGGTTGTTGTCGCATGAAACCTCCCCGGCGCTGAAGGCACTTCCAGCGCAATGCGGTAGTTGCCCGGCGCATTGATGACGCGCGAGAACTGCACCTGTGCATTGCGATCGTCATCGAAGGTGATCGAGCGGGTTTCGTCGGGACCGCCGCCGGTGATGGTTGCTGTTGTGCGCAGTTGTGTGAAACCCACAGCTCGTACATCCGCCTTGAAAATAAAAGGTTCGCCGACCCACGCGGTGGAAGCAACGCTGGCGTTCTGAATCGATAGGTCTTTCAGCCCGGATCGCGCAGCAGCGCCGACGGTAAACACCGGCACACCACGCGCGGCGGTGGCAGCCATCTCAAGATCCGCGCCGGATTGACGACCGTCGCTGAAGAGCACAACAGCGCGCGGCGGGTCGGCGCTCATCGAGTCAAGGATCGTGCGAATGCCGCCGGTTAAATTGCTGATCGATCCTTCGGCATCGAGCGGTTGGTAAGTGGAATCGTGAACAGATAGCGACACCGGTGTAACGCGATCGGAGATACCAAATCCTGACACGGGTGTTTCGACGCCAAGACGAAACTGCAAACCTGAATCGGCATCGAAGACGATTCTCTGCGCCAGATTGAGACGGGACAACAATTGAAGCGGTTTGCAGGCATCGCGAACTTTTTCATTGCTGCTAAAGAGTTCCGCGTCGCGTCCAAGCCGAAACCGCTCGGCATCGGCGGCGGCGGCGCGGGCCTTATCGCGGATGCGATCAAGCCAGATCTGCTTGTCCATACCCGTTGGAAACTGGGCCAGATAGGCGAGGGTTTTCTCAAGCGATGAAGTTTTCAGGGTCTCTGATGTCCGGGTTAACGCATCGCGGGCGATGGACTGAAGGGCAGCGACGGCCTGATCGAGCCGGGCACTTGCGGCAGATTCACCCCGGCCTGAAAGCCTCGCGTAGTCCAGCTCTGCCCGGCGCGAGAGACTTCGTCAGCACGGGTGGACAAGAGATCGCAGTCCGCCTGAATACCCTCGGCGACCGCGTCGCGTGTGTCCGGCGGTAGTTGCCCCAGGGCCGCGGCGATGCTGACCAGCTCTGCGGGGGAGCGGGCCGAATCGATCACACCCATGCTGCGGGAATCGTCAAAGGCAATCAGCACCGGCGGCGCTCGGCGGAGAGGCGCGGCGCGTAATCACAGGTCGCAGAATTGACAGCACGATTGCGGAGACTGCCATGATGCGCAGCGCGGGAAGAATCCAGCGTTTCGACGCGGGAATATGACGAATCTGTGAGGGGTAGGTTAAGAGGATTAACAGAACAAGCACCGCCAGCACCGCGAAAGCTCGCGGTAACGCGTGAAAATACTGAAAGTGCAGTGCGGCGAGCATATGGGCCTGCTTCGATGGATCAGGAAAAACGAAATCAAAATTTTGCTTGTTCCGGCGTACATCCAGCGCACGCTAAAGTTCGTATCTCGGGTGCGGTCTGGAACATTGTGTCGGACCGAATTTTTTGAATCGAGACAATTCTTTCCGCGATTCTCCTTGAAGGAGGAAAATATGGCGACCTCAATTGACGATCAGCCTTTGGCTGACACCTTGTCCTCTATGGCAAACCAGCAGCATAGCCGCAGGCGGCTTATGAAACTCGCTGCCATTGGTGGAATTTCACTGGCGGCGATGAAGATGTTTTCACCTGCCACTGCTTTTGCAGCGGCTGCACCGTCTGGTCCTTCCGGGGGCCCCACGGATGGCGATACACAATTCGCCGCTATTCCAGGCAACAGCATTAATGAGAAAGTGCTGAATTTCGCACTGACGCTTGAGATTCTCGAATCGGATCTTTATCGCCAGGCTTTAAATCTCGCGTCGGGTTTACCCCGCGACTATGCACTGAATGTGAATCCCAAGGTTTACAATCTGAAAGTCAGCGGTGGTGGACTTTCATCGGGCGCGACCGCTGCTGGTTATCTGTATCTCAAGCAGTATGCCTATGTGGAAGGTGCGCATCGCGAATTCCTGATCGCCGCCATTAAGGCCGCTGGTCTGACACCGGCTGCGAAGAATCCAGGTGGTTATAAGTTTGCTTCGCAGCCTGAAGCCAACATCAAGAGCATCCTCACCGCGATCCTTCCACTGGAGGAAACAGGTACACGCGCGTATCTGGCGGCCTTGCCTTACTTAACCGATCTGGGACTTGCGACCATCGCCGGTGGCATTTACTCGACCGAATGCCGGCATTCGGCAGCGGTCAGTTATACGCTTGGAATTAATCCCGGACCCACCCGCGGATCCGGCGACCTCGAAGTCGTTCCCAATCCACCAGCAGGGAACACGTTTGAGCCTTACCTGCAGCCTAAAACCGTCGTGGCGGCGGTGCAGCCCATGTTCGTTAAATAAGAAATATCAAACAAAAATACCCTTCCCTTTCCCAGGGAAAAGGAGTTCATCATGAGTGTTGAAGAAACCCAGACTGTTCCTGCCGCGACGGAGCCCGCCGTCGGTCGGCGATCGTTGATCACCAAGGCCGGGATCGCGGTTGCCGGCATTGCAGCGGCCAATATGTTTTCGTCCAAAGCAGCTTTTGCGGTAACGCCCGCTTTGAAGTTTGCCAATATCCCAGGCACCGGCGATGTGAAGGTGCTCAACTATGCTTTACGCGCTGGAGGATCTGGAAGCAGATCTCTACGTCCAGGCTTTGCAGCGGTTGACCGGCGGTGGAACGAACAAACTTGGAAAGAAAATTTCCGGGTTGAAGATTTCCTCGTCACAGCCGGATGTGTCCTACCTCATCGAGTTCGGCAAAGTTGAAGCGCAGCATCGTGACTTTCTTCGCGGTGCCTTAGGGTCGGCGGCCATTCCGCAATTCAAGTATGATTTCAACATGCAGAACCTGTCGCGAAAACAGGTGGTGGATCTGGTCTACACGGCCGAGGCAACCGGCGTGGGCGCTTACCTTGGAGCGATTCAGTATTTCGCCACCAAGACCTATCTCCAGATCGCCGGCGCGATTCAGGGCACAGAAGCCCGACACACGGCGGTCTTCGCCGAAGTGATCAACATCCTTTTCAATGAAGGATTGCCCACCGCGCCACTTACCAAGCAGTACGGCGGAAGTAACGGCATCGATCAGCCGATCCCACCGGACACTGTGCTGAAAGCTGTTTCGGGATTCATCGTTACCTAAGTTAAACGCCCACGATGCAGTCATCGGAGTCGAAGGATCTGACCGGAATCAGGTGAAGCGCATGTATCGCAGGACGATTCGCAATTCGAATATTCCATGCGTTCATGTGCTTCGCCCGATTCAGACTCAGATCCTTCGACCTGGGCATCGGCGAAGCGGATTTAGTTTTGCCGAGGTGATGTTTGCCGTTGTGATTCTGGGTGTCGGTTTTGTGATGGTGACGGCTGTTTTTCCGATTGCGGTGGAACAGACCCGCAGTACGGCCGATGACGCTGCGGCGGCACAATTGGCGCACGACTGCATGGGGACGATTACTTCCGCTACTCATGCGGACGATTACCCCGACACCCCGGATAAAACGCCACTGACCCGCGCATTTGCCGATGTCGGTTCGCTGATGAATGCGATTTCGGGAAACCTGATCTGCCCGACAAATCCCCGGTATGCCTGCGTTCCGTTCTTTGCTAAGTCTCCAGATGATGGCACGGTGCGGTTGACTGTGCTGGTCGTTCGTCGATGGTCTTCCGATGCGTATCACCCTTTGGATTTAGCCGGTGATTTGACGCCACGCGGCGTGAGCATCGCAGGCATCACGCGCGAGCCGGACGGATCAGACCTGGTTGAAATCACGCGCGATACATCCGATGCGCATGCCGATCAATCCATCGCTCCGGGCACGTTTCTCATCATTCGTTCGGGTGACGGCGATGTTGCCGGGCGCGCGTTTCGCGTATTGCAGAAGCAAAGTGAGAATGCCGCATCTGTTTTCTGGACTCTCGATCCCAGTGCCGGCCTCCTGCCGGGCGAGACGGTTTCCAGCGCGAGCGCCGCTATCATCGGGCGCGATTATGTTGACCCTTCCAATCAGAACAGCGGTTACACCGGGCCTTCGCAGGATGTAGCTGTTTACACTACGTTTCTGCGACCGCAGTAACACCACTTCCATTCGATCAAGCCATCTTGCGATACATGGGAGCTGACCTGATTCCACGTCGCCCGCTGTCTCCCACGCAGGCACGGCGGTAAATCCCCTTGCATAAACTTGCAACTCGCCAGCCGATCGCTTGAATAGCGGAGATGAACTTTATCGCAGATGAAAATAATGCAAACGCGGGGGTATGGATCGTCATCATCATCGCCCTGTTCGCGTTAATGGTTGTATTTGTCGTTCTCTGGCAATTCTTCGGGCTTTATCTTCGCGCGATGGTCAGCGGCGCGAAGGTGGGGTTTGTGGATCTGCTGGGAATGCGGCTTCGAAAAGTAAACGCGATGGCGATCGTGAACGCGCGCATTCAGGCCAGCCGGGCGGGGTTGAACATCACAACACCGGAGATGGAATCGCACGTGCTGGCCGGTGGTGATGTGCAGCGCGTGATCGCCGCCATGATCGCGGCAAATAAGGCCGCCATCGATCTCACATGGAAAACCGCGACCGCCATTGATCTGGCGGGCCGCGATATTCTCGATGCGGTGCAGACCAGCGTGAACCCCAAGGTGATTGACGTGCCCAGCGCCGCGATGGGGCGCAACAGTATTGACGGCGTTGCCCAGGACGGGATTCAGTTGAAAGTGAAAGCCCGTGTGACGGTGCGCACGAATATCAAGAGCCTGGTGGGCGGAGCGACGGAAGAAACGATCATCGCACGCGTCGGCGAAGGAATCGTGACAGCGATTGGCTCGGCTCAGGACTACAAGCATGTGCTGGAAAATCCGGACCGAATCAGCAAGGCGGTGCTGGGCAAAGGGCTGGACGCCAACACCGCGTTTGAGATTTTATCGATCGACATCGCGGACATCGATGTAGGCGACAACGTCGGCGCGAAGCTGGCGGCGGACCGTGCGAAGTCGGACACGCAACGGTTTCAGGCAGAGGCCGAGCAACGCCGCGCGATGGCAGTTGCGCACGAGCAGGAAAACATCGCCAAGCAGGCGGAGAATCGCGCCGCGGTGATTCTGGCCGAAGCGGAAGTTCCACGGGCAATCGCCGATGCATTCCGAAGCGGCAACCTGGGAGTGATGGATTTTTACAAGATGAAGAATGTGCAGGCCGACACCTCCATGCGCGAGGCGGTGGCAAAGCCTTCATAATTGAGACGGCGCCCTGTCGGTTTTCCGGTACTGCACCCGGGTGATTTATGGAAGAGTTGCTTGAGATTATCGTTCGCCTGATTGTGGGCATGATGAAACCACCGACCAGCCAATCGCGCCCGCTCTCTGTGCGGCGGGTCGACCCACCCAGCCGTGCGCCTGTGCGCGGTAAGATTCCCAGCGCCAGGCGGGCACCGGGCAGACGCATCGCGACTTCACAGATTGCAATTGCTCAGCCCATCATTACCAGCATGGCGGCGGTGCAGAGCGTCGCCACCGCCAGCACAGGCACTGCGCATGCAGTTCCGGCTAAATCGATTTCCGCCACGGCGGCGATGACCGCGAATGAAAAACCATCGGCCAACGCAGCGTCGCTTCGCAAGTGGATGACGCCCGCGACGCTTCGGCAACAGTTCATGGTCACTGAAATTCTGCAGCCGCCTCTGGCGCTGCGAGACAAACAGGGCTATTGATGAATGAGTCGGCCAATCCTCTGCCGTATCAATCCAAAGAACCGGCGACTCCGCCGAAGCTGCGATGCAGCAAATGCGGTGAACGCATGGAGCAGGGCGTGATCGGTGCAGCTCACCTCGCCCTGGTCTGGACTGCGGGGGAGATACATTGCAATTTTCTGGGCCGACACCTGCCGGGCGGTACGAAATATGAAGTTGTCACTTTCCGCTGTGTCGGATGCGGATTTCTTGAAAGTTATTCGCCACCTGGATGAGTTTCGTGCTGATAGAGGCGCAGGGACGACTGGCCCTGGGGTGCGCCGCTAAAAAATGGAGAACACACTAAAAAAAGTGAGGCGGTTTGAACCGCCTCACTTTCACCACAAGCAGGATACCCCTTCTTACGCCGCCATCTTCAAAGCCGCTCCGACGACGGTCGCCGCGGCTTTGGTTTGATAAGAACCGTTCAGGGTTAGATTTTCGAAGAGATCGGTGCCCACGTTGCCGATCGAATTCCACTGCGCCGCCGTGAGATACCCGCTGCTCGTCATGGAGGTGCCAACGAAGTTGATCCCACCGTTGGCGTACGTGCCCAGGGTCTTAGGGGACGGCCAGATATTGCCGGTGATCTGCGTGAAGCTGCCCAGGTTGTTGTCATTCACGTAGACCGGGGCCGCTCCGTATGCGCCGACCACCAGGTTCGGGGCGATCCACAGGTTATTTTTCAGCACAATTCCGCTGACGTACCCACCGACATCCACGAAGTTACCGCTCGTGCCGGTATCGATGGCCGTGTTGTTCACGATGGTGATATCCATCGAAGTTCGGCCCTGGACGTCGACACCGCTCATGGCGATTGCCTGCCCACCACCACCGCGGACGACCACATTATTGTCGATCATTGCATGATGCGTTCCATGCTGGACGTAGATGAAGGTGTCGGTCAACTGGTTGTCTTCAATCTTGACCCAGTCGGTCTGGCTGCTGGCAGCTTCACCCCAGAGGCCCAGGGGGCCCACGCGGATGTCACCGCCGTCGACGGTGTTGCCGACGATCCAGCCGTACTGGCCTTCGTGCATTTCGATGCATCCTTTACCATCATGGTTGGTAAAGTTATTTCCTTCAACCGTTACCATGTTCAGACCCACCAGGCGAACGATGTGTTCCTTGGTGGTGTTGGCGGCATAGTTACCCACCAGCACCTGCTGCGATCCCTGGCCCCACACCATGTAGCCACGCAGACCGATTGCCTGCGGAGCGCTGTTGTTCTGGATCAACACACCGACGGGGTTTCCGTTCTCATTGATGCCGTCGTCGACATTTTCAAACGTGCAGTCGCGGACGGTGGCGTTTTTTCCGCCCAGGAAGATACCGCCTACACCGATCTTGTTTGCCGCCGAGACAGTGCTCGCGGGATATGGGCTGTTAAAGGTGATGTCCTGGATCGTGATACCGTCGGCGGCTGAGGTAGACATGATCGTGCTGAGCCCATTGCCCTTGATGCGCATGATCGTCGGATTCACCCCGGTGCCGTAACGACCCACCAGCACATTGCTCTGGGTGATATGCATCGAGAAATTCGTATAGAAAGTCTGCCCCGCCTTGAGCAGGATTTCCGTGTTGTTACTGAGCTGAGAAAACGCAGCTGCAAGCGATTGCAATGGCGCGTTGATCGAACCATTGTTCGCGTCAGACCCCCTGGCCGGATCGACGAAAATCTGGCTTCGCTGGCTCGCAGCGATATTCACTTTCAAAGTGGAGCTCGAAACACCGCCGGTGCCGTTGGTCACGGTCAGAGTAATCGTGTACGTGCCTGCCTTGTCGTACACATGGGCAGCGTTGTAGCCGGTCATCTGATTATATTGTGTGTTAGCGTCGCCGAAGTCCCAGGCGTAGTTGGCGGTAATCGGGGTGCCGCCGTTCAAGTTGGTCGCCAGTCCGTCGACGTTCACAACAAGTCCGGTGACGCGCGGACCGGTCATTTGCGTGATCACCACGTTGGGCTTGACGCCGGTGGAGCTTCCCACGTTTCCGCCTGTCGGCAGAGTAGGAACCTTTGTGGGAGGAACCGGAACCGTCGGTGTGCCACCGCCACTATTGCCCGTGGTACCTTTCGAAGAGCCCGAACCGGTTGAACCGGTCGAAGATCCAGTTGAACCGGTTGAGCCGGTCGTACCCTTGCCGGTTGAACCTGTTGAAGAACCGGTCGTGCCTTTGCCGGTCGAACCACTTGAAGAACCGGTCGTGCCCTTGCCTGTCGAAGATCCGGTCGTGCCCTTGCCGGTCGATCCGGTTGAGCTGCCCGTTGAGCCGGTACCCTTACCAGCACCGTTCCGGTGCCAACGCTGGTGGGTCCGCCTGATGAGCTGCCGGATTTCACAAACAGATACGTGTTACCAAGCCCACCGATCAGCGTATTGTGTCCGCTGCCGTGCGTGATTTTGTCGTGGCTGCTGCCGGCCTGGAAGGTATCATTACCGTTACCGGCACTGATCTGATCAGTGCCACCGCCACCGACCAGCGAGTCATTTCCATTGCCGGCGATCAGCGTATCGTTGCCCCGGTCACCCATGAGGGTGTCGTTACCGTCACCGACTTGAATGGTATTGTCTCCGCCTTTGCCGTAGATCACATCGTTACCGTTACCGGCGACAATGCTGTCGTTGCCTGCGCCACCGTGGATGACGTCGTTGCCATTGCCGCTGTGGATTTTAGCGGGGATATCGATCCCCGGATCAATATAGATGTAATCCGACGCGTTGCCGGTGGTGATATTAAAGGTTTTCACCTGGCTGGCGCGGAATGTATTGTGACGCCCGTCGACATCCACAGCGACCTGATTCCCGTTATCAGAGGAGTTCACAACAACGTGTGCCCCCTGGTTCGAGGAACTGTTGATTGTCAGCACACCGTTCTGAAGTGCGACATTCACGAGCGGTGTTGCGCTC
Source organism: uncultured Phycisphaerales bacterium (assembly GCA_963792535.1). Taxonomy (GTDB): domain Bacteria; phylum Planctomycetota; class Phycisphaerae; order Tepidisphaerales; family Tepidisphaeraceae; genus CBDAQA01. The sequence continues at coordinate 1,121,247 of CAWBWQ010000007.1, forward strand.
ATCATCTGCCGGCCTTCAAGTGTTTCGAGCACGGCATTTTTGAGCAACTGACAAGTGTTATGCTTCATGCTGAACGAATCGGGTCAATACTTTACCTCCTTCGTGCCGAACCGGTTTATCAATGCTGATTTCGCTCTTTTGACCGGATTAAAGTCCGCAAGTTCTGCGCGGACGGCAAAGGTTCACGTCCGAGAAATCGGGTGATGCCAGTACTGCTAGAAATCCCTGCGAATTAATTTGCTTTTTTGCCGGCTGATTGGAATGCCGGCCACCTGTGGAGAAAGCACCCAAACACGCCTGGCGGGCCTCTGTGTTCCTTAGCAAAGCTGTTACGGGCTACGGTATGTCGACCCGCGTTTGCTCCCGCGCCTTTTCCGCCAGCGCAAGTTCCGGGGGATTTACCCCGCGCATGCGCAGGGTGCCCGCATACACCGCCCAGCCATGGAAACCCGACGTTGTGAGATTGCACCGGATCGTATAAAGACCGCCCTCGGCGACGAAGCGGATGCCCGGCAGATCGTCGTCATTCTTCTGCGATATAAGCTTCGCCTCGCCTTCGGTCTTCCTCATCTCGCGAATGAACCCCGACAGCGCCAGATTGCAGCCGACCGGAAGGGGCAAATCAAAATAGATAACCCCAAAAGCGGTATCGCCCGTGGGACTGAGCCACACACGATGGCGGCTTTTATCGGTGATCTTGATCGGGTCGGGTTTCCATCCCACCGGCGGTGAAACCATGGCCTGCAGAACCGCATCACGCGTCGGCGCGCAGATGCCGGCGGCAACAGGCTGATTAGCCAAGACCGCTTTTGGACGGCTTGATGCGCACCCGACCAATAATAAGAAACAAAACAAGGGTAAAAAACAGGCTTGCGCGCGATAGACCACCAGACCGAAACGGCTTGGCCTGCCGTGTGGATCCCGAGTCTATCAGCGACGGAATGCTTACTTCTTCGCGCCAGCGGGAACAGCTGTTTTCTGGAAGCTGTAGGTGCCGCCGAACTTCTTGCTGAACCGTTCAACGCGACCGGCCGTGTCGACAAATTTCTGCTTACCGGTGAAGAAAGGATGGCAGGACGAACAGATATCGACATTGATCTTCGGCTGCGTGCTGCGGGTCGTGAATTCGTTGCCACAGGCACACTTTACATGGCTGGTGACATACCGGGGATGGATTTTTTCTTTCATCGGACAAACTCCTTGAGATCAGCGTGCGTTGAAGCAACTTCGCGACAACGTCAGCCAACCACGGCGTATTAAACAGATCCGCTATACTTTAGCGGGTGGAACATCGTAGCGGGTTTTTTCCCTTGGGGCAAGACACGCATGTTCGGACGCGATCTGTCACACGGAACAGGATGTTCGCCGCTGAGCGAAATGTATTCCTGGCTTGCGGTGGCTATTGCAACATAGCGATTTCCTTGATACTGTGACCCTCCCGGGTTTGCCAAGGATCCCTCGCTTTGGTCTTTTGTTTGAGCTCGAAAGCTCTGCAACCAGAATCTTCGCGGGTCTTTTTACATCCTCGTATTCATCAAAGCCTTATGGCGAAACCGGTGTCTTGGCCGGTGGTTTCGTTCGGGCTGACGACTGTAATATTTTACATAAGTCGTTGTAATGGAGTAGGTTATGGCACAGACACAGGCAGAACTCGTCAAGTCGCTGGTAGACGCCGGCGTTCACTTCGGTCACCGCGTTTCGCGATGGAACCCCAAGATGGAGCCGTATATCCACGGCAAGCGAAACATGATTCACATCCTGGATGTGAAGGAAACCATCAAAGGTCTGTTCCGGGCTAAAAAGCTGGTGCAGAACACCGTCGCATCGGGAAAAGATATTCTTATCGTCGGTACCAAGCGGCAGGCACGCTTTGCCGTTGAAGAAGAAACCAAGCGTTGCGGCATGCACTTTGTCAACGAGCGCTGGCTCGGTGGCACGCTCACAAATTTCCGCACGATCCGCGCCCGCCTTAACCGGTTGGAAGAACTCGAAAAACTGTTCGAAACCGGCGCGATCGAATCTTATTCAAAGAAAATGAAGGCCACGCTTCAGCGTGAAATGACCAAGATCAAGGCGAATCTCGAAGGGATTCGTAAGATGGAACGCATGCCGGGTGTGATGTTCATCATCGATACCCGTCGCGAACACATCGCTGTGAAAGAAGCACGCAAGCTCGGTGTGCCGACAATCGCCTTGATCGACTCCGACAGCGATCCGGACCTGATCGATCTGCCTATTCCGGGCAACGATGATGCGATGCGAGCCATCGAAATCATTCTGAAGGAATTGGCTGACAGCGCGATTGAAGGCAAGACCGGTCGTTCGGAAGTGAAAGGCGAAGAAGGGGCCGGTCAGCAGCCCCGTCGCCGGAGCAGCCGTTCAGCATTCAAAGCCGATGAGGCTAAGCCCGAAGCTGTCGGCGGTGGTGAAGAAGCCCCCGCGACGACGCCGGTTCCCGCTGAACCTGTTGGTGAACCAGCAGTTGCCGGAACTGTTTAACAGTCAATTTGCAGCAGTCAGTGGTCCGTTGTCAGTTGTCTTCTGCCGGTTGTCTTCAACAACTGACAACAGACGACTGACAACGGACTCTTTTTTGGGACACGCATCTTTCGAAGGATTTGAGGAACATCATGGCCGATATCACCGCCAAACTCGTTAATGAACTGCGCTCGCGAACCAACCAACCGATGATGGATTGCAAGAAGATGCTGGTGCAAACCGCGGGTGACCTGGATGCCGCCATCACGGAATTCCGCAAAAAAGGGATCAAGTCGTCGCTGGGCGAGCGGGCCGCGACCGAAGGCCGCATTGCCGGTGCAACATCCGCCGACGGAAAACTCGCATCGCTGGTCGAGTTGAACTGCAACACCGATTTCACAGCCAAGAGCGAACCCTTTCTGAAACTCGCCGGCAAGGCCGCCCAGTTATTGCTTGCTGATCCTGCGCAGGACATCAGCAAGGCCGCCGAGATCGCCACGGGGGCAGCGGAAGTTTCGCAGCAGACCGGCGAGAACATTCGCGTTGGCAAGGCAGCCGCTGTGTCAGCGGCCAATGGAAAAGCTGCGTTGTATCTCTATTCCATCACCGGAAAAATCGGTGTCATCATGGCTTTCACCGGCAATCCCAGTGATGAGCTGATTACCGCCATCGGCGGTCACATCGCCTTTGCCCGCCCCGCCGGCCTCACCCGCGAAAGCGTGCCTGCCGACCTGATCGCCCGGGAACGCGAAATAGCGGTTGAAGCCGCCAAGGCAACGGGCAAGCCCCAGGCCATCGCGGAGAAGATCGCGGAAGGCAAATTGAACGCCTTCTTCGGCGAGCGCGTCCTGCTCGATCAGGAGTTCTTTAACGCTCAAGTCTTCAAAGGCACGGTCGGCAACTATCTCAAACAGCACAATGTGAAACTGGATGAATACGTCCGGATCGAAGTGGGCCAGAGCTGAAATTCAAATCCCTGAGCAGCTCATACTGTCGCGCGCCGAGACGTAACTGCCACCGATTGTGTATGCGCGGACAAACGCAATCCGGGTTGATAGCGGCGGTCGCGATATAAGTGACCCCTTTATTTCATATGACCGGTTTTTCGGATGCATGCCGAATAACCGCCGGCCTTATGCGGAGTCCATTCGAGTATTTCAATGCGGCGCGACGCTTAACGACCGGCACAATGCGGCTCGCGCGGAGCGGACGTGCTGGACAGCATCTTCAACCGTGTCAGCAGTGGCTGTAAGGTGGCCCATCTTACGACCCGGGCGGGCGTTATGTTTACCGTAGAGATGAAGCTTCACATCGCGTGAGCAGGCCAGGCCGGCTGCCCAGTCGGGCTCGATGCTGTTTCCATCGCGAAACCAAAGGTCACCAAGCAGGTTGGCCATGGCTGCGGGCCGCAGCATCTGTGTCGATCCCAGCGGCAAACCGGTCACCGCACGCACCTGCTGCTCAAATTGACTGGTGACGCTTGCATCCACCGTCAAATGCCCCGAGTTATGCGGCGCGGCGCGAGTTCATTGACGATCAGATCACCCCCGCGCGGAAGAAAAAATTCGACGCACAAAACACCAACGACTTGCAGCTGATCCAGAATCCCACGGGCGATTTCGACAGCCTGCTGCAACGTTGCCGGGCTGGCGATCGCCGGGCAGATCGACGTATCGAGAATATGATGGTGATGATCATTTTCGATCAAGTCCCAGTGGACGAAAGAACCATCGATACCCCGGGCGGCCACCAGCGACACTTCTTTTTCAAAATCGACAAACGCCTCGAGCACCGCTTCGGTCGACTCCAGCCCCGCCCATGCGGTGTCAGCGTGATCGGGCGATTTGATGATGACCTGCCCCTTGCCGTCGTATCCCCACCCGGCGGTTTTCAACACCGCCGGGCAACCCACGCGATGGATCGCCAACCGAAGTTCTTCCAGCGAACTCACCGCATGAAATGGTGTGACCGGAAAACCATTATCGCGCAGAAAAGTCTTCTCTCGCAGCCGATGCTGCGTGGTGTGCAGCACATCCCCGCCAGGTCGAACCGGGGCATACTCCGCCGCCGCCGCCGCGGTGGTTGCGGGGACATTTTCAAATTCGAAGGTGACTACTGAGACGCTTTGGGCAAACGCTCGAACCGCATCAAGATCGTCGTATGAAGCGTTGGTTTCCGAGTCCGCCACCTGGCCGGTGGGCGTGTCATCGTCTGGCGAAAAAGTCGCAACGCGATATCCCATCTGCCGGGCCGAAATCGCAAACATCCGGCCGAGTTGGCCCGAACCGAGAACGCCAAGGGTTGCGCCGGGAAGGATAATGGGGTGAGTGGCCATCGGATAATAGTGTATTTTAAACCCCGTCTGTAAAGTCCTGCGCATGGTGCGATATTTCGTAATCCTCATCACGGTGCTTGGCTCAACTTCGTTAGCGGTCGCGAATCCTACAATCGAAATCACCCGCCTCCGGTGCGAATATAAAATCAATCCGCTTGAAGTAGACGATGTGAAGCCAGCCCTCGCGTGGACAAACGGATCGCAGGCGCGTGGTGAAAAGCAGTCGGCCTATCAAATCCTCGTCGCATCTTCACCTGAGTTGTTGAACACAGATCACGGCGATTTGTGGGAGAGCCAAAAAATCGCAAGTGATCATTCATCACAAATTCTGTACGGCGGAAAACCGCTCGAATCGCGCCAGCCATGTTTCTGGAAAAGTGCGCGTCTGGAATCACAACGATGAACCATCCGCATGGAGCCCGCCGGCATCCTGGCAGATGGGACTGCTCAAACCATCCGATTGGAACGCCGCGTGGATCAGCGATGCGGTATTGGCCGATCCCGCCAATCGCCCGCGTACGCCGACGCACTGCTATCGCAGTGAAATCGCTTCGTCGGCCGACACAACAAAATGGATCGTGATCGACCTGGGTTCATCGCAGAAAATCGATGCGGTCAATCTGATGCCCGCCCGGCCCGCCGGGTTGAATCACGACATCATGACGGTCGGTTTCCCCCGGCGATTCAAAATCGAGCTGGCCAACAATGCCGATTTCAGTTCCAGCAAAACCCCGATCGATCATTCCCGCGACGATGTTGAAAGCCCGCGATCGGCTGACCACGCGTTTCAAATCGAAACAACCATCGCGCGGTACGTTCGGCTTACCGTCACCCGGTTGGATTGCTGGGATGCCAATGAATATGCACTGTTTCTGGGGCAGATTCAGGTGATGTCGGGTAAACGCAATATCGCCGTTAACGCAGCGGTGACGTGTTCGGATTCTTTGGAGACCGATCAGTGGTCCAAAAGATATCTCGTGGATGGCCATCCCGCGGTGAAGTTTTGCGAGTTGCCAGCACCGTTGGTCATCAAATTGAATGATGCCACTTCGCCATCGCGCGTGCCGCTGCTTCGAAAGGAATTTCAGATCGATTCACCGATTCGTCGAGCGACGTTGTATGTCACCTCGCGCGGGTTTCATGAGATGCGCATCAATGGCCAACGCGTCGGCGATCAACTGCTGGCACCGGGTTTCACGGCCTTTGAAAAACGAATCTCGTATCAAACTCACGATGTCACCTCGCTGATCCATCAGGGACCCAATGCGATTGGCGCAATGCTGGGCTACGGCTGGTACGCCGGACATATGAATCTGTCGAACAACGAATACATCTACGGCTTTTTCCCGCAGCTTCTGGCTCAGCTTGAAATCGAGTTGGCCGATGGCAGGCACGTCACGATCAATACCGACAACACATGGAAAACAACGATCGATGGTTCGCTGCTCTGGTCGGATTTACTGGATGGTGAAGCCTGCGACCTGACCCACGAAATTGTCGGCTGGGATCAACCCGGATTTGCCGCTGATAAATGGAAACCAGCGTGGCAGCAGCCGCGCGATGCGGTTGTGTTGTCCGCTCAACGCGCGCAACCGGTACGCGCGGTGGAGTTAATTCAACCCACGTCAAGCAAGGCGATTTCGCCCGGCGTGTATGTGTTCGACATGGGCGAAGAATTTGCCGGCTGGTGCCGAATCAAAACCGATGGACCGGCGGGCACGCATCTGACCCTGTTGCACGCCGAGGCGATCCATGCGGATGGCACGCTGGATCGGCGGAGCTTGTGGGCCGCCGCTCAACGGGACGATTACGTTTTAGACGGCAAAGGCCCGCGTATCCTTGAGCCGCATTTCACGTATCACGGCTTTCGGTATGTGCAAGTCAGCGGTCTTACTCAACCGCCAGGGCCTGATACGCTGGTTGGAGTTCGACTGCGAACCGATACCGGTGAAACCGGAAAGTTTGAATGCTCCAACGAACTGTTCAACCGAATCATGGCTGCATCGCGATGCACGCAGGAAAATATGCTGTTCGATATCCCCGCGGGATGTGCCGCTCGTTCTGAGAGACTTGGCTGGACCGGTGACATTCGTCCGTGCGTAAATTCAGCTTTGTTGAGCTTTGATACGCATGCGTTTTTCGACAAGTTTTTGATCGATCTTCGCGATCAGCAATATGCTGATGGGCGGTTTACCGACATCACACCGCAGGCTCATCTGCGCGGAACCAATGTCGCGGTGGGATCCCCCGGCTGGGGCGATGCGGGTGTCACGCTGCCGTGGGATTTATACGTGCAAACCGCGGATGTGCAGGCGTTGGCCGATCATTTCGATGCCGCGTGCCGATGGGTGGATCAGATCGACAAACAGAATCCTGATCACCTGTGGATTAACGGCCGCGGGCAGGATTGGGGCGACTGGCTCAGTGCCGGCACGCCTACGCCGAAAGATATCGGTTCCACCGCTTTCTTTGCACACGATGCGGATATCGTATCAAAGATGGCAACGGTGCTGGGCCGCACCGAAGCCGCCGCTCATTACGCAGAAATTTTAAAAGCAGTACGCGGCGCGTTTGCCGAAAAATATGTGTCCGCCGATGGGAGGATCGCGAGCGAAAAATCGCCTGACACGCAGGGAAGCTACGCGCGTAGCGTTAAAATTCGATCTGCTCGATGAGCCGGTAAAAACCAAGGCAGTCCATCGATTAGTCGAACTGGTCCACGCCAAACACGATCATCCAACCACCGGTTTCTGGAGCAGCGTTGAGCTGCTGCTGGCTCTATCAGACAACGGTCAAAACGATGTCGCATCGCAAATGGTGAATCAACGCGACAAGCCCTCATGGGGCTACATGGTCGACCACGGCACCACGTTCTGGGAAGCGTTTGATGCGGACACTAAAAATCTATCACGCAACCATTGGACCCACAGCGCCGTAGCCGAATGGCTATGGCGCGACGTCGCCGGCCTCAGCGCGGATGAATCCAAACCCGGCTATCAGGCATTTATCATCCATCCCCGCCCCACCGCGGAAGTCACCTGGTGCAAGGCTGATTATCAATCAGCCCAGGGCGCGATTCGCATCGATTGGCGTGCCGAATCAACCGGCTTTCAACTGAACCTCACCGTTCCGGTGGGAGCCACCGCCACGGTTTATCTGCCGACCAAAAATATGTCGTCGATCACCGAAGGCGGAGTGGGGTTGGCAAAAGCAATCGGCGTCAAGGTGGAAGGCGTAAAAGATGCGGGCACCATCTGCGAAGTCGGCAGTGGGAGTTACGCGTTTATCACCACCAACAATTGACCTACGGAGTGTTCTGAATTGTTTCGACCCTTCGAATTTCGTCGTTCGAATTTTCGTACTCGACTACATCGGTTCTTCCTTGACCGTTTCATCGTACATCTGAAGCAGTTTGGATTTGTCAAAGATCATTTCACTGCGGGAGAGCCCGACGATGTCGTAGGTATGGGTCAGTTCGATGGCGTCGACCGGGCAGGCTTCTTCGCACATGCCGCAATAGATGCAGCGGAGTTCGTCAATGTCGAACTTGGCGGGATATTTCTCGCGGTCTTCCCAGGGAGATTCGGCCGCTTCAATGTGGATGCAGTGCGCGGGGCAGGCGGTGCTGCACATGAAGCAGGCGACGCATTTTACGCGTCCTTCTTCGTCTTTATTCAAACGGTGCACACCGCGATACGTGCGAAGGTTCATGCCCCCCTGCTCGACGGGAAGGTGATCGCGTGTTTCCTCGGGGTATTGAATCACTTTGTCTTTGCCGCCGAGCACCATCAGCATGTGTTTCATGGTGGTGCCAAGACCGACCAGCACCTGCGGCAGAATGAAGCGGTCGGGCAGTGAAAGCCGGGGCTCTTGAAGAACTATAACGTCTGATTCTTTCATGTCGGTCCGTTGGTTTCGTTTAGAACGTACTGTACTTTCGCCGGTGCTTACGCTGCCAACACAATTCAAGTTATGGCCGGATGCGGGGTGTTGGCGAATCGACTATCCGAGACCGTCAACCGCCGATTGGTTTCAGGGGCAGCGGGAATAATCTTGCTGACGATCATGGCGGTGACAACGACTGCGCCGTTGCCAACGAGCAGCCAGAAGGCGAGCTTTCCGTCAACGGGTCCGTCGCTGGGTTCATCGACCAGGTAGATAATCACAAACGTAGTCATCATCAACGCCAGGCTGATGGGGATAAGCGATCGCCACGCGATCATCATCAACTGGTCAAAGCGAAACCGCGGGAGGCTCCATCGAACCCACATGAAGATGAAAATAATCCCCATGGTTTTGGTGAAGAAAACCACGAAGCGGACAATATTGGCCAGCCAATAGAAGGTGATGGCCGGATCTTTTGGATCGACCCCACCGCTGAGGGAAGGAAAAATCCAATCGATATAAGGTAGATGCCAGCCGCCGAAAAACAAAGCCACGCAGATGGCGCTGGTGGTAATCATGCCGGCATATTCAGAGAGGAAAAACAGCGCGAATCGCATCGAGCTGTACTCTGTGTGATACCCGCCGACCAGTTCCTGCTCGGCCTCGGCAAGATCGAACGGAGCGCGATTTGCCTCGGCATGAATGCAGATCAAAAACAGGGTAAAAGCAAGCGGCTGGGTGAAGACATTCCAGGCGGGGATGAAACCGAGCCAATAGTGGTCCTGCATCGCAACGATTTTGCCAAGGTCCAGCGTGCCAAACATCGCCACGATGCAAAGCACTGAAAGCCCCAGCGGGATCTCATAGCTTATCATACTGGCGGTGGCGCGGAGCCCACCGAGGAAGGAGTATTTATTATTGCTGGCCCAACCCCCGACGACGATGCCATAGACGGCAAGCGAAAGCGTGGCGAGGATGAAAAGCACACCAATATTCAGATTCGCAGCCTGGAACGGATAACGATAGATCACCACGGCGGTGGTATCGTCAGGGAATTGGGTGTCGACGATCTGAGCATTGCCGGGGATTTGCTCTGTGGCCAATGCCTCGGCACTCGCGACGCGATTTTGTTCGAAGCTGGTGAGATGATACGTGCGGGAAGTCTGCCGCCATCCACCCCAGGGGAGGGTCGCGGCGCTGACGACCATGACGATCATCATCAGGCCCGGCGCGATGGTGAAGAGAATTTTGTCGACATTCCTGGGTCTGTAATCTTCCTTGAAGAAAAATTTGAGTCCGTCGGCCATCGGTTGCCCGAGGCCGAACATGGGCTTGTCCTTGAGCCACGGGATGATTCCAAAACCCAACCCGGTGCGATTGGGGCCGATTCGGTCCTGCACCCAGGAGGCGATTTTACGTTCGAGCAGGATCAGATACGCGACCGAACCAAGGATGGTCACGAAGGCGATAACGCCGATCATAAACCACGGCGGGATGATGGAGGTAAACGTGTCGACCATAATGGGGGAGGAGTATAGAGCGGGGATCGTTTTAGTGAAACCTCTTGCGCTTTTCTGAAATTGAACAGCGGTGAAGTTTTTCTGCTGGCATGTCGCGGACCTAGTCGTCGACTTTAAAGCTTTTCAAAACGATTTGCGCCCGGGTCAGCATATCTTCAATCTGGTCATCCGGTGCTGCGATGGTAAATACATAGGTGATCTGCCGATGGACGGCGACGATGTATACCGCGGTGGTGCCACCGGGGGATTCGCCGGATTCAAAGCGGATGCGCCGGGCGGGGATGTCGCCGACCTGATCGGACTTGATCATGGTGTGTTTCGCGCCATGATTGAAGAGGTAATCGACCATCTGTCCGGTGGTGGATTTTAGGATCTGGGCATCCGTACCGGGCTGGGGCTGGGTATCAATGCGCAGACCCATGACGCCGAGCTTTTGGTCAGCGGCGTTTACCGGCTCGGTCTGCATGGAAAAGACCTGATTGTTCGCCGGTTTATCAAGCACCGTCCAGCTTGCGGGATAATCGAGGCTGAAGTTGGATGCGTTGCTGGTGAAATGCTCCAGCCGGATTGCCTGTGTGGTGCATTGCGTGGTTGGATCGGCGGCAAGGAGAAGTGGGAAAATGCCGCATGCGAAAATGACGGGCAGACGACCCATCAGTTGATCCACTTCAGCGACCGCACGGCGGTGTCCAGCGCGGTTTTGGCGATAGCATAAGTTTTGAGATCGCTGTCGATTGACAGGATGTAAACCTTGTCAGCATGAACCAGCACCACTGCTTCATTGATCATCTCGATACCGTCTTCGTGCCCGGTGAGCTTTAGACGATGTTGCCGGGCATCGGGCAAGGTGGGATCGGGAAGATTTGTGACGGTCGCATCCGGCATGGTTTTTTTCGAGTCGTCGACATATCCGCTGCAGACCTGATCCAGCGGGAGGATTCCAAAATGGAACGGGAGTTTGGGGACATCCAGGGTGAGTTGCGGTTTGGAGGAACCGTTGGCCGGCCCGGTAAATTTAAACTTAATGGTCGTTGCGTCGCCGGCGGTCCAGTTGTCGGGATAGTTGAAGGAAATCCCCGATGTTTTATCCACGAATAAATGCGACCCAGAAGCAGCCGCCACCGTCGGCTGCGTAACCGGAGCCGGTGAAACAGGAGTGGAATGGCATCCGGTCAAGACGATTATGACGGGCAGTATCAGCAGGTTGCGCAGGCGTGGCATTAAAGCATTATTCAATGCGCGGCGAAATCTGTAAACAATAAATCGGATGCCGGCTTGCTGCTGACGGGTTTGCCGGCTGCGGGCGGAAATTGTTACTTGGTCCACTTTGCCGATGCGACAGCGGCCTCCAGCGCCTTGCGGGCGCAGTCGCAGCCTGCTGGATCACTGTCGGCGCTGAAGATATAGACCCGGTCGGCATGCACGCAGACGATGGCCACATCGGTAGACGGTCTGCCGTCGACGTGACCGGTACAGGTGACTTGCCGGGCGGATTCACCGCAGACGGAAACGCGATGTTGTTCTTCCACAACCGCGTCGTGAATCTGATTTTTTTTCAGATCATCAATGTAACCGCTGACGACCATTCCAACCGAGATGAAACCTGGTATGTGCCAGGGAAGCTTGGGGACATCGAGATTAAGTGATGGCGCAACCGGCGAAGAAAAATCCTGTCTGGGAGCGGTGACGGCAAACAGCGCGGTTTGTCCCTTGGTGGGCTGCCAATCAGATGGATAGGCGAACTGAATACCGGGGCCTTGGAAGGTGGACGGTTCGGCCGCGATGATCGTAAGCATTTGCGGCCCGACCTTTTGCGCGGGCGTGGTCGAGGAGGTGGCGTCGCTTTGGCGATGACTGCATCCCATGCCGGCCAACAGGCACAGTGGCACCGCGAATCGACGAACAAACTTTCTTCGATCGAACATACTTGATAAGGGGTAAAGGTATAACCGCCCGTCGCCGGAGAGATTATACTCTAAATCCTCATTTATAGTTCGACAAATTCAAATGCCGGTTCATTCTGTTTATCGGACGGAAGTATAACCGACGCGAAAGCATCCCCCATTTCCAGGCGGATTGCGGCTGCGTCGTATATCTCCTGCTTTTGCAGCAAATTAAGATAGACATCCCCTTCGCGCCGGATGCCTGGCGGTGGGGCAATCGCGGTGCTGAAAGGTTGAATTCTGCCTGCGAAATTCTCCCAGCAACCGTCTTTTTCGGCCCAGGCGGCAACGGGCAGAACCACATCCGCGCTGGCAACGAGTTTATTCGAGAGGATATCTTGAACCACCTTGAACCCGCGCGGAAGCGACAGGCTTCCGGTGACCCAATCGCTGAGGTAACCACCTACAATCCAGCCGGCCTTGAGCTTGGCATTTTTGTCCAGATCATCGAACGATGATTGAGGCCCGCCCAGGAGCGTCAGGACCCGGCGAATCCCGGCGGCATTTGGAACTTTCTCCGCCTGGATGACAAAGGTCTGCTTGCCGCTGATAGAATTTTTGAAGATTTCATTTTCGCCGGTGGTTGGAACCGGACCCAGCGCGAGAACTGCATCGGGATCAAGCGCGCGGATGGCTTTGCCCAGAAGCCACGCTTCTTCGCAGGCCATCAGAGGGGAGAGCACGGCATAGATGCTGCCATTGCCGCCGGTTTTCAGCGCGTCGACCAGGCCGGCCTTGGCGGCATCCAGCGCGGTGTGGAAGCTGGTCTCCACCTGTGCGCCATATTGCAGTTTCATCGGTTTGATCAGCCGCTTTGGATCCTTGAGGATCTTGTAGGAATATCGCGTGTCATCGCTGATCCACCACGTATTGACCTCGGCGTTATAGCGCGGTTTGATCCGCCAGACCTGGCCTTCATTCTGATCGAGATAGATATTTTCACCACCAGCATCCACCGGGCTGATGCTGGGCACTTCCTTAAGCAGCCAGACACGCTGCTTGAAAAGAAAATCCTTATCGAGCAACGCGCCGACTGGGCACAGATCCACCACGTTGCCTGACAGCTTATTGTTCAGTGGTTTGCCGGGAAAAATATCGATTTCTTCGGTGTACCCGCGGCCGTCCACATACAACTCACTCGTGCCCGCGACCTCGCGCGTGAAACGCACGCAACGGGTGCACATAATGCACCGGTCGTTGTACAGCAGCACATGCAGACCGATGTCTTTTTTAGGTTTCTTTTGTTTGTCTTCCTCAAATCGGCTTTGGCTGCGGCCGTATTGATAGGAATAATCCTGCAGGTAACACTCACCAGCCTGATCGCAGACCGGGCAATCCAGCGGATGATTCACCAGCAGATATTCCATCACCTGCTTTTCGTTGGCGATCGATTTGGAACTCTTGGCCGAAACGACCATGCCGTCGCGCACCGGTGTTTGACATGCTGGGACGAGTTTGGGGATGCCCTCAACTTCCACCAGGCAGATGCGGCACGACGCTACGATGGATAATCCCGGATGATAGCAATATTGCGGGATATCAACGCCCGCATCATTGCAAGCCTGCAGGACCATCTGCCCCTGCCTGGCGTCGATCGCTTTTCCATCAACAGTAATCTTCGGCATAGTGGGCGGATGGTACACGCGGTCAGGGGGAATTTCGAGGCTGTTAACGGGATTGCTTACAGCGACCCTAGTTTAGGGCATGTGGCGGGCCGGGCTCAGTTCGGCCAACCGTAAGTTCGATTGAGTTCAACGCGAAAAGCTCACCATCGGCCAGTGCATGGACACGGGACGCGCAGAATCGCCGAGACGGGAAGTGTGAGTGCAATCGTCGCGACAAGTTTCTTCAGAGCGTCAATTAATTGTGCATCAGCGGCAGGCTCGAACAGTTCACAAACCGGAGCGTCTGCACCTTCATTTTTGGAAGTGCAAGCGTCGCGATGAGTTGCCCTGCATCCTGATGCGTTGGCACTTCACTGATTTTGTCGCCATTCAACTCCACGGCCTGCACGCTGTCGGCGTGGCCGTCGAGCGCAATCTGATGCGGCGACGAGCCGCCTTCGGCATTGAATAGCCTGACCAGCAAATCACTTCCATCTCGCATCATCGCAGAGATTTCGTAGCCCCGGCCCACGACGCTTATCAGCGATCTTCGCCCGTGACCTGGAAGTAAATCTGCCGCGCCAAAGGTTGTCAACAAAGGCTCGTTCCAGCAGTCGCTTTCGGTCCAGATCCCGGCCCGGTCCCACGTGCCAGCGTGCGGCAGCAGTGCATAATGAACGTCGGCCGGGCCGGTGATGTCGTATTTCTTCCCCCACAGGCCGATACCGGAATACTGCAGTGTAAGCCCCAGCGGGTAATCGGCACCATGTTCATAGCTCGTGGTATGGTCCGTCAGCAGCGCCATGCCATTCGCATCAGCGCCGTCGGTTGCGTCCACCCAGTTGAGGATAACGTTATTTTTAATGCTGTCCCATCGGGTGAAGAAGGTGTCGGTTAACTTGCTCTCGGTCACATCAAAGGGTGCGTTCTTGTAAACTTTTTGTGACTCAAGTTTCAGCGGGAATAATGCCTGAAGCTTGTCGCGATCGTCATAAAATGCCTTTTCGTTGTCCTCCTTCTTCCAGGCGGCGGTTTGGCCGTACACAGCGCCGATGCCCGGGCTGCCGTGCCAGTTGATCCGCAGATGGAAATCGATTCTGGAATTTCCCTGGGCAACAGTGACCACCTGGGTGAACGGATAATTGCCAATCACACCCTGCGCCTGCACGCTGCGCCTCCACCGGGCCATGCTCCAGAATGGTCAGCCTGGCCGGCTGGTCAGCACTGGAAAGATATTTTTGCTGCTGAAAAAAGTATCCCCTGATTTCTCCAAAGCGCCGCGCGTTGGCCCTGTCTACAAATTCCTTATTGTCCAGCCGCTTGTCCCTGAGGCTTCTAATAGCCCCACCGTGTGATGGATCAAGTACCAGCGCGTACAGATCGGTTTCGATCCTGCATGTTCCATCCGCCTCGATGGAGACCGCCGCCCCAGTGCAAGGCGATGCGGGAGTTTTATCCAAACGATAAGTGCCATAGCCCATCGACGGCACGTCTGCGGCGAAGACGATATCTGCGCCACTCGCGTCAGCTCGCGCCGCAATCTGCGAGGGCACCTCCCTGTCGTTGTCATCCAGAACGCGAACATGATCAGACTTCCATCCATTTGGCAGCGGTGCGCTTGCCGGCTCCCTGCGTTCGACTCCAACAGTGTTAAACACGCAAACGGTTGCGCGGCTCGATGCCGCGTCGGGCCGAGCGTTCCCGGCGATTGCCGACATCGATTGTTTCGCTATCGCATCGCTGACTTGCCTGGTGTTCTCAGTCCAGCGGGCAATCTTGTCGGCCCAGGTGGTTCCTCCCTTATTTTTCAAACCCAGTGCTGTGGGCGATGCGGTGTCGCCGGCTCGGTTAACGTTGTAAGGGACGATCCAGCAGTCATGGTGTTCCGAGAGCAGCAAGGTTCTCCATGCCGCGTCGAATGACGATTTCGGCCAGGTGAACCCGGGATAAGTCTGGGCCATCGCCGCCAGCTTTTCAGCCATGATGATCTTGTTCTCCGACGAACGCACCTCCTGCGCGATCCGTTGAAGCACCTGCGAACCCCAGACAAGACTGACTTGCACGTCTTCCTGGCTGAAATGCCAGTCCAGCGTCGGGTTTTTGATAGCCCGATTTTCAAAGTAGTCGCGCCATGTGACGTACTCCGTCGGCTGATAGGCGTCGTTGTCCAACCGCGGACCATGCACCCACCCCGCATCCTGAAGGCACATGCCCACGGGATGTGCTATGCCGCTATCGAACGCCGCCTTGATATAGGACGGCGCGTTATCCGATGCGATGGTTTTCCATGTCGTCGTCGCGCTCAATTGCTCGATTGCATAACGCGGCACCGCTTTGATCCCGGTACCATCGGGGCCTACCCAATTCACCAATTCCCCGCCAAACGCGCGGGTATATCCGCCCCAGCAGGTATTGGGATTCTTCAGGGCCGCATATTTGAAGCCGAAGGATTTCAGAACGCCTGGCAACGCGCTGGTAAAGCAGGGTTCTTCCGAGGAGTAGACCGAAAAATCAGCATTCGGAAAGTGCTGTCGCACCTTGCGCATGCCGTAGTCGAACTGCCGAACCACGCTTTCTCCGGTGACATTCCATAAATAACTTTGCGCGAAGTCCGGATTAATGAACTCGACGCGCCCATTAACAGATTGATCCGCTGCCAGCGCGACAAATGCCTTATAAGCATCGGGCGTATGAACTTTCACCCAATCCCATGTCTCCGGTTCGATCTCCAGGTTGATCTTCCACTGCGGATTGCGTTTCATCTGATCGACGAGGAATTGCGTAACCCAAGGCGGATAGTGGCCCCATACGCCACCGTGCCATCCATCGACAAAATAGGCCGGGTCTGAAAAGGCCCGATTAACGCAAACAGCCAGCAGCGTCACCGCCATCACCACCAATTTCACCGAAATTTTTCTACGCCGTCTCCGCTCTGTTTCGCCAATCTTCATTCCATTCTCCATTCCCGCAGATGAAGAGAGATCGCTCCCGTAACTCCGATACCCCTCGGGGACCGTGGCGTTTTGCGTCCTCGCAAATTGCTAAGAACGCGGCCGGTTTCTAGGCCTCCCTCAAACTTGCCGAAGGCGGTGACGAGATTCTAAATGCGCTTACGGCCCCGGTGTTCCAGGCTTTTGACCAATTGCCCATCAACGCTTCAAGGCAAAGCAGGAACATGACGATTGCAATCGGAATGGACCATTGCGGTTGCGGAGCTGTCAGACCGGCGACTTTTGTGTTTAAGTCACTGATGCTGGTGGCAATGATGGTGTCGGGCCCGGGCGGGGCCACACTGCTGGCGGGCCTGTATGCCAGATCGCTTTCCTCGGCAGGCAGCTGCACGTTGCTGATCGCAACCGCTGGCGGATTGTTTACCGCGCGCCATGTGTACAAGCCCGGCTCGCTCGCCTGATTGAAAACAAACTGCCGGGCTCCATTATTTTCCGTTGCCATAACGCGGTATTGTTCGTGGGAGGGGCTTTCGATCTGCAACTCCGACTGATCGGTAAATTTCGATCCATCCAGCACAAGGGACTGGCCGAGTTCCACATTCTGCCCGGTGCTTTGCCCAGGCGTTTTCAAAGCCATGCGAACTAGCAGTGGTAAAAAAGTGGGATGCGTCGCCAGATTAGTGGATGCCGGATCCGGCGCGGTTGCCCATGTGAAGCACACACCCGATCCCACAGGCGTACGGAACAGCAAACCCTGAACGCGCGATCCAGGCGCGGGATCGGCGGGCACGGCATTGAGGAGTGTTGTTGCATAGCCAGAAGCCGCCATCGGAACCAATTGCCGAACGACGATTGCGTTCAACTGGTATTTGTCGTCGGTCAGTCCCTGCAACAGCGGATCGCGCGCATCCGCCACCGCGGCACGCGACACGGTATTTCCTTCGCGCTGTATTGGCGCGGATGGCAAAAGTGCGGTCAGATCGTCCTGCTCGGATTTGGACAGTGCCGGCCAGGTGCGTTCCAGTCCCGGGGCTAGAAAAAGGACAACGGTATGCCCCGCATTGGCAAAATTTCGCAGGGCTGACGCCTGTCCTGCATCGGGCCATCGCGCCAGGTCTGCTACCACTACATCCTGACTGGAGATGCTCCCCCCCGCCACCACTTCCAAAGGCCATTCCGCGAGTTTCCCTTCGCTTGGATCCAGCGCGAGTTTCAGGATTCGCTCGCCGGCTGAGCCCGATTGCTGCAGCACTTCCACATGCTGCCGCGGAGGAACTTCAATCAGTTGCGTGCGACTGTTGTCCCACGCCATCGCATCGTCATCGGTGAGCATCGCGGTCAGCATGAGCCAACGCTCAGCGGGCAGTTTGACGGGGAACTGCTTGTGTGCTCGACCGCTCGAATCGAGGGTCACCATGTCAGTCGGCGACTCACTGACGGGATTGCCGTCGGCGGTCTGGATCGACACTTTCATCGCCCGGGCGGAACTGGGCTGGCCGGTGACTTCGATATCGGCTTCCAGCGGAATTCCGGGGATGGGCTGCGTGGGATTCAACGAAATTTTCGTGATACCCGCCGACCTCGGATCGTTTGGATGCACATCCAGCAACACGGTGCGTCCGTCCTTCAGTTCCGGGATGGGATGCGCGAATTCCTTTGATTGGAAATCGCTGAGCACGATCAGCCATTTCTGGTCCGTGGCATTTCTCTGGAGAAAATTGACCGCGGCCGATACGCGATCGACAAGAGGTTTGGGGCTGGCCTGCGGCTTGAGGGCGCCCACTCGGCTAATAGACCCGCGGCGTCCTGCGCTTGCTCGGGGTGGTCCGATGGCGCGGGCATACTCTTAAACATCGCCACCTTCGCGCCGGCCAATTGTTTTCGCAGCAGATCCTGCACCATCGCGTCTTCTCTGCTCAGCAGGGTCATCTGTCCGTCGGTCACCTGGGTCGAATAGCTGGTGTCCACGACAATGGCCGCCACCGTTGATCGTCCGCCACCGCCGCCCAGCCAGGAACTGGTCAACTGATGCACCGGCTGGGCGACAGCCCAGATCAGCAGGGCAATCAACAGCGCCCGGCACGCCAGCAGCAGCCATTTATGAACGCGCTTGCGCGCAGCCGTTTTCTGGACGCTCAATTTGATGAATCTCAGTGTGCTGAACTGCACTATGGGTGATTTTTGCTTGAACAGCAGATGCAACAGAATCGGTATTGCCGCCAGAGGCAAAGCCCACAACGCGCCGGCGAAACTTAAAGTGAAGTTGAACACGTTTAACGCACTATATCCGGATTGGAACGGGTTGTTGCATAACGCCCGCTGGATTGATGGATGGATCCGTCCGGGTGAGCACCGGTTGTGGCACGCCATGCCGCGCGGCCTGGGGATCCGGCTGTCGCGGGTTTGCAATCATTCTTTTAACCCGCAAAATGCAATGATGCATTTACGGGGCTGGAACTGATGTCTCCATTTGTTTTGCTTGCGAATCCGGATCGTTACGTTGCCTGTTCGTGGGATCTCTCGCTTGATGCCGAGGGGCGAACCCATTGGGTGGAGTTTTTCAAACGGCATCTGAGCACCATCTTAAATCTGGGCCGCGAGATGGCCGTCGCGCGTCATCAGGACCTGGCGGATGTAGAAGCTCGATCGGAGGCGTGCCGGGCGGAGTTCATTGAATTCTTTGATGAATTTGCTGCTGACCCGCACGATATCGCCCGCTACGGCGTTTCGCGGGTGACGATTCTCACCATGGACCAGTGGCGAGATGCGCTGCTGCGAAAGCATGGGTTTGTTGATGCTTTTCTCGATCTGAAAAACCGCGAGAATGAAAAAGCGCTGCCACTGCTGCCCACCGTCTGCCGGCAGATCGATGCGCTGGACAGCGGCGAAGAGCAGTTTCGCGCAATCATTGAAGGCGTTTTTGCGGGCAATATTTTCGATATGGGCGCTGAGGCAACCGCTAAGGCCTATCTTAATTCGGGTCCGGACTTTTTCGAGACACGAAAAACGCTGGTGAGACGGCCGTGGTTAATCGACGATTTCGATGCAGCACTGGCCCGTTTTGTGCACAGTGCGCCGCACGGCAAGGCGGTCTTTTTTATCGATAATGCCGGCAGTGATTTTCTGCTAGGCGCATTGCCCATGATGCGCTGGATGGCGATGCGTGGAACGATCGTGATTTTAGCCGCTAACGAACGACCGACCTTAAATGACATGACGATCCACGATGTGAACAACTGGTGGCCGCGCATCCTCGAAACCGAGCCGTCACTGGCAGGTCTGCCGATTCAGCGGGTCAGCACCGGCACGGGAGAACCGTTGATTGATCTTGCGGAGGTTTCAACAGAATTGAACGAAAGTTGTTCTGGCGCGGATCTTGTGATTCTCGAGGGCATGGGCCGCGGGGTCGAGAGTAATCTCGACGCGGAATTCGCATGCGACGCGATGAACCTTGCGATGATTAAAGATAACATGATCGCAAAACGGAGTGGCGGGAAGTTGTTTGACGTCATTTGCCGGTTTCGGTAACTGACTTTGAAATCTGAAGGAGCAATGGCCTTGAAGAATCTATCGCAATCGACATCGGGCAGTTTTGAAACCCTCGAATCCCGCGTTTTGTTCAGTGTTTCCGCAGAATCGATCGTGCCTCATCCGGTGCATGTCCCCGCGCCGGTTGCCACTTCCTCCGCAACTGCGGGGAGAGGAATTACCAGCGAATACTTCGCGGGCAGCAATTTTCAAACGCCTGTCGCGATTAACCCGGATGCGCGCATCAACTTCAAATGGAACCACGGGAGACCCGTCAAGGCGCTTACCAGCGCGCTCTTCTCCGCTAAATGGACCGGACAAATTGCCCCGGCAAGTACCGACACCTACACCTTTTTGACGAATGCCGATTCGGGCACACGCGTCATCATCAATG
Source organism: uncultured Phycisphaerales bacterium (assembly GCA_963792535.1). Classification (GTDB taxonomy): domain Bacteria; phylum Planctomycetota; class Phycisphaerae; order Tepidisphaerales; family Tepidisphaeraceae; genus CBDAQA01. The sequence continues at coordinate 1,141,885 of CAWBWQ010000007.1, forward strand.
GTGTCACCGTTATCGATAACCTGTCGGCGAGGTCAGCATCGGTAGTCAGTGGATCGATTGCACTGACCGGTGGCGTGAAGGTAAGCATTGAAGTGGATTACGTGAGTCGCGGCACAGGCGTGCCACGGATTCAATTGCTCTGGTCCTCGTCCAGCTTTTCAAAGCAGATTGTTCCTGAAGCGGTGTTGTTTCCCGCCGATGTTGCTCTGCCGGTCGAGCCATTAACCGGCTACTATTTTTCCGGCGAGAACTTCAAAGCACTTAAACAAGTCGAGGCGGATGCTTCGATCAACTATAAGCTCGATCCCAACGTTCCCGATTCGCGTTTCCCGATGAACTCCACCTTTTCGGTTCGGTGGATCGGATATTTTACCGCACCGGTGAGCGGCCGCTATGCATTCCGGACACTGACAGACGACGGCACGCGATTGTTCGTCAATGGAAACGAAATCATCAATCAATGGCACGATGAGGCGCTGACGTCTCACTACGGGTCGATCATGCTGACCGCCGGGCAGACATACCCGTTGCGGATGGACTATTACGAGAATGGTGCGCAGCAGGCGCAGGCGACTCTGCTCTGGAAGGTTCCCGGCGCAACCGCGTATGGGTATGTCCCATTCGTATCACCTCTTCCACCCGCGCCGGCGACGCCGGTAAATGTGACCGCTCAGTCGGCGTCAGTCTCGCAAATCGACCTCGCTTGGAATGATGTTCCGGGAGAGACGGGTTTTATTGTCGAGCGATCGGCGGACGGTGGCGCAACGTTTACACAAGTGGCGACTACCGCGCAGGGTGTTACAACCTTTGACGATACGGGACTGACCGCAGGAACGGCCTATCAATATAAAGTTGTCGCTGCCAATTCCGGCGGTGAGTCAGCACCAAGCAATGTTGCAGCGGCTACTACACTCACCGTCCTGCCCACTCCGGTGGTCGCCAGCATCGGTTTTTCAGGCAGTTCGATCGCAGTCACCTGGACCGTTTCACCGGCGGCAACCAGCTATGTCGTCGAACGATCGCTCAGCTCTACGACTGGATTTGCAGCTTTGGCCACAACATCGAATACCACCCTGACGGACAACACCGCACCGGCGGGCACGACGCTGTATTATCGCGTCACGGCGGTGAACAGCGTAGGCTCGAGCCCGGTTTCGAATGTCGTCAGCCTTGAAAGTCCCGCGAGTGCGCCGACAAATTTGACAGCCACCGCTGCGTCGTCATCGCAAATTAATCTGCACTGGAACGACGTGTTCGGTGAAAGCGGTTATGAAGTTCTGGAATCGACAAGTGCATCGGGGCCTTTCACGCAGATTGCTTCGGTCGCAATGAACACCACCAGCTTCGCGGTTGGTGGCTTGTCGCCCGCAACAACATATTATTTTGAGGTCGCTTCGGTGGTGTCCGATTTTCCGGGCAATCCCGGGCGGTCGAACATTGCCCATGCCACCACCAGCACGGCAAATCCAACTTATGCTTCGCTGACCACCGTGTACGGCCTGACCAGTGGTGGCAGCGTCTATTCGATCGATACGACGACCGGGGCCGCGACACAGATCGGCACGCTTTCCTTCGGAACCGACGCCGCCGGTCGCGACCCGCTGAGCGGAAATTTCTTTTACATCTCAAACGGCGGGTCGACAGTTGCGATCTCGCAATGGAATCCAAATGACGGTTCCAACAGTGTGGTAACTGCCTCGGTGGCGTTGGGAAGTCCGGTTTCCGAAGCTGCATTCCGCGACGACGGGCAATTCTTTTTGACCAATGACGCAGGGGATTTCTATGCAATCAACAGCGACACCGGTGTTGCCACGCTGAAGGGGACCATTCACGCGAATGGTTCGGTGCTGATTACTAACAACGGAGATATCAGCTTTGCCCCCGATGGGACCCTGTTCATTGAAACCAGCAGCGAGTTGTATTCAGTAACACCGGCGGCGATTAACGCCGCGAGTGGGTCAGGCTCGATCATTACCGCAACGGACATCGGGCCCACCAACACGAGCAACCTGCAGATTGCCTTTGGACAAAATGCGGTACTTTTCGGCACAAATTCCGCAGGGCAGTTGTATAGCATCAACACCGCGACCGGTGCTGCCACGCCAGTGGGGGCAGCCAGCGGTGTAGCCATGGGAGACCTCGCGAGCGTGCCTTTGTATGGTGATCTGTCGGTCAGTCAATCGGCGTCATCGCTGGTCCGCAACTCCGCCGGCAGCTATGCATTGACCGTGAGTAACGCGGGGCCGGACACCACCGTGGGCCCAATTACACTGGTTGATACGCTGGCTAGTGGATTGACCTTTACCGGCGGGACCGGCGTGGGATGGACCTTCATCGTCAGCGGGCAGGTGGTCACCATGACCTACATTCCAAACGTCCCCGCAGGGGCATCGGCACCCGCGGTAACGTTGAATTTCAACATCGGTTCGGCGACCGCGAGTTCGGTAACAAACAGCGTGTTCGCAAGCACAACGGAGTATGACATCAATACTGCGGACAACATCAACACGATTTCCAGCCCAGTGACGGGATGAGTGTCGCACGATATCGCGGTAAGGCACTCAGGATTATTTCATTGCCGGAGTAAGCTTGATCAGCACGACGCCGTGTCGTCCGACGGTTGCGGTGAAGTCGTTGTCGTGGGCTCCCAGGTCCTTTTGCCGCCACAGATCACGGACTGTTTGAGTGCCGGTTATGTGCAGGTCAGACCACTTGACGGCAACTTGTGAAGCAGTTTGACCACGATTGAATAAACCGACTGCTTTACTGCCGTCCTGTAGATCGCGGGCCCAGATTTCAAGGCCGTTCCCCAGATCCACGACGCGCCCGCGGGCTTGCCGAGGGGATCCTGATTGACCGCAATTACCTCATCATTGCTGAAAAGCCCCAGCGTAAAATCGTCCATCTGGGTCATGTCGCAACCGATCAAAAGCGGGGATGAAAGCAGCGACCATAGCGTGATATGCAGGTACTGCTCGTTGGGAGTAAGCTTGGTCGAGTGCAGATTTTTTCCCCATCCAACCTTGCCGACGATGAGCATGTCCGGGTCATTCCAGTGCCCCGGACCTGCGAATTTTTCGTGACCGTTCTGTGAAAAACCAATGCTTTCCAGGCTGCGCCAGGAATCATTGATATCACCAGTGGTGCGCCAGCTGTTACCACCAAGCTTTTCGCCCCATTCCCAGACATTTCCCATGCCATACTGGCAAAAGCTGAAAACAATATCGCGATTCTGTTTCAGCAGCGCATCGTGCATGATTCGATAAGGACGCTGATCGATATCAAGATCGATAGCAGGGTTAAAGTCTGCCTTGGCGTGCTTGGCGATACCGCCGTAGCTGCACCAGTCGTACTTGAGATAGTCAAACCCCCACGCGGCATATTGCCTGGCATCATCTTCCTCGTGCTGATAACTGGCGGTGAATCGCCCGCAGGTAGCCGGCCCGGGCGAGGAATAAAGCCCCGCGCAGGCCCCTGGCGTGGATGTAATCGGCTAGGGCCTTCATGTCGGGGAACTTGCTGTTGGTAAGAATATGCCCGTCAGGTGCTCGGCGATGCTCAGCAGGTTCACGGGACGAAACTTCCCAGCAGTCGTCGATATTAATGTAGGTCCAGCCGTGATTGATCAAACCTGAGTTGACCATCGCATCGGCGGCGGCGCGAACTTTTTCGTCGCTGACCTCAGTAGCGAAACAGTTCCAGCTGTTCCATCCCATCGGAGGGGTGAGCGCAATCTTGTCGCCGATCACGATTCGCAGTTCTCCTTCGGCAGAACCCTTTGCGTTTGTGGCTTTGATCTTTACTACGGATTCACCGGCGGCGGCCGTAGCGCCGGTCAACCGACCGGTTTTTGCATCGAGCGTGATACCTTGCGGGAGGCCGCTCGCGCTAAAGATCATCGGGCGATCGCCGGTGGTGGCGATCGTGAATAGCAGCGGGTGACCCGGGCGAACCCCGATCACCCGGGCGCAATTGATCCGCGGTGTCGAAGCAGGTTTGGGGGTTAATATCTCGGCGCTTTCCGCCGGCGGTGCGAACGCAACCGGTTTGGCGCCTGTGTAGGTGATGGTGGCATTGACCCAATCGGCATGGCAATACGTAATGTCCGACGTGGGTGTAACGCTCAGCAGCAGCGTCTTCACGCCGGTAAGATCCACATCGACCGGCCGAGCCGGATCACCGACATGCATGGGCTTGGAATCGAACAGTGTTTTACCGTCACCGACCAGTTGGAAAACAACGCCGAACCGGGAAACGTCGGGCTCATTTTTTACTTCGTCATCCATTCCGACCCACGCCTTGAGACGGTCGGCATGACCTTCGGTATGCAGCCACCACGCGCTGGCGGCATGCGTGCCGACGCCAGTCGTGTACGTTGAACCTGCTATTGTGAGCGGATGTCCGTTGACACTTAGATTCACCCGCGGGCTACCGAAACCCTGTTCAATTTTACTGCTCAAATCGCTAAGTGGGATTTCGTCCGCGGTGGCGTAACGACCGAGCGCAACGGTAATAACTATTGCTAAGACGAGGTGCCGCAGGTTCATAGCGGCAGGATAGATCCGGCTTAAATGCCATTCAACAGGATGCTAAAGCAAGTGATCGACGACGCCCGATGACCGTTTGAGGCAAAATAGATATTTACGGCGGTCTTCTATTTCGTCGCGGTTGCGCCATTTCGTCCGGCGGTGAAGGTGCCTCCGTCGGGATCGATCGTTCCCGTGCGATTGACGCTGTTGATGGATGGATCAGCCACCGCACGCTGAGCGGCGACGGCGCTGGGCGCGCCGCTGGTGCCGGTCTGCGGGTAGTTCGAGCTTTCGCTGGCCGATCCGCCCATGCAGCCCGCCAACGCAATAAGAGAAACGATGAGGAACACATTTTTGCCCATGAACAATCTCCAAACGACTGTGTCTCAAACCGCCGCGCAGTTTGCACGTCCGATTGTGCGGCGCAGGTGGGTACTAAGTGCGTGGGACGCGGACGATCATACGCCAATCCACCGTTCTGGCGTCGGCAGCAGTGCCCTTGAAGCGGTACTCAATCCGCGGGCTCAGGGTCTGGTTGCGCCAGGTTTCCTGATCATTTAACTGCCGGTGATTGGCGTCGAAATACTGAAAAGCGTATTGGACGTTCAATTCGTAATCCGACACATTTCGAACGGGGACTTCGATCAGCATAGGATCGCCGCCGGTGGCTTTGGTTTCGATCGCGCTGCCACACCAGATCCAGGGCTGCAGGCTGTCGATAACCTGAATTTTTGCGTAGTCGCCGGGCGGCAGCGTGTCGACAACGTGATTGGGCGGCTCTCTATTCGGATCGGAATTGCAGCCAAACGACATCGCGATAATGCTGATGCACAGCGAAAATTGAAGTAGTTTTAACATCGGCAATCCTTTTTTAACGGGCCTCACGGATTCTATTCTAGCATTCGGTTTCAGGGAGGAGCGAATTTAGTTTGCAGTTGTGGCGCGATCAGCGCCGCAAGTGCAGCTACCTGTGGTGACCGGGGGTGGTATTTGGGATGCAAGGTTCCAAAAATCCGGACATATGCCAGCGTGCCCGACAATGGAGAGACTAGCGAGTTTCCGCCTTCGAGCACGTGCAGGCCAGGCGGGACCACGCCCTGCTGCTGCCAGACGATTCCCTCCAGCCGATACAAATTTTGCAGATCGTCCACTGACATATCCTTTAAGAATCCTGCCTGCTGATAAAAAGTCAGCGTGTCGGCATTTGGCGTGCGTACGCAGGTTCCACCGAGGATGTAAGGAAGGTGGATAGACCCGGCGTCGGGCATTGCATCATTGGAATAAAAAACCTGTCCGGAATATCGCCAGGCGGGAGACTGAAATACAACCTGTGTTGCTGGCTCAGACACGCAGCCGGCGGCGAGCGCCGCCAGAAGAAGCAGGTAAAAGGTCGGGGGAAAGCTTTCGTGTTTCATGCAATGTGCCACGTTAATCACGGCTGAAAAACGATCGGGTCGGTTGTCACCATCCGCACCTCGCGAACGGTAATATGATCCTTAGCCGCTGGCTGCAGACCCGTCAGTACCAATTTTGAATCGGGGCGATTTTGTACCTGCACCGCTACCGTGGAATTTGGATCGGTAATCATCAGTGGAACCACGTACACCCGCTGCGGCATGGCTTCGCAATAGCTGGTGTTGGCGTGGGCGCTGGCCTTGCTGGCAAGACCCAGCGCAAAAAGAATGGCCGACACGCCAAGCAGAATCAGAGCGGCATCTCCCGAGTTACCACCGGCCTGGTTGTATTCATGCAGATTCGCCGCCACGAACAGCGTGGCTGCCGATCCAACCAGCATCGCATCACCGAGGTAGCTTTTCGCCCGGCGGACATCTTCGAGGTTTTTCCACTGGTGATCCTGCGACATCTGATTCACATCGCAGACGACCGGAAAATTTTGATCAACACTTCCCTGGCTGACCACCAGTGGGGATTGATCGCTGGGGGTCAGCGGGTAAAAGTCGGCAATTGCCCGGTCGGGTCCGCGTCCGTACTTGGCGGGGCCAGTGCCGTACTCCACAAAAAGCAGCGTGTTGCAGGCGTTGCTCTTGATGGTTGAAATTTCGTTCGACAAGCCTGGGTTAATACTCAGCGCCTTGTTGAAATTGTCGTTTGCTTCGTCATTCCGGTGGAAGTCACCGCTGGACAGCGCCAGTTGATGATTCGCGATGGCGGTCATCAGATACCCCAGGGTGAAATCTGTCTCGGCGACGACATAACCGGCGCGAAGGTCGTTTACCTTCGGGTCAACTGAATTTTCCATTTTTACTTTGGAAACCAGCGTTTCATCGGTGAGGGGTTTGCCGTTTTCGTCCTTGCCGAAGTTTTTCAGAGGGAACAGAGATCCCAGCGCCGCGGCACGGGTGTTGCCCCAATCTTCGTAAATCGCGTGATACAGCGAAACGTAGTAGTAGGACATTGCCTGCTCGAAAGGTTCCCCTTTCCAGAAATTCACGCTGTCGTTGATGACAGCTGCCTCAACTGTCTTGTCGTCGTTGATTCCCTGGGTGGCGCAGGGTATCGAAAATTTCCTGCACTTTCGGATCGCCGGGTACCGTGTAACCGTCGGCGAGCGTGACGATGAACGTGCGCAGATTCTGCAAAAAGTATTCGGTATTTTTTTTGTCGGTATTGGGATGGGCCAGCAACTCCCGGCGGGCGTCTGCCAGGTCGCCGTCGTGAACCTGCAGTCGAAGGATATCATTTTGGCCCGCGCATCCCACCGCCAGCGAGGCGATGATTGCGAGCACCAGAAAATGCCTGATCGCATGCAGGCAGTCATACAAATCAAAAGCCATCGGATCTCCGCAACAGCGATAAAAGCATGTTCAATTGATGAGAGTTCCAGAACTGCTTTTTTTGAGCGTCACCAGGCCGCTCCATTCCAGATTGCCGGTCGCGACCTCAGTGATGGTGAAATTCAGCTGATAAAGCTCACTTCTCTGGTTGGCCTGATCAGCGTCATCGGCATTGATACGGGTAGCTGTTTCAAACTCGCGCTCATTTCATGAGTGGGTGTTTCAAATGAACTTCTAGCGTCAGGAAATTGCTTCTGCAACTGATCCAATCGCTCGCGCGAAACCTGCGTCACCACATTCTTCGATTTGGCCAGCGCCTGCACCGCATCATCGTTCCATATTCGCAGAACAAACATCCACTGCTCCCCTTCGGGTATGATGTCTGTCGTAAGGTTCTCCACCTTTTTTATCGTAATGATAGCCTTGGGGGACGATGCGTTTCGCGAGCTGAAAAATGAACTGCTCTGCAGCGCGTTCACCATCTCGCCGACAGCCAGATGATAGTCGTCAACGCCCAGGCGAGTGCTTCGCGGATGGCTCGGCGGCGCAGGAACCAGCCAGACAAATCAAGGGTACAACCAGCAGTAAGATCCGCATCGCAAACATCGACAGCTCCGCGGGTCGCATCAATCGTGCTGGGTCAATTCGTGGCTGGACGAAACAACGATTTCACCAGTGCTGGCGTGGATTAACTGGAAGCTGACGAAAAACAGCGATTTACCTTCCCGGTGCGCATCGTTGAATTCGCCGGTGAGATCGTAGGTGATCTCCGGATCGTATGCGGCCACCGACGCGCCGGGGGCAGCGTTGCGATTGAGCATCGCCTGGGTTTCAGCGCGATCGCGCAGAATCATAAAGTCATGCGTTACCGTTTTATTATCCGCCAGGCGGCGCGGAGACTTTTCATGAACAGTTCGAAATCACCGGAGGGTGTTGCCGTGTGATTTACAAGGTCGGCCAGGTAAATCACCCGACGAGGCCCGGTAGGATCCTTCGCCGGAGGAAGCGACGAAAGTTCCTGCACGATTTTATCAGCCGCCACCGCGCCATATTCCTGCATTCGCTCCAGGCTGATCTCGCTGCCAACATCCACACTGGGTGTCTCAGGAGGCGCTGGCTGACAACCACCGGCCATCGCAATACCCAGGACGGAAACCGGGAGGAACACTACTGTTTTGGAGAAAAATTTTGACTGCATACGCGACATCTTTTCGTCTGGATCCCACAGGTCCAAGTTCGACCCGGGGCTGTAATAATCCCCACTTCTATCGTGATGAAGTCTAACAGTGGGTCGCAAAGCTGCAAGCGAGTCCATGCAGAGAGCAAGCGAACACGACGACGCGAGAAATATCCGATTATTCCGGTCTTCCTCGCGCTGTCGTGAACGCTACTTGCTGACTGGAAAACGTTTTTTCAGAAGCGAGTCAGGCCGAACGGGGTCCGAGTGGGTTTGGCATCGCCGGTTGAACTGGGGCGCCTACCGGCAAGGCAATTGGAGAACCGGTCGGTGCTGGCGGACGCATGGCAAAATTAACGCCGCTGATTTTCAGTCCGCCTTTACTGATATGGACAGGGACTGGTGTTTTAAGCGTTGCCCCGTTTTTCATGGAAACGGAGATGGTGTAATTGCCGGTAACGAGCCCGTCGCTTTGATCGAAACTGTATTGGCCAATTGCGCTTGTTGTGGTGGTCGCGACCACATTACCGCTGCTGTCAATCAGGCTGACTGACAGTTTGCTCAAGGGGACTGGAGGGCGTGCGCCAGCTGTCGGCAGTGGCGAGGTTGGCGGCCCCATTACCGCACCGCTAATGCTGCCGGTATAGATAAACGCGTCCGGCTGAATATTTGTGACATCGGTATTGGCTTCGATCACTTTCGTCAGCGTGTTCGTCTGGTTGAAGAGCTTCAGTTCGTCGGCGTTGAGCGCTTCGTTTTGATAGTAGAAGCGATCTCCGTTACGCAGGCGGGCGAACTGGTTGACAAGTATGGCTTGAAAAAGAGGGCCAACATCTGACCCGGTCACGTGGTCTTCGGAGATCCCGCCTTCGAAAGCATCGATTGTGTTTATTCCGCCCGGGTAGGCTGCTTCGAGTTGCTTCTGCACGGTTGCATTGCTCGTGATCTGGGAATAACTGCTGAGGGCTTTTAGACCGAGGGAGACGCGCATCGCGTTGTAGCTCTCCATGCCATGGTCTCGTCCTCGCTGAACGTCCAATGCCATCAGATCCTGTCCGCCCGCACCGCTTGCGCCGAACAACAGATTGCGGATGTCATCGATGGCCATGTTGTCCATTGCCTGGCCGTTTCCATCGGCTTCGCCTTTAAGCACTGGACCGATCCCCGTGCCAGCCAGGCCAGTTACAGGGTCAATTGCCCCCGTAAAATTCAGCAGGTTTGAGTCGAAGAAATCTTCGGAAAGCGGTACCTCCCCGGCGACTGGCTGTCCGTCGTTTCCATCACGCGCAACGCTCGGACTCACCATGCTGTGGCCCATGCGGAACGCGACGGTTGAAAACTCGTTGGAGATTCCAGCGTCTATCTTCGCGTTGTACCCCTTGTAGGCAGGGATCGCTGTGGTACCCAGCAGTGCCGGCAGATATTGGTTGTAAATCATTGCCTGGTATCCCGCGATATTGATCTTGCGGGCTTCCTGATACAACTGCTCATCGCCCCAGGTTGGATGTTCCCGGGCCAATTTCCTGGCCAGCGTGTTGTGATTATCGACGAACAGAGTGACCAGTGCGGTCATCTCCAGATTTTCATTTCCCCGAACATCTCCGGCGGCGAATAAATCGTTGCTGGCAACGGCGCCGAAGTTCTGCATTCCACCGACGTATTGATTCAACGACGCCAGCTGCGCCGGTGTGAAATATGTGGAATTATCGTAAGGCAGCAAACCGCCTGCGCTGGTTTTCATTAGGCCTCCGGAGAGGGTTCGCAGATCGATGGCTGTGGCCTGGTCGGAGCCGTAAACCTGCGAAAGATCCAGATATGCGGTGACTTGCGTGACTTGCTGCAGCGGGTTTTTATCGCTGGTTCCGGTGGTCGGATCGGTCTGGGATCGCGAGAACGGCAAGGCCGCCGGCCCGATTGGATCGGTTGCCGAGACCTCAATGGGAAATGAAGCGCCGCCGTCGGGCGTCAGGCTCATATCGTGATCGATGAACTGCCCGAAGGCGTAACCAAAATCGGACAGATTGTTTGAGTCGATAGTGTTGAGTTGAGTGGACGGACTGGCCGGATCGGTCTGACTGTTCACCAGGTTGCTGATGTCGCGGGCACTGGCATCGCCGGGGAGACTTGGGGAGTCGATTCCGTTGGCGTAGGCGGCCTGGGTAAGGCGCAGCAGGTCGCTGCCCGCGGTGCCCCACTTGGTATCGAAAAGATTATTTCCAACGCCATCAATGGGTTCAAAACCGCTGGCGGTGAAAAGGGTTCGGGGTTCGAGCGGCTCGAAGATCGAGACGTTTCCGTCACGTTCTGTCCGGCGCACTCCCGTCTCTTCAACGGCAAGCCGGCGGTTCCCTTTACGGGCGCGATGAAAACCACGCGAGAGACTGAGCGCGACATTTTCCGACAAGGCTGACCACAGCATAAATACTCCTTCGGCAAACATTTTGCGGAGACAACGAAACAACTTTGAATCTTCGAACAACGCACGGGAACGAGAGCGATATCGAGATGGTGAGATCCTCCTTTGGTACAGCAGGTGTGCATGGTCCCGGGCGCAGACGGTTCCAACGGCCGCGCGGCTGGCGGCGCGATCCTTCGAGCAATCGCCGGTTAACCCATAGATCCTGCGGAGAGGAATTTACGCTCTTGTCCCTGAAGCCCCCGTGAAGACAGCAATAGCCATAAACGCAAAACCAACTTTTCTATTGCGGTCGATATTCAACCGTTACAATATATGTGGGGCGGCGATATCACGGGCCATCAGTACAGAGGAACCTATGCCAGGAGCGGAGCGAATCCGATCGAAGCGAAGCCGTCTTATTTGTCTTATTGTTATTCCGCTCTGGCTTTCAGCCTTTTTACCCGCATCGGCCCGGGGCGCTTCGGCGAGCGCGGTCGATCAGGCGCTGAGCAAGGCAAAAGCGTTTCTCTATTCCAAGATGAACAATGCCAATTGGGAGACTTCGGATAAGCGCAGTCCCACGGCCGACAAGGCATCATTGGTTGGTGGACAATGGGGCGGTGCTACGTCGCTGGCGGTCTACGCGTTATTGGCATCGGGCGAAGATGCGCAGGATCCGAAGCTGGCTCCGTCGATCGCCTGGTTGAAGACGGCGGATATCGCCGGGACTTATGCGTTGTCAATGCGGTGTCAGGTTTGGTTGATGATGCCGCGCACCGTTGAAACGCGCAAACTGGCCGAGGCCGACCGCGACCGCATTCAGCATGCGTACAACAGCGGCATTTCCAAAGGGGCATTCCTCTATACGTACCTGACCAACAAGCGGGATAATAATCTCGTAGACCACAGCGTGAGCCAGTTCGGGGTGTTATCAATGTGGGCCTGCGCAGCTGGGGATAGAGATCCCGACGGATTACTGGATGGATGTGGAGAAACGCTGGACGGCAGACCAGCAGGCCGATGGAGGCTGGTTTTATGCCGCGAAAGCAGCGGCTCGAGGTGAACATAATGGAGAACAGGCTTCGATGACAGCTGCGGGCGTTGCGACGCTTTTCATCACGCAGGATTATGTGCACCAGGCCGACGGGATCAAATGCGTGGGCAATTTGCGAAATGATCACATCGACAAGGGGTTAAAGTGGATGGCCGGTCACACGGCGGAGTGGACGCCTTCGCAGGGCTATGCTGGATTTCCCTTGCCGGGATATACGCTTTATGGAGTTGAACGCATCGGAGTTGCCAGCGGACTAAAATATTTCGGCACGGTGGATTGGTATCAATATGGCGCGGACTGGTGCGTGAAACAACAGGGTAAAACCGGTGCGCTGGGGCGGGGACAAAAATGTTATCAATACCAGCTTGTGCATGCTGTTTCTGGCCAGGGGGCGGGCACCAGTCTTGATTAATAAGTTGGTGTACGACAATAACAGCGGCGCGAACGCCGGAAAAGAAGGTCCCTGGAACCAGCGCCCGCGCGACGTGGCCAACTTCGTGCGATGGATGGGAGAGCAGACCGAACGGGATATCAACTGGCAGGTGACAAACCTGGATGTTCCCGAAAATGAGCTGCACGATGCGCCGTTTTTGTATCTGTCGGGCAATTCTGATTTATCGTTAAAACCCGAGCAGATGGACAAGCTGCGACAATTTATAAACCACGGTGGAATGGTGCTGTTTAATGCCGATTGCGGCGGAGCAGAGGGAGCGCCGAATCCATTTGTGACATCGATCAGCGCACTGGGAAAACAGTTATTTCCAGACTACGAATTCCGCGAATTGCCTGACAATCACTGCATTTATACCAACGAGCAATACCCTCCCAGCCGATGGAAGAAAAAAGTATCGCTGCGCGGCCTGAGCAACGGGGTGCGCGAGTTGATGATCATTATGCCGAATGATCCTGCAAAGGCTTGGCAGCTTCAGGAACCAACGGGCGCGGGGCATGAAGAAGCCTATCAGGCGACCGATGACATCATCCTATACGGCACGGACAAAACTAATCTGCTTGTAAAGGGGCAATCGTTTTTGCTCAAACCTGATCCGGCGATCAAGACCAGCAAAAGCGTCAAAATCGCGCGGCTCAAATATGACCGTAACTGGAACCCTGAACCGGGTGGCTGGGAACGTCTGGCGGCCATCCTTCACAACGATGCCGGTATCGATATGACGACTGAAGTGGTCGAACTATCGGATAAACCAATCACCGGCTTTCCGATCGCACACCTGACAGGCACGGGGACTTTTAACTTCAGCACACAGCAACTGCAGCAATTAAAAAACTTCGTTCAAGGTGGAGGCACGCTTATTGTTGACTGCGCCGGTGGTTCTACTGAATTTGCCCAGAGCGCCGAGAGCATGCTCAACAAATTATTCCCCGGCGGACTCAAGGATCCCCTGCCAGTGAAGGATCTGATCTTTTCCATGGGATTTCCCAAGACGGAAATTCGGTATCGCCACTTTGCCAAAACCGTGCTGGGAAATGCAAAGTCGCCGCAGATCAAGGCGATTAAAAACGGCTGGCGTAACGGTGTTTATTACAGTCGATATGATTTAAGCGCCGCGCTGGTGGGCGAGCCGATTGACGGAATAGTTGGGTATGATCCGGACACCGCCAGTTCAATCATGTCGGGGATCATCATTCGGACCGTAAATAAGAAGTAACAGACGGCTGTGTGCCCGGAGGCATCATAATCATCCCCTGCGACAATGATTCCAGCCCCCCGCTGCAGTTTCAGCCCGATGGCACGTTCACAATTGTGCAGTTTACAGACCTGCATTATCGAAACGGCAATCGCCACGATCTCAGAACGATTCAACTGATGAGGGAGGTTCTTGATTTTCAACCGCCAGATCTGGTGGTGTTAACCGGCGACGTGATTGACGGCGGCTTTTGTCGCGATCCCCTGCACGCCTATGCCAGTGTGGCAGAACCAATTATCCAGCGCAATTTGCCCTGGGCGGCGGTTTTTGGAAACCATGATGACGAAGGCTCGGCAAGCCGGGAGCAGCTGATGGCGGCGATGCACAAATTGCCACGTTGTCTTTCAGTGTCCGGGCCCGAGACTGTGAGCGGTGTGGGTAATTATATTTTGACGATTGACGCAGACGACACACCCGCCGCACGCATGTTTTTTCTCGACTCACATGCTTACGCAGATAAAAAGCAGCGACATTACGCCTGGATTCGCCAGGACCAGATCGACTGGTTTCTCGCTTTGCCGCACGACTTGCCGGCTCTGGTATTTTTACACATTCCGCTGCCAGAATACGACCTCGCATGGTCGAATGCCGCCAGCAGTGGCGGAAAAAATGAACCGGTCTGTTGCCCGAAATTCAACAGTGGTTTCTTCAACGCGATCAAAACGACTGGTGATGTCATGGGCGTTTTTGCGGGGCACGATCACACCAACGATTTCTGTGCAAAACTTGCGGGGGTCCAGCTTTGCTATGGCAGGGCCGGGGGATTCAGCACCTACGGAAAACGCGGGTTTTCGCGCGGGGCGCGTATCATCAAATTGACCCGGAACCTCAGGACGTTTGAAACCAGCGTGCTGCGCGACGGGCATTTGCACCACCATAGCTTTGAGAAACAAAATAGATCTGATCCAGGTGGCAGGGAAGCGAATCGATTTCCTGCGCCCGCTCGATTACGCTGATGGCGCGTGACAACCACCGCCGAACCGTTTGTTGATCAGACACAACTTCCGCCGCTTCAACCGCTGCCGCGGACTGTTGTGCGCCGGAGCATGCGCGGGATTGCATGGGTGGTTGGAAACTTCGCGGTGATGCTCTGCATTGTCGCCGCGTTAATCCACACTGGTTTGATTATCCGACGCGCAGCCTGGGAGAACGCAACACAGATACATTTTAAGATCAGCCTGAATAATGCGATCAAATGGGGACATTACACGAACAAAATCGGCATCTTAAAGGTCTATCCTCAGATTGTTGAGGACAATGGAGACGACCTGAATCAGGAACCGGGGGATGGTCGCCTCGCACTGGACTACCCACCCTTGCGCTTGCTGATTATTTCCAAATGGGAGGCATGGACGGAGGCACATTTTCCCAGGAATCGCAACTGGTCAGCTGCGTGGATCAACGATTACGAATTCAACCGGCCGATGCTTCAGCTGAATACGGCATGCGAATTTTGTGGCTCGGTGGTGATGTTCCTTCTCGTGCATTATTGGCTTCGACAATGCAGCGGCGCGCCGGCCCGCCAATGGCTTCAACCGCTGCGCTGTGCCTGGCCGGCCCTGTTTTCGGCCCTTTTGGTGTGGTCCAGCCCCGCTGCTATCTTTAACGCACATTCTTATCCGCAATGGGACGTCTGGATTCTACCCCCCTTTCTCCTGGCGATTTACCTGGGACTGCTCGACTTTTGGCTGGTTTCCGGCATCTGCATTGGAGTGGTTTCGATGGGCAAGGGCCAGATCCTGATGGTCACCCCGGTGCTGGTCGTCTGGCAATTGTTAATGTTTCGCCCAGGAGCGGTGGTGCGACTGTTAATCGGGATCATTCTTGCGATTGGACTTGTCGCCTCACCCTGGCTGGCGGGAAACCCAGCTGCCTTTCGCTGGATTATCTGGGTGATTCTTAGCGCGGTCTGCATGTCGTTGTTGTTTTATCTACGTCGGTCTTCCCGCAGCTTTCTCATTGCCCAGGCGGTAGTGGTCGTCGCAGGATTTGGGATGATTTTCTGGCCGTGGATGACAAAGCCCCGTCCGGATTATTTCGCCTATGCGTTGCTTACGTTTGTAACCATCGTCGTTGCCGCGCGATGGCTCCCCCGACGATGGGCCCCCACCTGGTTTTCCACTGTTATCGCGGGTGGGCTTTTTGCCTGCGTTAAGCTTTTTGACACCTCAATGGCGTGGTACACAATCGGCATCAAATTTCCGACCGAGCACTGGCAATTGCTCTATTGGTGCAAAGCGATGAACCTCGGCGCGATTCTTCAAGAATCGTTCGGCTGGAAGTTTGATGACGCGATAACACTGTCAGATTACCTTCCCTTTTATAAGGTGCCGTCCGTCGATACGCTTCGGTATCTGATCCTGACTATCTACGCGCTGGCTGCGGTAAGTTGTGTAGCGGTCGCGTGGATAAAATCCGCTCGCCGTGTCCGTATCAAAACTGCGTGTATCTTCGTGGCACTGACGTTAACTACAGCGGTGATGTCGCTGGATCGAACACTTTTATACATCGAGCAGTTTCTTCAGGAAAACCAGACTTTTCCGATGCGTTATCTGATGATCACCGCTTACCTGGTGTCATTGTTCTTATGTGGCATTGGGATGGCGATTCACACCCGGCGAAAAGACCGGATGTTTTTCTTCGCAATGGTAGCGCCGTGGGTTTTGATGTACGCGCTATTGCCGCAGATGCAGAATCGCTATTTGCTGTGGGGAGCGGTTTTTTCAGCTGCTACCGCGTCCTTCAGCCTCGATGGGCTCATGCTTTATCTTTTACTAAACGCCGTGAATTTCGTGGACACTGCGTTGGATATGCTTCGATGGAGTCGACATACAAAAACGGGCGTAAAATGGCTCCCGTTAGTAGGACCCCTGTTTCCGCAACTAAGCTGGGCCGTCTTACTGCTGGCGGCAATTTATCTCTATTTGGCGCTCCGTCGCGATCGAAGCAACGCAAGCGCTTTAGCGACAATTGCCAGCGACTAAAGCAGCTTACCTGGTGGAACTTTCTGGTATTACTTCGGCAGGATCAATTCCTTTGGTCCCACCGTCACAATGGTGAACGGGCCGGGAAGGTGGGCTGCCAGGAAGGTATTTACCTTATCGACTGTCACTGCGTCGATGGCGTCCTTAATTTCATCGAGTGTGCGAATCCGACCGCGGATGAAAAAGTCGTGGGCAATCGCGCCAGCGCGGGCGCTTGTGCTTTCGCCAGACATGACGGTGCTGGCCTTGATGCCGGTTTTTGCCCGCGCCAGTTCGGCGGCTGTGACGCCTTTACTCAGTCGATGCAGCTCGGTTATGAAGCAATCAAGAGTTGCCTGTGCGCGGTCATTGCTCGTACCAGCATATCCCATGATGCTGCCACGGTCGTGCAGGCCGGTATAGCCTGCCCAGACGTTGTAAACCAAGGCGCGCTTCTCGCGGATCTCAGTAAAGAGTCGACCGCTCATGCCACCGCTGAGAATTTCAACCGCCATCCTTACGGTGTAATAGTCGGGATCGGTCTCGGGAATAGAAGGATAGGCGATGCCGATGTGCGTCTGCTCACTTTGCTGATCGATATGGTGGTGATGACCCGGCGGAGGCATTTCAATCACTGGTTCGACCGCATTACTGACCCAATCCCCGAAGGATTTTTCCACAGCGTCTTTCACTTCGCTGAATTCGATATGCCCCGCGATAGAGAGAATTGCGTTATTCGCATGATAGCGCCGGGCGAAATCAGCTTTGCAAAGGTCCAGGGTCAGTTTTTCAAGATCTTCCTTCTTGCCCATAGAACTTCGACCATACGGGGATGGGAAATGCCACTCGCGAAGTTTGAGCAATAATTTCTGGCGGGGTTCATCGTCAATGCCAGCCAGTGCCTGCAAAGCGAGATCGCGCGCGGGTTCAAAACCAGATTCGGGCATTTGGGGTCGCCGAACGATATCCGCATAGGCGGGGAGCCCTTCCATGACCTTTGCAGCCAACGCGGCGCACCCAAATCGCGAATGATGTACGCCCACGCTTGCCGAGCGCTGCAGGCCCAGCCCGTCGAGATATTCGGTAAGGGCACGGTTATCGCGTTCGCCCGCTCCGCGCAGGACCAGATCCGAAATGACGGTTGACGATCCTCCGCGATCGACGGGATCTCCGGATGAGCCTGCTGGAACCAGCAGAGTCATCGCCGCCGACTGCATTCCGGGCATTTTCTCGGCCAAAAGGGTAAGACCGTTCTTAAATGTATGCTGCAGGTATCTATCCGCCAACTTACTGCTCCTGGTGAGGCTGTTATCGAGGATCGCAACGCGTTCAATCCGCGACACTCGAAGCTGCATCTTCGCTGATGAAAGGATACACTATAGGTGGAGTAACGCAGAATTGAAGCGACCGGACGCAAACGACTGGGACCGGTGGCAGAGAATCGGGGCACTTTCCGTGGGGAAATCCAGTGAAAGCGGTCTTTAGAACTCGGCGGAGGAAAAAATCTGCTTGCCAACATTTCGACGTTGAGCGCGAGCTGTTTTACCTTGGAAAGACGCCTCTTGCATTTCTCATTGCAACATTGTTCGTTTTGAGCTTCTTTACCGCAGACGCCGGTGCCGCGGACAAAGCTGAGCCGTCTGTTCCCTGGACGGTTAAGCCCGAGGCAGTCGCACCTCTTCCCAAATGCACCGGCAGCGTGCATCTGCCGGATCAAGGCGATATCGCTTTTTTAGTCCCGCCCCGCCCCAGCCCATTCTTTGCCGCGATGAGAGCGGGACTGGTCGAGCAGGTGGAAACGTTCGATGCTTTCACCGGCGGTGTTCATAAGAGCCCTGCCAAAATCGACGTCATCCGCGATCCGGTATTCGACCCCGCCGGCAATTACATCGCCGGTCTCACGCAGGAATCGACGAAAGATATCGAGGTCTGGTCGCTAAAGGACCAGAAGGCGGTGACCCGGATTCACCCGGTCGATAAAGGCGATTGCCAGGTAGTTGATTTTCCGTCACCCACCACGCTTCTCACCTACACCTCATGCGGCGACGATGGGGTTTTGCAGGTGTGGGATATCAAATCGGGCCAGATGGTGCGGACGGTTCCGGTCGCCGCGACTGCCAATCGTTCCAGCGTGCTTGTCAGCCCCGGTGGGAAATATGCGGTGGTCGCCAATGACCGGCTGATTCGATTTTACGATCTGGAGACCGGTACCAACGCGGGGCAAATCAGTCGCCCTATAGCCAACCAATTTTTGTACGCCGGATGCTGGATCGCATTCTCACCCGATGGGACAGAACTCGCGCAGTACACTGCCAGCTATAACGCAATTTCGTTCATGCGGGTAATCGATGTACGCACGGGCAAAGTAATCTCGGAAATGGTGATCCGCCTGACGAGCCAGCGTGCCATGGAATTGGTGATGGAGCGGATCGATGTTTATCGATCGTCGCGCGCGTTGCAATGGCTTGCTGATGGTTCGGGCTGGGTCATCGGGTATCAATGCATTGTCGATCGTGTGTCGGGACATGGGATCTTTGTATTCCCCGATTCCTTTTTGTTTCACAGCCATCCTGTCATCGTGCTGTCACCCACACAGATCTTATGCACCAATACAAAGTTGCTGCCGCACGCCCCCGCTTACAGAAACCATATTCAGACAATTGAAAATCTAACGCTCCCGAAAGAATTACCAGCTACAGTTGCCAACATTCGCGCCGGAGGAGACCTGCAGGATTTAACACTGCCGTTGTTGTCACATCCTGTGATGACCGGCGTACGCACGCTTACCGAAAGCGCGCCGTCAGGTGCTGGGCCCGTGGAAGCACTTCCCCCAACGCCACCCGGGATGGCGCTCAGCCCAATCCCGCTTCACCCCACGTTCGGTGAGGATCATCCTTTCATCTTCACTTCGCCCGCCACCGGACAGGTTTTTACCACCAAATCCTATCGCGTGACCGAAATCACAGGCGATTGGACCGACTTCACGCACGTCGTTATTTTTTCGCTCGCAGGCAGGCAGTTGTTTGATATCCCATTCCCCGCGATATGCGATCTGCAGGATGTCAGTCCTGACGGCAGCGAGTTCATCGTGCGCTATCGGCGCGAGACAGGCGACCGCATTGATGTCTGCTCTGTATCGAAAAACGGGAAGCCAATTACCAGTTGGGTTCCCAACCCGGTTTCGGTTTTCCCTGCCAATAGCATCGCAGCGGCAGGAGTGAGCAACAGGGTGTCAGCGGCGCAGTTCATCGACAACGACCATGTGATCACGCAAACGGATCATGAGTTGATCGTCTGGCAGGTAACTGGTTGCAAACCGATTTACCGTGTTCCACTCGCATTTGATTGCCTCGCGCATTTGAGCAACAACCGCGGATTTTTAGCCATCCCATCGCCACCGGGCGCCGACGGCAATTCGCTGCTGTTCGTGCAGGCGTTAACGGGTGCGGGGCGCGGAGCGATCACGTTGTCATCACCTCCCTTGCAGGGCCAGAGCATGGCATTTTCGCCCGATGGCGCATCGATCTATATCAATTCAAATGAATCAGGGTCGACCTCGCTGTGGAAGTATGGCGTGTCAACCGGTACAGGCACGCGAGTCATCGCAACGCCCGGTGATACCGTGGCGGCACCCACATGGATCGGATCGCCTTACGGCCTAGCTGGTGAATGGTTGCTCAATGGAACCACAGGTATGCTGGCGGCAAAAGTTAATCCAGTAGCCTGGTCTTCATGCAGGCCAATTGGTTTTGCAAACCGGCTTTGGTTTCTCAGCAAACCTGACGCGAGTGGCGATTCGCTGCTGGTGCCGTTGGATTTTCCAGACAAAACTGCGGCCGTACAGCTTAACGGCGCGGTCGGCGATGCGGCCCTTGAGAGTTACGCGATCAGGCCGGGCGTTCGCGTTTCACTGAACCCGTATATCCATAACGCTACCCCGGAACACTTGAAACTGGTGGACGACAAGCTGACCGCTCGTTTGAAGACGTTGGGCATTGAGGTTGCCGACAATCAACCGATACAGCTTGTGATGTCCTACGCTCAGGTTGATCCCGCAGCAAGCGGCCAGCCCTTAATGCTTATGGTTATCCCGTTCAAAGGGACACTGTCATTTCAAAAAAATGGCAAGTCGATCTGGGAAACCACCTGGACCTGTGAAGTGAGTTCTTTATTTTCGAACGTCACACGCGGTGTTTTTGGTCGGGCGGTGAATGATGCCACCGCCCAACTTCTGGTCGATGGTATCCCAGATAAAGCCATCCCAGGTCTGATCCCTGGTGAATGGGCTGGGCCGACCCTGGACATCGCACAGCCGCAGGCGGTGACGCATTTTCTTGACCCGGCGAAGAATGACCCAAGCAGGCAGCCAGAAGAAGTGGTGATGACGCCTGACAAGTCCACCCGCACGGTAGCGCCCGCAAGTGAAGCAGACGAACGCGCCGAGTTAACGGCGCTCAAACCCTTGGTCGTCACTTCCGACAACCTGCGCGGTGTAGCAGATGAACTGACCGACGGCGTTGTAAAGGACAGGATCGTTCTCGCGCGTTTCATTGATGCCGTCAATCGGCTCGAACGATGCGAGCAGGCTCTGCCGACAAACCCGAAGAAACTTCGACCCGAAACGGCTGAGTCCATTAAGTCGCTTAAAAGTGCGTCGGTTACTTGTGTCAGCGATTACCGTACGATTCTCAGGTCGATCCATCAGGGAGCGGGTACGCCTCAAAGCGAGATCGCCCTTAAGGATGTGGTTGATCTTTATAGAACGCAAATCGCTCCTGAAACCGATTTTCTCAAGCAACGCCTGAGCGACCTGCAGACCAAATACCCGTAATCATGAGCATCATCCTCGGCATAGAATCCACCTGCGATGAAACCGCATCTGCTGTCGTCGTCGACGGCAGATTTGTGCGGAGCAGTGTGATCGCATCGCAGGTTGAACTTCACGCCAGATACCGAGGCGTAGTGCCGGAGATCGCCAGCCGCGCCCATATCGAAAATATCCTGCCGGTGATTCGCCGGGCCGTTACCGATGCGGGGATCCGTCTGGCAGAAGTCGATGCGATTGCGGTGGCCCATCGACCGGGATTAATCGGATCTTTGTTGATTGGGGTGACAGCAGCGAAAACACTTGCCTGGGCATTGGAAAAACCGCTGATTGCGGTCGATCATGTGCAGGCACATCTCTATAGCGTGTTGCTCGAAGCAGGCACCGGGCAACACCGCCCCATGGCGGCGCTGACAACCCCAGCGGTGGGGATGGTTTGCAGCGGCGGGCACACCGCCCTGTATCGCATCTCTTCCTGGTCTGATATTGCCCTGGTCGGGTCGACAATTGATGATGCGGTGGGTGAAGCTTACGACAAAGTGGCTGCAATTCTGGGGCTGGGATATCCAGGAGGACCGATTCTCGATCAGTTGGCAAGGGAAGGAGATTCCTCAAAAATCGCGTTTCCGCGAACGCTGCTCGATCGTCAAAGCCTGGATTTTTCATTCAGCGGACTTAAGACAGCGGTGCTGTATCACGTACGGGGCGTGCCGCGTAAAAGCGATCCGCATGCAGCTCCCAAGCCCGCTCCGACTGACGCGGAAGTGCGCGATATTGCCGCCAGTTTTCAGGCAGCTTGCATTGATGTGATCACGAAAAAGCTCAGCCGCGCGATCGATCGTTTTGACGCAACATCAGTGATCATCGGCGGAGGCGTCTCAGCCAACCGAGGATTGCGGGCGGCCTTGGCGTCCTTTGCGGTACCCGTCCATTTTCCGGATCTGGCGTTTTGCACGGACAACGCCGCCATGATCGCCGGCCTGGCGCAGACTCAGTTCGATCGACGGGATTTCGCGGGCCTGGAGTTGGATGCGGTGACCTATAGCCAGTTCCGGCTGTGAGTAAGTTACGGCGCGCATTGGGGTTCCCATTTCAAAGCGATTGTTCACTTACGAAGCAGTCAGCCTGCGGTTGTGGTCTTGACGCACTGGGGCTTGTACCATCCTGTCCATGAAACGATCGCTGCTTGTTTTGTTCATGACCACCGGGCTGATCCTGGGAGGTTGCCAGGTAGAAACGCGTCCGCTGGACGTTGCTCATTTTTCAACAAACCGGGCTGCAACCAAAGACGTTACGGACTATTCCGGCACGTATGTGCTTTACGGTGATGACAATGCCGCTGCTGTCGGTCCCGTCCTTTCCAGCGTGCACCTGACGGCTGGTCAGACGCTGGGTTTTGAAGTGGGTCGTGACAACGTGCCTTATGCAGTGGCGGGCACCCAGCGTATTCAGCTGAGCAGTGGCCGCTACCGCTGGGAAATGACCCCCGATAAAGGGCAGGTTGACTGGAATCGAACCAATGTAATGATCGTAGAAGTAGTGGTTGCCACGGTTGTCGTTGTCGTCGCGGTCGTTTCGACGCTTGTTGCCACTAAGGCGATTTAAAGGGATCATGAGCGATTACAGCAGCGTCTTTGGCTGCCAAGTGAATAGGCTGCAAGCGGTATCGAAGTCGCGGTGGGTTTTGACGGGTTCTATAAATCCAGGTGTTGGATATTAAAACCGACGCTAATGCTTGCTTCCGTTGTTGGGCGTCGGTAGATTTGCATGCGTTTCCGCCGTAGTATTGCGGCTGGATGTTTCAGATAAGCGAGGTACCTCATGAGCCCCGAACCATATTAGATGGCTCATGCTGATTGATCCCCTGCCGGGTCAGCATGAGCGATCTGGCAGATCACACCCTGTTTTGACAACTGTTTACATCAATTGAACTGTATTTACGCCCTGATTTGCGGGGCGTCCGAGGAAAATAGCTATGGCCCGCGACTTAACCAAGATCAGAAACATCGGCATCGCCGCTCACATCGACGCCGGCAAGACCACTACATCGGAACGAATTCTTTATTACACCGGTCGTATTCACAAAGTAGGTGAAGTGCATGAGGGCACCGCCGTCATGGATTTCGATCCAGAAGAGCAGAAGCGCGGTATCACGATTAACTCCGCTGCAACCTATTGCAAATGGAAGCCCGGTGCATGGATCGACAAGGACGTCAAGTCCGATATGTACGACATCAACCTGATCGACACGCCTGGCCATGTGGATTTTACGGTGGAAGTGGAGAGGTCGCTGCGCGTGTTGGATGGAGCGGTCGCGGTCTTCGACGGCAAGGAGGGCGTGGAAGCCCAGTCAGAAACCGTCTGGCGGCAGGCCACCAAATACAATGTTCCCCGCATCTGTTTCATCAACAAGATGGATAAAGTCGGCGCGGACTACGACTACTGTTACAAGAGCATCCTCGATCGCCTTGGCGCGCCCGCCATCCCGGTGGTCATCCCTGACGGGCAGGCCGACAGCTTCAAAGGCGTGATCGATATTATCGACCAGGTCGGCTACTACTCCGATCCATCCGATGAAAAAGGCAACAAGGTCAACGTCAAACCTGTTCCCGATCACATGAAGGAAAAGGTTGCTCATTACCGCGCGATTATGCTCGAAAAGATTGCCGAGTTGGATGATGCGCTGATGGACAAGTATCTGACCGACCCTGAATCACTGCAGCCAGCCGAGTTGCGCGCCGCTCTGCGAAAAGGCACGATTGCTTTCAAGGCGCACCCACTGTATTGCGGGTCGGCTTATAAATATGTCGGGGTTCAGAAGATGCTGGACGGCGTCATCGAATATTTGCCTTGCCCATTGGACATGCCACCCGCCAGGGGCAGCGATCCGAAGAACAAGGACACTGTTGAAATTCGCGAGCGTCAGCCCGATGCCCCGTTTTGCGGATTGGCATTTAAGATCGTTGATGACAAGTACGGCACGCTGACCTATGTACGTGTCTACAGCGGCACGCTGCTGAAAGGAACGCGCGTGTTGAATGCCAACAAGAACACCCGCGAAAATATCAGTCGAATGTTTCAAATGTCGGCCGACGATCGGGAAGCACGCGATTCTGCTGAGGCCGGCGACATCATTGCGGTCATCGGTATCGATGAAGCCAACACCGGCGATACCCTATGCGATCCGGACCACCCCATCATTCTCGAGCGGCCCAGCTTTCCAGAGCCAGTTATCAGCATGTCGATTGAACCTAAAAGCGGTGCTGACAAGCAGAAACTGGGTGATGCGCTGACCAAGCTGCGTCGTCAGGATCCGACGTTCCGGACCAAGTACGATGAGGAAACCGGAGAGACCGTTATCGCCGGGATGGGCGAACTGCATCTTGAAATTTTGAAGATGCGCTTGACCCGCGACTACAAAGTCGAAGTTCTGGTTGGCAAACCAAAGGTGGCCTACAAGGAAACCATTACCAAGTCGGCCGAGGCCCGCGGCACGCACAAGAAGCAGTCCGGTGGCCGTGGTCAGTTTGGCGACTGCACGATCCGCATCGAGCCTTTCAACGGCCTTAATGCTGACGGCACGGCGATGTCTCCCGAGGACCTCAAGGAACTCGACTGGGAAGATAATTTCGCGTGGGAAAACAAGGTGTTCGGCGGATCGATCCCCAAGGAATTTATTCCTTCGATCGAGTACGGCGCTCGCATGGCGGCCAAGACCGGCGTTTTAGCGAATTTCCCGCTGATCAACTGCAAAGTGACGCTGCTGGATGGTTCGTATCATGACGTCGACTCGAGTCAGATCGCGTTCGAACTGGCCGGGCAGATTGCATTTAAAGATGCGGTACGACAGGCTGGTGCAACATTGCTCGAGCCGATTATGAAAGTTGTCGTGACTACGCCGAAAGAATTCCAAGGCAACGTCACCGGCGACCTGAACCGCCGGCGCGGGTTGATTGTCGACTCTGAAGAACGTGGTAACACCACGATCATCGAAGCAGAAGTCCCGTTAAGCGAAATGTTTGGTTATACCACCGAACTGCGCTCGATGAGCACAGGACGAGCCGCAAGTGCGATGGAACCTCTGAAGTACGCAGAAGTACCGGCGAGTGTGAAGAAACAGATCTTGGAAGAAAACGCTTAATTACCAGTTTCTACGATATGTGAATCTGGCGGGGCCGCGAGCCAACTCGTGGCCCCGCTTGTTTAAAGTCATCTTTATTTTTTCTTCCGGCAACTCCCTTTCGAAAATGGTTTCTTTCCTGAAACGGGTTCAAATCCTGGCCAACACCGGCTCGTTTTACGCTTCTTTCCTGCGCTTGATGTCTTTGATCGTGTCATGGTCGTATTCCTTTCTGCAGGAGGACCAGCAAATTTGTCGGCACCGCGCTGCATTTCAAGAAGTTTGAAAATGCCACGCGCCCCTTTTTACGTTTGCCTTCAGAATTGGCATATACTTTTGCGGTGACGTTTCCCACGGTTCAAAGCTTGGTTCATTGGCGCACACGCCGATCGCGGCTTTGCATACGGTGGTGGCTCTATCTGTTCATCGCGCTGGTCGGCTCATTTTTTTTCGTCCAGAATTTCCATTCACGCGATCCCTACACTTTCGCTGTGCTGCTCCTGATCCCATTGCTCGCTTTGCATCAGGCGTGGAAGACCGATCGGCAGATCCGGCTTTGTGATCGATACATAAGGAAGCCTATAGTTCGAACGAAGGAGATTACATGACCGAAAAAGCTACTTTCGCAGCTGGTTGTTTCTGGGGTGTTGAGGAAATGTTTCGGCAAGTGCCGGGCGTTTCTAAGACGCGCGTGGGCTATGTCGGCGGCAAAACGCTGAACCCGACGTATGATCAGGTCTGCACTGGTCGTACCGGTCATGCTGAGGCGATCGAAGTAGAGTTTGACCCGGAAAAGGTCTCTTATCTCCAACTCCTGAACCTGTTTTTTGAAAATCACGACCCCACGACGTTGAACCGCCAGGGTCCCGACATAGGGACACAATACCGCAGCGGTGTTTTCTATCATTCACCCGAGCAACAGAAGGTCGCCGAGGAAGAGATCGACAGGCGAAACGCGTCAGGCGATTACGCTCGCGACGTGGTTACAGAAGTGGTGCAGGCGGGTGACTTTTACGCTGCCGAGGATTATCACCAGAAATATTTCATGAAGCGCGGCGCAAATTGGTCTTGCCATTTCGGGAACGGTAAAAAACCGGCGCGGGTGAAGTCGGCAACGCCTTAGTTCCGCAAAACGATTTGGAATCATGCATGTACATGCATCGTTCTTCATGGATGCTGCTGTTCCTGTATCAACGCCGTTTTAATCCCAGGAAAAATCCGATTCCAGCTGATGTGCTTGAGGGAAGCGCGTGAAAAAGTACATCTTTCAAACGGTATCCCTGATCGCTGATCCAGTTGGTCGCCTGCGCCGTCTGTGCCTTCACCATCGTCAGATCGACGTTCATGATGTGGAAGTAAGACAGTGCCATGGCAGCACTGACAATCAGCGCGCTGATTAACAGGGCAGTTCTTAAGAACACGCGGAAGATAACTCCCACGATGACACCGATGAAAAGGCTGAAGCCCACGCGAGTCATTAACGCTTTCCAGATGAACGACGATTCGGGTTCGACCTGTGCCTGCGGCGTTGCATCCGGTGCAGGCGTTGAACTCGATGGTTGGCCGGCAACAAACCCACTGGAGCCGGCGGGTGCACCGATCGCAGGGGTTGTCGGGGACGGTTGCATCGCCTGCGGTACGTTCGACGCGTGGCCTGGGGCTGGAGTCGATTTCAAATAAGTCGACACTTGTCCTGCTACACCAATGCAACCTATCACCAGTGCAAGACCGAGAAGCCGCCATTTCCATCGCGGCATGGTTTTGATTGCGTGCGTCAGCGCCGGTTGCTGCTCGGTATCGGTTCCTGATTGATACACCATAATTGTTCCTTATCGAACGCCCGTTAAACGGCTGTCACACTGACATTTTACCGTTGGAGTATACGCTGTTTTGTGCAACAGCGATTAGAATTGAAAAGCCTATGAATAGCAGTTTCTATATCACGACACCGATCTACTATCCCAACGGGGAACCGCATCTTGGACATATTTACACCACCGTGGCGGCCGACACGATCGCGCGCTACCACCGTCTAAAAGGCGAGGACACGTTCTTTCTCACCGGGACCGACGAGCACGGTATCAAGATGGTGAAAACCGCGGCGGAAAAGAAAATAACGCCGCGCGAGTTGGCCGACGAAATGGCCGGGTCCTTTGCATCTCTATGGAAGGAGCTGCACATCACCAATGACGACTTCATCCGTACACCCGAGCTGCGCCATCATCAGACAGTGCATTATGTCGTCAACCGATTGATCGCAAACGATGATATTTACCTGGGGTCTTATACCGGCTGGTACGATGAAGGGCAGGAGGAATTTGTCACCGAAACCACTGCGAAGGCGAACGAGTTCAAATCCGAGATCAATGGAAAGCCACTGACGCGCTATGAAGAATCCACCTATTTTCTGCGCTTGAAAAAGTATGTCCCGCGTCTTCTCCAATACATTGACGATCACCCGGAATTTATTCAGCCTGATACCAGGCGCAATGAAGTGGTCAGCAAATTGAAGCAGGGCGTGGAAGATCTCTCGATCTCGCGCGAGTCTCGAGTGGGGCATCAAGATGCCCAACGATCCGAAACATGTCGTATATGTCTGGATCGACGCGCTGACCAATTACATCACCGCGCTGGGGTACGGCCGGCCGGGTGAAGATGAACCATTCAATAAATTCTGGCCGGCGAACGTGCATCTGATCGGCAAAGAAATCATGTGGTTCCACACGGTCTATTGGCCGGCGATGCTATTCAGCCTCGAAATCCCGCTCCCCAAAACCGTCTTTGCTCATGGCTGGTGGACCAGCGACGGGAAGAAAATGAGCAAAACACTCGGAAATTTCATCGGATTAGATCGGATCCGTGCTTTGGCGGCTCAGTATGGTTTTGACGCGGTTCGGTATTATCTGCTGCGTGCCGCAGTGTTTGGATCCGATTTGGACTGGAGCGACCGCGAGTTCGCCGCTGCTTATGATGATCTTTCCAAGAAGCTCGGGAACTGCCTGAATCGCGTGACCAACATGACCGCGCGGTATTGCGAGAATACCGTGCCTGCGGCCGGAATGTTGGAAGAGATCGACCGCAATGTACTGGCGGTGGCGGCGGCGTTGCCTGAAAAATTGGATGAGGCTTATTCAAAGCTGGCGCTGCAGGACTGCGCAACATTGGCGATCGACTTGGTGCGCGCGGTAGACGGATATATCGAAGCCACGCAGCCATTCAAGCTGAAGGACGCTTCCCAGCAGGCGAGGAGAAACACCGTGCTGAACGTCATGGCCCGAGGCATGCACGCCGCTCTGGTGGGTTTGCTACCGGTCATGCCGGAAAAAGCCGCGGCGGGATTGATGCAACTTGGCCTGGACGTTGCTGGAAAGACGCTCGGAGAGTTGTTCGCCAGCGAACCCCAGCCAGGACACAAGCTGGGTGAAGGATCACCTTTGTTTCCGCGAATTGAGACCAAATAACGGTCGCATGGTGACGTTATTTTACGAGGAAGCAGTCGATTTTAGTGTTCACAATCGGCTGACCAACAGCTCCCTCTGGAAGATCATTTCCTTGGGGAGATCCCCCGCCAGCTTGAGGAACAGCTCTTCCTGACTCATTAATTCGTGTTTGACTTCTTCCGGCGTGACCCGCTGAATGGCTTCGAAATCGACATTCGGCAGGCCTTCAAGATCGATATCTTTTGCCCGTGGCATCCAGCCGAGAAGCGTTTCTCTAGCATACGCCCGGCCGGAGCTCCGCTCGACGATCCATTTCAATACGCGCATGTTTTCACCGAAACCCGGCCACATGAATTTTCCGCTGTCATCCGTGCGAAACCAGTTAACGTGGAAAATGCGCGGGCAATCTTCCAGACGCTTTCGCATGCGGAACCAGTGAACCAGGTAATCGCGGATGTTGTAGCCAATGAACGGGAGCATGGCCATCGGATCTCTTCGCACCACGCCTACCTGTCCTGTGGCGGCGGCCGTGGTTTCGCTGCCGATGGTCGCGCCGAGATACACGCCATGCATCCAGTTGAAGGCCTGATAAACCAGCGGGACATGCTTGCTGCGGCGACCGCCGAAGATGATCGCCGACACCGGCACACCCGCAGGATTGTCCGCTTCTGAATCCAGCGCGGGGTTGTTTACCATCGGAGCGGTGAATCGACTGTTGGGATGTGCTGCCTTTCTACCGGTCGCGGGCGTCCAGTGTTGGCCGGTCCAGTCGATGGCCTCTGTTGGAGGATCGACGGTTTTTCCCTCCCACCAAACGTCACCATCGGGCAGCAACGCAACATTGGTGAATATGGTGTCGTGGGACATGCACGCCATGGCGTTGGGATTACTCTGTTCATTCGTGCCGGGCACGACACCGAAATAGCCAGCTTCAGGATTAATCGCGCGAAGTCGACCGTTGCCGTCGACCCACATCCAGACGATATCGTCCCCCATCGTCGTTACTTTCCAACCTTCATCGGCGAACTTTTTAGGTGGGATCAGCATCGCGAAGTTCGTCTTGCCGCACGCGCTCGGAAATGCCGCCGCGACGTACGTCTTCTTCCCCTCGGGCGTTTGCGCGCCCATCAGCAGCATATGCTCAGCCATCCATTGCTGTTGCATGCCCATATAGCTGGCGAGGCGCAGCGCGAGGCATTTCTTGCCCAGCAGTGCATTGCCGCCGTATCCCGATCCAAAACTCCAGATGGTGTTATCCATCGGAAAATGGCAAACAAACCGTCGTTCAGGATTCACATCGCCGAGGCTGTGGAGACAGCGCGTAAACTCCTCATCAGCGCTCATCTGCTTCCAGGCGATATCGCCCATGCGGGTCATCAACCCCATGCTCACCGCCACATAAAGTGAGTCGGTTAGCTGGATACCGACCTTGGCGAGTTTCGATCCGATTGGTCCCATGACAAACGGGACAACGTACATGACGCGCCCGCGCATGCAGCCATCAAATAGCCCGCGCATCTTCGCGTAGGCGGCCTTGGTTTCAATCCAGTTATTCGTGGGCCCTACTGAATCTTCCGATGGCGTGCAGATGAAAGTGAGATGCTCGCTGCGCAACGTCGTTTGGGTTACTGCGATGCAAATAACAACCCGGCGCTTCTGCGGATTGAGCGCGATAAAAATGCCATCCGCTATCCCCTGCTTAAATAGTGCGTTTCGCTCGGCGGCGGAACCGTCGCACCAGATGATTTTTTCTGGCTTGCAAAGGGTTGCACACTGCTGCACCCAATCTATAGCGATATTTCCCGCCGCGCTTGGTGGTTTCGTGTAAAAATCGAAATTCTGCATCGAAGCTCCTATTTGTAAGAAAAGCGTAACCATCGCGCGGACAATCGCCAATGCCGTAGCATTGCATGAGGGCCGATAACCCGATGGAACCCGCGCAAAGCGACGTCCTCTTCGCGTCGATAGATGGCAAGGGAGCCAGGCGATGAAAGGTGAGGCAACAATGAAAATCGCGACCGCGATCGTGGCAGTGCTGTTGGGATTTCTCCTCTATCACATCGCTCATCCAGTCACGCGTTTTGCCGCTGAAGGTATCGATCCGGCATGGGATTCTGCTGTTGTGTCGCGCGATGCGACCGAACCCACTGTGGTGATTTTCACGGCCGCGTGGTGCGGCGCATGCCAACAGTTGCATTCTGAAGTGCTGTCACAATCGTGCATTCAGGATGAGCTGTTTCATCACTACAACGTGCATACTGTGGATCTGACCAGCCCGTCGCGCGAAGTTCAGATGCAGGCTGGTAAACTAGGCGTCAGTTCGATCCCCACTCTGATTCGTTATGACACAAGCGGCCGCGAAACTGATCGGCGTCATGGTGGATCTCCTGAAGACGTGCTGGCCTGGTTGAAGGCTGGGGAATAAAAGCGCCGTTTTACGCTGGACGCACTGCAACGCGACGCGGCGCAAATTAATTGTCCGCAAACGTAACCTTAACCGATCAGCTTGAAGACGCGCAACATTTCGCAATAAACTTCGCTGATGGCAGGAAGTGGACGTAGCTTAGAGCGAATGTACTCACTCGTGAGGATCGTCAGCCTCGACGTGGCTGCTGCGGCATTGGGGGGTGGAATTCTGGCGATGCGCGTGACTGGTGCGTCGCCGCGACCGGCGTTCTATTGGCTGCTGCCCGCAGGTGTGTGGGTGGCGTATACCATCGATCATCTACTCGATGCCAGGCGAATGGGACCTGGGGCCCGCACGCCCCGGCATCGATTCCATTTTCAGCACTACGCATTACTTTGGGCGGTGGTTATTCCTGTTATGGTCATTTGTGCCATTGGGGGATGGATTGGTCTGTCGTGGTTTGGTTTGATCTACGCTGCGGTAATGTGCGGATTGGTGATCGTGCATGAAACCATTGTAAAACTGGCGGGCAACCGGGCATCGCCGCTGTTAGTCAAAGAACTGGGGGTGGCGCTGGTGTTTACCGCGGGTGTATGGGGCATGCCCTGGCTGCGTCATCGAATGGACACTGGCAACTGGTTTCACTGGCCGGTGCTGGTGCTGATCCAGTATCTGCTGTTGGCGATCGTGAACCTGATTGAACTATCGATCTATGAATCAAAGATTGACACTGCCGACCGGCAAACGAGTTTCGTGAGAGGAATCGGGCGGAGGCGGGCGCGAATCCTCGCAAAATTGTTGCTTTTGGTGCAGATTCCGCTCGCTCTCGCGGCGGTTTCGAGTTCATTTCACTCGTCCGTTTTATGGGCCGAACTGGTTTATCTTTTTATGATGACCGGGCTCTGGATGGTGATTGAGATGCCACGGTTCGCTATTCACGCCGAGCGATATCGGACGATTTGCGACGGTGTGTTCTTACTGCCGCTGCTCATGGTCCTCACGACCAATCGATGACCGGCCGAAGACCATCCAGCGTCAAGCGGCACCAAACAAACCGCCAGGGCGCAGGATTGCTGCAAAGCAGCCGGCGTGTCCATTTAAGAAACTGATATCGATTAGGTTTTAACCGCGGGCGCGGTGTTAAACCGCTTCACATATTCCATTGTGGTAATCACATTGATGGCCCACTGCGAAGTTCCGGGCGTATTCACCCCGATACATTCCTGAACAGGCTCGGGGACGAGCGGCCCCTGGATCGACACCGGGTTTGAAGGAAACTGGTGAGAGGTGAGGTCGCTTAAGCTGTTTACCAGCAGTTGCCATGCGAGGTCTTTCAGGCCGGCATCGTGCTTGATCGCAGCGGTGTACGCTGCCGCCCGCATCTTGGTGTAGCCTTTCCATTTCGGATCTGCCGCCCATTTTTCCAGAAGCATGTTCCAGGCCTTTTCAAATTCCGGACATGGAATCAGGGCGATCAATTCAGTTGCGATCTGGTCACCGGCAAATAAATCAAGGAATTCACCGGCGGGATTGTTGGGTTTGCCGATATCGAATAGTTCCTTTGTCTTGGAGTCGTAACGGAATGCCTGCAGTGTCACGAAGATTTCAGGCATCGCGCCCAGACACTTCATCCCAGTCAAAATATACTCGCGGTATTTGGTATTCCCCGTACGTTCCCATTCGGTCATCCAGTTACTGCAGAACGCAAGCCAGTCGGGGCCTGCGCGGACGATCGGCACAGTGCCGCGCGTGACTTCTTTTCGCAGCGGTTGGATGCGGTCGACAGTGTGATCGACATCCAGCGTTTCCCGCATTAAATCGCCGGTGCGCTCGTCGGTGGTGAGATAATAATAAAAGCGTTTCAGAAAGGCCTCGCTGATGCGAGCCTCTTTCGCGCCGCAGCCCCAATGGCTCACATTATGGCGAGAACCCAGCCCCACAAACTGACCGAGATGATAAACATCCACTTCGCTGGTGTTGCGCGTCATCGCTTCGGCGAATCGGAAAATATCAGCTCTCCCCGTGCGTAAAAAGCTGAACCAAAGCCAAACATTGGGCATCAACTCGGTGTTGTTCCAGGCGTGCCCGCCGATGTCGTACATCCAGGTATGGCGCAGGCCGTCATAGGTGCGCATCACATCGCCGAAATCCCAGAATCCGTACCAGCTGCGGCGGTCAACTTCCTGCTGATAAAAATCGAACGCTCGATCCAGTTGCTGCTCCGCGAGGGTGGTGTCATGCGTGGTTCGATCAGGCAAGGACCAGACGCCCAACGTCTGCGTAAACTGATAATACTCCGGCTGGCAAACGATTAGCGGTGGTTCATTGGCGGTCTTGGCCAACGAAGATAATGTTGCATTGGCGGGGGTTTCCGGAAGCGCCCAGATCGTTAACTCAGAGGTATTGGCGACACCGGTCGGGGTGCTGAAACCCTCGGTGTGATCTTCATACGAGATCTTTCCATCGTGTCCGATCGTGTCGTAATGCCTCAAATCCATGGCCTGGGCATCGGGGGACCAGAACCAGATGTTCATCTCGCCGGCCTCGGCTCCGGCTCCGTTGATTTCAATTGAAGAGGGGTATTTTTCCCAAAACCGCCGCACACCGATGGCTAAACCACCCGTGACATCTCCGAGAAACACGCATCCCCGCGCCCGTTTTCCATTAAATATCTGAAGCCACGAACTTGGCGAGCCAGTGCGTTTTTTTACCGAGAAGGAATCAGGCCCGAGTTGGGCAAGCTTGAATCCGTCCCAGACCGCGACAGAAAGAAAACCTGCTTTGTTCTTATCTCCCAGCGCGTCGAGATTGGGAATGCGCTTTCCCATCAGCTGATCCTGATTCATAGCACGCGCACCCTTGACCAAAACCTCTCTATAGCCTGGCGCCATCAAAACCGGTTCGCCCCAGACACCGTCATTGTCGGCGGCAAAGCGAATATGGCGATTCTGCTTTTCCTCGCGAAAAGGAATGGTGAACGCGACGCCCAGACCGCGGATAAAGTCGTTCTGAGCGTCTCCATCGAAGACGAAAGAGTGAACCATGCGGACGGAATTCAGTCCTGCGGTGAAGTAAAGGCGAACACTGAACGGAAGCCATTCGCGAGCCGGATCGTCTGCGGCGTGCATGCCGTCAAAACGAACGACCGCGCGAACGGGCCCTCCCTGCTCAATCGTCACCGTTTTCAGCTCGCCGGTAAAATTTACCCGGCGCACGATGCCCTTGGCTTCCTGCGAGCGATCTTCACGCGACACGATGAGACGACCGTTGCGACCTACTTCGCGGCCATCGATCGACAACGAACTGATCAGATTTTTCCCCGAGCGGGGGATGCTGCAGCTCAGCGAACCGGTAGATATTTCGATGGCATCCGCAGTTTCCTTTACGGTGATGGGGGTTGCCGGCGCAACAGCGCCTTTAACGACATTAAATGGCCCGGCAAGTGATGAGTCGGCTGCGATCGAAAGACCGGTCCATTTAAGCGAACCGTCTGGCCAATATGCAAGCGGCCAGCTTTGGGTGGCAATGTCTTTGCCCTCGGACGTTTGTACATGGAACTGTTGATCGCCCGGCATTGCGCCGCGAGCCCAGGGCACGCCCCAACTCACACCGATGGGCGTTTGCGGGGCGACATCGCCCAGCCATCGCAACGATTCGACGGGCACATTGCTGTTGGGTGGCGCACCTTCTTCGGGGATGGGTGTCTGCACATCCGCGGCGAGCGCGGTGGCGCCGGTCATAGCACAGAGGCTGACGCCTACGCCGCTCAGGGCGGCATTTTTAAGAAAATCGCGGCGTGTTTTTTCGGTGTTGGTTCGATCGGTCATGGGTGGCAGCTTTAATAGGTTGAACGTTTTCCTGGACGATCCGCGGCATCCGCTGAGCCGTCTCCGGCGAGAAGGGCATAGAAAATATTACATCTTGGTTTGCGATGCGTTGAAGTGGAGGTTAGAAAATATGGTGGCAAAATCACGTTCGGCGGACAATCTTTATTTTATATGAAAACTTTCCTATCTATCCTGATTGGCGGATCTCTTTTTTGCGCCAGCATCCTAACTGGCGCCTCCACACCGGCAGAGCCTGTATTCCCCGGCAAGGCGTCGACCTGGCAAGGTTTTGTCCGACACGATTTCCAGGTGGACGGGCGAAATGTGATTGTTGTCTCCCCGAAGGTATCTGCTTCAACAAACCCGTGGATTTGGCGGGCGGAATTTTTTGGTTCCTACGCCAACGCTGACGCGGCTCTGGCCGGCAAAGGGTTCCATGTCGTCTACATGGATGTTCAAAACATGTACGGCGCGCCAGTCGCGATGGGACATTTTGATGCGCTGTATAAGGAAATGACCCAAGTGTATGGATTGTCCCCCAAGCCCGCGCTCGAAGGGCTGAGCCGGGGCGGTTTGTTTGTGTACCATTATGCCGCCCTTCACCCGGATCGGGTTTCGTGTCTCTATTGCGATGCGGCAGTCAGCGATTTCAAAAGCTGGCCGGGCGGGAAGGGAAAAAGCAAAGGAAGTCTCACGGATTGGAAACGTCTGATGGACGTATACGGCTTCAAATCCGAAGCCGATGCGTTGGCTTACGATCAAAATCCGATCGACATTCTCAAACCAATTGCGGAGGCGAAAATTCCGCTGTTTATCGTCGCCGGTGACGCGGACACGACGGTGCCGTATACGGAAAACTCCGCTATCGTGAAAGAGCGATTCCAAAAATTGGGAGGCTCTTATACAGAAATCATTAAACCGGGCTGTGCCCACCACCCACACGGTCTGGTTGATCCAACACCGATCGTGGATTTTGTTCTGAAACATGCATCGGACCCGGCATCGCCGACGACGCAGAAGTGATCCGCCCGCAAGATTTGTTTATCAGTGTTTGATGGAGGTCGTCAAAGGTGATGCTGCCATCTTCGCATGGGCGGCGGCGTAATCTTTCCAATCCTGATAGTTCTTAAAGTCCCCGCTCTGGTCCCATCCGGCTCCTGCCCAGAAGTTAACCGGCTGACCGAGCGTAGCTTTAGTCACCATCTCCAGCTGCCCGTCAATTTCAAGCACATCCTGCACCTGCGACGGATCCATCACCACTGCGATTCCCACGTATCCACTTGGCGCGGTGTTGGGCTCAGGCCGCCGTTCACCGGGTCCGTCGCCCGCATCCCAATAAGTGACGCAACCACCCGCTTTGTTCAGGTCCTTTTCAAACGAGCGATCGTGATGCTCACCTAATCCGCTCATGATCTGAAGCGTGTCCACTGGTTTATCCGCGGTAAACGTGCTCTGAAAGTGATTTAAATTCTGTCCCGCGTCGAGAATGACTCGCTTTGTTTCTTTTACGCCTGCACCATTTACATCGATCGGATCGTAGGTGAGATCGAAAATCAAACGGATGGGCCCGTTGGCAAGAATCTTCTGCGTTTTCCAACCTTTTATGCCGGTTGTAACTCGCTTTCCGTCAAGGAGAATTGCCGTGCCGCCGCATCCCTGGCCGTGTCCGACTTTAAAGTTATCGAGGCCCTCGCCGTGATCGAAGTGGTAGTAGCCGTCGTTGATACTCTGAGCGAGTTGATACCATTGATTAACGATCAGGTTGTGGGTCCGCTTCGGCCAGACGTCCACCCCGCTGCTGGCCGGCTCAACAATTTCCAACTCCGGTCCGTAGATGCGGAACGCAATGCGGTCATTCTCCCAGGCGAAATCGTCATGACGTTCGGGAATCCAGCGACCGTACACTTTTGGTTGGTATGGCGCGGGCATACCGGCGGCCAGCTTAAAAACCCTTGTTTCGCCGGCAGCAAAATCTGTTTGAAAGATCAGCTCATCCGCAGGTTTTTTTTTGTCCGACTGCAACCAGATCGGTTGGGCAACGACGGGTTTACCATCCGGGTCGGTCACAACGACCCGGTCCGGTTTTACGCCAGGAAGTGCATCAGCGATATCGCTCCATTTCAGCTCCACTGTTTCTGATGGGCGAGGGATATCGAGATTGTTTTTTGCGCTGACGGTGACTTCCGCGCCGGTTGGTTGGGCAACAGACATAAACAGCAACGCGGCTGCCGCGACAATGACTGAAGATCTCACGGGCGGTTCCTCCAAAAAGTTGCGGGTGGGAAAACAACATATCCAGTGCCGCCCGACCCGTCCACCGCGGCTCAGCCGGTGCCGATTTGCAGCACACCGTACAGCGTCGCGATAATGAGTCCGACGATCACCCAGCATATCGAAAAACCAACGACATCCTTCTTGTTCCACCGCGTGAATTCCCAGTTACTTCGAGGGAAAAAGCTTCTGATTGTCAAAGCGATCCGGCCGCTCGAAGCTTCGACTTACTTCAATCGCTTCTTCCTCTGGCGTCGCACCAACCGGCGTTTTCAGTTTTACATAAAACCGATCGGCTTCCGGACCCGCCGATTTGGAAGTAAGAAAACTAAATGCGATCAGCGATGCAAACGGGAACAGCGAGTCGCATAACCATCGCGACGCAACAAGCCCCGCGGCGGTAAAGGACTGCAGAGGAACACCAACCAGATGCAGCAGAAAATTTTCAGAGTAAAACCGGCCAATGCCCTCGTACCCGGCGTGTGGATCGCGCGGATCGACTCTGGCGATGGATTCAAAGAAGCAGGAGGCTGCTGGAATCACATGCTGCTTTTTTATGCTCTGCCCAACGCTAGTCGCGTGCCCGGCGGCCACGTCATCAGCCGTTGCCGGCGCGGACGTGGTGGTGACTGTTTGCTGCGTGGTCAGCAGCAAGGCAGGACTTCTTCGCAGCCCTTCAATGGATGGAACCGCCAGCGGAATAATGCCCATCAGCACAACCCAAATCGCCAGTGAGATAAGAATGGCCGGCGATGTAAGCCGCCGCCAGAAGACGACAAGAAACACCATCGCGCCTGGGAAAATATTGAAGGTGATGAGGGTTTTTGCCAGCGATGCGACGCTCGTGCCGGCAACGGCTATCACGATAGACATACCCAGCACCAAACCAATGATCGCCTGTCCGACGCGGAGATAATGCTTGTCAGATCGACCGGGAAAAAGCGGTTGATAAATATTGATCGTAACCAGGCCGGAGACTGCCACCGAGCTCAAACCCACCGAGGGCATATGGCCCAGCAGCATGCCTGAGAGCATGAGCCCCATCAATCCGGGGACTAAAAGCTCCCGCGAAAGTTGGCCCCAGGCCTGATCCGGTTCGGAGAGACGTCCGCTGAACAATCCGATGGCAAGCAACCCGCAAAACATCCAGGCAATAAGCACCAGTCGCTTGGCGAATCCACCGGCGATGATCCCGACACGCGCGGTATCCTCATCCCTGGCCGACCCGGCAACGGCCATGTTATGCGAGAGGCCCAGGATCTGGATCAGGCTTCCAAGTGTGATTGCAAAGATGGAATACCATGTGTATTCGCTGCTGGCGATCGTGCCGAAAAGTTGAAATCGATACGCCGGAACGATGGTGTGCAACGCGTGGATTCCACCGATGCGGTGCAGGCCCAGGGGAATGAGCATGATCGACATAAGCAGAATCAAAATACCCTGAACCGCATCGGTAATGGCGGCAGCCTTTAGACCGCCCAGCATGATGTAAAACGCAACGACCGTGCAGTACGCGATATAAAACGGAATCGGCGAGATGTAAGATACAAACGACTTTAAAACTCCCCTGCGGTTGAGAGTTTCCAATTCCTCAAACCGATTTTGTTTGTCAGCTGGAAGGACGCCAGCCTGCTGCTCATTTTTCAGCTGGACATACTCGTTGAACGCGCTGATGCCCGCTTTTTCCACCTGGCCGTAGTCTGACGGAGCTTTGACGACCATTGCGCTGGTGACTTCATAGCCGGTGCGGCTTCCCATGCCCAGGAGGAGAAGAACCACATAAATATTAAAGCCTGCATAAGACGATGCGACGGCTTTACTGCCGAACCGTTCAAGGAAAAGATCAGCCATAGTGGTGACGCGCGCTCGACGGAGATACGCCTGGGTGAACCAGAAAAAAGGTGTGATGAAAAGCGTCTGCAGGCTGAGCCAGATCCCACCGACGCCCTGGCGGAAAACCTCGCTGGCCATAACCACCGCCCCAGTGGTGTCGGTGGCGTTTCCGAAGTTCAGGAAGAACTGCAGAACGCGCCCATCTTTCTGCCGCTGAGGTAAAAGTCGTCTTCACCTTTAACACCGCGCGATACCCAGACACCGATTAACAGAATCGCGATGAGAAAGCTGACCAGAATGGCAATGTCAATGACATGTAGGCCCCAGATATACACTGCCTCGCTCCTTTGAATTGCCTGCCTGGATTAAGACTGGACCAGGGCAGAGACGCCAGTTCTAGTTGCCCGCCACTTTCGTCACGGCATCAGACAATGCATTGATCGACTCCGCAACCCGCTGAACCGTATTTAATCCACTGCCCGGCGTTGCAGCGATGGTAATCACACCTTTGAACTTCTGATTTTTCAGCTCGCTCAGGATGGCCGACAAATCGATATCGCGTTGCGGATCCGCAACGCGAAGCTGCACGATATGCCCGCGCAACGCCCGTGTGGCCAAAAGCGGATCGACCCCGGCGTGTTTCCATTGCAACAGATCGTCGTCGCTTCCGCTGTGGTTCGTCGGCAATGCTGTCGCGTTAAGCAGATCATCAGGGGTTTGATACGCTGTGGTTCCATTGGCAATCGCCAAGCTGATTCCGTACTCCTCTGCTAATCCGTCAATTCTCTGCAGCGCGCCGGCAGGCGGTGACGCCACGATCTGCTTCGCCTTTATCTTGCGGGCAAAAGCGAGCATGTTTCGCGTCGCAGCATCATCAGGTCCCAGATCGACCGGGCCGAGACTGACTATGTCCATGTGAACCGATTTCAGTTTGGCCAGGAGCGAATCAATTGCTTTATCCGTCATCTGCAAACATACCACACTGTTGGGATGGCTACTTTCCAGCTGTTGCCCGGGCGTTAGTTCGATATGGTGGATATTCAACGCATGAAGCAGATCGATGGTTTCGAAGACGCTTTTGTCGGTGAACGTTCCAGCGACCACAGCCAACTGCCAATTTAGTTTTGTCAGTCCTTTGTGCGCGACACGCATGACCGGAAGCGTAGCTGGTTGGCTGGCAGGCGCATCGTTGGGATTAGCGAATGCGCATCGGCAAACGGAGAAAACGATAACAAAAATGAAACAACGCATCATTTCCTTTTGACCAAGTACGCGGCCAAGTCGTCCGGATATTCTTACACCACCGCAGCGATGTATTCACCACACGATTTCGGAATCGGAATTATCCTTAAAAATCGTCCAATCAACAGCAGCCCGCACCGCGCGGTAAGTATTTCAAATGCGATTGGCAGACGATAGGTTAGTCTGCTGCAGACATGGCAATTCGCGGAGCGACAGCTTTTAGATTGAGCCACAATTTACCATGAGTACCATCCGCGCGATGGTGTTGCGCTGAGGCAGGTTTCAGAACGCAAGTCACATAAATTCGCCTTGAGATCAGACCATGAAATATTTCCCCTCGATAAAATTCGTTGCAAGCGTTGCCCTGTCAGGTGTTCTGAGCGGCTGCGCGATTTCGCAACAACCTTCTTCGTCAAGCATCACCTTGAGCGCGATCGGCGACGGCAAAACAAATACAACCGCCGCTCTGCAGAACGCGCTGGATCGCTGTTCCTCGCACGGCGGTGGCGAAGTGATCGTGCCGGCCGGCACGTATCTTATTGGAAGTGTTCAAATAAGATCCAATACCACCTTGCGCTTGTCAGCCAATGCCACGTTGCTTGGAAGCCCTGATCCGAACGATTACCCGCTGATTCCGGTGCGGTTTGAAGGTGA
This sequence comes from uncultured Phycisphaerales bacterium, assembly GCA_963792535.1. Classification (GTDB taxonomy): domain Bacteria; phylum Planctomycetota; class Phycisphaerae; order Tepidisphaerales; family Tepidisphaeraceae; genus CBDAQA01. The sequence goes on from CAWBWQ010000007.1 coordinate 1,183,126, forward strand.
AACGGTGCCGGGTCATCGTGCAATGATCTACGCCGACCACGCCAGCCACATTGCTATCGTCGGCCTCGGCTCGTTGCAGGGCGATCCAGTGATAGGTGATCTTCGGCGACCTCGTGCACCCACCATGGTCGAGTTTGTTCACTGCGACAACATTCGACTGGAAGATTTCAAAGACCGGTATCGGAGCATGTGGTCGATCCATCTACTGCTTTGCCACGATGTGCTCGCCAGCCATCTCAACATTCGCACAACCCGGGCAAACGGCGACGGAATCGATGTTGATTCGACGACCTCTGTTCAAATCGACCATTGCGATATTGATACCGGTGATGATTGCATCGCTTTAAAATCCGGGAGGGAGGCCGAAGATGCCCGGCTCAAGCAGGCGACAGCTCATGTAGTCATCACGGACTGCATTTTGGGTAGTAACTTTGCGGGCGTGGGGATCGGAACCGAGATGTCAGGCGGTGTTCACGATGTGCGAATCGAACGCTGCAAGTTCACGCACGGCGACAACGCTGTCTTCTTCAAAAGTCGGCTGGGTCGCGGAGGAACTATCGAGCATATTGCTGCCACAGACCTCGACACCAGCACAAAAGCCTGCATTGGAATAAACCTGGTGAAGAAGGGAATCATCGGCGCCCACCCAATCCCCGGCAGTGAAGGAATTCCGCTGCTCCGGCATGTGTCGTTCAATAACGTCATCATACATTCCGGAACACTCATCGACGGGCTAAGCGTTTCGGCGGACAAACCGATCCAGGATTTTTCCATTCAGCATGTCACCGGCGACTGCGCAAAAGGGAATACGCCTGACGAATGCGACGGATGTGAAGCTGGATGACATCCATGTGCAGGGATTTACCGGGCCATTATTAGCGACTGAAAATGTGACGGGAACGGGATTAGCCGGAGCCGTGCGGCCGAGGGACGCGGCGGTCGAGCAGTTGATGGAATCGTTTGTCCACCCACCCGCCGATGCCCGGCCCATGGTGCGTTGGTGGTGGTTTGGACCGGCAGTGACTCAGCCGGAACTCGCTCGCGAAATTGACACTATGAAGGCAGGTGGATTCGGCGGTTTTGAGGTTCAGCCAACCTATCCGCTCGCGCTTGACGGGCAGCCCGCGTCACTGGTGAATCTGAAGTTCATGTCGCAGGAGTTTCTGGATGACCTGAAATTCGCTTCGGACAAAGCAACAGACACCGGGATGCGCATGGACCTGACGCTCGGAAGCGGCTGGCCGTATGGCGGGCCAATCTTTCCGCCAACCGAAGCTGCGGGGAAACTGCGCATCGAACATGTTCGCACCACTGCGGGACAAAATGATATTCCCGTCCCTCCAGTGCGCGAGGGCGAAAGGCTTTTCAGTGCATTTTTGAACAATACTGAAATACCAGTCACTGATGGCCTTGTTCGGGTACCACCCGGCACACCTGCTCGTTCGGAAGTTCTCTTTTTTATCTCAAGCCGAACAGGAATGACGGTAAAGCGCCCCGCGCTCGGAGCTGAGGGATATGTACTGGATCATGAAAGTCTTCCGGTGGTGAATAAGTTCATCGATCAAATCGCCGGCAGGGAGATTGATGCATGTGGCATCAACCCCCCGCATTCGGTTTTTTGCGATAGCCTTGAAGTCGGCGGCGAAGACTGGACGGACAACTTCCTCAGCGAATTTGAAAAGCGCCGCGGATACGACCTTCGCCCGCTGTTGCCTGCTCTGGTGACTGACATCGGACCCAAGGCGTTAGAAATCCGGCATGATTGGGGCCAAACCCTCACCGAGCTTTTCAATGATTCGTTTGTTAAACCGCTGACCGCAATGGCGAACAGCCGCAAAACTCTGTTTCGGATTCAGGCTTATGGCGCACCGTCCGCTGGCTTGTTCAGCTACGGTAATGCGAATCTACCGGAGGGCGAGGGCGCACAATGGCACGACTATTCCGCCGCCCGTTACGCTTCCAGCGCATGTCATCTCATGGGAGTTCCGGTTAGTTCGTCTGAAACGTTCACCTGGCTGCACGGTCCAGTGTTTCGTGCGACGCCTCTGGATATCAAGGCCGAGGCAAATCTACATTTTCTGCAGGGGATCAACCAAATTATTTGCCACGGGTGGCCGTACACGCCTCCTGGAGTTGCAGACCCTGGCTGGAGCTTTTATGCCGCCGCGGTGTTCGATGAAAAAAACCCCTGGTTTCTGGTTATGCCGGACGTCACGAAATATCTCACACGCATCAGCGGCATTCTTCGTCAGGGGACGCCCGCCAATGATGTTGCGCTTTATCTGGCCAACGACGACGCATGGGCGCGTTTCTCACCTGGGCGCATCAGCCTTACCGACGGTGTATCCAAGCAACTGGGCAAGCAAATCATCGGACAGATCCTGGACTCGGGTTACAACCTGGATTTTTTTGACGACCAGATGCTCGATCGCTTTGGGAAAATCGACGGAAGTCAAATGATGTTCGGTGATGTTCATTACAACGTTGTTTTGCTCGCGGGCGTGGAGCGGATTCCTGTTACTACTTTCCGCAAGCTCGAAGCGTTTACCAGGGCGGGTGGCGTATTAATTGCCACACGGCAAAAACCAAGCCTCGCGCCGGGCTTTAAGGCAACGGACGCTGAAACCGCCGAAGTTCAGGCGATCAGTCATCGATTGTTTGACGGTCCCGATGTGCGCGGGATCTTTGTTGAGGACGAAAGCAAACTAGCAAGTGCTTTGTCGCCGCATGTCGCGCCGGATGTGGCAATGAGTCCTCCCTCTCCGCAGGTGGGATTCGTGCATCGGCACACCGAGAGCGCGGAGATTTACTTTATTGCCAATACCAGCAATCGACCGGTTGATCTCACGGCAACGTTTCGTGTGGAAGGAATGCAACCTCAGATCTGGAACCCGGTCACCGGCAAGGCAGCGGCTGCGCAAATTATCGCAAGGCCGTTTGGCGGTACGAGCATCAGACTTACGCTCGAGGCGTATGAATCTTCGGTCGTGGTGTGGGCAGAAAATAGTGATTCGCGTGCGACATCGGGCGCGACCACTGCCTCGACAGTGGCCCCGATGGTACCCATGGATCTGAGCACCGATTGGAGTGTTCAGTTCGGTAAAGACGCCAGCCCGACCACCATGCCCACGCTGCACTCCTGGACGGATGACGCTGCGACTCGCACATTTTCAGGCGTTTGCACCTATACAAAGCACTTCACACTTGATCCCGAGGTGACGAAAAGCAAATCGCATCACTGGTTAACTTTTGGTTCTGGCGTCGCACTTGCGAGTAAAAAATCGGGGCCAGGTTTCCAGGCGGATCTGGATGCACCGGTGCGCGACGCTGCGAATGTGTATATCAACGGTCATCGTGCCGGCTCGGTGTGGGCACCGCCCTATCAATTGGATGTTACACGCTGGCTGATTGCCGGCGAGAATCTCATTCGAATAGAGGTTGGCAATACAGCGGTCAACGCGATTTCTGCTAACGGATTTCCAAATTACAACGCGGCAGCGGTCGGCAGGGAGTTTGGTGTTCGTTTCAATCCACCGCCCCTCAGGGAGTTCCATCCGATTCCGTCAGGGCTGTTGGGACCCATCGAGTTGCATTGACAGCTACTCGTCTTCTACGGGCTGTGTACTCAGCATCACGGGCTGACCGGGCATTTCGCGTACATGGATCTTGTGATTCTTCAGCAGGCGGATGATCTCTGAACCAGCCATAAGAACCGGCCCGTATCCGTGCTGATCATCAGTGGAGTCGCGATTGTAATAGTAATTGTAGTCAGCGGCGTAATTAGTCCCGACACAGGTTCCGGTGATATGACCTTCAGAATCAATGTTGGCGGAAATTCCCCGCCAGCCCGCCAGGGCAACCGGTGTATATGCATTAGCGTCCAACCATCCACGGTTCACCGCGCGGGCGATGCTATAGGTGAACATCGCGCTGCACGAGGTTTCGGTAAACGAGTCGGTGCGGTCCAGCATCTGATGCCAAAGACCATTACCCGCTTGAACCGATGCGATGCCTTTTGCCTGTGCTCGAAGCAGCTTTAAGATTTCGGGCCGCTTCGGGTGGTTCTTGGGGAGAACATCCAGCAATTCGACCATCGCCATCGCGCACCAACCGTTGGCGCGAGCCCCAAAAATAATGAGGCTGATCATCGCCGGTCGCGGCGTTCCAGCCGTGTGTGTACAAACCCACAGCGGGCACAAATAATCTGTCTGAAAGTTGAATGACCTGCTTTGCGGCGTCGTCGAAGTAGATAGAGTTTTTGGTGACCGCTCCCATCTGCGACAGGAACGGAACCCCCATGTACATGTCGTCAGCCCAGAGTGAATTGGGAAATGGATAGTTTCGCGCGAGCGTTCCATCTTTCAAGCGGAACTGCTTCTGGTTTACGAAGTTGGCAAAGCGAACAATCTCAGGTTCTAAGTCAGGACCGACATGCGCCCTGTGGGCCTTTAAAAACGCGGTCCCCATCGCGCCGCAGGAGTCGAGGGAACTGGGGAGCAACCAGTCGCGAAATGGATTATTTAACTCGGGACCTTTGGTTTTTGATTCGGCACCTTTGGTTTTTGATTCGGGAGCTTTGGTTTTTAATTCGGGAGCTTTGACTTTTAACTCGGGACCTTTTGCTTTGACCTTCTTCTTTTTCGTAGTCTTCTTTGTTTGCTCGAACTGAGGTACAGGGGTGTACTTCAACGCGTTAGCGAAAAAGTCGAAACGATTGCCCACAAAATCTTTGAACTTCCTGTCATGCGTCGCATCCGCGGCGCTGAGCATCCCGGCGTAAATGACACCGGCCGGATAACCAGTGGTCCACAAGCGATCAGAATCAGAAGAGCCTTTCACCGCAGGTGGGTATCGATAAGGCTGGCTGGTAGCAGGGTTGGTCCACTGCGTTACCATACGCCGATCGAGATTCATGCGAATATGCGTCAACTGTAACGCAATGGAATCGACGGTGACTTTGGGTTTGTGCACCGGCGCAGCAACTGTCGCGCAACCGCGCGCGATAAGACCCACTATCAGGGCGGCAATATTCACTAAGGCGCGGTTCTTCATGCCTGATACTTTGGCGTGAAGAACAAAATTTGCAATGCGTTAGATACACTGCGGCAGGCAATATAAAGACTGTGACATGGTCGAGTGAGCTCAGCCGTGCACCCCGTGGCCGGCCATGTAGCCACCGATGATTGCGATGTCCGCGGCGTCGGACGGTGTTTCGTAGACGAAACGACCATGGAACATCACGACAATGCGATCGGAGAGTTCGAACACTTCGTCCAGGTCCTCGCTGACTAACAAAACCGCCGCCCCGCGGTTGCGAGCCTCTATGATCTGAGCTCGGATTTCCGAAGCTGCGGCAAAGTCTAAACCGAAACAGGGGTTGGCGGCGATTAAAACTTCGACGCCATCACTCAATTCTCGCGCCAGCACCGCGCGTTGCACATTTCCGCCCGACAAGTTGCGAATCGGTTCTTCAGGAGATGGAGTCTTTACGCGATAGCGGGCAATCAGGTCGTGAGCGGCCCGGCGAATAGATCGAGGGTTCAGCAGAAAACCCGCCATGGTGTGGGGCGAACGATCGAAGTTTCGCATCACCATATTCTTTGCAACGCTCATTCCGCCGACGCAGGTATTCTTAAGTGGTTCCTCGGGCAGGCAATAAAATTTATGTTTGGAAATCTCCGCCCGGCTCGCGCCATAACTCTCGCCGTGGACGCGGATGCGTCCGGCTGATGATTTACGCTGCCCCGCAAGCACCTCAACCAGTTTGCTTTGGCCGTTGCCCGACACACCCGCGATACCCACAATCTCACCGGCGTGAACGCTCAGGTTCAAATCCTCCAGCGCTTTTAAACCAATGTCATCCAGCGCGTGAAGCCCTTCGATATGAAGCTGAGCGTCACCGCGCGGTTTGGTGTCGCGTGAAGCGGTGCGGGTGGTTTCCGAACCGATCATCATGGCTGACATATCCGCAGGAGTCAGCGTTTTGACCGATCCACTGCCGGCCATCCGACCCGTGCGAAGCACCGTGACGTCGTCGGCGAATTTCATCACTTCGCGGAATTTATGTGTGATCATGCACACGGTCAGATCGCCGGAGCGGGTCTGTTCCTTGAGCATCGACAAAACTTCATCCGCCTCGCCGGGCGTGAGCACACTGGTGGGCTCATCGAGGAAAAGCACCTTATTTTTAAGATACAGCTGCTTACAGATCTCCAGCTTCTGCTTTTGACCGGCAGCGAGCGAACTCACAGGCGCTTCGATTGGGATGAAAAAAGGCGTCGTCTTCATAAACGCCCGAAGGGCCTTATATTCTTCTTTCCAATTCACAACGGCGGGAATCTGCCCGCGGGATAGCACCAGGTTTTCGGCGACTGTTAAATTCGGGACCAGCGTAAAATGCTGGTACACCATCCCGATGCCCAGACGAGAGCGCTTCGCGGGGGTTGCGGACAGTGACAGGCTTATCACCGAGCGTGATCTGCCCGGAATCGGGCAGGTAATATCCCATAATGCATTTGACAAGCGTGCTTTTCCCCGCGCCGTTACCGCCCAGAAGCGCGTGCATCGTTCCCGGCCGGACCGTCATTGAAACGTCATCCAGCGCGCGAAGTGCGCCGAACCGCTTGCTGATGCCGATGGCTGAAAGACCCGGGGCCACGGTGCGTGTCGCAGGCGTCGGTGCTTCTGTTGCGGTTTGTGTCATTACGTACCTCGATGATTCGACACCCATCGCTTATGCGGTGGCCTTACCAAGTTCGCCGGGTGCCCCAACCAGGCTGCGGTCTGAGGAACAGGTGACAATCATTATCAGCAAAGTCAGAAAATAGGGTGCCGCATCCACGAGATAATGCCCTGCGCTATAACCGACGGATTGCAGCGCGGTCCCAGCGCCTTGGCGCCACCAAATAGCAGCGCGGCAAACACGCAGGTTATTGGATTCCATCGCGCGAAGATAACCAATGCGACAGCCATCAATCCCTGCCCGCTGTTGAGTCCTTCATTCCAGCTGCCTGGGTAATAAAGCGACAGGAACGACCCCCCGATACCAGCAAGGAATGCGCCCGCCGCGGTCGCCAGCAGTCGAACATTATTGACCGAATAACCCATTGCCCGCGCAGCGTCTGTACTTTCCCCCACCGTGCGGACGATCAATCCCCACCGGGTGTTTTTCAGTGCCCACGCCATCGCCGGCGCGAGCGCGACGCCGATAAAGAAAAGCCAGTTGATCTGCAAGGCGGCCCGCACCTGCTCGGAGTGGCTCCAGAATCCAAATGAAATATCCTGCAGGTGCGGCGCTTGTGGTGCGATAAAAGGTTTGCCCAGGTAAAACGCCAGGCCAGTTCCAAACAACATGATGCCGATGCCCACCGCGATATCGTTCACCCGAGGCTGTGCACACAGGAAAGCGTGCAATACACCCAGCAGTGATGCTGCAAACCCCGCACACAAAACACCGATCCACGGAGAAAGGCCGGCGCTGAATCCGTGTGTGGACGCCAGGTAAGAAACGCCAAAGCCTGCCATCGCCCCCATGACCAGCGTGCCCTCCTGCCCCAGGTTGATGCGACCGCTTTTTTCAGTAAGTGTTTCTCCCAGACTGACAAAAACAAACGGCGTGCTGTTGCGAATAGCGCCTGCAAGGATTGCCAATGGCACACCCCATAGACCCAATCCTGTATCAGGTGCTGCCATGGACCACTCCTTTGGGTGATTTATTCATCAGCGAGCGAATACCGCCGGAAAAAGGCTTCAAGAAGCGCATGCTTCCCACTTCACCCAGGCGACCGGCCCATGTATCAAGGCCCAGAATGCTCAGAAACAGTATGCCCTGAAAAACCTGCACACTCGCGCTGCTTAGATTCAGTTGAGCCTTGAGAAGATCACCGCTGCTGGCAACCCCCCCGAGCAGGATCGCAACAGGGATAACCGCCAGAGGATTCTGTCGCGACAACGAATGCGACCAGGATGCCGGCATATCCGTATCCGCACGCGAGGTCACTGTTGGCTCGACCCTGCACTGCGGCAATTTCTACCACTCCCGCAAGGGCTGCGGCCCCCCCGCCAATGAAACAGGCCACCAGTGAATACTTCGCAACAGATAAGCCTGATATGCGCACGGCCCGCACGTTACCCCCGACAATTTTGGTTGCAAACCCGAAGACTGTGTGATCCATTAACACCCAGCAGACCACGCAGAGAAGGATACCATAAAGAAATCCGTAATGGATTTCCGTGCCGGGAATATTGCCCAGCGTATTCGCGATGCCGATCGACCAGGACGCGACCTTGTCGTGAAATTCCGGATCGTGCATCGGCCCTTCAACACAGTGGTTGAGTACCGCCAGCGCTATGTAGTTCAGCAGAAGACTGCTGATCGTTTCGTTCACACCGCGGAATAACCGAAAGCGCACAACTGCGGTGATCCACAGCCCCCCCGCAGTGCAACCGACGATCACCATGGCGATCAGCACAAATAGAGGCGAGGCCTGAGGCAGCAGGTGGGCGGTTAGCGTGGCGACCAGGCCGCCTAGAACAACGCAACCTTCACCGCCGATAATGATCATTCCCACCCGAGCCGGCATCACGACGCAGAGCGCGGTGAGCATGATCGGAGCGGCATGGATCATCGTGCTTCGCCAGGAATAAGGTGTGCCAAATGCCCCGCGAAACATCAGCTGATACATGTCAAACGGATTGACCCCCGAGCAGAGAACGAACAACCCGAACAGCACCAGAGACAGCAGCAAGGCGGCTGTGGAAATGATAGCCGCATCAAGCAGGGTCGGTGGCACCATGAGCTTGGCGCGGATCACCAGCGTGGGGCGAGTTGTGGATAGCGACTCAGTCATCAATACTCCTGCCGTGGATTCTGATGGAACCGGGACCCGGTTCATTGACGAGTTAATCAGCCGCCGATATTTCCAACGACACCTTCAATGAGATAGTGCATGCCCCACAGCGCGCCGTCCTGGTCTCCATAAGATGTGCCGGCGGGGATTTTGACTTCACCTTTGTTGTCTTTCAGCGGACCGACAAACATGTGGAAACCGCCCGTCATCATCAGGGCTTTGACCGCCTCGACCTTAGCCTGAGTTTCCATGGAGACCGCTGGTCCATATTTGCCGAGTTTCACAGTGCCATCCTGCAGGTTGCCCATCACATTCTCAGGCAGCGGTTTGCCGGCTTGAACATCCGTTACGAACTTGGTGTACATCGGACCCCAGTTCCATTCTGCGCCGGTCAGGTAATGCGTCGGAGCCAGCGCGCTGCCGTCTGCGTGATAACCGCAGCAGAAGATCCCGCGTTTGTCGGCAGTCTGGATCAGCACCTTAGGACTGTCCACATGGCCGGAAACCACATCGATGCCCTGGTCTGCGAGCGTTGTCACCGCATTGGCTTCTTCCGTCGGGAGAAACCAGTCACCGGTAAAGATCACGGTCAACGTGGCTTTGGGGTTAACCGACTTCGCGCCCGCTTCAAACGCGTTAATGTCGCGCAGCACCGGTGGGATCGGCTTGGCAGCGACGTAACCAAGCTTGTTCGATTTAGTCGTCAGGCCGGAAACCATGCCGCAGAGATATTCCACCTCGTCGATATACGCGAAAAAGCTACCCACGTTGGGAGGGGTTTTACCCGGCACGGTGGTTCCACCCGCGTGGATAAAGGTGACGCTTGGATACTTAGCCGCCACGGTGAGAACATGCGGATCGAAATATCCGTAAGAAGTCGGGAAAATCAGCGTGGCGTTGTTGAGATTGATCATGCTCTCCATCGCCTGCTCGCAGTCCTTGGTCTCCTTTACGCTTTCGTCTTCAACAACCTTGACGTTGGGCATCGCCTTGACGGCATCTGCGCCCAGTGCGTGAGACTGGTTATAGCCGTAGTCATCTTTGGTACCCACGTATACGAACCCAATCGTGGTAGTCTTTGCGCCGCCGGAGGCAGCCGAGCCCGACGCGCTAGAATCCGATGACTTACCGCATCCGCTCATAGACAGGGCAGCAGCGAGTGCCGCGGACAGGACACAAGGACTCAAAAAGCGATGAACGTTTCGTGAAAAATGCACGTTGAATTCTCCTGGAGCTAGCCCGGCTTGATCTGACTCACCCACAGCCCGCGCCGCGAGGGATCAACATCCCTCACTGAACGAACGGTGGGCCAGAGCGATAAAATCGCGCAAGTCAGCGTCGCCAGCGGGTTTGTTACCGCCAGCGCTTTGTGGATTCTGTTTCGTATTTGTGCTGGGTGTTCGCACTGCAACAGTCGCAACACTTTGGGAAGTTGATGTAATGCGACCGATTCCGGTATTTTTCCGGTCGGGAATCAAATCGGTGGACCCGCGGTTTCATGGCTCAGATGTTGCATCGGACGCCGTATGCCCTCTGCCGCGGTTCTCGGTTCTAACGACTCCCTGGAATTAAACACCCTTTTGTCCCGATACCGTAGCGGCGAACTTTCACCAGGTTCGGTCCTGCTGACCGTTCTCGATCGCATTGAAAAGTACGGTGACCCCGCTGTCTGGATTTCGCGTTCCAGTGCCGCAGATGTATTCAGCCAACTTGAGGCAGCAGAGAGGAAGCGAGATGATGGAATTGCCCAACCTCTGCTTGGGATTCCATTTGCAGTGAAAGACAATATCGATGTAGCGGGCCACCCCACCACTGCGGCATGCCCGGCGTTTTCGTATAAGCCCGCGTATTCTGCGACGGTCGTCCGACGACTGTGCGATGCAGGCGCGATCGTGATGGGGAAAACCAATCTCGACCAGTTCGCCACCGGTCTCGTTGGCACGCGGACGCCTTATGGCATCTGCAAAAACGTCTTTGACGATCGATATCTTTCCGGCGGTTCCAGTTCGGGCTCCGCGGTGGCGGTTGCGGGTGGATTAGTCAGCTTTTCATTGGGAACGGACACCGCCGGCTCGGGACGCGTCCCCGCCGCTTTCAATAATCTGGTTGGTTTAAAACCGTCGTGTGGACGACTGAGCACATCCGGTGTGGTTCCCGCGTGTCGCTCCCTGGACTGCGTGTCAATCTTTACGCATCGGTGCGAAGCGGCAAAAACGTTACTGCAGATTGCAGAGGGGTACGACCCAACCGATGCGTATTCTCGTGCGTATGGAGCGTCGGGCCGATTCGGGGCAGTGTTCAAATTTGGAGTGCTTGCGGAGTCAGACCGCGATTTTTTTGGCGATGACGAGGCGGCTGAATTATACAAGCAGGCGATCGCGGTTGCCGAAAAACTGGGTGGTCGCGCCGTGACATTTAATTTTGCTCCGTTTCTAGAAGCGGCATCGCTGTTGTACTCGGGTCCGTGGGTCGCCGAGCGAGCCATGGTTGCCCGCGACTTGTTGAGCACCAAACCCAAAGCGCTTCATCCCATTACCCGAGGAATACTGCAGGCAGGTCTGAATCTGTCGGGGCTGGAAGTTTTTGAAGGCCTTCACCGGTTGGAAGCGCTGCGCGCAGGTGACCCCGCAATGGAAACAATTCGATTTTCTATTGCTCCCCACGATGGGACTATTTACACCGTCGATCAGGTGCTGGCGGATCCGTTAAAAACCAATACGAATCTGGGTCGGTACACTAATTTTGTCAATCTTCTGAACCTGTGCGGGGTCGCCATTCCAGCGGGATTCCGAAGCAATGGGCTCCCGGTCGGCGTGTCGGTCATCGCACCGGCTGGGAAAGATATTGCGTTGCTCGATATCGGTGATCGGTTTCATCGAGCGGTTCTTGCAAAGGACTTCAGTATGCCAGCAGCGGAAAATCCGATCTCAACTCATGGCCGCCTGAAATTGGCAGTGGTTGGAGCCCATCTTTCTGGAATGCCTCTCAACCAGCAGCTCACCGACCGCGGCGCTACACTGGTACGCGCCTGCAAAACTGCCCCTCTCTACCGGCTGTATGCTCTTCCAGGAACCAAACCGCCTAAACCCGGGCTGGTTCGCGTCGAATCCTCCCGAGGGATGGCAATCGAACTTGAAATCTGGGAAATGGATCCGACCGCTTTTGCAGAATTTGTCGCGGCGATCCCCGGCCCGCTCGGGATCGGATCCATCATCATGGACGACGAAAAACCGGTGCAGGGATTTTTGTGTGAAACTTACGCGGTTTCGAACGCCCCGGACATCTCACATTTTGGAGGTTGGCGCAATTATACCGCATCGCTGTCGCAGGCTTAACGGCTTGTGGTACTGAACTTGCGTCGTCCACGCAGGAGTGGTTCCTCAGGTTCACGATGCCTAATTGATCGGCAAATGTACCTTTCTCGGGTTTTCGAGGACGGCGGATGCTATTTTTTTCATCGGGTGGCGCAAGCCGGCAAACCGGGTCGAAATCCGATCACCCCGGTCTTGTGCCTTTGCTGTTTCTTGTGACAGCCGGTTTGGCCATATCCCTAGCGTCCTATTTCTATCTCTCCGTTACAGAATCTCAGAATATACGGACCGACATTCAGATGCGCGCCCGCGAGCGATCTGAATTGCTGGAAAGCACGGTCCAGCGATCGACCGAGGCGTTAAATGCCGTCACGTCATTGCTGCAGTCGCAGGATGATATTTCCAGACCAATTTCGCGGGAAAAATTTCTGCGGTTTGTATCCGGCGCTCGCTCGACATTCGGAGTTGATGGCACTGGGGTGGTCGCCCCGCGTTTCGAGAAATCAACGCAGTCAATTTGAGGCCGCCGCCCAGCGCGAGGGCTCACCCGATTTCTCTTTGACTGATGCCGACATCATGGGGCATCTGGACCCGGCTGAAGATCGTCCGGAATATTTCCCCGTTTTTCGTATCGAACCAGAGGCTAAGAATCATCGGGCACTCGGTTTCAATCTGGCTTCGAGCCCGGTTCGTGAGGTAGCACTGCAGTTGGCGTGCGATACTGGCCAACCAGCCGTTACCGCGCCCCTGCGGCTGGTGCAGGAACCGGCCAATCAGTTGGGTTTCATTGTTTTCCAGCCCGTCTTCTCACACCCAGTCTCAACGGTAAAAGACCGGCGTAATGCGCTGGTCGGATTTGCATCCGCAGTTTTTCGCTGCGGCGACCTGCTGGTGCCCGCGGTTCACAGCCTGGCCGAGGACGGCCTCGATGTAACCGTTTACGATCAGGCGCCCGCGCACACTGTGCTGTATCGCTCGGCGCCTGCATCACCAGGTGGCGAAACAAAATTCGACATGTGGGCGAGCCTTGAAGTCGCTGGTCGGCACTGGGACCTGGTGCTGCACCCCCAACCCCAGTTCATGGCCGAACATCAGACCCACCATGCTTTGCTGGTTCTGCTAGGTGGCTTTTGCATTACTGGATTGCTGGGCGGCTATTTGTATCGCGGTTCGCTGCGGTTCAGTGAAATTGAGCGCCGGGTGTCTGTGCGCACCCTCGAACTTTCGCGGGAGGTCGCCGAGCGAAAACGAGCCGAAAGCGCCGCACGCCAGGCCGAGGCTAAATTTCGCAGCATTTTCGAGAATTCAATCGAAGGCATTTTCCAAACTTCACTCGATGGGACCTATCTCAGCGCGAATCCGGCGCTTGTGCGCATTTATGGGTATGCCTCGGTCGAACAACTGATGCAGGACCTGAAAAACATTGACCGTCAGTTATACGTTCAGCCGCGGCGGCGAGCGGATTTCATCCGCTTGATTCAAGAGCATCTGGAGGTCTCCAACTTCGAGTCGCAAGTTCGGCGGGTAGACGGCACCGTTATCTGGATCAGCGAAAACGCGCGCGGCGTGCTGGACCCTGACGGCAACGTGCTCTTGTACGAAGGTACGGTTGTCGACATCAGCCGTCGTAAAGAAGCAGAGCATTCGTTGCGCCGAGCGCACAACGAACTGGAAGAGCGCGTGAACGAGCGCACTGCTGCCCTCGCTGAATCCAACTGGGCACTACAGGCCGAAATCCACGAGCGCAAGCGCGCGCAGGAATTGGCCGCCAACGCCAATCGCGCCAAAAGCGAGTTTCTCGCCAACATGAGTCACGAAATTCGCACGCCTATGAATGCAATTCTGGGTTATGCGCAGCTGCTTTGCCGCGACAGCGGATTTATGGCCCGCCACTCGGACGCGGTGAGTACGATCCTTGCCAGCGGCAATCATTTGCTGGAATTGATCGACGACATTCTGGACATTTCTAAAATCGAAGCGGGGCACGCTGAGATGAAAGTCGAAGACTTTGACCTGCAGAGTCTAATCCGCGAGATCGGTCGAATGTTCAGTCAAAAATGTGAACAGAAATCGATTCAGCTGGAAATAATTGCTCTTGCGCACCCGGAAGGTCCCGTGCGCGGGGATCAGCGGAAAGTGCGCCAGGTACTGATCAATCTCCTGGGGAATGCGGTGAAATATACCGACAAGGGCGTCGTGAAATTGTCTGTGACACCATCGCCCGGGCAGTGTTACCACTTTGAGGTTTCTGACACGGGAATTGGCATTCCCACTGAAGCCCTGGAAGGCATTTTCGATCCGTTTCGACGCGCTTCAAATGGGGTTGCGCGTGGGGGCACAGGATTAGGCCTTGCCATCGCCCGCAGGCACGTTGATTTGATGGGCGGAACGCTGGAAGTCCATTCCGAACACCGCAAAGGGTCGCGCTTCTCCTTCACCATCGAACTTCTCGATTCTCCCAAGCGCCTGCCATTGGGCCATCTTTCTGGTGAATCGAACGGTGTTGCTTTACGCCTGAGTTCTGAGTGCCATGTTCATGCGCTGGTAGTGGACGACATTGCGGAAAATCGAACTCTACTGGCCAAAATGCTCGATATGCTCGGCTGCACCGTGCAGACTTGCGAGTCAGGGCGCAGGCTATCGCCTATGTGAAAGAGCATGCAACCGACATCGCGTTTGTCGATATGATGATGCCTGAAATGGACGGCGCGCAGACCGCCGCAGGCATCATCGCGCAGCGAGGCAAAACCGTGCAGTTGATCGCAACCTCGGCGTCGGCACTCGACCACGAACAGCGGTCCTATCTCTCCCGCGGTTTTGATGATGTGTGTGTAAAGCCACTGCAATTGGATCGCATCTGCAAAATACTTTCGCGCATACATGGCACACGCTTCGAACCCTGTGAACTTAGTCTGGAGGAAACCAGCCAGACCACCGCAGGCAGCGTACCGACCGAGTTCCGCCAGCGTCTGCGCGATGCGGCCTCTATACACAGCGTTACGGAACTCAAGTGTATTGTTCGAGACATCGATCGGCTCGGGCCCCGCGGCAGTTCAATATGTGACGCATTGCTCGGGCACATTCGGCAGTACGATTTCGAGGCCATCGTCCGATTGGCCGATGTGTCCAACGACGCAGTTCAAGCGGAGGTGCTTCATTCAAGTTGATTCGAAAAACATTCTCGTAGCTCCCTCAATGTCGGCCGGTGAGTTGATTCTCATCGTTGACGACACGCCGGCAAATCTGGATCTGCTGACCCAGACCCTCGAACCACGCGGATACCGAATTCTCGTCGCGCCGGATTCGCTGACTGCGCTCAAGGTCGCCGCCCGCGCCAAACCTGACCTGGTCCTGCTGGATGTGGTACTGCCTGACTGTGACGGGTATGAAACCTGCAGGCGCCTGCATGCCATCAAAGATCTGGAAGAAACACCGGTCCTTTTCATCAGTGCTCGAAACGAAACCGGCAGCCTGATCGAAGCTTTTCGCGCTGGCGGGTTGGACTACATCACAAAACCGATTGACGCCGAGGAGGTCATTATCCGCATTGAGACGCATTTGCGCGTCAGTCGACTGGCGAAAGAAATCCGTCTTAAAAACAGAGAATTAACCGAAACAATCGCACAGCTTCGCGTTGAAAGCGATCGCCGGCAGGAGGCCGAGACTGCCCTGCGCCCGCAGATGAACAGCTCTCAAGCATCTCCGCCCAGGAAGCGCAGCGTTGGGGAATCAATGCGTTTGTTGGCAACAGCGCAACGCTGAACAATATTTTAACGGAAGTGCGCCGACTGCAGAATTTCAGCTCGGTGAATGTGCTTATTACAGGGGAAAGCGGGACCGGCAAGGAACTGGTCGCGCGTGCGGTGCACTTTGGCAGCCAGCGAGCGAAGGGGCCGTTTGTTCCGGTGAACTGCGTGGCCATTCCATCAGAACTGGCCGAGTCCATGTTCTTCGGTCACGTTCGCGGCGCTTTTACCGGCGCGACGATGGACCGAAAAGGTTTTTTCGAGTCCGCGCACGGCGGAACGTTGTTCCTGGACGAGATCGGCGACATGCCGGCGCTTCTGCAGGCAAAGCTGCTGCGTGTTCTCGAAGACGGTTACATCACTCCGCTGGGATCGACGCGCGAGCGAAAGGTAGACGTCCGTATCGTGGCGGCGACCAACGCGGATCTTGAAACACAGATTGATGGTGGCACGTTTCGCCGTGATCTGTATTTTCGCCTGGCGCAATTCCCTGTGCATCTGCCGGCGTTGCGCGAACGCCCCGACGATATCCCGCTTCTGGCGCGACATTTCATGCAAATCTTTTCCCAGGAAATGGGAATCACAACCCCGGCCCTTGATCCTATGGCCGTGAAGCTGTTATGCCGACATTCGTTTCCGGGCAATGTGCGAGAACTGAAAAACGTCATCGAGCGAGCGCTCATACAAAGCGGTGGACAACCCGTACGCCCTCAGCACATTCACCTCGGAAAGTCTTCGGCAGTTACTGCCGCCGTTCAGCGCACCCTGCCGGTATCGACGTTGCTCGAGGATGATTCCAACGAAGAGCTGCCATTGAACCTCGAGGCAGCGGAAAATCTGCTGATTAAGCGCGCACTCGCGTTGACGCAGGGCAACATCGCCGAAGCAGCACGCCGATTGGGCATCAATCGGACACGCATCTATCGCAAACTTGGGGAGCGGGGCAGCCTCAGTCTCGACGCTCCCGCCTGAGTATCCACGCGCAAGTCGCGTAGCCCCGCAGTCCATCCCTCCCGCGACCATACCACGAACGAATCGATGGCCCGGTAGCTTCGTATTGCGCCGCAGCGCCATGGTGTTTCATTTGTGCATTCTGCAACGCTCGTGACAACACCTTTACTGTGCCCGACGCGCGACACATCACAAAAGGCCAACAAATCAGGCTGTTCGCGGGCAACCGGAGAATCAACTGCATTGGCATCAGTGTTGTTATGGGGTTTGCAACTCCGCCATCGGGGACGGAGACGGGCTGATTCAAGCCGGTACAGATAACGCATCTGAGTCCGGATCGACTACAGGAGATTCTCCATGTCCATGTTTTCTCAACGGTCACTTCGAATGGCTGCTGCCGCTGTGGTGCTCGCGCTTTCTGGTGCAGCTTACGCAGACGAACACGGTATATATTCCCCCCCGGCCGCGCTGGCAGCCGAATCGGTCTCTGGCAACGGACCGGATCTGTCGACCGTCTACATGATGGACAACACGACCACGATGCCGAGCACCAGTTTGAGCACCCCGGCGGGAACGCCCACTATCGGTGAGACCAACAAGCCGGCCATTGCTCCAAGCACCCCGGCAGTGGAATCTGCTGCTCCCGAGAGCCCAAATATCCACGGGTTTTTTACCTCGTCCTTCAAAACCGGCTACCTGACACCGCGCGGCCTGTATGTGCAGAACGCGGGGCTGGTCTGGCAGCCGATCGTCGGCTTGGTGCTGCCGATTGGCGACCTGGGACCTCTGAAAAAATTTACCGCCGTGGGTGGTATCTGGAATGACGTTGACACCGCCGAAGCCGGCGCTGGCAATCCCACCACCGGTGGTTGGGACGAAATGGATCCTTTCATCGCGCTATCGGCGAATGTAACCGATCAGCTATCGCTGGCACTGACCTATGTCGTGTTCGACTCTCCGCAACATGGATACAGCGCCGAGCACAACGTCGACCTGAAATTCTCCTATGACGACAGTAAGATGTGGGGCGACAGCGGATTTGGTCTGCACCCTTATCTTGATTGCTGGTGGGCGATCTCCGGCGGTTCAACCGTTGTGCTGGGTCGCTCAGGGGGAACCGGCTACTTTGAGCCCGGTATCGCTCCCACCTATACCGTCAAAGCGATTCCGCAGTATCCGGTGACATTGACTGTACCCACGTATGTTTCATTAGGTCCGCGAACCTACTGGGCCGCCAGTGGGCTGCCAGGTGGAAATGTTGGCGTATTCTCCACAAGCCTCAATGCTTCAGTGCCATTGAGCTTCATTCCCACAAAGTACGGTTTCTGGCATGCCGACTTTGGTGTCACCTACGATTACCTGGTTAACACCTCGCTTTTGCATGCAGGTACAATTCTCAGCGGAAATACCAATCGCAATATCGTGCTCGGCTCGGTTGCGTTTGGTTTCAACTTCTAAAGAGATGATAGCTGCTGCTCCCCTCGCGTCGCCGAAGCACAGAGACCGGATCTGACTTCGGCGACGCTATACAATCTTTGCCATGAGCGACAATACGCCAAGCAGACACGTCGATGCCCGCCCCTACCTCTGGCCCTGGAATGGGAACTTACGTCCCGAGAATACTGCTCTGATTATTATCGATATGCAGACGGACTTTTGCGGGAAAGGCGGCTACGTCGACCTGATGGGATACGATGTAAATGTCACCCGTGCCTGCATTGAACCGATTAAGTCGGTGCTCGATTCCATGCGATCGAAGGGTTTTCACATCCTGCACACCCGGGAGGGACATCGCCCCGACCTGGCGGATTTGCCCGCCAACAAACGCTGGCGCTCTCGCCAGATTGGCGCGGGAATTGGTGACCCCGGTCCCTGCGGCCGGGTTTTAGTGCGCGGTGAACCCGGCTGGGATATCATCCCCGAACTCTATCCAATCCCCGGCGAAATCATTATTGATAAGCCCGGCAAGGGATCCTTTTACGCAACAGACCTGGATATGATTCTCGCCAGCGCGGAATAGCCAACATTATTCTGACAGGCATTACAACCGATGTATGTGTTCACACTACCATGCGTGATGCCAACGACCGCGGATATGAATGCCTGCTGCTGGAAGACTGCTGTGCCGCTACGGATCCTGGAAATCATGCAGCCGCGGTGAAAATGGTCACCATGCAAAATGGAGTTTTTGGTGCCGTCAGCACATCCACTCAGCTGATTCACGCTATATGATGAAAGCCGGTCCGAGCGAATCTGGTTTTGCTGAAAGCCACTCGACCGACAATCATCGCGGGAGAGGAAATGCCAACCAGCGGTCCCGGTTCCATCATCTTAAAAAACCTTTTCGATATTCCAAAAAACCTCGCGTCACTCACATGGGAGCCTTTTCGCGAGGGTGTAAAGATCCATCGCCTTTACGGCAATCAGCAGGAAGGCCCCTCGGCAGCGCTGCTTTTGTATGAGCCCGGCGCGGGCATCCCGCTGCATCAGCATGTGGGATACGAGCATCTGATCATCCTCTGGGAATCCCAGACCGACGAACGCGGTCAGCGCACAGCTGGCACTCTGGTCATCAATCCCCCAGGCAGCAGCCATAGTGTGCTCGCCAGCGAAGGCGCGTTGGTGCTGGCCATCTGGGAGAAGCCGGTGAAGTTCCTGTAAGTATTCCGCAGATTTCTACGCTGGCAGAAAAACGCTGCACAGTCGCATCTCGATAAACTTTCACTGGCGCTTGTTTCTCATGAACAATCGGCTCGCAGCCGTCTATCACGGCTGCGAGCCGATCGAGTCTAATGATCTAATCGGTTCGATCGTTACGTCGCCAGGACTGCTACTTCCTCTTCGTGCTCGGGCTCCTCAACCATCACCTCTGCTGGTTCGATGAGACAGGCACATGCCAGGAGGATCCCGGACACAATCACGTAGCTGATTGCCACTCGCGGGGTCATGTTAAAACCAATTTCTTCCCCGTGCATGAATCCCAGGAAGGTTAAAATCGCGCCGGCAAGTGCAAAACCCGATGCTTTCATGAATTGTCGATCGATAATGAAGACCGTGATCGCGCCGAGAATCAGCCCACCAAGAATTGACCCGCCACCGACGATTTCTAGCCCGCGGTAAATAACGCCGTTGCCCGCCATCTTTCCAACAATCGCATCTGTCACATCGAAAATACCCGCGGCATGTAATGCACCGTTGACCTGGTTCAACCCCCAGGCGGCGATCGCGGGCACCACCGCGAGCACCACGCCCGGAGCATGTCGGCGCGGTGTTTCCTGGAACGCCTGCGATCCGATCAGCATGCCGATATAAAGCAGGATCGGTGCAATCGCGATCACTGGAATCAGAGCCGACATCAGTGAAATGATGCCGAACCAGGAAAGGATAATGACCATGATCCCCGTAGCGGCGGAGTAACCGATTCGTCCGCCCATCGATTTCCAACCGGGGTGCCCGATATATACCGCGTTGATGTAAGGATTCCCGACGAGGCAACCGATCAGGCTGACCACTCCGTCGGCGGTCAGCACGCGAGTGGTTGGGTAACTGTCGCCCGCGGAACTGGCGCTGACGACGTTGTCCATTGCCTCGACCAGGTCGTAAATTCCAAATGGAATAGCGGTCACTAGAATCGTTCTTAGAAAGCTCCAGTGCAAACCGCCAAAGACAAGCCCGAATACCGGATGCGGCACTGCAAATCCAAAAGTCGTAAATGAATCATGCACCTTCTGGCGCTCATGCCTCCGAAGTGAAAACCGAACAGATTAGATCCCCAGGCAATCAACGTACCCCCCGCAATCGCAACCAGGCCGGCCGGAATTCCACCGTATTTCACACCGCCAAACCAGCTGGCGAGGATAATCGCAAAGCAAACCAGCCCCACCATCGGAGTCATGAACATGTCCAACGCGGGCTTCATCGAGATGAACGTGATGGACACCCCGGCCAATGCGCCGAGCAGCGCAGCCTTGGGTGTGATCTTTCGCACGATCGGCGCGACAAACCCGCCCACCATCAGCACAAAACTCTGAATGAATACCCAGGTAAGCCCCGCCTGCCAGCCTTTAACCGGATCACCGGTGGCGAGTTTCACCGGCAGCATGATGACGAAGGTGACGATAAACATGTGCGGCACACTAATGCCCGATGGGAGCGCACAAACATCGGTTCGCCCGGTCTTTTTTGCCAGGCGATACGCTAACCAGGCGTAATACATTGTGCTTAAGAACATCATCAGCCCCGTCGCCGGGAGGATGCGGCGAAAGACCAATTCATCCGGCATGCCCAGCACAAATCGCAGCAGACCTGTAAGGGTCAGCAGATTCACCAGGATATTCGTGCCGAAACCAAAGAAGGCATTCCAGTCCCCCGGCACCCAGATTTTTGGGTTCGAGGCGGATAACGTTGGAGTATTCATGTTTCACCTCAGTGAATAAACGCGATGGTTCGTCTGCGTGGCTCGATTTTCTGTTGCTATAGACTTTTCGATTGTTCACTGGCGCGACGTCGCAATGAGCAAAGCAGAATGTATTTGTTCGGTCAGGCCCGCGTGCCGATTCACGTTGATGAAACGCACGTGCGATTAGACGCCACCAATGTGCCCGTAAATTCTCCCGCGAATCGCGCGAAGCAAAACTTGGATTACCTCGGCTTGTTATGACATTGCTGAAAGCAACCGCGGGGAGTCCGACACCCATCCGAAAATACCGCCCTGAGCTTTGATCATCTTCAGACCGTAATCCTGAAATTCCGGGAAATAGGATCCCACGCAGTCGCTCGGCACAAGGCAGTCGTACCCGCGATCGTTCGCTTCGCGAACGGTGGTGTTGACGCAGACTTCCGTGGTGACACCGGTGACGACCAGGCGATTGATGCCGCGATTTTGGAGAATCGCATGCAAATCCGTGGCGAAAAACGCTCCCTTTCCGGGCTTATCGATAACCGGCTCACTCGGCAGCGGATAAAGTTCCTTGATGATGTCGTGGCCGGCTTCGCCGCGCACCAGGATTCGACCCATGGGCCCGGGGTCGCCGATGCAGCTGGCGCTGCGACCGCGGATTTTCTTTGCCGGCGGCAGGTCTGTCAGATCCGGGCGATGCCCCTCGCGCGTATGCATCACCTGCAACCCTGCCGCTCGCCACGCGGCAAGCAACTTTCGATTGGGTTCGATTGTTCGCCTGAGCTGAGACACATCATTTCCCAGCATCTCCCCGAACCCGCCCGGTTCGAGAAAATCCCGCTGCATATCGATGATGAGCAGCGCCGTTTCTCCGGGAACAAACTCAAATGCATACGGCTCAGCATCCACCGTGATCCTGGTGTTTTTTTCCATGATGTCCTGCCCTGAGAAAAGTGCCCCGCCGAACAGCCATAGCGCGTCGCGTGCCAACGGATCTTGTTCGCAAAAAGTCCGATATCTCAGCTCAGTTGCGGACTTCGGCCGCATGCCGGGCTCAGCTGGCATTGTTTCGTAAGTTTCATATGAAACATCTGAAACATCGCTCCTACAGTTATCCGGAGACCTCAAATGACTAAACAACTCATCGCCAGTGCTGCAGCTATATTGATTTTTACCGGCTGCGAATCCACGCCGGACCAGAAACCGCGCTATCAGCCCACCGACGGTCGAAATCTCAGCCCCGGAATGCGGGATGCCAGTCACGGCGATCCGCAGTTTCCCGGCGATATCGATCGCGGTGGCGGCGGTGGAACCCGGTAAATGCCCGCTGGGTTTGATCAAAACAAACTATACAACTGTGCAAGCGGCAGCACAGATGACGGCTTACTCTGTAGCACAACGCCGTCGGCTTTCACTTCGTACGTCTCGGCGTTTACTTCCATCTTTGGCGTGGCGTCGTTCAGCTTCATATCCTTTTTGCCCAATCCTCTGCAGCCGTGGATGGCGGTCAACCGCTTGCTTAACCCGTAACCTTGAACCGAGCCCATTTTGAGTGATGCAGCGCTCACCAGCGCCAATGAGATTGGACCGGTCGCCTTACCGAAGCTGCCAAACATGGGCCGCATGTAGAGCGGCTGTGGCGTGGGGATGGATGCATTTGGATCACCCATCTGCGCCCAGGCGATCGTGCCGCCTTTGACCACCAGTTCCGGTTTGATTCCAAAGAATGCTGGCTTCCAAAAAACCAGGTCGGCAAGCTTGCCTGTTTCGATCGAACCCAGAACATGCCCGCAACCATGGGCAATGGCGGGGTTGATCGTGTATTTGGCGATATAGCGCCGGATTCGGAAATTATCGTGGTCTTCGCCGTCCTCCGGCAACGGGCCGCGCTGCTGGCGCATTTTGTCGGCGGTCTGCCAGGTGCGAGTGATAACCTCCCCAATCCGACCCATCGCCTGCGAGTCTGAACTGATCATGCTGATCGCGCCCATGTCGTGCAGAACATCTTCAGCTGCTATCGTCTCCCCGCGAATTCGACTCTCGGCGAACGCTACATCTTCCGGCAAGCTCTTATCCAGGTGATGGCAGACCATCAGCATGTCCAGATGTTCGTCCAGCGTGTTGATCGTGTAAGGCCGGGTCGGATTGGTAGAACTGGGAAGAACGTTTGGCTCGCCGCAGACACGAATAATATCCGGCGCATGTCCCCCGCCCGCGCCCTCGGTGTGATAGGTGTGAATCGTGCGACCCTTGAAAGCCGCAATTGATGTTTCTACAAACCCCGATTCGTTAAGTGTGTCGGTATGGATCGTCACCTGCACATCAAATTGCTCGGCCACTGAAAGGCAGCAATCGATCGAGGCCGGTGAGGTACCCCAATCCTCGTGCAGTTTTAAACCGATTGCCCCGGCATGAATCTGATCGGCTAACCCTTCAGGTAGCGATGTGTTTCCTTTTCCGGTTAAGCCGATATTCAAAGGCAATGCGTCCGTTGCCTGAAGCATCATCCGCATGTAATGCGAACCGGGAGTGCACGTGGTGGCGCAGGTTCCTGTTGCCGGTCCTGTGCCGCCACCGATCATCGTCGTTAAACCAGCGGCAATCGCCTCGTGCGCCTGCTGCGGACAGATGAAATGGATATGCGAATCAATCCCACCCGCCGTAACAATCAAGCCCTCGCCCGCAATCACTTCCGTGGTCACCCCAACAACCATCGCCGGGCTCACGCCTGCCATCACATCGGGATTACCCGCCTTGCCGATACCTGAGATCAAACCGTTTTTAATACCGATGTCAGCCTTGTAGATACCGGTGTAATCGACAATCAATGCGTTGGTTATAACGCAATCAAGGGCGTCGGCATCGCCCACCCCGGCAGCTTGCCCCATGCCTTCGCGGATGGTTTTTCCACCGCCAAACTTGCATTCGTCCCCGTAGACGGCAAAGTCCTTTTCCACCTTCAAAAACAGCGAAGTATCCCCGAGCCGGACGCGATCACCGGTAGTGGGACCGTAAATGTCAGCATAGGTTCCGCGGGGGATGGAGTAAGCCATTGTCAGTCCTTCACAGGGGCCGTTGTCGCGCTCTGCTTCAGTTTCTCATTCTCGATCGACAACGCTTTTACCCTGGCCTCCAGAGCGTCGATTCGCTGTGCGTCTGTCGCAGTCGCAGGCGTCACCACAACCGCGGGCGCGACTGGCAAAGGCACCGAACTCGTTGACGCGGGAGTAACTGGCGCTGCTGCCGTCGGCGAGGCCTCAGGAGTTTTCGGCACGGTCACGACCTGTACGCTTCCCTCACCCATATCGTGGACTTCATATCGATAAGGTGTCTGCACGCAGCCGCAGATCATGGCTATAAGCAAAAAAACCGCTGCACATCTCATGCGCTCTCCTCGTGACCAAACTTCTGGCCGATCACCTTTTTAAGCGTCGCTTCACGACCCGCATCGTCGGCCGGACCGTTCACCAGATTGTTACCTCCCCGAATGACGCGATTGCCGGCGATCGCAACCAGGGTCACCGATTTCGTGTCCCCCGGCTCAAACCGCGTGGCGGTCCCCGCGGGGATATCTAACCGCATGCCAAACGCTTTCGAACGATCGAATCGGAGCGCAGCGTTTGTCTCCACAAAATGATAATGGCTGCCTACCTGAATCGGCCGATCGCCCAGATTGGTCACCCGCAAGATGACCGTTTCCCTCGCTTCGTTAAGAACAAGGTTCCCTGGAACCGGCTCGATGGCGCCGGGCGAAAAAGGGGCCTGCGTGGATGAAAACAGATTCGGATCGGGCACAGGAAGAAAGCTGCCGTATAACGCTAATTCAAGGTTTCCGTTTTCCGACGAAATCGGATGATGCACCGTGACCAGTTTGGTCCCGTCAGGAAAGGTGCCCTCCACCTGCACTTCGACGATCATCTCCGGAACGCCGCTCATCACATGCCGGCGGCCTAGAAACTGCTTGCCCAGGTTCATCAATTCGGCCACTGAACAACCATCGCGAATGAATTCCAGGATCTGGGCGGCGATGAGCGCGACGCTTTCAGGATAATTTAATTG
Organism: uncultured Phycisphaerales bacterium; assembly: GCA_963792535.1. Classification (GTDB taxonomy): domain Bacteria; phylum Planctomycetota; class Phycisphaerae; order Tepidisphaerales; family Tepidisphaeraceae; genus CBDAQA01. The sequence goes on from CAWBWQ010000007.1 coordinate 1,208,441, forward strand.
GACGCCGCGCGCGAGTCGCTTCTGCGCGAGAAAGCCCGCGTTGTGCAGCAGAAGCTTATCGATATCCCGCGGTGACAGATGCACGGCAAAATCTCCAAATGACAATCACACGTTTCTCGACCAGGGATCTTGACCTAGTATCGATTGTACATCACCAAAGGTTCGTCGCAGCCACTGGCCTACATCCTGCAATTCCGGTCCGGCGACTCGAAGCACTACTCCCCCCGCCATCGCGCTGGCGGAAAACATCATCGAACCTTCGCCGCGTGCGGGCCTGCCGGCGATATCCCGGGCGAGCGTATCAGCCAGCGATTTGAATGCCTGCCCTGCCATGACCACAGTAGCGAAGCAGTCGATTGTTCCCATCCGCATCGGTCCAGCGAGCGGCCCGTCGCCGGGGTCGAGCAGGATTGCATCGCGAAGCACAAGTTGCCCGTCCAGATAGATCTCCGTGCAGCTTTGAAATTTTTCGAACGCCCAGCGTTCACCGCGTGCTTTGCGACCGCTGGTAAACCAGTCGAGCATGAGCAGGCTGGCATCACCGGCAAGATCGAATCTCTGCCGCTGCTCGAAAACCGCACCGGCAAAACAGGCAATCGGATCGGGCACGCTCACTACAACCGCGCCGGCGTCGGCTCGCACATGCAGGTTCTGCCGACATCCCAGATCGGCCGAAATATATACTTTTGTCGACGCCTGCGTGGTCAGCAGGCACCGCGTGTTCGGCCCGGCATGCAGATTCAGCTCAATCGCATCGCCATCAACGAGTCCGCCGCCATACGTGCTGGTAAAAATCCAGGCATTTGCGCCGGGGCTTTTCGGGGTCAATAGTTTCAGCGGACTATTTGCCCGGCATTGCGTAATTGCGGTTCGCCCGGCGACCTGCTGCAATTCAATCAGACCATGACCCGCGGCGCTCGGGGACGGATGCAGCAACTCGAAATCTAACGTGCCGTTCATTCGCGAATCGGTTGCTTCTAAACACTCAAATGCCGGCTCACCAGGTCCTCGCGCAGATCAGTCGTCGCACCCTCGGCGACAACCGCGCCGCGGTTGAGGATGTAGAAGTATTGACCGAATTCACGCACAAAGTCCAGATATTGTTCCACCAGGATCACCGTCATATTTCGTTCCGTGACCAGCTTGCGAAGCACATGACCAATCTGCTGAATGATGTTGGGTTGGATTCCTTCCGTCGGTTCATCCAGCAGCAGCACCCGGGGGTTTCCCACCAGCGCACGCGCGATCGCCAATTGCTGCTGCTGACCACCTGAGAGATCACCTCCCATTCGCTTGCTCATAGTTTTAAGAACAGGAAATGTGTCGTACACCTCGGGAGGAATCGTTTTCAAACCGTCGGTCCGCGCCTGCAGTCCGACTGCGCAGATTTTCCTCTATCGTCAGCTTCGGAAAAATCTGCCGGCCTTGCGGAACCAGCGCGATGCCGGCCTTGGCGCGCTTGCTGGCTACAAACCGGGTGACGTCGGAATCGTCGATGGAAACCGATCCTCCGGTGGATTTCAAAAGCCCCATGATGTTCTTCATCAGTGTGGTTTTACCAACGCCGTTTCGGCCCATAACACAGGTGATCTGGCCCGTGGGCATGTTCATGCTGATGCCCCGCAAGGCGGCGACCATACCATATGAAAAAGTAATGTTTTCCAGCTTGAGCATGATGTTCACAACCTTACGCCCCGGGGGGCTATCGTCCAAGATACGCTTCTATGACCGCTTCGTTCGCCTGCACCTCTTCGAGCGATCCATCAGCGAGCACCTGACCGTTATCAAAAACGCTGACGCGGCTGTTCAGACGCCTCACGAAATCCATGTCATGTTCGATGACGATAATCGTGTGATTGCCTTTCAATTCGTTCAGCAGTTCGGCGGTTAGTTCGGTCTCTTTGTCGGTCAAACCAGCCGCCGGTTCATCCACCAGCAATAGTTTTGGTCCTGCAACGATCAGCATGCTGATCTCCAGCCACTGCCTTTGACCGTGGCTGAGATATTTAGCCGGCGTCGCCAGATCGGGCATGAGCTGCACGCGATCCAATATCGCCAGGATTGATTCTTTCTGATCAGCGGTTTCGTTGCCCCACAGGTTCCTCCAGACATTTCGCCTGCCAGGAAGGCCCAGCTCCATATTTTCATACACGCTGAGACTGTCGAAAATAGTTGGCGTTTGAAATTTTCGCCCCACGCCCATGCGCGCGATCTCCACGTCGGCTTTGTGAGTGGTGTCAACCCCATCAAAATACACTCGTCCGCTGGTAACGCGGGTTTTTCCACTGATGACATCACAGAGGGTCGTCTTGCCGGCGCCATTAGGACCGATGACGACGCGCAGCTCATTGTAGCCCACACCAAAGTTTTTGATCTGCAGAGCCTTGAAGCCATCGAAAGAAACGACCACATCGCGCAGGGCGACGATCTGTTTTCGTCCGTCGGGAAAAGTAGGCGCTTCTTCTACATGCATACGTCAGGCCTCCGTCACCGGTTGGACGTCTGCGATCTCAAACCCTCTTGCCACCGTCTCGCGTCGTTTGAGCCAGTATTGCCATAACGCTGACCCAGCCAGCAGAGCGATCAACGCAACATATTTAAGTTGAACCTGATCTCCCTTGGAGGTCTGATAGATAGAGGCTCGCAGAAATGCAGGGGTCAACGAAAGGGCTTCCCCAAGCGCAAACGCCGCAACGATGAGGATGGGAAGTGCAGCTACGAATACGTATATCAGACCGCCGAAATACTGCCGCAGCGCCAACGCTACGAGAAGAGCGATCAAGGCAAGGTATATAAGCTGGACCTGGCCTCCGTTGGATGTTTGATAGAGTGAGGCTCGCAGAAATGCAGGAAATACCGATAAGCCTTCGGCGAGCGCAAACGCCAGGATGATGAGGGCGGGCAGCGCCGCGGCAAATAAGTACCTCACATTGGTTAAATATTGCCACGCCCCTGACCCAGCCAGGAGAATGATCAACGCAACATATTTAAGTTGGACCTGATCGCCCTTGGCGGTCTGATAGATTGTGACTCGCAGAAATGCCGGGGTTAGCGAAAAGGCTTCAATAAACACAAACGCCGCAACGATGAGGATGGGCAGTGCCGCTACGAATACGTATTTGAGACCGGCGGGATGTCGGTAGTCATAGCTAACGCCGTGCGCCGATTGTCGCTCGACATTATCCCAGAGGCCCACAAAACCGTCTGGGAATAACAGCACTACCAGCACGTACATGCCGCCCAGCACATATAGCCAGAACGAGGGCAAATCTGAACTGAGGGAGGAGAGCACGACGTTCACGATCAACGCGCCGAGCACAGACCCCCAGAGGCGGCCACGCCCGCCGACCGCAACCCAGATGACCATCAGAATCGACGCCTCGACGTTCATATTCTGCGGGGTAATAATTCCCACCTGCGGCGAGTACAGCATGCCGCCTATGCCCGCGAGCATTGCACCCACCGCAAATGCAAAGACCTTAAACGCATAAGGCTTGTAACCCGCGAAATACAAGCGAGTTTCTTTGTCGCGAATGGCAACCAAAACACGCCCGAGGCGCGAGTTTGTGATGGCTTTGCAGATAAAGAACGAGACTGCGACCATTGTCAGCGTGGTCAGGTATAAACCCAGGATCCAGTGCCGATCTTGAATCATGGGTTTGTAAAAGTTGGTCAGGCCGTTCGTGCCTCCGAGCAGCATTTCATTTCGGCTGATCAATAGCCAGGCTCCAAGCGTGCTGGCTTGGGTAATGATCGAAAAATAGACGCCCCGCACGCGGTTGCGCAGGATGAAGAATCCAAAAATCGTCGCCACAATGCCGGGGATGACCACGGCTGCAAAGACGGCAAATGGAAACGAAGCGAACGGCTTCCAGAACCAGGGCAGCGACGAAACATTGTTAAAGAACATGAACTGAGGGATGTTGCCGTATTCCGGACGCACGTCCCCTCCGCCTTCTTTCAGGCTGAGGTGCATAGCCATCGCGTAACCACCCAGACAGAAAAAAGTCGCCTGACAGAGACTTAAGAGCCCGGTGTAACCCCAGATCAAATCGATGCCCAGGGCGACGATGGCAAAGCAAAGGTATTTGCCAAGGAAATTCACACGGTAGTCCGGCACGATGCCGGCTATGTTCAATAGCGGCACTCCGACAAAAAAGAAAAGCAGCACCGCCGAGATGGTGAAGATGCGCAGCACCACAACACTGTGCGCCGGTCGCTTGGCCAGGAAAGTCTGCGACGCCCGGTAGAGCAAAGTCGATCGCCTGGATTCAGGCGTGATCGAGACCGGCTCGCTTGATGTAACGTTGATGTCGCTCATGCGGTTTGATTGCCTAAATCCAGCTATGCGTCGGCGTTGCGTCCCTTGGGTGGAAACAGGCCAGCGGGTCGATATTGCAGGAAAACAACGATGAACCCGAGCACCACGACCTTGCCCAGAACCGATGCGCCCGACGCCATGGAAGGTATCATCTGGAAAACCGGTTCCAGGTACTTGTTGATAAACCCGAGTCCCAGCCCGGCAATAATCGCGCCGGCAAGCTTGCCCACGCCGCCGGTGACGACCACCAGGAAACTGTCAACGATATATTCCTGACCAACGCTGGGATTAATCTTGTTGTAAAGAGGCACCACGACCCCCGCCAAACCTGCCAGCCCCGCGCCAAAGGCAAAGGTCATCGCGTCGACCCGGCGGGTAGCCACGCCCAGCGCTGAAGCCATCTCGCGATTCTGCGTGGTGGTGCGCAGCAATAAACCCAGTTTTGTCTTGTTAACGATGAAGTAAACCAGAGTAATACAGATGAAACAGTACAGAATAATATAGATGCGGTTCAGCGCAAAAGTGAGATCCGGCATGGCCTCGACACTGCCCTCCATCCAGCGGGGCGGAGTAACCGATTGTGTATCACCGAAGTTCTGGCGAACCAGTTGAATCAGGATCAGGCTAACGCCCCACGTTGCCAGAAGTGTCTCTAGTGGACGCCCGTATAGATGCCGAATAACGAGCATCTCCACGATGTATCCCATTAACCCTGCAACCAGGAAAGCCGCGGGAATCGCGACCAGTGGATAATAGCCATACAGATCGCTGCCCAGATGCACTTTCCACCATTCACTGACCACATACGTAGTGAAGGCGCCGACCATCATGAACTCACCATGAGCCATGTTAATGACACCCATGAGCCCAAAAATAATGGACAGGCCTAGCGCCAGCAGCACGAGAATACTGCCCAACGAAAGACCCGCGAAGGTGTTCTCGAGGGCACTGACAAAAGTCTGGTAGTGCCGCACCGAGGCCTGCGCCGGTTCGATGGCAGCAAGCAAAGGTTTATCGCCGGCGTTGGCGGGATCGATCTGCGCCTTATTCAACGAGCTCAAGGCGCGATTCGTGCCCGATGCAGCCAGCACGGGAATGGCGGCCAATTTCTCGCGGGCGAACCGGTCCTTAATTGCAGCCGGGCGATCGCTTCTTTGAGGTCTTTGGAAAAAGGACTGTTCGGATCCGCCGCCAACTGCGCCTGCAGCGGTTTGAGAAGAGAATCTTCGGATCGGTCCCCCGCATCGCGAATTGCATTTCGATGCTTTTCCGGATCGGGATCGTTTAATGCGAGTCCGGAAAGGATATCTGCCAGCCCACGTTTCTCTCTATAAGGCGGAGCTTTGATGGCAGTACTCAAATCAATTTTTGGCGAGTAGATCGGCTTACCGTCATTCCCGTTGATTGGTGCGCCGGTTAGCGCATCTATCAACGGAAGCACCGAACCCATTCCGTTTATTTCAACGCGCGAGCCATAGATCACGAGTCGATCATTTTGAAGCAGGAGCGCGCCATTTCTGTAGGCAGTAAGAGCGGGGATCAGGCGTGCATCACCTTTTGCGGCAAACAGTTCATAGGCCGATTGACGGGCGGCTGCATCGGCATTTTTCAAGCTCATCAGTGCGGCCTGCAGATCTGCAGGAAACGGGCCCGGTGCAGCAGTGGCCGCCAGGGTCGGCTGCGACAACAGCGTGAATGCGACCACTGCAGCACACGCCCGGACAAATGAGTTGAAGCAACCGAAAATGCGAATCATATTACCTGCTGTTCCGGGAAACCGCCCTGGCATCGGGCGGGTGATTAACCCACCCGATGCGCACCAACAGCGTTTAGAGTTCTTGAATGATCAGGGGTAGAGCTCCGATAGAAGGAATCGTTTTCTATTACGGAGCGCCGGTCAGTTGCTTGATCTCCGCAGGAGTATGCAGGTATGTGCTGAATGAATCAGGATGCACCAGTGGTGTGGTCGAGATGATATCAAATTGACCGTCGGCTCGAATCGAACCGATCAACACCGGCTTCCATGTATGATGGTTCAACGAGTCCATCTTTTTGTGCCCGCCCGGTGCATCGAATTCCTGACCGAGCACGTTGGGAACAATCTTGGAGATGTCGAATGAGCCAGCCTTTTCCGCTGCGGCCTTCCAAACATATACGCCGAAGTAAGCGGCTTCCATCGGATCATCCGTCACGCGGTTTTCACCACCGGGAAGCCCTTTGGCTTTGCAGTAGGCCTTGAATGCAGCTACGAATTTCTTGTTCTCCGGCGTATCAATCGACTGGAAATAGTTCCAGGCGGCCAGGTGTCCAACCAGCTTTTCTGTTTCCATCGATCGCAATTCATCCTCGGCAACAGAAAACGCCATGACCGGGCATTTGTCGGCCGTCAGTCCCTGGTTGGCAAACTCCTTGTAGAACGGAACGTTCGAGTCACCGTTGATCGTCGACAAAACGCAGGCGTCGCCATCCTTGGCAAAATCTTTCAACTTGCCCACGATGGTCTGGTAATCACTATGACCGAACGGGGTGTATTCCTCCTGGATGTTTTCATCCGCTACACCCTTGGCCTTGAGGAAAGCCTTGAGCACCTTGTTGGCAGTTCGCGGGAACACATAGTCGGTGCCCAGCAGATAGAATTTCTTCTTGCTACCGCCGTCCTTACTCATCATATATTCAGCGGCTGGAATGAGCTGCTCGTTAGGCGATGCGCCGGTATAGAAAACATTGGGAGACTGTTCTTCGCCTTCATATTGCACAGGATAGAACAACAGACCACCACCGTATGGATTTTCGTCTTTAGTGTATTTCGCTTCGAACACGGGAAATGCCGACTTTCGACTGACCGAAGTCCAGCAGCCAAATGTCACCGCGACCTTGTCCTGCACGATCAACTGCTTTGCCTTTTCAGCAAACAAAGGCCAGTTGGAAGCGGGGTCCACCACCACTGGATCGATCATGTAACCTTTGCCATCCACTTTAACGCCGCCCGCGGCGTTGATCTCTTCAGATGCCATCAGCACCACATCGCGGAGAGAGGTTTCTGAAATGGCCATCGTGCCCGACAGCGAGTGCAACACACCGATTTTAACGGTATCCGCCGCCCGCGCTGTTGAGATCACACTTACAGCCGCAAGCGCACAACTATAAAGGAATGCGAGTTTTTTCCGCATTGGTGAAGACTCCTGATGTGAATTTTCTCGAAGCGCCGAAGCAGAATGCCCAGCCGCCCGCACCGCTGCTACCAAAAGGCATACCAAGGCAAAATCGACCGTCTTCTTCAGAAAGCGCAAGTGACCGCGCGACTCACTGCGCGCTGCGACTGTTTCACACAGGCGGCGCGATGCGCGGGTAGAGCAACGCTCCCGTTTGTTGACCTGTCTGTTTTTGGAGACCGGGCGGCAGTCAAATGCCGGTTGGCTCAGGTGCCTTTTGCCGCGTTCCGGGCATCGAGCACATATTGAATGATCGCCTCAACACCGACACCATTTTTAACCTGCGCGAAAACCAGCGGACCCGTATCGCGCATTTTTGTGGCATCTCGCTGCATGACGCTTAAATCCGCCCCAACTGCTTCGGCAAGGTCGGTCTTGTTTATGACCAGCAAGTCTGATTGGGTGATTCCCGGACCACCTTTACGGGGGATCTTGTCACCGCCGGCAACGTCGATCACATAGATCGTGTAGTCGGCTAATTCCCGGCTGAAGTGTGCCGCTAGATTATCGCCGCCGGATTCCAGAAGCAGAAGCTGGGGATGATGCAGATCGTTTAAATGTTCCAGAGCGATGAGGTTCGCGGTGATGTCTTCGCGAATGGCTGCATGCGGGCATCCACCGGTTTCCACCGCTTGAATCCGATCCGCCGCAAGCGCCTGATGGCGTGTGAGAAACTCAGCGTCTTCGCGCGTGAAAATATCATTCGTAACCGCACACAGCGAAACGTGATCGCGAAGTTGCCTACATAACGCAAGCATCAATGCTGTCTTCCCGCTGCCCACCGGTCCGCCAACACCCACGGTGAAGGCGCGGATCCGTAATCCCGGCCCGGCAATGGCTTTTGTCTGCGATACTCACCCGGGTGGTCCCAGGTTTCATGCGAATGTTCTGGACTGATCGCCATGTTTAAAATTCCAAAAAAACGTCAGCTTTGAAAGAGCCGCGAATAAAGCCGGTCCTGCGTTGCCTGTAGCAGATCCAGTACCGGAGCAGTTTGCACCGGCATGGACGGCGGTTGATCGGATTGAAGTTTGATCCCAAATTGAATGCGCTGTGCTTCCAGAGGGCCCACAACCCCCAGTCGAACGGCAGCTCCCAGACAGGATCGGACAAACATAAAAAGAAACATGCTTTGCGTCTGGCTTTCCGCGATTTTTAAAGCGCCAAGCACAACGCCAAAGACCGGAGCCAGGTGGGTCGGCGAGCGATGCGCGCGCATCTGCTCGTTCAATTCGATAATGACCGGCATTTCAAAAATTCGCGAAGCCGCTGTAAAAAATGCCTTGCCCTGCGCGCGGCTGGCGCGGTTGCTGACATGATTATTCAAAAACAGATCGCACTGCCGATCCACTGCAAGCAAACCGTCCGGGTTAGCCCGCGTAGCCTGGACAAATCCCAATACCCCGCGCACACACTGCCGAATGCCTGCTTCCACGAATTGTTCGAGGCTGGGCCCGTCGGTTACCAGTCCAGCCTGGACAGCTGCCTCCAGACCATTGGAATGCGCGAGCCCCCCCACCGGAAATGCCGAGTCAACTAACTGCCAGATCAACCATTCATCTGTTGCCATGCGGAACATCTTCCATTGGAATGATACCGATGCTGGTCGAGGCAGCCATTAAAAACATCAGCGATAATGTCGAATCGCTCGCCGGTGTCGATTGGCTGGACCTCACCTGGATCGACTGCCGAAAGCGTTTCGCCAAAAAATTCACGCGCAGCGGCGGCGAAGTTCGCATTATGCTGAGCCTTCGGCAGAAGCTCGCACATGGCGATCTGCTGGGGACGTGGCCCGACGGAAAAAGCGTTGTCGTGAATCTCTTGCCTGCAAACGTCTTTTGCATCCGTCCCCGCAATGCAACCGAATCCATCTCAACTGCATTCCAGCTGGGAAATCTGCACGTCCCCATTCAGGTCGATGACACCGGATTTCTGGTGCCCTGCACCGATCCGGTTGAGCGCATGCTGTTGAAATTTGATCTGCAATACGAGACGCAGCAGCGGCAATTCGCGCCGGCACTGTGGCCGGAATTTGTGCAGATCTCCGCTGACTTTCGGATCATTTCAAAATCGGCCGAAACAATCGCACGGTCATTACCTTGAACTTCCCTGTTTCTGAGGTTTTGAAACACACACCCGCGCGAAAAACCGCTATCATTTCTAGTTGCAACATGACCACCACCACAAACCTTGTCTTGCCTCACGTTCCATCGGTCGCGCCACCCGCTTCGCCTAACTGGTGGCGACCGGCGATTTCACTGTGTCAGCGTGAACTCGTGCGATTCCTGCGCCAACGCCATCGGGTGATTGGGTCGCTGGCGACGCCGATCATGTTCTGGTTATTCCTGGGCCTGGGCATGCACCACAGTTTTGCCGGCAAGGGGCAAACCAGCGCGGGCGGTGGATTCATGGAATATTTCTTCGCCGGCACGATCCTGATGATCCTGCTGTTCACAGCCATCTTCTCAACGATTTCTATTATTGAAGATCGACGCGAAGGATTTCTGCAATCCGTACTGGTGGCGCCGGTATCCAGGATGTCCATCGTGCTGGGGAAAGTATTGGGAGGCACGGTGTTGGCGTTCGGTCAGGCGCTTCTCTTTCTGCTGCTCGCGCCGCTCGCAGGAATCCACCTTACCGTGCCGGGTGTCATCGGCGCGATTGCGATGATGCTTGTGCTTGGATTTTCACTGACATCAATCGGCTTCTGCATCGCCTGGCGAATGAGTTCAACGCAGGGATTTCATGTGATAATGAATTTATTTCTCCTGCCGATGTGGATGCTGTCAGGCGCGCTTTTCCCCGTCAGCGGCGCTGCAGGGGTGGCGCAAGCCGTTATGCGATTGGACCCGCTGACTTATGGATTGGCCGGGCTTCGTCGATGCCTGTATTGGAATGACCCGACCGTTGCCGCCGGCGGGCTTGGATTTGTCGCATGTTTAACCATTAGCATTGTGTTCGCAGTCGGGTTGTTTGTGCTGGCCAGTTTCATCGCTCAAAAGCGCGTCTCGTCTGATTTGATCTGACCCGGGCAGGAAACGATCAGATCAGATTCAGTTGTCTCTGCTCATAATCGCCGTCATCAGTGGTTTCCTTGGAATCACTGGTTAAAATTCAGGCGCGTTTTGCTGTGAGCCAGAAGTGTTGGAAAAATTCGGTCATGGGTTAGATGCCCATGTCAGTCATGCAAAAAAAACTGAAAATCGTTCTGATCGGGTTGTGGCTCATCGTCGGTGTAACCGTAGGCGGTGTAGCTGCGGGCGTCTGGTGGTATCGGCTGGCGCAAAAAGGCCCGGGACTTCAATTAAACGGTTCGGAACCCGATTCGCACCGACTCGATACGATGTTCGACGCCCCGCCTTTCACACTCACCGATCAGGAGGGCAAAGCGTTTGATGCGTCGCAGCTAAAGGGCAAAGTGTGGGTCGCGGATTTTGTGTTTACCAACTGCACCAGCCTGTGCCCGATGATGACCGAGCAGATGCACGAATTTCAGCAGAAAACGGCCGGTTCGTCGGTGCAGATGGTCTCATTTTCCGTCGATCCGGAACACGACACACCTGCAGCCCTCAAGACCTATGCCCAGATGAATCAGGCGGATCTTTCCAGGTGGCATTTTCTAACCGGTGATAAGGAAATGCTCTGGCAGATATCAAATGCAATGAAGCTGGCGGTCGGGCCGGGGGAAAATCACCAGGTGATGCACAGCAGTCACTTCCTCCTGGTCGACCCTGCCGGTCATGTACGCGGCGTATACGATTACAAGGACGTTGGAAACCTCGACAAGCTCGTGATGGACGCCAACACGTTGGCCTCTTTTAAATAGTATTTACCCGTGAAAGTGCATTCGGATTCCATGACCCAGGTGACCCAACTTCAAATTCCCGCCCTCCGAGCGGTCAAAATCAACAAGGCAATCGCGGTTATTCTGCTGCTGAGTGTTATTGTCTTTGCATTTTTATTCTGGCTGGTCTACATCAAAAAGGCAGCCGGAGTTCACTCTCAGATCATCGCCGATCTGCCCGCGGTCAATGCGGGCCTGAACTCCCTCAGCACAGTATTTTTAATCAGCGGATTGATCGCCATTCTTCAAAAAAAATACGCCCTGCATATGCGATTGATGTTCTCGGCGCTCCTCAGTTCAGCGCTGTTTTTTGTCTGCTATGTCGTCTATCACAACGCACACGGCGATACGCATTTCCCGGGCACCGGGTGGGTTCGTCCGGTTTATTTTTCGATCCTGATCTCTCATATCGCGCTGTCGGCCGTGGCGGTCCCCTTAATCCTGAGCAGTTTCTACCTGTCGTTGTCAGGGCGATATTCGCTGCATCGGAAGGTTTCGAAAATTACATTCCCCATCTGGTTATATGTTTCAGTGACCGGCGTGGTGGTATTCGCATTTTTGAAGGCATACGTGCGCTAATGCAAAACTTTTCCCCACCAAAAAACCCGCGCCTGTGGGCAGCTGCGAAAACGGGAATTGGTTTCGTTCTGCTTTTCCTGATCGCGTCCCCCGCATCGGCCTGCCCCATGTGTAAAGATTCAACGGTGGAAAACGAGACATCGACCCAGAGCGCGTCGGGCCTGGAATTCAACCGAAGCATCTTTGTAATGCTGGGCGGGTTTGTCGGGATCGTCGGTCTCACCGGACGGGTCATGTACAAAGCCGCGAAATCTCAGACCTGACCCATCATGGAGACTTCTCGCCGGCGGCTGAAGGCGGCATGTGCTGCGAAGTCGGCACGGCCGGTGTCGTTGACCCGGATATCGTGCGCGACCAGGTCGCAAGATAGGCCCCGCCGGCGATCATCAGGATTCCCGCCCAGTTAATCAGCGTCGGTCTGTCTCCTAAAATGATGACCGCAAGGAGAATCCCCAGCGGCATCGAAAGTTTGTCGATCGGAGCAACCTGCGAAACATGCGCCAGTTTGAGCGCGCGAAACGCGAAGATCCAGGAGAGTCCACCCGCGATGCCCGAACAGACGATCATCGCGATCGCCAGCGGTTTGCTTGACAGGTCTTTCAGCTTGGACCACGACCCCAGCACAGTGACAAAGCCCACGACAAACGCGGCCTGCACGACGCTGCGCACGGCGGTGGAGAGATCAGAATCGATCCCCGCCATCCCGATCTTTCCAAAGATGTTGATGGCCGCTGCACAAACGGCGGCGAGAATTGCGAAGTGGAGCCAGCGATAATCCTGCATGCATGAATTGTGCGGCAGAACCGGCTGATCAGGCAACCCCAGGCAGACTGTTTACTTTATCGCTTCCACACCCAGGGCGTCGCGCAGCACCTTCAGCACGCGGGGCGTGCCCAGTTCGCGCTTGCCAAACCCCGGCAGTGCCCCTGCTGCTGTCGCGGCCTGCTGGGCCTCGTCATAGTTGCTTACAAGAATCATTTTGAGATTCGGCGCGGCAACCCGCAGCGCCGCGATGGTCTCCACGCCGGTGCTGGGATCAAATCCGTAACCCAGCTCACGATTGAACAAAACCAGGTCGGGTTCGTGCTTCTCCAGCGCTTGCGACAGTTCGCGGGAATCGTCAGCAGAGACGATTTGAACATCACTGGCGGCCTTTTTAACGATCATCCGCAGATAACTGCTATCGGGGCCGCAATGACCCACGAGCAAAATGGTTTTCGGCATGTTTCTAGTCCCGACTGTTCTAAGCTTACCCTGTTGATTATACGGCCGGCCTGCGACACTGTTCAAACCGGTCACTGTTCTGGTATCGGCAAATAAGCAAGCTTCGATCATCGCGCCAGCGCCAGTCCCATGCGGAAAGCCTGGCTGCGGACGTTGTAACCGCGCAGGGTTTCACCGTAGCCGTTGAAATACTGGGCATCGATATAGACGTCCAGGTTGTTGTCCAGCAGATCGCGGATGGGGTAAGTCAGATCCAGCGTGATGCTGCCCCGATTGTAATCGCTGCCAAGCCGGCCCAGGACTGATAATTCCAGTCCCTGCCGCCAGCCAACAACGGCACGAAGGTCGCAATAGCCGCGAAACTTCGAGATATCAGGATTTCCATCTTCGGTCAGATAAACAAACAGCTTGGGCGCAATATAAAAGTGGAATCGCTCGGGATCACCAAAATTGAAGATCGGTCGAAAAAACAGGATGTTGATTCCGCGCGAGGCAGCGCCCGCCTGTCCGTTGGATTCGTGTCCGTAACCGGTTTGAAGTCCAAACTCGGAAACCAGCGGAATCTTGAACAGCTTGATATCTTCGTTCGACCAGAAGAATTCGGGCTTGTAGCTGGTGTCGTAGAACGGGGCCGAGTACACGTCCAGTTGCCACAGCGAAATCTGCGAGTAGGAAAAATGCAGCCCGTACAGAATCGGAACCGCCGTGGCCAGCGGTGCGCGTTCGTTGAACAATCGGTACTTGAAGCTGAACTCGAACTTGGCTACCGGATTGTATGGACCAGCAATAAAATAAATCGGTTCGTAGGCCGAGAAGTGCCCGATGAATTCAGCGATGCTGCGCTCTGCGCCCGATTGCGACTGCAGCATCGGCTGCGTTGCCGGCTGTGTGCCCGGCCCGGGTAAAACAGTATCAAGAAACACGGGCATCGAAATCAGCGATTGTGGAACCGTGGAACCGATCGTCGGGGCGGGATTCCATAAGCGCAGGTCGGTCGGTTCGTCAGGTGCAGTTGCGCCGACATTCACATCAGCGTGGGCGAGCGGTGTTAAAAAAAGAGCGGCAACGAAAAACCAAAAGCCGAATCGACGGTTATTTATCAATGCCATGTGCGTTCCTTTAGTGCGGGCACATCATGAACGATGAGCCTGGTAAAAGGGAACGGGAAATTGCTTAAGAAAATTAACCGTGACATCAGCGCCCATTGCCCGAAATCAATCACGACGCGAGAGATGGAGCTATTGGGTGAGTTGCCGCTAACTGATTTCAATCCGCCGCGCTTTCCCCGGGAGGAATCTCCGGCTCGGGATCTCCTTCCACCAGATCCTGCGCGAGTCGACTCAGGAAAAATTGCATCTCCTGCTCGGCCACCGCGCTGGGCAGTGGGTCGCGGAGATCGTATTGATGGCTGTGATCCTCAGCGCTGTCGTCGCCGCGTTTTTCACCTTCGGTGATAATGTGATGCTCGAATGTGACTGCATCCTCGTGGCTCTGGGTGATAACCATTTCGCCCCACCGCCACGCAAGATGCACGCGGATCGACAGCTGATTCCCCCAGGTCGATACGCGATGGACAATGCGATGCTTGGCCATCAGCTGTACAAGGCCATCCACAGCGGGAAGCACGGCGCCATTTAAAAAGTCGGCGTAATTCTGATTGTATTCCTGCTGCCTGGCCATCGCCTCGCGCTCGGCGGTGAGCTTCTCGGCGGGGACGTCTCGAAACGGAGTCACCCGCCCCAGCCACCACTTGGCAAAGGATTTGTCGACCATGGCGGCGAAGGTATGACAGACCGCCGGCAAGAACAATAGCGCCGCATTTGCCTGCTGCGATAAGCGAGACGATGCATTTCAGCTTTTTTTCAACGCTTATCTGTTTTCAATGCCTGCATTCGTGCTCGCCTACGGCGAATCAATCACACCTGCCACCGCCATCGCGCCGCACGCAGCGGCAATGAGTCCCCACCATCGCGCGTTGCGCGGCAGCAGCTTGCGAAGCGTCCAGAACATCGCCGGTGACGCGGGAATCGTAAATCTGGGAAAATGTCGAAATCCCCACACGCTGCCGATGCAGAGAACAAAAATCGTGTTCCCCACCAGCCACGGAAATGAAACGCTGTTTCGCATGTCCGGGCGATCCGATCGAATCATGCCGCTCGCTAATCATTGCGCATGCGCCCAGCGTGATCAGCACATGAATCCAGATATAAATGATCTTTCCCGCGCCGGTTCCGTCCCGCCCGGGGGTGGTCAACAGCGATTGGAAAGGCCACGCAAGCATATGTCCCCCATACGCACCGGGATGTTGGGCGTAGACGTGAATGCCGTGCAATGCGTCACCGGTCCAAAGTTGAATTGCTGTCGCCTCCAGCGTGAATGCAACCAGCACAGTAATCGATAGAAGCAGGCCCGCGCGCCACCTTCGTTGCTGAAACAAAGCAAGCAGCACGCCCGCCAGCGCGAAGCACGCCATCGGACGTATGATTCCGGCGAAGGCAAACGCGATACCCGCTCTCACCTGCTGATTCTTTTGCGATGCCAGCATTGCCACGCAGATCATCGCCAGCAGCGGCGCTTCGCTCATGCCCAGGGAAGAATTAATGAGGTAATGGGGGATGAGACAGGTCATCGCCCAACCGACGCGCGCATCTTCAAACACTTTCGCGCCCGCCGCCGCCGCCAGAGCCGCGCTGATCCAGGTGACGCACAACGCTGCCATCGATAATGAAATGCCAAGTTTGTGCGTGATCGCGATCAGCAGCGGATAACCGGGAAACACGCGATGATCGTAATCTGACAGGGAACTGTACGATCGCTCGCTGCTCATTGCCGCTGCATTGGCGATGTAGCTGCTGGTGTCCCCTTTACTGGTGTAACCTGCGACAGACAGATGCCCGACGCGCAGGGCAAGAATAAAAACAGCCACGCGCAGCAGCAACGCAAAGATAAAAATGGATAAGACTTCATCGCGGCGCGGCGCAGCGGTGTGAATCAACATAGTCCCCCGCGGCAGGCGGTTTTCCCAAATGCAATCTCATCGCCGTCCCGGCTCATCGCTGTGCTCCGCTTCCATCAAACCGTATCAATGATTCAACCCGCGATTGTGCGGCCTGAAGCCAGCCTCGGCAATCGGCTTCGAGTCCATCGTCGCCGCCTGATTTCACGCGTTGCACCGTGCGATTCATCGCAAGGGTGAGATAAGTCTGCGCTGCTATTGTATAAGCAGTCATCTCTGTTTTTGGCAATTCGCCGGCGAGGGCAATGTACAACTCATCGATTTTTTCACCTGCGAAAAAAGGGTCGGGCTGGTGATATACCGGATCCGTCCAATAGTCTCGAATCGGAGGCAGTATTCCCGTAAATGCCTGCCGGGCTCGCAGCGCCGAGCGGTCCAGATAAAGCGCCTCAACTAATTTCCACGCGGCATCCGGATCCGCGCAACCGCGGGTGATGCCGATCATCGTCCCTCCCCACGAGGCGGTATGTGCGTCGCTGCCCGAAAAAACCGGCAGCGATATCATTTTGAGCTTCCCCTTCAACTCCGGCGCGAACGACTTCAGATCCTGGTCGACCATCCAATCCGGAGTAATCAGCATTCCAATATCACCTGCGGACAAATCACGGGCATTCCCGCCGGGTGTCGGTGTCAGGTCCGCAGCCACGCGATTTTTCCCTGCCACTGCCCGTGCATACCAGCAAAGAGTGTTCACCACCCGGGCATCCGACAGATGGACCGTCAAATCCGCATTTACCAATTGCAGATGTTGCTGTCGAAGCATCACCAGCAACTGATCGGGTGCCACGCTCGACAATCCCAGCGCCCATCGCGTTAATCCACGATCTGCGCCAGTATTTTTGATATTTCAGGCAGCTTGCCTGAAGGCTCGCCCAGGTGAGATCCGTCGTCGGATCCACCCCCGCCTGGTCGAACAGATCTTTCCGATAGCTCAGCGTGCAGGGGTGCAGATCGTTGGGCACACCAAAGACCACACCATCCTTTGTCCACGGCGACAACCGCGCCGGCGCAATTCGATCGCCCCATCCGCTGCGCACGAGATACGAATTCAGCGGTAAAAATCCAACCTCCGATACCGGCGGGCGAAAATATTTGCCGATCGACCCGATGTCCACCTCCACCAGATCCGGCAGTGCCGCATCGCGCCGGCGATCTCCCGCAAACATGAACAGCGACAGCAACCTCACATCCAGCGCCGCCGGAGCGATGAGATTCAACTGCACCGACTTTCCCGTCTGCTGTCGAAACGGCTGCAGCAACGACTGGTTGTACATCCTGGCGTGCTGATCGGCCGATACCCACAGCACCAGGTCCGACTTGCCCAGAGGGGCGCGCGACAGAACCGCAACACCGCAAATCAGCGAGCAGATCATCATCGCAAAGATCGCGCGGCCCAGGGGAAACGACATGTTTAAATCGTATCAGAATCAACCCACAGCGCGGCATGACGCGCCGGATGTCTTTCAGCGTCAAATTCCCTGTCTTTCGCGTTCGGATTTCCACCCGGTCGGACCCGAGCTATGCTTATTTTATGGCTTATTTTATGACCAGCAAACTGCATTGGGGAATCATCAGTACCGGTGCGATTGCCCGCACACTTGCGGGCGCAATCCAGAAAAGCCGGACCGGAAAACTCGTCGCCGTCGCCAGTCGAACCCAGGACAAGGCCGATGCATTTGGGCGGGAATTTGGCGTTTCCGCCGAGCACTGCTTTGGCAGCTACGAATCGCTTCTGCGCGACCCCTCCGTGCAGGCAATCTATATCGCGACACCAAACCCCCAGCATGCCGAGTGGGCCATTAAGGCCGCCCAGGCGGGCAAGCATGTGCTGGTGGAGAAACCGATCACCATAAACCAGTATCTCGCGCAGGCAATCATCGAAGCCGCCGTGGCCAACGATGTTTTTTTGATGGAAGCATTTATGTATCGCTGCCATCCGCAGACCGCCAAACTGCGCGAGCTGATCCGTGGAAAAAGTGATCGGCGAGGTGCGCGTGATCCACGCGACCTTCAGTTTCGGCGCTGCATTCGACCCTGCCAGCCGGCTTTATTCCGCCGAGTTGGGAGGGGGTGGGATTTTGGATATCGGCTGCTATACCGCCTCGATGGCGCACCTCATCGCGGGGGCCGCATCGGGTCACGACTATGCCGACGCGATCGACATCAAAGCAGTCGGTCATATCGAAAGCACCGGCGTGGATGGATATACCTCCGCGGTGGTGAAATTTCCGGGCGATATCATCGCCACCCTGAACGCCGGTGTAGCGGTGAATCAGGAAATCGTCGTGCGGGTCTTTGGAACCAGGGGGTGGATGTTGCTCCCAAACCCCTGGGCTATGAGCCGCGGTCCTGCCGAGCGCGGCGAGATCATCATCCGAAAAAATGGTCAGGCCGAACCCACCATCGTTCACGTCGACGCCAGCGATAATTCATTCACCCTGGAAGTCGACGTTTTCGGCGACGCGGTCGCGGCCGGAAAAAAGCAGGCAAGTTCACCGGCAATGTCCTGGGGCGATTCGCTTGGCAATATCAAATTACTGGATGCCTGGCGCGCTCAGCTCAAGGTCGACTATCCGATCGAAAGGCCGGATACCTTTCCCAGGACAACCGCCGCCAACCGCCCGCTAAAGATCAACCCAAAACAGAAAATGACCTTTGGCTCAGTGCCAAATCTCACCAAGAAAGTTTCCCGCCTGGTGATGGGTGTCGACAACCAGCTGTCCATGCCGCACGCAGCGGGAATTTTTGATTACTGGTTCGAAGCCGGTGGAAATGCTTTTGACACCGCCTTTATCTATGCCGCCGGCATCAACGAAAAAATGCTGGGCCACTGGGTTAAAAACCGCGGTGTGCGCGATGACATCGTGATTATTTCCAAAGGCGCCCACACGCCGCATTGCAATCCCAAAGCGCTGGTCGAGCAGTTCATGCAAAGTCTGGATCGCCTGCAGACCGATCACATCGATCTCTACATGCCGCACCGCGATAATCCGGATATTCCGGCCGGCGAATTTGTCGATGCGATGAACGAGCTCGTGCGACAAAAACGACTGAGCGCCTTCGGAGCAAGCAACTGGTCCATCCCGCGCATCCAGGCCGCCAACGAATATGCCAAAGCCCACGGATTACAGGGCTTTTCGATCATGAGCAGCAACTTCAGTCTTGCGCGAATGGTCGCGCCGGTCTGGGATGGTTCGATTTCGGCATCCGATTCTCAGAGCCGTGAATGGCTGGAAAAAACGCAGATGGTTCTCTTCCCGTGGAGCAGCCAGGCGCACGGTTTCTTCACCGATCGCGCGCATCGCGATCGCAGTTTAAATGATGAGGAAATGAACCGATGCTGGTACAGCCAGGACAACTGGCAACGCCGCGATCGCGTGCTGGAACTGGCCCGCGACAAAGGCGTCCTGCCGATCAACATCGCCCTGGCGTATGTGTTGAATCAACCTTTTCCCACCTTCCCGTTGATTGGCCCGCGCACGCTGGAGGAACTTCGAACCACCCTGCCGGCGCTTGGAGTTTTGCTTTCCGTCGACGAATTGAACTGGCTGAACCTGGAAGTATGAGTTAACCACGCGCAACCGGGCAACCGCACTTGACCCGTCGATATCGTGATGATATCACTTCGATATCTTGCCAGGGAGACAGTCTGATGATCCAGGAAAAACAATCCAGTGCCATGTCCGGCGGTCCAATTTTGGTCGCGGGGATTGGCGTTCTCATCGGCGCACCGGTGCTGGCGCTTGTGATGCAGGACGCTGTGTTCACCGTGATCTGCGTCGTCGTCGCGATCCTCGACGTCATGTTGCTGCGCGGGCTGTTTATCGTGAATCCCAACGAGGGGAAGGTACTTCAACTCTTCGGTCACTACGTCGGCACGGTGCGTCAGCCGGGCTTGAAATGGGGCAATCCACTTTACTTTCGAAAGTCGATCTCGCTTCGGATGCGGAATTTTGAAAGCGCAAAACTGAAGGTAAACGACCACGATGGAAATCCGATCGAGATCGGCTGCATTGTGGTCTGGCGCGTGCGCGATTCCGCCGAGGCGGCTTTTGAGGTCGACGATTACCAGCACTACGTTCACGTGCAAAGCGAAGCTGCCCTGCGGAACCTGGCGACCCAGCATCCGTACGATGCCCACCAGGACGGGCAGTCATCGCTGCGCGCCAACACCGTTGAGATTGCCCGGCAGCTGCAGGTGGAGATCCAGGACCGTCTTGCCAAGGCGGGGGTGGATGTGATTGAAGCGCGAATCAGCCACCTCGCCTATGCGGCCGAAATCGCCGCCACCATGCTGCGTCGGCAGCAGGCGAGCGCCATCGTTGCCGCTCGATCGAAAATCGTCGAGGGTGCGGTCGGCATGGTGGAGATGGCGCTGGAGCAGTTATCCAGTCGCCAGATCATCGAAATGAACGACGATCGCAAAGCCGCCATGGTCAGCAATCTCCTGGTGGTCCTCTGCGGCGAGCACGACCCGCAACCTGTTGTTAATACCGGATCGATTTACCAGTAAGCCGACAATCCTGTGTCCGAGCGAAAGCCTTTTCTTCTTCGCATCGATCCCGACCTGCTCAAAGCCGTGCAGCGGTGGGCGGACGACGATCTCCGCAGCTTGAACGGGCAGATCGAATTCCTGCTGCGCAAAGCGCTGGTGGAATCCGGGCGACTGAAGAAAAAAGCGCCCTCGACAGGCCCGGTAAAAGATTGAAAAATCGGTGATTGTCCGGTTTGGATCGTATCACTACAGTAAACACTCACGGTTTGTACTGACTTGATGACTGGGCTCGATTGTCGGACTGTTTCCCCTTGGTGATAAGACTCAAAACACTCGTCGCGCTGGTGCTGTGGCTGCTGGTGGCTGGAGGATGCGCGACCATCCGCGTGACCGATCCGGACCATACCGCCGACGAACTGTACCTTGAAAATGTCGCCAGCAAGCTGGCGGTCGACCAGGTGTCGGCCACCGTTTTGCGCGATCGTCGCGTTTATATAGAGACGATCTACCTCACCGCTGCCACCCAGCCTTCGGATCAGCAGCAGTATCTCATCGGTGAACTTCGGTCCCGGCTGCTGCTCAGCGGGGTGCGTTTGACATCGCGTCGAAGCGATGCCGAGGTCATCCTCGAAGTGCGAAGCCAGGGAACCAGCGTCAATCACATCGATTTTTTGCTGGGATTGCCGGCGTCATCCGTCGGAGGCGTTTTCACCGGCGGATTTGCCGGCACCACGCCTGAACTGGCGATTGTAAAACGCACCCAGCAGCATGGATTTTCCAGCGTGGCGTTCATTGCCTACTGGGCCGACACCGGTGAAGTGGTCGCTGCCTCGGGGCCGTTTGTGGGTCGAACCATTCGCGATGACTACTGGTTCTTTGGTTACGGCCCGCGCACCATCGGCAATATTCCCCCCGCTGAGCCCGCGCCGATTGAAGGTGGAAGCACGACCGACGAAAGCACTAAAACCCCGGCCGCTCCGCCTGCGCCTCACCGCGCACCTCCCCGGCCCCCACCAGTGGCATCCCAGAAACCGTAGTTGTTTATGCGACGTTGGACATTTCGCATCCTCGCAGGCATCGCGATCCTTCTCCTGCTGATTATCGTGACGGTGCAAATCGTCCTGTGGACCCCCCTGCCCCGGCGGATCGCCGTCGAACAAATTGAAAAAGCGCTGGGTCTCCGCATCAGCGCCAACAGCCTGAGCATCAGCTGGTGGGGCAAGACGCAGCTGCGCGATGTGTCCCTGGGATTGCCGTTGTCCAAAGATAATTTCCTGAAGGTGAGCACGCTAACGATCCGGCATAACACGCTGATCGGCCTGGCGCTGGGCCGGGCAATCTCGGTGGATTCCATCGAGATCGACAAACCTGTTGTCGAGGTGGTGCAGGATGCGGACGGAAAATGGAATCTGCAGCAGGTGGTCGAACTGCTTGCTAAAGCAGGCGGCTCCAACACCGCCCAGCAGGCCCCCGCCGGCGGATCGGGCGTCCCTAAGCTGCCGATCATCAGGCTGGTGGATGGAAGCGTTCATATCTCCGACAACCAGAAGCATACGCTGGCCCTTCAACCGCTGAACGTGACCGGCCAGCCGAATGGCACATTGGTCTGGAACTACGATGCGAGCATCGCCGATGCGGTGAAGCTGCACGGTCAACTCGCCCCGGGTGGTAGTTGGCAGCACCGGGTCAGTCTTTCCATCGAACAGCTCGACCCATTACTCAAGGACTGGGGAGTCCCCACCACTTATGCCGCTGCGATGGATGCCAACTGGTCCGGTCAGTTCAGCGACGGGAAAGTGACGGGTACTTTGACGCTGGATAAGGCCACCGCGCGAGGCGTGCCGACACTGGGTGATGTTCGGGTGGATGGATCGATCGATATCGTGTCCGCGGGCGCGGTTCTGACGCTTCATCCGAATAAGGTCAATCTTGTAACAACAAACCTGACGCTTCCGAATTTGGGCATTCAGTCTGGATCCATTGTTTCTGACGACACCGGGCTTCATGCGGACGCGATCAAGCTGACCGCGCTGGGCGGCGCAGCCAACCTCGACGGCGCGTTCGATCCGCGCACTTCCGCTGTGGATGTGCATGCCCGCTGGAGCGGGCTTTCGCTGGCGAAGCAGACGAGCCAGAGCGGATCGTTGACCGCATCTCTGCGGCAGCCGTTCATCGGCCATCCGGTCATCAAGGTAGAATTGAACAGTTCTGGCACCGTCGGAGCGCCCGTTTCCGAGTCAGCCACCCCGCCGGGTCGATGGAATGCGGATGTGACATTGACCGGCCAGGGAAGCAGTTGGCAACAGATCGACTGGGTGCTGGCTGCTCCGCAGTTGCGCTATGTGACCGGTAGCCAGGCCATCGATCTTTCCCGCACCACTGCCCATGTAAGCCAGCGGCTTCCGGTGGTCGAGCTGACCGATCTTTCCCTGCCGCTGGATAACACGGTCGGTCAAAGCAATTCCGCAAGTTTTGCGGGCAGTGGAATCGTGAATTTCAAGTCCAGCGAATGGAAATTCGACGCGACGGCCGCGGTGAACGCCAGCTACCAGGATTCACCCATGCCGGTCACGCTGGATCTTCACGCTATAGGGAATAAGGATCGCTACAACCTGAAGAAATTTGTGGTCGGCGTCGCCGATGTGACGGTGACCGCCGATGGTTCCTACGACAGAAGCAATCCCAAGCCTGTCGATCTGCATGTGCTGCTGTCGCAGGAACAGCGAATCGTTCCCACTGCGCCGATCCAGGGTGAAGTATCCGGCAAATTCGATATCCGCGGGCTGCTGTTTAAGGACGCACAGAACCACTTTCGGCCGTACCTCAGCATCGAAGGCGACCTTATCAGCAACGACCTGGTGGTGTTGAATCGACCAGTCGGCGATATCGACATCAAGCTGGAGGGGACCACAGCGACCCCGATGATTTCGGCGGACACTGTGGGCCCGATCAAGATGGAAATCCACACAACGGATTTCAGCCTGTTCCAGGCACCGTGGAATTTCACCGCTAACTATTCCAGCGCGGCTGGTGTGCTGGAAGCAAACCTGACGACGCACAATCTGGCTGTCGAAGAGCTGGCTCGATTCGCGAAAATGACGGGCATCACCGGGAGGGTCACCGATGCCAGGTGGAATGCGAAAATAACGTCACCGACCCTGAGCGGGATCGATCTGCAATCGGATTATCACATCAGTAAACTCGTTGGCGCGGGCCTTACGACCGACACGATTGACGCCAACGCAACATTGCGCGGAGGTGTGCTGCAACTGAGCCCGCTGTTGGCCAGAAGTGGAAACGGTTCGGTCAAGACCACCGCGTCAATCGATCTGAAAGACCCGCGTCACCTGGTGACCGAAACAACGGTAACGCACTGGCCGTATCCGATATCGGCGGCGGTGGCGGCGGATTTTAATGGTCACAGCAGCATGGATGTCGATCTGCATGCCGCGCAGATCGGCGCAACCGGATCGCTGGTGGCGGCGGCAGATGTGTATTTCAGCAAAGCGCCGCTGGCTCACATGCAAATCGCCGCCGAGGTGAACAAACGCATGCTTGCGATCACCAATTTGAAGGGCAATATTCTCAGCGGGACGATCGACGGATCGGCAGCGGTGGATTTTGATAAACCGCTGGAAGCGGTTGGGCGCATTATCTGGAACAATGTTGACGGCGCTTCGCTGGCGGAGGTTTTCCCGGCCATGACCGGAGCCGGTGGAATCTTTTCCGGCGCGATCACGCTCGCGCCGCGCGCGATCCGCGCCCGCTGGAACCGGTGCGGATGGATGTGAATGTTGCCGCGGTTGGTGGACATTTTCGCAGCCTGGAAATCGGTGGGCGCGGCTTGCTGGCCATGCACGCGGTGGCATACCTCAACACAGACCGCGCGGTGTTGGATCATTCGGATCTGTTCCTCGGCGGTGGGGTCATGCACCTGTGGAGCCGGGTTGATAATCGCCGCGGGCGGGGCATCAGCACGCAGGCAATGATCGATTTCGAAAACATTCAGTTGAACGAACTGGCACATATCAGCCCGAAATTAAACCAGGACATGCCGGGTTTATTAAAAGGACAAATTGGTCTCGTGCGCAGCGGCCCGCACGTCAGCCAGTTGCTGGGATCAGCGCATGTGGATTTAACGAACACCGATCTGGTGAATTTTGGTCCACTCACCGCGCTGTACAACCTCATGAACGCTGCCGGCGGCATCTCCAAAAAACCAAACGGCACCGGAAGCCTGGATCTTTCATTCGAGCAGAACGTCGTTCGCGTGAGTCGATTTCAATTCTTTAATCGCGGGATCGACGCACACGGACTTTTCAATGTCGGTCCCATCTCTTACGACTCGGTGGGCAAAACTCCGATCGGCGGACAAGTGGTTGGTGCCGCGCGGGCACTCAAGGGAACGCGCCTGCCGCTGCTCAGCGATTTCGATACGCTTTTTACTGCGCTTTCGGGCCAGCTGACCACGGTGAATGTCTTAGGGACCATCAACGATCCGCATTATCCCTCGGCCACTCTCCAGGAAATCGGCAAAAGCATGCGCGAACTCCTGGTAGGCGACGCTCAGGCTGCCGCGGCGCAGTAACTTCCCGCGCGACACGAGCGATGCTCGTTCGTCTTTGTTTCTGTAAGGGTGTATCAACGAAGACGGCCTCCGGGTGAACCCGGAGGCCGTTCGAATACTCAAAGCTTATGTTGCTGTCGAAGGCTCACAGCCACAGCTGGAACTGCGTGCGGATTGCGACGGCATCGTGCCCATTGGGGCTGGCAAAGTAATCGAGTCCGTTGAATGCCGGGCTGCCGAATGGCAGATAGTTCACATCGACACTGACCTTGGCGTGGTTGCCCCACGAACCATCATCACCGAGGTACCAATTCACACCCACGCCTGCTTCCTGGAGCAGATCGCGACCGCCGGCCTTGAAACGACCGTCAAACGCGGTGAAGTCATACCGGGCGACAAGTTCGATCGCGGGGCAGACGAAATATCCTGCCTGAAGCAGCGCGCCCATGTCCGTGCGATGACGCGGTGCTGCGCCTGTGCCTCGTGCACCAACATAGTCGCCCTGAAACGCGCCAAAGGCGGTGAAGCGGTTGGCCATGGTGTATTGCACGTCGGCATCCCAACGAACCGTGCTGCTGGAAGGAGCACCCACGGGAGCCGCGGTTGCACCTTCGGAAAAGTCAATTCCACCACCGAAATCCAGGAAGTCCTTCTTGGCCTGTTTGCCGGTAAGGTCGCTGTTGTCGGCCCAATCACCGAACGGCTTGTAATCCACACGAACCGAAGTGCCGAAGTTGTCTTTCAGACCGCTCTGGGTGGTGTCGGTGAAATTTGACAGCCCGCTGCCGTCACCGCCGTTGAACATCAGGTCCACATGAACGGGAGACTTTTTGCCGGTGTAGACGAGGTCGACGCCTTCAATTAAAGGCCCGGAAAATGCGTTTCCACCCGCGGTGGAGTCGAGCAGAGAGCGCTCGACCATTAACTCGTTGGTATCGGCGACGATCGCCTGTTCTTTAAACACGTAATTCTTGGTCTGACCGACTTTAAGGCCGATATCACCCTGGGAACCGAACACATTGTGAGCAAAGACCAGCTGTGCCCAGCCGTATTCCAGTGTTGGCGATCCACCGGACTGGCTGTCCTGCCATTGAAACTTGTAGGTGAGATCCGGGGTGAAAACCCAGCCGTCGAAGTAGAACTTCATCCGGCGCAGTTCAAAGCCGTCTTCCGCCGTTTCTTGTCATTGTCGGATCGACCCCCTGGATGCTGCGGCAAATCAGTATTTTTATCTGTTTTCCCAGTCAAAATGCCCACTTTGGTGGGGTGACTGTTCACTCCACGGGACTCCACCGGACCCTTGGGGATATCGTTGCCGGGTGACAAGTCAGGTGATAAGGAAACCGTCTCTGGCTCGAACTGGGTAGACGGTATTTTTTCAGCGGTTTTGCCCCGTTGATCGAGGTCCGGCAGCAATTTCACCGCCAGATTCAACGCTTCGTTTGCGACATGTGTATACCGATCCATCGTCAAAGTTATCGTTGAATGTCGAGCCAATTTCTGGGCCGTTTTGGGATGAACTCCAGCGGCAACCAGATTGGAGATAAATGTATGTCGGAAGGCATGGAAGTCCGCGACGCGGCCGCTCTCGTCCCTATAGCAGAGCATCTTCGATTTCTGCCGAATCGTCTGGTCCTCAACCGTCGCCGCCGCTTCGATCCAGTTACGCCGCGCATCCGCTAAGTCGGCTCGCAGCATAAAGGCCACCTTGTCGATGATCGGCATCCTAAACGCTTGCACGTTGCCTGCCTTATCCTTCAGAAACTCTCTTAGCATCGAAGCGGTTTCGGCTCGGATGGGCAAGGAATCCTGGCGACGGCTCTTTGAATAGGCAGCTGCGATGGTCACCTTGGCCTCGCCGGCGTCCAGTTCAAAGCTCGATTCATTCAGGCTGCGAAGCTCGCTAGCACGCAATCCGGTTTCCACTGCGAGGCGATACAACAGCGCCACGATCTCTTCCGCTCATCCCAAATCGCGTGGGCGTGTTTTTTGTCGTCTCAAGCAGCCAAAGAAGCTCCTCAGTTGTAAGTGCCCTTCTATCGTGACGCCGGTCCGTGCTCACATTAATCTGCCGTAGACTCGACAATGGATTATCCGTGGCACGGCCCTCTCGAACCATCCAACGAAAAAAACCGATGCAGGAACTCAGATACTGATTGAAAGTTGACGCGCTGATGCCACGCCGCGTTTCACCGCCACCATCAAGACGATCATCTCTCAGTCCTGCCAAAAACGTCTGGACCCGAGATGGGGATACATCAGACAAGGTTGTGAAATTGCATTCGTGAATTATCCGCGTCACCCTGCCGAACGAAAGCACTACATAATCCTTTGTCGATCCTCTCGCCGCCAGAGACGCTCTCCATTCCTCAATCTGCTCGCTCAATGGTTTGCTTGCCTCCATCCGAGTCCTGGAAAGGATGCCCCACTCGGCGAGTTTCTCGACGATACGCTGTGGCATCGTTTCGACGTAGCGTGCCATCTCAAGCGGAAGTGCCTGACCCACAGCTCGGTGCTGGGTCAACTTGTCAATTCGATTTGCCAGTTCTTCCGAGACTTTGCGGTCCGGAAACAATGGAAGCTTCCGGAGGATTTCAGAATGATCCATCCAGACGGCATACCATTTCTTACTCTCGCGCCTCACCCCATCCTGCGTATACATCGCTTTCCGAAGTTTCATTGTTGTATCCTTTGCCTTCTAAATCGCTGCGACCAGTATAATCTTCATCCCCATGTTTGTGATCCGTTTATCTGTACTATCTCTTCCCGTTTCGCCGCGACGCCTGCCAGCGAATTCGCGCTGGGCTTCCAGAATTAAACCATTCTTCCAATTCCCGCCTAGACCATCGAACTGCGCGGCCCATGCGAACCGGAAGCGGTCCAAGCCGACCTGTTTTATGCAGACAGTAGAAATGCGATTCGGAGATACCCAGTAGCACGGCAGCGTCGGCTGCTGTGAGGCCGATCGTTTCAATCGCAAAGTGATCGCCTCGAACAACCGGCTCGGTTTCGGCGGGCAACGGGGCAGAAGAGTCGGACACGCGCATCACCATAGTAGATACGCAAATGGTATAGTCGGTATAGACAAAGTCAATCTGAATCTGGAGATTGGCATGACATTATTGATCGATTCCCGGCAGTCGTGTTACGCATCTAGCTGCGGTGTCTGAGGCCAGAACATTCAAGCTGATTCCTGCGACAACATGCGGTTATTTGCCGGTAATCAAGTCTTTCGGTATAGTCGGGATGAAAGAGTTGTATAATTGCGATGGTTCGTTTGAATTTGATCATAGGCCATTGAGAAGGAGATATACTTAATATGCCAAGAGGAAATCCGAAATCGAAGCCAACGGAGAAGCCCAAGACAATCCAACGCACTTACCGTTTTGACACGAAAGTGTTTGAAGCCTTCGAAGATGACTGTGCTCAACACCTTTCCAACCCCAAACGGGTCATTGAGGCGATGATCATATTCTGGCTTGACGCTGACCCGAAGGTACGCGGGGCGATGGCCCAAGAGCATCGACGGCGCATCGGTGCCGCATCTGAAGAGGATTGAATTGACCAACTCCTTGCCCTGCGTCAGCCAAACAGCTTCCATGCCTTGCGCGTCGGCGGCTGCGGCAACGGCTCGGACGCAGCTTGATTGGTTGCTGACTCTGTCGCTTTTGATGGTGCGCGATCCGGTTCGGCTTGGGGTGTTGGCTGCACCGCCGGAGGGTTTGCAACTACTACCGCCGGCGATTCTGGCGGGGAGATCGCCGGTTCTTCCGGCGTTGGCTCGATTGGGGGTTGGCTGGCTGAGGCATCTGGCGGGGCGACGCCTGGTTCAGACTTTTGCGACTGTTCTGGCACCGGCAAATCATTCAAGGCCGACTCGCCGGACCGAAGATTGGCCGCCAGCACGTCCAGAAAGCGGTTGAACCGGGCCTTCCCGCTGATGAGCG
Organism: uncultured Phycisphaerales bacterium; assembly: GCA_963792535.1. GTDB lineage: Bacteria > Planctomycetota > Phycisphaerae > Tepidisphaerales > Tepidisphaeraceae > CBDAQA01. The sequence continues at coordinate 1,237,646 of CAWBWQ010000007.1, forward strand.
CAGCATCCTTCTCCTTCGGCGGTACGGCGGGTATGTGATTGAAGAATGAGCGGATCAGCAGGCCGACCATCTCTTTGAGCACCTGGTGGTCATACACGCGTCGGCGGTCGATCCGCTGGGTCAGGTTGAAAACGCGCTCCACTGCGGCGAGCAATTTTGCATCGGTGTTCTGCCGGTCAGTGTCGATCAGCGCGCGTTTGGCGGCGGCTGCAAGTACCTCCGACACTGTCACGCCATCCTGCACGGCGCGTGCCTTAGCCGCTTGAAGCGTGTCGGGCTCCATCCAAACTGTGAATCTGGTTTTAAGCTGGGCCATCAAAGTTACCTCAAGTTCGGCACACTCCGATCAACAAGGGTCAATCATCGCCAGGACCGTTCAAAGACAACCCTGCGTCAAGTTCAAGCGTCTGCGTAGCCGCCAACTCAACGGTGGTATCCTGCGCGGATGTGCGTTGGAGCGTGACCGCACTCCCTTCGACTGCATCAGGTGTCTGACGAACGGGGGAGACAAACACCCCGTCATCACTGACGACAACAGCCACCTTTCCGGCGTGAAGATGTTCCACACCTTCATAATTGCCATCCACGCTTCCACCCTGGGGCAGTTCCGACACCGCCATTCCGTACTTCTTCGCCAGTCGTTCGGATACGGCTGTCCACTCCTCGGCTGCCAGTTGCCGAAGCGCATCGGGGCGCAGATCAACCATTCCGTTCTTGCCTTGTGGCTGCTGGGCATATCCATTTGCAATGAGCCATCCCTGGCGCTGGCCGATGGCTTCCTGCACCGCTGGATGATCAGCCGTACGCGCATCTGGATGTTCAAAGAACGCCTGACGGTCCAGCCAAGTCACCGCGTGCGCCTCAATCTGCTCCGGTAGCGTACGCTCGGCGATCACGCGCACGTCGGTCCGCTCGCTTCCGCGCTGGCTGAATTGCGTGAAGACTTCGGCATCGACCGCGTAATGTTCATTGTCCAAAACTCGGACCCCCGACGACTCAAACCCGGCGACGAACGCCAACCGGGATTGCGCTGAGCGGACGCTCGATGCAATCTGCCGATCAGTTGAATCCGGCTGGGATTGGCGCAGATACGCCTCATGGAATGCGCCAGAATAGACTCCCTTGTCGCTGGCGACCGCCGCCACCTGCTCGGAAATCTGCTGGCGGCGAAACGCGCCAGCCCCAGTTCAGCCACCGAGCCGACGTGCAAATCCCGATAGCTCTCGGTGTCCCTGACCCGACCGTAATGTGCCTGCCCGCTGCCATCCCGGACCACGATGAACCGATCATCGCCGATCTCATCGGCGATTCCCTTGGCGATCACGATACCAGCTACACGGGCCGATGCTTCCGCTCCTGCCATGCGCTGAACGCGCCCGGCTTCACTCCCCAAGCTCCCGTACAGTTGCTGAATGACATCGTTACGAGCGCCAAGTCGCGCAGCGACCGGCCGAACTTTTCGTCCACCGTCCACCACGTCCCGCGCTCCTTCTGTGCAAATCCGATCCCCTCCAGAAACTGCAACCGCGTCAGCGCAAGTCGACGATCCTCAGCGCCGTAGCCAATCGGTTTGGACGGGGCCAGGTCGATCTTCCCACCCTCCAGATGTCGCTCGATCATCCGGTCGATCGACGTGAATCGCTCGGCTTCGACCTCCTTCAACCGCGCTTCCTGCACTGCTCGACGGTGCGCTCTCCCAACAATTCGGTAGCCACTTCCGACGCCCGCCCCCGCATGCCGTGCGCAAATAGCCGCGCGGAATCACCAGGTCTTTCCCGTTCTCCTGTCTCCCGCGCAACACAACATGCGCATGCGGATTGTCGGTGTTGTGGTGGTTGATGGCGATCCATTCCAGCTTCGTACCCTTCTCAATCGCGCCCGCCGAGGTCAAATCCTTCTCCACTCGTGCCATCACCTCGCGCACATACGCCGTCATATCCGGGACGTCCGAACCCCGTTCAGGCGAGATGATGACACGGAAGTGGTGCCGATCTTCGGCCCAGTTTGCCACTTCCTGACGACCGGCGACGCCTTCACGGGAAGCATCATAGAACACACCCGGCTTGCCATCGGCGCTGGCACTGTCGCGCCCCAGATAACCCGCATGGCGGGTCAGACTGCCCTTCGCCTTGCCGGCTTTGTGGCGACTGACGAGCGTCTTAACGATCACCCTTTGCGCACGCGATCTGCCCCAAGAAGAATTTCCGCCGGCACTGCCGGCGCGTCCGCGAAAGCCGCGTAGCCGCTTGGCAAGCTGCGCCCGAACGCTCGGCTCGCGCCGTCCGCCCATTTTGCCGACGCGATCCGCGTCAACCTTATCCGAATTAAGCCTCGATGACCGTGACATAGCCTCCCTCCGTCCTCACAAAGTGATCGCCAAATTCACCGCAGCTTTGGAGCTGCGTTGAATCGGTCATCGCAGCGCCATAAGTCATTCAGAATGAAGAACATCTAAACCCATAGCTGCGGCAGCTTTTATCTTGCATTCCCTTCTTAAAACTAAAAATATGATGCAAACCATTCAATTGTATCATACCGATTATACCGTACAGATGCCGAACGTCAAATCTGGCCAGACGAAAATCAGTTGAGCCAGACTCAGTTGAAACCAGTCCGGCTGTACCCGGCAGGACTGGTTTCAACTGAGGAGCGGCCAGGAATGCCGGAGAGTCAGAAGATCAGAGACACCATTTTCGATGGACGATGCAACAAAGTGCATGCTGATTCCGTCAAAGCAAAGCTCTGGCAGACGCACTTGGACGGCCACAGGGAAAGGAATAGGGTGGGGAGGGTGCGGGAGGGGCGGGGAAAAACTCTTGGGACCTTGATGTGGTTTTCCCCGCCCCTCCTGCATTGCATTTCATCGGACTCATCAGCAGAGACGAGAGACCAATGTGCGCCAGGCATGCGATTTCTTAAGCGACAGAAAAGCCGGATCAGGCAAACCCGATCCGGCCTTTCCGGTGTCACTGATGGCAGGAACTATGCCGCTGACGCCCGCTCGATGGTGTCCGGTTTCGGCTCATCCCGAAGATTGGACGGCAACCACGCATTCAACTTGTCGGCGAGCTTGGCATCCTCCAAGCGCCCTTCGGCAGCGTCGGTGAAGAGCTTGGCCAGTTGGGAAACCAACTCGGCTTTCTTCTTCACCTCCGTAGCTTTGGCATACGCCGGTCCGCGTAATTCACCAATCAGATGGGCCAGTTGAATCTTCTGATAGCCTGACAGCCAGCGCTCATCGGGACGCCAATAACGGCGCACCTCCACACCCAACTCGGTCGCCAGCTTCCACACCAACTCGGTTCGGCGCTGTAGGTCTGCGGTGATGCACTCCACCGTCAGCAGGGCAATCAGCGCATCCAATTTCTTATCCGACAGCGCCTGCATCGCGTCGTATGCAGCATGACCTTCGGCGGAATGCTGGCCATGAAGCGGGTCCAACTCGGCCCGACGCTTGCGGATTGTTTCCAGTGCCGGGGACGCAAACCCCTCGGCATGGTCTGCATGAACCGTCGTGGCGTTGGCATAATGCCGGATCGCCAGTGCTTCGCTGCGCACCTTCTCATGCAGGATCATCGCCAACACTCGCTTGCGGGCTGCGGTGTCTTTCAACAACGCTTCGCGCACACCCATGCGCCTGGTGGGTGAAAGTGGCGGCCAACTGCGCCTCTTTCAGGTCGTCGGATGTCGGTGGTTGGGGCGTCTCAAAACCGCCATCGGTTTGAGTGTCGCCACCGATTCCATCGCGGGATGCCGCACGACCCGCACGCGGTATGCGGTATTCGGTGCGCACCCGTCCATCGGGGTCCAGCAGCAGGAAAGTCGTGCCAACCGCCTTGGTCGCCTCGGCGTAATGCACTTGCGCATCCTTGGTGATTGCCTGTTCCTCCGCGTCCAGTGCTTCCAGCTTGGCGTTCAGCGCATCCGCTTTGGCGTTATCGGGATCGTTGTCATCGTCCAGATCGGTAAACTTCGCCTCCAGCTTGGCGCACCGATCCGCCAGCTTCTTCAAGTGCGCCGTGGTCGCGTCGTCGTACTCCTGCGGCACTTCGGCCATGTTCCATAGCCGATCCTGAACATCCGCCTGCGGTCCAACTACCACGTCGGCCCAGCCTTCTTCAATCAACGCCTGCCGTTGGGCCAGCAGCGCCTCGGCCTGCGCCTCCATGAATGCCTTGCGTCCGATCAGCACACGCTCGGCAAACAAATCCTTGGTGACGGCTGCATCCGGCAACTTGGACAGGTCGAACGTGGCCGATGCCGCGTCGATCCAAGCATTGGCAATCACGTTGCGAACGTGCTGCGCGTGTTGCGGATTCCCGCCCACTTCCTGCCAGACTTCCAACTGCCGATCCGGTGGAACCGATGCGAACGCCTCGGCAGTGGCGGTGTCGATTTCACCTTGCCTGTAACCGGCTTTGATCGGCTCGGCCAGAATCGCCAATTTCATGCGTGGCCGCTT
>CAWBWQ010000008.1:0-222347 GCA_963792535.1 uncultured Phycisphaerales bacterium
GAGTGTTACCGCACCGACGGTTCCGGAACCCGCTAAAGTTGGGGTTAAGGATGCAGTGGTTGTGTTACCAACGGTAACCACCGAAGTAGAGGCCAGTGAGCCAGTGACGCTCAGCGTTCCGTTAGAAACATTGGTAAAGCCGGTATAGGTATTTGACCCCGCGAGCGTCTGGGTGCCGGTTCCAACTTTTGTCAATGAGCCCAGGGCACCGGTGATTGAGCCGCTGAAGGACGTAGTGGTGGCATTGCCGAGTGTGAGTGCGGTGCCGCTTGCGTTGTTCAAAGCCACGATACCCGCGCCCGTGCCGGCAAGGCTGCCGATGGTGGGCGTGGCTCCGTTGAAGTTCAACCTGCCAATGGCCGTGGTTGAGTTGCTGTTTACCGTTACCGCTGCTGTCGCGGCGATGCTGCCCGTTGAGTTAAGCGTCGCCGCGTCTGCCGCCGTACCGGATGTGCCGGTTGGGTTCACTGTCACGTTACCGGTGCCAAAGCCGCTGGCAACTGCCGAGGTGAGCGTGCCTGCGTTCACGGTGGTTCCACCACTGTAAGTGTTCGCCGCGGTGAGGACCATAACACCCGCTCCGGCCTTGGTGATGCCGAAGGCACCTGAGGTTCCGGTGTGGGCGAGCGTGCCGGGCACGCCGGATGTCGTGGTTCCAGCGGTCGTGCTGTCATCGATGATCGCGCCGACGGTCAGGTCCGCTCCGCCGGAATTGCTCGAAGAGCCGACGGTGAAGGTGCGGCTTGCGCCGAGTTCCAACACACCCTGGGAAGCGGTCGCGGTGACGGTCGCACCACGAGGATTGTTCGTCGCATTGGCCGTCACGTCTCCGCCCAGGAGGAGCAACCCTGAACCGACCGAGACGTTATTGGTCGAAGTGGCCGTGGCACCGGTGCCCCCGAAGGTGAGGCTGCCGATGGCGGCGACGTTTGCGTTGTTGATGGCCAAGGTGGCGGTGGTGCCGGCGGTGAGCGAATTGACCGTCACATTCGAGTTGAGGCCGAACGCGCCGCCCTTGTCCACGCCGCTTGAGTAGACTTCCGTGGTGTTGCCCGCAAGCGTGCCGCCGTTGACCACGGTTGCACCACCATAGCTGTTATAAGGTACCGAGGGATTACTCGTGCTGCTCCCAGGAGAAAGCGTCTGAGTGCCTGTGCCGATTTTGACTAACGACCCTCCAGTGCTCACGATGCCGCCGATACCTCCACTGTCAGAAATAAATCCGTTGAAAGTTCCGCTTCCGTTATCGCCCCCGACGGTAAGCGTAGCAGAAGTTCCAGCAGTCGTTTTTCCGAGAGCGATCGAGCTGGACTGATTTTGATTGCTACTATCGCCGCCGGTGAGCGTGCCCACTGTGACGCTAAATCCATTAAGCCAAAGGAAATCTTGATTGATCGTCCTGCCAAAGTTGATAGGCGAGTTCACGCCCAAAGCGCTGCCAGTTTCCACTCCGTTAACATCGTAGGTTGAAGCAACATTGACCTTCAAAGTGAACCGCTGCCCGAAGTTGGTCGCGCCTGTATAGGAATTTACCTTATCGAGCGTTACGGTGTTGAATGGGCCGGCAGACACGCTGAGGTTCCCTGCGCCAGTGATTCCTCCCGGGGCGAAGGTGGACTCGGTAAAACTTTGACCATTGGCGCTAAGTGTGGTTCCCGCAGCGAGAGTGACGACACCCGTGCCCAGTTTGGCACTGGTGTTTCCAATGTTGAGAGTGCCGGAGTTCACGAACGTGCCGCCGGAGTAGGTATTGACGCCACCAAGGGTGAGCGATCCTGCTCCGACCGGACTGTAAACCACGGAAGATGCCGTGGAACCGTTGTCAGCGATGATCGAATTGATCGTGGTGCCCTGGGCGTTGTTCGAGATGTCGAGTTCGTTGTTCGCGCCAATGAACAGCTTGCCTCCGCCCGAAATGGTCAAACCGCCGCTCGCGCCGCCGGAGTTGAGAATGCCATTCAAGGTCAGGTTATTGGTGCCCAAGGCGAGTGTGATGCCTGTCACATCCGTGTTTTGCACCTGCAGTGTGTTGCCAGTCGCGCTGGCGGTGAGCGTCACACCGGCGTTGCCCAGTGTGAAATTGGTGGTGGCCGATCCTCCCCCGGTAGCCGCCAGGGGCGTTCCCGAACCATACGCAGTGATCGCGCTGCTGGCGTTGGCAACCGCATAATTGAGCGCCGTACCCGTGCCGATAGTCGCCCACGGCGCCAGGATGCCGCTCGCGTCGTTGCTGTTTGTCGTGATAATCGCGCCGGTCGTCGTGGCGAAGTTCACGATCCCAGGAGTGGTGGCGCTGCTATGGGTAATCGCGCCGAGGTTCAGCGTGTCCGTCGCGATGGTGTTGTTGATCACACCGTTCCCCGTGAGGTTCGTGGTGGTGAAGCTCTGGGTGCTGCCAGCGGTACCCGAATAGGTAAAAGTACCGTTTCTTAAATTTAAAACCGTCGAAGCGAGCGAGCCCGCGCCGCTGAGCGTCAGCGTTCCCGAATTTAGATTAGTTGAACCCGAGTAAGTGTCCGCGCCGCCGAAAACAAACCCGGCGGCGTTTGTGGCGTTGAGGGTGAGATTGCCCCCGCCAGTAATCACGCTTGCAACCGTGAAGGCGCCCGCCCCGTTGTTGTTGGTCAAGGTTGTGCCGCCGCTGTTCACATTGAGCACACCGGTGCTGATGTTGAGCGGATTGCTTCCGCCACCCATTGTGATTGCCGTGACATTCGAGCCGACACCGCCAGTGATCGTATTGGTACCAGCGCTGGTCCCGACGGTGCCGCCATTTACCGCTGCATTGTTAAACGTGATCGAGCCGGTGTTGTTGACCAGGTTGGTCGTGAAATTGACGACGCCGAGCCCATTTGCAAAATCGTCTGAAGCGATAATGTTTCCCGTTCCCGTGACGCCGCCGCTGATCGCCACGAAACTTCCATTGGAATTGAGAGAGGCAAGTGTCAGATTGGTACCACCCCCACCCAAGGTAATCGCGCCGCTGAATGTGGCGCTGTAATCCGTCGCGCTGAGCACGTTGGTTCCCGTGCCGTTGACGTGGATCGGGTTGGCGAAGGTGACATTGCCGCCGGCGGCGTTGCCCAGACGACCGCCGTATTGGAGGGTCGCGTTCGCGGTGGAGTTTCCGAGTGTGACGACATCCGTGCTGGCACCAAGCGCGTTGGCAATAGAGTTGACCAGGAGCGTGCCCGACTGGACCGTGATCCCATTGTTGTAGGCACTATTGTTTCCGCCGAGCAGAAGATCGGACGTTGCGCTGTTCTGAAGGATACCCGTCACACTGTTGGTGATCGCGCCGGAGATATACAAGCTGGCCCCGGGAACCGCGGTGGCGGTGGTCACCAAATTTCCAGTAACGCCGGTGCCGGCGTTGGTGATCGTCCCCGCGTTGCCCACGGCACCGGAGAGCGTCAGCAAGCCCGCGCCGGTCTTAGTGAAGTTAAAGGCCCCGGAAACCGCAGAGCTGATTGACGCGGTCCCGACAACATCGAAGTTGCCGCTCTGACCGAGCACCACGCCCAATGCAGCATTACCAGTTCCACCGGTGACTGTGAGATTGGCACCTGTGCCGACGAAGAGCAGATCGGCCGCGTTAGCGCCTACTACACCGTTGCCAAGGTCGCCTGTGCCGCCGAGGGTCAACGTGTCGGCTGCGGCACCACCGGTATTAGAAACGGTAATGGCCGTGGTGCTCAGGTCGTTAAGCGATCCGAAGATCTGACTGGTGCCGATGGTGAAGGCAGCGGGGGCATAGGTGACGCCGCTGTTGAAAGTCACATCGCTCGTGACCGACGGCGGCAAGGTCGCCGCGGTGCCACCCGCGCCCGTGCCAGATGTGCCGCCCGTGGTATAGGTTGCGGTGGCAGTCAGGTCTGTCTTAGTGGTGATGACATTATATTGAGTGTTGGCTGCGACTGCCGAGTGGCTGTTCATGAACGTCGCGGTGAGGGCCGACGCCGCCGTGGCGGTAGCAAAGACAAGGCGAGCGGAGCGTGACAAAGAGGGGGAGATGGAAACGGACGCCTGGCGAAGAGTCTGACTGATACCCTTCTGGTTGAGACTAGCTGATGGGATGACGATGCTGCTTGCTTTTGGAACCTGGGACATGCTTTTCCTCTCCACTGAAACGGGCGGTGTGCCCGTGTTTACACTGCTTTACAGAAGCGGGGCCAACAGGCCACAGCCAACGATGCAATCTCGTGTATCGTTAACGGAAGTCACGCTAGGATGTAGTTACGATTTGGCGGGCAGCTGTACAACCAATGAAAATGACTTTCATTGAAGCGACAAAATTAGCGGACTTCGACCAGTTATCGGGCAAAGGCTAATCGTTCGGAAAGACCCTGACCTGTTCTGAGGGGAACTTCCAACGCCGAACTGCACGTTTCTCCAAATATAACTCTCCAGTAGTACTGTAGCTGATGTCCTTGGTTCTTGCGAACGAAAAATATCACTCGAATCAGCCTGTTTATGACCATTGCCGGGCTCAAGCGGTCGATCCTCGTCTTAGCGCCGGCAAGATAATGTTAGATTTTCACTTTTAGATGGCTATGCGCTTTTGGCAGCCGTTCAAAACGTTCGTCTTTGCGTGCACTCGATCCAACCGGTTATCGGTCCGCAAAGCGGTTCCACATATGAAACAGGGGTTTTTGAGCATTATTCGCGCTCGGTATTTTCGCTTAAATGGAATTCTACGGAGAACGCTTAAGGTGCTGCCGCTCTGGTCCGATGAGTACAGTGCAATCAGGCATGCGGGACGAAACAGACCCGAACCCTGGCCCGAGTCGGTTGTTTGATCGAACGGGGCGCACAGTGCGTTTGTCCTCGTGCTACCGGTCGTATTGACCGGCAGGCGGCTTTCGGCGGGTTCAACTCTTGCGGGTTGAAGGTCGATTGCCACGGGTAATTTTGCCCCGCGCGAGCTTTGAAAAGTCGCCTAACACGGGAGATTATCATGAAGGCGATGAATCTGATTGCGAAGTTGGTTCGGGACGAGCAGGGTGGCGAAGTGTTGGAATATGCACTGATCGCCGGTCTGATCGTCGTTGCTGCGATTGCGGTCATCGGTTCGGTCGGCACCAAGGTGCTGGCTCGCTGGGGCTCGCTTAACAGCTCGATGTAAGTCAATTTCGGGACGGTGCAATGCCGTTCCCGCGGGCCTTCGGACTCGATTGTCGATAGTGGCATCGAGTCCGAAGGTTTTTTTGATTCTGCACCGGAGTGTTCATGAAAACCGTTAAGCGACTGGGCCCGATAGTAGCGGCACTTCTGCCGGACGAGACCGGCGGCGAAGTGATCGAGTATGCGCTGATCCTGGGCATGATTGTTGTCGCGGCCATCGGTCTTGTTGGGGCGGTTGGCACACGCGTGCTGGCACGCTGGAGCTCGGTGAACAGCTCGATGTGATCGATTCGAATTGAGTCACGATTATGTTGACCTCCCTGGTTCACCTGTTGTGGTTGGCACCTCTGATTGGCATGCTGCTCTGGGCAGCAGTGGAGGATGCGCGCACGCGCCGAATCCGCAACTGGCTGACCTTCTCCATGATGTTGAGCGGATTGCTTCAGACCTTTCTGCCGGGCAGCCAGATCGGCACATCGCAGGCGATTTTTGGTTTTGCAATTGGTTTTGGGTTGCCATTAGCGCTGTTTATTCTTGGTGCTATCGGTGGGGGAGACGTGAAACTGCTTGCGGGCATCGGTGCCTGGGTGGGGGCGGTTGGTGTTTTCAAGATTTTCTGCGCTGAAGCGGTTATTGGAATGTTAATTGTGATGACGCAGGCGGCTATTCAAGGTCGTCTGCGCACACTTGGCCGCAACAGCGCGATGCTGGCGGTTAATTTGATTCATGTGAACCAAGTGGGGATCGAGCATACAACGGTCACAGGGCAGTCGTGCAAAAGCATCGATCGTCCGCTGCCTTTTGCGGTTCCTGTCCTGTTCGCGGTTATCGGGTTGATTCTCACCGGCAGCCTGTAAATTTTCCAATCGAAACAATCCGCACAGGCGTTGAACTCATCACTCCGGCGAGCATTTTATCGCTTTAAAAGCAGAGTCCGCCGCTAATTCCCGACACATCGCCGGTCGATTTTACATATGTAGGGAAGCTGAGTTGTCTGCTTGGCAAATGTATTGGATTGATCTGTTGTCGATCACGCGAGGTTGGTTATGAGAGACAGAACAAAATTCACAAGGCTTCTGCGATCCCAAAGACGGCAGGGCAATGTGCGTCGCGGCGGCGCGGTAATGGAGACCGCGCTGGTCATGGGATTGCTGATCATGTTGTCGTTCGGCACGGCTGAATACGGGTATTTCTTTTTCGTGAAGAACATGCTTGCCGGCGCCGCGCGAGAAGGCGCGCGGGCGGCGGTTCCCGCGACGGCTTTGAACAGCAACGTGACCAGCGCGATCACGAACGTAATGACAGCGTCACACATTCCGTCCAGTTCCTACACGGTGACACTTTCACCGTCTGACGTGTCGACCGCGACCACGGGCACAGCGATCTCGGTGACGATCGCGTGCACCTGGGGCACGGTGGGCGTGACCCCACTTCCGGTGTCCATGGGCGGAATTCCCGCTACCAAGCAGGTAACGGCTGTCGCAGTGATGCGCCGCGAATAAATGGGCGAGCAATGTGCGTAAATGGGCGAGCAATGGGAGGAACTGTCGTGATCCATCAAATGCCAAATTTCCGCGTTATTTCACGTCGTCGTCGAAGCGGTATGGCGCTGATCTACGTGACGTTAATCATGCTGGTGCTGATGGGTTTCGTGTCGATGGCCGCGGATCTGGGCCGCGTGCAGGTCGCACAGACGCAGCTGCAGATGGCAACCGATAATGCCGCGCGATATGGCGCGGAGGGACTGCAGAATATTCTGTACGGTCAGTCGGCGGCTTCATCAAACGCGGCGACGGCGGGGCTGGACAACAATGTGGATGGCACGCCATTGGTGATCGATCAAACAAACGATGTGCAAATTGGTTTCTGGGACACCACCGCGCATACCTTTACGGTGGTGACCGATCCGACCACCGCCAATGCGGTTCGGGTGACAGGGGTGCGCAGTGCAGCTCGGGGAACTGCAATTCCGCTTACCTTCCTGCGGGCGCTGGGCCGGTCTTCGTTTGATATCAGCGCACAATCGATCGCGATGCTGACGCCCGGCGCTTCGGTTAACATGAACATTCCCGCGACAAGCAACCCCTTTCTTGCAGGTCAGCCCGCGGGTGTTTCGGCAAGCAATAATAATCCGAACCACGATCCCGACTGGTCGGAGGGAAGTCCCAATCCACCGAGCAACCTGGGCGGCGTTCACGTCGAGGCGTCACCGCCTGTGGTTTCCAGCACTATCCCGCTTGTGCCAGGAAACTCGATGACGTTTGACGGAATCAACGGCGGGGCTACAAACGACTACACCGACCCCGCACGATATACCGCCGACGGCAACAGCGTAAGCCATCTGCCCGCGACTAACACCGCCGGCGACGAGCACGGGATTGCCAACATGCACGCACCGATTAACTCGCTGGTTGGGTTGTTTCTGGACAATTCGGTCCCGGGCTCGAGTTCGGCTCCGTCGGACCTGGATTTTTCAACGGATGCCGAGCGAAACTTTACGACGCTTTCTCCACAATTAAACCAGCTGTTTTTCATCGGCGACGGTCGAGATGATAACGGAAACGTTCAGCAGTTTGTGGTTCCGACCGGAGCCAAGCGCCTGTATATCGCGACATGGGATGACTACGAATGGAACAACAACATCGGGTCTTTCAATGTGACCGTGCATGCGCCGGGAAGTGTCTCGACAGTACATTGATTGGGTTCACTGTGTGCCCGCGGGCAAAGTTTAATACATTCCTGCTGATGTCACTCTAATTTTTAATGATTCGGTTATATGGTCTGCGAGGATTGCCGATTCCATTGGCATGAAGAGCCATTTCCGACGCCCCTTATCGGACTCGCGGGCACGCCTGAAAGTGCGTGCCGTACACCGCCGGGGAAACCGACGGGCCAACGCGATTATCGAGACCGCCATCGTATTGCCGGTGCTTTTGTGGCTGGCGATGGGCATGGCGGAGTTTGGGCAATACTTCTACATCAAAAGCGCCTTTCAAGCCGCAGCACGCGATGTGGCGCGGTCCAGCATCATGCCGTCGGCGCTTCAAACGGACCCGGTGACGGTTGCGACCCGCACGCTGGGTTATGCCAACGTCACGTTCAATTCTGCGTGGATGACCATTCAAGATGTGACCGGCACGCCTTACACGGTGACTGATGTATCGCAGGTTGCGCCGGGGCATGCGCTGACAGTGACCCTTACGGTGACTTACAACCTGATTCCCAATGTGTATCGACCCTTGAATCAGATCACCGGGCAGGGAATCAAAAATGGAAAACAGATGACGGGGCAGTGCACGATGATCAAGGAATGATCTCGTTCTTTAAACATGGGACGAACTAACGTGATTCAGAAAAAGCCAGGAAAAGCTCTTTTGGGTCGTCACCAGCGCCGAGGCTCGGTGTTGATCTACAGTTTCTATCTGATGGTGGTCATGCTGGCGTTTATTTCGTTCGGTGTGGATTTCGGTCGGATGGAAACGATCAAGACCGAGATGCAGCGGAACGCCGACGCCACGGCCAGGGCGGCGTTGCAGATATATCTTTCGTACGGTTCTTCAACAGCCGTTGCATACGCACCTTATATAGCCAGTCAGACATATAACCCGGTGGATTCAGGTTCAGGCGTTTCACCCACGGTGACCATCACCTGGGGATCGTATGACGCTGTTTCTAAAACATTTACAGCCGGTGGTACCAGTCCGATAGCGGTAAAAGTAACGATCTGCCGCACGACCGCGACGGGAAACCCTGTGAAGCTGACGTTCCCGTTAATCAACGGTAAAACCGCATCCCGTCAGACCTGCGATGTATGGGCGCAGGCGATTGCCTATATCGGTGGAGGGCAGAGCGGCAGCGTGACCGTTCCTTCGACCTCGAACATGTACCTTGTCGGTATGCCCGCGGGTTCAACAACGGTTGGATACGGCGACGACACCACCAATTCGGCTCCATATCAGGTTGTCAGCGTGCCGGTAACGCCGGGCACTTACATCTCGCTTACCAATACGAGCGGTACAACTTCTATCGTGCCGGGCACCGTTCCGCAGGTTGGCCCCACGGGGGATACAAGTAATTATCTCCACCATGGTGAGAACTACGATCACAACCCCGATCCGGGATATGTGAACCCTGAAAACGGCATTGCCGATGCCACGATACCTGCCGATGCGTTGTGCGGCGTGTTTCTTACGAATAATCCACCAACGTCGGCCGCTGCGCCAGCTGCGGTCGATTGGAGCACTACGGCGCAGAATAACCAGGCTCAATACACGAACATCGTGACGCAACAGCCCTTTCTGATCGGAAACGGCAAGACCAGCGGAGGAACAGTCAAGCAGTTCCTCGTGCCTCCAAATGCCACCCGCCTGTACCTGGCCATTTGGGACGGTGTCTGCTACAGCAACAACTCAGGCAGCATTTCCGGAACCGTATCGGTGCAGCAGTCTATTCAGCTTGTGCAATAAAGCCCGACCGGGACAGCGTTTCCCGTGACCGGACCGGTGAAACTTCAGCGAAATTCATTACCGAGGCATGTACGCCTTCGCAGAGCATCAGGCGTCTGCACGTCCAGCCCATACCGGTCTTTACCGCAAAGAGCAATGCGCCAGGCATTTGGACGTTACTACATGTACTGGCTTTTGAATGCGAAGAGAGACTGCCAAAGCCGGCTTGCGGGTCACATCCGATAACCATGTAAGCCGGTATATCCGTTCAAATTGGTAAAGGCGGCACTACCGGCAACCGAAAACAGCTATAGACAAAAAGTTTGAAACCGGAGCATTCCCTATGAACATGAAAACGGTCATACCCCTGGCACTTGCCCTGATTCTCGGGCTCGTAGCTGCTGTCCTGGTCCGAAACACCATGGCGCATCGCAACTCCCCTTTAACCACCACCAACAATACTGTTGCCGTTGTGGTCGCCAAGGCGGATGTGGATCCAGGCAAAGCACTGGATAAAGAAGATCTGGCGATCGCCCGCGTTCCTGCGGAATTCGCTCCTTCGCATGTCTTTTCCGACCCGAACCTGCTTGTCGGTCGCGTGGCGATCAGCCCACTGACCAAGGGGCAGACCCTTATGGAATCGCTGCTGGCCCCTTCGGGCACTGGCGCTGGCCTGCAGGCACTTATCCCCACGGGGATGCGAGCCGTCTGTATCGAAGTAAATGAGTTCAGTGGTGTCGGCGGGATGCTCGAACCCGGCTGCCGCGTTGACGTGGTGAGCATGCTGAATGATCCAAAGACGCACGAGTCGATGACCAAGACGATCCTGCAGTACATCAAGATCCTGGCGATCGGTCGCAATACGACGCCCCCGCATCCGGTGGAAGGGCAGCCTCTGCCGCCTCCAGCCAACAGCGTCACGCTGCTGGTGACCCCGAAACAGGCTCAGACTCTCGCGCTGGCGAGTTCGGCGAGCCGCCCGAACCTGGTATTGCGATATGGCCGCGACAATACCGAAGTTGCCCTGGAAGGGACCGGCATCGCTCAGCTTCGAGGCGATCCGACCGACGGCGAGGCCGCTGGCAATCAGGCCAGCAATGCTTCAACGCCTGCCCCGTCCAATGCGGCCAACCCCTTCGCGGTCATCGCCGAACAGCCGCAGGAAGAAAAGCCGACCACCCAGCGTCGCACGGTGACATTTATCAAGAACGGTGTTGAGCAGCAGGTGACATTCACGATCCCGGTCCAGGCGTCGGCAACGGTCTCTACGAGCACGGATCGCGCCCCTGCCGACGGGCAGTAACCGGTACTCCCGGACATTCAATTTCTGACTCTCGCACATTGAAACAGAGAACCATCATGACCATTCAAACCAAGCACATGAATCTCAACGGCCCAACCCGCCGCTTAAACCGCGCCAGCGCACTTCTGGCCGCAGCGGGAACCATGGTTGTCCTGCTGAGCAGCCCCGTGGTGCGCGGTGCGGATGTTAACGGAGCCGCCACGGACCAGCCCTTGGGGCATGCGAACACTCCGGATCAGGCACCCGCTGCAGCCGACCACACGAATGACGCCGGTGCCGCCAAGCCCGATGACGCACTTTCCGCCCCGGGAACGCCGACGACGATGCCTTCGATGATCGCCAGCGGGGTGAGCCCCGACGGAAGTCTGCATCTAACCTCGGGAAAAAGCACGATCATCAACCTTCGCCGGATGTATTCGCGCGTCAGCATCGGCAACGCTGAAACTGCGGACTACAACAAGGTCTCTGCTTCAAGCCTGCTGATTACCGCCAAAAAGCCAGGCACGACCGCCATGGTGATCTTTGATGATGACAACCGCTCGGTCGTGATCGACGTGGTGGTTGACCCTGACCTGGCGATGTTGCAGCGTCAAATAAAGCAGGCATTTCCCGGCCTGGATCTGACAGTTGCGCCGTTGAACGACACGATCGCCCTGCGCGGTCAGGTTCCGTCGATGAGCGTTTCGGAACAGATCGTTGAAATGGCCGGAACCTACGCCAAGGTGCATAACTTCCTGGAAATTTCCGGTGGTCAGCAGATCATGCTTCAGGTTCGCCTGGCGGAAGTATCCAAGAGCGCATTGCGCAACCTGGGTGTGACCTTCGGCGGGACCGACGGTCTGTCGACGTTCACCACCAACGGAATCTCCGCCGGTGCAAACAGCTTTCAGTTCCCACCAACAGCCGGTGCTTCACCGCTGGTGGGTACCGTCGCCGGCAACATCTTTGGCGCAGGTTCTTTCAACGGAAGCGCTTTCGATTATTTCATCACCGCTTTGCGAACCAACAACCTGCTCCGCACGCTGGCCGAGCCGAATCTGCTGACCAGCAGCGGGCAGGAAGCAAGCTTTCTTGCCGGCGGCCAGATTCCAATTCCCGTGCCTCAGCCGGGTAACGGGGGATCGACCATTACGATTCAGTATGTGCAATACGGCGTGCAGTTGAAGTTCACCCCCAATGTGCTGGGTAACGGCAAAATCCGCCTGCATGTAGCGCCTGAAGTAAGCCAGCTGGATTATTCACACGCGGTGAGCGTTGCCGGCACATCGGTCCCCGGCTTTACCGATCGCAAGGTTGAGACAACCGTGGAACTCGGTGACGGGCAAAGCTTGGCCCTCGCGGGGCTGCTGCAGAACGACCTGTCTGCGTCCGTGACGCGCATTCCGGGCCTGGGCGATATCCCGGTGCTGGGCGCATTATTCCGCTCGACTTCGTATTCACGCGATGAAACGGAACTGGTGGTCATGGTGACTCCCCGCCTGCAGGCGCCGTTGAACCCCGATCAGGTTCCGCTGCTGCCGGGGGAACACTGGAGATATCCAAACGAAGCCATGCAATATCTCTTTGCCGATCTGGGTGGGCCGGCGGTTGAGCCGGGCAAGGCAAGAGCCGATACAAAGTCTGCCGGTCGTCCTCCGCAGTTCCATGGCAGCTACGGTTTCACTGCTGTAGGCAGTGGATCGGTCAGTGCTTCGGAGTCAGATCAACCGGCTAAATAATGAGAGGGTTCGCGACGAAAACGGTACAGGTTTGTCCCTGCGGTTTCTCTGAACAAGTGTGAAGTCCCATGTACGTTCAACTGAACTGCGCAATAGTCGACGCCGATTCGAACAACCGCCAGGAGTTGACCAACTTCCTCGGTCAGTTCGGGGTGAACGTCGTCGCCCAGGCAGCCGCGGCGGATTCGCTGGCGCCACTGCTGGGTCGACAGGACGCGCCGCAGCTGGTGATCGTCAACCTCGATCCGAATGCGAACGAGACCCTGCGGAAGATCGGGCAGATGCCCAGGCAGTTTCCCGGGGTGAGCTTTTTCGCGATGAGCCAGGTGATGGATGCCAACCTCCTGATGGAGGCCATGCACCTTGGCGTTAAGGAATTCATTCCCCTGCCGATCCCCGAGGCGAAGTTTGCCGCCGCGGTGGAACGAGTGGCGCAGGTGCATGGCATGGGCAAGCGTGCCCGGGTGATCAGCTTTGTTCCCACGATCGGTGGATGCGGATCGACGACCGTGGCGTGCAACGTTGCCGCCGCCCTGGCAAAGACCGCAAAGACCTGCCTGGTGGACCTGGATCTGATGCGCGGCGGGGCAGCCAACTATTTCGATATTCGCCCGCGCTACACGATTTCCGACGTTATGGAAACCGCGGACAAGGTGGACAAGCAGCTGCTCGACAATGCCTTGACGGTTCACGCTGGATCAGGCCTGTCGATATTAGCGCGACCCGATCTGCCGGAAGATACCGGGCGGGTAAACCAACCGGGTCTGCACCGGCTGCTGGGACTTTTAAGCCGGGTTTTCGACTACGTCGTGATCGACTCGATGATGAGCATCGCGCCGCTTTACAACACGGTTCTGCAGGCGTCGGACATCAACGTGGTTGTGATGCAGTTGAACGTGCCGAGCGCGAAGAACGCCGAGCGATTTGTCGGATCGCTTCGCCGAATGGGCTGCGAAGGCAGCAAGATCAAACTGGTTGCCAACCGCTACGTGAAAAAAGGCTGGGACATCGAGCCGGAAGAAGTGGAACGGGCACTGGGTTTCAGCTTGAGCTGGATGATCCCCAACGATTTTAAGAACGCGATCGCGGCTATCAATTTCGGTGAACCGGTTGTGCTCCGGTCCCCTAAATCGGAGATGAGTCAAAGCCTGCTGGGCTTGGCTGCGATGTTAAATGGCAAAGAGTCACTGGCGAAGGCGGCATAGTCGAGCACGGGGATCTGAAGTCGCTCGGTCATTTTTCAATCGGATTTGGTTTTTTCGGATTTGAGGCATAAGCATGGGTTTATTCACAAAATCAACCTCTAACTCGGTGGTTGCGGATCCGACCGCAATTCCCGCCGAGCCCAAACCGATTTCACCGGCGGTATCTCAGTTGATCGCCCCGACGCCGGCGCCGGTGGCCCCGGTGCCGACACCTCAGCCGGCGCGTGTGATCATGAGCCCGGTGAATAATGAACGGGCCGTCTATCTGCAGGGATTGAAGGTTCGCATTCACCAGAAGCTGGTCGAGCGATTAGATGTGCAGCAACTCCGGGCGATGCCGCCGGAAACCGTGCGTAATCAAGTCCGCACGTTGATCAGAGACTTATGCCAGGACGAAAAAGGTCTGATTAACGGAGCCGACCAGGAACGGCTCATGGACGATGTGATGGACGAGACCTTTGGTCTCGGTCCGCTCGAAACGCTCCTGAAAGATCCAACGATCAGCGATATCCTCGTCAACCGGTTCGATCGCATTTACTGCGAACGCCGGGGCCGCCTGGAACTCAGTGAAGTCAGCTTCCGCGATAATCTGCACCTTCGGCAGATAATCGATCGGATTGTCGCCCGCATCGGTCGTCGTGTGGATGAAACCAGCCCGATGGTGGACGCGCGTCTGGCCGACGGAAGCCGCGTGAACGCGATCATCCCACCGCTTGCGCTGGACGGTCCGGCGATGAGCATTCGTCGATTCGGTTCCAAGCCGATGCAGGTGGAAGACCTGGTGCGCCATGGCGCATTTCCGCAAAGCGTAATGGATTTTCTTTCCGCGGCGGTGCAGGCGCGCTGCAATGTGATTATCAGCGGCGGCACGGGATCGGGCAAAACGACATTGCTGAACTGTCTGTCAAAATACATCCTTCCTGATGAACGGGTAATCACGATAGAAGACGCCGCCGAATTGCAACTGCAGCAGCCGCATATCGTGCGGCTCGAAACCCGACCGATGAACACCGAAGGTCGAGGCGAAGTCAATCAGCGCGACCTGGTGAAGAACTGTCTGCGTATGCGACCTGACCGCATCATTATCGGTGAGTGCCGAGGTGGTGAGGCCATGGACATGCTGCAGGCGATGAACACGGGTCATGAAGGATCGATGACGACCGTTCACGCGAACAACACGCGCGACGCGATGGCCCGCCTGGAAGTGATGATTGCGATGGCCGGGTACGACATACCCACGCGGGCGCTGCGAACCCAGATCTCCAACGCAATCCAGATTGTGATCCAGGCCCGGCGCGTGACCGGTGGCAGACGAAAAGTAACGGCAGTCAGTGAAATCGTCGGGATGGAAGGGGACAACATCCAGATGCACGATTTGTTCGCTTACGAACAAAGCGGTGTGGACGGTGACGGCCACGCGGTCGGCCGATTCATCAGCACGGGCATCCGCCCGAAAGTTGCCGAGCGAATTGAAAGCCGCGGCACGAAATTACCGAGTGATCTGTTTGCAAGGCGCGTACTGGATACGTGATGAGGTGCCAGTTTTTCCGGAGCGCAAGAAACAACTGACCACCGACGACTGACCACGGACCATGGACAAATAAAATGGACGATTATTTACTTCCCATCATCATCGCGGCCGTGACCGGGCTGTTTGCCTGGGGTGTGGTCTGCCTGATCCAGGGCCTGACCGACGGCGAGAAGCGAAAGCTCGCCGAGCGATTGGGTTCCGACGACCGGATGGACACCGCCGCCAGCACGCGCCGATCGATCATCGTGCAGCAGATGGAATCAAGCGGTCTGCCATCGGGCATGGCTGCGATGCCAATCTTCCAGGGGCTCAATCGCCTGCTGATCCAGGCGTTTCCCGACTGGTCGCTGCTGAAATTTCTTTACGTGGTCGGTGGAATTTCTGTCGCAAGCTTGTTCGTGGCCTGGGCGATCGCCGACTCGGTGGTCGTCGGATTGATTGCGGCCGCCATTGGTGCGTATCTGCCGTTTTTTACGGTCAGCAGCAAACGAAGCAAGCGTCAGAAGATGCTTGCCAATCAGATTCCCGATTGCCTCGACTTCCTTTCGCGAATTCTTCGCGCCGGCCATAGCTTGACGACTGGTCTGCAGATGATGGGCGAGGAATTACCGCAGCCGATCGGATTTGAGTTCCGCCGCTGCTACGACCAGCACAGTCTGGGGCAGCCACTTGAAGATTGCCTCAAGGCGATGGCATCGCGCATCGAATCGACTGACTTTGCATTCTTTATCACGGCGGTGCTGATCCAGCGCCAAAGCGGTGGTGATCTGTCGGAAGTGCTCCGCAACATCAGCGGCATGATCCGCCAGCGCATCCGCCTGCAGCAGCATGTAAAAGCGAAAACCGCTGAAGGTCGGTTCACCGGGTACATCCTGGTGGCGTTCCCCGCGGTGATGTTCTGTGTCGCTTATGTGATGAACCCTGCGTACGCCGGCATCCTGGTACACACGACGACCGGCCTCGAATTGCTTGGCACGGCGTTCGGGCTTTCGATGCTCGGGCTCTTCGCCATCCGCCAGATAACCACGGTGAAAGTATGAGCGATCAAATTCTATTATTCGTCTGCATTGCGGGTGTCATCGGTCTGGTTTCCTACGCTGTAATGGCGGTACTCGGGGCTAGTGCCGGCAACGGTAAACTGCGCAATCGACTCACCGGCAAGGCAACGACCGACGGGACGCAGGTTGCCAAGGCGCAGGGCATGGTGCCGCTGCTGAAAAAGATGGGCAACGTGGCCGCCGAGCCCTTCATGCCCAAGACCCGCGAAGGCCAGTCCGAGCTTCGCACTCGACTTGGATATGCGGGTATTTACACTTCATCGGCGTTAAAGCTTGTTACCGGTGCCAAGGTGATCGCGCTGGGCATCGGTCTGGTGGGCGGCTATTTCGGTTGCCGGCTGGTCGACGGTCTGTGGATGCAGATGGCGGCATTGTCCACCGGTGGGTTGGTCGGATATCTCGCCCCGACTTTCTGGCTGAAATATAAAATCAAGAGCAATCGCAAGGCCCTCACCTACGGGTTGGCCGATGCACTGGATCTGATGGTGGTCTGCGTCGAAGCGGGTCTCACCGTTGACTCAGCGATGCAGCGCGTCGGATCTGAAATGTCACTGGCGCACCCTGAGATCGCCCGCGAACTGGGCATTACCCATATGGAAACCCGCGTGGGCCTGAGCCGCGTGGAAGCCCTGAAAAATCTCGGTGTTCGCACCGGATGCGAGGCGTTGCAGTCGCTGTCAGCCATGCTGATCCAGGCGGATCGTTTCGGCACCAGTATCGCCTCGGCGTTAAGAATCCACGCCGATACCCTGCGTCAGAACCGCCACCATGCGGCCGAAGAACTTGCCGCCAAGGCATCGGTCAAAATGAGCTTTCCGCTGGTGCTGTTTATCTTCCCCGCGACATTTATCGTGCTTGCCGGACCCACGGTCATCGGGCTCATGAACAGCCCGCTGTTGCAGTAGCCTTAACCAGAACCAGTCAATACTGAACATTTGCCCAAGGATCAGACCATGAACCACTTTATGAACACTCGAAAATTGACCACCCTCGCCGGTCTGCTGGCAACAGCCATGCTGATGGGCTGCGGATGGAACCATGGCGAACGCTTTGAAGACGACAATAAACCCACCGCGATCGGTCGCTGGTCGCAAGCGCAGAGCGCCGCGGCGCGAAGGAAGATGCGGTGCTCTACGATATGCACTTCCACGGCGGCAAGCTCAGCTCGCTGGGCGAAGGCAAGCTGGATCTCATCGTCAAAGGCACGCCCGCCGGTGATCCGGTCGAAGTCTATCTTGATGGACCTCACGATATGATGACGGAGCGCCACAGCGCGGTGGCGGCTTATCTGAAAAAGTCGGGTCTCAGCGAAAACGACATCGTTGTTGCTGATGGCATCAACCCCAATGTCACCACGCCGACGGCTTACAATCTGGGCGGTCTGTATAAACAGGACGGTGGTTCATACAACGGGCAAGCCCAGGTGGACACCAGCAGCGGCACCGGTCTGGCCGGCGCTTCGAGCGGACATTAATCCGCGTTTTTACAGTTAACGTGTGTGTCTTCCGGACGGGATACCAACGACAGCGGGCAGGTCTTTCGACCTGCCCGCCATCGTTGGTAGCCTGCTCCGCTGCGGATGAGCAGTTCGCTCACACCACTGTTTCGGTTCGTTATCCTTCTTCAGCCGGCTCGATCGTAACCGTTAATCCCTTGGACTGGAATTGTTCCTGATATAATTCTGCCCGTTCCTTATGCGTCACCAGCAGCAGGGAGACACCCGTCTTGTCTGCCTCAGTGGTTCGCACCTTGGCTTCCTGCTCATTCAAGGGGGTTAATTCCACAATCGTACCGATCACAAAATCCATCGCATTTTTGTCATCGTTATGCAAAAGCACCTTCCACGGCGGTAAAAAACCGGGCGGTTTTTTAGTGGGTGTGGGTTTCGGTGAGCTTTTTCGCGAGCGTTTGGGTTTCACCGTGGCGGTTCCACCGCCGGATTCTCCCGCGGGCTGTTCTTCCGCCTTCTTCTTTTCCTTTTCGGGCATAAAATACTCCTGGCAAATTTCACCCGCTAACGTTCGGTTAATACTATAACCGGTTTTGTCTTTGATCCATAGAGGCTTTTCCCTCCTGCGCTTAAACTCAAGTCCATGGCCAATCCCCGCATCCTTGCCGGCGCGATGAGTGGCACCAGCGCTGATGGTGTGGACGTCGCCCTGGTGCGTATCGAAGGCCTCGGTCTGGACATGTCCGCACGCTTACTGCAGCACCATCACGTGAATTACGATGCTGATGTCAAGGCGGCTATCTTTGAGTGCCGAAATAACGGACAGATCGATTTTGCCGATCTCGCCTGGCTTGGACGCTCTGTCTCCCTGGCATATGCGCTGGCGGTGAAACAGGCAATGCGACTTGCCGATCTGTCGCCGGGCGATTTAACGGCTGTCGCCGCCCACGGGCAGACGCTCTTTCACGCACCACCCAATACCGTTCAGTGGCTCGATCCGGCACTCATCGCAGCCGAGGTCGGCTGCGCGGTTGTCAGCGATTTCCGCCGCGCCGACTGCGCCGCCGGCGGGCAGGGGGCACCGCTAGTGCCGTTTGCCGACCATATCCTGTTCAGCGATCCGCTTCGGCATCGTGTCCTACTCAACATTGGTGGCATCGCCAACATCACTTATCTTCCCGCAGCAGGGACCATCGATTCGCTGCTCGCCTTCGACACCGGACCGGGCAACTGCATCAGCGACTTCCTCATGCGCTACATGAACCCCGAAGGGCCAGGTGTGGACATCGACGGCGTCCTCGCCAGCCACGGGACCGCTGATGAACCCATCGTATTGAAAATGCTGCTCGACCCCTTCTTTAAAAAAACGCCGCCCAGAAGCACGGATGGACCGGCCATGATCGATCTGTTCACCCGCAGCATCCAGGATTTTGGTTCGCGCGGAAAACTCCCGGGCAATCTTGCCACCGCGTGCCTGATTACCGCCGCGTCCATCGTACGGGCGTTCCGCGAATTCCTCCCCCATTTCCCCGACGAAATCATCGCCAGCGGAGGAGGTGTTCATAACCAGACCATCATGTCTTACCTCCGGAAACAAGTGCCTGGTGTTCCACTTAAAACCACCGACGAACTGGGTATTCCCAGTGAAGCCAAGGAAGCCATTGCGTTTGCGTTACTTGGAGCGGCAACGCTGGATGGATCGCCCGGAAATGTGCCGGCGGCAACGGGTGCGAAAAGAGCCGTGGTCCTGGGCAGCGTGACGCCTCGACCTTGATTGGATTAAATACGAACATTGAACATCGAACATCGAACATTGAACATCGAAGTGACGAAAAACAGACGGGAGATCTATGGCGAGATCGGGATTCGATCTGGAGCATCGGCTGCTGGTGTATGCGGCACGGATTATCAAACTTGTCGACCGGCTGCCAAATTCCCGCGCCACCAATCATGTTTCCAAACAATTATTGAGGTCGGGCACGTCACCGCTTCCGAACCACGGCGAAGCCCAATCCGCGGAGAGTCGAGCCGATTTCGTACATAAACTCCGAATTTGTCTGAAGGAGCTGCGCGAAACCCAGCGTTGGTTGAAATTGATTGTAATGGCACAAATGACAAAAGACGTTTCCGAGGTCGAGGATTTGACGAATGAAACCGAGCAACTAATTCGGATCTTCGTTGCCAGTATCTCAACTGCTCGGAAGAAGGATGAATCGTGGGTTCCATGATTGAATCGATTCTCAAAATCTTCACTTCGATGTTGGATGTTGGATGTTCGATGTTCGATGTTCAACTTTAGATTTTATGGAAACCCGCACCCATCTTCTCACAGAGCTTCGACTCGAAGAATCACAAAACCTTGATGTGATGGGCATCCGCGCCGCTATCGCGCTGATGAACACACAGGACCAGATTGCCATCGCCGCGGTAGCCGCCGAATGCGATAACATTGCAAAAGCGATTGACCTGGTCGTCGCCGCATTCAAAAACAACGGTCGACTGTTTTATGTCGGTGCCGGCACCAGCGGGCGACTGGGTGTACTGGATGCCAGCGAATGTCCGCCGACGTTCAACTCTGACCCGCGGATGGTCCAGGGGATTATTGCCGGCGGTGAATCGGCGATGTTCCAAGCCATCGAGGGGGCGGAAGATGACCGCGCCGCCGGCGCGGCGAGTGTCAACGCGAAGGACATTGGTCCGAATGACGTGGTAATGGGCATCGCGGCGGGGGGTACGACACCGTTCGTGCATGGCGCGCTCTATCGGGCAATCGAACTAAAAGCCAAAACGATTTTTCTCTCCTGCGTGCAGCCTGTGAGCAATGAACCGCCTGTCGATGTGGTAATTCGTCCTTTGACCGGTCCCGAAGTATTGACCGGTTCGACGCGGCTCAAAGCCGGCACCGCAACCAAGCTCATTCTGAATCAGATCACCACGCTGTCGATGGTTCAGCTGGGAAAGTGCTATGAAAATCTGATGGTGGATCTCCGGGCGAGCAACGAAAAGCTGCGCGACCGCGCCACGCGAATGGTCAGCACGCTTACAGGATTAAATGCAGATGATTCCATCGCAATGCTGCAGCAGGCCAATGGACGGGTAAAGCTCGCGGTTGTCATGCATTTTCACCGCACCACGGTGGAGACGGCAGAACAGATTTTGCAAAGCTCAGGTGATAGCCTTCGCACAGCCATTCAACACAGCGGCTCTGCAGGCGGATAGCCGTCATGTCACCGAGCCACTGAAATCGGAGTGGTATTGTTCTCATCGGCTTTCTGAAAAGGTTATGCTTTGATAGAGTATTTTCCTCTTCATTGCCTGACGACGGACGAAATGGAACATCGCACACAGAAAAATAAACGCGACATGGAGGCGGTTTCGCAACTCTCCGCCTCAATCTCCAACCGAACGGCAATCGTCGGCGTGGTTGGGCTTGGCTATGTTGGTTTACCGTTGCTCGCTGTTTTTCATCGCGCGGGCTACTCAGTGATCGGTTTTGACAGCGATCCCAATAAAATCGCGGCTCTCTCGGCCGGGCAGAACTATCTCAAGCACCTCGGGGAAACACTTGTATCTGATATGCAACGCAAAGGTCGCTTTGCGGCGACCACGGATTTGTCACGCTTGAAAGAAGTCGATGCGATCCTGATCTGCGTTCCCACCCCGCTCGGAAAGTACCTTGAGCCGGATTTAAGCTACGTGGAAAACACGGCGGATGCGATTGCAAAATCGCTTCGACCGGGCCAACTCATCGTTCTGGAATCCACCACGTATCCCGGCACGACGCGGCAGATCGTCCTCCCGCGACTGGAAAAAACCGGCTTAAAAGTCGGTACGGATTTTCTTCTGGCCTACTCTCCGGAGCGCGAAGATCCAGGCCGAAAAGATTTCACAACGCAGACGATTCCGAAACTGCTCGGCGGGATCGATGCTGTTTCCGGTGAAATCGGGACTGCGCTGTATCAGGCCGCCATCGAAAAGGTCATCCCCGTTTCCAGTGCTGAAGTAGCAGAAGCAGCTAAAATCCTGGAAAACGTTTATCGCTCGGTCAACATCGCATTGGTCAATGAAATGAAGCAGTTGATGGACGCGATGGGGATTGATGTCTGGGAAGTGATTGCCGCGGCGGCAACCAAACCGTTTGGTTTTCAGGCGTTTTACCCGGGCCCCGGGCTGGGCGGGCACTGCATTCCGATCGATCCTTATTATCTAACCTATAAAGCGCGCGAAGTAGGTCTGCCCACGCGGTTTATCGAGTTGGCCGGTGAGATCAATCATGCGATGCCACGTTACGTGATTGAGAAAACAATGCTCGCGTTGAATGCCCATGGCAAAGCCGTCAAGGGAAGCCGCGTTCTGGTGCTCGGCCTTGCGTACAAGCCCGATGTGGACGACGTGCGCGAAAGTCCCAGCTTCGAGTTGATCGAAAAGCTGACCGAGCTGGGCGCGCTGGTTTCCTACAACGACCCGCACGTGCCGGCCACCCATCGCATGCGAAAATACGGGGATTTGGGCCTCAAAAGCGTTCCGCTTACGCGTGAGGCATTGGCTGGCTTTGACTGCGTGCTGATTGCCACCCATCACAAGGCATACGACTGGCAGATGATTTCCGACCATGCCACATTGATTGTCGATACTAGAAACGCAATGCAGGATGTGAAGGGCAGCCGCGACCATATTGTGATGGCGTAACGCGTTGAACGATGGCCGATCAGTACGAGCTTCTAATGCTTCACGCGCTCTTTCAGACCGATGCGGGGCTTGTGGCTCAGGATCCTGATCGGCTGCACCATCTTTGCCGCCCTGGCCATTGTTGACGTTCGTCGGAACGGAACAAAAGCAACCCGGTTCCGCGAGTACGGTGTACTGGCCGCCGCGTTGGTAGTCTCGTTGATATATGGGGCGATCAACGACCAGGTAACGGTAACGATCAGCCCGGAATATTTCCACTACGGAGCCCAAGTCTTGGATGTTGATCTGATCGGGAACGAAGTCGGCCGTCATGATCCCGCGATCTAAGGTGAATCGTTTGCGACCGTTGGATTTCCACCAAATGGTCAACTGCACGTTTAGCCGATGCAACAGACCCCTGAGCTTGTCTGCATCTACCTGCACGGGCAAAATCTCTTCGTCACCGGCCCGTCCACCTCCCGCAATTGGAACCGTGATCCGAAAGGCTCGCCAGCACTTACGGATCGGATCAAAAAACTTGCCCGGTTCTGAGAGAGCGACGTTGCCCGGAATGAGCGTGACAAGTCGAGATTTTGTCTTCTCCCACCACTCCATGTAAGCGTCATACGGTGCCTGATCCTCCCCATTTTCCAATAACGTCAGCGTGTTGCGACTTCTTTCAAGCTCAGCTTTGTGTTCCTGAAGTGCTTTCTGAAGCAGGGGGAAAACATCGCTGTCAGCTTTGAGCAGGTTGGCGGTCCCAACTTTGACGGCCTTTTCTGCATCGTTGATTTGTAGCCGAAGGCGGTCAGCATCGCCGGTGGTCCTCACCGGCGGTTTGACCTTTATCTGTTGAATTAACTCAGAATCAACGGCCTCGGCTAGAGCTTTCCCAATGCGCGGCAGCAAGATCGACTCGTGAATCCGCCACGTACGGCACCCATGTCCGGGACGGAGATTATTGCTCTGGCAAGTGTAATAGACATTGCCATTGATCTTATCGATCTTCTTCACAGGTTGTGACCGCACCGGCCGCACACGAGCATGCCCGACAACGCGCCCGACCTGACGGTTGCTGAGTCATAAATCACTCGCCGTCGATTCGCGCGTTCGGCGACCCGTGCAGCCACAATGTTCCAGAGTGCTCGGTCAATGATTGCATCGCACTTGCCGATTTGTGGTTTAGCCTGACCGAACTCTCCCTTTATGCCGCCTTTTTTGTGTCCCATCGTCAGGTCGCCAACATACGTTGAATTGGTCAGGACGTTGACGATAGAACGCACGCTCCACACCCGCTTACCGCTAGGGGTCTGGATACCCCGATCCGTTAGGGCAGAACAGAGCTTCCGCATGGACGTATCGTGGTTGCCGTACCGATCAAATATCCAGCGGATGATCTCGGCCTCTTGCTCGTTAATCACGAGCTTGGCTTTCCAATTCTGCGGCTTTCGCATCTTCTCAGCGCGGGGAACCGTCATCTTCAACACGCCGTCACAGTACAGCCCTCGGTCGTAACCCCAAGGCACCCGACCGTGCGGATTCCAGCCAGCGGCCAGAGAATCCTTCTTCCCACGCAACACATTGGCGGTAAGATCGGTTGAGTATTTGTGATCGCTTTCTGAGAGCACCGTATCCATGATGCGCCCCTGCGGCAGATGCCCAGTCAATCGATCCTTGCCGCACACTTTCCAAATGCACGCCCGCATCGCGAAGAGCAGTCTTTGTGGGTGCCCCGCGTTGGCTGTCCAACCGACCGAACCGGCTGGTGTCCCAAACCACAACCGCGCTCCACTTGCGAGCCTTGGCATCCTCGACCATTCGCAAAAACTCGATTCGTTTGTGGATGTGTTTGGACCCGCTCTTACCGCTGTCGATATACTCGGCAACAATGATCCATCCGCGAGAGGCGCAGTATGCTTTCACCTCACGTTGTTGATCTTCGATGCTTGTGGCTTGCTGGTCGTAAGCAGCGGACGATTTTCGGTAGTAACAGACAACATAGATGGTCTTTTCATTGTGCTGATCGGCACCGGTGGCGGTGAAGTTCATTTGCCATTGCGACCCTTACCTTTCCTTTGACGTGATTTGGGCTTCTTGACTGGCGGCGGGTTATCGATGCCGATCTGCTTCATAAACCCATTCCACGTTTTTACGCGCGACAGCCCGGCCAGAAATTTCGCTACTTCATCTGACCGAATCGGGACCGGTAGGGGCGTTCGCCCGGCGGGAAGGAACGATGGCCGGCAGAGTCGTATCTTCGGCCGGCCGGGTGAACGATGACGGAGAACAAATAATGGCGTCACGAAGTTCTGCCGGGAACTCAATCTCGTGAAACGCCAACACTTCGGTCAATCCAACAACCAGTGTTTTCACATCATTGATCGAAAGCAACATAGGCTGCTCGGCCGTTCCACAAAATATTAAGCGGAGGATCGCAATCTTCTCGCCTGTTCCCGGCCGGTCGGCATGGCCGGGCGTGCAGGATTTAACACTCACGACTCTCAAATTTTCGAGCTTCGGATCATTTTCCATTGTCGAACTCCTATAAAATGCTTAAGCCTTACCGGCGGCAGCCACTGGGCCGGCCCGGCCGGCCCAGTGGCAATGACACGTCTGCGGCTACGCTGCGCAGTCGGTCTCGTCGCATATGGCCGGCCGGCAACAAGGCCGTTCAGCCCATGGTAACGGCTAACGTCGTGACGGCGTGCAAAGCCACGTTTGACCGGTTTCTGGCTGGTTCAATGACCGGCGTAAGGGCGTAAGACCCCAAAAATGCCCATTTTTCTTGATGTGTCTCACCGATGTTCCACTCCTGTTGGGTGGAGGTGGAACACATCATCCGCCAATCAGATGAGCCGGCGTAAAGAATGCTGGCCGGCAGGGCGACGAACACTTCGGCTTCAGCGGTTTCAAGGTCAATGACAACTCGCGGGCAGGCAATCTTGAGCAACATTCGCAGTTCTTCAAAGCTGCCGGCCAGATCACTTTTATGGCCGGCAATATCACCTGTGTTGCCGGCAAGGCTAGGATCGACCGAAGGCTCTCTTTGATTCCTGCGACCAATGCTGCTGAATCAAGTTTAATCTGATCAGCACACATCGAAAGTCGAGCTTCGATTCGTTCCCGGTCAGCACGCGATGCACGGATCGCGTCGTCATTCTCTTTCAACTCTTCGGCCGTGAAAGAACGGAACAACTGCTTCGTGCGATTCTTGTTCGCCTCTAATTCAGTTTCGAGGCCGTGCTTTCTCAATTTCATCAGGCTGTTCGGCCAGAATCCGCGTCACCAAAGCCTGAATCCGCTCCCCAATATCTCGCACATTAGAGAACGCACGTTTCAAGACTTCGAGCACTGCGAGTTCCAGTGGTTCGGCTCGGATGGAAGTCGGGAGTTTACGTCCCCGAGGTTGAAGCTCAATAATGTCATTGCAGATGTAGTCTCGGTAATCTCCATCACGACCATGTGTAAGGCCGCAAAACTTACGGTTATAGTGTTTATCCCGAAGGACAGTGGCAGAGAAAGTATCGAGACTTTGGCTGGCTGTTGTGGTTGATCACCGGCACACGGGCATGGCGCAGGATGCCAATCGCAGAATACTGACGGATGGTTGTTTCCGGCAGCTTGGCGAACGTCAGCATCTGTAATCAGATGTTGCAGTTTCGGATGAGTAATCAGAAGCATCTCGCAACACAGCGACGATCGCGTGGAACTGTTAAGCGATGTGCAACTGCTTCAGAGTGTATCTTGGTCGATGTTAATCGCTCCTGCGGACCATTAGCATCCGCGTTATAGTGAAGACCAGTTTTCATCTGCAAGAAGTAACCCCACCCCAGATAGATGGGGTTCATCAGGATGTCACGTACCCCCGAATCATGCCAGTACATTGCTCGCAATGGGTACACACCCTTCGATACGAAGTATTGACCAATGCGCGTGTATCCCCATCCATGCCGATACCGTAGTCGGAACGCCTCTTGGATAGCCTCGACCATCTTGGGATCGCCGGGCACCAAGCGCACCTTTCTCACCTCGGGCCATAAAATGAGCCGCGATTGGTTCGTTCTCCGCGCTTCAAATCCTTCAATACATTTTTCGGTTTGTTCGTTGATCAGTTGCCGTCGCGCACCCGGCAGGTAACGGAGACGAAGAGTCGGTGTTTCGGTCGTATCGTAGTAGAGCCGGTCGATTCCATACGGTGCCGAGCCATGGTGGGCCGACATCCCCATTTTTCACTGCGGTGTAAATTCCTCGTGTGATAAAACCAGAAATCTTCTTCGCCGCGAGGAAATTTTGAGTGTCGAACAACTGTTTGGATGACAACAGCGAAATCGCCCTCGGGAATCGGGTCCATAACGGACATAGATCATGATCTGCTTACTGAGCGAAAGTCGCTTGCGAATGGCAAAGGCATACGAGCGGCACCGCCGCGAGTTAAGCGGGAAGAGTCATAAACGACAATGACATCGTAGTTCTTGAAGACCTTACGCCGCTCGATCAAGTTCCTTGAGGTCGGCTGCGATTAAAGGTCTTCGCTGCCGGATACACCCTGAAGCGTTACATCGGCTGCCCACGATCATGCCCAGTTTGTCCTGAGCATGCTTATCGTTGACCACCTTCTGATCCGCGAGGCTAGTGTCCTGCATATTGGTGCTGGCCCGCAGAAGGTTGATGTATTGCTTCCCGGTAAAGTTCACGTTTGCCATATAAGAATCCATTTGCCTTTCAACAGAGGGGTCGAACTATTTTTCGACCGAATCTGTTGATGCACTAGGCAGGCGTACTTTTTCGCGCCATAGATTTCTAATATAGATATAAATACCTATCCGTTAATGACTTATGGTCGTTTAAGCATGATTGGTTCGGATATGAAACGTGGGCGGCGATTAAGAGAAAGGCGGTGTAAAAACACAACTCCAAATTACCCAGCCTAACTGCCGCGTTGCTGTTCATCGCTAATCGGTGCGCGTGCATCGAGTCGCCGACCGCATAAATTTTTTGGATTTCGCTGCGAACAAGAACTTCCAGAAAGTTATCCAGTAAGACCCAAAAGTGGTGCTTCGTCTTTCTGCCCTAGAGCACCTTGCATGAACTGAAACTTTGACGGGCGTTTCTTTTTCGCATCGTTGACCTTAACGGATGTAAAACTTTTCGCCGGCTGGCTCGACATGAACGCCGGCAGCGGGCACTTCTCCGGTCTTCTCGAAATGAATTTTCAATTCCGGCCGGCTGAGCGATTCAATCACCGCAACCGCAGCCGGCCAGTGTTCTTTGGCCCATCCCAGCACCAGCCGCTCATCATCAATCTTTAATGCGCAACTGAGTTTTCTGAAGCCGACCACGCCGGCCGGAAGATTGATTGATTTTCGCCGGCCACCGCGTTTTTCGATTCTCCTGCTTGGCCCAGCTTTCAAGCTGCCGGCCAAACAGAAACATCAGCGTTTGCTCCTCACGTTCAGCGCGGCGTTTTTCTTGTTCGGCCCACTGAGCTACACGGTCGCGGTACGCAGGGCATCGAGAATTTTTCTGACAACCCAGTTGGCGGAACTGTTATCTCGGACGCAAAAGCCTTCGGGAACGTGAAGGTCACATGCACTTTCGTCAGGATTGCCATCGCCCAGGGGCGATGGCAATCCTGACTGCTTCGCAGTTTGTCGCAGGCTGAACATTAACTGTTGGATTCAGCAGAGTCATAGGTCTCCTTCGTAGAATATGGGTTGCAGCATTCTGGCAATGCGGATTGAGGTGGGCGGATACAACTCGGACCGGAGCCAAGGTTAATATCCACGACGCTTCCGATGCCATCACAAGCAAGGTGCTCAATCTCGGGCAGCAATTTGTGGAAGATCGTGACGACCAGTAGGCGTGCATCTTCTCGGCAGAAGGCGGAAGTCATCGCGCACAATGTCATGCACTCGTGGTTCATCAAGATCGATGAAACCAATCTCGGCAACCAGTTTCCGGGGTTGGCTGATACGACGCAGTCTGGCGTAGACGTTCCGTGTTAGACCGATACGGTGAACACGGAGCAGTTCTGCAAGGGTGAGAACGTGAATGTGCGAGAGCGTGATACGCGCCTGATGCTCGTCGCCGTCCGCGCCCGGCAGATACTGCATGCCGATCTCCCACCGGGGCGTCTGCTCACCGATTCGGTCTGGCATTGAGATCGTTGTGTTTCCGTTAAACATACGTTGAACCTCGAATGGAAAAGATAACTATGGTTATCTTTTTGGTCAAGGGAAAAGCTCGCCCCTTACTGATTTTCTCGAAACTTTAGTTATCTCAACGACTTAGCCGATGAACCGTGTATGAAGTTCGGCGACGAATTGCGGAAAGTCAAGAGAGGAGGCTGGGTTTACACAGGCAGAACTCGGTGAGAAAGCCCAAGTCACTCGGGTCTACGTCGGGCTGCTGGAAAGAAATTTGAAATCGCCGACACTCGACGTCTACATGCGGCTTTGCCGGGCGGTCGGTGATGCCGCCATCAAAACTGATGGCGCGGATCGAACGATCAGGATGAACTCAAGCGTTCTTGTCGAGCTTTCTTCACTGACATTCGCAAACTGCGCAGAAAATCTTGAACAGCGGAAACGTTGATGCGATCCTCGTTCTTCAGCAGGAGTTCGATTTCAGAGCCGACAGCATCGCTTCGCCGATTTATGGGGACGAACAATTCGTAACACTCGACCTTGAACGCCTTGGCGAGTTTTTCGATGGCCTCGAACGACGCTGCCTTCTCCGCCCTTTCAATCACGCCGATGTATTTGCCGCCCAGTCCAGCCGCTTTTCCCAACTGATCCTGCGACCACTTTTGCTTTTCGCGAAGTGCGCAGTACCCGCTTGCCGAAGATTGTCCGCAATTCATCCATAAAACCTGCCACAGCAGGCTAAATGGACTCATCCGAACAGCACACCATCCATCGGTAGACCGGCAATCTAATGGACGGTACACTTCTGGCCAGTATAAAGTCGAGAAAGGCGGAAAAATGAATACTGCCGTGCAGAAGATTTGTCGGTCGTGCGGGAAGAACGTTGCTGGGCAGAAGCGAGTAAGGGCGGATGACGGCAATTACCTGTGCGGATTGTTTTACCGCCGAGAACTCGAAACGAAATGCGGCACAGGCGGATATTGAACCACTTTCTGCGTTGACAAATGCGGCTTCGCAACTGAAGTTGCAAAAGAAACGTCGAAAATCGAAACCAGCATTCAGCGTCGAAACCAAGATCATTCTCGCGGGGATTGTGGTCGGCGTCATTATCGTTGGCTCGCTTGTGTACACACTCTTCATCCGAACATGGTGGGAAGATCACAACCGTGACAATCTGCTCATTTATAAACGGAACGCCGAGACGCTTGCGCGGGAAGGGCAGCCCACCGGTGCCAAGGCACAATACGATCAAATGTTTGCCCTACTTGCTGACCGGCAAATCGAGAATGAAGACCTCAGACAATCGATAAAGGAGGCACATACTGAAGCTGACAAAATTGCAAGCACTCTTGCGGCTGAGGAACAGGCAAGGCAAGACACTAAACACCAACAGCTAGAAGCAACGGCACGAGCATCCCAAGAGCAAGAAAAGGTGCGACAGGATGCAGCTAACGCAACCGCAATGGCGGAACAGCAAATTCAAAATGAGCGGAAAGCCCGAAGACACGAAATCGCAGAAACTTGGCTCAGGTACGGAAAGGCAAAATCGGAAGCAGACGATCTTGAGCGGTTGTACAATTCCCAAAAAGAGCTAGTCGATACAATGGCGGGCCATAGTAGCCCCGATGAGCTTCAGAAGGCCGTTTCAGATGCCACTCAGACCAGCGGCGAATTTTCTAGTGCTACAAGGCATGTGATAGAGTATTTGACAACGATAAAGTCATATGACTCGCATGAGAGTGGTTCCGTGGCTAACGAATTGCTCAACGATCCAACCACACCAAGAAAATACCTTCCCTACATAAGAGACCTTTTAGAGTAATGTTGGCTTCGATTACGATGATCTAGAACCTTTGCACGACTGGGGCGAATCGGCGATTCAAACATCAGTTCTTCAACTCCGCCGCAATGCCCGCGAACAAATCCGTTGCCGTCTGAAGATCATCGGCGATCTCCTGTGCCAGCACATCGGGTTCGGGCAGATCATCGCTGTCTTCCAGTGATTGATCTCTCAGCCAGAACAGGTCGAGGCTGGCCTTATCCCGTTTGACCAGATCATCGTAATCATAAACCCGCCAGCGCCCGTCTGGCGTTGCTTCGGACCATGTTGGTTTGCGCGTGTGCCGGTTCTTGGGCTTGTAGCAGTCGCAAAATCATCCAGATCGGCACGCTTCAGCGGGCGCTCTTTCTGCGTGAAGTGCATGTTGGTGCGCAGGTCATACACCCACAGTTTTTTGGTCCATGCGGCTTCTTGTGCGGGTTTGTTATCGAAGAAAAGCACATTCGCCTTTACGCCCTGTGCGTAGAAGATGCCGGTGGGCAGGCGTAGCAGGGTGTGGACATCACACTGTTTCATCAGGTTCCGGCGCACGGTTTCACCGGCACCGCCCTCAAACAGCACATTGTCTGGCACCACGATGGCGCACCGGCCATTGATCTTCAGCAGCGTCTTCACGTGCTGAAGGAAGTTTAACTGTTTGTTTTTGGTGGTGACCCAGAAATCCTGCCGCTCGTAAGCGGTGTCGTCCTTCTCAAGCTCACCTTCCTCGGTGACAACCGATATGGATGATTTCTTTCCGAACGGCGGGTTGGTGAGCACCATCGAAAATCGCTCACCCGGATCACTGGCAAGACTGTCCACCCCGCTCTTGATCGGGCAGGGGTCGCTGTCGATCCCATGCAGGTAAAGGTTCATGATGCACAGCCGGGCGGTGGCGGCGACCAGTTCCCAGCCCTTCACGAAGTCCCGACGCATGTGCTTCTTCTGATCGGGATCGAGATCATCGCCGTGGCGATTCACAACATAACTTTGCGCCGCCAGTAGGAAACCACCGGTGCCCACGGCAGGGTCCACCACAGTGTCTTCCGGGGTCGGCTGCATCACATCCACCACGGCTTTGATCAGTTCGCGGCGTGAAATACTGGCCCGCACCCTTGGGGGATTCGGCGGCACTGCGGGCCAACAGCCCTTCATAGATGTCACCTTTCACATCGGCTTCCATCCGGGTCCACTGCTCGGTATCGATCAGGTCCACGATCAACCGCTTCAGCGTGGCCGGGTTCTGAATCTCCATGCGGGCCTTTTTGAACACCTCGCCCAGCATGCCCGGCTTCTTCCCCAGTTCATCCAAGATTTTCCGGTAGTGGGTCTCAAGCTCGTGCCCCTCCATCTTCAACAGGCTCGGCCAGCCCAGCGACGGCGGCACCATCGCTGGCCTGTTGTATGGGGGCTTGGTCATCTCATCGGCCATCTTTAGGAACAGCAGAAATGTGATCTGCTCGGTGTACGCCATGTACGACAGACCGTCATCACGGAGTACGTGAGCGTAATTCCATGCCCGATTAACAATCTGCTGAGTATCTGAACTCATTACCTGTCCCACCCATTTCGCTTTGATTCACGCTCGCACCAAATATCGACCAATCGAGCAGGATAGCCGATTGTGTCGGCGATCTGGTCTGGTTCAATGGCGGGGTCTGGATTGTCTTCGTGCATCTCACCGACTGGATGTAACAAGCCGTCAGGCATTAGCTCATAACCTGCGGACTCAACTGCATCCCCTACGTCATCTAACAGTCCATCCCATTCTTGGTTAGTCATCTTCTTTCTGTCTGCCATGGCTTTCTCCAATGTTTTTAGTTGACCACTGCTTTACGCTCTCGGTTTACGCTTCAACGGTTTAATTTGTGCAGCGTCGTTGCTGTCGGCCAGTGCGATTTGAGTTTCGATTATGACAAAAACGCCAGCATCGGGCTTGTCTTTGTACTCGGTAAAGTAGCCGTCAAACTCATCGGGAGGATCGGGTGCCCAGCCAACGTATCTGTACAAAGCATCGACTAGATTTTGCACTTGTCCGTGAGCATGAGATTCTCCCATAACAAACGCAACGTGATTGAATATGGCATTTGATACTTCCAGAGTGAAAGGCATCTCCGACATATTCACGGTCGAAGCGCCAGAGTTTTCAACCCTCCATGCCGATGGGCTTACCCCATAGTCTTTCTTGTACGCACCGACGTGCTGACCGATGCTGGGCCGACGCATCATTAGGGTGTAGGTGCCAAATTCAAGTGTCCACGGTTCAACCTTGAATGTCTGTGGCCCGCCGTCACTTTTTCGTCCAAAGTTGAAGGACGGCCAGTCGTGAAGAAGCTCCAATTGTGTTTGGTCGATATGACAATCCGTGCGACCCATTAACCCCGACTTGATCTGATGAACCACACTCTTCGCTTCTGTAGCGCCGGGGACATGGTACTTCACCACAAACAGCAGATCGCCGAGTTCACACGACACGTTGTTCCCTGCTTTATTGCGATAGGTCACCTTGGGTTTCTGATGGATTTTGACAGCCCGAGTGGCCGATGCCAACCCCGCAGCGAGCAGCGCACTATCAAGAGCAGGCGGTAAGCGGTTGCTCAACTCGACGAGGAACGGCACTTCATCTTTGCCCAATACAGATTGCTCGACTGCGATTTTAATTGTAGCACGAATGTCCCTCACTTCTGAGGTGATTCTTGTCGAGATTGCTTTGGCGTCTGGCGATTGGAACATAGCTATACCCGAGCCGCGATGCTCTGGGGCGTTGTTGATTTTGAAAGCCGTGCGGGTGGAGTCGGCGGTGCGCTGGCTTCGTTCACTTGCATGACGAGTTTACCCTCGAATGCTCGCTTCAGTATCGACTGCCGTAGCCGGGCCGCACGTTTCAGGCTGTGTCCAATTTCAGCATCCACTGCATCAACAGCAGAGAGTCGCCGATCAACTTCAGCCACAATTTCACGCTGTTCTTGAATTGGAGGCAACGCGATCTTTAGTGAGCGAACCTGCTCCAAGTTGAGGCCGGGCTTCCCAGCGCCGTAGGCGAACTTCGTGAGCGCTGCTCTGCCAGCGGTGGGGCAAATAATCCAGTAGTGCAAATATCTAACCAAGTCTGGATCAACGAGGCGAACGAGTGCAACGTGCTGACTAACATAGGCTTCGTCTAACTGATGCTCGACGTAAGCAGTCTTGGTCACATTTGCTCCCGTGACTGTTATTAGAATATCGTTCTTTGCGACTTTTGTGCGCGCTCCTTCGGCACCGTCGGGGGGGCGAACATGCGCTATCTTGTCCAGCCTGAGGCGATCTGAATTTATGTCCTGCGCACGGATGAAGATCGGGCCTGTTTCGCTATAGTGTTCGGCCCAACCCCGAGACCCACTGGTCACGAAATGGGATAGCTGATCGAGGTTCGCCCAAGTCCAACTGGTCGGAAGAATCGACCCAATAGATTCCGTTGTCCCGCTTGGTTCAACATACTTCGCCCGCCAGCCATTAGGCGGGGTCTTGCCCGCAGCATCGAACCTACGAACTTGATCAACCTCCCACTTTTTCCGGCGATCTGCGAGAATATTGGACAAACGCAATTCGGCGGTTTCGGAACCGCGTTCTTCCTGTCGCCAAATTTCCGTTAGCTGTCCAGTGACGGCGGCGTTGAGGACGGCGGCACGGTAACGCTTCAGGTTTGCCCGCACGCGAACCAGAACCGCCGCACCGGCGTCCAGATCGCTGAATAATTCCTCGATCTTCGCTACGATCCTGTTTTGTTCGGCCAGTGGTGGGAGTCGTACGGGAAGACGGCGCATCGCTCCTTGAGTCAATTTTAAGCGTGTTGTGCCGTTGGCGTACCCTCGATAATCCGTTTGGTTAAGGGAATACATTAGAAAGCGATTAAGGCATAACCTTTCTTTTCCTCGAAGAACATGTGCGTGATTATTTACCCAGCATTTCCCGGATACCAGATATGCTTTGGGCCGGTTCGGATCGAGAAATGGAGCCGTCCTCGCCCAGCAATACGTATTCGCCTTCCATGAGAAAATCGTCAATCCATCCAACCTGACCTGTTGCTCCGAAGTATGGGTATGGGCCAGCACGACCAGCACGTTCCTCGGCATTGACTGGCTGCCGCAAATCGTCTCGGATTTCAGCTACGTCTTGAAGCGTAGCCAGCGTCCATCCATTTGGAATACATGCTCCATCCATCATGCCGTCAGCCTCTCGTTCAACTCATTCAAAAGCGACGGCAGGGCATGGCCAAATAACTGAAATGCCGCGCCCAGCCCGCCGAATTGCTTGAAAGGAATTTCTTCCAAATCATCCTGCTCGATAGCAAGGCTGGCGGCGATGTGATTTTTCACAGCATCGAGCCATTTGCGTTGCTCGGGCGTGAACACGGTACCTGCCGCCTGCTTCTCGACCAGCCAGTGCTGATATCGTTCCTCCACCACGGCCTCCACCGGCACCAGCAGCGTTTCTTTGCCGATGGCGTGGCGCACGAGGGCGATCAGGTCCACCAGATGTTTAGAATGGCCCTTTACCTTGTCTGGCTCAACAGTCTCAAACGCATTCCAGATGCGAAGTACCGACTCGGGCTTTTTGGGGTCAACATAGAAGGGATTGATCGCCAGCTTCTGGGCCAGTTCCTTCACCTGCCGATAGCGAAGCCCACGGCGATGCGGCTGGCTGTACAGAAGTTTGATGGCCTCGATTTCATCCTTGTTTTCTTCGATGAATTGCTTGAAGGAGGTGATGATGGACTGGGCCTTCTCCCGGGCGGCGGCACTGAAACCGGCCGAGCGGAGCGTGTCCTGATTGATCTCATCCATGACCTGCTCGGCAATGCCTTTGACCAACTCAATCGTCTTCCGCAGCTCGCGGATTGTGGAAAGGTTGCAGGGCGGCGGTCATGGCCTCTTTCTCCACGGCCGCATATTGCTCGTCGGTCGGCTCAGCGTCCGGTGGAAGGTTGAATTTCGTCGACCGCCTTCTGGCTACGCGCATCGGGGTCGATGCTGGCAAGCAGATCTTGGGCGAGTTGCGGCGGGGTGCTGCCCGCCGCCTCGGCGGCGATCTGCTGGCGCTGATCGTCGTCCAGTTCGCGGTCCAGCCGGGTCAGCTTGGCTGCCAAGGTGGAGACGATCTCGTCGCTGACCGCGCCGGCGGCGACGGTGGTCAGGATCACCTTCAGCGGCACACTCGGGCTTTTTGTCCAACGGCTTGCTGAGCGTTTTCTCGCTCTCGGTGACACCCACGGCATCGACGATCACGAAATGCGTTTTGAGCCGGGCGTCGGGCGTGACGCTTTGGAGAACATCGGGATTGACGATCCGGCAGCCACGGCCCTTCATCTGCTCGAAGTAGGCGGCCGAGTTGATGTTCCTCATGAACACCAGACATTCCAGCGGCTTCACGTCGGTGCCGGTGGCGATCATGTCCACCGTGACGGCGATGCGGGGGTTGTAGGTGTTGCGGAATTCGTTGAGCAGTTCATCCGGCTTTTTGCCGGTGGTTTTGCTGGTGATCTTCTGGCAGAAGTCGTTCCCCTTGGCGAATTCCTCGCGAATGATCTTGGTGAGATCGTCGGCGTGCAGATCGGTTTTGGCGAAGACGAGCGTCTTGGGCACCTCGGTGCGGCCGGGAAACATCTCGGGCAGCTTGTCGCGGAAGGTGCGGATGACGAGCCGCATCTGGCTGTCATTGACGACATCACGATCCAACTGGCTGGCCTGATAGAGCACATCGCTATCAAGGGCGGCGTAACGTTTGCGGCGCGTGGCGCGATCACGGTGGGGCACCAGATAGCCCGGCTGGCGGGCGAGGTTGGCACCGCTCTTGGTGATCTCAGTTTCGATGCGATAGACGTCGTATCCGACGTTTACACCATCGACGACCGCCTGTTCGTGGGTGTATTCCATCACGAGATTGCCACCGAAGAAGCCGATGGTCTGGGCGCTGGGGGTGGCGGTGAGACCGATCAGGTAACCGTCGAAATATTCGAGCACCTGCCGCCAGATGTTGTAAATGGACCGGTGGCATTCATCGATGATGATGAAGTCGAAAAACTCCGGTGGGAATCTTGGCGTTGTAGATGACCGGCAACGGTTCCTTCACCAGCGATTCGGATGGCGCGACTCGAACAGGCTGCCTTCTTCGTTGGCCTCGTCGAAATCTTCCTCACCTTTCAGGATCGAGTACAGCCGCTGGATGGTGGTGATGCAGACCTTGCCGGCCGGGTCGATGGTGTTCTTCTTGAGATGCTGGACACCAAATTCCTCGGTGAATTTGTATGCGTTGTACGGGGAAGCAAACTGCTGGAACTCGGTCAGGGTCTGCTTGCCGAGGTTGTTGCGGTCCACCAGAAACAGGATGCGCTTGGCCTTGGCGAACTTGATGAGCCGGTAGCTGATGTTGCAGGCGGTAAAGGTTTTGCCGCTGCCGGTCGCCATCTGGATCAGGGACCGGGGCCGGTTTTCGGCCAGTGATTTTTCAAGATTGGTGATGGCGGTTACCTGCTTGGCCCACAACTTGGTGGTATCCAGCGGAGGCATATGGCGCAGGTGAAATCGCAGTTGCTCGGTGCCCAACTTGCCCAGCCGGATCAATTCTTCCGGGCGGTGGAACGCAAAAACTTCTCTGCTGCGGGAATCGGGGTCCAAGGCGGAGGTGAACTGCGTGACGGTGCCGGTGGATTCGTATGCAAACGGCAGCGGCAGCGACCACCGGGGAAGATGCTCGGGAAACCCCGTGACATACTTGTTCGATTGGGTTTCGACCCCGGTGAGCGTGTACCCTTCCGGCTTGGCTTCAACGATGCCGATTGCCTTACCATCCGCGTAAAGCATGTAATCGGCGTGACCGGTGCCGGAAAGGGGAAACTCCCGGATGGCGACCCCGACAGCCGCCGTGATGTTCATCTCATCGTAATCCTGTAAAACCCAGCCGCACTGCTCAAGCAGTCGGTCGATCTTCCGGCGGGCTTTTTGTTCGGGAGTGGTAGCCATAACTGCCGTGAACACTCGGCACGGGCCATTTTCCCGGCCCAACTGCCGCCTGCGGCAGCAACGATTTGATCGTGGGGTCGCAACAATCCATGCGGCGGGCGTCCATGTTACCGAAGAGCACGGTTTTCCAAAAGCAAAACGGTCTTAGCGTCTTTTAGAATATGATCCGATCGTGCTGGCAGGCGATGTGCAAAATGCAGCATCCGCAATACAATCATTTGGCAACTCCCCGTTTCATAGGTGCATGATCGCACGAGAGGACCATCCTGTGGATGACACGTTGAAGGCAAAACTCGAAGATTTGCAGCAGAAGGCCAGAGAAAGAACCGTTAAGACCCAGAATATTGAGTACGATCTGGAAACCCTCGTCAAGAAAATAAAGAAGGGATCGATTAAGCTGGACCCGGAATACCAGCGCCAGTCATCGGTGGAATGATGAAGTGGCATCTGGCCTCATTGAAAGCCTGATTCTTAACATTCCCATCCCCTTCATCTACATTTCTCAGGATGTGGAC
Organism: uncultured Phycisphaerales bacterium; assembly: GCA_963792535.1. Lineage (GTDB taxonomy): Bacteria > Planctomycetota > Phycisphaerae > Tepidisphaerales > Tepidisphaeraceae > CBDAQA01. Next base: position 37,981 of record CAWBWQ010000008.1, read on the forward strand.
GTGGATGAGGAAGTCCCTTCTGAGCAAGCGCGGTATTCGGTAATTGACGGCCAGCAACGATTAACGGCAATCAGCCGTTACCTTCAGAGTGAATTTGCTCTGGTCGGCCTGAAAGTGCTCACAAATCTGAACGGATCGTTTTATAAAGACCTTCCGCCATTTTTGATTCGCCGTTTGGAAGAGCCACTCTCCGATGCCTACGCATCGACTCGACGGTGGATTCACAAGTCAAATACGACATTTTTGAGCGATTGAATTCAGGAAGCGTCAAACTCGAACCTCAGGAATTGAGAAATGCTGTGTATCGTGGCCCATTCAACAGTCTAATCAAAGACCTTGCCACAGATAAGCATTACAGAGAGCTTCTTCAAATCGATCTGAATGATCCTAACGAAAGCAAGAAGGTTCAGAAGATGGAGGATGTAGAGTACGTTCTTCGTTTTTTCGCAGTATCCTCCGGAAATTACAAAAACATCAAAAAGGGCTTTCGTGACTTTCTTTCCGATGAGATGCAGAAAATGAATCTTGCCGATAAAGATGCGCTGGCAGGAATGGCAAAACGATTTACCCAGACGATGGCGATTATTAGGCATAAGTTTGGTGAGAGAAAGCGTTCGCCAAATACCGGGGTAATGATGTAACAAACCCCACGCTCATGTCATCATTCAATGCTGCGGTTTTTGATGCTGTTGCCGTTGCAGTCGTTGATATTGTTGATCTTGAGCAACCAGTTATTGCCACAGACGCACCCGCACGCCTTCTGTCATTGTTCACAAATGCAGCAGCTTCTGCGCCTCTGTTGAAGGCAGTGTAAATGACGTTGCAAAAATCGATACCCGAATCAATGCCGTCAAGGGGATTTTAGCCTAATGGCTACTTTCATGAATTCTCTGCTCATGTCACTGAACGGAAGGTGGCGTGAATTAGACCTGCTCCTAGACAAAGCGTCGGAAGTTGAAGCTAACGCCAATACGGAATTGCATGACGTTCTTTGCAGGGCAGCGGTCGTTTTGATCGCTGCTCATCTCGAAGGCTTTGTGCGGGATTGCATGAAAGCGAGTTATCAACGACATCAACCATTTCTCAAGTTTCAAGGAGTGCCCTTCGATTGTGAAGCGAACTTTTTGCAGCACATTCATTGTTTCCCAAGGTGAAGAAAGCAATGTGAAGGTCGAGAAGCTAATTCAGATGTTCGATGGACTGAATACCAAACTGGAACATGAACCGTTCCTGTTTCATGGCAAGCATGACGACCACAAGAATCCATCTCCGTCAGTTATCGAAAAGGTTTCACAGAACTTTGGGGTCAAGAATATTTTCGCCCTGATTGCCGATTCAAAACTTGACGAAGTATTTGCGGGATCGCTGTCAGCAATTGCACAACTGACATCCGATCTGCGTACAGAGCTTGATGCCACTGTGTCCGCATTTCCCTACACGGTTGATATCGCCAAATTCGCCCTCGATATGCCGGGCGTGACAAAGGCAAAAGTGAGGACGCTTTGGGAGACTTTCCTTGATAATCTGATGAAGGAGCGGCACCAAATCGCTCATGGTTCATCACAGTTGAATGGAAGCTCCGTGACCGAAATTCGGTTGTCAAAATCAAAGGTCATCATTCTTCAGTTTGCTTTGATGGCTTTGCTCTGCAACGCGGTCCAGACCTGAACGCCGAGGACCGGGCGGTCGATGCTTTTTGAGCAGCCATTCATGGAACTGGTACCGCCTGATGCTCAATCGACGAGGCAAGAAGGTCGATACTTCGAGCACATGTTGCCGGATCGAGGAAATGAAATTGGAGACATTGCCCGCATACGCGGTTCAAGATCGTGCAGCGGGATTTCGCTTGCCCGAGAGGCAAGAGGTTGGGCTGGACAGGATAGATCGCCGAACCAGCAAAATCCGAAACGGCGTTAGGTGTGGCGACGACGACGATAATTTCGGCAACGCTGCCGGTTTTTCTCCCGGTTCTTCTCAAGCCATGCAGCATTGGCGGATTTGACTCGGTCTGGATGGGCAGCGCGGTACTTGGCGGTCTTCTCGGCGACGGTCAGGGGCTTTACGGCCACGGAGTGCCCCGTAATGTCCGACAGGTCGAGCACCACTTCAATGTGCATGGGCTTCAAAACTTGGCGCTCCGTAATATTTCCTTCAGGGCAAAGAGATTTATAAAATCATCGGGGACAATCCACCGATGTTGTTGCTCCGCTGGGAAGCCGCGAAGGTAGGGTTCAAAGCCACCTGGTCCGTCGGGCTGGTTTTTGGCGTGCTGCTGCTTGTGGCTAACAACCCGTATCGCGGTTTGCCACGGCTTCGGAACCGGCAGTTGATTCGCTATCTGCCACTGATTGCCACCGCTGCTGCTGCCAGCGGGTGCATTGGCGGCTGGCTCGGTTACCGCGGCCATCTCACGCGCATCGACAGTGATTTCGGGGATATGGTCGCTGCCAACGAATATCACCCCTACAGATTTATGGCGGCGTGGGGTGTTCATCTGGGAGGGTATGTCGGTGGGTTGATCGGGACGATAGTAGCCGTGTTGATCGTAGTTCGCCGGAGGATGAATTCGCAGTTACCCTCCGGGGGTATCGAGCAATGACTGCAATTTGAGAGCCAATTCGGGCGGCAATTGATTCGTCCATGTCTGATCGACCAGGCCCACATCAATCATGTCGCGAAGATGCATTCGATCTTTGTCGCGGAAAGCAGTCAGCTTTATTTGGACCAGTGGAAGCAGTGATAAAACGCGATACTCGTCACCGCGTTCAGATGCGGATACGTCCGGGTTGGAGATCGGCTCACTCTCTCGCACTTTCTCATTCGCAAAAAAGATGTGGACTGCATCTCGAGCCTTTCCTGTGGCTCCGTCTAGAAAGATATCCAGGCCCGCTGAATGCCGATGAATGAAGTTCGCCGATTCCAACGCTTTTCGCGCGGCATCAAACTCATTACGGCGTAGAAGAATATCCACGTCCTGCGTGAATCGCACGGCTGCTTTTTCGACACGGGAAATCCAGTTCGCGACAGCATTGCCGCCTACGACGGCATATGGAATTCCCGCAGTCTTAAGTCGCCTTAGTCGCACGCAGCAATCTTTGATGCACGTCTTCCACGGCGTCCATCACTCTCTGAAACGAAAATGGACCAAGTATAACAGCCATTCAGGTATTGCATCTTAACACATGTTCGGGCGTTCAGCATCCTTCATCGCAGCACCGACGCGTACCACTTCACCGTCGTCGCCAATCCATCTCTGAACGCCACGTTCGGCTTATACCCGAGCACTTTTTTAATCGCTGACAAATCTGCTAGCGAGTGTTTCACATCGCCGACGCGTTCTTCCTTGTAGACCGGCGTGAGATCGGCACGGCCCAGCAGGCGTGCCATTTCCTGGGCCAGTTCGGTGACGGTGACGCGCTGGCCGCCGGCGACGTTCAGCACTTTTCCATTTAGCTTTGATTCGCTGTTGGCGGCCAGCAGGTTGGCCAACACAACATTGTCGATGTACGTGAAATCACGGGATTGTTCACCGTCGCCGTAGATGTGCGGGTGATGACCTTTTAACAGTGCTTTTGCGAAGGCGGCAATCACGGCGGCGTAGGCGTTGTCGGGGCTTTGGCGGGGGCCGAAGATATTAAAGTAACGCAGGTTGACGGTATCCAGCGAATAGCTGGCGGCGTATGCAGACATCAGCGCTTCGCACGCCACCTTGTTAGCCGCATATGGACTCCGGGGATTGGCCGGCATCGATTCGATCTTCGGCAGCGTCGGGCTGTCCCCATACGCGCTGCTGCTGGCGGCGAACATAACGCGTTTCGCGCCGGCCTGGCGTGCGGCTTCCAGCACGTTCAATGTGCCGGTCACATTCACCTCATGAAACAGCCGCGGCTGATCAACACTACGCGGCACCGAACCCAACGCCGCCTGGTGAAAAATAAACTGCTGGCCCGCGATGCATTTCTCAACCAGCGGAATATCGAGAATCGATCCGCGGACAAATTCCACGCCTTCGGGCAGAACAGCAGGGTCACCACCGCCGGAGAGATCGTCGAGCACCGTAACTTCCGCGCCGAGCGAATTCAGCGCGATGGAAAGATGTGAGCCGATGAAACCGGCACCACCGGTGACCAGAACACGGCTGCCGGCGAGAGAACTGAAATCAGTGCCGGCCCAAGTGCAATCCATCGACGTATTTTCCGGCACGGAGACACTGAAGCAAGGGTTTAGCCGCTGAAAATGCTAACAGCGAATGTGCATCAATTTCAAAACGTTCTACTCGTGCTTTTGTCTGCGACGTTTGCGTCTCACTTCCTTCAAACGTTCATGTTTTCCGATTTAGATCAACGCGCCTTCTCTTACTATTGGGCGGTATAGCGTGTCCCGCTCAACGGGATCTTTGTCCGCTTCGCGAATCAGGCGGACGATATCATTGACGTGAAATTCCTGATGGGTTGTTCCTTTGCCTTGCTGCTTGGTGATGTCATACCAGACGACAGTGCCGTCGAGATCGTCGACGCCCCAGTCAAGAGACAGCTGCGAAAGGCCGATGCCCTGCATGATCCAGAACGCTTTCACGTGCGCGATGTTATTGAGCATCAATCTTGCGATCGCCAGTGTGCGCAGATCGGTCAGCCCGGTGGGTCCGGGGAGATAACCCAGTTCGCTTTGGTCGGGAATAAATGAGAGAGGGATCACGCAATTGAAATGGGCACCGGTGGAATCAGCGAGCGATTCCTGCTGAAGATGCCGAAGCTTGATCAGATGCCCGAATGCGCCTGCGCGGGGGTTTCCACGTGCCCGTAGAGCATGGTTGCATTGGTAAAAATGCCCAGGCGATGTGCGGCCCGATGCACCTCGAACCAGCGGTCTTCGCGGACCTTTCCTTTAAAAATTTCGTCGTGCACACGGTCATCAAAAATTTCCGCGCCACCACCGGGAAGGCTTCCCAGGCCGGCGTCGCGCAGTTCGGTGAGCAGTTGCGGAATGCCAAGACGGGCAATGCGGCTGAGGTGAATAATTTCGATAGCTGTGAATGCCTTGATGTGCAGTTGCGGACATTGAGCGCGAATCCCGCGGAGCATGTCCAGGTAGTAATCGAACTTCAGCCAAGGATGCAGCCCGCCGACGATGTGCACCTCGGTTGCGCCGCTGTCGGCTGCCTTTCGGGCGGTTTCCACAACTTGCTCAACGGACATTTCATACGCGCCTTCTTCGCCGCGCTTGCGATAAAATGAGCAAAACTTGCAACTGAGTGCGCAGACGTTGGTGTAGTTGATATGTCGATTGCGGTTGTAGAAGGTCTGCTTTCCATGGAGAGATTCCCGCACAAAATTCGCAAGCCGACCGATGCTGTGAATATCGCGACTGTGAAAGAGCGTTAGTCCTTCTTCAGCGGAGAGCCATTCACCGGACGAAACCTTGTCGGCGATCGGAGCGAGCGCGGCGTCGGAAAATATAAAGCTGCCCGTCTGCATGAATAGAGAATAGCCAGATTGTTTCGTCAGTTCTAACCGCTCGCGATAGTTTTGAAATTATTGAAAGAATGCGCGATCCGCGGGCCAGAAGATGCCTTACTTTCCGACGCGGGAATGCGGCAATTGCTTCGTTTCTATATTGCTCCGATACTTCCGCGACGATGCCTCAAAAGACTGACATATCCGCCGAAGGCACGCGATCGCGCGGCAGCGTGTTTTTTGCTTACCTGCTTTTAACGGTGATCACTTTCATCGTGCTCGGCAGGCCGTTTATTCGCAGGCACGACGGGGATTGGGATGTGACCTATCTGTTGTCGGCCCGGCATCTGTGGAACGGACAAAGCATCTACCACAACGGAGACGGATATATTTATCCGCCTTTTCCGGCGCTGTTCGCGCTCTTGTTTGAATATCTGCCGGGCAGGTTGCCCAAACTGATCTGGTATGCGGTGACGGTGGCAAGCTTTGTCCTGACCTGCCAGCTCTCCTGGCGATTGGCCAAGGGTCCGTGCTTGAGGTCGGCAGCGTTGTGGGAGCATGGGGCGTTTTTTCTGGCGCTCCTTCCCGGTGCCACTTATGCGTTCAACTGCATCTCACATAGCCAGACCGATCTTTTGATTGGATTTTCGATTATCGCAGGATGTGTTGCGTTGATGCGAGGCCGTTCGTTTCTTGCAGCAACGCTGTACGGCTTTGCCGCAGCGATGAAGGGACCGGCATTGATTTGGCTGCCTTATCTCATCTGGCGTCGCCGACCATGGGCGGGCTTGTGGATGGTGCTCTTTTTCTTTGCGTTGAATCTTGCGCCGAATCTGATTAGCCCACACCGTTTGCCCAGACTGCTGCTGGGCGAATTCGCATGCGACTATCTGGCGCCGAAAACAGTCAAAGTTTATCCAGATGTCTGGTTTTCAGAAAGCAATCAATCGTTGCTGGGATCGTTGACGCGCTGGACCACCACGCGGTGGGAGTGGAAGGGCACAACGTATCGGCAGCGGATTCCCCTTGAGCATCCCATATCACCGGGGGCTTTAAAAATGCTAACGCTGAGTGGCTATGGGCTTCTGCTGGTGGTGCTTGGCACATCGTTGGGGTGGTGGCCGAAGAATCTGGATCGAACGTCCGTATCAATCCGGCCGGCGTTGGAATTTTCCATGGTGGTGATCCTGATGCTGGTCTGCTCACCCATGGCGGCCAAGGCGCAGTGGGGCGTGTTAATGCTTCCGGGCTTTTGTTTAGCCCGGCTGAGTGTGACGCGGAAGGATCCGATCGTGATTTTCTGCTTTACCGTCGGCTGGTGTTGCTGGCTGTTGTCCCAGAATATGATTGGAAACAACGCGGTTTTCGTTGGTCTGTGGTATGGCGCGGTATTGTGGAACGCGATGCTCTGGTTTTTTGGATGCGCGTACGTGCTTATTAAAAACGACAGCGATTTATTACTCCCGCCGATTTAATCTTCGGGGTCTACTGCGTTTTCCACTTTCCACTCGATCCGCGTGTCATCATTTACCGGCGGGTTGTACCAACCGACATAAATCTGATCGCGCGGGTCGTGCATGTTCAGTTTAGTTACGCCTTGTGGAAAGGCGCGCGGGATGTACTTAAGAATAGTTGAATACGCGGGATACTTTTCGCCTTGCGATACGACGATCCAGTGACCGCGATGCTGCAGTAGTTGGGGCAGACCAAACTCGCCATATGCGTCCACATCCACATTCGCGTAGTAGAACAGTTCCGGCAGATCCCGCACGACACCGGCGGCAGATAGCGCGGAGCATCGCCAATAATGGCCCGCAATTGGGCGGCGGGCGTTTTAGCACTTTTGCGTTGCCGCTCACCGTTCTTTCTAGCTGCCATCGGAGCGGCGAAACATAGCAGCAAAACCACCAGAATCGGACCGGGCGACCCGACGGCCGGCCGGTTTTGCAGGGCGGACCAGATTAGTGCGATCAACGCCAGCACAAGCACTGAGCAAAGCACGGGAAAACCCGGCATCGAATGGATTCTAACCATCAAAATCGCGCTGGCGATCGCGAACATGCAACCAACGCCCAGCAGGGCACGGGTGAACCACATTTCCTGTCGGTCCCACTGTGTCCAGACAAATCCAACCAATGGTGCGAGCAGTGGCAGCATGACGTATTCGTATCGCGGGTTGTCATTTCCGCCCAGAACCCAGATCAAGAGCGCTGCAAGAAGTGTCGCCAGTATAGCCGTTGCTTGAACCCTCCGCGGATCGTCCGCCTCGAGGCGACGAAGCGAGAGTATCGCAAAAGGCACAACCGCTGAAACGGGCAACGCGAAGATAAACATCGCAAATGGAATGCCTAAAGACCGAAGCCGACCTCGCCAGTCGTGAAAGAAGATCTTCGCGATGACTTCATACCAGCCGGTGTGATCGGGAACGATGTGCAACTGTTGCATCTCGCGCTTGGCGGCAACGATGTATACCGCAAAGATCGCAGATCCGATGAGAAATCCGATCGCCAGCGGAACCGTTCGACGCGCCAGCGGTTTGCCGTTTCTAAGTAAAATTGCGGGGCCCGCGATGGCGGCGATCGCCTGCGGAACACCGCCTGGACCTTTAAGCAGCAACGTTGCGCCCAGCGACAAACCAAGCGCGATGCACCACACAAAGGGCCGGCGCGTGTTGCCATAAATAATTTCCAGAACGCATGCGGCAGTGACGACAGCGAACGCGGTGTTGAGCGCATCGATATCCGCGCCGCGGTTCTGATCCCACAGCGCCACCAGCGCGAGACAGGCGAAGCCCCCGGGAAGGATGGCCCGGGGGCCAAACCATCGCCCCGACCACCAGGCGATAAAAACCGCCAGCAGGGCGGACCCAACGGCCGAGGGCAATCGCCAGACGAATTCGTCGCCATGTCCGATCATTTTTTCGACGATGGCTTGAATCCAGTAAATCAAAGGTGGTTTGCGAAGATAAACCTCACCATAAAGCCGCGGCACGAGCCAGCTGCCACCCTTGACCATTTGATGGGCGACGAGTGCGCGGAAAGGTTCGGTGCGATCGAGCGGGCTATTTCCCAGCCAGAGTCCGTAGATGAAAAGACCAGCCGCCAGGACGGTTAAAAGTTGAAGCAGTGTGCGGAAATTTAACGCAGAATGCTGACCTTGATGGACTTGGGTGCCAAGAAATTCGTTTGCGTCGATTCGAGTTTCTGAGCTCGATAGCGGACGTTGAACACCAGCGCTTTCCCGCATTCAATTTGCCTGCAGTACGGGGAGTGGATTGGGCACACGATCGATAACGTGCCGCTCGACGAGTTTAGCAGCCAGTTCGGCCATATGAGCGTTGATATAATCGAGCAGATGTGGATTGGCGGTGGGGTCGTGACCGTATGTGCGCATCTGTTCGAATGCGTCGGCGGGGGATCTGTTCTCAACCAGCATCTCGTAAGTGGCAATCACCCCGCCGGTGCGCGCTGTGCCGGCGATGCAATGAACCAGCACCGGCTTACCCTGTTTTTTTGCCTGATCGATTGCGGCAATCGCCAGTGCGTATTGCTCGATCTGACCGGTGCCGTCACCACCGAGCGGAAAAAGCACGCGTTGAATGCCCAAGGCGTTGGCGATCTTGATTTCGGCGTCGATGTTCGGCATTTGCGAAGCGCCCGCGTGAGCCGAAAGGGCGACGATCAATTTGATATTGTATTTCCGCAGCGTGGGCTCAATCTGCCATCGGGATATCTGCCCGCTGCGATAGAGCACGCCAGGCTCGACGACACCAAAATTCTTGGGCATCAGGCGGTCGCGCAGCCCATTGTTCCACGCGACGGCAATCAGGATCCCAAGCAGGATCATTGAGCAGAAAAATCCGGCGATTCGGATCGGCGCGGGACGCCGTGAGGGTAGAACCTGTGTGCTGGTCACGATGCGTCGAGGCTAGTCGTAGAATAATAGTGTGTCAAAGCGACTGGCATTTCAGCGAGAACAGTGATTTGGGCAAACAGGCATTTGATGTGTGAAAAGTTGATCGGCACATTACTGGAGGGCGTTTAGAGTCAGTGATTTGATTCAGGATGGCAATCATTCGATCGAATTCGATAACGTCGAACGGGCGAGCCGGAGAAGTCGAGGGTGATGTAAGGGCCATGGATGAGAAAGCCAACGTCGGCAGGAAGAAGACCCCGTGTCGGGGTGGCGGCAAGTTGGCGGGCGTCGCGCGATTCGTTGGCAAACACGATGAAGCGTTCAGGCGGAAGCATGCCGGGGAAACCGGTCATGGAAAACAGGTCCAGGAAAGAGACTGCCGCGGCCGCCGGGCGCAGGCCCGCAGGATTTTCAGCCTGCTGGATCTCGCGAATGATCAGGTTCCAGGCCGGGCGTGCGGCGGCAGGCTTAGCGACGGTACTCAGGCGAATGAGCGTTACCGGTCCGCGCGTAAGGGCTATTTCAACTTGCGGATCGATCGACATCAATCCATGCAGCGACGCTGGCAGGACTGCGTTGGGTGGAAGTTGCAGTTTGAAGCGTCGATCGTCGGCCCATTCGCGCAGAGCCTGCAGGGGGCGATGGATGGTCCATTGCCGGGTGAGCACATAAAAGATGCGACCGCTGCCCGCGAGAACGAGCAGCAACGTGAAGAGCAGACCGACTGAAAACGTAGGCGGCAAATTCGGCACGGTCAGAAGCATGAGGGAATTGTAACCATGTGCGATCAAAGATTTTCCATGATGCATTCGGGACTCCGCACTTGCACGCTGGCAGCAAATGCAGCGCGCGAAAGACACTGATGCGTGCGACGAATTTAAGTCGATGCATTTCCCTGTCCTTCCAGCAGCATTGTTGAAATTGACAGACTGAGTATTGAGATCGCCAGGCCCGATAATGTTGGGTTGGACCTATATTAAGCCGGTTTATTCAAGCCTGGGGATGCAGTGAATCCTTACCGGGGGATGGACCGATGAACGTTGGCCATGAGTCGAGTTCGCGTGAATCAACTTCCGGGAGGTGCGACCTACGCGCCGGTGGTCGAGTTGATGAAGTCGCGGTACAGCATCCGCATCAAGAAGTGGCGGCGTAATATGAGCGGGTGCGCCTGGCGGGTTTATCATCCCGATGGACGCGTGATGAACTGGGTCGAGGCGCCGCTGCCCCGCACGCCGATCAGCCTTGCGATCTTTCTGCATGAGGTCGGTCATCATGTGATCGGATTTGATCGCTACAAGCGGCGCTGCGAAGAGGAATATCATGTCTGGCTTTGGGCGATGGAGCAGATGAAAGAGCTGGGGGTGGAACTGGACGAACGCGTGCAGAAGCGCTTTGCGCTGTCGATGGAATACGCCGTCGGTAAAGCAGTGCGGCGGGGGCTGAAGATTCTGCCGGAGCCGCTGATGCGGTTTTTGCCGGCGGCTTAGCACTTTCAGCAGACGGGAAAGTTGTCCTGCAACCTGTCGCGATTAGTCTCACTTCCAAAACCTTATTTCTTCTCGGCATGCTACGATATGTCTGATGTTGCCTTCGCTTGATCAGGTTCTTCAGCAGGCGGTGACGTTTCAGCAGGCGGGGCGTCTGGATGAGGCGGAGGCGATCTATCGGCAAGTGCTTTCGGCGCAACCCAATCATGCCGATACGCTGCATCTGCTGGGTGTGCTTGCAAGTCAGAGCGGGCGATACGAGGAAGCATGCGAGCTGATGACACGGGCGATTGCGTTGTCGCCGGGGAATGCGACGTATCACCGAAATCTGGGAACCGCCTATCGGCATCGGGGGATGCTCGAGCAAACCATCGCAGCATGGCAGCGGGCGATATCTCTTAAACCAAATTCGCCTGATTTATTGAACAGTCTGGGCACAGCCTGGCAGGAAACAAAGCAGCGCGGCGAAGCAATGGTCTGCTTTCGCCGGGCCATTGCGATGAGTCCGCGGTATGCGCATGCGCATTACAATTTAGGTTGCCTGATGGACGAGAAGGGGGAAACCGAGCTTGCGGTGCAGAGCTATCAGCGCGTGCTGGAAATTCAGCCCGAATATGCCGAAGCCAGCAACAATCTTGGGAAGATTTTTAAGGATAAAGGCAGGCTTGAGGAATCGATCAGGTGTTATTCGCGCGCCATTCAAAGCAATCCGCGGTTTTTGGATGCGTACCATAATCTGCTGTTCGTGAAGCTTTACGATCCTGCCTCCACCGCTTTAAGTTTGAAGGAGGAACTGCAGGGGTGGAATGAGCAGTTTGCAAAACCATTGGCCGGGGAGATAGAGCCGCACTTCAATCATCCTGATCCGAAGCGGCGGTTGCGAATTGGGTACGTGTCGGCGGACTTCAGATCGCACGTGGTTGCGCGGTTTTATATCCTGAACCTGCTCGCTCATCGCGACCGCGCGTTGTTCGAAGTCTTTTGTTACGCGCACGTACCAACGCCTGATGCGATGACTGCCCGGTTGCAAGGTTTAGCGGATCACTGGCGGAATATTCTTCTAAAAAGTGATGAGCAGGTCGCACGCATGGTCCGGGATGATCAGATCGACATCCTCGTGGATCTTTCGCTGCATACAGCCGGCAGTCGGTTGCTGGTCTTTGCGCAAGCCCGCGCCGGTACAGATGACCATGGGTGGATATCCTGGATCCACCGGATTAGAAACGGTGGATTGCCGATTGACCGATCCGTACCTCGATCCACCGGGAATGTGGGATGAGTATTATCCCGAACAATCGGCGCGCATGCCCGACACATTTTGGTGCGACCCAGCCATCGAACATGAACCTCTGGTTGATGTTTTGCCGGCATTGATCAATGGATATGTAACGTTTGGCTCTCTTAATAACTTCTGCAAGGTAAATGAAGAGTTGCTCGGGCAGTGGGCAAAAGTGTTGCACGGGGTTCGAGATTCGCGGTTGATCGTTTTAGCGCCCGAAGGTGACCCGCGCAGGAAAGTGACTGACGTTTTAGCCGCGCTTGGAATTGATCGGTCGCGGGTTGAATGTGTGGGAATGCAGAAGCGGCTGGCTTATCTGGCGACATACAATCGGATTGATATCGGTCTGGATACCTGGCCCTTCAACGGACACAGCACGAGCTTTGACTCTTTTTGGATGGGCGTTCCGGTGATTACCTGGGTCGGCTCTACGGTGGTGGGACGCGGGGGTAAGCCAGTTACTCAATCTGGGGCTCGAAAAATTGATCGGGCAAACTGCGGATCAGTTCGTGGAGATAGCAATCGGATTGGCCCATGATTTACCGCGATTGGCGGAGATTCGATCGACGCTTCGGAACCGGATGCAGAAATCTCCGTTGATGGATGCCGGCGCCTTTATGAGAGGAATCGAGGGTATTTACCGGTTGCGCTGGCAGAAGTGGTGCGCCGCTCAACTCGAGAAATGAGGGCGTTGTGCCTTGCCGAATTTCACTTCGATTTTCGCGTATCTCCATTGGCTAGCAGAGGATGAACCGTTATAGTGAGCTTTGTTGTTCGAAGTGGCTAGCCGCGCCAATCGCGCGGTTTTTAACGTTTCGGGTTTCGCGTTTTTGGACTAGCGCCACGGCGATAGAAACAGATGCAGGCCAGTGCGGGCATGCGCAGGAGTGAACTGTTATGCAGATGATGAGTGCCAAAGAGAAAGAAGCCTTGGAAAAGAAGCGCGAGGAGATGTACAAGGCAAAAATCGACGTGCAGGACCGTATCCGCAAGGCTGCAAGTCTGGGCGATCTGTCGGAGAATGCCGAGTATCATTTTGCCAAGGAAGAGAATCGCTCGCTGGAGCGCGAGCTTGCTGAATTGGAATTGAAATTGCGGAACGTCGCCGTTGTGTCGACTGACAATGTACCGGATGATATTGTGTTCCTGGGACACACGGTGAAATTGCTGGACCTTTACGATGACAGCGAACAACTGGTCCGTCTGGTAGGCGAAGCAATGCCGATGGATGGCAGCGACATCATGCCGGTGTCGATCAACAGCCCGATGGGCGAAGCGCTGATGAAAGCCCACGTTGGAGATACTGTCAAAGTGAAAGCGCCGCGCGGCGTGAACGAATTTAAGATTTTAGAGATCCTTCAATGAATGATATCGGGGGCGGTGGATCCGACCGAACTGCTTGACTCCACCCAGATCTCGGATCTGCACTCATTAATGACGCCTCGCCACCTTAGCTCAATTGGCAGAGCACCGGTTTTGTAAACCGGCGGTTTTCGGTTCAAGTCCGAAAGGTGGCTTTTCCTGTCCGATCACCGCCGCACGTCCGATCCGGTCATTTCTGATCGAAAGCGACGCTGCTCACATGGTGTGTCACGCGGCACCTGCTCGTCGACTACATGCCATTCCTTGCAAATCAAAGTGCCGCCGGTTCGGTTACGCGGTTCGCTACAATTATCGCGACTATCGTGGCTGCGCTGCGTGGCACGAATATTCGGATTATTCACGTTCAAAACAAACTTCCGCATGGTCTTAAGGAAAAATCGTAGGAATTGCGCACGTGCAGATGTTCATTAAGTCGATACATCGCAAGTGTGAACCGTTGGAATTCGGCTGTCGTATTCCTGCTGATGACGCCTCAACAATGTACAATGGGGTATGAGCGGGTGAACGGTTCAGCCCGCTTGGCCTCGATCGGTGTCAACTTGACTTTTTGCCCTTGTGGTATAGGTTTCGGGAGGAACTATTGGCTTGAATTCGCTAAAGGTAACGAGGCCCGACCCTTGGCCTTGGTAGTAAGAGCCAAAAATACGTGGGTGGTTCCGGTGTCATTCACGATCACCGGTATTCAGCTAAGGGGAAACCGATGTGCGTGAGGATACTGTAAGCAGGTGCGCCAAATCCCTGCCAAAGTCAGATGCCGGTGAATGTATCGCCTGCAATTTGATGAGCATGGAAGTGTTGGGTGTGGCCTACCGTGGTTGAATCATGAGCGAACGTGCAATACCGATCAGCCGAGTCCCGGTCCCCGTAAAGGCAAGTCCCGCGGGCATCGAACGGGTCGTGATCACCGGTGAACCGGGCAAGGCGGAGCGCCCGATATCAGGTGTGCTGATCGGCATCTGGCGCGGCCGTTGGATCGTTGTCGCCTGTGTCGCGCTTTTCGCTGGTTTACGGATACATCCGCGTGAAGATGGCAGTTCCCATCTTCAACGCCACCTCGACGATCTGTGTGCAGCAGTCGATGAACAGCATCCTGCCGGATTTGTTGAATACCTCCGGACAGTCACCTAATTACCTGCTGACCCAATGCCAGATTATCCATTCCACTGCCTTACTCACAAAAGCGCTGGCCCAGCCAGGCGTCAGTGATACTGACTGTCTGCGCAGCATGCCTCCCGGGCAGGCGGTGGAATTTCTGAAAAACTCCGTTGCGATTGGTCCGGACAAACAGGGTGGAGACCTGATTGAAGTCGACATGCAGTCGCTGAGTCCCAACGATGCCGCCACGATCGTCAACGGCGTGGTGAGCGCGTACATCAGTTATCAGGCCGAACAGCATCAGGCCACCGCCGTCTTCATGATGGAGCGACTGCAAAAGGAAATCGATCAGCAGCAGAATGAGCTTAAAGCTCAGCAGCAGAAGGTCACTGATTTCAAAAAGGCCAACCCCGCGTTAGTGCGTGAAATCGACCAGGGAAAAGAAGCCGGCAACTCGATGACCAGTCAACTGGCACAGGCCAGGTCGGCCACGCTTGAATTGCAGATTGCCCGCGATCGAGCCGAGCATCTGCAGGATAATCCTGATTCGCTGAAGCAGGTAGTTGACGGAGTAACGGCCCGCGTCGGGCTTCCGGCCAATCCGGACCCGGTCGTGGATCCCACCCTTCTGGAAGAATACCGCCGGGCGCGGCAGGATTGGTTGATTGAATCCGCAGGCGCAACACACAATCCCGCTATGGATGCGCTACGGCTCCGCCTGGAAAGCCTTCAGGCCGATGTGAACAGTCAGCGGAAAGAAGCATCGAAAAAGTACCTGGCTTTTCTCAGCGAGCAGCTCGACGCTGCCAAGGATCGCGAAGGCGTGCTGCAGAAAAGTGTGAGCGAAGAACAGAACGATCTCAATGACGTCTACTCTCGTGAAGCGGAGTACGATCAACTGACTCAGCAGGTGCAAAATACCCAGCGTGCCCTGGACATGCTCTACAGCCAGATCAAGAGCGTCAACGTGTCGGGCGATGTGGGAGTGCTCACCGCGTCGGTGCTTGAACCTGCCAAGCCTGGTGTGACGTTTGGTATCGGCAAATCCAAGATTATGGGGATGGCGCATTGTCGCCGGTTTGATGGCCGGTCTGGGCGGCTCGCTGCTCCGGGAGATGCTCGAGCAGCACCTTCGATCAGTGGAAGAGGTTGCCCGGTTGCTGTCCCCGCCTATCCTGGGCGCGGTGCCGCATATTGTTGCCAAGCCAGGTCGGTTATTGCCGACGGCGACACCACCCTCCGGGGCAGCCTGGCTTGAATATCTTAAATCCGTGGGCCCGAAAAATCGGCGTCATTGGAACAACGCCCAGACATTGATGCAACGTGGTCAGTACATGCACCTGCAGCCGCGCTCAGATATCGCAGAGGCATACCGTTCGATCCGCACCGCCATCTACTTCGGCTTGCAAGGCCAACCGGCAAAAACAATACTGGTTACCTCTCCAACTCCCGGCGACGGCAAAACCACGCTGGCCAGCAACCTGGCAATCGCGATCGCGCAGGCGGGTCGCAGGGTCTTATTAATTGATGCCGACCTGTGGCATCCCACGCAGCATGAAATCTTTGGTTTAGGTGAAGGGGTTGGGCTCACCAATATTCTCCGCCGGAAAAACATGCTGGCGGAAGTGGTCCGAAAGACGGATATAGAAAATCTGGAAGTGCTTACCTGCGGCGAAATTCCCAACAATCCCGCAGACCTGCTGGACAGTCCCGCATTGGTGGAATTGCTGAATCAGGCGTCGGCTAAATATGATCAGGTGCTGATCGATTCCCCGCCGGTGATTCCTATCACAGATGCGCGAATTCTCGCCGCTCATTGCGGCGCCACGATCCTTGTGCTTCGCGTCGGAAAATCCACCCGCAGGATGGCCGACGAAGCGTTTGAGGCGCTCAGCGCAGTGGGTGCCCCGATCCTGGGCCTGGTCGTTAATGACGCTCAGCGCCAATCGCACGGCGGACACGCTTACCAACATTATACCTATCCATCTCCGCAAGCCGCGGAGGACTGGAATCGATACGAACCTGCCAGTGCTACCAATGGGCACACTGGCTCTAAGGGTACAAATGGCAACGGGCATATAGTCCATCTGCCTGGCGTCGTCGTGGACCATGACGATGCCGCTGAGGCTGAGGCGGAATAAACAAGGTGCCGGTTGCGATTGCAGCCGTCGCCTGCGCGGAGACAGAGGAACAAACGGCTCGGTGCGCCGACGGGGACGAAGTCCGCGCCGATCTGGAAATCTAACTGGTTTTTGCTCCACCTGATGCTGGCCGCCACTGAAAATCCTCCAATGCTCCCCCCTAGGATCGATTCGCTTTGCGCGCTGGACGGGCAGTGGTGGGTGGCCCACACCAAGGCACGTTGCGAAAAGGCGCTGGCGTGGGATCTGCTGGAAAACAAGATCGCTTTTTTCATGCCCATGATTCAGCAAACCGCAATCTGGGGAGGTCGCAAGCGATCGGTGTTGAAACCACTGTTTCCATCGTACGTTTTTTTATGCGGATCCGAGACTGATCGATATCGAGCTGCCACCACCGGGCGCGTCTGCCAGATGATCGCGGTGAAAGATCGCAATCAGTTCGTCACCGAACTGGATGCTGTGCGGGTCGCGCTCGCCAGCAAGCGAACGATGAACGCTTATCCTCATGCAGCGGTGGGCAAGCGATGCCGTGTCACCAGCGGACCCCTGCAGGGCATTGAAGGAATCGTCATTCTAAACAAAGACTCCGTTCAAATCGTGTTGCAGGTAAGTATGCTGGGCCAAGGCACCAGCCTGGAAATCGAAGCCGACTTGTTGGAACCGGCGGACTGAATTTCCTGGACCGGCTTCGTAAATGCCCGCGTAAATCTGGGCGGGAAACTTTTCTTATAATGCGTTTCGCATTGGTTGCACAAAATGTCGTCTTTGGGGACGGTCAAGGCCGGATCAACCTTGAGATTGCGCGTTGGGCCCTGCACGCCGGGCACGAGGTGATTATCGTTGCCGTAGAGGTGGACCCACGCATTCTCGAACTCGGCGCAACCTGGGAGAAAGTAGTGGTCCGTCGCAAGCCGATCCTGGCCCGCGTTGCACTTTTTCCTGCCCGCGCCGACAAGATTATCGATCGCCTTCGCGATGAAAACCGGATCGATTTTGTGGTTGCCAACGGTTACACACTGACCCGTCCGCATGAGTTAAATCTTTGCCAGTTCGTTCATTCCGCCTGGCTGCGCTCCGGGGTACATGACACCGCCACACGGGGGCTGATTCGCCGGATTTATCAGAGTCTTTACACGCGTTACAACGCCCATCATGAAAAACGCAGCTATCGAGCTGCCCGAATTGTCGTGGCTCCTTCGGCAAGGACGCTCGATGAACTTCGCCGAACGGGAGTTGATCCTTCCAAGCTACGCCGTATTCCTAATGGCGTGGATTGCGAAGAATTCTCACCCGGCCCTTCGGAACGAAACGAATTGGGTTTGCCCCAAGGGGTCTCGATGGCGTTGTTTGCCGGTGACGTGCGTACCAATCGCAAGGGGCTGGGATCGGTGCTGAAAGCACTCGTAAAACTTCCGGATGTGCATCTTGCTGTTGTAGGTCGATCTGAAGGTAGCCCCTTTATCGCGATGGCGAATGAACTCGGTGTTGCAAATCGCACGCATTTTCTGGGATTTCGAAAGGATGTCCCGCGCGTGATCCGATCCTGCGACCTGTTCGTATTTCCGTCCTGGTACGATCCATTCGGACTGGTCGTTACCGAGGCGTTGGCCTGTGGTGTGCCGGTTGTCACGACCCGCGCCACCGGCGCAAGTGAACTGCTTACCGCCGACAGCGGCACCGTGGTGGAAGACCCCGCGGACGTAGAAGCGATCGCTGCCAGCATGGCGTATTGGTTGAACGACGCGTCGAAAAGAAAAGAATCCGCCCCTGCGTGTCGCGCCATCGCGCTGGCAAATGGCTGGGAATCGATGGCCAAGGGGTATCTTGCTCTTTTGACAGTCCCGCAAACGTTCACACAGGCGGTAATGCTGGAGGCGGAGCCCAAGGCCATTGCGGTGTAAGCAACTCAAGCATGCTTGATTCGATCCCAAAATCCTGCCGGATTTTAGCCTTTGCAACCAAGGGAAGCGGCACGAATGAAGAGGACCGTCTTCGCCTGCTCTTGTCGCGCAGCCATGCAGAGTTCATTGCATTTGATAAGGGGAACAAGAGAAAGAGTTTTAAAGAGGTGCTGACCCGCGTCTTTCGCGAACGTCCTGATCTATTAGTGATGGAAGGCACCGGGATCGCCGGCGGGGTGGTCTGCTTGCTCGGTCGCCTGTTCGGTCGCACGCGTTATGTCGTCAGCAGTGGTGATGCAGTGGGTCCATTTGTTGCCGCTCATTCGGTGCTGACCGGCCCGGTTTTCGAGCTATACGAACGACTTCTATGTCGCCTGAGTGACGGTTTCATCGGCTGGACTCCTTACCTTGCCGGCCGGGCACTCACCTTTGGTTCCCCGCGGGCAATGACTGCGTGTGGATTTGCCCCTAGTCCGCTGGATAAAATCGCCGCCGCCGAGGCGCGGCAACGCATTCGACAGACACTGGGCATCCCGCCCACCGCAGTTGTTTTCGGCATTGCCGGCGCTGTGAACTGGAATCCTCGCCGCGCTTATTGTTATGGACTTGAGCTGGTGCAGGCGATGCAATCCTGCGATCGAAAGGATATCTGCCTGCTCATCGTGGGCGGCGGGAGTGGGTTGGACCACCTCAAAAAGCTGGCTCAGGACCGGGTTGGTAAGACAGTGTTTTTCACCGGGCAGGTTCTGGCTAGCGAGGTATCAGGTTATTTGGCCGCAATGGACATCGCCAGCCTGCCGCAGAGCCGTGACGGTGTGGGGATGTTCCGATACACCACCAAGATCAGCGAGTACGCCGCCGCCGGGTTGCCCATCGTGACCGGTCGTCTGCCACTGGCGTATGACCTGGATGATGGCACGATGATCCGCCTCGCGGGATTTGCTCCCTGGTCCCCGCAATACATCAAAGGAATGGCGGATCTCATGAACAGCATGACCGTTGAATCAGCTCAGGCCGCCAAAGCGGGTGTGAACCGCGTTCGACCTGAATTTGATCCTGCTGAGCAGGTGGCTCGCACAACGCGCTTCATTGCGGATTTGCTCGATGAAATCCCAGATAAGCGGGAGCACGCAACAACGGCATCGAGCCCAGAGCGTGGTCATAGAGTTGTAAAACCGGGCATGGTTCCCGGGATTGATTCGCCATGATTGCAAATAGTCGAAGCGACTTAGATTTTCCAGCCGCTTCATCGGTCATCGGCGACACAATCCGCACCCTTCAACTGGGAATGGGTTGGTTTCCCGAACGACATGGGGGACTGGATCGTTATTATCATGAGTTACTGCACCACCTGCCCGATGCTCGCGTGAAAGTGCGCGGGGTGGTTTGTGGATTGCCCGATATTGAACAGCAGTCCGCGGGTGTTGTGCGCTCCGCTGCCAGACCCAATGCGGGGCTTCATGCCCGCTTCATTGGGTTTCGCCAATGTGTCAGACAGGAAATGGTAAAGTTCAATCCGCATGTGGTAGTCGCGCATTTTGCCCTTTATGCGCGCCCGACACTGGACTGCTTTGCGGATAAGCCGCTGGTCGTGCATTTTCACGGGCCCTGGCATCGCGAAAGCCGACTGGAAGGCGGGAACCGAGTCAGTCGCTGGGCGAAGCATCGGTTCGAACGCACGGTCTACCGTCGCGCAAATCGATTGATCACTCTGTCAGGCGAGTTCAAAAACGTTCTCATTCGCGATTTTAAAATTGATCCCGAGCGGATTGTGGTTATCCCCGGCGGAGTGAACACGCGCCGCTTCGACATCCGCGAGACAAAGCAGCAGGCGCGCGAGAAGCTCAACTGGCCAAAAGACCGTCCGATCGTATTGGCGGTCCGTCGACTGACCCGTCGCATGGGTCTTGAGAACCTTATAGATGCCGCCGCGTTGGTTCATACGCAGCATCCCGATGCGTTGATTCTGATTGCCGGATCCGGGCAGATACGAAATGAGCTTCAGGATCGTATCGTCGCGGCGAACCTGACAGATCACGTGAAACTGCTGGGTCGTTTGTGTGATGACGACCTCCCGCTGGCGTATCGGGCGGCGGATTTGACGGTGGTGCCCAGTATCGCCCTGGAAGGATTTGGGCTCGTGGCCGCCGAATCTCTGGCCGCGGGCACACCGGCGCTGGTAACCCCGGTTGGAGGGCTGCCAGAAATCGTGGAACCCCTTTGCGCAGACCTGATAGCGACGGGCACCCGCATTGAAGATCTCGCCGGGGCGCTGGTAAATACTTTGAGCCATCCCGGTCGCCTGCCGACCGGATCGCAATGTATGAAGTATGTTGGTCGTTATGACTGGTCGACTGTCGCAGGCGAGATTCGATCGGTTTTGAAGTCGGTCCTGTAATCCCGTTATCTTTTACGCCACTTGCAAATGAGGCCGTGACAATTATGAGCACCGCAACAACAAACGGTCTGGACACCGCCATCGGCGGCGTCGGCCGGCCCGAACCCCTGGTCAAAATTCGCCCCCCGCACGGCTGGGCCGCACTGGACCTGTCCGGTGTCTGGCGTTTTCGTGACCTCCTGCTGGCACTGGCCTCCCGGGATGTGAAACTGCGTTATAAGCAAACCGCGCTGGGTGTTGTGTGGGTTATCCTGCAACCACTTATGGCCGCGGGCGTTTTTTCGTTTGTGTTCGGAAAAGTCGCCAAGCTTGACGCGGATGGACAAAATTACTTCCTCTTCTCCTTCGCCGGGCTCCTGGGCTGGAACCTGTTTAACAACACCGTCTCCAAAGCGAGCGCCTGCCTGGTGGGTAACTCACAACTGATCAGCAAGATCTTTTTTCCCCGACTGGTGCTGCCTTTTTCAACCATCCCTTCGGCGCTGCTCGATTTCGCAGTCGCGTTTGTCATGATGATCGTGCTGGTGGTCTTAAACCACGTCGTGCCCACCACCGCGTTGCTTCTGCTGCCTTTCTGGATCGCGCTGCTGCTGATGTTGTCCGCGGGAATCGGCCTCTGGTCGGCGGCCCTGACCGTCAGCTACCGCGACGTGCAATATCTATTGCCGGTATTCTTGAATTTGCTGATGTACGCCAGCCCGGTGGCATATTCGATCAACAAGATGTCCCCCCGAATTCAGCAGATTTATCATCTCAATCCGTTGGCCCCCATTCTCGAAGGTCTCCGCTGGTCGCTGATCCCGACGCACCCTCCCACCATGGGCGCGGTCATCTATGCAACCGCTGTTTCAGTGGCGCTGCTTGTGGTGGGCGCGTTCGTATTTAAACGCATGGAGAGGAAATTTGCCGATGTCATCTAAAGATATTGCAATCTCGGTCCGGGATCTGGGCAAGGCATACACCATCGCCCGCGACCAGGAGCAGCACATTACGCTTACAGAGATGCTGCTGAGCCGCTTGTCCAATCCACTGCGCCGACCCAAAATGGACACGTTCTGGGCCCTCAAAGACCTGAGTTTTGACATTAATCAGGGCGAGGTGGTCGGCATCATCGGTCGCAACGGCGCGGGCAAGAGCACGCTGCTCAAAGTGCTCAGCCGAATTACCGAACCCACCACCGGCGCGGTCGATTTGTTTGGCCGCGTGGGCAGTCTATTGGAAGTGGGAACAGGATTTCATCCTGAGCTCACCGGCCGTGAAAATATATTTCTAAACGGCGCGATCCTTGGAATGAACCGTCCGGAAATTAAGAAGCATTTCGACGCCATTGTCGATTTCGCGGGCGTTTCAAAATTTCTCGATACACCGGTCAAACGCTACAGCAGCGGTATGTATGTACGCCTTGCCTTCGCGGTGGCGGCCCATCTCAGCACGGAAATTCTCATAATCGATGAAGTGCTGGCTGTGGGTGACGCCGAGTTCCAGAAGAAGTGCCTGAGCAAAATGTCGGATGTTGCCAGCGCCGGCCGAACCGTGCTGTTTGTGAGCCATAACATGGGGGCGGTGCAGCAGCTGTGCAACCGTGTGCTCCGGCTTGTATCAGGTCAGTTGATTGCCGACACCACGGACGTTCGCGCCGGTGTCATGGGTTACCTGATGGGATCGCAGGGAGCCGGAACGAACCTCGGTTGGGTTAACCCCGGAAAAGCATTTGCGGGCCAGGATTTTGTGCCGCAGACTTTGATTCTCGTCGACCAGCACGGCAATGGGATGCAGGGAAACCTCAGCCGCGGGATGCGCGTGTATGTCGAAGTGACCGGCACTGTGTTTAATCCCAGCGCGTCGCTGCGCGTGGGTTACATGCTTCGTGGATCCGACGGTGAATTGTTATACGAAACCGACATCACCGACTCGGCCCAGGACCAGTGGCCTGCGATGGAAGCCGGCTATGTGCGGTTGCGGACTCCGCTGCCGCTGGAGTGGTTGAACGAAGGTTCGCATCAGCTCGAGTTGACCTCGAGTATCCATGTCTTCAAGTGGATCTGTCGGCCTGGAAACAATTCGCCGTCAATCACTTTCAACCTGCAAGGGCCATTGAGCCAAAGCCCCTATTGGCGCGAAAGGCGCGAAGGGTCATTCGCGCCCCAGTTGCCGTGGGTATCCGTAAACGATCCACTCGAATCCTTCCCCGAACCATCGGAGCAGAAGGTCCTCGTATGAGCGATCTGGAATTGATCGTGCAGATGATGGGCGGAATCGGCAACCAGCTGTTTCAGTACGCCCTGGCCCGGCGTCTGGAACTGGAGCGCAAAGCCAATGTCCGGTTTGACCTCGGCATGTTCGATGAAAACTGCGAACGCGCGCTGAGCATCCGCAAATACCGAACGACTGTTCGCGAAGTATCGACCATCGATCGCGCGACAACCCGACTTTCCTTCGGTCGATCGTTTGCCAAAATCACCTCACACCTGGGACGACTGGGAAAACCGCTGCTCTGGCAACGCCATTTCGATCAAGCCAATGGTTTTGAGCCCGAAATTTTGAAGCTGACAGGTCGCCATTATCTAAGCGGCTGGTGGCAATCGCCTGCATACTTCGACAGTATCGCGCCTACCATCCGCAACGAGTTTCAACCGCAGAACCCGATGACCGGGGCTGACGCGGAGCTGGAAAAAAAAATCATCAATGTGAATGCGGTCAGCGTGCATATTCGCCGAGGCGACCTCGTCACACATCCGATCTACAGCAAGGAAACTAAGGTGCAGCCGGCTGAGTATTACCGCGACGGCATGCGGGAAATGGAAGAGCGCCTGGATAACCCGATGTTTTTCGTCTTTTCTGACGACCCGGCCTGGGCCCGCGAAAACATTACGGGCAACGTCACCTATGTCGACAATCACGACGGCAGCAGTGATTACGTCGACCTCTACCTGATGTCGCGTTGCCGGCACTTTGTCGCTTCGAACAGCACCTTCAGCTGGTGGGCCGCGTGGTTGTCGCGCAATGCCGGCAAAATAGTCATCGTGCCCAGTGTGTGGAAATTCAAGGTCAAAGGACCTCCGCCGGATCTGGTGCCCGATGATTGGCAGGTCGGCCCGCGACATTCGACCGAGCAGGCAATTGCCGCAGGCGCTCTGTAGTGCGTGGTATGGATAAAATTGATGTTTTCATTCCGGTCCACAGCAAGGATTTCCCCACGCTGCCACACTGCGTTCGCAGCCTGCGAAAGTTTCTCAGGCCCGCGCCCGGTCGAATCATGGTCATCAGCGCACCGATACAGCCGGCGCTGCGAGACCAATTCATGCAGAGTGGCGTCACGGATTTTGTGGACGAATCGGCTGTCCCCGGATTGCCTCCGCTCTCACAATTTCCGAGCATTTTCATCGAAGGTCGGCAGGACCGCATTGGATGGTACTACCAGCAATTTATCAAATGGCAGATCGCCGACATCTCCACCACGCCTTCCTACATGGTTTTCGATGCCGACACCATTCTGATTAACCCCCTGGTCGTTATGAAGGACTCTCAGGCAATCCTGCTACGGAACGAGCAATATCACGCTCCCTATTTCGATACTTTTGAGCGGCTTCTGGGTTTTCGTCCACCGCGCGGGGGATCATTCATCGCGGACTATATGGTTTTCAAGGCCGCATACGTCAGTGAACTTAAAGAGACGATTACGGCACGAAACGGTGGCAAATTCTGGGTGGATGCAGTGCTTGCCGCTTTGGAGAAGAAGAACAACGCGGAGTTTTCCGAGTTCGAAACCTACGGCTGTTTCATGGAGCGGTTTCACCCTGCGGAAATCGCCTCCGCTCCGGATCGGCACCTGGGCTTCCCGCGCAGCGAAGTGGCGGGCCATTGGGGCTATCGCTTATATGGACGCCTCACGGGAAAAACTTCCATCTCGTATCATGAATACGATTGCAGCGCCAAATCCGGCGATGCGATTCAGCATGCAATTACAGCGGCCCGTCCGACCTTGGGGCAATCGATCTGCGCGTTATGGAGCCTGGGTAAAGCGATCTTTGCCCGGCGTGTTTTCGGGCGGTAGCTTTCGCTGTGGACGAGTCATTCACCTGACCTGAAGTATGAAGATCGCCGTATTACTGGCAGCTCCATGGATCCCGGGCTCGGTCGATATGACCTTGTATCTGCGTCATCTGCAGGAGATGCAGCATGAAGCAATAATGATTTGTCTGGATCAGTCGAAGGGTCCAGAGCAGTACACGACCGTTGTTGCCGATCAGAAGATGCTGGCAGATCCTCGGTTCTATCAGCAGCAGAAACTCGATGCCGTGATAGCGTTCGCATGGTTCAACAATCCCGGAATGTTGTTGGCCATGAAGCAGGCGGGTGTGCGGGTTGTATTACGCGCCGATTCCGACGGCATGATCAGCCTGCGACAGTTTCCCGCGCACCATGTTCGCGTGCGCATGAGCGGAGAACGCGGGTTTGTAAACCGCGCCCGGGCAACCAAGCACTTGCTTGAGCGCTATGTGTTCCGCTACCGCGACGAAGACCGCGCTACACTGGCCAGCATCGAGAATGCAGACGCGGTGGTGCTTGAAACGCAACAGGCGGTTCGAAACATCCAGGCTTTTCTGGACCGCCAGGGCCGGCCTGACCTGAAAGCGCGCGTGTCGGTTGTGCCGCATTTTGTGGCTGATGCGTTTTTGCAGGCACCGTTGAGTCGGCAGCGGGACGATGCGGTGGTTTCGATCGGTCGCTGGGAAGACCCGCAGAAAAATGCGCCGTTGCTCGCCGCTTCGATCAAACTTCACCTGGATAAAAGACCAACGACGAAGTTTTTCATTATTGGCAACGAACGCGGTCGGGAAGAATTCGCACATCTGACGGCTCAATTTGCACAGGTAATCTATACCGGTAGCCAAAATGCTGCAGGAGTTCGAGAGTATCTGTCCAACAGTCGCGTGCTGCTGTCTGCATCGCGATGGGAAGGCGCTCCGGTTGTAGCCAACGAAGCACTCGCCATGGGTTGCACAGTTGTCGGCACACCCATCGCGGCGTTCGTGGACATCTGCACGAACGGCGGGTTCGGCACGGTTTCGACCGGTCATCATGCCGGCAGCCTGGCCGCGCGCTTGGCAGTGAACTGATGGCGTGGGATCAAGGCAGAAGAAATCCAGAGACCATCGCCGAACACTGGCGCCCACGCGTCGCGTCAAAACGAATAGTTTCGCAACTCGTGGAGCTCTTAGACCCGAAACCTTCGCTCAGCTACCTGCAGGCACCAGCAGCATCTCAAGTGCAATCGCTTCAAAGCACATGCTCATGATTCCGGACCTGACCATCTCGATCATCAATCACAGCAATCCTCAGATGCTGCGCGACTGTCTGCGATCGATTTACGATAACACGCATGGCATTGCTTTCGACATTTTTGTCGTCGACAACGCCACGGGTGGACATATGGTGCGCAAATTCAAGCTGAATTTCCTGACGTGAAATGGCTGATGAACACCCGGCGTCTTGGTTTTTCCGCCAACCACAATCAGGTGCTTTCCATCGCAACAGGCCGGCACGTCTGCATCCTCAACGACGATACGATCGTTCACGACCGTGCGATGCAATGGCTCATTGAATATCTCGATCAAAATTCAAAGGTCGGTATGACCGGCCCGCGTCTGCTCAACCGTGACGGTTCGATCCAAAGCTCCACTTTCCACGCAAAGACGCTGCTCAAAGAGGTGTATTGCATCGCGCAGCTTCCAGGACCATTGAACCATTTGAAAGTGATCGGCGTCGACAAAGCACAGTTCGGTGAAACGCCTGCGCGCGTTGATTGGCTGCTCGGCGCTTGCATCGTCATTCGACGCTTGACGCTGCTGCAGATTGGTTTGCTGGATGATGTCCTTTCACCCGTCGCCAACTGCGAGGAAGTGGACTGGTGCGATCGCGCGCGAAGTGCCGGCTGGGGAATCGCGTTTGTGCCACAGGCGCGTGTTACCCATTTTGGTGGTCAATCCATGAAGACCGATGCCGCTGGCCCGGATCGGTTTCGCGTTGAAATGCATCGCGTCACCCTGGCGTATTTTCGCAAGCAGCATGGGCTGATCGCATCGCTGATATTGCGTTTGATTTACGTTGGTACCCTGCCTTGGAATGGATTGATGCTGGGTCAGTCGGCGCTGCGCGGCCGAACGGAAAAGGCTCAGGCCGCGTCCGTCTGGGCCACGTTGGTTGGAATCGCCAAAGTGGGGCTGAAGCCCTTGAACAAGCCGTATTGCCGGCCTCTTTCCACACCGACAACGGCCAAGCCTGAGACAGGAGCCGAACACGCTTATGCCTGAAGCTTTGGTCGAGCATCCCGCGCAATCTGCTACGCAAACCGAGCGAAAATCCCTGACGATTTTCGTGCATAGTGCTTCGGAATGCCTGACCGATCATCTACCCCACGGTGACGGGCTGATCTGCTATTCGTTGCTCAGCGCTCTCGCACGGCGGGGACACCGCATTATTGCGTGCACCAATCGCAACGGCGTCGATCAGCAGCCGCACAATCTGGATATCCGCCAACAAACCCACAAGGTGCCCGCGAACTCACTCGGCGATTGGGAACTAGGCCTGCGTGCGAACCAGCTGCTGAAGAAGATCGAAAGAACTGAATCGGTCGACATCGTGTGGCGTATGCACCCCTACGAGGGAAGCAGCCCGATTCTTCCTTACACGAACGGTCGGCCTCTGGTCGTGGGACCACTTTTCTATAACTGGCCTAAAGAAGCAAATCCTGCAAGCGATATGGGCAAGCCGCGTTTTGGGATCGGCATTAGAGGGCTGTTGAATCCGTTGGCGAAGCGAGGCTGGGTGCGCACGCTTCGCCAGGCGTCGCTCGTGCTGTGCGCAACTGACGCCTTGTCACGGCAGACACGCGCGATGACCGACGGGGTGGTTGAAACCTTGCCAGTAATCGTCGACCCTCCAGAATATATTTTGCGAGATCGATCAGAATCAGGCCCTAAATTGCTATTTGCCGCAAATCTATACGCGAATAAAAACCCCCTCGTTTTCTGCGAAACGATCCACTGGCTGCATGCCGCGGGAATCCCTGTGAGAGGTGAGATCCTGGGCGATGGTCCCGAGCGCGCTGCCATGGAACAATGGTGTCTTTCGCACGGAATTTCAAATCTGGTTCGTTTTCACGGGCGATTGCCCAACGCAGACGTTTATAAGCAGCTTGCCTCTGCCGACGGCTTGATTTCCACAAGCCTCGGCGAGCCGTATGGTCGAGGAATCGTGGAGGCAATGAGTGTCGGCGCAGTTCCGATCTGTCATCGCAGCGGGGGACCGGCGGACTTCATTAACAATTCGGTAGACGGATTACTGATCGATCGCCTGGAGGCAAGCGACTATGCCACGGCGATCGCCACTGCGTGGAAAACTCCGGGCAAATGGCACCAGCTTTCTTCAGCCGCATCGGAAAAAGCAGCGCAATGGAAAACCGAAGTGGTCGTGGACCAATTGGAGCGCGCCCTGTGCGAATTGCCTAGGCTAGAGGCACAGCGATGAAAATCCTGTTCTGCAGCCCCAATCCCCTCGAGCGCACGCTCGGGGCCCCTAAAGTCATCATGGAATTGGCTGAAGGGCTGACGCAGCTGGGTTGCGAATGCAAGCTGATAGGCCCGAAGGAGATTGCCGGGGGACTGGAGAATGCCCGGCACGACCCCGACCGCTATGCCGCCGCACTGCATGCGTATTTACAGAAGCATGCCTGTGAATATGACGTGGTGGACTACGATCATGAGTTCCTGCCATATGCCCGAAGCGAGTTTGCGCCGGGATGTTTGATGGTGGCGCGGTCGGTGCTGCTGCATTATCATTTCGATCAGATCAAGGTTCCCGGGTCGGGTACGCCGCGCTCGATCGCAGCTCGGATCGCCAGGAAATTTTTATACAAAAATCAGCGTGCGCGTAACCGCTGGCGAGCGGATCGAACGGGTAAGGCAGCGGATCTGTTTATCACCTTGAATTCGCAGGATCGCGACGCACTGGTGGCTGCGGGCTATGACAACCAGAAGATTGCCGTGGTCGGCTTGGGCCTGCATCCGGCGCGGTTTGCGGCGCTGGGCAGTGCAAGCCTCGAAGTGCCCGCAACGCCGATGATCGGTTTCGTGGGTACCTTCGATCATCGCAAGGGATGCTTTGATCTGGTGAAAATCGCGCGGCGCGTCATCCGCGCGGTGCCCCAGGCACGATTTCGATTAATTGGAACAGCCGGGATGTTCCAGACCGAGGCACAGGTACTGGCGCACTTTCCCAGGAAAATCCGGTCGCGTATTGAAGTAATCGCGCGATTTAAGCCCGAAGCCCTGCCGGCACTCCTGGCGGATTGTTCGGCCGGTCTGTTTCCTTCTTATATTGAAGGCTTTGGTTTTGGTGTCCTGGAAATGCTTGCCGCCGGTCTGCCTGTGGTCGCGTACGACGCGCCGGGTCCACCTGACTTGCTGCCACCCAAGTACCTCACCCCACGCGGCGATGTGGAAAGTATGAGTCGGATCTTAATCGACCTGCTGAACGATCCGGTCAAACTGAAACACGAGCGAATCGCATCGCGGGAATTAGCCCGATCGTTCACATGGGCGCGGGCGGCGCAGCAGACTTTCGATGCATTTGCTTCCGCTCGAAATACACAAATCTCGCTGAGAGAACGAGCTGGATCGACTAGCGTCGATATCGTGTGTGCTGCTGACGAAAAGTTCGCGATGCCGCTTGCTGTAACGTTGTTCTCAGCCAAGGAAAACTGTTCCGTGCCGCTCCGGGTTTACGTGCTGAACAATGAACTCACCGAGCAGACTCGCCGAAACATTGAGCGCAGCTGTGCTGCAGGAAGAAATCCAGCACGGATTATCTGGTTAAATGCCGACAGCAACTACATGCATGACATCCCAACAGGGCTCGCGCATATCAGCCGCGCCACTTACCTTCGCCTGGCGATTGGTCGGCTCTTACCTGATGACGTGAAACGGGTGATTTACCTGGATTCAGATGTGATGGTCGCAAGCGACCTGCTTGAGCTTTTTGATACGCCACTTGAGGGGAACGCGGTCGGTGCCGTTCGCGATTTTATTATTTCCAAAGTAGGTCTTCCGACGGGCATCAGGTATTGCCTTTCCGAAACGGCGATATCACCGGATCGTCCGCTGTTTAACACCGGTGTTCTGCTGATGGATCTGGCGGAGTGTCGCGCAATGGAGTTGGAAAAAAAATGCGTCGCGTTTCTGCGGCGATGGGTCGAGCATATACGATCGGCGGATCAGGACGCACTCAATGCCGTTCTTGACCAGCAGATTAAATCGCTGGACCCAAAATGGAATGTACAGGTATGCGGGTGGGAGGCACATAAAAACAGTCCGCACCTGGATGATGCCGAACGCGCTGCGGTCAAACTGCTTCAGCCCGCGATTCTGCACTATGTGGGAGCAGATAAGCCTTGGAATAGCGGGCTGCGATCGCAGCCCTGCAGGGAGTATATCGATCAAGTGAGGCAGACCGGCTGGTACGGCAAAGCCGGGTTTCAATTGTGGCAAGCCAAGCGATGGATGCTTTGCATCCGCACCGGGCTTACCAACAAGATGCATGCAATGCAGTCGAACCTGAAACCGCTACCTTCAGCAGAAAGCGCTACGGGATCTACCATCTGAAGTTACTTGCTGATAGCAAGTGAGACCGGTTCTGCCGATCTGCTAGACATGCAGGAATCGCTCGGTTAATAACGACTCATGGCCCGCGTCCATCTTCTCACAGCCGTTTCTGCAGAAATGTGCCTGGAACGAATGCTTGAGATGGGGAAAAATGCGGCGATCGTCGGCCCACATGTTCTGACCGATGATCCCGAGTCTGCCGATCTGATTCTCTTTGTCGAAAACTGGAAGTGCAATTTTCTGCTCGACCCGGTGGCAGCTCATCCACTGGCGAAACAATATCCGGAAAAGGTCTTTTGTTTTTGCGAAAATGACACAATGGTGGCGCGACTGCCAGGGCTTTATGCGTCGCTTCCAACGAAGTTGCGCCATCCCGGCTGGGCAACGACCGGTCCTTACCTCTGGATGATGCGCGAAGCCGAAGTGTCGTTTGATGATGACACTGCGGCGGACCTTCTCTTTTCTTTTGTCGGCAGTGTTTATACCCATCCTTCGCGCAGTGAATTGATGAACCTGCGGCATCCGCGGGCGCATCTGGAAGATATCGGCAGCAAAACTGACTACATGCGCTACACCGCCACGGAGGAAGAGCGCAAAGCCTTTCGCCGGCATTACGACCAGATCCTCAAGCGCAGTAAATTCTGCCTCTGTCCGCCCGGCATGGCCTGTTCCTCAGTGCGGTTTTTTGAAACGCTTCGGGCTGGTCGAGTGCCGGTGCTGATGGCCGATGAATATTCACCGCCGCCGGGGCCTGATTGGTCCACTTGTGTTGTGCGAATTCCGCAACGCGAGATTGCCACAATACCGCAGCGGCTGGCAGATTTGGAATCGCAGGCGCCGCAGATGGGAAGAGCGGCCGCGGCGATCTTTGCGGACTGGTACAGCCCAGGCCAATTTTTCACCAGGGTAGTGGACACCTGCCTGCAGCTGCAGGCCGGTCCGCGACCGAGCCGGTGGCATGCACGGTTGCGAACTGTGAACCAATTGCGACAGCAGCCCTATTTTGGCAACCTCCAGCGGATGATGCGCAAGCGGATGCGGGAACGATTTGCGCGGATAAAACAATGAAGGCGGATAACAGTAAATGGCTTTAAGTGTTTGGATTACAAGCAGCAACTATCGCAACGACATACCGACCAATCTGCTCGCGCTGAGCGGGCAGTTGCTGGAGTCGAATACAAGGTGGAATTTTCGGCCTGCTGATGCTGCCGCCAGCGCTGACATCATTCTGTTCATCGAATCAGCCCAGCATAAGTTCAGCGATTACAGCGGATTTCTTAAAGCCAACCCGCTGATCTCAAAGTTCCCCAACCGATGCTTTGTATTTGATTTTGCGGACTTCCCCGCGGGGTTCCTGCCCGGGGTTTACACCTCGATGCCGCGGGACAGGCATGATGCCAACCGAACGCGTGCAGGTTCGTTCATGGGGATCAATCCTTTCGCGTGTGAATTTGCGACAAACGAGCCGAAACTGCTTTTTTCCTTTCGAGGGTTCGCGTCTCACCCGGTTCGTAAAGAGCTATTCAAACTCAATTTCAATCGCAGCGACTGCACCGTCACACAGACTTTTAAGTGGTTCAATCACGACGACCGCGACAAGCAGACCTATGGCGAAGAGTTGCGTAACACCAAGTTCGTACTCTGCCCGCGCGGTTCCGGAACCGGCACCGGCCGGGTGTTTGAGAGCATGGCCAGCGGCCGCGTTCCGATAGTTCTGTCCGATGACTACGTTCCGCCGCTTGCGCCGATGTGGAACGATTTTGCGATCATTCTCAGTGAGAGCAAAGTGGCACAGGTAGCTGACGTTGCCGATGCCTATGAATCGCGTTGGCGTGAAATGGGCAAGTATGGGCGCTCCATGTACGAGAATTACTTTTGCCCCGAGGTGAACATCTTTCGCCTGCTCCAGAACATCGAGCAGATTCTCATGTTTCGTCCGGCCGATCATGATGAAAGGGAGTACCAGGAGCAATGGTCCAGCTGGCAATTTGCCTGGAGAAATGGCTGGACGCTGCCACAGCGGGCCGCGCAAGCTGACTGACGGATCGCTGAAAGAGACACTTAAAAGGCGTTTAGGCGGCAAGAAAGATGCTTAAGGACATGTCCAAATACAGTTCACAGCGCGTCTCGCGATGAGTAAACTGAAAATTGCCATAGTGTGCAGCGCGCTTCCGCCGCGGATGGATGGCATTGGGGACCATTCCAGCGGGTTGGGCGGTGCGCTGGCGGAGTGGGCGGATGTCACCCTGCATACCGCAATCGGTTTTACACCGGATCAGATCCCCGGCGCGTCGATCGCGCAGAATTTTGACATCAAACCGCGTCGCGCGATTGCCGGGCTTGTAAAGCCGATCACCCTCGCCGCTCCTGACTGGCTCATCGTTCAATACAATCCATTTTGCTTTGGCAAACGGGGGATCAATCCATTTCTATATCCTGCGCTTCGTCGGGTCAGGGAGAACCTGCCAGGTATGAAAATCGCGGTGATGGTTCACGAACGCTGGATGCACACCAGCACGCTGAAGTATGCAGTTATGTCGTTGATTCAACGGCAACAGTTCCGGGCAATTACCGGCTTGGCGGATCTGACGCTGTTTTCCACCGGGCCGTGGGCGGATGAGTACAAGAAGAAATTTCCCGAACGAAAATGCGTGCATATGCCAGTGGGCTCGAACCTGCCCTGGATTCCGACCGACCGGGCTGCGCTCCGCAGCGAGCTTGGGTTTGACCAAAACACCGTTGTGCTTGGAAGTTTCGGGGGAAATCATCCCTCGCGCATGTTCGAGCTTCTGGCCAAGGCGGGACACCGCCTTAAATCACTCCGACGCGATGTGCGTATCCTCTGTCTCGGAGCAGCTGGACCGGCGATCCGTCAGATGATGCCGACTTTGCCGCTTGTGGATCTAGGTTCCCTGCCAGCTGCGGACGTTTCGCGAAACCTGCAGGCGATTGATATCTATGCGTCACCTTTTGTTGATGGCGTCTCGACGCGCCGGGGATCTTTTTTTGCCGGTATACAGCACGGGTTGGCAACGATTACGACGCGCAGCTACCACAGCGACAGCGACATGATGAGCTACGAAGGAACAGCCTTCTTCGCGCCGATGACGGGTGATGATGAAGGTTTTGTCCAAGCAGTGGAGCAGCTGGCTGGCGATGTGGATCTTCGCCAGGCAACGGGCACGCGGGCAAAAGTCTGTTTCGATGAAAAATATGCCTTGCCGGTGCTGGCCAATCGTTGGCGGGCGCTGCTTCAAGGACACGACGGGCTGACTGGATCAGCCAGTCATGACGCGCTCGATCGCGCATGCGCAGGTCGCGATCTCTTCCGCATGACGAATTTTGCAAGTCGAAGATGACCGACAAACCCCTTGTGATAATTGTCATGCCCCTGGCCGAGCAACGCGGCGGGGCAGAGCTAGCGCTTTTGCAGCTGATCGGATGCGACACGCGCATGCGTTGGCAGGTCGTCTTCCTGGAAAACGGGCCGATGATTCAGCAGTGTGAAGCGCTCGGCATTCCCGCGAGTTTTGTCAACGCGGGGCGTCGCTCGCCAGCCGCATAAAATGGTCGCCGCTGTTTTGACGATCGCAAGGCTTGCCCGGAAAAACAAAGCTGCAGCCATTCTCGGTTGGATGGCAAAGGCCCACATTTACAGTGGGCTAGCTGCACGACTTGCGGGCATTCCCGCGGGATGGTTCCAGCATGGATTGCCGACACGCGGGTCATGGATTGACGCCGCCGCCAACTGTATCCCGGCCGCGGGCGCGATGGCGTGTTCGCAGTTCTCGGCCGATTCTCAATTGGCTGTCACTCCCAGGTTGCCGATGAAAGTGGTGTATCCCGCAGCCGATCTGGTTCGTTTTAATCCTGAACTTCTGCCTTCGACGCTGGATTGTCGAACCGCCCTCAAACTTCCCGTGGCAGGCGCACTTATTGGAATCTTCGGCCGGTTGCAGGCGTGGAAAGGGATGCATGTTTTGATCGACGCCCTGCCTGAAATTCGCAAGCAGTACCCAGACACACGCCTGCTGATCGTTGGTGGCGCGTGGGGGGCGGAGGCGGCATACGAGCAGCAACTTCACGAACGCTGTCGGGCCCTTGGGATCAGTGAACAAGTGATTTTTGCAGGTCAGCAAAAGGACGTTCCTTTGTGGATGAACGCCTGCGACGTCGTGGTGCACGCGTCCAATCGCGAACCATTTGGAATGGTGGTGGTTGAAGCCATGGCATTGGGAAAGCCCGTCGTTGCCGGCGCGAATGGTGGACCGGGCGAGGTAATTACGCATGGGATCACCGGCCTGTTGTCTCCGTTTGAAAACGCCGCGATGCTATCCGACGCTGTACTTCGGTTTTTGAAAGATCCGGCTTTTGCCCGTCGGGTGGGCGATGCGGCGCACGAGCGGGCGCAATATTTTGCAATCCCCCGTTTTGCCGAAGGAGTCAGCAGTACGCTGATGGACTGGATGGACAGCGCACCTTTACCCGTGCCGACGATTGAGGCAGTGCATGCGGAATGATCCGGTCATTCAAACAATCCATGTCGCCCCGGCAGGGTACAAAGCCGATGCGCGACGACCCTGGCGTCGGCCAGTGCCGCGACTCGATTACCAGCCTTGGCCGCTGTATTTCATCTGGACCGCACTGGGCTGCCAGATTCTCCTGCTCTTTTTGGGAAGCACCCCGCTGCGGCTACCGCTTCGCATCGGGACGTATGGCGCCAGCCTGCTGTTGCTCTGGATGTTTCCGGCTAAATTTCAAACGCATCCGTCACTGAAGCTGTTGAAGTGGGTGCCGGTGATTATGGCCATTGGATTAGTGCATCCACTTCGCAACACGATCGCGGCAGGCGTGGGGCAGATGAGTCTTTATGTCGCCATCTTCGCCGCCGCTGGCCTGGGTCGCGGGATTCAAACCGAGCAGAACAACCTTCCACGGCGTGGTGATGGCGCTCTGGTTATTCAGTACCGCCAGCGCCACC
The DNA here is from genome assembly GCA_963792535.1 of uncultured Phycisphaerales bacterium. Taxonomy (GTDB): domain Bacteria; phylum Planctomycetota; class Phycisphaerae; order Tepidisphaerales; family Tepidisphaeraceae; genus CBDAQA01. Next base: position 73,676 of record CAWBWQ010000008.1, read on the forward strand.
GCAGGCGTGCTGCAGGTTTATTGGCCGAACACTTTCACCGGTTCAATCTCCGGTGTTATTGCCGCACGCGGGACGTTCCAGCAGGGTGCTGCCAACGTGAAACTCGCGGACGGAAGTGTCGTGCTGCGGCCATGCGGATTAACGGATACCCCCGGAGGAGCCGCGGCGGGGGGCCTCGACGCCATCGTACTTGGGGTGGGAGTTTTCCTGACCGATCGTCGCCTGTTGCTGCGCGGGTTGGCCATCGGTGGAATGCTGATCGGATTGTTTGCCATCATCCTTTCGCAGGTTCGAATCGACCTGATCATGTCGGTTGTCTGTTCGCTGGTGCTGCTTGTCGTGCTGATACGCCGGGGAGATTGGGGACAAGTCATTGGGATTGGAACGATCTTCGCCGCGGTGGTGATTGTCGGGAGGCACATGGGCATTTGCGATTGGTGGCAAGCAGACGATCGATCGATTCAGCACGCTGACCAACAACGACCCAACTGACGTTTATAACGCCAACCGCGGAATGTTTTTGACGGAGCTGATCGATTATGACATTCCGCATTACCCGATCGGTGCGGGACTTGGCCGCTGGGGAATGATGAACTTTTACTTCGGTAACGGCGAGCAGATCTGGTCGGAAATCATCTGGACCGGCTGGGTGTTCGATGGTGGCATTCCACTTCTTCTGCTGTACGGGTCGGCGTTTTTCCTCGCGATTTGGGTCTCGTGGCGGCTGGCCGCGACGCGAAGGGATCGAATCGGGCTCTGGGCAGGTGTTGTTTGCGCTTACAACGCCGCCGCTCTGGCGGGAAGTTTCTGTTTCCCGCTTTTTGTCGTTCAGCAGGGGATGGAATTCTGGTTAATCAATGCCTGCCTTTTTTCCGCATCGCTGCATAACGCCCAGGTCGCTCCTTCACGTGACAACGCCCCGGCTATTGTTGCTACCCAGGCTGTGTCTTAAATGCTTCAGGATATCAACGACCCCAGTTCACCAGCGGTGCATCACGCTGATCTGTGTATTGTCGGCAGCGGTGCGCTGGGTATTTCCACGGCTCGAGAATTCTTCGGTACATCGCATTCGGTCATCGTGCTCGAAGGCGGCGGTGAAACATTCGAGCAACGATCTCAGGAGCCGTACCAAAGCGATGTGGTGGGGCTGAATCACAACGGGATCCATATCGGTCGGGCCCGTGTGCTGGGCGGTACAACCACGCTGTGGGCAGGGCAGGCACTTCCATTATTCGACTTGGATTTCCAGAAGCGCGACTGGGTGCCGTACAGTGGCTGGCCGATCGAACGCAAAACGTTGGCGGAATATTATCCGCGCGCGCAGCGGGTGATGGAATTACCGATCGTCAGTTACGACCGTGCAACCTGGCCGGGCTCGACGCAGCCACCGGAGTACGATGCTGAGGCGATTACCACCTACTTTTCGCAGTTTGCGGCCGTGCCGGATTTTGCCAAAAAGTATCGCCAGCAATTAGTCGCCGCGCCGAACATCACTCTGCTGACGCATGCCAACGCTGTGTGTATCAGCGCTAATTCCCAGGCGTCGGCCGTGGAAGAAATTTCGGTCAAATCTTTCCAGGGCAAAGCCTGCGTGATACGTGCGAAGATGTTTCTCATCTGCTGTGGGGGGATTGAAACCGCTCGATTGCTATTAGCGTCAAATAATGTGGAGAAGGCCGGCGTAGGCAATCGCCGAGATATGGTGGGGAGATTTTTTCAGGATCATCCGGGCATTGCCCTGCCGGTGCGCGTGCTGAATAAGCGGCGGTTCGGACAGTGGTACAACTCGTTTAAGCGGGATAATGTCAGGCATTCCATCAAGCTGGCGGCAAGCGAAAGCCTTCAGCGGAAGCATCTGATACTGAACACCGGAGCGGAGGTTTTTTATCCGACCGAGGAGCAGGATCCGATCGCATCGGCGAAGCTGATGTTGCAGGCGGTGCGAAAAAAACATTTGCGATCGCAATTACCCGGTGCGCTGGCGGCGGTGTTGAAACGCCCCGACAGGGTAATGCGGGCGGCGCTTCGGCATTATGTTTTGAAGCAAGTGGCATCTGTGAACAGCGGCGTGCCGCACATTGGATTTGGGGTAGAGCAACTGCCCAATCCCATGAGCCGCGTGATGTTGAGCGAAAAGATCGACAGCCTGGGGATGCCGCGAACATCGCTGGATTGGCGTGTGTCGGAAACTGAGGGACGGTCGATTTCAATTTTCGCCGGGGCGGTCGCGGCCGAATGGCGGCGACTTGGCGTTGCCGAGTTCGATCCGTCCGACTTAAAAACAACCGGCCGGGAGCTCGGAGAGAACGGTGGCTATATCGACGCGAGCCATCACATGGGTACTACCCGAATGGGGGACGATCCGGCTACAGCGGTTGTGGATGCATCCTGCCGCGTGCACGATTACGATAACTTGTACATCTCCGGCAGTTCTGTGTTTCCGACCGGTGGGTTTTCAAATCCAACGTTGACGGCATTGGCGCTGGGTTTTCGAGTCTCCGATGAACTGAAACGGCGACTGAGCTAAAATATGCTGAGGCTCGGCGGCGTGCCGGGTGGTGGGCGGTCTTAATAATTTAGATCTCGACGTTACCCCGGCTATTTGCAGCCGGGGTTTGTTTTTTCATAAATTGATCTTGCCGCGGCGGGCTGATTGCAGGACTTCACTTCACACGAGACACAGCCAGACGCTGTGTGACGGTGTTTTGTATCTGCGATCGGCTTGGTCGCTTAGCGACCGCGGCGGGATCTGCCCATTGTTCGATCATCTGCCGACGTACGGCGCTGAGATTGGCGTTCTCTAAATCCGCGTCGCGGCTGATCGATTTGCTGATGTGAAAATCGTCCCAGCGAAGCATCACATTCAGCAAGTCAGCTAATTTGTAAGCCTCTGAATGGTATTCCAGCGCGAACGCGTCGAAATGCTCCAGAACATCTGCCTGTAAACCTGCCAGCACGGAATACTCCGCTCCTTCGCAATCCAGCTTGCAGACGCGAACACGCTTTGATTTGACCAGGTCAAGGGCGTCACGGAGCGTCAGCACATCAACTGTCGTCTGCTGAATGACATGGATTCCACTTTTGACAGCAAAAGCCGGAATGATGGTGCTCATACCGCCGCCGAGGTTATCACTGCAGAACATCTGGGTTTTGCCCGCCTCGGCTCCGATGGCGCAGCGATGGGCAGTAACGCGGTTCTCAAAACCATTGAGCCTGATATTTTCCGCTAACAAATCGAAGGTGTTGGGGTCTGGCTCGAAGGCATGCACGGTTGCCCCCTGGTGGGCGGCCCAGCACGCGTAGAATCCGTGGTTCGCCCCAACGTCTAAAACGAAATCGCCGTCGCGCAGCGGGACGAAGGGTATGTTGTAAATGTCAGCATGGAATGTCTCGCCCAGCATGTCGTCGGCACCATTGCGACATCTAAATTTTAGACCCGTCTTGCGGTCGACGACGGTGATTATCGGAGACTTCCGGCGGCGCTGGTACAGGATCGAGAACGGGTTCCCGTAATTCCGAATGCCTTTGAGCAGCCGATATATAGGATCCGTCATAATGCCCCTTCGGCCTGCAGCATGCCTTAGAGCCAGATCGGTTCAATCGACGCACGACTTAATGGATACAAATTGAATTTGATGTAGTAAGTCGCGGTCGTGGCGACAGGTAGTGCGCAAAAAAAAGCCGCACGGCGAGGGTTAGTGCTGTGCGGCTTGGCGGAGGAGGAAACGAGGTTCTTAAATCACGGCTGATGGGCGGTTTCCCGCACATCAGCACGCGAGTTTTTTTAATTTTATGAGGACTCGAACTTTCTCATGGGCTGTGTCTAACCCAGGCTTAGTACAGCCCGCAGAACGCCTGCGGGCTGTACTATCCGTGGGAACCAACCGCGCTTCGTAAATCGGCACCATTCAAGGCAGCCGCTTGTTGTTATTTTTCCACTCTTCACTTCACTAACGCTTAACCTTAAAGCGAAGATGATGCCAAACTGTGCACAGAAAAAGCCGAAACGCGAAAGTGCCCTAAATATGCGTAAAAACGGCACTTTTGTGTTCTGTCGCTGATGAATCCCTATTCAGAGGTGATAGCGATCGTGCTCAGTTTCTATGCGAACGCCTCTGGATTGAGGGGTCCTTGAGCAGAATCAGCTAGTGGGCGGGCGCCGATACTTTGCTGCCGCGATTGATTTTCTTGAGGAACAGCACCAACCCAACGACGACCAGACAACCGATTGCCATGATCTTGAACACGTCCAGGTAGGAGTTCATTTGTGCCTGTTGCTCGACCGTTCGATAGAGGACGATCAAGGCGCACGTGTGGGCCTCGGCGGGGCCCGCGCCTCTGCTGATGAACATTTGTGTGAGACTCGCCAGTCGACTACGGAAAGCGGCATCCAGCATTGAAGTGTGATCCACCAGCCGCGATGTGTGCATCTGCGTTCGACGTTCCATCAGCGTGATCGCGACAGAAATCCCAATGCCACCGCCGAGGTTTCGCATTAAGTTCATCAAAGCTGAGGCGTTGTTGCTTTTGCCGGGCGGGAGATCGGAGTAGGCAATCGTATTAAGCGGTACGAAAAACAGTGGCATGCCGACGCATTGAAAGATTCGCGCCATCGCCAGGTGGTGGAACGAGACCTGCGTATTGAATCCGGTCAGATGAAACATCGCCATCGAGGTCAGCGACAAACCGACGAACATGAGATATTTAGGTTGCACAAAGCGCAGCAGATTTCCCACGATGGGCATCATAAACATCAAGACAAACCCGCCGCCCATTAAGATCATGCCGGCGTTGGTCGCGTTGTAACCGAGGATTTGCTGCACGAACTGCGGGAGAAGCACAGTTGTCGAATTCAATACGAAACCTACGCAGAACATCAGGATGTTTGAGAATAAAAAGCTTGGCCTGGCGAGCAGACGAAGATCGACAATCGGAGTGTGGGCGATCATCGTTTCCCAAACCAGTGCGGTCGCGATTCCCACAAACGCCAATGCCGCGAATATGCAGATGAAGCGCGACCCGAACCAGTCGTCTTCCTGCCCTTTGTCGAGAAAAACCTGCAGACAGCCCAGGCCCAACGCAACCAGCCCAAACCCAACGTAATCAATATTGAGTCCATGCTTCCAGACTGCGGCATGCTCGGCCTTGGCTTCCTTGGAATCACTGACGATACGGGAGGTCAAAATCAGCGAAAGAATGCCCACAGGAATGTTGATAAAAAAGATCCACCGCCAGGAGTAATTGTCGGTGATCCAACCGCCGAGAGTAGGACCGATCGCCGGCGCGAAAACGACGGCTAATCCGTAGACAGCAAACGCCATCCCGCGCTGCGATGGAGGGAAGGTGTCAGTCAGGATCGACTGCTCGCTGGGGGCAAGTCCGCCGCCGCCGATGCCTTGCAGAACGCGGAAAAACAGCAGCCATCCCAGGCTCGGCGCAGATCCCACACAACATCGAACTGATCGTGAACAATGCCACGCAGGTCATGTAAAACCGCTTGCGCCCATGACCGACGCCAGCCAGCCGCTGATCGGCAGAATAATTGCGTTAGCGACAAGATAGCTGGTCAGCACCCAGGTGCTTTCGTCCGTGCCGGCCCCTAAATTCCCTGCAATATGGCCCAGCGACACGTTGGCGATGCTGGTATCCATCACCTCCATGAAGGTGGCCATGGAAACTGTCAGCGCGATGAACCACGGATTGATCCGCTTTTTCGCCGGCGCATAGTCCAGAGTGGTTGGAGAGAGAGCTAACGACATGGCACGAAAATCAGTTCCAATTTAGATCGATGTCAGGCGCCCGGCGTTCCAGGCAGGAACAAGCAGCACGGCTTGCCAGCAGTCACAGCCGCGGTAAAGGTCCAGATCTCAGCCTGTTATCGAATGTCCACCGACGCAATGACCGACATCCCCGGCGACAGCGGCAGGTTGTTATTCTCCAAAGCGATTTTAACGGGGATTCGCTGGACGACCTTCACGAAATTGCCGGTTGCGTTTTCTGCCGGGAGCATGCTGAACCGCGCAGCCTGTGCCGGACTGAATCGAGTCGACTCGTCCGCGGAGATCGTCACCGGGATACGCATCAACGCTGATGGAAACGCTTTGACCAATCTTCATCTTTTGAAGTTGGGTTTCCTTGAAGTTGGCGACGATCCAGACATCGCTTGGGACTAAAGCCAGCATCTGTTCACCCGCTTGAACATAAGAGCCAGCCTCAATGCTCTTGCGCGTTATCTTGCCGTCGCTGGGGGCGACAATCGTGCAGTAACCAAGGTTAACCGTCGCTTTGTGAACGTCCGCGACCGCTTTTTTTAGATCTCCCTCGGCTGCAATGGCGGTAGCCTGCTTTGTCGCGATCTGTGCCTCGGCCGCATTAAAACTTGCCTCGGCCTGCTTCACCTGCGCCTCATTGCTTAACTGCGCCGCACTGGTGGCGTCCATCTGCTGTTTGGAAACAGCCCCGGGATTTTGCGTCTTAAGATCGGTGAATCGCTTGTAATCGGCGGATGCATTTTCAAAGTTGGCCTTGGCGACGTCCACCGAAGCGCGGGCCTGATCGGCATTAGCGCGGGCTTCTTGGATCTCGCTTTTAGCCTGCTGCAGCTTTCCCTCCATGGCAGCCTGATTGGCGCTGGCCTGATCCAACGCGACTTGATAGTCCGCCGGGTCAAGTTGAACAATCACCTCACCTTTATGTACGGTTTGATTGTCCTGAACCAAAACGGACTTCACCAGTGCTGAAATCTGGGGGCTGAGCGTAATAACGTGACCTTCCACATACGCGTCATCCGTGTCCTGAAATTGGCTTGCGTGTATGGCAAAATAAGTGGCGATCAACGCGCCAATGACAATCACCAAAAGCAGGATGAAAAGCAGCGGCTTTCGACGGCTTTTCCTGCCTGCTTGCACCACCGTACGCTCGGCCGCCAACGACGAGGCCGATCCATTGGTTGCGATGGCTGCGCCGTTTGTGGAGGCGTGAACGTCGGGCTTTGTTGTTGGTTCTTGTACGGAGCTCATACTTATTTCCGTGATCTTAAATCGTGATCGACCCACGCGGCGGGCACTCAGCATCACGTAGGCAAACACTCTTACGCCGCGTTTATCGTTTGCGTGAATGCTATGCAGGTTCGATGGTCTTCAGCAGCGATTGCAACATCACCCGCTGTTCAATCGACAACGGCCTGAACCGCTCGGCTATAAATGCCCGGTGCTTCTTGATGATCTCAAGAATGGTGGTCTGCCCGCCGGGGGTGAGGTACAGCCGGTTGGCACGCCGATCATTAGGATCCGCCTGCCGAAAAACCCAACCCATCGACTCCAGGCGATCCAGCAACGCACCAACATTTCCCTTGGTCACAAGCAAGTGCTTTACCAATTCTTGCTGAATCATTCCGGGCTTTATTGCGATTTTTGCCAGTGCTTCAAACTGAGAAAGCACTAAACCATGCGGCTCCAACACATCCTCCAGCTGCCGCTGCAGCTTCAGGAAGGTTATTAACAACTGTTTAAACGCAGCTGTGGCCTCATCTTGCGGCATGGATAATGCGCAATGATCGGCGGCAGCCTGAAAATCCACCTCGGATTCCATTGGTCCAATGTTAGACTATCGGATGGCGGGAATCAAGCGGGTGAGAGATTGTCTGTGGATCAATTACCGGAACCGGATCCAGCAGGTTTCAACAGAACAAGACAGCTGAACGACTGAAATAGTTCGCCTTTAATCCACCGGCATCAACTGACTATCCCAGGAAATTCATCACCATGCCGGTTGCCAGTTTGGGGAAGAAGTAAGTGCTCTTTTGCGGCATTACTTCCTTGTGCTGCCCGAGTTGCTCTAACGCGTTTAGCGGTGTCGACTTCAACAAGAGCGCAATCTGGGACTTGATTCCGTCGGTTTTAGTGACCACCTCGCTCGACTCGGCTGTGTATTGCTTGGTGAGCTGACCAGTCCCTGCAAAGTTAGGTTGGATGATTTCATCCAGCAGGTACCTCTGCAGGATTGCCACGTCCAGGCGGCGCGATGCTTCGCTGAGATTGGGTTCCAGATCCTTCAGTACATCTGCATTTTTGCAACTGAGTTGATACAGTTTTTTAGATCGCCCATCGTAGAGACCGAATGTATGAGCCGGCGATTTCGCAAGCGCGACATCCACATAGTCGCCGACCTTGTCAGGTGCGATCGCGGTTTCAGTCAGATCGAATACATCCGCAATTGCAGCTTTGAAAGCTTCGATATTGAAGCTCTCAATATTTCCGATCAACCGATGTGTCGGAAGGATCAGCAAGCCGTCGTCCTGCATGCCAACCAGCACAAACATACAATAATTGGCCGGGTGATTGGCTGGCAGCGGGCCACCATTTTGCCGTTCGAGTTCCTGCATGTAGGTCAGGGCGGTTGTGTAGCGATGGTGTCCGTCAGCGATAAAAATTGGTTTGCGACCGAGGAAATCGATCATCTGGCGTTCGACATCCGCATCGTGGAACGACCAAAGGTCGTTCTGCACGCCGTTCAACGTGGCGGTATAGTCCGGCCGACTGAGATTCTTATACAGCAGGTTGGTCAGTTCGTGTCGGGGATCGCTGTAGAGCCCGAAGATAGGTGACATCTGCGTCCGCGTGGCGCGCATCAATTTCAGACGATCTTCGATCGCTTCGCGATACGTTTTCTCATGCGGAACCACATTGCCCTCGCCAAATGCAGAGATGCGCACTGAAGCAAAAAATCCGCGGCGGTGGTACATCCGACCGTTATGGTCGAAGCTCTGCGTGTAAGGATAAATAGCGGGGCGGGGAAACCGGGTTAAAATGCCCGCTGACAGCCACGATTGCATCGTCGTATTTGCCTTGGCGTATACTTCGTCGGGTCCAACGGCTTTGGGAGGGAGATAAGGCAAATCAATCGTGACGATATTATTCGCGTGCCGGGCCTGCAGCGCAGCCTTGCTTTTTTCGTCCAGCACGTCAAACGGTGGAGCGATCAATGCCGACAGATCCGGCCCCATGGTTTTGGCAAAATGAACTCCGGCAAACGGTCGAATCTGCGGCAACTCTCGCTCCTGTAGATGAAAGGCGGATCATCAGGCGACGCACCCTAAAGATCAAGCAAACCCGTTAAGCCCGCATGACAACACACAGCGCTCGCGTCAGTAACCGAATTTCGTCATCCACGAATTCTCTTTTACCGTTTCGTAAAACGCAGCCGATGCTGAATCCGTCGCGTATGCCAGTGCGCGGCTTGTATCGATTTGCTTGGCTGCTTTTGCAATCAGGTCCGGCCCCGCTTCCAGCTGACAAAACTGCGACAACGCAGGCAGATGTACTTTTGGGTCTGCTAAAATATCCTCATATCGCAGGCGAAGAATCGGATTGGAAAGACCCGCCAGCACGCGATCCGCCTGCTCAACGTATTCGGCCCACAATTGAAAACCGCCGTTCATGCCCAAACAGCGCGGCGATCCTTTGTATCCCGCCCGTTCCAGATACGAGCGAAAACTGTATTTCTTCATTCGCTCGTCGAATCGTTCGGTTCGGAGTTTTAACAGTTTCCGCTCGCGAACCATCAGGCTTTTCGCCACATCAACACCGTTTCGCACGATGTAAACCAGCCGGGCGTGTGGGAATAATTTCAACCATAAAGGCAGCGTGAAAACCGTGCGCAGGATCCTTCCATCCCCACGGTTCGTTAAACTCCATAAGGGTTCCGCGCCCTAAAAAGCTTCGGATCCGCCTCGACGCCAGATCCGCCGAAAGGGCACGTGCCGTCATTCGCATTGCCTCCTCACAGGCGAGGAAATCCAGCACTGGTTTGGGAAAATCCCACGACGCACTAACGCGGTTCATGACCTGATCGTTGAGATCCAGGAAAAAAGTCGACTCATGATCGTCCTGCAATTCTCGACCGACAAATAACCCAAGTTGATCGAGCAGTTCCGAAACCATCGACGTGCCCGAGCGATGCATGCCAAGAATAATGACCGGCTGGTGGGCAACCTGCATTGGAACGTTGTCGTGATGGTCCATCCGCATAATTTTGCCACCTGTCACAGAAATGGGCAAACGCGGCTAGTGGGTCAGATGGAAAAAGCTTTCGAGCTGCCGCCGGTATTCAATCGGATCCTGCACCATCGCCTGTAGGTGGCCGGCGTTTTGCACCTTCCAGAATACATTGCCAGCTTTTACGAGCGTGGCTGCTTCCATTGCATCAATATCGGCATCATTTAACAGCACATCATCAGTCCCCACAATCGTCAGCACCGGGCAACGTATTTGTATAAGAAGGTCGACCACGCGTACTTCACCAAACTTCGCACCGCTTAGTTTCTGTGCGCACATGATGGCGCTTTTCAGAGTGATCCCATCGGGCAGGTTCATGATGCGCGTATGGTTGGCGACAACCTGTTCATAACTGGGAAACGGCGATTCGAGAACAACCGCTGCGATGTCATCACGCAATGCCGCCACGCCGGCGGCGACCGCCGCGCCCAGACTTATGCCAAACAACACTATCTGTTGTGATTGAACCGGCTGCTGGGCGCGGGCCTGATCGATCACCTGATTTACGTCATCGCGCTCGAAGTAACCGCCGGTACTGAAAAGTCCGCCGCTGTCGCCGTGTCCCCGCAAGTCGACCGCGAGAATGTTGAATCCAAGCTCGTGCATCAGGGCGCCCAGGCGATCGAACCCACCTTCGCATCTCCGTAGCCATGGATCAGAATCGCGCAGCGCGTACTCGCGCCGGCAGCGGGAATCCACCAGGCGGCGATATGCAATTTTTTTTCGGTTCTGGCGTCGCGCACGGTGAACGACAACTCTTCAAATCCAAGTCCCAGATCGCCCGGAGACAGTCGGCGGAGATGATAGATCGCCTTGCCCGCGTGCATCCTCGGCGGAGTGAGGATGGACCACGCCATTGCGCCGGTCAACCCGATCCACAATAGCAAGCCGGACATCATAAATACGCAGACAAGGATCAGAAGACCGTAAGCGCTTAGGTGCATTTGGGAATCAAACGTGGCTCATTTGCCAGTCTATTTCAAGCTGCAGGGTAGGTTCGTCCGATAGTTTCGGTGTTACGACAACAAAAAACACGCTAACACCAACGAGGACGCTTCATGGTACAGATGAGCAACGCAGTTAAATTGTTGACCGCTATCGGGATTTCGACCGCAGCAGTTTTAATGGGTGCCGGTTGCAACACCGCCCCGACCACGCAAGCCAATGCGAACGGCATTCGCGGCGATGTAACCGACGTGCGGCCGATTGAACCGGTGCAGGCTGCTTATCAGCCACCGTTGTATGACAACGCGACCAATATCCCCACCGCACAACAGCCGATCACGCAGGCACCGATCGCACAAGTCGCGTCATCGCGCGTGACACCGATGATTTCGGATACACCATCAGTGGGCCACTTTGGTGGAAAGACCCACACCGTTCGCCACGGCGAGACGTTGTTCAGCATCGCCAGATCATCGTACGGGGACGGCAAAGCATGGAAAAAAATCGTCTCAGCCAACCCGGGTGTCTCCCCTTCGAAGTTAAAAGTGGGTCAGGTGCTGACGATGCCGTCCTAAATTGAAATCCCTGCCGACAATGGCGTCAGGGAACGCAGGATAAGAACGCAACCCCGTGTGCAAACGCGGGGTTTTTCCTCAATGTCACTCGCAACATTTGATGCCAGATTCGCCGAACACGGCAGGCCTGCCGTGGCTCAGGGATTTAACCACCCCTCATCGCGCTTTCCGAATGTGTGTGGTTGAGCTGCCAGTGTTGGCGCTGCCCACAGGCAGGCGTTTTCGATCACTTTTAATACGGTCGGGTTGTGATAGCTGGGAAATGTTTCGTGACCCGGGCGAAAATAAACGATCTTGCCTGCGCCGCGCACCCAGGTGCAGCCGCTGCGGAAGACTTCGCCTCCGCTGAAACTGCTGATAAGGAAGGTGCTGTCTGGCTGGGGGATGTCGAAGAATTCGCCGTACATCTCTTCCTGCTCCAGCGTGAAGTGATCGTCGATGTGCGACACAATCGGATGCCCGGGCTGCGTGACCCATAGTGTCTCGCGATTGCCCGGATTGTCTCGCCACTTTAAATCACAGCTGGTGCCCATCAGCTTTCGAAACACCTTGGAAAAATGCCCGCTGTGTAAGACCACGAGTCCCATGCCCTGGCGGACCACGCGGTTGTAAACGCGGCTCCACCACCAGGTCCTGCACATCGCTATGGGCCATATGACCCCACCAGGTCAGCACGTCAGTCTGATTCAAAACCTCGTCGGTCAGCCCCGCTTCGGGCTCGTCCAATGTCGCAGTGGTTACTTTCAGATCATTGTTTTTGCGCAGGTATGAAGCGATCGCTTCGTGCATCCCGTTGGGATACATCTCAGCCACCTTCGGATTGGTTTTCTCGTGTCGAAATTCGTGCCAGACGGTCACTTTTACAGGCATGTGCCTTCCTTGTTGTTGGGCGGATTATATTGTCCACCGGCAAGAACAGGGAAGGTCGCGTTTAGGGCATTTTTTTCGGCCCGGGGACATGCTCACTTGGGATGCTGCAGCGTGGCGATCTCCGCTTTCAGCTTTTCAAAATCATCGTGATAGGTTTTTCCGCCGGTCTTTGCACCGTTGTTGATATAGAGCACACCGATGTACTGCCGAGCCGCTTCAAGGTTCTTCTGCGCGGCAGGATCGCCCGGATTTTTTTTGAACACTTCGACAACCGAGCGCACGTCTTTATAGTTGGCTTCCCAGAACTGGACATTGTCGACCAATTGACCGGTAGGTCCCATGGGAATCATCGGTTGGCCCACCTTATTGCCAGTGACAAGCGACCCCAGCGCAGTCCATCGCCTGGGCATAGTTCCCCAGGTCGAACTCAGTCAGTCCAATGCCTTGCAGAGAGGCATCATCCTTTTTGGAATCATAAATCGCATGATATCCTTTGAGCGCTTCGTCGAGCCCTTTCTTTTTAGCCCCCACGTCGTCGGTCAGCTCCGCTGCTTCGCGCTTGGCATCCGCGTCGTACAGCTGAAAATTCGTGAGATTAGGATCGTTTTTCTTCGTCGCCCACTCCACCACGAAACTGCTGAGCGTCGCCTTTGCCTGGGCTAATTTTTCCTTGGCCGGGCCGGTGGCTTCATCCATTTCGTGCTCAACCGTTTTGAGCACGTCGAACATCAATCCCTGTCCCTGCGCCGGATCAGCCTGAAGCAACGACACCACCGCATCAACGGCATCCTGTACCCTGTTAGCATCCAGGTAATCACTGATGCGCATCTGCAGGGCATCCAGATGAGCCTTTGAAACATTCTTCGCGCCGGTGATGCGATTTTCAAACCCCTCCAGAACCGCAAGCGATTTCACAGGATCGTTCAGGGTATGATGCGTCAGATCCGCAGCAATTAAATCGGAGTTAACCACCCACTCTGAAAACTTGGCTTTATCCGCAGCTGAACTGGCATTGGCCAGCATGCCGTCAATCGTCTTGTCCAGCTCTAAAATTCTGCTCGCGATGGCAGTCTTATCGCCTGCTGAAACCGCCGGCTCACTAAGCTGCTTGTAAAGGCACAGCAACTGCAGGTACTGCGCTTCGGGAAATTTCTTCTCGGTTGGGGCAACCATCTGGAAATACTTGACCGCATCACCGAATCTGGATTCACCCTGCAACAGCGCCCCATAGGTGAAGGCAAACTGCCTGCGGTTGTAAGGCGGGTTGATCGCCAGGGGTAGAAATCGATCGTAGAGCTTGCGCGTATCCTGATCGGCTGCGTCTTTTCTGCGAAGTTCACCGACCCATTTCGTCGCGTGATCCATTGCATCAGCCGACTTGTCCTTATCGGTCGCGAACTTCTCGGCAAAATCCATGAACGCTGCCGCGGCATGCTTACCGTCCTTCATGCGGTCATACGCGTAAGCAATGAAGTACGATGACAACTGCGCGGTGGCGGCATCCACACCCGGTTGACCGTCGCGTTTCACCAGTTCGCCGGCCGCCTCTATAGCACGCGCCAGTTTCTTCTCGTCCACCTTCGCGTCCGCCGGTTTAGTTACTTCGGCAAATCCCTGCTGTTGCAGCGCCTGCAGAACAAGTGGATTTAATGCTGCGTAGTTCGGCGTGGCGGGGATTCGTCCGATCAACTGGTCGAATACCAGGTCCTTCAGACCCGGCTGGGATTTGAGCAACTGCGCCAGCACCTCGATTGCGGCATCGTTTTTGGCCTTCCTCTCATCTACATCGTTGGTGATATCCGATTGAGCGGAATACAGCCGGAACTTGAGCATCGACATGGCGGCTTTAACCGCCGCCTGATCCGAAGGATTGGGCAGGGTGGGGAGATAAGTGGTGCTCTCCCAGCGCTCGAACTCGGGGATTGCAGTTTCAGCGTCCTTGAGTTTGCGCGACGAAATCAACGCCACCACACCGAAATACCGCGCGTTGTTCTGATTGGTCATCGACGGCGCGGGAGTCAGCCCGCTTGCATCGACCACCGTATCCAACGTGGCTTTTGCCGTCCCGGCATCTCCTTCCACCAACTGCAGCTTGCCGATCTGCAGGCGAATATCCGGCTGAAGTCCGCTCTTGGCATCGTCAAACTGTTTCAGGTAAGTGATCGTCGCGTCGGCAAGCGCTTTTCGCTGCGGGTCGCGCTGCGGCAATGCGATACAAACCGCATACGCGGTCATGTTGTCGCTGAAATCACCAAACGCCTTTACCTGCGCGAACTGACGCAGCAATGGAGCGGCACGCGTATAATCACTGTTGCTTTTGATTCCCTTGGCTACCAGATCCGATTGGCGGTCCGCCAGCACCGCCACCTGCTTGTACATTTTCCGGGCCGTCTCGGCAGCGGGCTTTAGCTCCGCCTGGGCCACCGGATTTTCACCAAAATACTCCAGTGCCGTCACCACCGGCGCAATACCTGCCGACGCCAATTGATTGGCCTGGCTCATCAGCACATTGGCATCCGTTGCCTTGGGTAACTGCGAATCCAATCCTTTGGCAACGGTCAAGGCCATCGCACGCCGACCGGCGATATTGCCGGTGTAGTTAATCAATTCGCGCAGTTTTAAAAAGGTCTTCACCTGGTCTTGTTCATTCGGTGGAACGTTGAAATCCCTAAAATCGCGATCCAGTAATGTTTCCAGATTGTTCTGCGCGAGGCGCGCCATCACCTTCTGTTCATCCAGCGCATCAAGTCCTTTTCCGGTCCCGTTATTCGTTTGGGCCTCCCCTGTAGCGCAGGCGAGGAAAAGGGCGAGTGTGGCAATAGGTTTGCGGTTCATGGCAGGCTCGTGGGGGACGGACAACGATCGACCAGGCATTTCATTCAGTCTGATGGCGCTCTTAATGCGAGGTTTCAAAAGCAACCTTGGTGAAATGCTTGTCACCAGATTGGGCAGCCAGGCAGGATTCGTAAACCTGGATCAGGAAGTTGTATTTCACGGTTCGACCCGGTCCGATCAGAATTTGAATGTCTTCCGGCTGTTTTCCAACAGCAAGGTATTCGTCAAGCCGCTTGCTCAGGACAGCGGTCAACACCGTCGCATCGGTCACAGGCTCGTCGACGTTGTCGACACGCGCGCTGAAACGATCGGCCAGTGTGTCAACAGCAATGTGCAGGTCGACGTCTTTGGGAATCGGGTCATGGTGCCCGCCACCACCCCCCTGGCGGATAGGAACACTGCTGGCGAGGTAATGCTCGTCCCCCCCGAACTTACCCGCGAGCATGAGAAAGATCAGGATAACCATCACGACATCCACCAGCGGGGTCATGTTCGGACCCGCATCGTAGTGGACCTGCTTAGCGCTTTCATTCGCATGTTATCCCCTCGCTTTTGCAGTGTTGAAGTTAATGCTTCGCACACCGGCGGCCTGGCAGGTCAGGAGAACAGGTTCAATGAACCGCCAGTCGAGGTTTTCATTCGCGCGAATAATCACTTTGAACTCCGCGTTCTGCCCTTTGTAAAAGGCCAGGGTATTTTTCAGCTGGTTCTGCCCGGTGACAGAATCCTGCAGCTGCAGGTTCGTCATGGTCGCGTTTCCCCCACCAACGGGTTTCACCAATGCCATCACGACCGGCAGGTCCGCGTTGAGCTTGTCGGGTATGTTCAACGTCAATGTGTTGGACATATCCGTGATCTTGCTTCCAAGAACAGTCGTTGGAATGTCGATTTTTTCCGCGCCGCTGGTGACGCCGATCTTGGCAACCAGCATAAAGAAAATGATCAGGCACATGATGATATCGATCAACGGCGTCACGTTCGGGTGTGCCGAATGCGATTCGGGTATATGGCGTTTTGCCATGGAACTCCTCCTGAGGCTGACTGCAGGTCGAAAGAGCCGCTTGCGGAAATGATGTTGCGGCCGGCGTGGCCGCAACGCGATTCCGCCAATCCGCGCACTCAATTATCCAACAGCCGGAGCAGGCGTCGGCAACGGCACCGCGGGCACTTTACGAACGGCCGGCTGCGGGGTGGCGGCGGTACGCGGACCACCGGTGGCCTGTGTAGCGGCGGGCTTCGCCTCGGCGGGCTTTATCATCAGCAGCAGTTCCTCGGCAACGAGTGCGCCGCGAACCGTCAGGCGATCCACGATCGTTCGCAGAATGCCAAACGCCGCCAGACATGGGATGGCCAGGAACAGACCCAGGAAGGTGTGCGTTAATGCCTGTGAAATGCCACCGGCCAGCTGCGCGGGGTTGGTATCGCCGTGGGCGGCCTTCATCGCCGCGAACGCCGAGATCATACCGATAACCGTGCCCATCAGACCCAGCAGCGGCCCGAGGTTTCCGATGATATTGAGGTATTCGATCTTGCGGAACTGCTCTGCGGTCTGCTCACCGATGGCGGTCTCCATCGCCTCTTTCATGCTGCTGAAACTTGGAGCGCGCTTCAGGGCGGGGTTGACGGCTTTGGAGATAAAGCTGTTATCTGTTTCAGTAAATTCAATCAGTTCCTTGAACTTACGCTGGCTGATCATTTCGCGGATTTGATTGGTAATGTCCTCAGGCATGAAAACGCTTGCGCGGTTCATCATGAATGCCTGGATAATCATGGTCAGCCCGATGACTGACAGAATCATGATGGCCCAGAAAACACCGTCCTTCCAGTTTTCCAGGACCAGTGAAAAAAGACTCTCAGGCTTCTCAGCAGGGGCGTTACTGGCACCGGCGGCAGCCTGGGCGAACGTGGAACTGGTGGAAAACGCGAGAGTCAACACCATCACCGCGAGGATCAGCAGCAGCGACCACCGCCGACTGCCGGACCGGATTTTGGCGGAACAGTTCGAAGCACAAGCACCGACTGGGGGCACTGCGGAAAGAATCACTTCTGACATAAACCAATCCTTTCTCCCATCAAATAATGAGAGAAGACGGGGTCCCCGGCCGGTTGCATAATCACCTGTTCCTCATGTGGGCAGCAGAGCCTCAAGGGGTTGCCGTTCAATCAGGAAAAAATGACATCAACCATTCGGTCGAACCGCAAAAACGTCCCTCGCTTCAGCATGGACTGGAGCCGATCTCACTGTCTCATACCGGGCCAAGGGGGCATCAGCAGGGCCAACCGCGGGGCAAACACTCCGGCCGGAACATTGTCTCTGGCACCGAAGATTCGGCCTGTCCGCGATGGTTTCCCACCAACAAAGTTTTGTGAATAACCCACGATCGGGTCGGCGCATTCACTCGCCAGCGGCAGCGACTGAAGCTCCATTACCCATCTGTGAATCACATATCCGACTTCAAAATCTTCTTAAAATCACCATGCCCCTGGGTTGAAATCGATTTCAAAATCGTCTCAAGCTTGGGGTCTTCATCCGACTGAAGAAAGATGCAGTTAATGTGCGTCTTGCCGTCAATGTTGCCGTTCTTAAACGCATTAACCACATCATCAAAGCTGGCAATCTGATCGAAACCGTCGGTCAGCACATACAGCAGTTCCGGCTTTTCCTTGGTCACGAAATTAATCGCCGGAATTGGCAGCGTGCCGCCCGAGGCAACTTCGTTATCGATGAAATCCATCGCCAGTTTTTTGTTGTCCGGCGTTGCGATCTGCATCCCGTCCTTGAACAGCGCATCAGGGCCTTCATCGCTGAAAAATACTACATTGAATTCCTGGCCCGCTGTCAAATCCAGGGCGGTGATGGATTCCTTCAACTGCTGTTTCAGATTGCCGAAAACGCTGAGCATCGATCCGGACTTATCGCACAGATAGATCACCTTGGTGGCATTACCACCGGTGCCCATAAAGTTGCTCTTGGGTAACAGCCCACCACCGCCGCCTGGAACACCCCAGGGGGCAGTTCCACCACCGGTGCCTGAACCAAAAGCATTCCCCGAACCCCCTGCGCCACTGGGACCTTTGCCTGAAGAAGTGCTTGCGCTTCAAAGGCATTGGCGTCGGTTTCGCCCTGTCCACCGCCGGCCGCGGCGGCAATGTTGCTGCTAACGTTTGCGGTAAAGCCATCCTCCGCGCTATTTTTAATTGCATCCTGCGCCGCGTCCCGCGTGGCGTCGTTGTTCAGACCCGGGTGTGGAATCCCGCCGGGGATGGCATTTTTCTCAATCGACTTAGATTCGGGGATAATCACCTGGTCTTTGTTCGGATTGGTGATCTCCTTGGCGACCTGGTATCCGAGAATGCCAACCAGGATAATCCCAATATGCAGCCCCAGTGATGTTGCCAGAGGAAGGATATTCTGCACCCAGGGCAGATTAAAAAATCCGGCAGGCGGACGATGCACTTCCTCGGGCGGCTGTTCCGCGTCACCTGCGAGCGGTCCCTCAACGGTCGGATCAGGAGAAATCGCAGGCGCAACGCGAGATTTTGGAGGCGCTGCAGGCACGACCTTCGCTGTAGGTGCGTTTATCTCTTTAGGTGCATCGCCGGTTGGGGGTAATGGTGGAGCGGCAGTAGCCATGGATTACTCCAGGAGTGACAAGAATCAAGTTCCGTGCGGCGTGACCGTAAGCCAAAGTGCGTAAAGACATCGCGTCTCGTCGCCCAAATTCATCCGCTGACAGCAATTGTACAAATCTTGAGGATTTTCTTCCAACGAAAAAAATAATGTTCCATTTAGATTTGACCGCTACTTCCCCGCTGCCTGGAATTGGCTCGAAAATATCACGAAAAAGCTCGATCAGTCGGGAACTACAGCGCTGTCGTGACCGGCAGGTGTCGGCGGGGAATCAGTGGTGGGGCCCAGCTGATATTTGAGTCCGAAGGCAGTGAGTTTCCGCAGTTCGTCAACTGTAATCAGTTGTACCAGGTCCCGGCTGAAGATCAGATCCAGGGTCCATCCGAACGCAACCCGAAGCTTTTTCTCGATCCGGGGCAATTTCCACAGATACGCGCTACGCCACAGGAACCAGGCAAAAAAACCCGAGAAATTGATGCCCAGTATTTGGGCAGCGCCGCGTCGTTGACCGATCGCCGCGAGTTGGCCGAGCATCTTATACTTGAACGGCTTCTGCGCACGTCCGCCACCCAGCACGGCAGCCTCGATGTTTTTCGCAAGCGCGGCCCCCTGGCGAATCGCGTGCTGTGCCGTTGCCGGATAAGGTTTCCCAGGGTTGTTGGGATCGGGAATATAAGCCGTGTCGCCCACCGCCCATACGCCCGGTACCTCATCCGACTGCATGCACCCGTTGACAACAATCCGCCCTTTTTCCTTTTTCAACGGTAACCCCTGTACCAGCGCAGATGGCACCACCCCCGCGGTCCACAGCAAGGTTGCGGACGGAATGGCATCGCCACCTTCCAGCAACACCGCCTGCCCGTCATACGATTTAACCTTGGTATTCAGCCGCACGTCGATGCCCGATTCGCGCAGCCGTTCTGTCGTGTAATTCCCCAGCGAAGTTGAGAATTCCGGCAAAACCACCGGGCCGGGGTGTACCAGAATCACGCGCAGCAGATTTCGATCCACTTTAGGGTAAACCTCCACAGCGTCGCGAAGGAAATCGTTCATCGCCCCGATCGTCTCAACCCCCGCGAACCCACCACCGGCTACCACGAACGTCATCAACCGCCGGCGAACCTCCGCATCCTCTTCAACGGTTGTCGATTCGAGCAAGCCGATCATCCGGTTACGCAAAAATATTGCATCGCTGAGCGTTTTCATCTGCAGCGCGTTGGCCTCGGTTTCTGGATCGAAAAACTGCGTGTCGGACCCCAGCGACAAAACCAGGTGATCGTAGGAAAGCTGCCGTTTACGCCGGCGAAGACCGTACATTAATGTGACTTGTCTGGATTGCAGGTCGATTGATTCGACCGATCCTTCATAAAAAGTTACATGCTTGAGCATCCGCCGAAGGGGATTCACGATGTCGCTTGGATCCAGATCGCTTGCTGCCACTTCGTGGAGCATGGGCGTGAAAAGGGTGTAGTTGGTTTTATCAACCAGCACCACTTCGCAATCATCGCGGTTGGCTAAGGTGCGATCCAATCGAAGTGCACAATATAGACCGCCAAATCCGCCGCCCAGGATGAGAATGGTCGTCTTTTTTCCGTCGCTCATGCAGCAAGGATACGCCGCTCGGTGCGGGTCAGGAACCGGAAAATATTAAGTTGTGCTCTCAGTCGATTGAAACATTCAGCTGCATGTATCTCTGCGCCGTCTGCCTATTGCCTGCCCTGCAGTCGGGCGGAAACCACTGACCGCATTAATTCCATGGGCGCATCCTGTTTTGTCCAGGCGGTGAACTGTCCTGCAGCCTGCCTCACGAACATTTCCATTCCGCCGATCGTTTTTGCGCCGGCGGTTTCAGCCATTTCGATCAGTTTCGTTCGCATCGGATTATAAACCGCATCGAACACCAGTACGTTGCCGCTGACCGAATGCATTGGAGAGGCGTCCACATGCGGGTGCATGCCGATGGAGGTAGTATTGATATAAATTTGGCAGCAACTGTCGGCGAGCCTTTCGAACGCAGCCGAGACCACCTTGCCGGATCGACCGGTGAACTCTTCTGCCAACGCGTCGGCTTTCACCCGCGTGCGGTTGTAGATTACCACGGTCGCGCCGCACGCCGCTAATGCGGCAACCGCCGCTCTTCCTGTGCCCCCCGCGCCAATGACCGCAACGCGATAGTTCGCCAATTCCTCACGCGTTATGCCAAGTTTGCCGGTGATGCTGTCGAGGATGGCCGCATAATCGGTATTGAAACCGCTTAATTTGCCGTCCTCAATCACGATCGTATTTACCGCGCCGATTCGCTCGGCCAAAGGCTCCACCTCCGCGTTTTTTTCCTTCAGATAACGCAACGCGTTCTCTTTATGCGGGATGGTTATCGATAATCCGGACAGATGCAGCCCTTTGAAATGAATGAAGCTCTCCATGAAAGCCTTGAAACTTTCGTAACCCGGATTGACCAGCATCGGAAGGTAGACGCCGTTAAAATCCGCCGCGTCAAAAGCCGCGTTGTGCAGCGCCGGTGACATCGAATGAGCGATCGGTGAGCCTACAACGCCGTAGACCCGGGTGTCGGACCGTATCGCGTCCCAGCGATACAACCGTTTCATGTCGGTAATGCTGATCTGCCCCGGCGCGGTGCCGGCGGTGCCCTCGAGTGATGCGAATGTTAAAAACGCACCGAATTTCTTCGCCAGCACGCGGCTGATCAAACCCGCTTCGCCCATGCAGAGCGCAATGGTCGGCTTTTCCTGATGCTGAAGGATTTCGAACGCCTCCAGGTTGTCGCGGATGCTGCGGGCGGTCCACACGATCTTTACAACATCACAGGAAGATTCGATCAGTTCCAGAACCAGGTTGGTCAGTCGTTCCGGTCGCCCCGAAAAATCATGGCTGCTAAGGATCAACCGCGGAAACGCCTGGCGAGAGAAGATGTTTTCCCGCGACACGACCAGTTCCAGATCCACGTATGCGGTCACCGGCGACATGATTTTCAAACGATCGATGCGCTCCTGATCGCCGGCTTCTGACAGTCCGCCTTCCCAGGTCGGTCGACAGGTTGCAATCACCGGCAGGGTCGATCGATTCACCAGTTCAGCCAAGTCACCTTCAAAGCGGTCAACGCGCAGCTCGACAAATTCGGCCCCTGCCTCCGCTGCCAGCGCGATGTCACGCTGGGCCTGCAGTGGGTCGCTCACGAAAATGGCCACGCAGAGGCGGGTCATGTGATTTTTGCGAAAATGCGATGTGGCCTGCGATGGCCGCGCCGGGCTTCCGAGCACAGCTGACCGGGGGTGAATCGCATCACTTGGCCTTGATTCCGAGCCGGGTGATCTGCTCTTCTATCGCGTGTTTTGTCGCATCGTTTGCTTCCCACAGCGGCAATCGCATTTCCCCGCTGTCCATGCCGACGATCTTCATCGAATGCTTGATGCCGACGGGGTTCCCATCCAGAAACAGCGTCTTAATCAATGGGAAAATTTCGCGATGGACCTCGCTCGCCGCGGCGAAATTTCCTGTCAGCGCCATCTGTGTCAGGGCTTTCACCTTCAGCGGTATCAGGTTCGATGCAACGCTGATGACACCCTTGGCGCCAATCGCCATCAGCGGCAGTGTCAGGGAATCATCCCCGCTGATAACGGTAATGTCGCAGAGACACATGATCTCACTGGCGATGTCGAGGGAGCCGGTTGCTTCTTTGATAGCGACAATATTCGGGTGCTTTGCCAGCCGCGCCACCGTCGCCGGTGACATGGTGATACCTGTCCGGCCGGGAATATTGTAAAGCAGGATCGGTAATTCCACGCGATCCGCCAGCGTCATGAAATGGCGATAAAGCCCTTCCTGGCTGGGCTTGTTGTAATAGGGGTTCACGCTGAGGCTCGCCGCTGCGCCCATCGCCTTCGCTGCCGCATGCAGCTCCAGCGCTTCGCTGGTGGCGTTTGCACCGGTTCCTCCGATGACCGGCACGCGTCCACCGGCATTTTTTACGGTAAGCTCGATCACCTTCAGGTGTTCTTCGAAGTTCAGCGTTGGACTTTCACCCGTTGTGCCCACGGGCACCAGCCCGTTGATCCCGGCCCGGATTTGAAAATCCACCTGCTCTCGCAGGCGGTTCTCGTCAACCCGCCCTTCGCGGAAAGGGGTGACCATTGCTGTCATTGCACCGCTGAACATTCAGTCTCCATGTTAAAATTCATTGTAAGACCTATTCCATCGCGATCAAATATTGCCGGACGGTATCGGCCAGTCCAAACTCCAGCGCATCGGCAATCAGCGCATGACCGATCGACACTTCAGCCAGCGCGGGAATGGCGCTTACCAGCGCGGAAAGGTTTCCCAAGCTAAGGTCATGACCGGCGTTGACCCCCAGCCCCAGATCGTTCGCCGCCTTCGCCGCAGCGGCAAAGGGCTCGGTTGCAACCGGTCCGCGCTTCAAAAAATCGGCGGCATAGGGCTCGGTGTATAGTTCGATACGATCCGCCTTCAAATCAGCCACCGGTTTGTAATCGACGCCCGTATTCATAAACAGGCTGACGCGACACCCCCAGGCCTTTAACTGCTTCACAATCGGTCTCAAACGTTCCACTGTATCTGTGTCCAGGGTCCATCCTTGATCGCTTGTGAACGCCGACGGCTCGTCCGGCACCAGCGTGCATTGGGTCGGCCGATACTGTTCGACCAGGCCCATGTAGCCGTGAAAGGGATTGCCTTCGATGTTCAATTCTGCCTGCGGATATTTCTGCAGTAATTGCGAAATATTCCGTACATCTTCAGGACGAATGTGCCGCTGATCCGGCCGCGGATGCACGGTGATTCCGTGCGCCCCGGCGTCGAGGCAGAGCATCGCCGCGTGAACCACGCTGGGAATATTCAACTGCCGCGTGTTCCTCAGCGTCGCCACCTTGTTCACATTCACGCTTAACTTGGTCATGGGTATATTGTAGGAGCGCAGATTTTTTCGTCGCCAGGGAGAGAAAGATCAGCCTTATTCCCCGCGATATTCGCAGGTGGACGTGCAGGTTTCGTGAACGACGATGCTGACCATCAACGCAAGCTGCGGTTTAAGTTCCCGCCAAAGCCAGCGCCTATATTTTCACTGGTAGGATTTGAAAGACCTTCGATATCGTTCAGATAAAAATGATCCAGTTTGCGAACCAGTGGATCGACCACTTTTTTAATCTGTCCGTAGTCGATGAGATAGCCGAGTTTTTCATCGACTTCTCCTTCCACAAACACATCGAATCGAAATGAATGCCCATGCAGCCGCTGGCATTTATGTCCGGCGGGGAAGGTGGGCAAATCGTGAGCGGCTTCAAAGCGAAAAGATTTTGAGAGACGAACTTTCATGAGCCAGTCGATTGTAGCGGACAACCGCCGAAGCAAAAGAGATCCATCCCTCTGATGCGCGAGGGCGGGGACAAATCGTTTGCTCTCCGGCGCTACAGTCGACGGCTAAACGCTGCAAGGTACGCGGCTCTCGTTTAGATTCGCTCGGCCAGCAGGACCACGTCCTCCACCGACCCACCATTCGGCGCGGCAACTGGCTGGAATGGTATCCACGAGCAGCGGAAACCCTGCGACTGGCACACTTTTTCCACATGCCCGATGCTATACGTATTGTGATAAATCGGATGCTGCTTCCAGTTCACCACGTCGTATCCATCGAATGGTCTGGGTGGAAAAAAGAAAATATTGATCAGCTTCCGCCGGGCCAGGCGAAGCATGTTCGACAGTGCGGGTTCAAGGCTCGGAATATGTTCCAGCATGTGCTGCGAATAGACCACATCCGCCGGTTCCACCTGAACGCCGCGAACGATATCTCCCTGCGTCCAGCGGCACTCAGGGAAACTCCTGCTGCGCATGGTGAACAAAATGATCCGTCCAGTCCACGCCGGAATAAGTCACACCTAATTCACGTAATTTACCGCGCAATGCGCGATACTCGTGCAACCCGCCAAACGCGATCTCCAAAACTGTTTTGATTTCCCCGGCCTCCGCCCAGTCAACGATCATCTTCCGCGTCTGCTGCCGCGACGGCATATCCTTGTTCCAGAACAGAAACCCCTCGCCCGCCCGTTCCTGCTCCTTATTTTTTGTCCAATAGTTCGTGACGATCGTCGATTTGCCGCTCGCGTCGCGCCCGCTTTGGTTTCGCAGCGCGCCAAGCTGTGCCTGCGACAACACAATCGCAGGCGTTGAATCGATCCCGCCTCGATATTCCTGCCCGCAAAAGCTGCAGCGAATGGTTTGTTCCTGCTGCACAGTCTGATCCATCTGGCAGATGTCACAGCAAAACGCGACTGCATCCTCGATTACCTGGTGATTCATACCGTGGTTATCGGACATCCCCCAGCCGGAAACCCACAAGTTTTTCCAGGTTTGACCCTGGAATCACCGACGGCGTTTTAAGTCCCGCGCTTGTTTCCAAACAGCGCGATGTGCAACCGGGGACAAAACCGGAATCCCCGCCGCTTGCACAATTCGACAATCCACTCCGCTTTTTCCCCCAGCGACGCTGCGTCTATCCCCTCGGGCATCAGCAGAACATCCGAAGGTTCCCAGCTGTGAATCGCCGACAAAATCTCGTCGATCTCCTGCAGGTCTTTTTCATTGCTGACCACGAACTTCAACTGAAAATCCGGCGCATGATCGATGAACTGCTGAATCACCGGGATATTCAACCGCTGCTTTTCGTGGGCAGCGGCAAACTGCCCGCCCTGACGATGCACCGGCGTGGAATTCGACAGTTTCGGCGACAGCGACGCCAGATCCATCGCAACCGGCACGAACACGGTGGCAGCTGTTTCCATCGTGATGTAATGCCCGGCAACTTTCAGCCGCCGGCACAGTTCGGCAATGTCCGGCATCACCATCGGCTCGCCGCCGGTTACCACCACATCATGGGATTGATGTTGCTGAATCTCATTCATGATCTGATCGATCGACAGCGCCTCCCCCTGCGGATTCCAACTGGCATAAGGCGTGTCACACCACACGCATCGCAGATTGCACCCGCTGCGCGCATAAATACAGAAGGTACGCCCGAGCGTTTTCCTTCGCCCTGAATAGAGTAAAAAATTTCCGAGATTTTCATTCGATGCTGACCACCCAGTTCAGGTCAGTGGGATTTCCATCCTTGTCTTTTTTGGGTTCCAGATTCCAGTGATTGTAGACTTCGTTCTTGTAGTCCTGGTCGACATTCACACTGCCGCTGGATTCCAGCACTTCCACATCCTGCGGGTTTCCCTGGTTATCAACCGTTACCCCCAGCACCAGGTGCAGCCGATTCATCGTTTCCAGATCTATTTCGCTGGCGTAACCCAGCCGGGGCACCGTCGTTCTCACGCGCAGCCCTTTGCGCCCCTCTACTTTTCCCGCGTGAAAAGTGAGATTGTCATTCCGGGCAAATGCCATTGATTCGGTATCACTCAACTGCATCGATGCCCGCGGACTTCTTTCTGCACCGGCTTAGGCGTGGAAGTTGAAGCAACCGGCAAGTTCTTCAGCGGATCGGTTGCACCGGGCGGCTGAACCTCCGGAGGCGTCACCTGCGGTGGCACGCTTGGCAAAGGACCTACCCCTTCCGGCGGCGGCACCGGCGGGGTCACCGTAGTAGGGCGGTCGCGCTTTGCCTGCACAAGCGCATTCTGAGCTGTCGAACCGGCTTTGGGTGCCTGTTGTGGCGGCGCATTGTTGCCGACCAATTCACCCTTGCTGGCCGGCAGAAACGCACTGTCAGCGAACTTGTCCGCCTGTTTCATCAGGTCCGCCTGCTCGTAACCGGCATTGGCCAGCATCGGTCGATTTCCCTCGGTCGATCGGTTGGCGGTGCCTTTACCGTCGGCTTCCCCACTGTCATCCTTTTGGGAAGGGAGGGGCTTTTCGAATTGGACCGGTTTCTTCTTTTCAGGTTCGGGTTTCTTCTCCGCTTCCGGCTTTTTTTCCGCAGGCGGTTTTGGCGGCAACGCTGTCGGTGGATGTGCCAAATCCACATTCGGCATCGCTTTCAGCAACTCGCGGGTTTTATCCAGCGCGGCCCATTTCGGTGGGGGGGTCGCCGCCACCACCCACCAGGCAAATGCCGACACCCCCAGCCCGTGCGCCATCAGGGAGACGCACAATGCAGGTGTGATACTGGGTTTGCCACGTCTCATGACAACTTATTCCACCGCTGATGGCGGTCGTCCTTCAAACCATTTATCGACAGGCTGACGCACGATATCCTTCTTCAAAAATGCGATCGTCTCTTCAACATCATCAGCGACAAAAAACAAATCGCGCACCGCTGGTTTGATGAACTTCTGCTCGATCCCATGCTCGATCATATCGAGCAAAGGCCGATAATATCCCCCCAGATTCAGCACGATGACAGGTTTATTATGATAACCCAGCTGTCGCCCTACGATGATTTCAAAGACTTCCTCAAAAGTGCCAAGCCCACCCGGTAATGCGATAAACGCATCACCACGCTGTTCCAGCAACGCCTTGCGATCGCGCATGTCGTTCGTCACCACCAATTCATCCGCAAGGTTGTCCGACAGCCCCTTGTCCACCATCAGTTGCGGCGTAATTCCCGTTACTTTCCCCCCGGCGTCCCGCGCTCCCTGTGCGACGGCCGCCATCAAACCCACAAAATTGCCACCATAAACCAATCGCCAATCCTCCCGGGCGATTGCCATTCCTAGTTGCGCGCCGCCGAATGATATTCCGGCGCCACCTTGGAACTGGAGGAACAATAAACGGTGACCGCGCGCAACGAAGACATCCACAGAGTATAGTCTAAAGCAGAGCGATTTGAGGATTGAAGCCGGCACATCGACCTCCCGTACCGGTTGAGCTCGATACTTTCGTGTAAATCCTCGACCCGCGCCGAGGCATGGTGTATAGTCCCGCGAACCCCGCATTTTGGAGTGGGATGTCAGCTGTGAGTCTGCCAGTTACTCGTCCGATAGGTCGCGCATTGATCGTGGCCGGCTCTTCCTCACGCGCTCAACCGGCCGCCATCCTCCAGCAATTGGGATATACCTGCGCCGAAGCGGATGATCCCTATACCGCCATGTTGGAAATCTGCCGGCGACCGCTGGTCTATCGCGCGATCATTCTCAGCCTGACCAGCCTGTACAAAGAAGAACTCGCGGTGGTGCAGAGCATCAAGCAACGCTTCCCTCATATCGAGGTCTGGTTAACCCAGACCGACGGTCGCCAGTCATCGCTGGCCGAAGCGATGCGTCTTGGTGCGGATGGTTTGCTGTCTGAAGACGGCCTGCATCGCATCGCGATCACCGCCGCCACAGAGGTCGCGCCACCGCCAGCGCCGGTGATGCGGGCTGCTAACTCCGATGAAGAAGAATCAGTTGAAACCGAAATGGGCATCGGCGAACCGGTGCTGACCGCTGATGAACTGCGCGCTCTCCTGCAGGAGCAGCCGGCGGCCGAACGAGAAAATTAAAGACCGAATCGCCAAATGAAAACTGAAATAAAAGAGCGCTTTCGAAACGCTTAGTCCGCGTTCTTCATCGACATCCTTCAACTTAAAAAATGTCCCGGCTGAACAGCGAAAAAATTCTTCTCATCGGTGACGCCCAGCGCAATCTGCAGGCGGCGATTCTGCTCGCCCGCCCCGGCGCAGGTTGTCAGTGTCGTCAACTTTTTCGACGGCATCGCCGAACTGGTCAACCGGGCGTATAACACAGTGCTTGCCGCTGCCGAACCGATTGAACGCCGCCCTGAATCCGCCGTCCGCACGCTTCGGCAGTTAACCGGCGACGGCCGGCTGTTGCTGTTCGGGCATCCCACGCTCGAACCGCTGAGCCGTAAAATGCTGGAGTTTGGGATCGACGATTATCTCGTCACGCCCGCAGCTCCGGGTGAACTGCAGCAGGTTCTTAATCCCGCCACCCCCAAGCTCGCGCACCTGCCGCACGAAGCCCACGATTCACAATCGGACGACTCGACGGTTGTTGAACCGTCCAGTCTGTCCGTCCTGCATGGGATTCCCCTGGCCGACGTGTTGCTGGATGCTTTGCAGCAGAGTCCGCACGATGCGCCCGGCGCAGCGATCCAGCAGATCAATGCCCACATCGCCCCGCGCATGAAGCTGGCATACACCACTGCGGCGATGTCAACTCCGCCCTCTGAGGAGGGGCACACGCTGCTGTCGCATGCCGTTCGATCCGGGCCTGATGAAATGGGGGCCATTCACCTCAGCCTGCCCGG
The DNA here is from genome assembly GCA_963792535.1 of uncultured Phycisphaerales bacterium. Taxonomy (GTDB): domain Bacteria; phylum Planctomycetota; class Phycisphaerae; order Tepidisphaerales; family Tepidisphaeraceae; genus CBDAQA01. Next base: position 102,802 of record CAWBWQ010000008.1, read on the forward strand.
CGACCCCCCTGATGAAGACGAAGCTGCCGCGCGGCATTTCGTGTCTCAGTTGTCGCACCTGATCGGCAAACTCGCGGCGTTGCAGCTGCGCCATAACGGCCTGCAGAAGCTGGCAATCACCGATGAACTTACCGGCCTGTACAACGGCCGCTACTTTCGGCATTACCTCAATCGTATCGTCGACAAGGCCCGCGCCATGCGGTTTCCTGTCACGCTGCTCCTGTTCGATATCGATAACTTCAAGCGATACAACGACCTGTTCGGCCACGGTGTCGGCGATGAGATACTTCGCCAGACTGCGTCGCTCATGAAGCGCTGCGTTCGCGATCACGATCTGGTCGCGCACATCAGTGGCGACGAATTTGCGGTGGTCTTCTGGGAAAAGGAAGGCCCGCGCCAGCCGCGCGATCCTAATGCGGGCCCGCCTGGCAGGCCTCCCCAGACACCCGTGCAAATCCTCGAGCGCTTCCGCCGGCTTCTCTCCTCGCAAACCTTCAACGGCCTCGGGCCGGCGGGACAGGGGACACTGACCATCAGCGGTGGGCTTGCCGTCTATCCTTACGACGCGCATAACGTCAGTGATCTCATCAGCGCCGCCGACAAAGCACTGATGTTCAAAGCCAAGAAATCTGGAAAAAACTCGATCTTCCTCGTCGGTGCTCAACCTGCGCTTGGACAGGAACCCGCGCCGGAGGCGGATTAAATTTCAGTCTTTTCAATTGGTGTTAATGACGGCTTAAAAGTTTCCCCTAAGCCAACCGCGCCTCATCCGTATACTTTCCAGAAATATCCTGCGGTCAACGCGATCGCGATAGTCATAATCGCAGCTCGCAATGCCGGTTGGGGCAACCGCTGGGCGGCAAGCATTCCGACGAATCCTCCGGCCGCCGAGCAGAGCGCCATCGGCCAGACATAACCCCATTTGACCGGGCCAAACAAAAAGATGATCGCGGCGGTCAGGTTTGTCGCCGTTGATAGCAATACTTTGAGCACATTGATTTGACGAATGTCCGAGAACCCGACAAACGACAATCCCGCGAGTGTTAAAACACCAATGCCCGCGCCGAAATAACCGCCATAAATCGCAATCGCGAACTGAATGCACCCGACAAAAATCGCCCACCCGGTTGAATGGCCGTGCGCGCGGCCGAATTCGCCTCGCGACCTGCCCAGCGCGCAATACGCTGCCCCATCAAAAAAACAATTGTCGCGAACAGCAGTAACCAGGGAATGAAATAGTGAAATGTCTTCTCGCTGGTGTGTTCCAAAAGCTCCGCGCCGATCGCGCCACCGGTTAAGCACAACAGCGCGTAGCCCGCCACGATCCTGCGCGGCAGCTGCCTGATGTCGCGCTGCACGGCAACAACCGACGATGCCGACCCGGGCCATAGACCGATCGTGCACGCCACGTTCGCAGCCAGTTCCGACAACTTTGCCGTTGTGGTCAATATCGGGAACATCAGGAATGTGCCGCCCCCCGCGACGGCGTTCACCCCCGCGGCAACAAATGCGCCCGCACAAACCGGAAAAAGATTTTCCATCACTCGAACAATAGTGTATCTAAAGCATCGTTTCACCCGGCGGACATCAGGATTGGTTGCAGACTTTTTGCCAGGTGCCCCGCATGAGGAACCGGTCATGAAAATCCCTCCTAAAACCAAGCTGCTGATGATCGGCGATTCAATCACCGATGCCGGCCGCGCCCGACCGATTGGTGAAGGTCGCAATGAAGAACTCGGAAGGGGATATGTCGCGCTGGTCGATGCGATGATGAACAGCATCTATCCCGAAGCAGCGATCCGCACTGTCAATATGGGCATCAGTGGAAACACAGTCCGAGATTTGAAAGAGAGATGGCAAACCGATGTGCTGGATCTCAAGCCCGACTGGCTGAGCGTCATGATCGGCATCAACGACGTGTGGCGGCAATTCGACAGTCCAAGGCAGGTCGAACGCCACGTCCATCCGGAGGAATATGAGAAAACACTCCGCGCCCTGATGCTTCAAACCCGGCCTCGTCTTAAAGGCCTTGTGATGATGACTCCGTACTACATCGAGCCCAGTCCGGACGATCCGATGCGCGCCCGCATGGATCAATACGGCAGCATCGTCAGGAACATCGCCGGTGAAGTTGACGCCATTTTTATCGACACCCAAGCCGCTTTTAACACCGCGCTGAAACATCAATATGCCGGAAATCTTGCATGGGACCGCGTACACCCGGGGTTGACCGGTCACATGATCCTCGCGCTGGCGTTTCTGCGCGGCATCGGTGTGCCTATCTAAACCTTATTTGACCATGCGCATCGGTGTGATTGTCTCAACGGTCTGACGATCCGCCGAATCGTTGGCGCACAGGCAGGTGTGCGTGAGCATGAATGCCCGCCGCATCTCATCGCTCGGGTGTGTCTGCGACAGACTATCCAGAAACAATTCGTAATAAGGCGCTGCCGCGGGGAGAGGCACATCGTGCTCAGGCTCATCGTTAGAAAGAAATGTGCAACGGTTCCGGTCCAGACCGGCCTCAATGATCCCACGGGATCCCACCACACGCACCCAGTCGTCGCCATGACCGGCGGCGGCTGTGGGCCTGAGATAATCAAAGCTCACCGAAGCATGACCTCCACCGCTCAGCGATAATTGAATGACCCCATTATCCTGGCACGCCTTGCGCTCGGTGTGCACGCGGTTGGACTGCATAGCCGCAACGGATGTGAATTCCTGCCCGCTGAGGAGATGGATCATTTCAAGGCCGTGAATACCGATCCAGCTCGCGGTGGTACCAAAATATTTCCGATCGGAAAACCATTCAGGCCGGGTTCCCCATTGGTAACTTTTTCGAGCGTTGAGGAGCACGACGTCGCCAATACCGCCGGATCGAATAATGCCCGCCGCCGCCTGCATAACCGGGTGTCGGCCATTTCCCAGCATGGAGATGCACTGCACCTGATTGACCGTGCATGTGTCCCACAATCGGCCCAGGGCCGCATGTTCTATCGCCAATGGTTTTTCGCAGATGACATGACATCCCGCTGTCGCCGCTTCAATCGCAAGCGGATTGATTCGGTCGATGCGCGTTGAAACGATGACCACGTCCGGCCGCACGTCGCGCAGCATCTGCGAATAGTTTTCAAACCAGGGAACTGATTCGTCCTTCGTGTGGCGATGCACGACCTTCACATCGTCATCGGGCATCGAACGCGCATGCCCCACCAGCTGAACCCGCGCCAGCGGCACGATCTCGGCCAGCACATGAACATAATGACCCCAGGTGCCAACCGTCGCGACCCGAATGCGTTTGCCTGATGCGGTCATGATTACGAGTTGATCCTATCCGCGAGCAAACGTGCGGTGGAAGAAACGATTTCATCAATGCCGGGCAGAAATGCATTTCCACATTTACCCGAGAATCGCCCGCGAAATTCTGGCGATGTCCGCCTCATCGTTTTGCGGAGCTTCTGATCGTCGGCGCGTGGTGGTTGCCGGCAGCTGCTGCTGCTTTGGCCTCAACTTTTTGAATTTCTTCTGCGTGCAGCAACTGCAGGATACGTGCCCCCACGGAGAAATGTCCGCCTTCAACTGCGCGGCAATGTGCGGCGTTGCAGACCAGCCAGATCGGTTCCCCGCTGCTCGACTCCAACTGCACCACAAACCGTTGATGCGACGCAATGTGATGACTGAACAATAGCCCGATCCCGCTGCGCGACACATCGCGAACCTTCGCGATGCCCGCGACACGCTTGCCCAGTTCCGTGATCGTCACAAAATCGACTTCGCCCGCCATCCCCACGCGCGGCTCGCGCCGCTTGTCCTTCTCGCGATGCGAGTCCGATCGCAGGCCCTTCAGTATCTGCTGGTACATCTGAGCCGACAACCGCATAGTGCTGCGCCTTTTTCAACGATTCTCGCGACACCGCGCCCCGCAGGAATCACGCCAAACTTACACCCCACCATCACGGCGGCAATAATCCACTCGACCGTGGTGTAACCGGTGAACGGTCTAAAAAATAATCGTCCGCCGATGATTGATACCTGTTGCTATCGGAAGAAATCCATATGCAGTTCACTTCACAATGCCGAGCGATCGCCGCCATCTAAAAACTGATCGCGTTCTTATCGGCCTCGGAGTCGCGACGCGGAATTTTGTCGAAAAACACCCTGAATTAGGGGTACGGCGTCGTGCGCGGTTCATCGCCGGGTAATTCCAGCGCTCCCACAAGATCGCTCAGTCGCTCGACTCCCTGTTTGCTCAGCCAATCATTCAGGCCCGTTGCGATTTTTTCCGGAGTCGCCGGATCGACAAACAGCGACGTTCCAATGGCAACCGCCGAAGCGCCGGCGAGGATAAACTCAGCTGCGTCCTGCCAATATTGGACCCCGCCCATGCCCACGATCGGTATGCCCGCGTGCCGCGCGACGTTGCGATACACGCGGCTCACGAGATGCAGCGCGATAGGCTTGATCGCAGGTCCCGATAATCCGCCGGTCACGTTGGCCAGCCGCGGGCGGCGCTTCTGGATGTCAATCGCCATGGCGGTGAATGTGTTGACCATCGTCAAAACATCCGCGCCTCCTTCAATCGCCGCCTTTGCGGTTAACGTTATGTCTTCAACATTCGGTGATAATTTCACCATCAGCGGTTTATCGGGCAGAACTTTTTTCACCTCGGCCGTCAGTTCCTTCAGTCGGCCGGGGTGCGTTCCAAAGGTAAGACCGTCCTTCACGTTGGGACAGGACACATTCAATTCCACCGCCCCCGCGCACGACAGCGAATTCATCGCCGCGCAGGTTTCGACGTAATCATCAAAGCTGTGCCCAGCGACATTCACCACTACCTTGCACGGCATGCGCTCCAGTTGCGGAACCTTCTCTGCGAGGAAACGCTTTAACCCCACGTTAGCCAATCCAATCGCGTTGAGCATGCCGGCGCGGGTTTCAACGATGCGCGAAGGCTCGTTGCCGATACGCTCTTCCCGCGTGATCGACTTGGTAACAAACGCGCCGAGACTGGATAGATCCAGAAAGTCGGCGTATTCAAACGCGTAACCGCAGGTGCCCGAGCACGTCAGTGTAGGCGAGGAGAGCTTCAGACCGGCAAGTTGAACGGATAGATCAGCCACGTTGTGCGTTGTACGCGGGCGCGCCGGAAAGGCAACCGCCCGCCGGCAAAATGAAAGCGCGCAGCAGGATCGCACTGCTTTGGCGATTGATCGTTTGCGTTTTCATCGTCATATTCTGTTATCAGATGCCGCGCGAAAAGATCAATCCGTTGCCGCCCAAGCCCAGAGTCTGGATCACCGCAATCGCGCTGTTTCTGCTGACACTGCTCGTCTATATCCCGTCGATGTCGAACGGATTTATCTGGGACGATCCGCAATATGTCGTGGATAATCCGACATTAAAATCAGCCGGCGGGCTCTGGTCCATCTGGACCGATCCGCTTGCCACGCCGCAATATTACCCGATGGTGCACACCACCTTCTGGATTGAATGCGCAACTTTGGGGCACCGACCGGGCAACGGGTTTTCATATCGACAATATTCTTCTGCACGCATTGGCGGTTGTCCTGCTCTGGCGCGCTCTGGTTGTGTTAAAAATTCCCGGCGCGTGGATCGCCGCATCGATATTCGCTGTGCATCCGGTGATGGTGGAATCAGTCACCTGGATCACCGAGCGGAAAAATGTGCTTTCGATCGTTTTTTATCTGCTCTCGTTCCACGCGTACCACCGCGCGGGCGGGATAGACGCCGTTCCTTCAAAGCGCCTCTGGTACTGGGCAGCATTGCTGTTATTCATATTTGCGTTGCTCAGTAAAACTGTAACCTGCTCCCTGCCGGCGGCTATTTTGCTCATCATCTGGTGGAAACACGGAAAGCTCAGCTGGCAAGTGATCAAACCGCTCGCGCCGATGTTTGTCGCTGGAATCCTCTTCTCCGTTTTAACCGGGCATCTTGAACGAACCCATGTCGGCGCGGGGTCCGGATTTCAGCTGGTCGTTTGTTGATCGATTCCTGATCGCCGGTCACGCGATCTGTTTTTACGCGATGAAACTGTTCTGGCCGCATCCGTTGATTTTCATGTATCCGCGTTGGAATCTGCACGAAAGTCGCGCGTTGCAGTTTGTGTATCCGGTATTGGTCGGCGGGATCGTAATGATGCTGTTTTTCGTCCGCGATCGAATCGGCCGCGGTCCGATCGTCGCGGTGTTATTTTTCATCGGCACGCTTACACCTGCTCTGGGTTTTGTGAACGTGTATCCGATGCGATATTCATTCGTCGCCGACCATTTTCAATATCTCGCAAGCATCGGTTTGATTGCGCTGGCCGGCTCCGCTCTCAGTCAGCTGAGATACGCCGCGCGAGCCCTCCCGATGCTTCTTCTTGTCCCGCTAATCGGGCTGAACATAACCCAGCAGTTGATTTACAAGGATGCCCAGACTTTGTGGGAAAATACCATCGCGCAGAATGAAACCTGCTGGATGGCGCATGTGAATCTGGCGGGCGTATACGGTCGGGAAAAGAAGCTGGACGCTGCAATCGACCAGAGCCGTCGGGCGCTGCAACTGGCACCCAACGAAGCCGACACGCAGTATGACATGGGCGTTGCGCTTGCATTGCGGTCCGATTGGACCAAGGCCACGGACCGGTTCAGAAAAGCGGTTGCATGCGACAACCAATGCGCCGAGGCGTGGAGCTATCTCTCACTGGTGCTCTGGCAGCACATGGACTCAGCTGACGCAAAGGCCGAAGCGGTCACCGATGCAAACCTCGCGCTGAGCATTCGTCCGGGGCTCAGCGCGCCGCACTTTGTCCTGGGCAGCTTTGCCGAACTGCGTAACGATATTCCCACCGCAATAGCGGAATACCGCGCGGCGCTGACGGTGGATCCTGATGATATTCCCGTGCACGCAAACCTCGGCCGCTGCCTGCTGGAAACCGGTCACCCCGAATGGGCCGCGGGTGAATTTCTCAAGGTGCTGGAGCATCATCCCGGCGATCTGGGCGCGATGACCAATCTGGGCAACGCCAGTTTAATGGCCGGCCGCAACCGGGAAGCGATCGAGCATTTCAAGCATGCATTGTCGCTGGATCCGAACTGGGCACCGGCTCGCGAGGGACTCGCGCGGGCGATGAAATGATTCGTGAATGCTTCACAGGGTGCTGTCGGCCGCAAGAATTTTCTCGCGCCGCGATTAAATCCGCCACGTATTCTTTTGCCCGCCGAACCGGCGCGACCAATTCGTCGAGCCAGCGCATTGTCTGCACCGTAAGACTCAGATCCGACATGTCATTCTTCCATTTCACCAGGCAGCGGTTGATTCGCCGCTGGGTGTGCCAGCGCAGGATGACCCAGAGCACGAAGAAATACATCGTCAGGAATTCCACATTCAGCAGCAGTTCGTTGACGCTGAAGATCCTGACCGTGAAAACCACCAGTTCATGCGTGTCGTGAATGATGCTCCAGCTGAGTTCATTTCGACTCACCAGTGAATCCAGTATCGGCTGGATAAACGGAAACCAGATCAGCGCGCCAATTGTCAGCAGCCAGCGAAGCGGAGCGAGAAATACCCCGGTGTTGCCTGCCAGTTCGGTGCGAATCGCCCGGCGTTGTTCCTCAATCGTGTCGGCTAATATCGTGCGCAGCTGCACCGCGGCCCCATCCGCGGACATATCCTCCCACAGCCGCCGCTGTGGATACAAATCGCTTACCTGCGGGTTGGACTGCTGCAACAGCGCGAAGCTGTTTCGAATCAGCAATGAAAGCGGTGAACCATTGGGCCGCAGGTGCGCATCCACCAGTGCTTCGGCATCGGGCAGTGTCACGCTTCGCGTCGCGCCCACGTTTTTTCGCACCACCGCCAGCACCGGCGTCAGCACGAGATGCACCAGATTTACCACCGGCCAGTGGGCGACCCGCGCGCCCAGCACTTCATCCGTGAGGGCTAATTTACTTGCGGGATCATCGATCAGGCCGGGCAGTGATTTTTCGGTCAAAGGCGCAGCGATTCGGCCTGCTAACAGCTCGGCGGCATCGTCTTCCAGGCGCTTGAGCCGTTCCAATCGCCCGTTCAAATCTTGCGCATCAAGCCAGTGACAAATCGAACGATCCTGCTGCCGGCGCCAGCGCCTGCGATTGCTTCACATCGCCGTCCGACTTCTCCTGCGACAATAATGTTCGAAGCGCGGGCAGATCAAACCCGCCTGGTTCGGTGGCGCTGATCATCCAGACCTTCGGAGCGGGAATCGATAACGTGCGGGCGATGCGCCCCGCGAAATCGAGCCTTAATTCTTCGATCGCGTCAGCTCCGCTGTGGCGCTGAAGTTGATCGGCCTTGTTGAGACAGAACAGGAAATTCCCCGCGGAATTGCCACCGGCTACCGTCGCCAGAAGCTGCTGCGGTTGACGGTCGGCGTACTTTTCAATGCTCTGCACCCAGAGTGGAAACAGGATGTGCTTCAGCATTTTGCGCGTCAGTTCCACATGGGATTGAAAATGACTGTCGATGTCCGGCAGGTCCAGCAGCACCTGCCGGGTCAGCGATGAAATGCGATGCGTCACCAGGCGAAACTGCCCCGGCACTTCGCGCTGGAGCGTTTCCTTTAAATCGGCGGCGCGTGTTTCATGAGAATAGGCAATCACGGTCTCGGTGCCGGGCCCGTGCGAGGTGGCCTGCGTGATCGGCTCGCCGACCAGCGCGTTCACCAGCGAGCTTTTTCCAACTTCTTTTCCACCAATGAGGCCGACCAGATAAAATCCGCTCGCCTGCAGTGCGGTATCACCCAGTGTGGGACCGTGCCCGTTTAACAACGCCGGCGGCATCGCTTTTGTGAGTTCGATGGTGTCGCGGACGAGTTGTTCAAGTTCAGGGGTCATGCAGCCGCTCGTGTTACACGTTTTCCCACCGACGCGGGAAACCCAACCAGATCATTCGCCTGCCTCGGCGAATTCTGTCACCATTCGTTCCAGCCTTCCAGATTCCTTTTCGGACAACGCCTGGCGGTCCATCCATTGGCAGACACGCTGGATCTGATCGTGCGCCAGGTGTTCGAAGCGATCGCCGATGCGTCGGTTGGCGGTGCGGGTTCGGCCGTTCACTTCATTGCTGATTTTTTCCGTCAGCCAGGTGACCAGTGTGTACCCTCCGATGACCGGAAGATCGATGTGCCAGAACACCGCGTGGGCCGCCACCAGTCCCGCTACCAGCAGATAAGGGGCAGCTTCAGAAAGCCGGGTCAGTTTTTTTCCGCCCGGCACATACTTTAGAAAAGCCTGCAGGATGCGTGTATCGCGTGGGGTGGCGTTCCAGCGCTTTTCAAGCCAGTCGCGTAGCTGCTGCACTTCCTCCGCGGCGATCAGCGCCGCCGTCGCCGGATCGATCATCGCCAGTCGATAGGCATCCGGGTCATCTGCGATCCATTTGGCAGCCTGCGGATGCGATCGCACCACATCGTCCACCCGGCTGCGCACGACCGTAAAATGATCGGCCAGCGCGGCCGAAAAATCGGGCGGTTCGCCGGAATCCACCGTCGATCTCGGATGATTCAGGTCTGCGGGAATTTGTCCCCGCATGACCCAGTCCCAGGTGGCGCGCGGCAGGCGCGCCAGCAGCGTGGGCATCTGACGAACCCGGTCCAGCACGCGCTGGGGCCCCAGCAGGTACAACACGCTGCGCTGCTGCAACCGGCGGCGCAGTTCTTCTGTAATCGGATTCACATCAACGCCCACCGGTGGTGTTTCCATCGCGTGCAGCGCAGCGCTTAACTGGTCCGCCTGTCTGCGGGCTTCGCGCAGCGGGGCGAGTACCCGATCGTTGAGATGTGTCACCAGATCGGACACACGGTTACGGATCCCCGCCGCCGAGCTGGCCGGGATCGGCGACTTCAATTGCTCGCGCAACGCGTCGAGGTTTTCGTCGGTGGGGGGTTCATATCCGGCATCGTCGCGCGGGACGGCAAACACATGCGCATCGGCAAAATCGCGATCCACCAGCTGGCGCAAAAAATCGTCCAGTACCGCGGGCTCTTCGCATTTGTTCATCACAAACAGGCAGGGCAGGTCGTATCGCCGCGCCAGGCGATAATAGGGAATCAACTCGGTCATCTGATATTTTTCCGGCGTGACCACGAACACGATGCGGTGCGCCCAGCGAAAGGCGCGGTCGGCCTGGGCATGGTTGGAAGGTTGATCGCCGTCTAAGTCAGGAGTGTCGACCAGCGCGGCCGGTGTCGCCGGGTCGGTGACAACCATGACCGCGCCGCTCTGCCCGCGCGGGGGCTGATCGATTGCGGACGGAATATGCTCTACGCCCAGCCAATTTGCCGGCAGATCATCCGCAGTGCGCACCACTGCCACGGGGCCCGTGGTGAACGTCCGCCGAAAACTGGCAGCGGTCACGATATGGCCCACCAATCGATTGACCAGCGTGCTTTTTCCCGTGCCGGTGCCTCCGACAATGACGGTTACGCCGCTTGCCTGCGCATCGGCGAGATGAAACCGCAGCGCCCCCGCGTCGGCACGCCACATTTCAATCCGCCGGGTCGGAGCGGGTGAGAGGTTCAGCTCACTGAGCGCCTGTTCCAGGCGATGAAGAAGCAGAGAGAGCTTGTTCGATCCATCATTCACGCGGCGGGATCATACCTGCAACGGCGCCGGCGCGATAATCAGGCGTGCGCTTAGAAATCGCGAGCGGATTTACGTCCGAGAGTCGGATGAGTCGACATCCGGTCCGGTTCCTGGGTTTGGACATCGGTAAAATAAATTTAGACGGACGAAGATCAAGGTTGAGATTCAAAAGGCGCAACGAACCCGCCCAAACCATCGTTCGCCGTCAACCCCATTTAGCCCGCCGTGAACACACGTCGGGTTAACGCGGAAGTAATAGCCCGCATTTGCAAAAGAATTTTCTCGCAGATCCGGCCATAAACCCCCCGTGTGTTCACGGGGGGCTAAATGGGGTCATGGGCAATGCCTGATGGCCTTGCGGTCTATGGGCGGGACACGAAGATCTCTTCTTACGGAGCCACGACAATTACGGTGGGAAAATAGGTCCGGTACCGCGCAGCGTCGCGCGTTACCAGCGTCCGGTTCTCAAGAGCAGCGTGTGCTCCGATGTAGAAATCCGGCAGCGGTGATGTCTTGGTTCCGCCGCTTTCTCGGTATTGCAGAAAAGCCTGTGCAGCGAGCCAACCTGATGCGAAGGGTTATGGCAATCTCTGAAAAACCGCAGGATCAAGCCAGCGGTCCAATTCATCGACCGACCCAAATGCCGGGGCGAATTCCGCATAAATGATTGGATTAATCAGGATCGGACCCTGTGCCGAAGCGGCTCTGAGTTGGCCTTCCGACCAAGGTAACCAAATCGGATCGGCGGTTGCGATATCCAGCAGAACGTTGGTATCGAACAAGAACCCGCTCATTATTCGCTCCGGGTGAGCGCCATTAACTTAGCAGTCGTCGCGCCCGGGCGGGCTGCGCCGCGAGCCTGTGCAAGCCAATTGTCCACCGGTCGTGGCGTGCCGAGTCCTGCTCGGTGAATGTCCAGCCACGCGGCCAACTCATCCACTTGCTGCTTAGGCAGTTGCTCAATGGCGGATTCGATCTCGGCGATCGTACTCATGCCTTAAAGATAGCATATGTCGCTGATGACCGACAAGCAGGCAGCGACCGATGTCGCTGAGACATCATCGTTCGCCGTCAACCCCATTTAACCCGCCGTGAACACACGGCGGGTTAACGCGGAAGTAATAGCCCGCATTTGCAAACGAGTTTTCTCGCAGATCCGGCCAAACCCCCCGTGTGTTCACGGGGGGCTAAATGGGGTCAATGGCAATGCATGATGGTCTTGCGGTCTATGGGCTTGTCGTGAAATCATGCGGGCTAATCTAAATAGCCCTACTTACTCTTGCCTGCTGCCAGCGTTTTCAGCACGAACTGGGACGCCCGCAGGTCTTTCTTCACGCGGATGGCGTAGAGCAACGCGTCCATCGCCGATTCGCTGGCGGCGATCAATCGGCCTTGGACGATCTTCGCAGCTTCTTCGCGCCAGGTGGTGTACACCGCCTGGAAATCCGGGTCTTCGGTCAACCAGCGGCTGACGGTTTGCCGGCACACGCCGGCGAACTGGGCGGCCTCGGTGATCGACCCTCCATTGACAAGCCATTCCAACGCCTGCTGCTGAGCGGGCGCGAGAATAACCTGCCGCATCTCGGCGGCATCCTCACCGGTCAAGGTCGGATGACCTGAATAAGGGGTTGGGGCAACTGGGGACTGAGTCGATGTCGACTCCCGTTTGGCTGGGGAAGTATTACTCATGCCGCCAACACTAACATATACCGTACAGATGTCAACAAATAAACGCGAATATTCATGAACTATATTACTACAACCATGGACTGGTTGATAAACGGAGATGATCGGCGTTAAAAGGGGAAAGAGGTTTATTAGCAAATGCTAACTAATGTAACGAAATGTTACATGGCGCTTCTCTGGACGTTACATTTCGTCAAATTCGGTAATAAATGTAACAAAATCTAACGCGTAGGAAATGCATAGGTGCGCTAAACTGGAATCTTCGCTGGTGCCGTAACGCCGGTGATCGCGATTTCAGCCAGGGCATCGGTCGCGTACTTCACATCCTGTTTACTGAGAAACGGACCGAAACTGAAGCGGGTGGCACCGCCATTTTTCAGTGTGCCGATGGCGGCATGGGCGAGGGGGGCGCAGTGGATGCCGCTGCGGGTGAGAACGCCGAACTGGCTTTCGAGGATAGCGGACAGTTCCTGCGGGTCGTAGCCATCAAGTTTGACGGTGAAGACACCGACGCGGCTGCGTACGCCCTGGGGACCGAAGTAGGAGAGACCTTCGACGTTGCTGACACCTTCCAGGAAGGTGCGAACGAGGTCCAGTTCATGGGCGGCCAGTTTTTCAACGGTTTGATCGAGGATAAATTTGACGCCTTCGGAAAGACCGATGATGCCGATGGCATTATGGCTGCCGGGTTCGTACTTATCGGGGAGAAACTCGGGTTGTCGGTCATCTTCGCTGACACTGCCGGTGCCGCCTTCGCGCAGGGTACGGACGATTTTTTCCATGCCGGGGCGCAGGTAGAGAAACCCGGTTCCCAATGGGCCCAGCAATGCCTTGTGACCTGGGGCCGCTAAGAGGTCGATGCAGTCGCTTTGTACATCAATCGGCACGTGTCCCGCTGACTGGGCAGCATCGACCACAAACGGAACACCATGCTCGCGGGCGATTTTTCCGATTTCCCGGATGGGCTGAACCGTGCCGGTGACATTACTGATATGCGTGATGGCTATCAGTCTGGTGTCGGGGCGGATGGCTTTGCGAATGTCGTCCGGATCGACCAGACCGGTGCTGGAATCGACCGGCACGCGGGTTTGCTCGATTAGGCCGGCATCCATCAGGGCGTTCATCGGGCGCAGGATCGAATTGTGATCGATGTGCGTGCAGATGCCATGCGACTTTTTGCCAGGATGAATTAATCCTTTAATCGCCAGGTTCAAGGCGTCGGAGCAGTTGAGGGTGAAGATAAAGTGATCGGGATTTTGGCCGTGGAGAAGTTTGTTCAATCGTCGACGGCATTCTGAAATGAGCGCGCCGGTCTCGATTGCCTCGGCGTATGCCCCGCGACCGGCGCTGGCACCGAGATCCTTTGCGTAGCGAACCATCGCCTCGCCGACCGCAAGCGGTTTAGGGAAGCTGGTGGCTGCGTTGTCCATGTATAAACGACGAGGGGACATGTCCCTATGATAGCCCGCATGGAAAGCGGATGAAACCTCGGGGCGAAATCGGGTGAGTCATCGCAAGAAATAAAATGCACGCCGCGGGCACTCCAAACATTAACCCCAACTCCCAATCCCTGCCCATCTGTGGTTAAATCATCCTGACGAATCAACAAGGAGAAAGCTTGTCGCAACCGGTTCTGGCGGTGGTGAGTGTGCTTGGAAAAGATCAAAAAGGCGTGGTCGCCCAGGTGGCCACGTACCTGGCGGAGCGCGGGATTAACATTGAGGACATCGAGCAGCGGGTGGTTCGCGGGCTTTTTGTCATGGATATGCTGGTGGATCTGCGCGATATCACCAGCGACTTGTCCGGGTTGATCACCGGGTTGCTGGAATTGGGACGTCGAATCGATATGGAGGTGAAAGTTCACCTTCACAGCGAAAAGCGGCAGAAGAAAATTGCTGTGCTGGTCAGCAAAGAACCACGCTGCCTCGAGCATCTGATTGGCGACCTGCGGGATCGAAAACTGCACGGGGAAGTGATTGGTGTTTTTTCCAATCATCCGGACCTGGAGTCGCTTGCCCGGTCAGCAGGCTATGCCTTCTACTGGCACCCGGCGGACGACCCGCAAAAACATTTCAACTGGCTGGCGGCAAACCTGAAAGAACATCGCGCGGACCTGGTTGTGCTGGCGCGGTACATGCGGGTGCTGCCTGATACGATTGTGTCAGCGTTTCGGCATCGGATTATCAATATCCATCCGTCGCTGCTGCCGTATTTTCCAGGCGCCGCCCCCTACAGGCAGGCGTTTGAAAGCGGTGTGCGCGTGCATGGCTGCACCGCCCATTTTGTGACCGAACAACTCGACCAGGGTCCGGTCATCATGCAGGATGTGTTTCACATTAATGTCGGTTCCGATTCGCTCGATGATGTAAAAGCCCGCGGTCTGGAACTGGAAGGCGCGGTGCTGAGCAAAGCAGTTGAGCTGTATCTCAACGAGGAACTGCTGGTTGTGGACGGCAAGGTGATTTTCAAACCGGGACTGAGCCGTTTTTTGCGTGCTGGCGCTAACAAATGATGCTTGAATGATAAGCAACCGCGGTGGCAACAGCGGGCCTGCTGTTGCCGGGTTATCAGTCGGCAGTAACAACCGTTTTCGCCGGTTCGCGGGAATACAGTTTCACATCAAACTGGTTCAGCACCGGCACCACATTCGCCGGGGGCATTGGCAGATCGGGAGATCTGGGCACCTGCAGATATTCCAGCGATCGCTCGAGGGTTCGGCTGGCGCCGGGCCGGCGACAGCTCCGCCGTAATGGGCTTCTTTGTTGGGGTCGTGAATAATAAACGCGATTACCAGCCGCGGATTCTCAGCCGGTGCGCCAGCCACGAAACTGCTGTTGAAACGGGTCAGGCTATAGCCCGATTTTCCCTCGCTGATATGAGCTGTTCCGGTTTTACCGAAGAAATTCCAGATCAGGCTTCGGGTTCCGGTTCCTTCAGCGGTTCCGCGAATGGGCACATCCGCGAGAATGCGTTTCACCTCGCCGGCGACTTCAGGTGAGATGACTTGCGGGAAGGATGCCGGCGTCATATTCGGATAGGGATCGGTGATCGTGCCATCGGCGTCTTCGATCCCCTTGATCAGCCGCGGTGTGACCAGGCGACCTCCATTCGCGTAGCCGCAGAAGGCGCAGGCAAAGCTGCATGGGGGTGACCATTACTTCGTATCCCTGGCTGACCGATTCGGTACTGAACTTTCCCCACTTGCGCAGCGGGTTCAGTTTTCCACCGTTTTCACCGGGCAGTTCGATCCCAGTTGGATGACCGTAGTCCCAGCTGGCCAGGGCGGTGTGCAATCGCCTGTTGCCCAGGCGTTCACCAAGCATCGACATGCCGATGTTGCTGGACTTGACCAGCACGTCCCAGAGGCAAAGGTCGGTAAATCCGTGAACGTCGGAAATATGACGGCCGTACGGTGTGATGTAGGTCTTACCACCGAGATGAAACATCTCACTTGGATCGGTCGCTTTCCATTGCAGGGCTGGTCCGACGATGAATGGCTTAATGGTTGATCCGGGTTCGTACGGATCGGTGATCGCCCGGTCGCGGCGCAGATCCAGCGAAACATGCTCGGTTTCCTGGGCATTGAAAGTCGGCCAGTTCGCCAGCGCGAGAACTTCGCCGGTCTTGGGGTCCATCACGACGACTTCACCATGCCGCGCTCCGTGTTCTGTGCAGGTTCTGGCAAGTTCCTCTTCGGCAATGGTCTGAATGTTGGCGTCGATTGTGAGGATCAGGTGCTTGCCGTGCTGAGCCGGCTGATAATCTTCAGCTGCCACCGCGATTGCGCGGCGGCGGGCGTCCTTGAGAACCTTCTGGAAACCATCGCTGCCCGCAAGCAATGTTTCACATTTCAGTTCAAGCCCTTCGATCCCTTTGCCGTCTTTCCCCACCCCGCCCAGCAGGTGCGACGCGATGGTCCCCATCGGGTAGTAGCGATGCTCGGTTGGCGTGAGTCCGACACCGGGGAGATTCAATTTCAGGATCGAATCGACTGTCGATTCATCGAGATTTTCCGCCACTTTCACATATCGGCTGCTGGAACGATCGCTGAAAAGCTGGCTGAGATCCGACGATTTTTTACCAATAAGTTTTGCCAGCTGATCGACGGCATCGTCCATTTCCACCAGGCTGCGACCGTCTTCCTGGTAGCTGTCCTGCATGAATTTGGGGTCGGCGTAAAGCGTCTCGGTCTGCACGGTTCCGGCCATGAGGATGCCGTTGCGATCGTAGACGCATCCGCGCCGAGCCGGAAGCACCTCGGTCTGGTGTTGTTGGCGGTCCGCCCGGCGAATGGTTGCCTGGCGACCAAAAGTCTGCAGGTATGCCACCCGGCCCACCAGGGCAACAAACAGCGTGACCAGAACACATAGCACCGTCGCCGCACGAGATGGAGAGAAAGTGAGCATCGTCCGATAAACATCGGCTGATCGCGACAGAAAGTTGAGAAGATCGCGCCTTCTTCCCCCATCGGCGCAGGCGGGGTGTCACGCTTGCAGGGGCAGGTCTATGCGATGGCCGCCCGACGCCGGCGGCCACTCATCAGATAGAGGGCGGCTCGCACATCAAACAGTGGATCGGCACTGGGCTCGATCCCATCCACGCGGGGAATCGGGTCGAAAATAATCTTGCGCAGCTCATGTTCGAGCTCGTTTTCTTTTTTGGTGATGCTGATCGTGCCGAAATCAATTTCCTCGCGATCGGCAGGCCAGTGCAGGGTTGCGTCGTCGACGATATCACCCGGTGCGGCAAGCTGAACGATCAGCTTGAACTCCGCCGGACCCTTGCTTAATCGTTCGCCGATTTCGTCCATGAGAAAGTTGGGCGTTTGCTTCGCTGCATCTTCGGTCGAGAGGTAATCGTTGCCTGCCACGGGACGGATCTTCAGCCGGCCAAACTGCGTCTCGCCGGCGGCGTTGCTGAAATGAAATGCCGAGACAGCAAAAAAAGATTCGCGTGCGAAACTGGTCGGGATCGGCTTGGGCGTCGTCAAAAATTCCAGCGCTTTCGGATGAGTCCCTAAAAAGCGATCCAGCGGCGACGGTTTTGCGCATCAGGACCGCTGAGCGGCAGCGCACGCAGAAGTTCCAGAAATTCCTCTGACGTTCGAGTGGCAAATCCGTCGGCGCTGTGCGCGATGATATCCGTGTGGCGCATGCGGGCCGAGGTTAAAGCGGATCGCCATCCCGCGCGGGCTGGCGCCTTGCGGGTCATTATCCGGAACGAATGGAACGCCGGCAAAGTCTGAGAATCTGACCGTAACCGGTGTCGACGGATGGTTTGCATGCGGAGCAAGTGTCAGCGATGCCGCTGAGGGCGCGGGCATAAAGATCCCGGTGCAGAACACGCCCTTGGCGTGCGCCGGGCGGAATCCCGGATGAAGTCCCGACAACTGGTCAAATGCCGCGAGAAGGTCTTCAATCAGATGGTCGCTGGTCATCGTATTTTCCTGACGCAAAAGAACTTTGCGAGATCATACGCTGGCGACCTCATCCGGAGGCCCATTTAGCGCAAAAAAAATCCGCCGGTGATTTTGCATCACCAGCGGACTGCCATTTCGAGTAATCGAATCCCGATTAATCGATCACGTCATGTTCGACATAATCGACCAGCGGCTTGGTTCGCGTTCGCAGAACGCCATCTTCCATAACCACGCGGATTTTGGTCAATGCCTTGTTCTGAATCTGGCGAACCCGTTCCTTGGTCACACCGATGATCTGACCGACTTCTTCAAGGGTCATCGGGCTTTCTTCCTGCTGCTCCCAGTTAAACCGACGGCGGATAACCGTCTGTTCGACTTCGCTCAGCTCGGCCAGATTGCGATCCACAATCTGCTTCAGTTCATCGACGCAGTCTTCCTCAACCGCATCGCGCCGACGATCGGCCCAATCGCTTTTTTCGTAATCCGGCTCGAATTCAACCGGGAAACGAGTCTTATATTTGCCCGCTTTCAACGACGTTCGGCTAAACGCCTTCAAAATCGCACGGCAGGCGTATGTGCTGAACTTGAACCCGCGGTCGACATTGAATTTGTCGACAGCACGCAGCAGGGCCATATTTCCTTCGCTGACGATCTCGGCAAAATCAATATCGCCGAGGCGGGTACGCTTGGCCATTGCCAGCACGAGCGCGAGATTGGTGCGAACCAGGAACTCGCGAAAATGCTCAAACTTACGATGCCATTCAAGGAATTCATCCGCTAAATCACGCGTCAGACCCGTTTTCTCGATCTGGGTCTTCAAATTCTGAAGGCGCATTTTGCAATAGTTAAAGCGAAAGAACATGATGCGTTCCTCCGCCGGCTTCATCAGTTGGGGGGCCGACCCCGCACCATCCTCGACGGCTTCATCGCGAGTGGGTTGATACCAACTGGTCATGGGCAGCTCGGGTTCGTGCTCGAAATCAAAGAGCTGCTTCTCAATATTCCGGTCGTGGAATATCGGGCTGTCCATGAACGCAAAGTTCTCCAGCATAAGGGTTTCCACCCTTTGCCGAAGGGCGCGGGGAACCGATGCCGTCCGCGGGGCGGACGATTGCTTCTGGTTTCCAGCTGTTGTCATCTTCTTCAAAACCATGGTGGCCATTCCAGGCCTCCTTCCGGTACGAGAACTAAACATCTAGTCGTTGCACTGATAATCCGGTGGCTGACTAATATCACATTTAACCGTTGAACCCCGGCAGATATTTCATCACTGTCTCAATCTGGAAATAATTATCAGATCCGGCATCCAACAGATCCCACCAGTACATATCTCTTCAGGCATGCCTCCGCACTTTACATGCCATCATGTTTTTTCTGAACCTCGCTCGACTCAGCATCACCTGAAGGTTCAAATAGGCGTCATGCGGCGTCTCTGGTTTGGTGGTAGTTTCAATCCAATCCACTTCGGTCACCTCATTTGTGCCCGCAGTGTTGCCGAGACTGGCGGGTTTGACCGGGTTGTGCTCGTTCCCAGCAGTCAACCGCCTCATAAATCAACAGATACATCGATTGTGGCCGCCAAACACAGGCTGGCAATGTGCCGGGCGGCGATTTCACAGGATTCATTTTTCGAAGTTGATGATATGGAAATGCGCCGCGTGGGGCCGAGTTACACCATCGACACCGCACGCGAATTACATCGCCGCACGGGAGATACTGTTTCATGGTTAATCGGGGCGGACATGGCTATTTCGCTGCCAAGTTGGCACGAATTTGGCAGCCTGATGGCAGAGATAAATTTCGTGCTGATGGCACGGCCGGGCTGGTCGCTGAATTGGAACGCAGTGCCGGCATCCTTGCGGCAACTGGAGAAAAATGTGGTCAATGCTCCTGCGCTGGAAATTTCCAGCACAGGGCTGCGTGAACGCCTCGCGCGCGGTCAGTCGATCCGCTATCTCACCAGCGACGCGGTAATCGACTATATTCATCAGTCACAAAGTCTATCCGGGCATCTAAGGTTCAGCGGTTTTACAGGATATCGTCGCATGGAGGTCGCGTTTCTCATCTTGCTAAGCGTGTTAGGGCTCGCCAATCTGATCGTCTGCGCGATGCTGTTCCTTCGTGGGCGGACAGACCTGACCAATCTTGAGCGCTCCGGGGAACGTACCGAGCGCAGCCTGCGCGAGGAGATTGCCCGCAATCGCGAAGAACTCGTCCGGTCACTGAACGCCCTGTCGGAAGCAATGCTGAAACGGCTGACCGATTTCTCCGGGCACCAGAATACGCATCTCGACCAACTCAGCCGATCCAATAGCGAACAGATCGAGCAGATGCGCCAAACCATCGAACGAAGGCTTTCCGCCCTGCAGACCGACAACAGCCAGAAACTCGAGCTGATGCGCGCCACAGTGGATGAAAAACTCCACGCAACCCTCGAGCAGCGCCTCGGCGAATCCTTCAAGCTCGTCAGCGATCGGCTGGAGCTGGTCCACAAAGGCCTGGGGGAAATGCAGACGCTGGCTGTGGGTGTGGGGGACTTGAAGAAGGTCTTGAGCAATATCAAAACGCGGGGCAACTGGGGCGAAGTACAACTGGGAAATCTGCTCGAGCAGATGCTGACGCCCGATCAATATGCTGCCAACGTGCAGGTGCATCCCTTGACGGCGGAGCGCGTGGATTTTGCCATCAAGCTTCCGGGTCGGGACGGCAAGCACGTGTGGCTGGCAATTGACGCGAAATTTCCGCAGGAGGATTACCAGCGCCTCGTGGATGCAGCCGACCGCGGCGATGCACCCGCGGTGCTCGCATGCGCCTGCGCGCTGGAGACGCGGGTGAATCTCGAAGCACGGAAAATCCGCGACAAGTATATCCATCCACCCGACACGACCGATTTCGCGATCCTGTTTTTGCCGACCGAAGGATTGTTTGCCGAAGTACTGCGCCGGCCGGGCCTGTGCGATCAGCTTCTGCACGAGCACCGCGTCGTGCTGGCCGGCCCAACCACACTGGCTGCGGTGCTGAGCAGCCTGCAGATGGGTTTCCGCACGCTGGTAATCGAAAAGCGATCCAGCGAAGTGTGGCAGGTGCTCGGCGGAATCAAGACCGAGTTCGGCAAGTTCGGATCAGCTTTGGAGAAAGTGCAGAAGAAACTTCAGGAGGCCAGCAACACGATGGATCGGGCAGCGACCCGATCCCGCGCGGTCGAGCGAAAGCTGCGCGAGGTGCAGGAGGTGAGCGTCGAAGCGGTTCCCAAACTGGCGGCAACTGATTCGGAGGCGGCGGCATAATGTCATCCGCGCGGTTGAGCATCAGTCGCTTTCCAAATTATTACGACGTCGCTTATGGCATTGGCGTTGTTGCTGCGGCACCGTTCTGGTTGATTCGATCGAAATCCCGCCAGAAAGTCCTGAGTGCGCTGGGACAGCGAATGGGTCATGTCCTGCCGCGTGAAGATGGCGCCGGCAATCCTGATTCACGCGGTCAGCCTCGGAGAGATGAACGCGACGCGCGAGCTGGTCAACCAGTTGAAAAACGCCTGGCCTGCGCTGCACATCGTTATTTCGACCACGACGGTGACCGGTCACGACCGGGGCCGCCAGCTTTACGGCAATAGACCCGGACTCACGCTGGTTCGCTTTCCACTGGATTTCACGTCATCCATCCACCTGCTGCTGGATGCGCTGGATGTGTCACTGATTGTGTTGATGGAAGGGGAGATCTGGCCGAATTTTCTATTGCAGTGTCATCGCCGCCAGATCCCCGTGGTGCTGGTAAACGCTGCGCATGACCGAGTCGGCGTTTAAACGCTACCGGCGGATTCGGTGGGTGACATCTCGGATGCTTCGGCGAATTCAAACCATCTGCGCAGGACTCGCTGTACGCCGATCGTTTTCTAGCGCTGGGCGCACATCCCGCCGCAGTGAAAATCACCGGCACGATGAAATTCGATACCGCGAGCATCGCGGATTCGGTCCCCGGTGATCGACAGCTGGCCGAAACGCTTGGATTAAGCGCCGGTGGTGATCCTCTATGGGTTTGCGGTTCCACCGGGCCCGGTGAAGAAGTGTTGCTGCTGGAGGCATATCGAATCCTGCTGAAGCAGTTCCCCTCGCTTCGGCTGGCGATTATTCCGCGGAAGCCCGAGCGATTCAACGAAGTTGCCGCGCTTATCACCGCTGCGGGTTTTGCCCTGCAGCGGCGCTCAAAGCCATCGTTAGCCGCGGATCGCCCGGTGATCCTTGGGGACACGATGGGTGAGCTTCGTAAATTTTACAGTCTGGCGACAGTGGTGTTCGTCGGTCGCTCGCTGGTGAACCTCGGGTCGCGGCAATGGGGCAGCGATATGATCGAGCCCGCCGCGCTGGGCAAGCCCGTGGTTGCCGGCCCGTGGACACATAATTTCGCCGATGCGGTGAGGCGTTTTCGCGAAGCTGATGCGATGGTTGAAGTTGCGACATCCGGCGCGTTGATCGAGACCGTTGCCGGATGGCTGAATCATCCCGCTGCCGCGCGGGAAATGGGATGCCGTGCCCAGCGTGTGGTGCAGGAGAATCAGGGTGCTACCCGACGGCATGCGCAGGTTATCCTCGCTGCCTGCGGATTCGCGGGCGAGCCGGTTTTGAGTCTGGCGTGATCGACCGGTTTTCTGCGTGCAAGTCGCAAAGAAACTTTCCCAGTGCATGACCGTCGATATAAGGTAGTGAAAACAGGAACAACGTATGAAGCATCGAATGGTGTCGGCGGTCCTGGGAATGGTTTTCATGGTCAACTCGGCACGGGCAGCAAATCCGAGTGCTACAGTGCAAACTGCCGCGACCGCGAGCAATGCGTTTGCCATGGATCTGTATCAGCAGGTCGCCCGGCATGATGGCAATGTGTGCATTTCTCCTTACAGCATCAACACCGCGCTGGACATGACCGCCGCCGGGGCAGCGGGGAACACAGCGTCCCAAATGCTGCAGGTGCTGCATTGGAGCAACGGCATGGACACACTGGCCGACGCCGCCTCTGCGCTGGCGTCGGCGATTCAGCCGCCTGCACCGACCACACAGCCAGGCGAGGCCGACGGGCATCGGACGGAATTAACGATCGCCAACGCGCTGTTTGGACAAACGGGGTTTTCTTACCGTCAGGATTTCTCGGATTTGCTGGCCAGGCAGTACGGCGGGGGGCTGCAGAACGTGGACTTCAGCGGTCAGCCGCAGCAGGCTGCGGATCAGATTAATAAATGGGCCGCCGCACAGACGCACGACCGCATCAAGGAGGCGCTGCCCGTCTCGGCGATCACACCGCTGACCAGGCTGGTGCTGGTGAACGCGATCTATTTCAAAGCCGAGTGGTTGGAACACTTTGATAAGCTGGCGACGGTCGATGCGCCTTTTTCGGTCGAAGGAAAAGAGGCGGTCACTGTGCCTTTGATGCAGATCAAGCATGCTTACAACTATTTTGAAAACGACTCCGTGCAGGTGATGGAGATGCCATATCAAGGTGACTACTCGCTGCTCGTGGCGCTGCCACGCCAGCACGACGGATTGCCGGCGCTGGAAAAGACGCTGTCGAGCGACATGCTGAACAACTGGCTTGTAAAGCTGAGCCCACAGCTGCTGCAGGTCTCACTGCCGAGATTTAAGCTCGAGGGAAGTTTTGAATTAAAAGATTCTTTGTCCAACATGGGAATGCGCGACGCATTCGACGCTAAAACCGCTGATTT
Organism: uncultured Phycisphaerales bacterium; assembly: GCA_963792535.1. GTDB lineage: Bacteria > Planctomycetota > Phycisphaerae > Tepidisphaerales > Tepidisphaeraceae > CBDAQA01. The sequence goes on from CAWBWQ010000008.1 coordinate 126,242, forward strand.
CTCGGGCATTTCCTCATCGGAGCGGTTGAAGATCGATTCGATCATTCACAAGACATTCATCCAGGTGGATGAAGCGGGGACCGAAGCGGCAGCGGTGACCAGTGTGGCGATGGGACTGATGTCGGTGATGACCGAGCATCCTGAGGAACCGGTGGTGTTCCGGGCGGATCACGCGTTTATTTATATGGTTAAGCAGCGCTCGACGGGAACAATTCTGTTCATGGGACGAGTGAGCAATCCAAGCTGATTCGCCGGCCCGGTTCAGGACCGGCGAATCAGGATCGGCTACGATTCCGGCGGAACATAGGCTTCAAGTTCGCTCAGAAATTCGTGGAATGCGGTGGCACTGTTGTGTGCCGGATCATCACCCTGATGAATCAGGGTGAAGTTCTCGTGTCTTGCGGCGGCGACCAGATCAATCAGAGCCTGACGATGCGGGCCAGCCGCCAATGTTTCGTGATATTTAGCGCGGAAATAGTCATAGCCATCTGGATGTTCCTCGAACCACTGCCACAGCTCTTTTGGCGGGCCCAGGTGAGATACCACATGATCGATTTTGCACCATTCCTGGAGATCCAGCGTCAGCCCGATGGGCTCAATCCAGATCCTCTCACCATCATCCGTTCCGACGTCATCGAGCAGTTGTTTAACCTGTATCATACATCCTCCGTAGCGTCGCACGATGTTAGGCGCGCTCTGCGCAAAAAACATTCCTTAGAGTAAGACGTCGGAAAGATTGTGAAGTTGTGCACATATCACGAGGTATAGAAATAGGCTGCGCGTATAAGCGCCGGCGGTGCGGAGGTGTTCAATCGGCAGCGGCGGCGGATCGGTTGTAGATCAGGATTATCAGTAGTGACAGTGCGCTCATCGTCCAGACTGCTGCCGCAGCGTGCTGCAGGTCGCCGCTGGTTGTCTGGGTATAGATGAAGATGGGCAGGGTCTGATGCCCTTCGATGTTTCCCATCACCATCGTCGTTGCGCCGAACTCGCCGATCGCGCGGGCAAACGCCAGCAGCAACCCGCTGCCAATTCCGCGGCGGGCGAGCGGCAGACTGACATGCCAGAACACCTGCAGGCGATTTGCGCCCATTAACTGTGCGGCGGTTTCAAGGTCTTTGTCGATGGCGGCAAACGCAGCCTTGGCGGGTAAATATAGTAAAGGCAGTGAAACCACCGCGGCGGCCAGCACACCCGCCTCGGGCCGAAAAATAATGCTGTAACCTTGAAGCAGGTGAGACAAAATCGCGCCGATCCATCCGTGGCTTCCAAAGCTGCTGAGAAGGAGATAACCAACCACGGTGGGAGGCAACACGAGGGGGACGGTCAGCAGCGCTTCGAGCAGTGTTTTGAAGGGTAATCGTGTGTTCGCGGCGTAATATGCGAGTGTCGTTCCGACGACGGCAACCAGCAGTGTCGCGCAGGTTGCGATGAGCAGCGAGAACCACAGCGGTTGCCAGAGGTCGGTCATTCAATGGCTGCTTATAAAGCCGAGGCGGGTAAATCCGAAATCAGAAGCGCCGAATGCGACGGAGGGTTAACGCGCTTGTTAGTCTCCGGCCTGCGGTTTGTCGTGAATTTACGGCTTTTGACCGGCGATTTTGGAATCGGGAAAGGTAAAACCTTTGCTCGTAAATAGCCTCTTCGCCGGCTCGCTTGTCAGGTAGTCGAGAAATCGCCGGGCGGCATCGGCGTGCGCGCTGCCCTGGATGACGGCTGCGGGATATTCAATGGGATCGTGGGTTGAAGCGTCGGCTTTTGCGATGACCTTTACCTTATCACCCGCCTGCTGGGCATCGGTCCCGTAGACGATGCCCGCACAGACCTGGTCTTTCTCTACAAACGTTAGAACCTGCCGAACGGATTCACCGTAAACCAGCCGCGGGGCAACCGCCTGATCGAGTTTAAGCGATCGCAAGGTCTGCATGGCGTACTGACCGGCAGGCACGGTTTTGGGTTCACCCACGGCAATTTTTTTGCCACGATCGTTCGCGAGATCCGCGAAGCTGCCGGGCGGATTCGTCTCCTGGGCTGACGTGATCAGCACGAGCGTATTATCAACAATAATGCGCCGACTTTTTGCGTCGATTTGCTCGGCCAGCTTATTCATCTGCGTATTATCCGCAGAAATAAACAGATCCACCGGCGCGCCCTGCTGGATCTGAGCGGCTAATTTTCCAGATGCGTCGAAATTGAAAACGACGGTGTCGCTGCTCGTTTTTTCATAACTCTTGCGAATTTCCGCCAGCGATTCTTTCAAACTGATCGCTGCCGACACTGAGACGGTGTCGGCGTGCAGGGGAAGGGCGAGCATTAGAACGGCGATAGACGCGATGACGAGTTTCATTGAAAATCTCACACGTTGGCACGAGGGTGATTCCTTCAGTATGTTCGCTGCACGGTGAAGCACATGCAACTAGGTTTTCGAACGTTTGGGATGCTATGGATGGCGCTGCTGCTGGTGGGCGGCACGATGATTCCGCCCGCGCGCGCGCAGGTCCTGCCACCACGCAATCAAGCGCTACGCAGGCGACGCGTCCTTCCACAACTCCCGCGACGACGCAGTCCACGCAACCCAGCACCGCGCCGATTGCTCATCATGTTTCCAAGCCGCGATTGCCCGCTCCACCGGGCGCGCCGTTTCAGTTGACCCAGGCCGCCACTGAAGGGGAAACGGCTTCACTGTCGCTTCGGGGCATCGAGGCCGACCTCAAAGGCGATCGCGCTGTAGCAGTCGTCCAGCAAGAGCTGCCTATTCTCAAAACGGAAATCGACTCGCGCTTTGATGAAGCCACCAAGCTGCTGGCATCGAGTCCTTCGTTGCAGTTGCTTGGCACCCAGCAGCAGGACTGGGCGGGGATCAACCAGGAGTTGAACGAATGGATCAAGACCATCGACCGTCGTAAGACGCAACTCGACGAGCACCGCAAGACGCTGGATGACCTTCAGAAGCGCTGGGAAGCCGAGTGGCCTCTTTTGGATTACTGGAAACGTTACGGCTCTAAGGAAGGCCAGCAACTGCGCGACAACGCCGAGACGGCGCTGCAAAACGCGCAGAGCGAGATCGATAAAACCGAGGCGCATTTCAGATCCGCGACGCTGGAATCCGCCGGGCTCGAGCAGGCAGCCAACGGTCAATCCGCACGGGTTCGCGATATTCTTTATCAGATCGATCAGGCGCGGAGCGACGCGATCGATCGACTGTTCATTCGCAACAGCCCGGCGCTGTGGAATGTGCCACTCGCATCGTCCGATGAGAACGGGCTGCTCACGCAGGGGCGCGATTCATTTGTCCGACAGTTTCAGGGAATCACCGCTTACATCGAGCGGCGATACCCCAATGTCGCGCTGCAGATCGTTGTGCTCCTGGCGTTGGCAATCGCACTTTTTCGGATTCGCCACGTGGTGAATACGTGGGCGCAGCAAGACGCCGCACTTCAACCGGTAATGCTGGCGTTTGCGGCGCCGATCGCGACGGCTTTGGTGCTGTCGTTTGTGCTCAGTGCGTGGATCTATCCTCGCGCGCTGCGCATGTTCTGGGCAATTATCGGGGCGGCGGCGCTGATCCCAACCGTGCTGATTTTGCGGCGGCTGATCGACCGGCGGCTGTTCCCGATGCTTAACGCGCTGGTGGTATTTTATTTCCTGGACCAGTTACGTTCCATAGTGGCTGTGGTGCCGGTTGTGGCCCGTTTTCTGCTGCTTCTGGAAATGCTCGGCGCGGTGATCCTGCTGATCCTGTTTATCAGGTCCAGCCGCCGCGAGCAGAGCGATGGCCGGGTGTGGCAAACCATCCGGTTTGTCGGGTGGTTGCTGACTGCGGTATTTGTCTCCGCATTTTTTGCCGACGTCATCGGGTACGACAGCCTCGCTAACCTGATGGGCGATGCCGCATTGGGCAGCGGCTATCTGGCCGTGATTCTGTATGCCTGTGCGCGGGTGGTTTCCAGCCTCTTAGTCATCGCCCTGCGCAGCCGGCCGTTTGTGATGCTGGGCATGGTGCGCCGGCATCAACCACTTCTGCTGGCGCGGATGCGCTTCGGTTTGAACTGGCTGGCGTCGGCAGCATGGGTGCTGGGCGTGCTTGCTTCACTATCGGTGCTGACACCACTCTGGGAATTCGCCGAAAAATTTCTCAATACTCCAATCATCATCGGAAGCCTGCATCTTTCGCTGGGTCCGATTCTGAAATTTGCGTTTACCGTCTGGGTTACTGTTCGACTATCGCGCTTCCTGCGATTTGTGCTGGAAGAAGATGTTTATGACCGCCTGGCGCTGCCGGGTGGAATTCCATACGCCATCTCCAAGATGGTCAACTACATCGTGCTGCTGGCTGGTTTCTTCGTCGCTATTTCTGTGTCGGGCGTGGAGATGACCCAGTTCACAATCCTTGCCAGTGCGTTCACGCTGGGCATTGGTTTTGGACTGCAGAATATCTTCAATAATTTCGTTTCCGGCGTGATCCTTCTCTTCGAGCGACCGGTGCGTGTCGGTGATGTGATTCAAATGAATGACACGGTGGGTGTGGTCAGCCACATCGGCATTCGCGCGAGTATCATTCGCACTTCTGACAGCTCGGAAATCATCGTTCCGAACGGCAACCTCATCTCCGGCCAGGTAACAAATTGGACGTTGAGCAACCGCCAGCGTGGGTTAACGATACCGCTTACGCTGGGTGTCGACGCAGAGCCTTGCAAAGTGATCGATCTGCTGCAAAGCGTTGCCAACGCACAACCGCTGGTGACAAAGAACCCGCCGGCGCAGGCATTTTTAACCAAACTTGGGGCGGATTCATTCAGTTATGAATTACATGTCTGGACGAACAATGCCGAGATGTGGGTGAAGCTTCGCAGCGAACTGGCCGTGGCGCTCAACATCGAACTGGTAAAAGCACAGATCGCGATCAAATAGTCGGGGCGAACAGCGGCTGCGCTCAAACCGCCGCGCACTGCCGAAGTGTTCCAAGCACTTCGACCCAGTGCCGATAGGTCTCGGTCGTTTCATACAGCAGGAGATCTGTCAGTGAAACAAAATCGCGGTCGACCAGCGTCTTGCGGATTTCGCGCAGTTGGGCAGTGAGATTGAAAAGAATCTCGGTAACCGAATGCGTTCCCACCCGCGTGGTTTCCAGATCGAGCCGAAGCAGTTGACTGATTTTCAGAACCGATTCCTGCGCCGACTGCCAGGTGGTGAAGTAGATGCCCAGCTTCTCCATCGCGCTGCCGACCTGATTTTTCTGCAGCAGGTCGGCGGCCTGCGATTTAAATTCTTCGGCCTGAACCAGCTGTTCCTGCACGTCATCGAGCACCTCAAGCACCATCTCATTCGGCCTGGCCGTTTCGATATAAAGCGTTCTGCCGACCACCAGCGATTTGCGAATTCGCGTGATCTCAGACAGGTTGGGCTGCTGCCCGTCGATGAGCAGATTCACCACCAGGCGATTTTCATTTTGCAGATGCGACAGAACCTGCCCGACGGTTTTCAGACCCAGGGCCTCAGTGGGAAGTGATTTTTGATCGACGGTGACTGGCATGGTGTGGCCTTTGTAAAGTACGCCTCACCGTTTTTATCGACCGTTGTGGGGTGGGTCCGATAATGAAAATGCGGTTAGCCCCGAAACCGCGGATCCAACGGGGTGGTGGCAGCACCGAGTGGGGCACCGATGCCCGCTTTTCGACTGTCAGTCAGCAGCTTCGAACGCGCCGTGAAGGTATTTCTCAGCCAGCTCGACATAATGACTGCTGAGCCATTTCATGTACTCGAACTCTTGCGGTTTGACCGGGCGGACGATTTTACCGGGGACACCCATCACCATCATTTCATCTGGAACGATCAACCCTGGAGGGACCACCGCGCCGGCGGCGATGAGACATCGTCTGCCGATGACCGTTCGGCCTAAAACGGTGGCGCTCATGCCGATCAACGAGCCGTCACCGATCGATTTTCCGTGGACGACGGCACTGTGACCGATTGTGACATCGTCTCCGATGACGTTCGGAATCCCGCTGTCGCAATGCACGACAGCGTTGTCCTGCACATTGGATCGCCTGCCGATCGTGATCGGCGCCACGTCCCCCCGCACGACAGCACCGAACCAGAACGTCGCGCCTTCGCCTGCGTGGACCTCGCCAATAACCCTGCTGGTGTCAGCGCGGAAAGATCCATCTCTGTGACGTGAAAACAACGGCATATTTGTTACCCGGCGATGGTTTTACAGCCGTAGACGATTCCCTGGGCGCGCGAGCAGCTTCGGGTGTTTAACGTCATCGCGAGCCCATCAGGATCTCCATCGTCAGTTGATCTAATTGCTCATAAGGCAGGCGCGCCTTGGCCAACTCGGTTCGATCCAATGGAGCTGCCAGCAGTTTCTGGGCGTTTCCTGTCGAGAACTTCCTGGTCAGCTTTGACAAGCCACTGTCCTGCGCGTTGATAATCGCGCGGAGTTCCTTGATCTGCTGATCGGCGTTCCAAAGTTTGGCTTTTTCCGCGAGCAATTCATAGGTTCGCATCGATCCTCTGGCGAATTCCTTAACATCCTGCAGATCGCTTTGGCGAAACGCGTGCGCGTCGAAATGTCGACAGCCGTTGTAGCCATGGTCTTCCAGCAGTTTCACCAGGAAAAATGCGTGCTTCAGGTTGACCGATCCAAACCGGAAATCCTGGTCGTATCGGCCGAATTCCTGGTCATTCAGATCGATGTGAAACAGCTTTTTCTGTTCCAGGGCGGCGGCGACCTGATGGACGAAATTCAGTCCGGCCATATGCTCGTGGGCCACCTCGGGGTTTACACCGCACATCTCAGGATGATCCAGCGTGGGGATGAAACCCAGATACGAACCAGTCACCGCAAAGTAGATATGACCGCGCGGTTCATTGGGCTTGGCTTCAAAGGCGAACTTGTATCCATATTTCTGACTGATGCTGTACTCGCACAGGAAATTGATGGCTTCGCGAAACCGCCTGATGGCTTCGGTCGGATCCTTGGTGGCGTCGCTCTCCACTCCTTCACGGCCGCCCCAGAAGACGTAAATCTTCGCGCCAAATTCCGCGCCAAGATCCATCGCCCGCATGGTTTTCTGGATCGCATATGCGCGAACGGCGGCGTTGTTGCTGGTAAACGCACCGTCTTTAAATGCAGGGTCGCTGAACAAATTGGTGGTCGCCATCGGGACAACCAGCCCGTTGTCTTTTACCGCTTTCTTAAAGTCTTTTTTGATCTGAGCGGCTTCGGCGGGCGTGGCGTCGATCGGGATCAGATCGTTGTCATGAAAGTTAACCCCGTACGCGCCAACTTCGCCGAGAATGTCGGCAATCTGCGGCGGCGTGATCGTTTCCCGCGTTGGCATGCCGAACGGATCGCGACCTGTGTTGCCGACGGTCCACAGACCGAAGGTGAATTTATATTTGGAGTTGGGACGGGTTTGGGAAGCCATCGAGCTTTTCCTTCAGATTGGGATTTGGAAATAAACCATCCGCCATGGATGAAAGGGCAGTTTCGTCGAAAAAACGAGGGGACGCAATGTCACGATTTCTAACCGGAACGCGCCAGTTCCCTGGCGATCGTCGCAAGGTGTTGGTGTCCCAACTCGCACGCCGGGTCCACCTGAAGCACATGCCGATAGGCTTGCATGCGCAGGATTGGATCTGGCAGCTTATCCGCCGCGGCAAGGAAGGGCGCGTGTAACCGTTCCCAAAGATCCATCACGCCGGCGAAAGTGTCAGCGTTTCCCGACAATCGCATCCGCCGGGAGTTCTTCCACATGAACAAGAAGACTGTTTTGGGGCAGGAGTGATTTGAGTTGGTCCAGGGATCTTCCGGCGACCGGTGGCAGGGAGGCTGCCGCCGGCGAAATGGCGACGACAGGCTTCAACACGTCGTTTACGGGGTAAACGGCTGCGAGAAAGCTCTCCAGATACAGTTTCTGTTCGCGTGCTTTTTGCCGGATTTGTTCTGCTGGACGGGTCGTTCCCCAGCCGCCGACCAGCAACTGTCCGGTTGGATATTGATGCATGACCTCGGCGGCATCGATTGGTTGATCCGCGGACATTTGCAGCAGATGCATCTGTACCGCTCCCTCGCCGCAGCGCTGGCGGATCTGACGGCGGGTCTCCTGCAAAGGGAGATAGAGCCGCGAGAGTGTGTCGAAATCCCGCGATTCCCAGGCATGGTGTTCAGCCATTTCAAATGTGACCGCCGCGTCCAGATAGCGGGTTTCCATCAGCTCCAACTGGCCTTGCTCGCAGAGTTTCTGCAGATCGGTTTGCAACATAATGGGGATGATATCGCAAAACCGACGGTCGGCGCATCATGCGGAATGAGGCATCGTTTCACTGGAACAAGGTCCGATTATCCGCGCCGGTTGGATTCCTTTGCTTTTGCCGTGGCTGAATCGTAAATCTCATCAGCATGTATCCGGTGGAAGCCGGAAAAGGAAAACAGATGTTGCTCTCATCACAATTATTCGATCGTATTATCGGTATGTCAGGGGAAACGGGTCGTCAATCCACGGTGCTTCCCGTGGGATGTCGGCGGGCTCCGGAGAATCGGCAGGTATCCCGCATGGCGTTTGGGCAGCGGACCCAGATCTGCCTGGATTCTGGGAAAAATGCCGGTGTCTGGGAAACTGTCATGGTGAAGGATATCTCGACCAAGGGCATTGGCATCCTGTGCAATGAATCGATCGTGATCGGGTGCACGTTCATGTTGAAACTGACCGACAAAGAAGGGGACACCATCCGAATTCGCTGCAAGGCGCGACGCTGCGAACGGGGAGGGTTTGGCAGCACCGCGTACCTGCTCGGCGCGACATTCGAACAGGTCATACAGCAGCAGTTGTTGAGAGTAAACGACGAACCGGGTGATACAGCCCATTGGCAGAACCAGGTTCGCGCGGAAGATGCTCCGGTGGTGGCTGAGACCGAAGTATCGGGCTTTAAAACTGCCGGGAACGCCATGGCCAAGGCGGCGGCCACATTTTTGCGGGCGGTCGATCCTTCACAATGGATGCGTAAAGCGGATGACTTCAGTTGATTGTGAGTCGTGGTCGTTAGTCGGCTGTCGCTAAGAGTTCCGCTTGACGGTCGCCTTTTGGCGTTGGTTTTATCGTCAGCATGCGATCCAAGGCTACCAGAGACCATTTGCGGGTCTGCTCGTCCACCTTGATCTGATTGACAACTTTTCCTTCTATCAGGTTCTCCAGCACCCAGCACAGGTGAGGCATATCAATCCGAAACATCGTGGTGCATAAGCATTGGCAATCGCTGAGCACCGTTATCTTCTGCTCGGGATGCTGCCGGGCGAGGCGATGAACAAGATGCACCTCGGTGCCGATCGCCCATTCACTTCCGGGTGGAGCGGCCTGGATTTGCTTCACAATATAAGCTGTGCTTCCCGCCAGATCGGCCTTCTGGACAACCTCCCAGCGACATTCGGGATGAACGATCACCTTCATCGCGGGCGCTTTGGCACGCACATGATCGATGTGCTCCGGCCTGAATAACGCATGCACAGAACAGTGGCCTTTCCAGAGGACGAACTCGGCGTCGCGCAATTTGTCTTCTTCATTGCCGCCGAGATCCTGGCGAGGATCCCACAGGACCATTTTGTCCAGCGCGAACCCCATCGCATAGGCGGTATTCCGGCCGAGATGCTGGTCGGGAAAAAACAGTACTTTGACCTTGTTGGCGGGGGCAGGATTCGCCCCGCCGCGCAGAGCCCAATCCAGGACGTCGCGGCAGTTGCTGCTGGTGCAAACAGCTCCCCCATGCTCGCCGACAAACGCTTTGATAGCAGCGGAGCTGTTCATGTAAGTAACGGGAACAACTGTCTGTCCGGGACATGTTTCCTGAAGCTGTGTCCAGCAGTCGATGGTCTGGTCGAGGTTGGCCATGTCGGCCATGGAGCAGCCCGCGCCAAGATCCGGCAGGATCACGCGAACCGACGGTTCCGTGAGAATATCAGCAGACTCAGCCATGAAATGCACACCGCAGAAGATCACGTATTCCGCGTGGCGCTGTTCGGCGGCTTTGCGGGACAGTTCGAAGCTGTCGCCGGTGAAGTCAGCAAATTGAACAACCTCATCCTGCTGATAGTGGTGCCCGAGGATGACAACCCGACTTCCCAGATAATCGCGAGCCGATTGGATGCGGATGCGAAGCTCGGCATCAGAGAGCTTGAGGTAGATCTCGGGAAGTGGTTGCTGCCAGTTGCCAGAAAGTTTCACTTGGGCTCCTGCGGGGATTGTAGGCAAAACGCTGCTTTGCGGAATACCCCGGTGGGATCCCGAGTGAAAATTTTGTGCATTCCAAGGACGCTGGGGGGTCCAATATCGTGATCTGGTCGTGGTTGGCCGGTTGGTCACATTGATGGAGAGTGCAAGTAAATTCTATGCTTATTTTTTAAAACTCCTGCATTTTGCATGGAGTTATGTCAAAGATTGGCCTTGCGAAGCTGGCAGGGGCGATTTTATGGGCTGTGGAAAACTCGACCGCTGTTAGCATTCTGTGTGCGCAACCATTATTATCCGAAGCGATAGGCCTGCCGCGCACGGGCTTTTCAGTCACGATACGATGAGTCGTCCTGTAATTTGTCACGTTTCAGATGTTGTTGTGACGATTGAAAAGGTCGGTTGAAAACAGATAGACAGCTCGAACTGCTGTCGATTCATTTTTGAATAAAGGCTCCTTCATATTTTGAGTGCACCTCTGCATCATGAAGAGCCGACTGTAGCGTGCCCCTGTCGGGCAAGGTAACCACTTTTGGGAAAAGGAGCAGCAATGTTTCGTAAGCATCTTCTGATTGGGGCCGCGGCGTGTGCCGCTTTGGCTTGCGCCGGTCTGACCCGTGCGGACGTCGTTTCAACCTCGGATGTCACCGTAAAACCGGTTTATCCACTTCACATGGATGACACCACGATGCCCGCCACCGCGCCAACCGCAGAGGCGACGACCACCGCGTCGGGACCACCACCACTGCCTTTGAACGGGCTGCTGGGCGGCATCCCTCATTATGCCGACCTAGGCCTCACCACCACCGGGTACGTGGAAGGATCCTGGACCTACGCCGCTCGTCCGCCGGTGAACAACGCATTGACGGACCGCGTTTTTGACGTTCGGACTGAAAGCATCCAGCTGGATGCCGCCGATCTGTCAATCGCTCGTTCGGTTGATTACACCAAGAAGACCGTCGATGTCGGTTTCGCCCTTGAAGGAATGTACGGCCAGGATGGGTCGTTCATTCACTCCAATGGTCTTACGTTCTACGGTGGAACCGGCGGGGCGGGTGGTTTGAACACCGCCAGCAGCACCAACTTCGCAGCAACCGGTCCCCGCAATCAGGCCGATCTGGTTCAGGCCAACTTTACGGTCATGCTTCCCTTTGGGCATGGCATCGGCATTGAAGGCGGTAAGTTCCTGACCCTGCCAGGCTATGAAGTGATCAATGCCACGCAGAATCAGTTCTATAGCCACAGCTATATCTTCGATGAAGAACCGTTCACCAACACGGGTTTGCTGGGCATTTACAATCTCGTTGATCCCTCCGATACAACCCAGTCACTGGTTGTTACCGGTGGTTTCTCGCGCGGTTGGGATCAGGCGACCGAGGACAACAACGGTTCGCTGGATATCCTCGCTCAGGTGAAATACACCTTGGTTAATAAGTTCGCTGTTGCGTTGAGCGTTATCACCGGTGATGAAACACCACGAAGCGGTTCCGACGGCTGGCGAACCCTGGTCGATCTGAATGGCACATATAACCTGACCGATCAGATCACCCTCGGATTCAACGGCATGTACACCGCTCAGGCACAGGATGCCATTGAGGGTGGCGTCGGTGGTCTGCCAGGCACCGCGCAGTGGTACGGCTTTGCTGGTTATGCCAAGTGGGCGCTGAACGATTACGTCGCTTTGAACCTTCGCGGTGAATGGTTCGACGACCAGGACGGTGGCGCGGTTGTCCAGCTGGCCAATGGCGGCGCTACGGGCATCTCCGACCAGTTTTATGAAGTCACCTTCGGCGTGACCTACAAGCCGCTCGCGGATGATCCCAATTTCAACGGTCTGGCGATTCGTCCCGAAGTTCGTTGGGATTACGCCAATCACCGTGCGTTTGGGATTGACGGTCTGGGTAACCCAGGCCATCACGATCAGCTGACCGCAGCTGTCGAAGCTTACTTCGCGTTTTAAGTAATTCGCCTGCTACGCACTGGGTTTTGGCCCGGGGCAGGGCAGGCGAGATTCGACGAATACCAAGTCGATGAAATCGAATAACGGACGCCGCGGATTAACCCGTGGCGTCCGTTTTCTGTTGCGCGTTGTCCACAGCGGCAAATCGCGGTAGAATCCCCGCATGCGGATTGACCAGATTCTCGGGCTGGGGCAGCCCAGTATTTCATTTGAATTCTTTCCCCCAAAAACGGACGCCGGTTTTGTATCGCTTTTTCAAACCATCGATGAACTGAAGGCGATCGAACCGAGTTATGTTTCGGTGACTTACGGTGCCGGTGGAAGCACGCGGGAAAAGACCGTCCAACTCGTCGAACGCATCCAGCGCGAGCTGGGAATCCGCTCGATGGCACATCTCACTTGTGTGGGCCATACCGCAACTGAGATTGGTTCGATTCTCGATGACCTCTGGAATGCAGGGATTAGAAATGTGCTGGCCCTGCGCGGTGATCCACCGACGGGACAATCGCAGTTTGTTTCGACCGAAGGTGGGTTTGCTAACGCCGACAGCCTGGTGAAGTTTGTCGCCAATCGCCATCCGTTTTCTATCGGAGTCGCCGGTTACCCTGAAGGGCATCCGCAATGCCTGAACCTCACCCGCGACATGGAATATCTTAAACGCAAGGTTGATAACGGCGGCACATTTATCGTGACGCAGCTTTTCTTTGATAACGCGGATTTTTATCGTTTCCGCGACCGGGCTGTCGCGATGGGGATCAAGGTTCCCATCGTTGCGGGCATCATGCCGATCCTGAACGTTGCCCAGATCAAGCGGTTCATAGGCATGTGCGGGGCAAAAATTCCGCAGGCGCTGCTGCTCAAGCTGGAAGCTTTGGAAACCGATCCCGAGGCGGTTCACAGCGCGGGGGTCTCACATGCCACCGAACAATGCAAAGATCTCATTGCCAATGATGTCGCAGGTGTGCATTTCTATACGCTGAACAAGAGCAAGGCGACGGTTGAGATCTGCAAGAAGCTGAAGGCGTAGACGCGCTAATAACATCGTGCCAGTCGGGCGGGCTCTCTTTTTGGTCAATCGCCGACGTGTTGACCGGGAATGGGAAATCGCGCCCGTTTCGGCATAATCAGCTTCTGTAATTGCCAACCCCGCGCATTTCAGTTACGAAACATCCCGAGGTTATCATGACACAAACACAACTGGCCAACTCTGCTGATTATGCTGATGCGCTGCTGACCGCCCGGCGGGCCAAGGCGGTGCTCACCCTCCTGGTGCTGCTGGTTCTGCTGACCGAGCTTGCGCTGTTTTTCTGCCTGCGGTATTACAAGCGTCTTCCCTGGGGCGACACGCCCGCCGAGCAGCACGCGCGGGATGTGACCCAATACTTCGTCGGTCTGCTCGATTTTGCAGGTCTGATTCTTCCGGCGCTGCTTGCGGTCGTCGTATATTTGATCCTCAAAGTACAACTGGTGGGGCGGCTTGTAGGGGTGGGGCGGATGACCTCGGCTTTTCTCTGGTCAATTCTGCTGGTGATGCTGCTATTTCCCTGGCAGGCGGTGCTGAATAATCCGTCCATCAGTTATGACCGGGCCGCTAATAGCATCGGCATGAAAATACCTGGGGTCGTCTACACCTGGTCGGAAGTATCCAACCCGGATTTCGGTGCAACATTCGGAATGACCGACCAGACCCCTGCGACGGTTAAACCGGAGATCGACTTTCTGGTTCTCAAGTGGGCGCGATATGTCGCGTTCCCTGTGATGTCTATATTGATTCTGATGATTATCCATCTCAAATCCCATCGCGGATTGCGGCAATCGCTGGGCGAAGATCAGATTGCCGAGGCCATACCGCCGGTCGTGTGACAATATCAATCTGTGCAATCCATGCGCGAAGAACGCGGAACCATCGCCGGGCCACTCGTGGTGCATGAACCGTTTACCCTCTGGGGATCGGTGGGCGGTGATGTTATCGTCGTCGAGGGCGGTAAGTTCTACATGCGCGGTTCCATCTACGGCAGCCTTAATGTCGAATATGGAGGCCGCGTTCATATCTATGGGAACATCGCGGGTAACTTGAAAGTCGCCCGCGGTTCGAAAGTGATCCACAGCGGCGTCGTCGCGGGTGATGCGGTCAACGAAGGCGGTCGCCTTTACATTGATGCCACTGCAAAAGTGCAGGGGAAGATCAAAACGCTCAAAGGGGAAACTAAAGTAGAACCCGTTCCAACGGTTCCTGGGCGCGTCGTCGGGATGAGCAATCGAAATAATTTCCGCAGACCCGGGCGGGGTGTTGGGTACAAGTATTCGCCTGGTATTTTCCTTCTCGAAAAAAACTGCATGACCCGCGTCGCTGCGATTACCCCGCCGTATACTCGGGCGTAATACGATGAAACGATTTCAGTTCGACGTTCGCCATACGCCCGTGCTCGCGTCCGATGTCCTGCGCATTCTCCGGCCGCGCCCGGGGCACACTGTGGTCGACTGCACATTAGGACTAGGCGGACACAGCGTTCAATTATTAGAGCGTGTTACTCCCGGCGGCAAGTTGATTGCCTTTGATTTCGACCAGCAGAATATCGATCGCGCCCGCCCGCGACTCGAAGCTGTTTCAGGTGGTCAATTCAGCCTGCACCACTCCAACTTTGCCGCAATTACTTCGGTATTAGCTTCGGAGGGAATCGAGGGGGTTGATTCGATCCTGGCCGACCTCGGCGTTGCTTCTCCGCAAATTGACGACCCGGATCGGGGCTTTTCCTATCGAAAACCAGGTCCGCTGGACATGCGGATGGATTTGTCGCGCAGCGAATCTGCTGCTTCGCTACTGGCCCGGCTCAGCGAAAAAGACCTGTGTGATGCCATCCTCGAACTCGGAGACGAAACAGATGCGCCGCAGATCGCAAAATTGATCGTTGAAAAACGGGAGCAGGAGCCGATCGCCACCACCGGACAATTGACTGCCATCATCTGCGAGGCGCGGGACTTCACGCTTCAGCGAGCGCTCGGTGCGAAACTGCATCCTGCGGCACGAACTTTCCAGGCACTTCGCATGCTCGTGAACCGCGAGACACAGAATCTGGAACGCCTGCTGAAAGTCGCTCCTGACATCGTAAAAAAGGGTGGGCGTATTTGCATCATCTCGTTTCATAGCGGTGAGGATCGTCGGGTGAAGCATGCCTTTCGCGAGGGGCTGCGCGAAGGACGTTATGCTGCGATTGCGGATGAGCCGATCGTTGCCACAGAGGCCGAGCAGAAAAGTAACCCCAGGTCCAGAAGCGCGAAGTTGCGCTGGGCTTCGTCGTAACCGAGCGGAAATTGCCACGACCTGGTTTAGAGTACGCCGCGCCCGCGGAGCGGTTTGTCTCTCTATGTTTTGATCGACATCATGGCTACTGAAATACTTCTGAGTGCTCGCGATATTTATCACAGCTACGGTGATCGTCCCGCGCTATCCGGGGTCGATGTTTCCCTCGCCGGCGGTGAAGTCGTTGCGTTGCTCGGACCCAACGGCAGCGGAAAAAGTACGCTTATTCAATCCTTGTTTGGGCATCTAAAAGCACAGGGTGAAATTAACTGGTTTGGCAAGTCGCTTGCGAAGTGGAGCCCGCGCGATCTGCGCGGCGTGTTGCATATCTGCCGCAATCTCCTGCGTTTCAACCGGGCCAACTGGTGCGGGAGATACTGAGATTAGGGCGATCGCCGTACTGGGCGGGGTTCGGACTGGAATCCGTTCGCGATGCCGAGGTGGTCGCTGATATCGCCTTGCAACTCGGGCTGAATGAGATTCTGGATCGTCCGATGGACGAGCTGTCCGGCGGGCAGCGTCAGCGTGTCTTCATCGGCCGATGCCTGGCGCAGGAGCCTTCCGCTCTTTTGCTCGATGAGCCCAACACATTTCTGGATTTGAAACATCAGGTCGAGATGTGCCAGCTTCTAAAGCGATTGTCGCAAACACATTCAATCGGCGTGCTGATGGCATCGCACGATCTGAACCTGGCAGCCATTTTTTCTGACCGGGTTCTGGTGCTTTCGCAAGGCAAAGTTGTCGCCGGCGGGGGAGTTGAAGTGTTGGAACCAACCCTTTTGACCCGCGTGTATGGTGTGCGGCTGAGCAGCGTCGTTCGGCCCCACGGGCCGAATGTTCTCATTTTAGACCCTGCTGAGTGAGACCTGCCCTGGCAGGTGGATCAACCGATCCGGCACTGCGAACAGACGCAGTTGCCCCACGACACTGAAAGGCTCGATCAACTTCACACCGTTGAGAACCCAGGAATAATATTCGGGGTAGAACTCGCGGATGCAGGCGAAGGGTGGATCCTCTTTTTTCATTCGACGGCAATCAATCAGATCGACGACGCAAAGGGCCTCGCCGAGGCGGTGTCCCGCCAGCACGGGTCGACGACTGCTGACGATCAGCAATGGGCCCCGGTGCTCGGTGGGCCATTGGCGAATCTCCAATGTCTTCACCCCTGCGGCGATGAGAGAGGCCCAGGGCTGTCTGATCGAAACCGCCTTCATCGCCTTGTTATACAGGGGGTTTTCGAATGCTGAAACAATTTCCCCTCAATGGCCGCGGCGTCAATGGCCTGTGCGTTGAATCACTGGTCTTTAGAATTTCGCCATTTTTGATTCCCGTGGTACGCTCACTGGCGATGCTTGCTTGGCTTAAAAATATCTTCGCTGACTCTCAACCCAAACATGATCCGCTGGGCGAACGCGGCGAAAACGTCGCTGCGCGTTACCTGCGAAATAAAGGATATAAGATCATCATTCGCAACTTCCGCTGCGAAATGGGTGAGATCGACATCATCGCCCGCGACGGCAAAACGCTTGTGTTTGTGGAAGTGAAAACCCGCGCCTATGACGACCCCACGCCCGAGGAGCAGGTGAATCTCTCCAAGCAGCAGGCGATCACCCGCGTTGCCAAGCTGTATCTGGGCCGATATGGCATTCCTCAGCCGGCGGCACGGTTTGATATCGTCGCGGTCGTCTGGCCGAATGGACAGAATCCAATTATTCGCCATGAAGAGTCGGCGTTTGACGACCAGTCCTGACCGGGCAGTATCCGCTACGCTGAAAGATCCGGCCCTCGGTCGGAACCGAAACCGGTTGCTTTAACGTTGAGAAACGGAAGTCTTCCGTGGCGGAAACGCTAGTTAATGCAGGAAATAGGCCTTCTGCACGGCCATGGCGGCGTCGGCAACCTGCGATTGGATTTTCTGCAGATACGCGGGAAGACCCTCGTTTAGAATCTCGCCCATCTCGGCGTATTCCAGATGCGTATCGAGCCGGCCCAGGATTCTCTCGGCATTATCGATCACCGGTGGGTTAATCTCCGAGCGAATCTTGCAGATGGCTTCGTGGGCGTGGTGTACCGAATAACGAACGCTGCGCGGAAAATTACACTCCAGCAGCAGGAAGGCGGCAACCTTCAGCGGGTCCATGTCTCCGACATGGTTTCGGCGATAGGCCTCAATGCTGCAGCAACTACGCAGGACTGCCATCCAGTGGATATTCCGCAGAGGCGCTTCCAACAACGCTTCGGCCTGATGAAGAATGTTAAACTTGGTTTCGATCACTCGGCAAGTCACCGTGATGCGTTCGAGGAATTTCCCCAATTGCGCGAACAACCATCGCTGATCATGCGCGGTAGTCTGGTCGGTCAATCCCTGGAACATCAATGACCCGGTCATGATCGATCGGAAAAAATCGTCGTGCGATTCCTCAAATTGCTTTGGCGCGTCATCCCCCTGCAGGGACCAATACAGCGCGTTGAGGTTTTCCCACATCTCCGAAGAAATCAATTCCCGCACACCGCGGGCATTTTCCCGGGCCCGCGTGAGGCAGGTGACGATGCTGTTGGGATTTTCATGGGCGAAGGTCATGAATTGCCGCATCCATACGGCGATGGGTCCGGTTGGTTTTTCGGGTCGGCCGGCGTGAAATATGGTCAACACGCTTTCCCATTGTCGGTCCTGCAAAGACGGCGCAAGATCGCCGACGTCGACAAGCAGGTTGGAATTGACCCACAGAATTCGGGCGACGTGCTCGGAACGCTCGATGTAGCGAGCCATCCAGTAAACAGAGTCGGCATCCCGTGCCAGCATGGGGCGCGTGGGCTGATTGGACTGGAACTTGGTCAGGC
Source organism: uncultured Phycisphaerales bacterium (assembly GCA_963792535.1). Classification (GTDB taxonomy): domain Bacteria; phylum Planctomycetota; class Phycisphaerae; order Tepidisphaerales; family Tepidisphaeraceae; genus CBDAQA01. The sequence goes on from CAWBWQ010000008.1 coordinate 144,570, forward strand.
TTCCGATGGCGAGTTTTGACATCTTTGTTAATTGTCCGTGGTCAGTTGTGCGCAGTGCTCGGGTCGATCGTTATCGTCTGTTCCCAATTCTTTATCGACTATCCTCTGCATCTCAGCTGAAGTCAGTCGGCTGCGGGTCGGAAAAAGAAGATTACACATTAACTGTGACGGGTTCTTCGTCTTCCAGAACCCAGGTGTCTTTACTACCGCCGCCCTGACTGGAGTTGACCACGAGGCTTCCCTTGCGAAGGGCCACGCGGGTTAACCCGCCGGGCATAACGATAACCTTCTCACCGTACAGGATATAAGGTCGCAGGTCGATACGCCGGCCCTCGAACCGATCCTGGCAGAGGCTCGGGTGCTGGCTGAGTTCGACAACCGGCTGAGCGATGTAGTCGCGAGGATCCGCTGCAATCAATTTACTGAATTTCTCGCGTTCGGCCTTGTCGGCCTGATGGCCCATGAGCATGCCGTATCCACCAGACTCGTTGGTGCTTTTAACCACCAATTTATGGAGATTTTCCATGACATACTTCTTGTCGTCCTCGCGGGCGCAGATGTAAGTCGGAACATTCGGCAGAATGGGCTCCTGGCCCAGATAGAACTTGATCATGTCGGGAACGAAAGGGTAAATCGCCTTGTCGTCCGCGACTCCGGTTCCCACCGCGTTGGCCAGCGCGACGTTCCCTAATCGATACGCGTTCATCAGTCCGGCGACACCCAGGCAGGAGTCAGACCGGAAGCAAAGTGGATCGAGAAAATCGTCATCCACCCGGCGATAAATCACATCCACCCTGCGGAGCCCGGCGGTGGATCTCATATAGACAAATCCGTTTTCCACCAATAGATCGCGTCCCTCGACCAGTTCCACGCCCATCTGGCGGGCCAGGAAACTGTGCTCGAAATACGCGCTGTTGTAGATGCCCGGCGTGAGAATCGCGATGACCGGATCGGTTGCGTGATGCGGGGCGATGTGTTTGAGACACTGCAGCAGATTGTGAGGGTAATCCTCAATGGCGCGAACACGGTACGCACTGAAAAGATTGGGCAGCACGCGTTTCATCACCTGACGGTTTTCCAGAACGTAACTGACACCGCTGGGCGTGCGACCATTGTCTTCCAGCACCAGGTAGTTTCCGTCCCTGTCGCGAATCAGATCGGTGCCGCAGATGTGGATGTAAATGTTCCGGGGAACATTCACCCCGAACATCTCGCGGCGGAACATTTTTGCCCCGTAGATCAATTCCGGTGGAATGATTTTCTCGCGCAGGATTTTCTGGCCGTGATAAATATCCTGGCAGAACAGATTCAACGCGGTGATGCGTTGCGTCAGCCCGCGCTCGATGTGATCCCATTCGTTTGCGGGAATAATGCGGGGGACCAGATCGAAGGGAAAGATTTTTTCCACGCCGCGCTGATCGCTGTATACAGTGAAGGTGATGCCCTGGTTGCGGAAGGTGACGTCCGCCATTTTAACGCGCCGGGCAAAGGCATCAGAGCCGAGTGCATTTAACCGGGTGGCGGCGGCGGCGTAATGAGCGCGCGGCATGCCGGATGCCTCAAACATTTCGTCGAATAGGCCATTCACCTCATAAGATTCAAACATCGAGCGAATTCCAATCTCCTTGTTTCGTTCGACCGCCGATGCGGGATTCTAAGAACGTTTGCCGTTACGGCAAGGAAATTGTTTTCGGGCGAAGAAACTATGGTTCAGGAAATGTAAATTGTCGTCAGCATGCTGCGGAACCTCGCCAGAAGCATTTTCGATCTTTGCCTGCCGCGACAATGCTCCGCATGCGGCGTGTGGCATGAACTGCCGGCGCATTTTCGCGCGGATTGCGAGTCGCAGCTCCGCGAGCTGGCCACTTCCCCGCGTTGTACGCTTTGCGCGATGCCTTTGACGATCCCCGATGCTCCGTGTGTGCACTGCCAGTCCGGGGGATTCGCACCTTTTAAGAAGATTGTGTGTATTGGGGTTCTTAAAGACGCGCTGAAGTCCACGATCCACCACGCAAAGTACCATCGCCGGTGGCGACTCGCCGAAATCCTCGCCGATCGGCTTAGCATGCACGAAGATTTGCGGGCACTGCTCGCGTCGGCGGATGTGCTGGTTCCCGTCGCATTGCACGCCAGTCGCCAACGAACCCGTGGCTACAATCAATCCGACGTGATTGCCCGGCGATTTGTCCGAAAAGATCTTCCCGTGCGATCGGCAGCAGTGCGTGTCATCCGAACCGAAACGCAAACTCACATGCATTCGCCAGCCAGGCGCACGGAAAATCTCAAGGACGCGTTTGTGTTGACAGATCCTGCGGCCGTGACCGGCAGGCGCGTGGTGGTCGTGGATGATGTCATGACCACCGGCGCGACACTTTTGTCGCTGGCGAGAACCCTTCGCCCGGCAAAACCGGCAAGCCTGTCGGCCATCGTGCTAGCGGTTGCCGATCCCAAGGGAAGGCATTTCGAAGTGATTTAGACGGGGCAATCGCATCTTCACTGCTCCGTTTGGCGGCGGTGTTAAAGAGCACTTTACAAATTGACCGCCAGAATTCCCGTGACGCAGAACTGTCGTTCTGTGCAGGTCACACAATCTCGAGCGTCGAAGGTGTGATCACCGTGCCATGTGGGGCTGTAACTGGCTTGAGTGCTCTGGAGAATGAAAGATAATGCGCATATGAAGCGATCTCTCATGTCAATAGGCTGGGTCGCTGTGCTGCTGCTGGTTTCGATCGCAGCTGGGCAGCGGCAAACAGATCGGCCGGCGGCGGCGGCGACACAGTTCACCGGTGTTCAGGCAGTGTTCGATGCGGTACCGCCGGAACTGATTCCGCGTGAGGCGAAGGACAACTTCACCGATTTGCAAAAACAGGCGGTTGATACACAGATCCACAATGCTAACCGCTGGTTGAGAGCCAACGCGTGCACACAGCCAATCCAATTTAAAGGCACGGTTACAGCGATTGGAAAGGCAGAAAACGGACGCATCATCGTTAATGTGCAGACGCCCAAGTCGGATTTAGGGCTTGGTGTCTCCTGCACTTTTTCTGACGCCGCTGCGCCCGTGCTGTTAAAACTCAATCTGAAAGATGAGGTGGAGATTGCGGGACGCGTCGACACGGCGGTTTTCATGATGATCACGATGACTTTTCGCGGACCGGGCGACACGTCACGATCCATGACAATCGATAAGGACATTTCTGTCGCGGACTGCAAATTGGTCAGCGCTCACCCACCAGCCACCGCTCCTTCTCACTGAAAAACCACGGCGGTTGTTTTTCTGTCGGTGCAAAGTTGACTCCGCCGCATCACATCAGTAGTCTCGCTCTGCAGTTTTGAATTGGGCGTCGACCGTTGGCTCGAGGCAATTTTGGCTGCAACTGTTGTCATTCCAGCGCGCTTTGGATCCACTCGTTTTCCCGCAAAAATTCTTGCCAGCGATACTGGCAAGCCATTGGTCCAACATGTGGTGGATCAGGCAAAGAAATGCAAAAGCATCGACCGGGTGATCGTTGCGACCGACGACCAGAGAATTGCCGCTGCCCTGCAACCGTATGATACGCAGGTGATGATGACGTCGGCCTTGCATCAGAGCGGCACCGACCGTATTGCTGAGGTGGCTCGCGCGTTAACGTCGGACATCATCGTCAACGTGCAAGGTGACGAGCCAGAAATTGAACCGCAGACGATCGATGCGTTGGTTGCGCGTCTGCAAGCGGTTCCGGGTTGCGATATGGCCACCGCATGCACGCCATTCCGCAATACCGAGAGCGTGGGATTTAACGGGAAGATGGATCCACTGAACCCGAATCTGGTGAAGGTGGTGATGGATGAGAATGACCGGGCGCTATATTTTTCCCGCTCGCCCATTCCCTGTCGTCGCGATACGGATTTTGTGGACAACGCAGCGTATCATCTGCATCTTGGGATTTATGCGTATCGTCGCTCGTTTTTACTGACCTATGCCGGCTGGGAACCGTCTCGGCTGGAGAAGACTGAAAAACTCGAGCAATTAAGGGCACTGGAACACGGACGGTCGATCTTCGTGTTGAAGATCGACCGGGCAACGCACGGCATAGACACGCCGGAGCAGTACGCTGATTTTGTTCGAAGATATAAAGGAGTTGTAGGCTGTTAGTCGTGGGTTGCTTGTTGGATGCTCATTCCAGCGAACAACCCACCACTTGCAGCAAACAGCAATCAACATGACCAACGAAGACCTGCTTTCAAAAATCGGACAGTCGACCGAAGAAACGGAATTCTTCTCGCCGGTGCCACCGGGCTATCGCAAGCGGTTCCACAAATACGTCATCATTGTCGGCACCGTCATGAGCGGGCTTGGCAAAGGAATCTTTTCCTCCTCAATGGCAAAGCTGCTTCAGGACAAAGGGCTGAAGGTTGCGCCGATTAAGATGGAGGGATACTGCAATATCGACAGCGGAACGCTCAATCCATACCGCCACGGTGAAGTGTTTGTGCTTGACGACGGCATGGAAACCGACATGGACCTCGGCACCTACGAAAGGCTGCTCGATCAGGATCTGTCGGCTGCCAACTTCACCACCAACGGGCAAATCATGTCGTCGGTGCTGCGCAAGGAACGTGAAGGCAGTTATCTCGGTCGCGACGTGCAATACATTCCCCATGTGACCGGCGAAGTGAAACTTAAGCTTCGCGAGTTGGCCGCCAAGTCCGACGCGGATGTGATATTCGTTGAAGTGGGCGGAACGGTGGGGGACCTGGAAAACACCGTCTATCTTGAAGCCTGCCGTCAGCTGGCGTACGAAGAAGGTGAGAACTCCGTTTGCTTTGTCGCGTTGACCTATGTGCTGGAGCCCGGCGCCCTGGGCGAGCAGAAATCCAAGGCCGCCCAGTTGGGTATCAAGCGTTTGATGGAAGTAGGCATCATGCCGCACATCATCGCCTGCCGCGCTTCGAATCCCGTCAAGGAAAAGGTGCGCGAGAAGATTTCAATGTACACCAACGTGCCGATGAAGCGCGTGGTGACGATGCACGATGTGGACAGCATTTACACCATTCCTGAATCGCTTCGCGAAGCGGGAATTGACCGTGAAGTGCTGACCATGCTCGATCTCCACGACCGCGTCGATCAGGCGCATGAAGATCAGGCCCGGCTGAAGTGGCGATGGTTCGTCGACCGCATCGGCAAGGCCAAAAAAGAAGTGACCCTCGCGGTCACCGGCAAATACACCGCTGTGCGCGATGCCTACGCCAGCATTATCAAGGCCGGCGAGCATTGCGGCGTGCACCTTGGTGTAAACGTGAACTTCAAATGGCTGGACACCACCGCTATCGATCCCGCCAACGTCGTCAAACGCCTCGGCGATGTGGATGGCATTATCGTGCCAGGCGGCTTTGGTGTACGCGGTACCGAAGGCAAGATTGAATGCATCCGCTATGCCCGCGAACACAAGGTCCCGTACCTGGGCCTGTGTCTTGGATTCCAGATGGCGGTCATCGAATATGCTCGCAATGTCTGCAATATTCCGGAAGCGCACAGCACTGAATTCGACAAGACGTGTCGAAACGCCGTCATTGATATCCTTCCCGATCAGAAAATGATCGAAGGGCTCGGCGGCAACATGCGGCTCGGTGGTCGCGATGTGATTCTCACCCCTAACTCCCAGGCATCATCGCTGTTTAACGATGCCGCGATGATTCGCCTGCGATTCCGCCATCGCTACGAAGTTGACCCAAAATACATCGATATCCTCGAGCGAAATGGCATGGTCTTCAGTGGTCGTCACCCGACTCAGCCCCTGATGCAGATCCTCGAACTGTCGCGCGATGTCCATCCGTTTTTCATCGGCACCCAGGCGCATCCGGAACTGACCAGCCGACCCCTTCGGCCTCAACCGCTGTTCATGGGACTGGTGAAAGCGGCTATGGAATATGCCGTCTCGCCAAACAGGCGTGAACCGCAGACCGTATAAGTGTGATCCGCTTTTAACAACCACGGGCCGACCATCCGGAAGCCGGCATGGATTGCTAAAAAGAGTCAATGAAGATTTCCTTTTCAGCTGCCGCATGCAGCACGCTTGAATTTCCCGCCGCTGCATCCCTCGCAGTGCGGCTGGGCTTTGATGGGGTTGAACTTCGCGTTCCAGAAGGGTCCGACGCGTCAATCCGCCCGTTCACCGATCAGATACAAAGCGCATTTACACTGGCCGGAATCAGCGTCAGTTCGCTGGATATTGGAATTGCAGGGAGCAAATTAGCGGATCGCATCAGCCTGGCAATGGAATTGAATTGCCGCGCTGTGCGATTGAAATGTCCCGCACTCTTCGCAAGCGACCCATTGCTTGTGTCCGAAGCGATCGCGGACATTTTGAAATGTGCCGATCGGGCAGCATCGTCACAGGTGCTTTTGATGATCGAGAATCAACCCGTCGCCGGGTCGGCACTGGCGATGTGGCATGTGTTGGACCGGATCGATTACCCCTCGGTGGCGTGCTGCTGGAACACCTTGTCAGCCGCCCTCGCCGGGGATTCACCCTTCGTGGCGGTTCCCACCTTGAACCACCGAATTCAAAGCGTGCTGCTTTGCGATGGGACGGTTACTTCTCACCCCCGCGGGCTACCGCTCAAGCGAAGAATTGAAAAACAAACGTCGAGCATGATGGAACTTGGAACAGGGAATGTTCCTGCTCGCAAAACGCTCGATCGTTTGCGCGGAATAGGCTTTCAAAGCAACGTCATAGTCTGTCCGCCGCAGGTCCAGAGCGTTGAGGAATTGGAACAAACGCTTCGACGATCCCTGGATCTGCTGATGCAATGGAAAATCAGAACTCTCCCGCTTGCGCGCACAGTCCTGAGCTCATTGCATAGCTCGCCGAGTACCCGCAAGGTTATTTCAACTCACTTGATCCAGGATGCGCATCAGACGTGTTGTTGGTCATATAAAAATAAAAACACCCGCGGATGCCTCCGCGGGTGTTTTGTTTCGTTTCCTAGTGAACCGCCATCTGGGCTGTTCTTTTTACTTTCGTTGCCTTAAGCCCCTTGGGACCATCTTCGGCTTCATATTCAACTGTTTCACCATCCTGCAGAGTTCTGAAACCCTGGCTTTCAATCACCGAATGGTGAACGAAAACATCTTTTGCATCCAATTCAGATGCTATAAACCCAAACCCCTTTTGGTCGTTGAACCACTTGACCTTACCCGTGGCCATGTTAGCCACTCCTTTCGAGACGTGTCAGACGGAATGATCCGTCCGAAGAAATGTTTGGCGCGTTTCAATTCCACCGAACCCTCGCCGGTAAAATGGTCTCCCCGTGCCAGTGGGAGCAGATTTGTTTTCACAGCATACCACGGAGGGTTCACGAAACAAAAATAAATATCTGAAAGTCAAGCGTCTAAATAAACGGGTTTCATATGGTTATCCACAATAGACTTGCGATTAAATTCATGTGGAAGTCTGGGATGAGCTGCGAGAACTGTGTAAATTATGCTCTACTGCGTCGTAGAGATGGCGATGTGACTAATTGTCACAATTAATCGTAAAAGTTTTTTGAAACGAGTCTTACGTGCGAAGTTTTCCGATTAATACTGCACAAACAATGCAAGAAACTGCAGTATGTTGCGCATGCCGGCCCACTCAGGTCATCCTGTTACCTGCGCCGCGACCGAGTTATCCACAGGTTATCTACAGACAGTCCGCTTGATTTTATTGATTGCTTGTCCAGACTAATTTGCGGCGCACTTTTCCTGGCAAAGAATGAATCTGCTCGAAACCACAAAGCTGGTAAAAACTTATAACGGTCGCACCGTGGTCAACGAAATCAGCTTCGTCCTGGCCCAGCGGGAAATCGTTGGCATGCTCGGTCGCAACGGCGCGGGAAAAACCACCACGTTTCGCATGATCCTCGGCATGGTTACGCCTGACAGCGGAGCGGTCTCCTTCGACGCCACCGACATCACACGCATGCCCATGTATAAACGAGCCCGACTCGGTATCGGATATCTGCCGCAGGACCGCAGTGATTTTCGGCGACTGACGGTCTGGCAAAATCTGCAGGCGATCCTCGAAACCCTGCCGATTAACCGCAAGGAACGCAACCGCCGGGCATCGGAACTTCTTTCCCATTATGGCTTGACAAAAAATACCCAGCAGCGCGCTGAAACGCTCAGCGGTGGAGAACGCCGACGCCTGGAGATTGCCCGCGCGCTGGTGACGGAGCCCAAACTGATCCTTCTGGACGAACCGTTCGCTGCTGTCGATCCCCGCACCAAGGAAGACCTCAGCCGCGAGGTGAAGCGCCTTCGCGATGAATTCGACAAAACGGTTCTGATCACCGATCATGACGTCGCGTTCACCTTGCGGGTGGTCGAGCGGGCGCTGATTATTTCTGACGGAAAGATGATCGCTGAAGGAACGCCGAAAGAGATCATCAACAACCAACTCGTTCGAACTGAATATCTGGGAAATACTTTTAAGGGCGATGAGTTCGATTAAGACAGCTGTCTGTGGTTCGTTGTCCGTTGCTCCCAATGTATAAACCCATGCGCCGATTCCACCTCAGCCAACGGTTCCTTGTCGCTATCGCGTGGGTATGCGTTGTGCCGCTGCTAGCTTTTTACAGCTGGAAATTGGTCAGGATTGGAACGGATCTCAGACAGGACTTCTGGATTTTCTGGCAGAACAATCGCGTGCTTGAAGATCCGGACAGCGCGCTTCAAAACGGAAAGCGTATTCTTCGCGAGGCTTCCAAGCAGGAGCGTATCGATCGCCAGCAATTAACACCCGCTGAGCTTCAGCAGCAGGCTGACCAGACCGCCGCTGGAAATCCACCGCCCACCATCGCCCAGCCGGGGCCCGGATTATTCGACACCCCCCGGGATCTTCAAACAGTATGGCACCGGTGGCAGCGATTGAAACCCGTCTACGGACACATCTTCCGAGGCTGGGTTCTTACGTACGACAACCTCGTTCGCGATCGTGTCGACGGCGACTATCAGATGGATTATCCACCGCTGCGCTCCCTGGCTATGACGCTTTGGTCCTGGAAAATCGAAACGCAATTTCCCGGTTTGTATGAAGTCCCGCGTCAGCCGGTCATGGTGTTTAATCCCCGCACGCGGAAAAAGCAGGCTGCCTCTCCCGAGATCGTGCAACCACTTTTGCTCTGCAACCAAACTGCCGAAGGCATTTCCGCTATCGCCATCTTTTTCCTCGTCCTGGTGTGGAGCGTTCGAGAAAACAGGTCGCCGCTGCTGGATCCCACCTTGCGTGATCGGTGGGGCGATCCGCTCCTTCTGATCGCGCCGCTGCTGCTTGGCGTTTTCACGCTTCTGCGCCCCTATGCCTCTTTCACCATGCCCGCTCCAGACCCGGGTACATCGCTCATCGATATGCGCATTGTGCGGCTCAGCTGGTGGATCTTTTTGGTACTGCGTTATACGTCCGCCGTCGCTTTGGCCAGATTTCTTCCCCGCCCGTTCCGCGGTGCGGTCTGCGCTGTTGTTGCCGCTACCATGGCTTGGATAAATCCCGCCACCATCCTCGATAGCTTCGGTTGGCCGCAATGGGAGGCATGGCTCCTCCCGTTCTTCCTGATCGCCGCTGTTTTCGTCTCCTTGAACTGGTGGCTCGCTGCGGGCATCGTCCTGGGTATCGGGGGGATGTTCAAAGGTCAATTATTTTTCCTTGCCCCCGTACTGGTCCTCTGTCCGCTCTTTGCTGGGTGGATAGGTCGCTTTCTTCGCATTCTCACCGGCGTTGCATGCGGCGCGGGCTTTATTCTTTGGCCCTGGCTCGTCAACAGCCCCCGCACGGTGCCTTATATCGTCGCTGCGGTCTTCGCCGGGCTATTGATCTGCGGCATCTCGCTGTTCCGCCTGCCGGTCTGGCGACAGATCCGCAGGACCAGTCATTTCGCCGGACACTGGGTACGGTCCAAATACAAACCCGACCGGGTCGCGCCACCCGTTTCCCAGATGACGGCGACCATGCACTGGCTCCTCTGGCCCGCGATCATGTTGACCCTGATTGTTGCCGCCATCCTGAGCTTACTGATCTATAAGTCGCAGGATCCGTCGCTGCACAAGTACACCATCGCTTTTGCAGCGGCAATTCTCCTCGTGCCTTGGTTTATTCCCCGCAGGATGCTCGCAGCGTGGTTAGCCACCATCTTCGCCTTTTCGCTCTGGCTTTCTGCCTTCAGTCTCAACGGCTCTTTTTCGTGGTGGCAAGTCGGTTTCGTCTACGGGACTCAGCGACACCAGAACATGCAATTGGGCACCGAAAGCCTCAGTAATCTCTCTTCACTTCTGGAACGCCGCTATAACTGGAATCTCCACGATTCGGTCGGTTCGCTTCAGCTATCTTTCACAAATACTCCGATCGACCTGGACATTCAGAGCGCCTTGGCCACGCTGTTTGCCATCGGAATCCTCATCTGCAGCGTCGCTGCCGGGCGCACCTCCGCCGCAACGACAAAAAATTCCTGATGGCCCTGACCACCCCGTCAATCCTCTTTGTCACGCTGCTCACCCAGATGGCAGCCCGCTACACTATTTTCCCCGCCGTCATCGCCGCGGGGCTGATTGGTATCTCCTTCAGCGCCAGTCTTTTTCAACTGCTGTTGGTCATCATTAGTTTTGGCATGCTCAGTAACCAGATGCTCGCTCGCGAGCCCTCTGTCGCACCTGTCCTGTACTCCATTACTCATCCCACATACCCGGACATGGGCTGGATGATGCTGCTCCTGGCCGGCGTCTGCCTGGTTAATTCCGTCACACCGAGTGTCCGCTTCTCTAAGCTGAAAAAGAATTTGCCGATGGATCCACTTCCAGAATTCCCCAAGCTCACCGCCGCGGAGGAAGAAGTAGAAACACCGGTCTACTTGCCCGAAGTGCCCTGACCGGAAGTTAATAATTGAAGTCCCGCCAATGCAGTTCTATTTGCGGGGTCAATCCGCAGTGCCGCGGAAAATGCTTCAGCCGCGCTGTTTCGCTGTCCCTCTTTTAACAGGAGCATCCCGAGATTTGCGGGAGGATCCGCATTGTCTGGATCGTCGGCGATAGCCGTTCGAAACAACCGTTGCGCCAGATCCGTTCAACCGCGCGAATCCATGCAATCGCCAGGTTGTTCTCAACCACCGCATTATGCGGCTGCAGCTTCAGGCGCAAGTTCGTAATGCGGGATTGCCTGCGTCGGTTGATCCAGCATCAAATTCCCCAGATCGTACTGCGGCACATAGTCCGCAGGTGCCAGGCGTGCCGCCACCTCGTATTCCCTTTGAGCCCCAGCTCGGTCTGCGTCCTGCAAATCCAAACGGGCTAACTGGATATGCAGATCAGCACCTTCGTTCAGCATCGCAATCGCCCGCTCAAATAACGCTCGCGAATCGCGCCAATATCCGACCTGCTTTCTCGCGTCAGCACTTAGCAGGACGACACCCAACAGTCCGGTGCAGACGAAAGTCCGCGCGGGCAATATCTCCGCCAGCCCCCACACGACCGCGAAGATGAGTCCGATCATCGGCAGATACATGTACCGATCCGCCATCGCCTGCTGACCGGATTGAAACAGTCCGCACACCGGCAATAGCATGATCAAAAACCAAAACCAACCGGCAATCAGATACAACCGCCTGCTCCAGACCACAAACGCCGTAATCGCAAGCAGGACCGCGACGCATGCCACCACCTGCGATAACGGCCAACCTTGCAGCGGGTAAAAGACGGCCAGCCGCATCGGCAGAAAAAATTTCCCCACATACAGCACATAACACACAATCGCATTGGTCAATCGAGCCTGCATAGGCTGCGCCGCAAGCGATGCCGCCGCGCCGACCGCGTGCTGGGCGCGAACTGCAAGCCATGACACTCCAACCGAAATCACCGCGAACGGAACCTTCTCCAGCAGCAGACGCCGATCGCAAAAACGATTCATCCGCCCCAGAGGCCATAGATCCATGAGCAAAAGCAGCACAGGCAACATAACGGCCGTCGCCTTTCCCAGCAGGCTCACGACAAACAGCAGTAGCGCGATCAAATACCATGTAATTGCTCGACGTCGCGTTTTGGCGTTTGCGTACCAGGCATATGCAATCATCGCCCCCAGCATTGGCAGCGCGCTGACCACGTCGCGTCGCTCGGTGATCCATGCCACTGATTCCACGTGAAGCGGATGCACCGCGAATATTGCCGCCGCCAGCGCCGCTCTGCCAGATTCGCTTTGTGGTAATGTTCAAAAACGCGAGCAATAAAAGCGTCGTCAGGGCATGCAGTAAAACATTCTCAAGATGCATCGTCTCAGGCTTCAGATGCCACCAACTCGCATCTGCCTGAAAGCTGATCCACGTCAGGGGCGCCCAATGACCAACCCAGAACGAGGTGAACGCCCAGCGAATATTTTGAGCGTTTAACCCTGAAACCACATGCGGATTGTCCGTCACGTTCCCCGGATCATCGAAGCTTACAAACGGATAAGAATGCGTCGGCCAGTAGACCATCCCGCTTAGAAGCAGCAGCCCTGACGCAGATGAAAAAAATGCGCATGCGCGAGTGGGGCACCGCACCGCTTGGAGAATCGTAAGATCCGCGGTCACGACGGGTCCATTCCAGTAAAAGTGCTGCTGCATCTACTCAAACGACCGGGCTTCATGCTCTTCCCAATCCATCGACCGCTGCAGCGCTTCGCTCCAACGCCGCCGTCGATACTCCGCCAGCTTAGCGTCCATAACCGGTTCGAACGTCCGCTCGATCTGCCAGATATTCTGGATGTCGGCCTGGCTTTTCCAGAACTCGACGGCAAGCCCCGCTAAAAAAGCTGCGCCCAGCGCTGTCGTTTCCGTCACCTTCGGACGCACTACCGGCACGCGCAGCAAATCTGCCTGAAACTGCAAAAGCAGATCATTGGCCGCCGCGCCGCCGTCCACGCGCAACTCCTGTATCTCAATACCCGAATCCTTCCGCATGACATCCGCTACATCCGCGACCTGAAACGCGATGCTCTCCAGCGCGGCTCGTGCGAAATGGGCCGCGGTCGTCCCGCGTGTAATTCCGGTGATCGTGCCCCGGGCATATTGATCCCAATGCGGAGCCCCCAGTCCCGCGAAGGCCGGCACCATGTACACCCCGCCACAATCGTCGACAGTCCTGGCCAGCGCCTCAATCTCGCGCGCCGAGTCTACAATTCCCAGTCCGTCCCGCAGCCACTGGACGACGGCTCCACCGATAAAAACGCTCCCTTCGGTCGCATAGCTCGTCGCATGATTGAACCGCCAGGCGACGGTGCTCAGCAATCGATGCTTGGACGCTACGGGAACATCACCAGTGTTCATCAGCATAAAACAGCCGGTGCCATACGTGTTTTTGGCAAGGCCGCGCGTGAAACAGGTTTGCCCGAAAAGCGCCGCCTGCTGATCGCCGGCCATGGCGGTGATTGGGATTGATCCACCAAGCAAGCGCGTATGACCATATTCCTCGCTGCTGCTGCGCACATCAGGCAACAAAGACGGTGGCACGTTCATCAAAGCCAGAAGTTGCTCGTCCCACTTACCGGTCTGAACATTCAGCAGCATGGTCCGCGATGCATTGGTCACGTCGGTGGCATGCACTCCGCCGCTGGTCAAATTCCAGAGCAGCCAGCAATCGATCGTCCCAAATGCAAGTTCTCCACGCTCTGCGCGCTCCCGCGCTCCGGGCACATGATCCAGCAACCACCGCACCTTGCTGGCCGAGAAATATGCATCAATTACCAGTCCGGTTTTTTGCTGAATCATCGGCAGATGCCCATCGCTCTTAAGGCGATCGCAAAACTCCGCCGTCCGCCGATCCTGCCACACAATCGCGTTGTAAATCGGTTGCCCAGTGCGACGATCCCATATCACCACCGTCTCGCGCTGGTTGGTGATTCCGATGGCGGCGATATCTTCCGGGCGGATTTGCGCTGATTTAAAAACCTCTCTGGCTACGCCCAATTGGCAATTCCAGATTTCCATTGGATCGTGTTCGACCCAACCGCTTTGCGGGAAAATCTGGCGATGCTCGCGCTGAGAGCTCTGCGCGGATATTCCCAGCCGCATCAAACAGGATTGCGCGGGAACTGGTCGTACCCTGATCCAGTGCAAGAATATATGCCAAGCGATCCTCCGCTGAACTTTTAAGCCGGGGTTGCTAACCCGACACTAAACAATAATCGCTATACAATCGCAGGTAACGATTCGCCCAAAGGGTTGACAGAACCGGCCGCTGGTTTCAATCTAGAAGCGCGAACCGACTTAGGAGTAAATATGGCTTCCCTCAAAGAAAATATTCAGATCATCCACGATAGCATTTCAAAGAACGTCGGCATTGTAACGGCCCAGGCCCGTGCCCATGCTCGAGCTGCCGCTGCAGAATACATGGAAAATCGCAACAATGAAGACATACGCATCCTGAAGAACAAGGATTACGAAAACACCGAAGCGGTGATCGTCTGGCTGGCAAAGCTGGAAGAGGTGAATAAAGAAATGCCCGAGCTGCGCGATGAGCATGAGCCCGCACTGGAGTTCAGCGATCATTCCGGCAACGGCAACTGAGTGATTTTTGACCGGTATACAACCGTCCGATACAATTCAGCAGCACTCCCGGAGGAGTGGCAGAGCGGTTGATTGCGCCGGTCTTGAAAACCGGTTAGCCTAATAAGCTACGGGGGTTCGAATCCCTCCTCCTCCGTTATTCTTTATCGGTTTTAGATCCCTGTCTGCACATACCGGTTCGTTATCGGCTGACGATCGAGCTCTCAGTCAGAGTCATTGTCCTGTTTCTAATTCTCGCCGGAGCAGTCCGGTAGAATCTTCAAACTTCGCACGGATGCCAAAAAACTGTGATGCGCCAAACAATCTCATGGCTGGAAATCACACAAAATGCTGACGAGCTTATGATCCGAGTCCGTCGAAAAGCCATCGCCGCGTGGTTGCTCGCGGTATTCCTGGGTGTTCCATTCACGATCGGCATTGTCTATCAAAACGTCGTTGGTACTCCTCACGTTACACCATTCCGGGAACAATCGGTTAATGATCGAATCGCTCGCGTGGTAATTTTCGTGCTGCTGTTTCTCCCGTGGGGGATCGTTCCTGTTGTGGGGTGTATTGTGTGCTTTGGAAAATATCGGCGGCCATGGGTTTTTAACCGCCTTCGCATGCAGTTGACACGGTCTGAGCAAAACTGGCCGCTCAAGGATTTGAGCGGTATTGCAGTTGATCTCCGGCGGAATCATGGCAGCGGGTTTGCGGCTGTCATCTTATATTTTCACGAGGCGGGGGAGTTGGAAATAGCCCGTTTTTCGGGGGGAAGTAAAACCAGCTTGAGCAGCCGGATTGCATTGGCAACCGACTTAGCGATTGCCGTCGGCGAGTTTCTGAGTGTGCAGGTTCGTCTCCCAGCACTTCCCCATCGCGCCCCGGAGGTTGTTATGCCGAAACGTTCGTAGTCTGGATTGCGGCACTTCTCGAATGGGTTTTTGTTGCCCCGAGAGGGTAGAGAAAGACTGGATTCCCGCTCAACGCATTTTAAGGATTTATAATCGAACTCGTTTGGTAATGTGATAGTTTGTGCCGTCGATGGCATCTCCAGCGTCCAAGCCCAGCTTTCGCCGATCACGGTTGCATTATGCAGTGACGGTCCACGGTTTAATCTTCGCAGGCACGGGCATTTTTATTCTCTGCTATGCGATTTCATCTCCCCGGCGGGATCGCGCCGCAGCCGCTTCCTGGCGTCAAACCATATGCACCATCACAAGTGTTACTCCTGGCAACGCGGTTTTCGGAACACACACCTCGCCTTCTTACAACAGGATCATCCAGTTCATTTATTCGGTCGATGGGCATCAGTTTGTCTCAAACGGAATGGATTTTCGGTCCTACTGGGGAATGCACGGCAGCGAGGATCGCAACTATGCCGAGTTTGTAAGCCGCTTCCACGCGGGAAAAAAGGTGCCATGCTGGTACGATCCAGAGCATCCTGAGCGAGCGGTGCTAACGCTCGACATGGTGGCTTCGCCAAACTTTTCGTATTGTCTCATGGGCATCGGTTTCATACTTGGAGGCCTTGGGATCGCGTGTTTTGGGTGGAGTGGATTTGGGGAGAAACTTCAATTTGGCCGGTTCGTTTCAGTGCAAAATGAGCATTGCCTCGTGCTGCGTCCGACCTGGCGCCCCTATCTTCTGGGTTGCGTAGTGGGGCTGGTGTTCATGGTGTTTGGGATTTGCCTGATCCTGGCAAGTGTTGCAGACCCCAGCATCGTAGTTGGTCGCGACAGGCTGAGCAGCGGACACATTGTACTCTGGTCGCAGCAGACCACCCAGCAACGCATGGCACATCTTGTAAGCCCAGGTATTCCAGCGCTGGCTATGACGCTGCTTCCGCTGGTGTACTTCTGGTCTGGTTCAGATGATCAACGGAATCCGCTGACTTTCGATAAACAACTTGGTGAGCTGCGCAAGGGAACAAAAGTGCTCGCAAAGCTGCCAACAGCAAAATGCGTGGCCGTGGTTTTTATAACGTATCCCTCTATTCGCTGGCGGCGATTTGAATCGACCGGACAGGTCTTCCTGCGGTTTTCGGCTGAGCCCTGGTCGGTGCAAATCAATTCTTACCCAAACCGCGAAACTACCGACCGCGTTGCAAACTTGGTGGCCGACTATCTTGCCATTCCCGTCATTGTCGATCCCATCATTGTCCGGTCAGCTTCATATAGCAGAGGCTATCGACGTAATTACAAATGAACGGGAAAGACTCGGACTCAGCGTCAATTCATGCCACATACATCTCGCTTGGACCGTTTCAGAACTTCGCTGTGAATCTGTCGATGACGCATTTCTGAAGCAGCCCATATAACCGCAAAAAAACGCCCGGTGTTCGGACAATTTGTGGCGAAATTCTTCACTTGCCAAAAGCAAACCGGCAGGTGGATCGAGCGTCTATCGCAAATCGCTGTGGCAAAATCCGTATGGACAGCGAGCACGCACCGCTTTTATGCTCGAACCATGAATCCGGCTTATCGCAATGGGCAATCTGAAGTACGGCGAACTCACTTTGATAAGTGTCGCGAAGGACTGGATTATCTTCGGGGGAAAAAGTGCTGTCGGTAAAGCGTAAGGCAGCAGTGACCATCGGCGGACTTGCAATCGCGAACCTCGCGATCTGGGCCGTCGCGCTGCTGGCTTTCCACCGTTTTCCGTTGCTGCTCGGCACCGCGACACTTGCATACACGTTTGGGCTGCGCCATGCATTGGATGCCGATCATATTTCGGCGATCGATAACGTTACCCGCAGGTTAATGCAGGACGGCAAAAGGCCGGTGTTGGTGGGATTTTTCTTCTCCCTGGGTCATTCGACGATCGTGGTGTTGCTATCCGTCGCGATCGCCTTGACGGCCGCTAAAATCCAGTCGCGGTTTCCTGGTATGCAGCGCGTGGGCGGGCTCATCGGCACATCCGTCTCGGCGCTGTTTTTACTGTTGATCGCAATGATCAACCTGCTCGTGCTGCGTAGCGTGGTCCGGGCATTCACCAAGGTCAAACGAGGCGAAGCTTACGATGATCAGGACCTCGAGATTACGCTCGATCAGCTCGGGCTGATGGGCCGAATCTTCCGACCGGTCCTGCGCCTCGCGGACTCAAGCGGCAAGATGTATTTCGTTGGCTTTCTTTTTGGCCTGGGATTCGACACAGCTACGGAAGTCGGCCTGCTTGGCATCTCTGCCACATCCGCCACGCACGGACTGCCGATCTGGAGCATCCTGCTTTTTCCTGCTCTATTTACGGCTGGGATGTGCCTCGTGGACACCGCCGACGGTATTTTGATGCTTGGTGCTTACGGCTGGGCGTTGGTTCACCCGGTTCGAAAACTCTATTACAATATGACCATCACGATGATTTCGATAATAATTGCCGTGCTCGTCGGTGGAGTTGAGTTGTTGAGCATCATCGGCGATCAGTTCGATCTTCACGGATTTTTCTGGGATGGCATCGGTACCATCAGCGACCACTTCGGCGTCATCGGTGTTTTGATTATTTTCGTCTTTGCCGGCAGTTGGATCGCCTCGGCCCTCGCGTATCGAATCATGGGGTTTCACAAGCTCGAAGTGGTGGGGGAATTGCGCCCTTGATCCGGCCGTTCAGGGCGTTGCGGTCTTGGACGCATGGGCCGTGAATCTTCACCGGCGTGCGCACCGGCGCAACTGCACTTAGTTTCACAACCGCCGCCGCGCCACCTTTACAACTGACTGTTTCCCCAGATCCATAACTGCGGTGACGATTGCTTTTGCCAACGCGTTTCGATACTCCTTTACGCCCTGATGGATCAGCGTTGGATCCATGCGACAATTTTGGAGGTTCACGGTGGCATTATCGGGCAAGACGGCTTGGCAACTCACGCAGATGCTCTCGCAAGGCGAGGTTTCCTGCGTCGAAATCATGCAATCGGTCTTTGCCCAGGTAGATCAACAGGAATTGCGGGTTAAAGCGTATCTGCATCTGTGCGATCGGGATGCCTTGCTGAAACAGGCAGCACTGGTGGATGACCGCCGCGCCAGGGGCGAAGCGATCGGGCCGCTCGCGGGCCTGCCGATTGCGGTGAAAGATAATATCTGCACGCTCGGCGTGCCGACGACGTGCGCGTCGAAGATGCTGGCTAATTTTGTTCCGCCTTACGATGCGCATGTGATGCAGCTGATGCATGCCGCCGATGGGCTTCTGATCGGCAAGACCAACATGGACGAATTTGCCATGGGGTCCACGACCGAAAACTCAGCCTTTAAGGTCACGCACAATCCCCAGAATCTGGATTACGTTCCGGGTGGAACCAGCGGTGGATCCGCTGCAGCCGTCGCGGCGCAGGAAGCGATTTTAGCCTTGGGATCGGACACCGGTGGATCGGTTCGCCAACCCGCCGCCTTTTGCGGTGTTGTGGGGATTAAACCTACCTACGGCCGGGTCTCGCGCTATGGTCTCATCGCTTATGCTTCATCGCTGGATCAGGTGGGCACAATAGGGCGGGATGTAAAAGATGCTGCGCTCTGCTCTCGGTTGTTGCGGGTCATGACGCTCGCGATTCCACCAGCCTTCGCGCAGGCGCGACATCGCTGGTGCCCAGCGACGCATACATTCTTTCCAAAAAAATGCCACTTCGGGTGGGAATCCCCAAAGAATATTTTGGCGAAGGGCTTGATGCCGATGTGCGCAAAGCGGTGGAAGAATCCATTCGACTGCTGCGCCAGGCCGGGAACACCATTGAGCCGGTGACGTTGCCGCATACGAATTTTGCGTTGCCTGTGTATTACATCCTCGCCTGCGCCGAGGCCAGCTCGAATCTATCGCGCTACGACGGCACGCTATACGGCTATCGTTCGCCCGATCACCAAGATGTCATTTCCATGATCACCGCCACGCGCACCGAGGGCTTTGGTGAGGATGTGCAACGTAGAATTATGATCGGCACGTTTACGCTCAGCGCCGGTTATCACGACGCTTACTATCTGCAGGCCTGCAAGGTGCGCCGTCTGATTGCCCAGGATTTTGATGCAGCCTTTGCCTCCTGTGACGTGATCCTGCATCCTATCAGTCCGACGGCACCGTTCCGCCTCGGTGAGAAAACAGACGACCCGATGAAGATGTATCTCAGTGACATCTACAGCGTAATTGCCAACCTCGCCGGCTTGCCCGCTATCACAATTCCCTGCGGGCGCGGCGACAACGGTCTTGCCCATTGGTGTTCAGCTTGTCGGCAATCGCCTGACCGAGCCCTCATTGCTCATAGCCGCGGCGAAGCTTGAGCATCTCCTGGCTGAGGCCAACGCGTGGACCCCCCAGGACAGCGTCGCAAAGCTCTAAATTGTAAAAGCGGACCGGTGGCTTTAAGCGATCGCCATCTTCAAAACTCCGCATGTCCCGGCGTGCGTGGAAACGGGATTACATCCCGAATGTTTTGCATCCCAGTTGCGTATTGAATCGTCCGCTCAAATCCCAAACCAAACCCCGCATGTGGCACCGTTCCATAACGCCGCAAATCCCGGTACCAGGAGTACGCCGCCTTGT
Organism: uncultured Phycisphaerales bacterium; assembly: GCA_963792535.1. Classification (GTDB taxonomy): domain Bacteria; phylum Planctomycetota; class Phycisphaerae; order Tepidisphaerales; family Tepidisphaeraceae; genus CBDAQA01. Next base: position 164,616 of record CAWBWQ010000008.1, read on the forward strand.
CCAAGTGCATCTCGTCCAACCGTGCGTCGAGTACATCAAGGCGTTCTTCTCGCTGCGATCCGCCGATGATTTCCCCGATGCCGGGCACCAGGATATCCATTGCCGCCACAGTGCGACCATCGTCATTCTGCCGCATGTAAAATGCCTTGATCTGCTTGGGATAATCAATCACCACCACAGGCCGACGAACGTGTTCCTCGGTCAGATAACGCTCATGCTCGCTTTGGAGGTCCAGGCCCCATTTCACAGGGAACTCAAATTTTCGCCCGCCGGCGATCGCCTTTTCGAGTAAATCGACAGCTTCGGTATATGTCATCTTTTCAAAGCTGGAATTGACAAACGCTTCCAGCCGAGTGACGCATTGCTTGTCGATCCGCTCGGCAAAAAACTTCATGTCATCGGGACGCTCGGACAGCAACTCGCTGAAGATATACTTCAAAAACTGCTCGGCTAATTCCGCATCCACAGCCAGATCGGCAAACGCGATTTCCGGTTCGATCATCCAGAATTCAGCCAGATGCCGGGTCGTATTGCTGTTCTCCGCACGAAAAGTGGGGCCAAACGTGTACACCTTGCTCAAGGCCATGCAGTAGGTTTCAACATTCAACTGGCCGGAAACCGTGAGAGACGCGGGCTTGCCGAAAAAGTCTTGCGCGTAATCCACCGCGCCGCTCTGCGTGCGCGGCACGTTCGCAAAATCCAGCGTCGACACCTTGAACATCTCTCCGGCTCCCTCGCAATCCGAAGCAGTGATGATCGGCGTATGGACCCAGAAAAATTCGCGTTCGTGAAAAAACCGGTGTACGGCCTGCGCTAATGTATTTCGCACGCGCGCGATGGCACCAAATGTGTTCGTCCTGCGCCCGCAGATGCGCGACCTCGCGCAGATATTCAAACGTGTGATGCTTAGGCGAAATGGGGTATGTGTCCGGGTCATCCACCCTGCCGGTAACCGCGAGCGCGGTACCCTGAATTTCAAACGCCTGGCCCTTTCCCTGCGACTTCACGACCATGCCCGTGGCAACTACCGAGCAACCCGCGGTGAGATGTAATATTTCGCTGCAGTAGTTCGGCAACGTTCCAGGGAGCACGACCTGGATCGCATCGAAACATGACCCGTCGCTGATCGCGAGAAATGAAAAACCGCCTTTGGAATCACGCCGCGTGCGTACCCATCCCTTCACGGTCACAACTTGATCTACAGGAGCACGACCGGCAAGCACGCTGGATACAGACAGAGATGGCGCAAAGGCATTATTCATGATTCGTTCTTTCAAGCAGAAAAGGCCGCCGGATTTTACGTCGGCGAAGACGCTTTGTCTTGATCGCCATACCCGTATGCAAGCGTTGTTTTAAAATTGCCCGATTAGGTGGACGGGGTTCCATTCAAATCGCCGTCCCTTCAGTCGCGTCCCGGCCGATCCGATGTTCAATTGACAAGGAGTTTGGATGAAAAAAATGCTGTTCGGATTGCTCTTGGTCAGTGGATTGTTCTCGCTTACCGGCTGCGTGGTTTACGAACCACGCCCGCGCTATTACGCCTATCGCGAATATGATGTTTATGATGGACCGGGTGTGGTGGTTTATCACGAATCGTACTGCGGCGGTTACTACCACCACCATTGGCGATGAGAGAGGTTAAGCACTTTTAAATCAGCCTGGCTCATCGGCGGAGCAACTGAGATTGGTGTGCCGATCTCATAGCTATAAAAGCCCGCCGGTGAAGCCGGGAATAGATCAGCAGAGATGGTTTCCTGTTAACAAAATCCTCCCGTCGCATTAGGCTGGCGGCTTATGGAGATACGACACGCCACGCCCGACGACGTACCCGGCGTCCTGCCGATGGTACGCAAAATCGCTGAACTGCATGAGGGATGGGATCCCGCGAAATTCGGTTACAAAAATCATCCCGAGGAGATGTACAGGAGCTGGCTGGCGAGCCGGGCGATCGATGCCCGCAGTGTGTTTCTCGTTGCCGATCGCGACAGCACACTCATCGGGTTTCTCATTGCCACGGTCGAAAAAGAAATCCCCATCTACCGTTTAACCGAGTTTGGATTTATCCATGATATCTGGGTTGAACCATCGTATCGAAACGAAGGGATCGCCCGCCAACTTGTGATGCTTGCGATCGAGAAATTTCGCGATATGGGAGCAAAGCAGGTTCGAGGCGACACCGCTGCCGCCAATGACGCCGCTCGCGGATTGCTTGCCTCTTGTGGAATGCGACCGAGCATCACTGAGATGTTGATCGAGCTATAGGATCGTCACAACATTTTCCCCGTCCGGACGACGCTATGATAATCTGTCTAGGCACCACCCCGGCGGTTCAGCGCTCGATGACGTTTGGCCACCTCGTAATCGATGGGATCAATCGGACGGCTGACGTCTCGCAATACGCCTCGGGTAAATCTGTCAATGCTGCGCACGTTTTGCATACGCTGGGGGTGGAGGTGCTCTGCACTGGATTCGTGGGTGGCGATACGGGCCAGTTCCTGCTCAAGGATTTGGATGATGCGGAAATAGCGCATCAATTTGTCCCCGTCGAACCCGCGACGCGGCTGTGCGTGACCCTGATCGACCAGACTGCCGGGTCTGCAACGGAATTAATCGAGGAGTCCCGCGCCGTGAGCCTTCTTGCCTATGAACAGTTGACGGCAAAGCTGAATCAGCTGCTGCCCCGATGTACTGGGCTGATGCTATGTGGGAGCATGCCGCCGGACGCCCCGGTCGATTTTTACGCAAGTTGCGTGAAATCCGCTTCGATTGCAGGGAAAATAGTGATGCTCGACGCGACCGGCGAGCCACTTCGCCGCGCACTGGCAAGTCATCCCACGGTTGTCAAGCCGAACCGCGCGGAGCTTTCACAAACGGTAAACGCCCCCTTGGAGAGCGACGCGGATATGAAAATTGCGATCAAAGCGTTGCTCGCGACAGGGCCACACTGGGCGGTCGTAACAAACGGCAATAAAGAGACCGTTGCTTCGGACGGTGCGCGCTTCTGGAAAATCTCTACACCGCAGATAAAGGTGATCAGCCCAATCGGATCCGGCGATTCATTTGCCGCAGGTTTGATGGCGGGAATGTCTCGCGGCGAAGAGGTGCAACAAGCGTGCAAATTGGCTGCTGCATGCGGCGCGGCCAATGCAATGACCGATCGCGCCGGGCACGTCAATCAATCAGATGTAAATCATCTTTTAGCGCGTATCACTGTGACGGAATTCTAGCATCTTCTCGCCCACTCGCGGGTTGGCAGACCCAGGCACACTATTGCCGATGCTGGCCGATCGTCCAGCCTACATATCGTGCGTTGTTACGTTGTTCGATATACACCCAGCGGACGAATCAACCTGCGACTGTGCGGCGATCGCGGACCTGGCTGGTTGCGTATATGCAACACGCCAACAAGGCCTGGGACATCAAGCACATTCTCGCAGGTTGATTCGGCGCTGCTGCGACTAGGCGGTTCGGTTGCCGCGAATCACTTTGTGATACACCACCAGGACAATGATGGCCCCGATGGTGGCCACTACGATGCTGCCGATCAGGCTGCCTCCTGCGTGAATGCCCAGCAGGCTGAATAGAAACCCACCGACGAATGAGCCGACCAATCCCAGAATGATGTCCAGGATCAGGCCGTCACCACTCTTGTTGACGATCTTGCTGCCGAGAAATCCGGCAACCAACCCGATGAACAGCCAGGCAATCAGGCCGGTAACCATTCCGTGTTGATCGCCAGTATCGGTGGTTGTGACCTGCGCGAGCAATGTAAGATTTGACATGTTGTTCCCAAAGCTAAAGTTCCTTAATGCTGCTCTCTGACACGTTGCCGGGCAGCAGCATCGTGAGTGCAACATCGCAGGTTTAGCCAGTCCCAGCTAGGGGAAAAATTCCGCGAGCGGCTGCATTTTTACACACGTTGCAAACGGGTCAAAACCAAGATCATGTGATGCTGGAAAAGGGCCAATAGTATGCCGCGCTGCGGCAAACATTCGCCCTCATCGTCTAAGAACCGGCATTGTCGATTTGTTCAGGAAGTAGAATGGTTTGTCTAGCGGCGCACTCAGGTTCGACTTATCGATCCAGTGCCGTCACCGTCTGAATTTGCGAGCCAAGCTCCAGATCGCATTTGTCGATCGGTGTATCGTTTATGATGTTCTGTAACTGGCTAAAATCATTTACGACGTGACCCGCAACCGAGCGAATGACAGTGCCTTCATGGATGCCACGCTTGAGAAACGGGCTTTCTGGATCCATATCCAGCACGGCAACACCGCTGAGCTTTCCGTTTACCATAAATGGTCCGACGAGCATGCCGGCCCACTGCAGGCGCTGTGTGTCACGTGTGACGGCGGCGACCACCATGTCGCGCTTGCGAAGCTTTACGCAGACGCTCAGCGGTTTGCCGGCTCTCATGATCTCGACGGTAACGGGTTGAGAAACAGGCGCAGCCCCAATCCCTCGGACAAAACTGTCGCTGTCGGTTACGGGGCGATGATCGATTGCGGTGATGATGTCATCATCGGTGATCTCGCCCATCGCCGGGGAGTCGTGCTGGATTGAATCAACGTGTACGCCGATCGGTTTTTTCAAACCGGCACTTTCGCGATCGTGGTCGCTTGGATTGCTGACGACCACACCCAGGTACGCATAGACAATTTCTTTTCCCTGCTTCAGCCGATTCACTTCATCCAGCAGATTCGCATCGATTGGCATCGCGAACCCGATCCCGTTGGTTGATTTCTGCGGCATGATTACAGCAGTGTTAATGCCAATCACGTCCCCGTGCAGGTCAAATAGAGGGCCGCCGGAATTTCCGGGATTAATCTGGGCGGTCGTCTGAAGCAGGTTGGCGTAGAGCCGATTTTCAGAATCCGACAATTTAGGCAGGGAGCGATTCACCGCGCTGATGACACCGACACTGAAGCACATGCCTCCGTTGCCGGAAAGCCCGTAAGGATTACCGATAGCGATCGACCACTGTCCGCGTCGAACAGCAGCGCCGTCACCCAGATGCACGATGGGAAGTCGATGCCCGGGGATTTTCAGTACCGCCAGGTCACCGCGCGGATCGCTTCCCACTACGATGGCAGGATACACCCGGCGGTCGTCCGTAGTGATCCACAGCTGCACCGCGTCATCAATCACATGGTCGTTGGTCAGGATATATCCGTCAGGATCAATGATGAAACCCGTGCCGACGATGCGCGTGGTCTTTGAGAGAAACGCCTGCAGCTTTTCGCTGCTCATCTCTTCAGACCTGCATGCGGCGGGAGAGTCATTTGCCTCGGTGGAAGCGGAAATTGCTACTACAGCCGGAGATACCTTGTCGGCAACAGTTTTGAATCGAGATTCCAGATCTGCCAGATCATCGTTAGATGTCGGAGATGCAGCCAATGGGCTTTCAGCCCGAACCGGGAGAGGTCCGGCTGCGAGGCTTAACCATCCCCCAAGGGCGATCAGCAGGGCACAGAGAATCAATGTGCGCCGCGGGCACTTCAAAACAAATCGATGCATGCTCAACCCCGGCGTTGATTTAACCTGAGCGGGGGTTTGCAGGATGAATGACAGTTCCGGGAGATTCGCTACCGCCAGCCTGCAGAATAAGAGCCCGAAGTTCACGGGACCTCATCAATGGACTGGCAATGAAAAACTGCCGAAATTTCTGAATCCATCCAAACTGCTTAAACCCGGCCATTAGAAAAGCGCTGCCACCTCCGCGGTGGCAACAACCCTCCGAATGGCCGGGTTCAATGCATCGCGACGGATCAGGCAGTCGCCTCTTCCAGTTCGTCTGCGCTGGAAGCGGTGTCGGTCGCCTTCTTGGCGTCCGCCAGGCCCTTGCTCTGAAGCACGGCCTGCCGGATTTCTTCGGCCAGATCCTTGTTCTCCTGAAGGAACTGCTTGGCGTTTTCGCGCCCCTGGCCCAGCCGGGTGGTCTTATAATTATACCACGCGCCGCTTTTCTCAACGACGTTCCCTAAAGCCGCCAGATCCAGCAGATCGCCTTCGTAACTGATCCCCCGATCGAACATGATGTCAAACTCCGCATCGCGGAAAGGCGGAGCGATTTTGTTCTTCACCACCCGCGCCCGGGTTCGGGCGCCGATCGACGTTTCACCTTCTTTGATCGTCTGTGTTCGACGAACGTCAATGCGAACCGAGGCATAAAATTTCAACGCACGACCACCGGGGGTTGTTTCAGGGTTGCCGAACATCACACCAATCTTTTCGCGAATCTGGTTAATGAAGATCACGGTGCATTTGCTCTTGGCGATTGCCCCAGTCAGCTTGCGAAGAGCCTGGCTCATAAGCCGGGCCTGCAAACCCATGTGACTGTCACCCATCTCGCCTTCAATTTCCGCCCGTGGAATGAGGGCGGCAACCGAGTCGATCACGATCACGTCCACCGCATTGGATCGCACCAGCAATTCGCAGATTTCCAATGCCTGCTCGCCGGTGTCGGGTTGTGAGACCATCAATTCATCGAGCTTAACGCCCAGGCGTTTGGCCCAGGACGGGTCTAACGCATGCTCGGCATCAATGAATGCTGCCACACCACCCATCTTTTGACAGCTGGCAACGATGTGGAGTGTAAGGGTGGTCTTGCCGGAAGATTCCGGCCCGAAGATCTCCAGCACCCGGCCGCGCGGCACACCAACCCCGCCAAGAGCGATGTCGAGTGACAAGGACCCGGTGGGTATGCCATCCACGCTCGCGCGGGCATTACCATCGAGCTTCATGACCGACCCCTTACCGAACTGCTTTTCGATCTGCTGAACCGCCCGCGACAGGGCCGATTCCTTGGCCGAGTCACGATTGACTGCTGTTTCGCGGCTCGCACTTACGTCGTAACTCAAAGGCAGTTTGCTGCGGTCCGAATTGCGTTCTGCATTTGCGCGATCGAGTTTAGACTCTGACTTGTCAGCCTTAGCCATGGGAACCTGCTTTCCGCCGGGTATGTTTGTCAGCCGGCGTTATTGGGCAGATAAGGTTGTGAGTTCACCTGCCCGATGTCGTGACTTGGGTGCGGATCATGCAAACAATATCAAGTGGTGATCGAAGAATTGCCTGGGCAAAGGCCGGCTTCACAGCCCGGCAAAAACCGACGACAAAGCTGCTCGGCTTTCTTCGAACACTCGGGGAGTGTTCTCTCCCGCACATCCGCAACTGAACTCGACGGAAGTCACTACCGTCCCTGTTCAGTGTTTGTTTGGAGCCATGTTAAGTGTCTGATCGGGTAATTGCAAGAGGGAAATTGAGAAAAGTTTTTACGTCATAGACGACGGATGGCGTCAGTCGTATTTCGCAGGGTATGATAGAGATATGAACGCCGTCACCCTCGAAAAAGCGGCTGGTCAGTTAGATTCGCTGGTCGATGCCGCATTGGCCGGGGATGATATTGTGTTGGCAAAAAACGGGCGCAGGGGTTCGACTGGTGCCGGTCGAACTTCCGGCGAACGATGCCGACGAGCAAACCTCCGCGTGGTCCGAGATCCTAAAAGATTTTATCGGCAAAGCTGAGGGCCTTCCGCCGGATATGGCCCGTAATCACGACCATTACATCCATGGAGCGGCTAAGAAGGGACCGCCTGTTTTGCCGATACTTTCTACTACTTGGCTTTGTTGAATCCGACGGATGCCGCCCACAAGGCCGCCATCGATCAAACCGCGAAACTTCGCTGCAAGATCGTTACCACCACATGGCGATCATCACTTCGAGCAGGCCGGCTTTAAATTGCTGCTGAAATAGTTGTCTCAGCTATTCACCAAACGTCCGCCGCGGCATCGGCGGAGCCGGATACCGCCCGATCTTCAAATTCCAATACGCCCAGGATCGCGGATCGAAAATTCCTGGTGGCGCGTGGATGATCGCCTCGGCCAGTTCTTCGTTGGTGATGTATTTCCGCAGCGTGGTCACATCTTCATGCAGGCCGTAGGTCAGCACGTGGGCGATGAAGTGCAGGGCATAATTGATGGCTTCGACTGGGGGTTTGAACCAGACCGTCCGCTTGGCAACGGCTTGGAGTTCGGGGGTTTGCGGAAGCGCTCGCATCTCGCTGGTCGAAGTTTGAACTGTCGCGCACATGAGCGAGACGCCCATGCCACGGAAGACTAAAAGTTCATCGCCGACTTGAACGCGGCAAACCGTTGATCGATCTGGTCGCGGGTGGTGGCCTGCAATCCGCCTAATGAGAAATCGGCGATGGTGAAGCTGGCGACAACCGTGCCAAACGCCAACGCTCGTTTTATGGTTGGCGCACTGAAGGTGCCTTGGGTGGAGAGGTATCCCATCATCCCGCCGGCGAAGCTGTCGCCGGCGCCGGTGGGGTCGACCACTTTGTCGGCCGGGTAGGCGGGCAGCACGAAGACCTCATCGCCGATGATCAGCAATGAGCCGTGCTCGCCTTTTTTGATCACCACAAACTTCGGGCCCATCTTCATCACATCGCGGCCGGCTTCGATCAGGTTTTTCTTGTCGGTCAACAGGCGGGCTTCGCCATCGTTCAAGACCAGGCCGTGGATCTTGGATAGAAGGTTCAGCAGCTCTTTCCGCTCGACATTGATCCACAGGTTCATCGTGTCGGCCACGACCAGCTTGGGCTGCTTCAGCGATGCCAGCAGCGATTGCTGCAAGGCCGGGTGAGAATTAGCCAGGAATACATACTTGCTGTCCAAAAACCCGGGCGGAATCTTCGGCCCCTGCTCGGCCAAAATATTCAGATCGGTCTGCACGCTGACGGCTTCGTTCAGGTCTTTCACATAAGACCCGTGCCACCGAAACGTCTTGCTCCCCTTGCGGATTTCCAGGCCGGCGGTGTCAATATCCCGTCCCTTAAACACATCAAAGAACGACTTTGGCGCATCTTCGCCCACCGCGCCCACCAATCGCACAGGCGTAAAGAACGATGCGGCATAGGAGAAATAGACAGCAGAGCCACCGACGACATCGTCGCGCTTGCCAAAGGGGGTTTCCACAGTGTCGATGCCAAGTGAACCGGTGACGAGGAGAGACATGGCGAAGTTGCTCGTTGTAAGTTGCTAAAAGGGATTGAAAGAAAAGTTCAGGGTTTGCCGGGAAGCTGGCGGACTTTTACCCGCGATTCAGTAACTGTATAAAGCCGACCGGGCGTTAATCGGGAATAGCGTTCAAACAGCCGGTCGACCGCATTATCCTGCTCAACATCCCCGCCACCGAGTTGCAGGTAAACCATGGAGCGTTTAAGCCAGATGTCCATCGCAAACACGGCCACCGATAGCGTCGCGTCGGTGGTTAGAATATCAAGTTGAGCGGCGTCAGCGGTCTTGAGAACCACCGCCGGGTCGGACTGCGGGGGAAGGCCCAGCTCGGTCATATTCTGGGCCGAATGCCCATGCCGAATCAGGGCGTCGGCAACGGCGGAAGTCATCGGTCCATGTAAAAGCCAGCGCATCAGAGCATGGTAGCGTGCGAGGGCATCGGTTCCAAATGCGCAAGCATACGCGTCCCCACTGCGACCGAATCAAAGAGTTAAGGGTTTACCGCCGTCGCCTGCCAGACGCTGGCTTTACGCTCCCACCGGATCCGCACGTGCGGCCACGCTGACACATCCAGCGCCTCAACACACGCCGGCTTCAATAGCAACACTTCAAATGATTCTGGAATCGCTGCATCTTCTTTTATCGCACTGCAGAAAAAGTCTTCATCTTTGCGGGTCTTTCCACACGGTGGCCAGAAAAAAAGTGCCCGGCTGGTATCGGATGACTCCCGCCATGCTCGATCACGAACACCAGTCGAATCCAATGCGTCCAGTATGTGAATTTCACCATTCACAACGACCTGCTTACGCTGCGAGGGAAACCAAAATACAGCCGATGCCGATGGATTCTCGCGCAGTTGCACGTTTTTGTCGCTGCGTGCGTCGCTGGTGATGAGAAGCGTGCCATCATCCATCACCTGTCGCACAACCACACTGCGCACATTGGCGCTCGCTTTCCCCGATATAATCCCAACCGTTGCGAGTGTTACAACAGCCGGTTTCGCCTTGAATTCCCCAACTACTAACTCTGCGAGCGTTTTGGTCCAGCTTGCCATGCTTAGATGATAGCTCAGGTCGGCCCGCAAGTTGATGCACGATTCCAGAGACGACGGCGGAATTGCACGACACGTTCGCTGTGACGCGCGCGAGGATAAAATCGCTCGCAAATAAAACGCGATGGAACCGCGCCGACAATCCCCGTACTATTTTGAACAAATGTCCGCCCCCGATGCTCCTGGTTATCTACAGCCTTATCTTTCGGCCGCCCGAAAGCATGGCGCGGGGTTTGGCACACTGCTCTGGGCAAGTCCAAAAACCCAGGAGATCCGCTTTAAGGCTCTGCTTGACCCCGTTGATGTAACAGCCTTGACCGTGCTTGATGTGGGATGCGGTCGCGCCGATCTGCTGGAATACATGATACGAACCGGCCAATGTCCCTCGGCGTATATCGGATTGGAAGCAGTCGACGCACTGTCTCGGGCAGCGGAGAAAAAGCAGCTGCCCAATTGCAAAATCATTCGCGGAGATTTTGTCTCGTACCCGGGTGTTTTAGAGGTCAATGCCGACTTGCTGCTGGTTTCCGGCGCGCTGAATACGATGGATAAGGCGTGCTTTTACGCCTGCCTTACTAACATGATTCGAGCCTCCCGGCGGGGCGTTGTATTCAACTTTTTAGCTTCGCCTTATCTCGCCGGCGCATCACATTTAACCTGGCATGAAATCGATGATGTGCTGCTGTTTTGCCGCAACTTTTCAACGCGGGTGCAGTGTAAAACTGATTATTTGCCCGGTGATGCCACCGTTTGTGTCTGGAAGGAATCTTTGTGAGCGACAAAGTACAGGGTCGTTTTGATGTGCATTCTCATTTGCTTCCCGGCGTTGACGATGGCTGCGATTCGCTGAGCGAATCGATCCTCTGTGCCCGTGAACTCGTTCGCGCCGGTTACACGCATAGTTTCTGCACGCCTCACTTCTGGCCGGGACTGAGCAACACCGTCTCCAGCGTGCGGCAGCGCGTTGCCAGTCTGCAGCGTGCTTTTGACGAGGCAGCCGTTCCCCTCACGCTTTATCCCGGTGGTGAATTGAACCTTCGCCCGGACTTTTCGGGCACACCGGCCGAGGAGTTGGCAACTTTCAATCTCGCCGGCAGATATATCATGTTCGACCTCTGGGCCGACCGCATTCCCGCCTATTTTGAGCCTTCAGTGAAGTGGCTGCAAAGTCTCGGATTTACCGTAATTCTCGCCCACCCCGAGCGTATGCGAGCCGTGCAACTCGACCCTGGCCTTGCCAACTATTTTGCTGACCTTGGACTGCTTCTGCAGGGCAATCTCCAATGCCTCGGTGATCCACCCCGCGCCGTCACCCGGCAGATTATTGAACGCTATCTCGTGGAAAATCGATATTTCCTGCTCGGCATGGATCTGCACAACCATGCCTCCATGCCCATTCGGCTGGCTGGCCTCAGCCGTGCGCTGGAACTTCTTGGAAACGACCAGGTGGATCAGTTGACGATTGCCAACCCGCAGCTGCTTTTACAGAACGGCTCTGGTGTCGCCTGAAAAACCAGCGCAGCAGTAAATGGGTCGGCAGATACATCCCCACCCAGCACTTCACGACCACCTTCGCCAGATACAACACGGCCGGCAACTTTGTCTGTGGTGCGGCATCGCTTGTGCCATACGCACAATTGATGTTCACCACCTCGTGAATGTCATGTGCCGGCGGCGGGGCCCCAAGCGTTCGCGACAGGAGCAGGACTACTACGGCGAAGACCGTCTGGCAGCGCAGCGCCCGCTGATCGTAACCAAGCCGATGGATGCAGCCCAGGAGCAGGATTGGCAGCCAGAGGTGAAACGTTGACGCCACTCGCAACGGTAAAGGCAGTTGCGGATCCTGCATGTAATCTGTCATCCCCATCAGATCGCGGTGGGTGATGATTTTGTGAAAAAAGTCGATCATCCACAGCGTCGACGGTCCGAACAACGAAATCGCTGACATCGCAAGGAGCAGCCTACTTTCGGTCCATAGCCCGATGCCCGTTGTCAGCAGCGCGATATCGCAGAACCAGAGATAATTGATCGGCCCATAAAACCGCAGATTCAAATACAGATGCCAGGCAAGGAATGTGGAAAACACCAGCTTCACAAACAGGGGAATAGAGCGGGATTCCGGCGAAACTTTGAAGCGCATAGCAGCCACACTCCGGTATCGTCTATTACAGGGCCTGACTGAACAATGCTGCTACTGACCATCGACGCCAAACCTGCTCAGTCGGCAGCAATACTGTTGCACTATCCCGGCGACGACACCTGGTTTCATCTGGACAATTGGATCCGTGCGAAGCATCATTCTGGCAGCTGAGGGTTTCCAATTCTCCGGGAGGCACAACCATGCTTAAGTCCATTTCAACAGGCGGCCTGCTGTTCGCACTCATCGTGTTCTCAAGCGTGACTTTTATCTCCCGTTTTTTCCTGAGCACGCACGATCCAAAAGGATTTCAAGTTGCGCACCCTAATCCCTTCGTGATCGCTGTGGCCGACCCGGCGGTTCCCGGAACGCCAATTGCACCCGACCCCAACGCGCTGATGGTGCAACCTGTTCCTGCTCCGGTCGATCCACCCGCGCCCGATGTTCCGGTTGCAGCGGGGTGGCCCGTTGCGCTGGCAGGACGGGTTTTTGGCTCACCGGCCGTTGCGGATGTCGAAGGCAACGGCCACCTCTGCGTGATCGTTCCCGTAGTGGCTTTCACTGCCGATACCGGCCTGGTTCATCCTCACCCCAGTAACTATCCATTGCTATATGCACTTCGTGCCGACGGCACTTCCGTGCCCGGTTGGCCCATCCGCATCAGCGAGCGCTCGGCTGGTAAAAAATACTCCGGACCCTGGGCCAGCAGCCCCTCGGTTTTTCACGACCAGGCCGGCGATCACATAGCCGTCGTTCCCTATCGCGGTGGGATTGAAATTATCAATCCTGACCACTCCATTGATCGCCCTCAGGGCAGGGTCGATGCGGCCTCCAGTCCCCCTCTGGTCGATCTGCATCACGACGGGAAATGGGTCACCATCTGCGGATCCGTCGCGTCCACCGTTGATGAAAAACCTATTCCTGGCTGGCCCGCCAGCCGCCGATTCCGAAACGGTTACGCGCCGGCGATCGGTGACGCGCTGGGCGATGGAAATGAAATTATCGTCCACCTTTTCTATACCGCCCACGACGGACATTGCCCCCTGGCCGCATACGATTCCACCGGCCAGCGCCTCGAAGGATGGCCGCAGATGATCAGCGATGCCAGCTGGTTTTCACCGGTTATGGGGCACATCACCGACGATCCGGGAATGCAGGTCGTCGGTGCTTACGGCTCGCATATCTTCGCCTGGACGATCGACGGGAAACCCCTTGCCTGCGATACCACCGACGGTGATTACACCGGTGTCTTTAAGAATAATGTCGACGCACAAACCGCAACCCCAACCCTGGCCGACCTGGACGGCGACGGCAAAGCGGAAATCATCGTATACGATCACTCCATGGGCGGCATCCGCGCCTGGCATGGCGACGGCAAACCCATTCGCGCCGTCGCGGCCGCCAAACCTCAGGGCACGAGCTGGGCCGGCCTGCTTGGTATCGGAAGGAGCAGCGTTCCCGTCAACTCCGATGACGGTAGCTTAATTGCAAAACTCCCCGGTGACGCCAACGGGGTCAGCGTTGTCTCCCTCGGCGACGATCCCAAAATCATGGACTTTTTCGCCGGTACCAGTTGGGTGCGACTACAAGCCCGATGGTTCTTCAACCGTTGTCGAAATGTGTCCTGGTGGCAACAAGGAAACCTGCTGGACCCAGCCCACCGTCTGTGACTTGTTTGGTGACGGCAAAGCCGAGGCCATTTTCGGGCTCGCTGACGGTCGCCTTGTTGTTTATAAAACCGGCCTGGCATTCCATGCCGACCGCGCTCCATGGGCTACGGCGCAGGGTAATTTCCAGCGAACCAGTTCTCTGGCGCTTCCAGGTGCCGCGCAGCCTGCAAAACCGTCTGATGGCGGCCTATAACCGTGATGATCGGCTGAATTCATCTTTCAATAGCGTCGGCCGATGAACGGATCCCATGTATATTCCCGCGCCGTTTCAGGTCGACGACCCCTCTGTACTCCACGCGTTTATGCGTGTCTACAGCTTCGCGACGCTCATCACGTCAGGCGTTGACCCGTTCGTGACGCACCTGCCACTGTTGCTGGACCCCCAGCGCGGCCAACATGGAACCATCGTCGGACATTTCGCGCGTACGAATCCGCATTGGCAACTGGATCATCATTCTCAACGCACCGTTGCCATTTTTCAGGGGCCACACGCATATATTTCGCCTGCGTGGTACCGGAGCCGTGCGCCGGCGGTGCCGACCTGGAACTACGCCGTCGTGCATGCCGCCGGGGAAATGACGATTATCGAAGATCCGGATCGCGTCGGCGCATTGCTGGATCGCACTGTTCGGACTTATGAGGCGGGATTCCCCGATCCCTGGGTCAATCCCCTGACCCGCGAGGCAAATAGCAAGTTGATTGCAGCGGTTGTAGCGTTTGAACTGCCCATTGACCGGTTGGAAGGGAAGTTTAAGTTCGGGCAAAACCGCACGCCGGAAGAACGTTGCGGCATGGTCGAAGGGCTCGAGGCATCGGGTAATGCGGATTCCACCGCGCTGGCATCGTTTATTCGAAAACACCTGAATATGCCGGCGGCACGTTAACAAACCTCTGCCATGAACCGTCCTCGCAACACGCACCTCAAGAATGCAGGACCAGCCGGCAAGCGATGCATTGGGCTGAATTTCTTGAAACTATCACAAAGTGTTAATCGCGCATAATATCACTTCAATGTTTGAGTCCCTGACGCAACGGCGATATTTGATTCCATTCAAGGCGGCGCCGCTTGCCGCAGCAGTTTACCGATGTGCTGGTGATTGGTGGTGGAGTCGCGGGTCTCCGCGCCGCCATCGCGGCTGCGGATGCTTCTGTAGACGTGGTCGTGCTGACGAAGGATACGATTGATGAATCCAACACCTGGTACGCCCAGGGTGGGATCGCTGCAGTGTTACAGCCACTGGACAGCATTCAATCGCACGTGAATGACACAGAATTGGGTGGGGCGGGAATCTGCGACGAGGATGCCGTGCGAATCGTCGTGGAAGAAGGCCCGCAACGCGTGCTGGAACTGCTTACCTGGGGCGCAAACTTCGATAAGAAAATCGGCAATCCGTATGACCTGGCGTTTACGCGCGAAGGAGGCCACAGTTTTGCCCGAATCCTGCATGCTTATGGCGATGCAACGGGAAAGGAACTGGCCCAGACGCTGATCCGCACAGTGCGGGCCCGTGAGAATATTCGCGTCGGTGAGAACACGTTCGTGATCGATCTGATCACGCAAGACGACCGCTGCCTCGGTGTAATTGCGTTGATCGAGGGAAAGATCCAAATCATCTGGGCCAAGCGAACCATCCTCGCCAGCGGTGGGGCAGGGCAGCTATATCGTGAATCGACAAACCCGCGGATCGCGACCGCGGATGGACATGCCATGGCCTACCGCGCGGGGGCGGCACTGCAGGATATGGAGATGGTGCAGTTTCATCCGACAACACTTTACGTCGCCGGGTCGAGCCGGGCGCTCATCACCGAAGCGGTTCGAGGTGAAGGCGCGTTCCTCGTGGATCGCAACGGTTACCGGTTTATGAAGGATTATCATCCGAGTGGAGAACTGGCTCCACGCGACGTGGTGAGCCGGGCGATCGTCGAGCAGATTCGCAAGACGCATTATACGCATGTCTATCTGGACGTTCGGCACTTACCGATCGTTGAATTTCGCGAGCGATTTCCGAATCTCGCGCGATTGGTCGATCAATTCGAGATTGATGTCACCAGGGATTTGATTCCGATCCATCCCGCAGCTCATTACATGATCGGGGGAGTGGACGCGGACGATCATGGGTGCACCAGCCTGCCGGGCCTTTACGCCGTGGGTGAGGCGGGTTGCTCGGGGCTTCATGGAGCAAATCGACTGGGTAGTAATTCGCTGCTGGAAGGGCTGGCGTTTGGCTCGCGCGCCGGCATTCACGCCGCCGCCGGCGCAAAGGAAAACAACATCAAGTTCCCGGTGGGTCTTGAATACAAGATTCCAGTCTCGACCAAAACCGAACTGGACGTGATTGACGTGAAAAGTTCTCTCCGCAGCGTGATGTGGCGAAACGTCGGCATTGAGCGCAGTGGTGAACATCTCAACGAAACCCGCGAGATTATCGCATTCTGGAGCCGGTATGTGATGGATAAAACCTTCAAGGCCGATGACTTGGGCGTTGCCAACGCCATCGCCGGGTGGGAATTGCAGAACATGCTGACAGCTTGCTATCTCATCACCATGGCAGCCTACACCCGCATTGAATCACGCGGCGCGCACTATCGCATCGACTATCCCAAGCGTGATGATGCCCATTGGCGGTTGCACCTGCTCTGGCGACGACCCATGGAAACCCCTATCCCCGAACCGATCGATTGAAACAATCCCGGCTCTTCATCGTCTTGTTTTCATTGATATTGCGTCTTTTGTCCAAACGCCATGTTCGACTATCATCTGAGGTTCGCGCTTAACCTCGGCAGGTTTGCCGTTGGAGTTTGCCCACATGCCCGGAAAACCGCTCTCGATCGCCCTGGTTGGAATGGGCGGGTACGGACTTATCTACCTGCGCCGTTGCTCAATCTCGATCCCGCTCGCTCGTTGCGTCTTATCGCGGCCGCCGACCCTTTTCCTGAACGATGCGAACTGTTGCCTCGTGTGCTTGAATTTGGCATTCCGGTTTATCTGACCATCGAAGCGTTATTGGAAAAGGAAAAACCGGATCTAATCGTGCTTTCAACGCCGCCGCAGTATCACGCGGAACAGGTGATATTGTCCGTCGAACACGGCTGCCATGTGCTGTGCGAAAAACCGGTTGCCTGCGATCCGCGCCAGGTGCAGCGGATGATTCAAGCCCGCGATAAGGCTACAAAGCAGGTGGCAATCGGTTACCAGTGGTCCTTTTCGCCCGCAATTCTCAATCTCAAGGCCGATCTGATGGCGGGTCGGTTCGGCAAGCCCAGGCATCTGCGCACCAGTGTCTTCTGGCCGCGTGATGAGAAATATTTCACGCGCAATGACTGGGCCGGTCGCCAGCGCGATTCGCAAGGGCGCCTGGTGCTCGACAGCCCGGTCAACAACGCCTGCAGTCACTTTCTCCACAACATGTTTTTCGTGCTCGGCGACAGGATGGACCGCAGCGACATGCCCCAACAGGTGCAGGCCGAGTTGTATCGCGCGAATGCGATTGACAACTACGACACCGCCGCCATCCGTTGTGTAACCCGCGGAGGCGCGGAGCTTATTTTCGTTGCGAGCCATGCTACGCAGTCTGGGCAGGAACCCTTGATTCATTATGAATTCGAGCGCGCCAGATCCGCTACGGCGGCGAAGACGGGCACCAGATGATCGCTTACCTCGCCGACGGATCGACCCTCTCGTACGGCGAACCACTCGAAGCCGCGAGCGAGCAAAAGCTGCTGGATGTATGCATTTCGATTCGCGACGGCAAGCCGGTTCCCTGCGGACTGGAAGCCGCCTCGGCTCAAAATATCTGCATGTTTGCCGCGCAGGCATCGATGCCGGATATCGTCAAATTTCCAACTGAAATGATCGTGACCAGCGGAGAGGTGGGGCAGCGAATTACTTACGTCAACGGCCTTCAGCTTGCGTTAAGCAAATGCTACCAGAGCCGCAAACTCCCCAGCGAGTTGCAATATGACTGGGCGAAGCCGGGTAAGGTCGTACCCATTCAGTCGGCCTGACCCTTTCTAAGTTCGCCTGCTGCGGGGAACTTGTGCGGTGTCCTGGGTGTTTCAGCCTTTAAAAATCGCACATTGCCTAGAGTTGCGCCGCAAAATTCCGAACGGATTTTCTGTGCCAGATACTGCCCGTTCGGACGACCGTCTCGCGTTGACTATCCTGTCCCTAGCTTCTACATTTTCCCGCATGAAGGGCAGGCTGTTCGGGCAATCTTTTATTTCGTCTGTAATCCTTTGTGCTGCAATCGGTTCAGGCGCGGGTTGCGAGCCGGATCGAACCCCGGCGTCGAGCAACCCTGACGCGGATTTGTTCGTTGCCACCGGCATGCGGGTCCATCCCATTTTTACCCAGATCGCCGACTGGACGAACTCGGGCAAGCCCGATGGCATTGAGGCCCAACTGGAATTCACCGATCAGTTCGGCGACCCCACAAAAGCGTCTGGCCGCGTACTGTTTGAACTGTTCACTTATGTCAATGATTCGCCCGACCCGCGCGGCAAGCGTCTCGGACTCTGGCCTGCATCGTTGGCGACACTGAGTGAACAGCGCGCGCAATGGAACACCACTTTGCGGACCTATCGGTTCCAACTGAATTACCCGGAAGTATCGCCGACCAGTTCATATGTGTTGACCGCGATGTTCGACCGCAGCACCGGCGGGCGGTTTTTCGATCGAATTGTGATGCAGGGCCGGCCTCCGGAAAAGAATGAGCATCGACACAGTTCACCGCTGGGAGCGGAGTGAGCGCCGGTGGTGTTCCAACTTCGCTTTCAAACGCTCTTTTATCTCTCGAACCGGTGCCGATGTTCACCGGGCGATGTGCGCGGAACTGGCAGCTGAATTTAATCCAGCTCGACCGACTGCGCATCAGCCGGGCTCCGGGTCGCCTGGATGTGATGGGTGGAATAGCCGCAGACACCGGGGCTTTGGCGCTTCAGTCCACGCTGGCGTGTGGCTCGGCCACCGCCTTGCAACAGCGCGACGATCGCGCGCTTCGCCTGTTTTCGTTCAACCTCCTGGATGCGCATCTGCCTTTCACATTTCAGATGCCGATCGATGCACTGGCAACGGTTCCACTTGAAACACTTCGACGGGAATTTCAAGAACCCGGTCGTCGCTGGGCATCGTTTCTCGCAGGCTGTCTTTTCATCCTTCATGATGAAAAGCTTGTGGATCTGACGGATCCTCGCCGGAAAGGTTTAACGCTGGCGACCTTCAGCACCATTCCTGAAAACGCGGCGGCGGGCGCATCTGCCGCGGGGCAGGTGAGCGCGATGATGAACTTTATCGAGCAGTTTGATCTTCGAGATGGTGTGGATCCTTTCGTCAATTGCAATGCTTATCCAAAAGGCTTGCCAGCGCGTGGCAGCCGCGCCGGCAAGTGTTATTGAGTTGCTCGCCTGCTGCCAGGGGCAGGCAGATTCGTTGCTTCAGAATCTTTGCACTCCACACCAATTGCAGCCGCCGGTCAAAGTGCCAGGTGGCGTTCAGTTCATCGGCATCGACAGCGGAGTTCGAAACGACCCGGAGCAGCAGAGGAACGAACATACGAAAATCGCCGCAGCGATGGGACAGGCGATCATTCTGCAAAAGATGGCGGACCTTGGCGCATTCGAGCGGCTTCGAATTGAGCGGCGATCCAATGCAGGGGTACCTCGCGAATCTCGATCCCGATCATTACAAGTCTTTCTTTCGCGAACATCTGCCCCTGGGCATGACCGGCCAGTTATTTCTGGATCGATACGGTCTCGCGAATACATGTTTTGCCGCTGTGGAATCCTCGACCGTATACGAAATCCGACGCGCCACCGATCATCATGTTCTGGAGGCCAGGCGGGTTCGGCGGTTCGTGGAATTTCTCGGACAGGCGGATCAAACAACAGGTCGGAAAAGAAAACTTGCGCTGGATAAAGCCGGGCATCTGATGTACGCGTCCCACTTTTCATACACGAATGATGCGCTGCTTGGGGCAGATGAATGTGACCTGCTCGTGCAATTGATTCGACAACGTGAGAGCAGCGGTTTCTATGGCGCACGCATCAGCGGCCGAGGCTGCGGTGGGACAGTGGTGGTTATGGCCGAAACATGCGTGCTGGCAGATGATTCGCTTGCGGAAATCATCGAACTGTACGAGAGGCAGACAGGTCGCAAGCCGCGGCTATTGGCCGGCAGTACTCCAGGTGCGTGGCAGGTGGGCACGCAGCTGATCTGACATGTGCGTTGATCGGCCTGAAGTGTACATCCGCAGCGGAGACGGGTACAAAATCGCAGGGATTATGGATTTCTTTGACCCGTTCAACATCGTCATGTGGTTTGTCGTACTGGCATTCTGGTTGACGGTCATCCTGTTTTCCAGAGTACGGCGGGGCACACTGCCGGTAGCGTTGCTGATTGTGCCGCTTTTCTTCCTGATGGTGGGTACGGTGCTGAATCGCATGCATCCGCACCCGCCGTGGGGCACCTACGCGATTGCTTTGATTCATGTAATGATGCTTCCGGCATTATTGCGGATCGCCAAGGCCAGACCCTAATTCATATCGCACACGGCAAGGGAAAATATCAAGTGTCATTGTCTAATCCTCAAGCCATTGTCGAACGGTTGCGAAAGTTTCAGCGGCAGGTTCGCGACACTGTGATCGGCTCGCGCGCGGCCGCCGGTGGCGGGGCACTGCACGAGGTGAGTCGGTCTAGTTCAGCGGATACGATCTACAGTATCGACACCGCCGTGGATCCGATTCTCGAATCGTTCTGCGAGGAGTGGGCACGGGAAACCCCGCTGGTGCTGATCGCCGAGGGGATGCAGGACCAGCACGGACAGGAAGGGCCGGTTGTTTTCCCGCACGGAACGCGAGAAGAAGACGCCCATATCCGCGTGATTGTGGACCCGATCGACGGCACGCGCGGAATTATGTACGACAAGCGGGCTGCCTGGGCGCTGGCGGGTGTCGCACCCAACAAAGGCCCTGAAACGCGCCTGCGCGATATTGAAGTAGCGGTGATGACCGAGCTTCCCACCAGTAAAATGGGCTATGCCGATGTGCTCTGGGCGATCAAAGGCCGCGGGGCGACCGCAATACGTGAGAGGCTCGAACCCGAAAAAGCGGTCCTCGAACCGCCCATCGATCGCAATGAACCGATCGGTCACGTACTGACCAAGCTCGGAAAAGTTGATAACGCCAAGGTGGTCGAAGTGCTCAACGCGCAGCAGCGTAAAGGCGGGCTGGTCGGTCAGATTCTTGTCGGGATGGGATATGTCAACCAGAAGGACGTGCAGATCGCATTGGCGTTTCAAAAGGGTGACAAGCCCGACATGGCGCCGGAGATTATGTCGCTGATCAGTGGCGAACGCCTGGTATTGCGGCCAAGCACCGCGGAAACTATCAACCATGGTTTCGCCGCCGTCAGTAATTTCTTTCCCGGAACGAAGGTTCTTGCCAGCGAATTAATGGAGTACCTCGTGCGGCATCTGATCGGGCCGGCAGATGTCACCAAGGCAACCGTTTTTGACGACCAATACATCTCCACCGGTGGACAGTTCTACGAATTAATCGTCGGTCACGATCGTTTCAATGCCGATCTTCGGCCGCTTTTTTACCGGTTGCAGGATCAGCCCGAAGGCTTGTGCTGCCATCCCTACGACTGCGCCACGATGCTGATTGCCGAAGAAGCGGGGGTCA
Source organism: uncultured Phycisphaerales bacterium (assembly GCA_963792535.1). Lineage (GTDB taxonomy): Bacteria > Planctomycetota > Phycisphaerae > Tepidisphaerales > Tepidisphaeraceae > CBDAQA01. Next base: position 186,175 of record CAWBWQ010000008.1, read on the forward strand.
TCATCACCGGCACTGACGGTAATCCACTGGATGGACCTCTTGATACCACCACCGGTTTATCCTGGGCCGGATACGCCAACCCCGCACTTCGCGCGTAAGATCGAACCGCTGATCCTGCAATTTATCCGCAGTCGAACCTAGAGCTCGTCCGGGCGGGGTCGAGTGGTCGCGTTGGCGACAGAAGTTCAAAACCCCGCGGCTGTTGCCCGGCCCATGCAAGCGGGCGACCTTAAATAGAAGATTCGCTGTTCCTCGATTGCCCGGGCGTGGTGCATAATAGAGACACCGATATGGCGACGATTTTAGTTGTTGATGATCATAACGATACCCGCCGACCGCTGGTTCGTCTGCTGCAATTGGAGGGTTACAACGCAACCGGGGCGTCCAATGCGCTCGAAGCATTGGCGTCTGCCCAGCATTATCCGCCTGACCTGATTCTACTGGACGTGATGATCCCCCCGATGGACGGCCTCACCTTCCTCATGCGCCTTCGCGAAGACGCAAAGGCCCGCGAGATCCCCGTCGTCGTGGTCAGCGGATTATCCGATCCCCAGACCATCGCTCGCGCTAAAGAACTGGGCGTTCGCGAGCATTTGGTCAAGACGCAGTTCACACCCGATGAATTGCTCCAAGCCGTGAAGCGAAACATCCGGCCTGACAGTCAAAAAATATAGCCGGTCCACATGTGGACCGGCATAGAGCTTCAAATCTCAGTCATTCTCATTGGTAGCATTGCGCAGCTCAGTCAGAGCCATGCTGTTTCACCAGCTTATTGTAAACGCCCAGCAGCAGGAACGGCGCAGGCCACTGTCCCACAAACAAGGCATCCTTATCCCGGCCATTGACCTTGAGCAGCAGCGATCCAATGATCGAGGCGCCCGCCAGCCAGAGAAAAATATCGGATGGCAGCTTCGCGGTCTGCTGTTCGATTGTTCTAGCAATGATTCCTTCACGGTGTTCAGGCGGTGTGACAGTCTGCATAGGTAATACTCCTTCTTGATGGCAGTTCAAGGTCGCGAGCTGACATCAGCGACCACGACACGATCTGCACGGTTGGGAAGCCGTGCAAACAGAGTGCCCCAGCCCGCCAGCTTTCAGGACTTTTGCGAACAGACTCAACCTCGCCGCCATTTTTTGTTGCGGTGCAAGCGCCTCACGAACAGCGTGCAGCCTTAATAATCCCGGCGGCAAAACAACCACGCAGCCAGGCAGACGATCAATATTTCAAATCCAAACGATGTGCCCAGAATCCACAGCGGGGTGCGTTTATCCAGCTCTTTTTGCACCTGCTTTTCCCAGTATTCCTGTTGGGCCCGCTCTTCTCGGCGGTTTCCCCGGGGCTCAGAAAAATCGGGCGCTGGACCGGCTTCCGACCCTTCGGAACCATCAGAGATCAACGCCCGTGTCAACAGTTCCGTGGTCGCCTCGGTCTTGGGCAGCAGCGTCAAAGCGGCATACACAAAGTGATGCGCGGTTGTAAGCCCCTTGCCGATCTTCTGACGATCATTTTGAAGCCGGTCGATGCGTTCCCGCAAACCCTGCTTCGAATCCGGTCGCGAAAAAAGACCAAAAGGGATCATCGCGGCAAACCCGCTTTGACTGTTTTCATCGAACGACGCAGTGGTGGGATGCGTCGACGACGCACGCTGCAACTCGCGTTGGGTCGCAGCTATCTCGCGATCCAGTGAAAGTGCCCGCGCATCCTGGCGGATACTGAACTCCAACAAAACGCTCTCTCCCCGCTGCACACCCCAGAGCCCAAACCAGAAGAGCAGCGTCAGCATGACCGATGCAACGGTCGACCGAGTGGTGACACCCAGCAGCACGCAGACCGAAAACAAATAGCTGAAAACCGCCAGCACGAGCGGGATCGCCAGGAAAACTTTCGGTTCCCAGGCATGGCCCCGCAAGCCAAGCACAAGGAAACTCAGTGACGAAAAGATCCCCACCTGAAGGGTTACAAATAACATTCCCCCGAAATACTTGGTGAGAAAAAGGCGAAGTCGCGAGATCGGTTTTGCCAGATAAAGATCGATTGAACCTCCGGCCATGAAATCGGGAAAGATTCCACCCGTGGAGACTAATGCGAGTATCGTCGCGATCCAGGAAAGCCAGACATTCACACCAAACGCTGTGAACATCAGCTCATACATTTTGGCCGGATCGAGGTAGTTCAGCATGCCTGATTTGATGGGCGTATCAAACCAGAGAAACGTGATCGTGTCGGCGCGTAGCCCAACCGCTGCAAAAACCAGTACCACCAGTCCGCTGAGCGCCAGCACGATCCAGAACAACCGCTTGGCGTTCAATTCGCGGTAACTGTCCAGGAGCAGGGCAAAGGTCTTGGTCATGTGCAAAGCCCGGCGTTACACCGCGGCATCCTGAATACGAACTGCAGACGCAGGCGAACCCGGTGGTTGTAACGTAGCCCCTATTGGGCCGGGCCGACCGGTCAAAGGGTCGGTGACGGCGTCCATATATAAATCCTCCAGCGAAGGTCGAACCGCCTGCACCCGCTTGATCGCCAGTCCGCCCGCACGGACCGTATCGAGAATTGCCTGAATCGCGGCCGGATCCGTCGTGCCCAGGCTGACAAGATCCCCGATGATCTCTACCGAAATACCGTCCGCCAGAACACCGCGCGTGACAGGTGGCGTCGATTCCGTCGCGGCGACGATCAGCGGCGCAAGCGACCGCCGCAGCGCATCGGGATCGGCACCGCTTACTTCAATTTCATACCGCTGCTTAGCCGCGTTAAGTTCCTGAATCTTCCCCTGCCGGGCAACGCGTCCTCCGACGAGAATGGCAACGCGATCGCACATCATTTCCAGTTCGCTGAGCAGATGACTGTTGACGAATACCGTTTTGCCGATGTCGCGCATGCACAGGAGCACCTCGCGAATGTCGCGCCGGCCCACGGGGTCCACGCCGTCTGTCGGTTCATCCAGCAGCACCAGGTCGGGGTCGTTCACCAGCGCCTGCGCCAAACCGATGCGCTGCATCATCCCCTTGGAGTATTCCCCGACTTTTTTGTCCGCCCACGCCGTCATCCCCACCGTTTCAATCAGCTCGGCCGACCGGCGCTTGCGCGTCGCGCGATCCACGCCTGTGATGGCGGCAAAAAATTCGAGCGTCTGTCGGCCCGTGAGATATCTCGGAAAACGATGATGTTCCGGCAGGTATCCCACCCGCGCGAGCGTCGGTTTGTGCCCAACGCGTTGGCCCAGGATGGTTCCCTCGGCATGCGTTGGCCGGACAACGGTCATCATGATTTTGATCAGGGTACTCTTGCCCGCGCCGTTGGGACCAAGCAGGCCGAATACTTCACCTCGATGAACCGAAAGCGAAATACCCCGCAGCGCATGGACGTGCGGACCGTAGTTTTTCGAAACGTTTTTCAGTTCGATTGCTGGTTCAGTCGAGCCTGCCATACGGGGGTCCCGGTCAGGCGGAAAAGGTTACAATGGTGCTTCCGGAAACACCAATTCACGCGATGTTTTGAGGGTGTCCGCGTGTTATTGAAGCAATCAGGTTTTTACGCGATCCAATAGATAAACCGCCAGTGGGGTGAAAATGAAGATCGGCATCCAGGACATCAGTGCCGGCCACACCGCCGACCAGCCCAGCGGGGGTTGACCGGCGAGTTGCTGGCATAAGAAAACACTTCCCATCGCCAGGCCGCACAGAAGCAGGCACTTGGACGCCGCGGTTTTCAGCGTCTTGGGATCAAAGGTCAACACCGACGGGATCGCCAGCAAAAGCAGTACAACATTCATGAACGGCTGGGTCAGGCGAAGGTTTTTTATTTTCTGCAAACCACCTGCTCCGTAGCTTTTGGGACGCAGAAGCAGCTGGTTTATCTTCCGCGTGGAAAGATATTCAACCGATTCACTTCCGTGATACAGATCGATTTCATCAGGCGTAACTGTGCCCGTGAAGGTGGAGCGAACCGATTCCGGCGAGGTGCGTTGTCCTGGCAGAAGATTGGCGACAAAACGGCCTCCGGTCAGATCCCAGTGCTTGGCCAGGGGATCCCATTTTGCAAAGTCCGCCAACAAATGTGCCGTGGGCATCAGAACATCGTTGCGTTCAACCAGGTCCATGTCCCGCATCGTTACTTTGTCTGGATCATATAGCCCGCAGATCAATACCGAATGCTCGTCCACCTGCATGGCCGTGATCGGGTACTGGTTTCCCGTTGACTGATGCATCTCATCCTTGGACCGAATCAGCTTCGGAATCATGCCCGGCAGGATCACTTCTTCGTCCACGATCAATAGCGCGTTCAACACGACGGCGGAAATGATGATCGGCATCACCAGGCGGAGCATGGGAACGCCCGCGGCAAGAAACGCGGTGAGCTCGTTAAACCGACTCAGCCGCATCAGGGTAAACGCCGCGGCAACCACCGGTATCACACCGGACATCTGTACAAAAATGACAAAGCAGCGATAGAAATAATAACTGCCCACATCCACCAGCGTCTGCACCACGCTTGCCAGGCCGGTTCCACCGACTAATTTCTGAACCTTGACGATGTCGTCAAATCGAAGAACCATGTCCATGACGACATACATTCCAATCAGCACGGTCAGGCTGATCAGGTAATTCTTCAGGAACAGGAAAAGGACATAGCGGTCGAGGAGCTTCATCGTTTATTTTCTCTGCAGTCTCCACAGCAGCAGCACCGCCGCGATGCCGATGACCACGTTCCCCGACCAGATCACCGAGATGCCCAGCGCGACAGAATTGGCCTGCTGCAACACATCCGTGGGGGTGGCTTCCACCGTGTGTTGACCGGTGACGATAAATACGGTGCTCAGCATCGCCGGCACGACGCTGACCGCGAACGCGGTCAAAAAATTTCCGCTGCGGAACATCATCCCCAGGCTCGATCCCACCAGCACCAGCAGAAGGCAACTGACCACAAACGCAGCCCGGCCGTTTAACTCACTGACGATATGATTCAGCAGATCCGTATACGCAAAAAGCAGGCGGTTTAGCGCCTTGGGATTGCGAATGCTTCCGCCACGATACTGGTCCACCGTGCGATATTTATAAGCCGCGATCTCCGCGGGCAATGGCACCGTAAACTTTCGCGACAGCGGAGCGCTGGTGGCGGTCTCGCCGGAGTCCACCTGCGCATCGCCGATATTCATCGAAATAAACGCCTGATCGTTATCCGGATCCGCCTTGACTGAAATACTGCAGACCGGCCCGCTCGCGGTCAGGCGAATCTGCGCGTCACTTTCCTGTTTGAACAAAACCGGTTGACCGGTCACCGAAAATGTATCGCCTTTCATTCGGACGACCGGAGATACGCAACTCAGCGAATATGTTTCTCCGCCGGCATGAAATTCACACGTTCGGCCCGGTCCCCGCAGTTGATTCACCAGCTGCTGGATCAGCGCCTGCGCCTGGTCTTCACAGATAAAATCGTTGAGCACCGCCTTGACGGCTTTGCCCTGGCTTGGGTCTTTCTGCAGCGACTTGAGTTCATAGATGCTCATGAACTTGGTCTTTTGCGCCATTGGCGAAGGAATCGGCATCGGGCCGAACTGGGCCGCGCCAACTCCGCCGCGCGATTGCTTGGGACCGGAAAATTCACGCGGAAATACCACGCCGTCATCCAGTGTCACCGTCAGCATCGCGCTGGAATCCTCGGGGTTTTCATGGATGTGGGCCGTCGCGGTGCGCGACGACCAGAACTCCTTGGCGCAGTGGTACCACGGCGGCATGCCCGGCGGTGTGACGTAGGTCATGATGAGCGGTCCGCGCAAAACCACCGCCTGATCGTCAGGATGCTCCGGGTCCGCCGGTGGAAGCGATGCCTCCTGCGCGAAAACCGCAAAGTCGCCCAGCCCCGTCTCGTGGGTTTGTTCAATCTGATGCGCAATCAGTTTTGCCAGGTTGGAATAGATCACCTGTTCGCCGCGCATTGTCGCATTGGGCACAGTAAAGCAGAGCAGAAACAGCGACATGATGGCGACCATCGCGCCCAGCAGCATGGCGGGGGTGGTCATCGATAAAAAGCTAATTCCGCTCGCGCGGCAGGCTGTGATCTCATTGTCGGCCGACATGCGGCCATAAACCACCGTCGTGGCAAACAGTGCCGCGACAGGCACCGAATACGTGCTCATCGCCGGCATGAAGTACCGCATCAAAAGCAGCACCTGCGAGCCGTCCAATCCGTTCTGGGTCAAAGGACGCAGAAGCAGCCCCGAAGCTCATGATCCAGGCCAGCGCGCCCGAGGCCATGCCGAATACTTTGAACAGATCTTTAAATATGTACCAAAACAGCGTGCGGCTCATGCACCCGCCGGCTGATTAATGGAGGAAAAGTGAATGCTGCCCTCGCGCATGTCAGTGCCCATGATACTTGCTGACAGCGGTGCTGGCAAAACGCGGATCGAAATGGCAGGGCCAGTTTGCTGGCCCTGCCAGGGGAGCGCCTTACTTAACCGATACCGTTACGCTCGCATTGGCGAGCCCCTCACCGGAGGCGGTGAGATGTATATCGCCCGCTTCACTGCCGGCGGCCAGCACCACTAGCCCCAGCCCGTGGAAAACCTTGTGCTGATGACCCTGGAATGATTCGTGGTTGATGGCGTCGCCGTTATCGACACCGGCGATGCTGCCGGCGCCATCAACCGCAAACTTGATTTCGTCGTCGGCATCGACGCAGATGTTGCCATCAGCATCTTCGACCCGGACCGTCACAAACGACAGATCCCGATCCTGCGGACGTATCGACGACCGATCAGCAGTCAGCACGATCCTGGCGGGTTTGCCTGATGTGTGAACTTCATCGGTTGCCACCACCTTGCCATCCTTTTTTGCCACCGCTTTCAAAACGCCCGGCGTATAAGGCACCGACCACTCCAGGTGCAACGCTATCTTGTCGGTAGCCCAGGTCTTTTCACCCAGCGATTGGCCATTCAGGGACAGTTCGACTGTATCAGCATTGGTGTAGCACCAGACCGGAATTTCTTTGCCGGCAAACTGCGGCCAATTCCAGGTCGGCAGGATGTGAACCATCGGTTCGCTGGTCCACTGGCTCTTGTAAAGGTAATAGCGATCCTTGGGAAACCCAGCCAGATCCACAATCCCAAAGTAAGAACTTCGCGACGGCCAGGTATAAGGCGTCGGTTCGCCGAGGTAATCGAAACCGGTCCAGACAAACTCGCCCGCTGAGAAGGGATGGTTTTTTTGCGTTAAGATCCCTACCTGCGCCGTATTTCCCCATGCGGGGCCAACCACTTCATAGCTGGTTACCTGTTGATTGAACTTTTTGGTGATCTGAACTTTCCCGTCCTTGTCGAGTGCCAGGCCGTATTCCCCGCGTGAACTCAACGCTGATGCGGTTTCGCTGCCAACCAGAGGCACTTTTCCATGAAACGCCGGGTTGTCGTATAGCTTTATATTGTAGTTCATTCCAAACACGCCCAGCGGTGTGTTAAAGCCGGATTTCAATGCGCCGTTCGGGTTGCTCATCGCCGAGGTGGTGGGGCGGGTCGGGTCTTCGCGCTTGACGATGTCCGCGAGTCGCGTCGACATCGCCCGGCCGTTTTTCAGATTGCCTTGTTCTCTGATTTCGTTGCCGATGCTCCACAGCACAACGCTGGGATGATTCCGATCGCGATGGACCATGCTGACGATGTCTGTTTCACTCCAGTCGTCAAAATATTGGCCGTAACCATTTTTAGTCTTGTTCTCTTTCCATTCGTCAAATGCCTCGTCCATGACGACAAACCCCATCTCGTCGGCGACGTCCAGCAGTTCGGGCGCAGGCGGATAATGGCTGGTGCGGATGGCATTGCAGCCAAGCGATTTAAGGATCTCCAGCTGCCGCTGAATGGCCCGGCGATTCACTGCCGCGCCCAGGCAACCTAAATCGTGATGATCGCAAACACCTTGAATTTGCACGCGTTTACCATTGAGGTGAAAACCGTCGTCGTTGGTGAATTCGATGGTGCGGATGCCGAAGGGGGTGTTCTGCCGATCGATCTCGGTATTGCCACTTTTTAATATTGACCCCAACAAATAGAGCTTCGGAGAGTCCAACGACCAAAGCTTGGCACGCGGAACTGAGATCTTCTGCTCTACTACCGTCGATCCATTTGCTGCGACCGTAACATCCGAGGACGCCAAGGGAGCCGGAGCGTCGGCATTACCGTCCGGATCGCCTACAATGCTGACCAATTCTCCGTGCCAAGGTTCCGATGAGGTATTTGTAATCGCCGTTTGAACCATTAACGTCGCCGAACCATCGCCATCCGACTTGCTTGTGACATACGTCCCCCAGTGATCCACATGCACAGCATTGGTCGTTATCAACCACACATTCCGATAAATCCCGCCGCCAGAGTAGAAGCGCGAGCAGGGCTGAATTACTTCGGTGCGAACGGCAATGATATTTTTCTCATCGCCAAATTTCAGATAGGGGGTCAGGTCATATTCAAAACCGGTATAGCCATAGGGATGGAAGCCAAGCTCATGACCGTTGATCCAGACCTGGGATCGCATGTAAACGCCATCAAAATCGATCGCGATGTGCTTGCCTTTGTCCGCAGCCGGAACAGTGAATGTCTTGCGATACCAGCCGACCCCGCCGTCGAGATAGCCATTGCCGGCTCCCCCCGGCGAGGCCTGATCGAAAGGCCCGTCCATCTTGGAGGCATCGTTCCCCCGTGGGCCTTCGATCATCCAGTCATGAGGCAGATCGAGCTTGCGCCAGGCGGAATCGGTAAATTCCGGCTTATCCGCGCCGGCGATGTCGCCGAGGTTGAATTTCCAGTCTGAATCGAACGATGCGCAGCGCGCGGTATCGGCCGACGCAAGGCCTGAGAAGAAAATCGAGCAAAAGCAAACAAGAAAGGCAACGCCTGTTCTTTTCATATAACCCTGTCCAAAACCCCGTTTAGCGGCGGCCCGGAGGGCCGGGATTTGAGCGCACGGCCGTCAGGAAAAGCCCGGCCCTCCGGGCCGCCGCTAAACGGGGATTAAATTTTATACGCCTCTGCAGTCCTCGCCGGTTCGTCTGCCACAATGTTATTATGTGCTAAAATATGTAACATTTTGTTACGTGAAAACGTTGTGGGCGTTACATTTGGTTGAATATCGTTACATGAAATCCTTGAAATGCCTTAAACGCCGCCTTTGGCTTCCAGATCCTGCCAGCGCTTATACAATTTGTCTACCATCGCCTGGGCGTCGGCTGCTTTTTTTGAGATCTCACCCATGCGATGCCGGTCTGCCATGACCGCCGGATCCCCAAGCTGCTGCTGGCAAAACTCCAGCTCTGTCTCGGCGGCAAGAACCCTTGCTTCCATCTGGTCCCATTCGCGCTGTTCCATCCAGCTTAATTTCCTGGCGGGTGCTGTTGCGGGCGCGGGCTTATTCTCCACTTTGGCGGCAGGTTTTTGTTTCGCCTTTTGCCTGGTGGTTTGCCGCGCGTTGTTGTACTGCTCCCGGTCGGCAAAAATCTGCGCACCTCCCGCGCCGTCTAATCCGAGGATTTCCGTCGAAAGTCGGTCGAGCAGATATCGATCGTGCGTTACCAGCACCAGCGCGCCGGGGAAATCGGCCAGGCTTTCTTCGAGGACTTCCAGCGAAGGAATATCCAGGTCGTTGGTCGGTTCATCGAGGATCAACACATCGGCGGGCATCAGCATCAGGCGGGCCAGAAAGATGCGGGATTGCTCGCCGCCTGAGAGATCGCGCACGGCCATGTCCAACTGCTCGGTGCGGAACAGGAAACGCCGGGCCCAGCCTGAAATGTGTATCGGTTCACCGCGGAAAACCACCTGCTCGCTGCCGGGGGACAGGGCATGTTTCAGGGTCTGCTGCTGATCCAGGGCCGCACGCTGCTGGTCGAAAACAACTACTTTAAGTTGCTCGGCTCTTTTGATCGTGCCGGCATCGGGCTGCAACTGATCGGTCATCAAACGAATCAGCGTCGTTTTCCCGCTGCCGTTAGGGCCGAGCAATCCCAGCTTGGTGCCCGGACCCAGTACAAAGCTCACGTCTTCAAACAGCTTGCGGTCGCCGAGGGTCTTTGAAATTTTTTCAGCCGACAGCAGTTTGCGTGTCTGCCGCGCAGTACCGGCAAAATCCAGTTGAGCGGCGCCCTGCTGCTGATTTCGATTTTTCAGATCAGACAGTTGCGATACCAATTCGCCCGCCTGCTGAATGCGCCCCTTGGCCTTCGTGGTGCGCAGCTTTGGCCCCGCGTTTCAACCATTCCAACTCGCGGCGGACCTTGCCGGCAACAGAAGTTTCAAGGCTTGCCTGGGCAGACATGAACTCCTGCTTTTTCACCAGGAAATCGCTGTACGCGCCGTCGGCACTGAGATATCCGTCGGCGTAGGCCGAGTTTAATTCCACCGTGCGATTGGTGGTGTTTTCCAGAAAATACCGGTCATGGCTGACCACGAGAAATGCAAACGGCGCGTTGCCCAGCAGTTTTTCCAGCCACTCAATCCCCTCAAGATCCAGGTGATTCGTCGGTTCATCCAGCAACAACACATCAGGCTTGCAAACCATTTCGCGGGCGATTGCCAGTCGTTTTTTCCAACCGCCGGACAGCGTATCCACCAACTGGTCGGGGTTATTAAATCCGACCTTATCCAGCAGGATCGCCACTTCCACATCTTTGTCGTGTTCGTCCAGATGGGAATCGTCCAGTGCCTCAATCATCACCTGATGCACGCTCAGCCCCGGGACAAACACATCCGCCTGCGGCAGATAGCCCAGCTTCAGATTTCGACGGATGGTTAGTTCGCCTGTATCAGGCTGTTCAAGCCCGGCCAGGATCTTCAGCAGCGTTGACTTGCCGGAACCGTTGGGCCCCACCAGGCCTGTGCGTTCACCATCATCGAAGGAGATCGAGATCCCCTGGAACAATTTGCGGTGACCGAAAGATTTACTCAGAGAATCAGAGCGGAAAAGAAAAGCCATGAAATAAAATCCGAATAACAAATTACAAAATTGTTTTGCCCCGCTGCAGCCTGAAGAATCAAACATTGGTTTCGCCAGGCCACCGGCGGGGGAATCAGGAGGATAGCGATTCCAGCAACTTCTGCATCGCCGGGCCCAGATCCCGGCCCATGCCCTCACCCACACTTTGCACTTTTGGGATCCCCGCCTGAAGCACCGCACGCGCTTCATTGGTTTTTCCAAGCTGAATCAGCGCCATGCTCAGAATGTGATAGGTCGCCAGATGCTGCGGCGCTGTGGCGTTGGCAACTTGCAGATGCTCTATCGCTTCCGGCAGTTCACCCGATTCAAACAGCTTTTTGCCGATGGCAAAACGGCTTAATGGATCTGCCGGGTCCAGCGCGAGCAGCTTGCGGAGTTTTGCCAGATCCATTGCCATAAAAACTTATATAAACCAACTGCGTGTGCACTTTTGATTGTTTAAATCCGCCGCTGGATCAGTGCAAAGTTTCTCGCCTACCCCGCATAACTATGCAGCCCCGGCAGGAAGTAATTAACGCCGATCCAGTTGAAAAGCATCAGGAAAAATCCCGCGATGCTCAGGGCCGATGTCCACCAGGCCTTGTCTTCGGTAGCCACGCGCACATGCACGATAATGAGGTATGCGATCCAGGTCACCAGCGCAAAGGTTTCCTTGGGATCCCATGCCCAGAACCGGCCCCAGGATTCATCAGCCCAGACCGCGCCGAGAACAATTCCAGTACCCAGCGTCCAGAACGCCAACTGCAAAACAACCAGGTTGCAGGCATCCAGTACCGCGAGGAAATTTGTCGATGCAGCGGTTAACGGTTTCTCTGCTGCACGCGATTTTTTCCCTGTCTCGGTCATCGCCACGGGAAAAAAAACCATGCGGGCGAGCGTTGCGCCGATGCTCAAGCTGGCAGTGCCGCTGGCCGGCGGGAACACCGGCTCAAAGCCGTGCCCTCCGCCCTCAAGCTGGCGGCTGGAGACACGCGACAGCGTGCCGTAATCCAGGTAATACTTAATCAACCACCAGGCGCTGAGCAGAAACGACATGCCGATCATCGAGTAACTCGCGGTCACCATCGTGACGTGGATGTAAAGCCAATAGCTCATCAAAACACCGTTCACCTGTCCGATGTTTTCACCGATGCTGGTGTGGAACACATAAGGCACGGTGAAAATCGCGATCAGCGAAATCCACCCGACGAAACTCGCGGCCGCGCCGAGAAATGTGCGACCGAACCGCAATTCCAGCAGCGATCCCACCAGCACACCAAACCACGCGCTGAACATCACACTTTCGAACTCGTTTTTGATCGGAATGCTCCCGACCAGCCACCAGCGCACACCAATGCCGCAGGTGTGGATGAGGAATCCAAGGAACAGCAGACGAAGCCCCCACAGCCGCAGGCTGCTTAATCCACTGCGGGTGGACATGAGGAAGCAGACGAATGCGAAGAAGTAAAACGCGGCGCCGGGAAGGGTCATTTTCGCCAGGCGGTTGTAAACGACTTCCACCTGCCGCAGCAGCGCGGAGGGATATACACCCGGGTTGATATTCGCCAGCGCGTCCGCAAGGGCGGCTGCCGCGGAGTTGGCGGCCACCGCGTCGCGTCGGCGCCAGGCATCGTACAGGTCGACAGAAGCCGCCATCGCGGGCCGGATTTTTTCCGCCGGGTATCCCGGAACCGCCGCGGGAACCTTGAATCCAATGCTGTTGAATTCCGCCGCCCAGGCGGAGTCCGATGCGAGAACATCCATCAACCGATGCCAATTGGAATCACCCGTGCCGACAGCGGGGGGCACCACCGCCGCGGGTAGAAAAATGTCGGACCGGCCGCGAATGCTGAAGCACAGGTCCATCAGCAGACGTTGCGCCTGTTCGACCTGCTGATACGCCTCGGCCTTGCGGACATCGGTTGCCTGCACGCTCGACAGCAGCTCCCGCACGTCGGGCGCATCCAGAAGCTCCAGCGAAACCATTCCGGTTTTGACGATCCGTTCCCGTTCGTCCTCGGAGATGGATTTCAATCGCCGAAATTCAGTCCGAAGCGGAAGGTTTTTGATCTTGATCAGGTTAACACTTTGATATTCCTCCGGGTGATAGGCGATATCCATCACCGTATAAACCGGATCCTTCCCATCAAATGAAGAACGCCCGGTAATGAGCTCCAATACTTCGCGCGAGAAGCTGTCCAGGGTTTTCACGGTTTGAAGATGCTGCAGTGAAATTTTGCGTAGCACAGAGAGGTCCAGCTTGGCCGCAAAATCATTTGCCGACAGGACCGGACCCGACGGCATGTCCACGGGCGCCGCCGGCGCGGCCGATGCAGCGACACAGAGCGACACCAGCAGTAAAAAACAGGTGAAAAAATAGCGATTCATGTTCTGATCTCGTGTGATTCCAAAAAGGAACGGGAAAAACGCAGCATGCAATAAACCGTCTTGGTCGTTCCTTATTTTCTTTTGCCGCCTTATGTTCTTGGCGTTTTAATTTGCATCCGGCTTTACGAATTCACCAACTCGCCGGGCTGGGGTTTGTGGACAGTCTTGCCTTCAGCCAGCGCCTTGGCAATTGCCTTTTCTTTCATGCGGCGGACGATGATCGGCTTAGCGTAAAACGCGTAGGCCAATCCCACAAAAATCATCAGACATCCCGCACGCATGATCTTGTAGGCAGGGCGGTTTCCAACACCAAGTCCGGTCCAGCCGTGAGCGTCACTGTTATCGAAAGTGGCCTGGAAAAAGAGCCATCCACCTCCGCCGTAGTAGATCGGGTGGTTCATTTTTGCGACATCCACGTAGCTTTCGCCACTGTCCAGATCACTCAGCGTGATGGTGGATACAAAGTCCTTCATCATCGCGTTTTTATCATCGGGCGCTGCCCCGTCGTAAGGCACCAGTTTGAACTGGTTGAGCGCCAGCTTCACCGGCAAAGGCCGGCGGGAATTTCCCAGTTGAAGTTGCAGTGGGGCGATCGCGCCGGGTGGGAAAACCAACCCGGCGCGCCAGCGGTCGGGTCGAACGTGGTCCGCTGCATCTTGTGCGAAAGGAGCATATACAACCGTCGACCAGTCTCCCATCGACACCCTGATTTTTAAAACCTGGTAATCCCCTTCATCCTCAGCGTTGCGATCCCGCCCCGCGGGCGCTACCACCTGGATGCTGTCGACACGCCGAATATGATCGCGGCGTTCCAAGTGCACCTTTACCGAAGGATGCGCTGGTGCCGCGTCACCGCTGTCCCCATTTTCGCCGGCGACGGGCTGACTCGCCGCCGCCGCGGGGGCGAACGGCGCAGTCATTTGTTCAGAATCGGTTTTGACATCGATATCTTCAACGCCGGTCGCAAACCGCTTCACCTCCGACGCAACCTCGCCAACTCCAGCGCTGATATCAATCAGTTCGGTGTTCCCAGGCACGGTTAGCAGCGTGTGTTTCACGTTGTTCTGCTCGGGAAGCAGGTGCATCGGATCATGCACGTGAAAATCAATTTTCAGGTCGGTATCTAATGGCTTTTTTTGCCTTTTGCCCATGGGCCCGGCGCCCGGCGCATTCAGCACGAAGTCAGTCTGCACCGGTTTATCCTGAAGCACCATTCGCCGAAATGTCTGCGTCGGTGATGTGACGATCATCTGCAGCATCGCCGCCTGTTCACCGGTGCCGAACATCGACCAGGAAGGCTCGAAACTCTCCACTTTCAGCTTATATCCACTGCTTCCCACTGTATAAGTCTGCCCCACCTGCACGTCCAGACTGATGACGGGCTGGTCCGGCAGGGTGATTTTCAGATGAAACAGCTTGCCTGCTGCATCGACAAGGCCGGTGACCATTTCAGGGGTGGCGTCGATATGCCGCATGTCCATCAGCGCGCGGTCGTTGTTGAAACTGACTTCCGGATCCGACGCAACCAGCCACCAGTCGCTGGTTGCGCCCTGGTCATTAATGCTGGGCAGCGTGACTTCGATTCCGGTGGTATCAGAAGCGGGATTAGCGACAAAATCAGGCTGCGACATCATCGCATAAGGATAAAATCCAATGATGTCGAACTTGAGCTTCTGGGCCGTGCAGCCGACGAGTTCCGCCAGATTATCCAGCCGATGGTTTCCGGTGACGCGATCGGTGATTTCCACCGTCGGTTCGATCAGGGTCAGTCCGCGCCGCGCCAGCGCGTCAGCACCGCCGAAGTGTTCATCGTACTCTTTAAATCGAGGTAACGTAGGCAGCGGGATTTCGACCGGAATTTCCTGCCCGGCTTCGCTGCCCCGGGGCGCAATCCGCACGTAAAGCGACCGCTGATCTTTGTCGTAGAAATGATCGACGACAGTCGGCCCGGCGTTGGGGTCGGAATAGATCCGCACCCGGCCTTCAACCTTGTAATAGTAATACTGAGCGGTGCCGCAGATCAGCGTGATAATCCCCGCGTGGATGCACCAGACCCCATAGCGCGGCGGTGTGAGCGGGATACGTCGCCAGGTGACGACGATCAGGTTCATCACCAGCAGGATCATGAGCGTCTTGAGGGGCCAGGAATTAAAAAACTGCATGTCGGTTTTGTCAAACCAATCACGCACCAGGGGCCATTCATCCACTCCCATCTCTTTTAACCAGGGCCGGGCGGACCCCATGGCTATATAGATAGCCGTCAAAGCCATCAGCAAAATGCCAAATGGCACGCTGTTCAGTAACCGCAATGGATTTGCACGAGAAATCTTCACAGGAACCCGTTCATACGCATTAACCCGCCGGCCGTTCTACCACAATCACCGACATTGTGACGAATTGTACGATCTCCGACTGTCATTCTCACCAGAAGCGACACCTTGTGACGAAATTTTCAAGGAAATCGCAATATCGAAAACTTTTATATTGACGTACGGGCAATGTTATACCATACTCTGTCCTAACAAGATTGACAAAGGATGGTCATGATAACGGTACGGCAATTAGAACGATTATGGACCGCAAAGGCTTACGATCGCCTCTTAGAGCAGCTTTTGGCCCCGCGGCCCGAGTTCTCGGAGCAGCTTCGACTGGATTTGACAGGCGCGCTTCCCGCCGCCGCCATGGCGGTTATTCGGCTGGATGAATTAGCGCAGTCCTTTGTCCCATTGTACGGCGAATTGGTTCGTTACCTGCTGAAGGCCCAGCGGCCCGATGGTGGCTGGGGCGATGTTATGACGTCAGCGCTATGCTTGAGGGCGCTGTTATGTGGCAATGGCAACGGTGAAGCGATTGACCAGGGATTTGCGTCGCTGGCCGACCTGCAAAAGCCTGAAGGAGTGTGGCCGGGCATCGCCGCTCGGCGCATGCCGATCGATTCGTTTGCGTCTGCGTTTGTGGTTCTCCGTTTGGGGGATCAACCCCGGTTTCGCGAAGCGGTTGATCTCGACTTGGCCATGGAATGGTTTGAAACCCATGGTTTCGCGCAGGACGAAGCAACCAGACGCCTCTGGGCACAGGCAAAACGGCGTGTTCCCGTGGGAAAAGCATCCCGCCGGCCGGTTGTTTCCAAGCCTGTGACGGCATCTGCGAGCTTTTGGGATTGTTCAGCTGCGTTGTCGGCTTGAGAACACGGGACGAACTCACAGGGGAGGCGTCCGGTCTTCTAAGGCGATTCTCGCGCTGGTAGCGTGGTAAACTGCGGGAAAGGGGATTCGCATGTGGGACACCACCCGGGGCGGGATATCAAGAATCATGCCCGCTTCAGAGCTGCTTCAAAGAGTGTGGTAGCGTCGTCCCAGTTGTATTGCGTGGCTGTTTGATAGGCGATGTCGGACATTGCCTGCCATTGATCATCAGGCAGGGAAACGATCCGCTCGATCTGCCTGGCCATGCCGCGCGGGTCTTCCATCGGCACGATTGTTCCCCCGCCCGGCGCGATCAACTCCGGGGCGGCTCCGGTGGGTGTGGCGATTACCGGTGTGCGGCATGCCATCGCCTCTAAAATCGGCAACCCGAAGCCTTCGCTTCGGCTGCCCAGCAGCCATGCATCGCAGCGGCTGTAAATATTGCGGATTTGATCCTGCGCTGGTCGCATCGTGTAATCGGTTCCGGCGGGCAGGGGCAGTTCAGCTGTCACCGCGCGGTTTCCAAACGCAATCAACCGGAGATTGGGAATCGTTTCCTTCGCCAGTTCAAACGCCTTTAAACTGACATCACAACCCTTGAAACTGATGATGGAATACATCACTCCCACCGTCGGTACCGGCTGCTTGCCGCGCCGGGGGGCGTTGAATTGCTGCAGGTCCACCGCATTGGGCACATAGGATATATCAGTGTCAGCGAATCGGTCTTTCGCGATTGCCACCAGCCATTGTGCGATGATGATCTTGTGCATCGCCATTTGCCAGGTCGCATCCACCCGGCTGGTGTCCTGGCCGGGGTGCGCCTCGTAATGCTGAATGAAATAAGCTTTTCGCCCCTTGGACGGCGGTAATGCAGCCACCCACTCGGCGGTTTCCCACCAGGTAGCGATCACCACATCCGCATCAGGCAGATCATCCACAGTGATTGGCTGATACCTGGGAATCTGCCGATGATGCGCGCATTTTAAATCGTCAAAGTGGGACGGCCAGTGCTTTTGATTTTTCGGGACCGGCTGGTTGCGGAGCCACGCTTTGAGCTTGTCTTTCCACGTCGCCGGTCGGCGCGGCCGCGAAACCAGCGTTACAAAATGTCCCCGTGCGCAAAGCCGCTCGGCATAAATCGAGATAACCCGATTTCCGCCCGATAAATCCGCGGCCGCCAGCACAAACGTTATTCTCATTCCACAGCCTTTCGATCCTTTTTCAAACCGTCAAACCCGGGGTGCAAGCACCGCTGGGCGTTCGCTGGCTCGTTCATTTGCTCGCTAGGAACGAACTCAAACGAGCCACCAGGCGTTCGGTTTGCACCGCTGCATCGTATTCACGCATCGCCAGCGCGTGGCCGCCGCTGCCAATCTTTTGATTCAGCTCGGCATTGTTCAACAGGCTGACCGTGTGCTCAGCAAAGTGATCCTGCGCCGGCGGCCAATTCGATTTGCTTGCCTGGCACTGCGTTAATCCCCTCAGCGCCGGCCAATGTCGAAACCACCGGGCAGGCATGCCCAAATGATTCCAAGATCTTTACGCGGGTTCCGGTTCCAAATCGAATCGGGGCGATGCTCACCGATGACTCGGCATACACGGCGGCCAGGTCATCCACAAATCCGCGCAACACGACGTTCTTTACCGCCGCGGCGGGTTGGTTGACGTTGTCATTGGTCGCGCCCACGATGTGAAACTCTGCCGCTGGCACTTGCAGTAGAATCTTTGGCCAGATATCGCTTAGAAAATATCGCACCGCATCTACGTTCGGGCTCGAAATTCCACTGGCGCAGTTCCCAACAAAAAGCACGATCGGTCGAGTCACATTTCGATTGGGATTGCTCAGCACCTGTACGCAGTTGGGAACCACCTCCGGTGGATTTCCCCACCCCTGGCGATCACTTTCATGGCAGACAAACGCAAGCTTTGCCCCGCCGACGGCTTGCCGCTCAAACGCGCGAAGTTTTTCAAGATCTCGCAGCGTTCGCGTGTCACCACCACCCATGGTTTGCACACGGCGTAAGCTGCGGATGTGTTCGGGGTCGTCAATATCCAGGATCAATCGGGGATGATTCAACACCCCGGCAAAAAAACCAAAATCAATTCGAAATGAAAACACCGCGTCAAAATCAGCTGGTTTTAATTCCTGCACCTGCCGATGCGGCTCGGTCATGTCATAACCCCGCAGCATGCGAGGCATTGGGTTCAGCAGATCATCCAACAGATTCTTCACTTTACCACCGCCGCTTTTTTTTGGTTTGGTAAGTGATGTGAGGTTGGCTGCATACTGGGGCGCGTCACCCTGTTTGAGATCGAACATGCACAGATGAAGATCCGCCACGCGACTGAGCGCGCCGAGAAAAAGGCTCTGGCGCACCAGATAACCAGCCCCGCCTTGCCAGGGATTTCCCGAACCGATGTAAAGAACTCGAGGCATCAGTTTAGTTTACGAGAAGCATTTGGAATGTCGAAATTCGGGTATGATCTTTGGTGATCATGTACCGACTTCTGAACCTGGTATTGATTTGCTGTTTGTTGGGATCCTCCATTGCAGAAGCACAGGCGGACAAACCCGCGGGCGATGCTGCATCGCTTTATCTCCAGGCAGCAAAAATTGTGAACGATAATGCCGCCGATCAGATCATGTCGCCAGGCAATTCGAATTTCGAATATCCAGGGTACCCCCCGTACGGATTGGAATGGATGCGGGCGGAAAAGGCGGCGTTTGCGTTTAACGTAAAGGCGCGGAATCTCGCGCATCAAGCCAGGTCAGTCGACAATGCAAAATGGCCGGCGATGACCGGACCGAATCAACAGCTGTATTTGAATGATTGCCGAAGTTTAAGCAATGATCTTGCTGATGCTGCCATACTGCAGGCGTTAGAGGGCGACCCTGCCGCCGCGATCGAAATCATTCGCGATCAATTGCATCTGGCTGATTCGTTGAAAAAGCAACCGGAGGTGGAAGTGATTGTGGTGCTGATTGGCGACGGCCTCCGAGCCTTGGCGATGCAGCGGTTGAATGTCATCACTTCGGGGATCGTATTGACCAAAGATCCGCAGGATTCCAAGAGCGTTCAGATCACGGTCGCCCGCGATTTGGTGAAACAGCTGCTCGATCATCCTGATGTGGAAGCGGAAATGCTCGACGCCGAAAAACACGATGACCCCATGGGCGAGGATTCTGTCGGTAGAAAAAAAAGTATTGAGATCAACAGGCGTGGGCTGGCTGAATGCGATATGGCTGCCATGTCGCTGGCGTGTCATCTGTATCGCTTTGACACCGGTAAATGGCCCGACTCGCTGGCGGATCTGCACGCGTATATTCCCACTGTGCCGATCGATCCCTGGGGGGATGGGAAACAAACGCTGGGCTATGCGCTGATCAAAAAGGGTTTGCCAGATGGCAGTGATCGACCGCTGGTGTATTGCAGAAGTCAAATGAAAGATGGATTGTTTTTTCGGGTGGATGAACCTGAATACGCATTTTATGACCAGGATGGATCGAAGCTGCCGGCTCGCGAGCAGAAACACGGCGGACAGTTCCGCGATGTCGCCAGATGGGCACCACCGGCAGGGTTCAATCCGTCGCCGACGACGCAGGCGTTGAAATAGGTTTGGCGATAGCCCGAGTTGTTGGGTAACAAAGAGCCCGGCCCTCCGGGCCGTCGCTAAACGGGGGATTTTTATGCGACGGCCATTTCCTCTAATTCGATCTGGGGCTTGGAGGCGCGATACGTCAGGAACCGCGTGATGGCGGCTTCGAAATCCGCGGTGCAGGCTATGGTTCGCATCTCTTCTTTCAACTGGACACACGGGTGCAGGTTTTTGGCATACCAACTGATGCGTTTGCGAAACTCGCACACTGCCGGCCGCTCACCGCGGAACAGCACCATGTTATGGAAGTGGTCGCGCATCAGCTGGCATTTTTCTTCCGGGCTCGGCGGCGCGGGAATCACGCCGGTGGTGAGAAAGCTCCAGGTGTCGCGGAATATCCAGGGTCGCGATAGCGAACCTCGGCCGATCATCACACCCGCGCATCCGGTGACCTCCAGCATTCGCCTGGCGTCTTCAGGCGTGCGTATATCGCCGTTGCCGATGACCGGAATTGATTTCACCGATGACACCACCTCGGCGATTCCTTCCAGGCGGGCTTCACCGCTGAAACGCATTTCTGTCGTGCGGCCATGGATGGTAATCAGCTGAACGCCCACCTGTTCCAATCGCGACGCAAGGTAAGGGGCCACGATACAGCTGTCGTCCCAACCCAGTCGCAGCTTGCAGGTCAGAGGAACATTGCGCAGGACACCGGCGATACGCTCGACCATTTTAAGCGTGTGGTCCGGGTTGCAAAGCAGCTTACTGCCGCCATCGAGTTTGGTGACTTTGTCGACGGGGCAGCCCATGTTCAGATCGATGACATGTGCACCGCGATCTTCCGCCCATCGAGCGGCATCGCAAAGCCAGTCGGCGTTGCCCCCGTAAAGCTGCATGCACAGGGGCGAGTCTTCCGGGGTGGTTTTGGCCAGCTCCATCGAATGCCGATTTTCACGAAGCAATCCCTGCGGGCACAGGAGATCTGTACAGGCCAGTCCCACACCCCCGCAGGAACGGGCGACCAGTCGAAACGCCAGATCGCAATACCCCGCGATTGGCGCAAGAAGCAGATTGGTCTTGAGCGTTACCGAGCCAATTTTGAGTGGTTGAATCACGTTGGTTTGCATTATCGCGTTGGCATGCACCTTTTTCCACAGGCGTTTTGTTGCCAAACGAATGATCTTTTTCGAGATGAATCGAATCGCGCGGATATTGAGACACGATCTTCTGGGGGCTACCGGACGCCGCGGGTCAATCTTGCTGGGCAGCCGTTGGCGGGCTCTTATTTGTTATTGCCAGGTTCCTTCAAACACTTCGGTTGCCGAGCCGGTCATGTAGACATTGTTGTCGTTTTCTCGCCATTCCAGCCAGAGATCACCGCCGGGCAGATGGGCGAGGATCTTGCGCGAAGATTTCCCGGTTAGAACGCCCGCCACTGCGACAGCGCACGCGCCGGTGCCGCACGCCAGGGTGACACCGCTGCCGCGTTCCCATGTTCGCATGATCGATTCGGTCGGGGAGACAACCTGCACGAAGTGAACATTGATTCGGCGCGGAAACGCGGGATGGATTTCGATCTGACGGCCAAGGCGCTCCAGGTCCACCTTCGCGACATCATTCACAAAGATGACCGCGTGAGGATTGCCCATAGAGACGAACGTTGCCTCCACCGATTCCTGGTTATTCAATTTCAGGCAGAACTGATTTCCTGTCTGTCCGTTCGTTACTTTCTCACGATCGACCGGAATGGCCGGCAAGTCCAGAATAGGCGCGCCATGTTGACGGTCACCTGCTGCACCTTGCCGGCATCGATGCCCAGGGCCAGAGACAGAACGCCGTGACCGGTTTCCACGTGCATGGGATTTTTGTCCGTGAGTTTGTGGTCGAAGGCGTATTTGGCAACGCATCGCACCCCGTTGCCGCACATCTCCGCTTCACTGCCGTCGGCGTTGAACATGCGCATCCGCACATCCGCTTTGGATGAGGGGAGGATCAGGATGAGTCCGTCGCTGCCGACCCCGAAGTGGCGATCGGAGATAACACGCGCCAGGGCAGCTGGATCGGCGACGTTCTCGGCAAAGCCGTTCACATAGACATAGTCATTGCCAATGCCGTGCATCTTGGTAAACCGCATGGCGGGATTGTAGGGGCTGCAGCAACGGAAGAAAATATGAATGCCAGGTAGCGGCCCAGCGCGTGAGAAGACAAGAGATCAGGGCCGGTACCGCATGCGGGGAGGCCGGCGATAATTGGCGAATTCCAGGATGCGCGGGTTTTTGATCAGCAGATATCCCATGATCGCGCCACCGATATGGGCGGCTTCCCCGCCGGCGTTTTCGCCGTTTTTCAACACGGTGAAGGTTGCCAAAGCGATCATTCCGATCGCCAGCCATTTGAGTTTGACAGGAAAGAAAAAATCAATGCGCACGATGAGGTCCGGCGCGATGACCGCAGCCGCCACCAGGACACCGAAGATGCTTCCTGATGCGCCGATGAGTTCACTGTCTACGCTGTCGCCGAGGATGTGCATCATGCAAAGCAGGACAAACATCACACCGCTGGCGACGCCGCATATGAGATAAAACGCCAGGTATCGCCGGGCACCGAGCATCTGTTCGACGATAGGGCCAAAGAAATAGAGCGCCAGCATATTGAAGAAAATATGCTGAAGGTTCGCATGCAGAAACTGCAGCGTGATGAACCGCCAGAGCTGGAGTCCAAAGATTGCCTTGTCTATTGAAAAGAAACCAAGCTGATCGCGCAGTGGATTGCCCAGCAGGCTGTCAATCACAAACACCGCGACATTGACGGCAATCAGCCTGTTGGTCATTGACCAGGCAGGCATGAAGCTGCCTCTGGTTGACTGGCGATAATAGTCGCGGTCGTAAATTCCCATGAGCATGCGATCTTAGGCGAACCAAGCGACGTCATAAAGTGCCGGCAGAAACACGAATAAAAAAGACACTTTCAGCCAGAGATTCGGGTGTTGCTCCTCCGCGTTTGGTTATCCGACTGCCTGACGGGCACATTTTTAGTATTGCAGCCAGATTTCTTGCCCAGCCGTCACAAACGGAATGATTCCGCATAAACGACCGTTCCTGTTCGGATCTGGCGACGCCAATGCTACACCCGACGAACTAATCGCCCGATACAAACAGTGCTTAGATAATTGTTCGTTGTGTACTAAGGAGGCAGCTGTGAAGGGTATTCCAATTGGTCAATTGCTTGTTGAGCAGGGTGCATTAACCCAGGGTCAGGTCGATCACATTCTGAAGGTGCAGCGGGCTTCGCACCGGCCGTTTGGTGATCTGGCCGAGCGGTTGTTTGGCATCCAGGCCAAGGCGATTGAAGATGCCTGGGTTGAGCAATATACCCGCACGGTGGGTACCGTGGACCTGGACGATCATGAAGTAGAGCAGGAGTGCCTGCGCCTCTTGAATCGTCGGCAGGCATGGCAGTTCAATTCATTGCCGATGAACCGCGACGATGACAATCTAAATATCGCGACCACGCGGGAAAATCTGGTACGCGCGGTGAACTTCGCAACGCGAACGATCGATGAACCGATCTGCTTTCTTCTGGCCGAGCGGCAGCAGTTGCGGGATTTTCTGCTCAAGCATTATCCGGTGCCCGAGCATATCGCGGACTTTGCCGCGAGCCTGTAGTGTGCGCCTGCAACGACAGAGAAAAAACAGAGGCAGATTTATTCGTTTAACGACGGCCCGGGAGAGCGTGCTTCTGCGAGAAATCGCAACAATGCACGGCCTTTTGGGCCGTCGTTAAACGCGAACTTTGTATACAAGTTTTCTAAATTTGAAATGCCAGGCAGGCAGTCGACTGTTGAATCAGCAGACCGGAATTTGCGGTGCCGCGGCGGGCCATCCGTAAATATTGAACTGGCAATACGGGGCGAATCCCAATCGCTTGCACAGGGCAGAGCTTTGGACTCGAACCGGCATCACGCCTAGCCGGGCGCCTGACTCTCTTGCGTCAGAAAGTGCCCTCAACGCCAGCGCGAAGTCGAATCCTTCTTCGCCGAGGCCGGGTTTCGCGTTTAACCAGTACAGCCCCGCGACATCACCGCGAACGCACGCCATCCCACGCACGACCGGTTTGTTGTTCATGTAACCCAGGTAGTAGCGACAGCGTGGATCACCTCCGGCATTTTCAGGCGAGAAAATATTCAGCGCGCCATCAGCGGCGTTACCAGTCCATTGATCGTTGTTGAGCATCGCCCAGGTTTCCAGCTGGGCTTTTTCGGTAATCAGCTCGATTTTGAGTGAAGTGTTGCCTGGCGCGGGCAGCTGCGCGAGATCGACCGCCATGCCCATCCAGGTTTCGCTGATGCGGAATCCGCTGTCCTGCAGATAGCCACCCAGTTCAGGCGGGAACGAAGTGGGTCCGATAACCCATGCAACGGGCGCATCCCATTGCCGAAAACATTCAGCTATCTCGGCGACGCGATCCTCGGCCTCCAGTGCTGAAAATCGCGCACGAATAACCCTGCTTAACGCCCGATAACCTGTATAGATCCAGGTCACGTCAGACCCGCGAAAAACCACACCGTCTTCCGTGCGACCCAACGCAACTGAAGCATCAATGAGATTGTTCTCGATGGCCTCAATAACAGCTTCAGGAGAACAGTTTGCAATCGAATCAGGCATTTTCCACATTCACCACGGCGGCCCCGCGGTCCCACTAGAAGTGATATCAACTTATCACGGATTTAACATACCCTACGAACGCCGGTCGCGGAAGTGCGACAGGTGTTTTTGGCAGTTATCCGCTAGAAGGAATGGATGCGGAAAGTAAGCATCCCACGGCTCGTCCGGTAACGCTATTTCAGTTTCAGCGATACGCCTTCTTGTTCCCATTGCTCGACCAGCCGTTTCAGATCGACAATCGTTGCGTTCAACTGGCGGCTGGCGTCAACAAGTGTTTGATACAATTTTGGATCGTTGACCAGAAGTGCGGCCGTTCCTTTTCCTGCATCAACCTTGGCCGTAATCGACTGGACAGAATCCAGCAACTTGTCGACCTGCAGCATGCGGTCGTCAACCTGACGCGAAAGGTGCGTCACCTCCAGCTGGGCATTTTTGATGGTCGTCTGGGCATCGGTAATGGTAGTGCCCGCCTGGTCGCCGATTTTGTCCAGGCGATCGCTGAATGCGCCAATGCGCTCGGAGATATGCCGAATGTTTTCAAGTGTGGCACGCAGATCCCGGCCGATTTTAGGGTCGTTGACATATCCCCCCACGCCTTTGAGATCTTCGGCAAACTCGGGGGGAATCAAACTGGTGCCGACATAAAGGGCGGCTATTTTTTGTCCATTCGTCAGCGTGCCGACCGGCACGGTTTGGGAGCTGGGCATATCCAGTGACATGGCAGCAATGCCGCTGACCAGGCTCACGGTGCGAATGCTGCCTGTGACATTCCCTGGCAGGGGCGGAGTGTTGTCGATAAGGGCCTCAATGATGATATCCTGGGAGGTGCTGTCCCGGTGGATACCGGTGATTCTCCCGACGGACACACCGTGATACTGAACCTGAGCGCCCTCGGCCAATCCGTCGGCGCGGTCACTGCGGAACTCCACGGTTACCTGCTGACCTCCGCGGAACAGCTGCACGGTATTCCCGCTGAACTTCAGCAGGAGGCCCGCGAATCCCGCGAGCGCTCCCATGACCATGAGTCCGACCAGAATATTTCGCTTACTTGGAGACATAGAAAGCCCAGTGGCAGGTTTGACGGTTCGTCATCATCCTGAAAACGAATGCCAAACCTTGTAGTCGCGCCGATGCACTGTTGCAAGCAGTTATGCAACGGTTGAGAATAATAGCCATGAGAAGAAACAATCACTCCCGTTGTTTTTTTATCTGGCTCGCTTCGGTTCTGAGCATTTCTCACATCGCGGGGGCAGCTGTCGATCCATTGTCTACTCTCCGGCAAGGCCACCCCCGGTTAATGGTACTGGACGAGGAGATTCAGCGGGATAAAAAGCTCATCCAGTCGGATCCCATGGCCGGGGCGCTGTTTAAACAGCTGCAGAAGCAGGCCGACGGTATGATCAACCAACCCCCGGTGAAACATGTGCTGATTGGTCCAAGGTTACTCGACAAAAGCAGAAAGGCCCTAGAAATCATCTCGACCACGGCGGCCATGTATCGACTTACCGGCGATGTGAAGTATGCCGCGCGGGCTAAAAAAGAAATGTTGAACGTGGCTGCGTTTGCGGATTGGAATCCGTCGCATTTTCTCGACGTTGCGGAGATGACCAATGCCTGCGGGATCGGTTACGACTGGATTTACGATCAGCTCTCGGCAGACGAACGGGCCACCATCCGTCGTTCGATCGTCGATCTCGGTTTCAAGCCCGCCCTGACAGCTTATGCAAACAAAGCGTTCTGGACGCACAGCAACATGAATTGGTCGCAGGTCTGCGCGGGCGGTCTAACTGTCGGCGCGCTGGCGATCGCGGATGAGGAACCGGAGATTGCCGGGCAGATTCTCAATCTCGCTCGAGGGACGATCAACAAACCGATGACGGAATTTGCGCCCGACGGCGGCTGGGATGAAGGCCCGGGCTATTGGAATTATGCGACGAGCTATAACGTATATTATCTCTCGGCGATCGAAAGCGCGCTGGGGACCGATTTCGATCTTGGAAAAATGCCCGGCTTCGCTGACACGGGTGCGTTTCACATTCAGCTGACCGGACCTGGGAAAAAGGTATTCAACTTTGCGGATGCCGGAGAAGGATACGAACCTGCGCCGCAGATGTTCTGGCTCGCCAGGCGATTTGAAAAACCGACTTACGCCGCCTGGGAGCGCGCCAACAGCGTGGGGCGGATGAGCATCTTTCACCTGTTGTGGTTCAATCCCCAGGGCGATCTGAACACCGCCGCGGACGTACCGCTGGACGCGGAATTTCAGCGGGTGAATGTCGGTGTGTTCCGCAGCAGTTTTGCGGATCCCAAGTCCTGGTATGTCGCTTTCAAAGGCGGCGATAACGGCGCGAATCATTCCCATCTGGACCTGGGATCGTTTGTGCTGGATGCCCTTGGCCAAAGATGGGGTTGCGACCTCGGGTCCGACGATTACAACCTGCCCGGCTATTTTGGAAAGCAGCGATACGCGTATTTCCGGTTGATGACCAAAGCGCACAATACGCTGACCTTCAACGGCGCAAACCAGCAGCAAAAAGCCAAGGCACAAATCGTTTCATTCGTCAGCACGCCGGCGCAGCAGCGCAATCATCGACCTGACTGCCGCATATCCGCCGGAGGCAATCTCGGTCAGGCGCGGCATCAGCATGATCGACCGGAAGCAGGTCCTCGTTCAGGATGAAATAACGCTCTTAAAAATTCATCCGATTTCGGTCGAATGGAATTTTCATACAGCGGCCAAAGTGGAAGTCGATGGCAACAAAGCAACACTGACCTTAAACGGGTCGAAGATAAGTGCAGTCTTGCTCAGCCCGGCGAACGCGAAGTTTGAAACAGCCAACTGCGATGCGCCACTCCGCAACGATCTAATGCGGGGATCACGGACCTGATGGTGCGACTCATCGGCGGAAATAAAATCGCTGTGCTGTTCCGTGCAATGGATGATTCAGCTGCGCCGGTAATCGAGGATCTCAGCCAGTGGCCGGGGAAGTGATGGCAATGCAAACAACTTGTTCTAAATCGTGGGCACTAAATATCGAATTGAAAGTAAAGGCGGCCTCGCGCAGGCTAAGCTGGATATTCGGGTTTTTTTTGACGTTCTGCGTCGTCCCTGTCGCGGGGGCTCAACTTAAACAGTACGAAACCAAATACTACACCATTTACACCGACATCGACCCCGACGGGGAAAAGGAAGCTGCCATTCGCATGACACGGATGGCCGAGGAATACCACGAGCGGACGAAAGGTTTTGCCGGTGTGATCCGCGAGAAGTTGCCGTTTTATTTGTTCAAGTCCAAGGCTGACTATCTCGCTGCCGGAGGCATGAAAGGATCGAGCGGCGTTTTTGTTTACAACGGCACACGTGGAAAACTGATGGCGATCGCGGGTGAAAAAGTCGGGCAGGGGACCTGGCATGTGGTGCAGCACGAGGGGTTTCATCAGTTTGCCCATGCCGTCATAGGCGGGGATATTCCAATCTGGTTGAACGAAGGCCTTGCTGAGTACTTCGGCGAAAGCATTTTTACCGGCGACGGTTTTGTCACAGGTGTTGTCCCTCCCTGGCGCGAACAGCGATTGAAAGACGAAATCAACGGCGCAGAGATCAAGCCGTTGATTGAAATGATGCAGGTAACGCCTCGGCGCTGGGCCATGGAAATGGACATCAAAAATTATGACCAGGCCTGGTCGATGGTTCACTTCCTGGTTCACGGCGATGATGCAAAATATCAGGATGCGTTTGGACGATGCATTGCCGAGATCTCGACAGGCAAACCATTTGCCCGCGCCTGGCAGGATACGCTGGGCCCGCCCGACGAATTTCAAGCGCGTTGGAAATCATGGTGGCTCTCCCAGCCGAAAAGTCCCACGCGCATCCTGTATGCAAGGGCAGCGGTAGCGACGATGACCAGTTATGTCGCGCGAGCCTGGACGCAGAAGCAGACTTTTTCCAGCTTCGACGAATTCAAATCCGCAGTCGATGCCGGCACCTTGAAGATCAGCGATAACGACTGGCTGCCGCCGGCGTTGATTCAGAACACCGTTCGTCTCTACGGATCGCTTCCCGGCTGGGAAATTTCGCCAGGCGTAAACAAGCAGCCGACGGTCAGTCTGACTCTTCCGGATGTCAGCGGGGTAATCGGTTCGTTTACACTCCGCGGGCAAATGATCGATCAGGTCAACGTGACCGTGGATGACCTGCCCAGCGTGTTGAAAGACGCACAAACCCAGGCGCAGGCGGGCAGGAAAACCGTTGCCCGGACGATGGTGCAGAGCGCGCTAAGGCAGAATCCAACCTCGCCGGCGGCGATAGACGCAAGAAAGTTTTTGCAGTCGCTACGATAAGCAATCGGCTGATTTGTTTACGATCTGGCGGGCAGCTTCAGCATCGCGAGCTCGGCCTCGCCGGCTTCGCCGTTCACGAACTGGCTGACCACCGGATCCAGGCTTGTCTCGATCTCGTCCGGCGTGCCATCGAAGACGATTTTGCCCTGCCGAAGCATGACGATCCGATCGGCGACCTTCAGCGCGCTTTGCATGTCGTGCGTGACCACGATGCTGGTTACATGCAATTCCCGCTGCAGCTTGATGATCAGTTCATTGATGACGTCGGATCGGATCGGGTCTAGCCCCGTGGTAGGTTCGTCATAAAGGATAACCCGGGGTTCCAACGCGATGGCCCGCGCTAACGCGACGCGCTTTTTCTGCCCGCCTGATAACTCCCCCGGCATCTTTTTCCCAGCGTCTTTCAATCCCACCATCGCGAGTTTCGCGGTGGCGATCTCGCGAATTTCGTCGCCTTTTTTGGTGGAGTGTTCCACAAGTGGAAATGACACGTTTTCCAATGTGTTCATCGAATCGAACAAGGCTCCCATTTGAAACAGGAAACCGAACTGCAGTCGAATTTTCATCAACTTACGTTCTTTAATGTTGTCGATGCGATGCCCGTCGTACCATACTTCGCCGCTATCGGGCGCAGGAGCCCGACGATATGCTTGAGGAGCACACTTTTTCCGGTTCCGCTTGCCCCGATGACCACCAGGCATTTTCCCGTCTGGATTTTCAGCGACAGATCATCCAGCACTACCAACCGGCCAAACCGCTTGGAGACGTGGCGAAGTTCGACCAGTGCTTCGCCGGTCACCCGAACACACTCACAGTGCCATAAAGCCCGATATAGAGTTGCTTGGCGACGGCAGCGCACAGAAAATTCAGCACAATAATCGCCAGAAAAGCCTGAACGAAAGCCTCAGTGCAGGCGCGTCCCACGCCGCTTGCCCCAGACCCGCAGGTGAATCCGTTGTAACAGGCGATCAGTCCGATAGCGCCGCCAAAAAAGAAGCTCTTGACGATGCCTTCAATAATCTGCCAGTGTTCTACACCTCGGGCGCTGTAGTCCCAGTAGATCTGATTTGGGATGTGGAAGGTGCCTACAGAAATGAACCATCCACCGGTGATACCCAGTAAATCACTGTAGATAGTCAGCAGGGGAGTGAGCAGAATGCATGCTAAAAACCGCGGCACCACGAGATAGCTGATCGGATCCGATCCCATCACGCGGAGCGCATCCAACTGCTCGGTTACATTCATGGTTCCCAGCTCAGCGGTCAGCGAACCGCCGACGCGACCGGCGACCATAACCGCAGCCAGCACCGGGCCAATTTGTTTCACAACTGAAAGCGCGATCACCATCCCCAGGCGGTTTTCCTGGCCAATGGACCTGAACTGCGCGTAGGTTTCGACGGCCATCACCATGCCGATGAAAGCGCCGACGATCCCGACAACCGGAACCGACTTAACTCCGACCTCGTAAAACTGGGGCAGCAGCAACCGCAGGTTTTTAAACTTGAACCAACCGCGAAATAAGAAACCGAAAACGCGCCCACTGAAGATGGCGAAGTCGCCGAAGGTGGCGATGGAAGCACTGGTGCTGCGACCGAGGTTATCAAGTGCACGGATCGGCATCGGGCGGATGATAGGAGCGGTCGCGAATACTCGCAAATTTGAAATCCGTCGCCTTACGCGACATAGGACTTTTTCTTCCGCCCGCTCAGGTAGCTTTCCATGATGCAGGATGCCAATTCACCGCTGCTCGTGTAGAAGGCAACACCCTTGGTGAGCCGGGTGAGTTGTTCGACGAAACTGACCCAGTCCATTCCGTAATAATCTTCTATCAACGCAAATGTGCTGATTCGGCAGCCTTCTTTCACCGCGAGCATTGCTTCTTTCAACGTTGCCACAGTGCTGCGCTTATCCGGCGGGTACAGCAGGTGGACGAAGTCGCCTTCAACGTGAGCAGTGGGCTGACCGTCGGTGATGATAAAAATCTGCTTGTTTTCGCTTTGTCGCTTCCGCAGGATGCGCCTGGCCAGCTGCAGCCCCATGTGCAGATTGGTGAAGTGCTGCGGCGCTTGATCCAGCTTGGGAATGGGCACCTTCAGTTTTACCTGGTAATCATAAATCGTCACCGGCTTGGGCATTGTCAGCGGCAAGGCTACTTCGGATATTTTGTTTGCACCTGAATAGAAACCGACGAAGTCGATCGAGTCCTGAGGGAATTTCTGGCGGACCAGTGCCTGCATCGCCATGGCGACTTTTTTGGCCGAGTGGTACCGGCCGTAGCGCATCATCGACCCGCTCATGTCCAGAAGCACCACGGTGGAGCAGGTGGTGGTCCCTTCATGCAAATGAAGTTCAAAGTCTCGTTCGTCAAACTTAATTTTGCCGGTGCCGTTCGGCAGGCCGTGCGTTGAAAGGGCGTTGTGCAGCGTCTGGTGCAGATCCAACTCGCTGACCGGATCCCCGAACTGGTAAGGTTTGGTTCCGTCGATTCGCTCCCCGTTTGCGCCTGCAGTGATTTTTTCGTGTCCGTCGCGCTGACCGTTTCGCAGGTTGGCAAAGACTTCCATCAGCGCCTTCTGCTGCATCTTATTGATCGAGCGCGGCGTAAGTCTGAGTTTGCCCTTACCGTCTTTATCCAGCATGCCGTCTTTGAGCAATTGTTCGAGCAGATCACTTTGCTCCTGGTTCTTGGGATCCTGCATCATCTGTTCCAGCGCCTTCATGGCCTGGTCGCCATATTCCATGATGAATTCCATCAACTGATCAAACCCAAAGAGCTTGTCCTGTGTGGGGAATTCTTCGCCGTCGTATCCGCCGTAGAAATATTTCATGTTGAATTGATTCTAGCCACCAACTTTGGTGCAAAGGAGGAAAACAATTTATGAACGGGCGCGGTGCCACCTTCGCCCGGCGAAAGCGGGCTAGAAAGGGTTGCTGCGGGGACATTAAAACTAAGAAGGCGGCAACGCTGCCGTGGCGGGTGCGTCCAGGCTGCGTTTGCGGGCCTTGGAGAAGTCGCTTGAGTTATTTTCGCGACCGATCTGCATGCCGCGCGCGATGGCGATCACACCTGTGCGTGCCAACTCGGTGATGCCGTACGGTTTCATCAGTTCGATGAATGCCTCGATCTTTTCCTCAGTACCACCTAATTCAACGATGACGCTGTTCTTGGCCACGTCCACTACCTTGGCGCGGAAGAGATTGGCCACCTCAATTACCTGCGTGCGCTGCTCGGCTGTCACACCGACGGTAATAAGCGCGAGATCGCGTTCAATATATGAAGAGTCTTTGAAGTCCCGCACCTTTACAACTGGCACAAGCTTGGCGAGTTGCTTGCGGACCTGTTCCAGCGTGTTTTCATTGGCGGTGACCACAATCGTCATCCGCGAAAGCTCGGGGTTTTCAGTTCGACCGACGACAAGGGAATCAATGTTGAATCCACGCGCCGCAAACATACCAGCCACATTCGCCAGCACACCGGGCTCGTTCATCACCAAGGCAGAGATCACATGACGCATAGTCCGCGAGTGTAGCGTACTGCGGTACCTGGCGGCAAGCGCGGGTCGTTTCCTGCCGCATCAGCGGGCAAGATCTTTTTGCGAGATCAAGCGGAATCCTTTTTTAATCAGCAGCTGCGCGCCAGGGTGATGTCATCCGCATAAAGCGCGATGGCGGGCCCGCCGGGTCGGGTCAGCAGGGGGTAGGCATAGTGAATGTTGATTTCGGCGGCGAGCAGGGCAGAACAGATCGCCAGCATGGGCTGCCGGTTATTGCGGGGAAGCTCAACAGCGAGCAATTCTGATTCGCAAAATGGAAAGCCTGCGGTTTGCAGCAGTTCGCGGCCAAAATCAGGCTCGGCACAGATCAGGCGAATCAGCGACGCATCGCCAGATTCTTCAATGGATATAGCCACAATTCGACCCACGCCCTGTTCCAGCGAGCGAATCAGCATTTGAAGCCGACCCACCTTGTTTTCAAGGAATATGGTGAACTGCCTGACGCGAGGGGATTCAAACCCCGCAGCGTTCTCGGTCTGAGGGGGAAGCGTTTGTTCCATGACTGGGGAGAGGATAGTCGCGAATGAGCAAAATGACTACAGAATTACCATCCCGCACAGGGATAATAATGCATTGGTCTTTGCATCTACATCCGCCCTGCTGGTGAAGCGGTTTTCTCAATCGACAACCTCCGAAAAAAACCAGGCCCGCATTGCTGCGAGCCTGGTTGGGTTTGTTCCAGAAGTTAAAAAACCACTTGTTTTAGTATGCCTGACCGCCGTATGGCAGAAGGATACTGTCCAGGCCATCAAGAGGCGACGAGCTGCTCGTGGCACCCTTAACGCTACCACCGGAAAGGAATGGAGCTCCGGCGACAACACCCGATCCATTTCGACCGGTGTAGATGTTGTCATGCTGCGAACCGCAGTAGGGGTTGGTCATCCATTCAGCATGGCCGTCGCCATAAAGAACGTTCTGACCGTCCTGCTGGTGATTCGGCGAGTTGCCGTTACGCATGATGCTATTTGCAGCGTTCGTCGGGACATTCGTCGGATTATACGTCGTGTTTGGCACGGACGTTCCGGGATTGATGTCCGATGCGATCGCGTAGGTGGCATCAGGATTCTTCAGCTGCCAGCCGTTTGCGATTGCCGTGTTAGAAGCAAACGGGTCTTCGTAGCTGTAGCTCAGGTTTTTGGTCATGTTGGTGAAGCCATTCCAGTCAACCCAGTTCTGGGCGCTGTTTGAACCACCACCAAAGTCCCAAGGTTCAGCATTGCTGCTGGGACAGATGAAGACCGCAGAGGTAATCTGCTCATTGCGGAGGAGCAGAAAAAACGAAGCCGTGACGCTGTTGGGGCCTTCCTGAGCAGCGCCGGTAGCGAATGGGTCCGCTGTGGCGGAAGGGGCAGTTGGACCTGCGCACCAGTTCGGCACTGGATTTCCAGTTGTATCCATCACCGTGCGTGGATACAGCTGCTGGCTGTCATTCTGATAAAGCAGAATAGCAAGACCAATCTGGTGAAGGTTGCTGGCGCACTTGGCGCGATTGGCAGTCTCACGCGCCTTGTTCAGCGACGGCAAAAGAATCGAAATCAACAATGCGATGATCCCGATAACGACTAGCAATTCCACAAGGGTGAAACCCTTGGACTTACGACTGAGATGCTTCATAAAAGAAGCTCCTTTCGGAAAAAGTCGCGGCTCGATAGCAGTTTGAGTTCGACGGAATATAAGGGATATAATTGCCGTTTAGCTTAAAATTAAGCTGGGAATGGAACTGACACTGCTGCTTTTCCGCGACAAGCAAATACACCGGTGAACGCCACCAGTGAACATTTTTTGGGGAAAGTTGAAAGTTATCCTCGAACCAACGTGACGATTGCAGGTAATAATCCTCGAAATTACGCTTGCAACTTTTTCACGAGCAATGAGTATAACATTTGACGCTCCGCCGAACGCACAGGCATCACCATACGCTAATTGGGTCAGGGGTCAAGAAAAATCCGGCACTACCGTAATGAAACCCGCAAATTTACATTTTTAAGTCGTTGCCAGGCTCAACCCTATTTATTCGTTCGGATTTGTTGGCTCTGCGACAATAAAATCGCCATTTTTCTGCTTTTCACGAAGTTTTTGAACGACGATTGCCGGCAATAATCCGCCGAGAGACCGAACATCTCCCCCCAGAGCGACCACCTGCCGGATGAGACTGCTGCTGGTGAGGGCATATTGGTCACCGGTCATGATGAAGACAGTCTCTATGCCTCCCACGACGCGGTTAGCCATGGCAAGCTGGAATTCATATCGAAGGTCGAGTACGTCACGAATGCCTCTCAGAATAACAGTCGCCTTTGCGCTTCGAGCGAAATCGACAGTTAGCCCTTTATATTGTTCGACCTTTACCCCGGGCACATCCGCCACCAGTCCCTGAATCATGGTCATGCGTTCTTTAATAGTGAAGAACTCACGTTTATCAGGGTTGATTCCGACCGCCACGATGAGCTCGTCGAATAATCCCACCCCGCGGCGGATTACATCAAGATGACCGTTGGTGACCGGGTCAAACTGCCCGGGGAAAATTGCAATCTTACGCGGCCTGATAGACATGAAGCTCCTCCCACACGACACCTTAACCGAGATGGTCTAACAGACCAAGAAACGCCGAACACCATGGGAATTGGAGAGATAAAAGATTCTTTGAACAACCCCTTGCACGATCTCGACACCTCTGTATATTCCTCCCTCCCAGCCAAGAGCTAACCAGCTTTGGAAGGGACGCTGCCAAGTGATGACGAAAAAAAAGAAGTCAGGCTACTTGACAGGGTTGTAACGAACGATATACTTTGCGACCCGCAGTAAGAAATAGCTGTGGAAAGCCTGACGAAGTCAATAGCTCTTGAGGTTCAAAGACTTGGCTAAAATCAAAGTATCGTACATGCCGATGTAGTTCGCAGTAACCTTTGCAATAATGCAGGTCGCCGCGAGTGCAAGTGGCGAAATCAGATTCAACAAAAGTTGGCTGGCTGTTTGTCGGTCGAATTTGGATCAGTCGCTTCTTGCGAGAAACGACTTACCCGCGTTCGGCGGGAAACGTCGTCGAGATGAAATTGCTGAAGCCGAAAGCTGAAGCAGTGGATTCACCAGTGAAAACTGGATGACGAGGTTGCTCTTTGACAAGTGAATGATGAGGTTCAAAGGTTTAATCAAGAAACCTGAACATAAACTCCGCGATTTCCATCGCAAGCATGTAATGCATGCCGTTGTCAGCCTCCTTCAGAAGCTGGCGGCGAGGTTGTGATCCCCACAACCGATTCCGTCCGATGGAATCGCCGAGCACCTTTTTGGCGAACATGATCCGTTGTCGAATCAGGTTGGAGTGACTGCCCTGAAAAGCGGTTGCGGCCAACAGCTGTTATCACCTGCCCGGTGATGACTGAGCCTGGAGTTAGTTCCTCCTGGGTTCCAAACCTCTCTCATGAGAACGCAAATCATGCTTGAGTCGAGGATATCATTCACATCCGACTTAGATGTGGTGAGATCAG